>CAVYNR010000014.1:0-232182 GCA_963769985.1 uncultured Actinomycetes bacterium | reverse complement strand
CATTGCGGGCGCCGCCGCCGCCAACGGCGTCGGTGGGCTCGACCTGGCGAAGCTCGGCATAGCCCACTTCTTCGCTCCAGAGGGTTCTGGTCTCGAGCGCGCCGCGTCATTCGACGAGTTGTTCGGCGCCGAACCGGCTCCCTTGGTGGACCGCACACCCGACGACGTGGCGGTGCTGATCTTCACCGCCGGTACCGGCGGGTCGCCGAAGGCGGCGATGCTCACCCACGCCAACCTGCTGTCGAACATCGAACAAGCGCAGAGCCAGCCGGGCCACGAAGTGTTGTCCCACGACGTCGGCCTCGGGGTGCTGCCGATGTTCCACATCTTCGGACTGAACGTCGTGCTCGGCATCTCGCTGCACGCCGGCGCGTCCGTCGTGCTCGTCGAGCGCTTCGATCCGGCTTCGGCCGTCGAGACGATCCGTGATCGCAAGGTCACCGTCGTGGCCGGTGCGCCCACGATGTTCTCGGCCATGGCGTGACTTGCCGCGTGTAGCGCGGCCGATTTTGCGAGCGTGCGTCTTGCGTTGACGGGCGCGGCGCCGTTGCCGCCCGATGTCGCCACCGACTTTCGCGACCGATTCAACCTGCCGCTGCGGCAGGGTTACGGGCTGACCGAAGCATCGCCGGTCGTCACGTCGTCGCTGCTCGGCGGCGAACCGCGTCCGTTCTCGATCGGCACGGTGTTGCCCGGGATCGAAGTGCGACTCGTCGACGAAGAGGGCGAAGACGCGCTCGAGGGAGACGCCGGCGAGATCTGGGTGCGCGGACCGAATGTGTTCGCGGGCTACTGGGAAGACGCGGAGGCGACGGCGCAGGCAAAGACCGACGACGGCTGGCTGCGTACGGGCGACGTGGCGGTGACCGACGACGACGGCTACCTCTACCTGATCGACCGGGCCAAGGATCTCATCATCGTGTCGGGCTTCAACGTGTACCCGGCCGAGGTCGAAGAGGCGCTCATCGAGCACCCCGGCGTCGCGGGCGTCGCGGTTGTCGGCGTGAACCATCCGCACTCGGGCGAAACTGTCAAGGCGTTCGTGGTGGCCGCGCCGGGCGTGCACCTCGAAGAAGACCAACTCATCGAGTTCGTGAGCAAACGACTCGCCCGCTACAAGTGTCCGACCAAGATCACGTTTGTCGACGAGTTGCCCCACGGCCTCGGGGGCAAGCTGCTGCGGCGCAACCTGCGCTAGCGCTTCCTCGCAGCGTCGCGTTCGGCCATCAGTCGCGTCGTCTCCGTTGACGGTGGTGCCGCGAGCATCGACGCGACGAGGTCGATCAGGTCGCTCACGAACAGGCGGTCGTCGCGGTGCGGGCCCGACCGAGCTCGGCGGCCGATCTCGGCGGCGGAGAATCGGATCGCGGCGAACCGCCGGTGCAGGCGGGCCGCGTCGTCGCCCAGGAAGGGCTCGACGAGCAGGCGCCACCGCTGCACGGAGTCCTTGCTCGCGCCGCCAGTGTCGCGGCCGCCTCGCGGCGGGGGGATATTCACGAGTTCGGCGTAGATCTGCAGATAGGCAAGGCCGCCGTTGCGGTCCTCAAGCTTGGAGGCCAAGGGGCGGACGAGCGCGGCCGCCAGCAGCCGGATATCGCTGGCGCCTTGTGCCTCGTACTCGTCGAGCATGGCGTGGCGGCGCGCGTCGACCGCCGGGAAGTGCTTGGCGCTGATGGCGCGCAGGATGCCGTCGCGATCACCGAAGTGGTACTGCACGGCCACCGCGTTTTTGGCGCCGGCGGCCCGGTTGATCTCGCGGAAACTCACTGCACCGATGCCGTGTTCGGCGAAGAGCATCTCGGCGGCGTCCAGCAGCCGCTCCCGCGTCGAGTCGCCGGGCTCGTCTATCGGCTGGGCGACATGCAAGCGCATTGACCTATAATGCAGGTGAATCATTCGAACCGCAACCGGGAGACGCGCACGTGGCGTGGGACTTTTCAACTGAGCCTGAATTCCAAGAGCAGCTGGATTGGTGCAAGGAGCTATGCGAGACCGAGATCGAGCCCCTCGACCTCGTCTTTCCCTACGCCATCCGGTCGAAGGACCCGAAGATCAAGGCGCTGGTAACGCCGATCCAGGATCAGATCAAGGAGCGCGGGCTGTGGGCGCTGTTCCTCGACGAGGAGCTCGGCGGTCCTGGGTTCGGGCAGCTCAAGCTGGCGCTCCTGAACGAAGTGATCGGCGCCTACGGCAGCGCGCCGGCACTGTTCGGTGCGGCGGCGCCCGACACCGGCAACATGGAAATGCTCGCCGCGTATGGCACCGACGAGCAGAAGGAACGTTGGCTGAAGCCGATGCTCAATCAAGAGATCTGGTCGGCGTATTCGATGACCGAGCCCCAGGGTGGCTCCGATCCGAACCTGTTCCGCACGCACGCGGTCAAAGACGGCGGCGAGTGGGTCATCAACGGCGAGAAATGGTTTACGTCAGCGGGCCGCGCCGCCGACATCCTCTTCGTCATGTGCACCAACGGCATGTTCGTGGTGCCCACGGCCACGCCAGGGGTCGAGATCCAGCCGTTCCCGTCGACGCACAACCACATCATCTACAACGACGTGCGCGTGCCCCTCGACCACCTGCTTGGCCCCGAGGACGGCGCCAAGGTGCTCGCGCAACGTCGCCTTGGTGGCGGCCGCATCCATCACGCGATGCGCACGATCGCCAACTGCAAGAAGGCGTTCGACATGATGTGCGAGCGAGCGCTGTCGCGCGAGTCGCACGGCAAGATCATCGCGGAGCATCAGATGGTCCAAGAAGCGATCGCCGACTCCTACGCCGAGATCAACATGCTGCGGCTCCTCGTGTTGCACGCCGCGTGGACGATCGACAACTCCTCGACGCAAGAAGCACGCACGCAGATCGCCACGACAAAGTTCACGATGGCCAAGGTGCTGAAGGACGTTTCGTTCCGGGCGCTGCACATCATGGGCTCGCTCGGCACGACCAATCTCACGCCCCTGCAGGCCATGTATGCCGGGGCGCCCACGATGGGCCTCGCCGACGGCGCCGACGAGGTGCACAAGGTCACGGTCGCTCGCAACGTCTTGAAGGGGTACCGCCCGCACGAGGGCTACTGGCCGACGGAGTACATCCCGGCCAAGCAAGCCAAGGCGCGCGAGCAGTTCGCGCGCCCTCTTCAAAGAGGATCCGTACTACGAGCAGTACGCCGACGGGATGGCCAAGTACATGGCCGGGCGCCACTAAAGACATTTCGGCTCGCAACCGGAGGTTGCTCGCCGAGCCAGAATCGACGCCGCCTTTGGCGGCGCGCCTTGTGGCCTACGGGCCGAACAAGTCGGACCCTACGGCGTAAAACATTTCGGCTCGCAACCGGAGGTTGCTCGCCGAGCCAGAATCGACGCCGCCTTTGGCGGCGCGCCTTGTGGCCTACGGGCCGAACAAGTCGGACCCTACGGCGGCCCGTGGCCGACTGATCCGAGTGCCGCGGCGCCTAGGTTCTCGTTCGGTCCGTCGGCGGGTTGGGTTGTGGCTGTCAGGAAGCCGGCGAACAGCAACGTGATGCCGATGGCGAGCATCACGACGAAGCCGCGGGTTTCGCCGACGAGCGAGTTGAGTAGGCCGCTCGCGCCGTTGGCGGCCACGCCGAGAGCGATCAACACGTTCGCGACCACGACGCGCTGATCGCGCGCGCGGGCGGCCGTCAAGATCGCTCCCGCGAACACCGCGAGCGCTCCCACGCCCGAGCCGGCAGCGGCGAACACGCGCGGGCCGGCGCCAAAGACCTTGGAGCCCTGCGCGAGTTCGTCGAGCGGCAGGGGGTGCAAAAACGGACTGGCCATCACCACGCCCACACCGACGGCGGCGAAGACGACCGAGCCCGCGGCGGCGATGTCGCCGGCCTTACGGCCGAAGTGCAGGTAGACGGTGCCGGTCGCGAGCAACGGCACGGTGGCCACCGCTCCGGCCGCGTAGAACCAACGGAACACGAAGCCGTTCCATCCTCCGGCGATGCCCACGGCCAACGCGAGCGACGCGAGCGCATAGAAGGCGAAGGAAGCGCTCCAGGCCAGCTCGTGGCGCCGGCGTTTGAGCAGCCACCGCTCCCAGGTCGCAAGGCAAAACGCCGTCGCCAGCGCGGCCGCGGCAGCGGCGAGCGCGGTGTCCAACACGGCGGTGAGCGTAAAAGACCGGCGCTCGCCTGCGAGAATGGGGGCGAGTCATGACAACGCATTACGACGTGCTGGGGATCAGCGCAGACGCCACACCCGAAACGATCAAGCGCGCCTATTACAAGCGCGCCCGCGCGTATCACCCGGACGCTCACGCGGGCTCGACCGACAAGCTGATCGACGAAGCCGAGCGCGCCATGGCGGCGCTCAACAGCGCCTGGCACGTGTTGCGCGATCCCGACACCCGGCGCAGCTATGACGACGAGTTGATCGAGGCCGAGGAGGCGGCGTCGCCCCGGCGCCGCTCGCAATCCGGCCGGTCTTCCGAGAAGCGCAAACCACCGACCCGTCTTCTCGGCGCGGGCTTCCGGTATTGGATGGGCGGGCTCGGAAGCAACACCGCGCTCGACGGCACGCGCCGTATCAGCCTCGCGGTCGACGGCGCGACCTCGTTCTCGGCGTTGCGCACCTTGGCGCCCGACCGCCTGTGGGCACTGCACGCGGAGCACGCCCGGATCGACGACGACGAGTTGGTCAACCTGCAGGGCATGACCGACCTGTTGCACCTCGACTTGTCAGGCACGCCGATCACCGACGCCGGCCTGTTGCACCTCCAGGGCCTCGATCGTTTGGAGATCCTCCAGTTGTGGGGGACCGGCGTGACCGACGCGGGCCTGGCGCTGATCGCGCGGCTGCCGGCAATCGTGCAACTCGGCCTCGGCAACACCAACATCACCGATGCCGGGCTGGCGCACCTCCAGAAAATGAAGCGGCTGCGCGTGCTGCAGCTCTGGGGTACCGCCGTGACCGGTCGAGGCCTGGTGCAGCTGTACCAGCTACCCGAACTCGAGATGATCAGCGTGCCGTTGCGCGTGCGCGGCTGGCACCGCCGCAAGCTGCGCCGGACGCTCGGCGCCTACGTTGCCTAAAGCCCGTCGACACCCGCCGCGCCGCCGCGCGGTCCACCCCGCGCCGGTGGTCGTTCCGCCCGAGTCGGTCGAACTCGACGTGACCGCGATGGTCCCCGGCGGCGATGCGATTGGGCGCGACGACGATGGACGCGTCGTGTTCGTCACCGGCGCGCTCCCGGGCGAACGCGTCGTTGCCCGCGTGAAGGATCCGCGGCGCGACTTCGCGCGCGCCAATCTCGAACGGCTCGTCGTGGCATCGCCAGACCGCATAGATCCGCCCTGTCACTTCGTGGCGAAGGGTTGCGGCGGCTGCGGGTGGCAACACGCAGCCACGAGCGCGCAGCCGCAGTTCAAGCGCGACCTGGTCGTCGACGCGTTGACGCGCATCGGCCGACTCGAAGCGCCCGCGGTGGACAAATGCGTCGCGCTCGATCCATGGGAGTACCGCACCACTGTGCGTGTCGCTATCGACGACTTGGGCTTCCCGGCGTTTCGGATGGCGGCGAGCCACGACCTCGTCGTCGATCGACCACTGCATGGTCACGCACCCATTGCTCAACGCGATCCTGAAAGACGGGCGTTGGCCGGGCGCCAAAGAAGCCGTGCTTCGCTGCGGCGCGCGTACCGGCGAGACGCTGGTCGACATCAAACCTCGGCCGGCGGGCGTCGAGGCGCCGGCGTTTTTTCACGAAGAGGCGGCCGGTCGCCGGTGGCAGATTTCGACCGGGTCGTTCTTCCAGATCCGCCCCGACGGCGCCGAAGCACTGGTCGCACTCGTCGACGCGGCGCTGCGGGAGCACGGCGTGTCTTCGGTCGTCGACCTGTACGCGGGCGTCGGACTCTTTGCCGGTGCGTTGCACGATCGGGGCTTCGACGTGCGCGCCGCGGTCGAAGGCGGGCGCTACGCCGCCGCCGACGCCCGGGTGAACCTTGCAGGCGTGTGCGACGTGATCGAAGTCGACGTCGCGCAGCTGGAGTGGCGTGGCCGTCGACGCCGTCGTCGCCGATCCGTCGCGCCGCGGGCTGATGCCCGAGGGGGTGGCCACCGTCGAACGATGCTCGCCTCGGGTGGTTGTCCTCGTGAGTTGTGACGTGGCCGCGCTCGGCCGCGATGCGAAGCTGCTCGGCACCGCCGGGTACCGACTCACCCGCGCCACGCCCGTCGACCTGTTCCCGAACACGCCCCACGTCGAGACGGTCGCCACGTTTGTGCGTTTGTGAAATACACTTGGCCGGGTGGTAGCGCGCGTCATTCCCGAGGCAACGGTGGCGCGTTTGCCGATCTATCTGCGCACGCTGATGGACGCGGCCGAGGCCCACGGCACCACGATCTCGTCCGAGCGCCTCGCCGAACTGGCGGGCGTTAACGCCGCCAAGGTTCGCAAGGACCTGTCGTATCTCGGCAGCCTCGGTACCCGAGGCGTGGGCTACGACGTCGAGTTTCTGCTCTTCGAGATCAGCCGCGAGCTTGGGTCTCACCCGTGACTGGCCGCGTAATCATCGTCGGGCTCGGCAACCTCGGGCACGCGCTGGCCAACTACAAGGGTTCAGTGCGCGCGGTTTCCAGGTCGTGGGCCTTATCGACGTCGACCCGGCGCAGGTGGGCGAGGAGATCGCGGGCGTGACGGTTCGCCACCTCGACGACCTGCCCAAGCTGGCCGCCGAGGTACGCCCGTCAATCGGCGTCATCGCAACGCCGGCGAACGTGGCCCAAGAGGTGGCCGACCGGCTCGTAGCCGCGGGCATCACGTCGATCCTCAACTTCGCGCCCGGCGTGATCTCGGTGCCGGCGGGCGTCGCGGTGCGCAAGGTCGACCTGTCGATCGAATTGCAGATCCTGAGCTTCCACCAGCACCGGCAGCAGGCGGTGCACGCGTGACCGTTGCCAAGCCTCCGAAGATTCAGACGATCTTTCCCGTCAACCTGATCGTCACCGGCAAGGAGTGCCTGGTCGTGGGCAGCGGCGACGTGGCGGCGCGCAAGGCCGAGGCGCTGGAGGCGTGCGGTGCGCGTGTGACGGTCGTGGCGCCGGAGGCGTTCAAGGACGGCGATTGCGCGGGGCGCTGGTTCGTCGTGGCCGCCGGCGACGCCGCGCTGAACGAACGGGTCGCCGCCGACGCCGAACGCGCACGGCGTGTGGGTCAACGCCGCCGACGACCCCAAGAACTGCACGGCCATCTTGCCGGCGGTGCTGCGGCGCGGACCGGTCACGGTCACGGTCGGCACGGCCGGTCGCAGCCCGGCGATGGCGACCTTCCTGCGGAACCGGATCGACGAGGCGCTCGGGTCCGACGTGGCCGCCCTGGTCGAGGTTGTGGCCGCCGTGCGGGACGAGCTGCGGGCCGAAGGAGTGCCCACGGAGCAACTGGCCTGGCAGGAGGCGTTCGATCCGGAATTTCTGGAGCTCGTCGCGGTTGGCAACTTCGACCAAGCAAGTGAGAGGCTTCGCGAGTGTCTGTTGTCGTCGTCGTCGGCCTGAACCACGCCTCTGCGCCGTTCGACCTGCTCGAACGGGTGCACGTCGGCGCCGAACTCCAGGACAAGTTGCTCGCCGAGCTACCCAGCGGCCCGGCGATCGACGAAGCGGTCGTGCTCGCGACCTGTCAGCGCACCGAGATCTACATCGCCGCCGAGTGGTACCACCCGGCGGTCGACGTGGTGCGAGCCACGCTGGCCGAGATCGCGGGCGTCACCGCTCGACGACATCGACGCGCACGGTTTCGCGCTACCACGGCGACGGCGCGTTGCGCCACCTGTTCCGCGTCGCGGCCGGCCTCGACTCGCCGGTCATCGGCGAGACCGAAGTGTTCGGTCAGCTGCGCGCCGCCGCGCCGCGCCGCGAAGGCCGCGGGTGCGTGTGGCGACGAGCTCGGCGCGGCGCTGCGCAAGGCCACCTCCGTCGCACGGCGCAGCCGCGCCGCGCTGGCGGAGGGCAGCACTGCGCCGCGCCCGTCGATCGCGACCGCGGCGGTCGCGATGGCGTCCGAACTTCTCGCCGACCCCGCGACCGCCCGCATCGCCGTGCTCGGACGCGGCGACGTCGCGTCGAGCGTGCTCGACGCACTCGTCAGCGCCGACCCGTCCCGCGAGTTGCTGCAGTTCAACCGCAGCGAAGCCAAGGGTGGTCGCGTGCGGGCGCGCGGTGACCGGTCACGACCTGGCCGAGTTCGCCTGCGCACCTGGGCGACCTCGACGCCGTGTTCTGCTGCACCAGCGCCGAGAGCGCGGTCGTGACCGAGCCGATGTTGCTCGAAGCGCTGGCCGATCGTGACGCCCGCCCGCTGCTGCTGATCGACCTGGCGGTGCCACGCGACGTTGCGCCCACGGCGCGCGACATCGACGACGTAACGCTGCTCGACGTACGCGACGTGAGCCGGTTCGCCGGCGAGCGCTTCGCGCCGCCCGCCCGGGCCATCGCCGCCGCCGAAGACGTGATCGCCGACGGGCGTCGACGAGTACCTCGCCGCGGCCACCGGTCGCAAGGTCGCGCCCCTCGTCACCGCGCTGCGGTCGAAGAGCCGAGGACGCCCGCGTCGCCGAGCTCGCACGCGCGCCGAGCGCTCGTGGCGTCGCTGTCCGACGAACAGCGCGACGCGCTCGAGTCATTGACGCGGGCGCTCGTGGCCAAGGTGCTGCACGAGCCGACCGTGCGCCTCAAGGATGCCGCGGGCTCAGAAGCGGGCGAACGTCTCGCTTCGAGCGTGCGGCACCTGTTCGACCTCGACGACCGATGAGCAAGGCGGCTGCGCTGCGCATCGCGACGCGGGGCAGCCCTCTGGCGTTGGTGCAGGCGCAGGCCGTCGCCGACAGTCTCGGCGACGCGGAGATCGTCGTCATCAAGACCGAAGGCGACCGGCGGACCGACGTGCCGCTGAGCGAACTCGGCGGCCGCGGCGTGTTCACGACCGAGGTGCAAGCTGCGGTGCTCGACGGGCGCGCCGACATCGCGGTGCACTCGGCGAAGGACCTGCCGTCGTCCGCCGAGCTGCAGATCGAGGGACTCGTGCTGGCGGCGGTACCCGAGCGCGCCGACGTGCGTGACTGCCTGATCGGCTCCACGCTCGCGGGACTGCGGGAGGGCGCGACGGTCGGAACCGGGAGCCCCCGGCGACGCGTCGTTGCTGGCGCACCTGCGACCCGATCTCACGTTCGTCGACCTGCGCGGCAACATCGCGACACGACTCGCCCGCGTCGGCGAGCCCGTCGGCTCGGGAGACACAAGGCGGCTGGATGCAATCGTCGGTGCCGTGGCCGCGCTGACAACGCCTCGGGCTCGAAGAGCGCATCGACCGAAGCGTTCGATCCCGGCACGTTCGTGCCGCAGGTCGGCCAGGGGGCGCTGGCGGTCGAGTGCCGCACCGACGACGACATGACGCGCCAGCGTCTGATCGCGATTGACGACGCTGACGCGCACCGCGCGTGCGTGCGGAGCGCGCCGTTTCTCGCGCGACTCGGCGGCGGCTGCGACGCGCCGGTGGGCGCGTACGCGATGGTCGTCGAGGGCGGCCGCCTCCACCTGACCGGCCTGCTCGCCAACGCGGAGGGGAGCGTGGCGACGGTCTCGAGCACCGGCGACGATCCCCTCACCCTCGGCGCCCTGGTGGCCGACGAACTCTTAGAGATCGACTGGTGACCGTCTATCTGGTCGGCGCGGGGCCGGGCGATCCCGGGCTGATGACGGTGAGGGGTGCGGAGGTGCTGTCGACGCGCCGATGTGGTCGTCTTCGACCGCCTGTCGGCCGCCGCGCTCCTCGACATGGCGCCCGTGGGCGCGGAGCGCATCAACGTCGGCAAGACGCCCGGCGCACCCGCCACCGCGCAAGACGAGATCAACGCGCTGCTGGTCGACCGTGGTCGCACGGGCCGGCGTGTGGTGCGGCTCAAAGGCGGCGACCCGTTCGTGTTCGGCCGGGGCGGCGAGGAATGTGCGGCGCTGGCCGCCGCGGGTGTCGCCTTCGAAGTCGTGCCTGGCGTCACCTCGGCGATCGCGGCGCCGGCCTACGCCGGTGTGCCGCTCACCCACCGCGGCATTTCGTCGAGCGTCACCATCGTGACCGGTCACGACGACGAGACACGCCCGGCAATGCCGACTGGGACGCGGTGGCGCGCATGGGCAACGCGCGGCGGCACCGTGGTCGTGCTGATGGGCGCGGCGGCCCGCGCCGAGATAGCAGTCCGACTGACTGACGGCGGGATGGACCCCGACGACCGCAGTAACCGCGGTGACGTGGGGCACGCGGCCCGAGCAGGTGGTCGTGCGCACGACCCTCGCGGGCCTCGCCGATGCCGACGTGCACGCGCCGGTCACGATCGTGATCGGCGGTGTCGCCGCGCTGGCCGACGACCTGGCGTGGTTCCAGGTCCCGCTGAACCTCGTTCGGTCGTCGTTGCCGCGCCGACGGGCGAGGGCGGCGGCGAGCCCGACTACGGCGAGCGCATCGCCGCCGCTGCGCGCGCCGAAGACGCTCGACTGTCACTTCGGTGATCACCGGAGTCCGGGTCGAACCCACCGACGGGGGCGCCGCCTTGCGCAACGCGGTCGACGCGGTGCCGGAAGCGGCGTGGGTGACGTTCGCGTCGGCCGCGTCGGTCGACCGCGTTCCACGCCGCCGCGCTCCGAAGGATTCGCGTTCGGCGACGCGCTCGTCGGCGTCGTCGGCGATGCGACGGCCGCGGCGTTCGAGTGGCCTTCGACCGTCCCGCTGACCTCGTCGCCGACCCGCCGCGGGGCGCGGCGCTCGCATCGGCAATTGGTGACGCACCCGACGAGGGCGCGCGGAGCGTCCTCGTCGTCGGCGCCGAAGACGGTCGCCCCGAGTTGGCTGACGGGCTGCGCGCCGCGGGATGGGAACCTACGGCGGTCGCACGCCTACCGGCTCGGACCGCCTCCGTTCGCAGAGATGCCGCCGCGTCGGGCGTTGGAGTCCGCCGACGTGGTCGTGTGCACGTCGTCGTCCGCCGCGACCTTTCTCGTCGCACACGCAGCCTTGATCAGCGCGCGCGCCTGGTCCTCGCCATCGGGCCAACCACCGCGGAGACGCTCCACACCGCCGGTGTGCCCGCTGAGCGCGTGATCACCGCCGAAAGCCCCGCCGTCGAGGACGTCGTCGCCGCCCTTCTAACCTTGTTCTCGTGAGTTTTCCCGTTCAGCGTCCGCGCCGGCTTCGCCGCACCGCCGCGTTGCGGCGGCTGGTCGCCGAGACGCAACTGCGCGTCAATGATCTCGTCGCGCCGCTGTTCGTGCGCGAGGACGTCGAGGAGCCGCAGCCGATCGCGTCGCTGCCCGGCGTCGTCCAGCACTCTCGGGCCAGCGTCCGCAAGGAAGTGCGCCGACTCGTCGATCTCGGCGTGCCCGCCGTGATCCTCTTCGGCATTCCGTCGAGCAAGGACGCCACGGGTTCGGAGGCGTGGAACCCCGACGGCGTGATCCAGGCGGCGCTGCGCGATCTGCGCGACGACGTCGGTGACGAGCTCGTCCTCATGGCCGACCTGTGCCTCGACGAGTACACCGACCACGGCCACTGCGGCGTGCTCACCGCGGACGGGCGCCGTCGACAACGACGCGACGCTCGAGCTGTACGCCCGCATCGCGATAGCGCAGGCCGAGGCCGGCGCGGCGGTGGTGGCACCGTCGGGAATGATGGACGGCCAAGTCGGCGCCATCCGCGACCGCGCTCGACGGTGCGGGCCACACCGACACCGTGATCCTGGCGTACTCGGCTAAGTACGCAACCGCGCTCGTACGGACCGTTCCGCGACGCGGTCGACGTGCACGATCGTCGGTGGCGGCGACCGCCGCGGCGTACCAACAGAACCCGACCAACGTCCGCGAGTCGCTGCGCGAGGTTCACCTCGACATCGAGGAAGGCGCCGACATCGTCATGGTGAAGCCGGCGCTCGCGCACCTCGACGTGATCGCAGCGGTGCGCGCCGAGGTCGACGTGCCGGTGGCGGCGTATCACGTGAGCGGGGAGTACTCGATGCTCAAGGCGGCGGCCGAACGCGGATGGATCGACGGCGACGCGGTAGCGCTCGAACACCTCGGAGCGATCAAGCGCGCCGGCGCCGACATCATCCTCACGTACCTCGCGGCCGAAGTCGCCGAGCAACTCGGATAACCGACGATGACTGACGCGAACGACGAGTTGTTCGAGCGCGCCCAGCGGGTCATCCCCGGCGGCGTGAACTCGCCCGTGCGCGCCTTTCGCTCGGTCGGCGGCACGCCGTACATCGTCGCCCGCGGCGAGGGCGCGTACGTCGCGGACGTTGCCGGCAAGAAATATGTCGACTGGGTGCAGTCCTACGGCGCGACGATCCTCGGGCACGCGCACAAGAAGGTCGTGGCCGCGGTGAGGTCCGCCGGCGGTGATGGCACCAGCTTTGGCGCCCCGACGCCCGGTGAGGTGTTGCTGGCCGAGGCGGTCGTCGAGCGCGTGCCCGGCGTCGAACAAGTCCGTCTCGTCTCATCGGGCACCGAAGCGACGATGAGCGCGCTGCGGCTTGCGCGCGCGCCGCGACCGGTCGCAACAAGGTGATCGTGTTCGACGGCTGCTACCACGGCCACAGCGATGGCCTGCTCGCCTCGGGCGGCAGCGGTATGGCCACGCTCGGGGTGCCCGCATCAGCGGGAGTCACGCCCGCGGCGGTCGCGGAAACCGTGGTCGTTCCCTACAACGTCGTGCCGAATATCGGCGCGGACGTGGCTGCGGTCATCGTGCGAACCGGTCGCCGCCAACATGGGCCTCGTCGCGCCCGAGCCGGGCTTCCTCGAAGGTCTACGCGCCGCGTGCGACAAGGCCGGCGCGCTGCTGGTATTCGACGAGGTCATCACCGGCTTCCGTTTCGGTCGCTCGGGAGCGTCGGGTCGCCTCGGCGTCACGCCCGACCTGTGGTGTTTCGGCAAGGTGCTTGGCGGCGGGATGCCGCTCGCGGCATTTGCCGGCAGCCGCGACCTGATGGCGAACCTGGCGCCGCTCGGGCCCGTGTACCAAGCGGGCACGCTCTCGGGGAATCCGGTCGCGACCGCAGCCGGGCGCGCCGTGCTCGACCTGTTGGACGAGGCGGCGTACGAGCAGCTCGAGTCCACGGCCACGCACCTCGCAAAGTCGCTCGGAGATGCGTTGGGCGACGGATTCCACGTGCCGCGGTGCGGCCCGCTCGTCGGCATCTTCTGCCGCGACGAGACGGTGAAGAACTACGAAGACGCGAAGGACGCGGCGGCGACCGAATCGGTATCCCGGGCTATTCCACGGCATGCTCGACCGCGGCGTGGCGCTCGCCCCGGGCGCGTACGAGATCATGTTCCCCGGCCTCGCCCACGGCCCGACCGAGATCGAGCAGACGGCCGAAGCCGCCGCCGCCGCGGTCAGCGCTCGCTGAGGCGCGCGCCCCAGCCGATCAGTTCGTCCACGGTGAGGCCTTCTTCGGCCAGCACCTCGTGGAGTTCCTCTTGTGAGGCCTGTTCGGCGAGCTTGACCATGTTCGTGCGATAGCCCGGGCTGAACGAGCGCACGATGTGCGGTTCCGGGCCGACGCCGTCGATCTCGCTGAATCCGAATCGCTCGTAGAAACGACGCAGCGGACCGGGCGCCCACCAGTTCGCTTCGCCGGCAAGTCGCATGAACGCGGGCACGAGGATGCCGCGAATCAGAGTGGCGTCCATCACCACCGCCATCGCCAGGCCGAGGCCGAACAACTTGATGAAGCTGACTTCGCTCGTCACCGTCGCCAGGAACACCACCGCGAGCAACGCGGCCGCGGCGGTCACGATGCGACCGGTCTTCTCCAGGCCGACGGCCACGGAGTGTTCGTTGTCCTTCGTACGGTCGTGTTCTTCCTTGATGCGCGACAGCAAGAAGACCTCGTAGTCCATCGACAATCCGAACGCGATGCAGAACATCAGGATCGGCGTCGTCGCCACGATCGTGCCCGTCGTCGTGAAGTCGAGGATTCCTTGCCCGTGGCCGTCTTGGAAGATGAAGACCATCGCGCCGAACGTGGCCGTGAGGCTGAGCAGGTTGAGGATGACTGCCTTGAGCGGCACGAGCAGGCCGCCGAACATCATGAAGAGCGCGACGAAGCTGACGATCGCGATGAGACTGAGCCGCGACGGGCAGCAGACGGAACAGGGAGTCCTTCGAGTCGACGAGTTCGGCCGACGAGCCACCGACGTTGACGGCGAACGGCGCGTCGACGTCGCGGACGTCGTGCACAAGCTGCTCGCCTTCGAGCGACACGGGTTCGACCGCGGGCACGACCGACAGCCACGTGCCGGTCTGTCCGGCGAAGCGCGCCGAGAGGAAGTTCGGCTCGAGCACCTTGTCGCCCTTGACGTAGGAACCTGTCACCGCGTCGACGCGGGCCACGCCCGACACGTTCGACAGGTCCACGGCGTAGCCGTCGATGTCGGCGATGTGCTCTGTCGGGTTTGCCGGAGCCGGCGGCGACCACCTGCACGGCGAACGCTTCCTGTGACGAGAAGTTCTGGCGGATCTGGTCGCTCGCGTCGCGCGTGAACGCCGAGGGCGGCAGCACGCGGTCGTCGGGAACGCCGAGCTTGAGACTGAGGAAGGGAGTCCCGAGCGCAAGCAGTAGCGCGGTCACGCCGAGCGCGAACGGCCACGGCCGCTTCATCACGGTGATCGCCGTGCGGTGCCAGAATCCTTCGGAGTCGGCTTTCGCGCCGCGCGCTTTGCGCCACGACAGCGAGTCGACTCGTCGGCCGAGTCCCGCCAGCATCGCCGGGAGCACGATGATCGAACCGAGGCACGCGACAGCTACGACCGCAATGCCGGCGTAGGCGAAGGAGCGCAAGAAGTAGAGCGGGAAAATCAGCAACGCGCTCAGCGACACCGCCACCGTCAACGCCGAGAAGATCACGGTCCGTCCCGCCGTCTTCATCGTGCGCGTAGAGCGCGCCCGCTACGTCGTCGCCGCCGCCGAGTTCCTCCCGGAACCGCGACAGCACGAACAGGCTGTAGTCGATGGCCAAGCCGAGGCCCATCACCGTGGTCATGCTGATGACGTAGACCGACACGTCGGTGAACGACGCGATGACGCGCAACGCCAACCACGAACCGACGATGGACATGATGCCGATCGTCAGCGGAAGCGACGCGGCGACGAGCCCGCCGAACACGAATACAAGAAGAATGACGGTGACGCCCAACGCCAAAGTTTCGGCGCGCTTGCAGGTCATCCTCGATGGTCGATCCGACCTCGTGGAACACCGGGCCCTGGCCGGTGATGCTCGCGGAGATCTCGCCGTGGTCGCCGGCGTATTTCTCGATGATCCCGTCGACGGTCTCGTCGACCTCGTCGTCGGTGCCCTTGATGCGCGCCAGCAACAGCCCTTGCTTGCCGTCGGTCGAGCGAAGTGGGGGAGCGGACTGCAGCGTCCAGTACGACGCCGCGAACGCGATGTACTGCTCGCCCGCGAGCTCGCTCGGTGAGATCGGACGCCGCCTTGGCGCTGATCGGGTCGTCGACGTCGCCACTCTTGGCGGTGATCACAATGACGAGGTTCGGGTCTTGTTGGCCGAAGTCGTCCTGCAGCAACGCCGCCGCCTTCGACGATTCCGCGCCGGGATCCTCGAATCCACCGGTCGAGAGGTGCTCCTGGACGCCAGCGCCGAACACGCCCGACAACACCACGAACACCACCGCGCCGAACCACACAAATCGGCGACGGCGGAACAGAACAGCAGCCAGACGAGCGAGCATGAAGTGAACCTCCCGAGGCGACAACCTCAGTAAAGGTCCGCGACCTTCCCCGATCCAACTTTCAACCACGTGACATCGGTCACAGGTCAACAACCGCTTTACTTTACCAACTGGTTAAGTATATGGTGTTGGACGTGCCCGCCGACACCATCGAGCTCACCTTCTCCGCGCTGGCCGACCCCGGCCGCCGACGCGTGCTCGACCTCGTCGCGGTCGAACCGGTGACGGTCACCGACCTCGCCGGTCACCTGCGGGTGAGCGTGCCCGCGGCGCTCAAGCAAGTGCGCGCCCTGGAGGCGGCGTCGCTTGTGACAACGCGGAAAGTCGGCCGCACCCGTTGGTGCGAGCTCGCCGCCGACGCGGGAGCAGACGCGGAAGCGTGGCTCGCGCAACGGCGGGCGCGGTGGAGCCGCCGCCTCGACCGGTTCGAAGAACACATCGCTGACAAGAAAAGGGAGTCATCCAAATGACCGTTACTCGCACCGGCCTCCACATTCACATCGAACGCCTCATCGACGCGCCGATCGAGGTGGTCTTCAACGCATGGCTCGACCCTGTGGCCCGCCAGGTCTGGTACGCCCCGGAGGACGACTGGGAGGTGGAAGCGCGCTCGGACCTGCGCGTCGGCGGGGAGTGGTTCGCCCGCTTCGGTCGCGCCGACGGCCCCAAGTGGCAAGAGGACGGTGTCTACACCGTGGTCGATCCGCCGCATGTCGTGTCGTACACGACGCGGTTCACCGCCCCCGACAGCGAGCCCTTCACGACGCAAACGACCATCACCCTGAGCGAAGTCGCCGACAAGACCCTGTTGGTACTCGACGACAACGGCTTCCCCGACGAGACCAACCGCGCCGCCCACGAAGAGGGTTGGCCGTCGTTCATCAGCGCGTTCGAGCGTTACCTAGTCACGACGAAGTAGCCCCCTGCCCGACTTTGCGCGAGTTACGACACGTCGGTCGTGCGATGGCCCGCGGAAGGTCGGTCGGCTTCGGTCGTTGTTACACCCCGCTGCTGAAATCGGGGGATGGCGCAATTCGACGAGGTGGTCCAGGCTCAGTTCGGACTGCTGACACGGGACCAGGCGCTCGAATTCTTCGGACGGCGTGGCTTCGCTCGTCGACTCTCGCAGGGCGACCTCATCCGGGTGCTCCGGGGCCTGTATCGCGTGGCGGGTGCGCCGGTCACCTCCGAACACCACCTGTTTGCCGCCGTGGTCGCTCACGGTGGCGTCGCCTCGCACCGCTCGGCTGCGGCTTTGCGCGGCTTCAGCCGGTATGTCGACCCTCGCCCCGAGGTAACGGTGCTCGGTCGTTTAGGCGGACGAGGCACGCGTGAAGTCGGCGGTGGGGTTCGGCTCCATCGCACGAATCTCTTGCCGAGTACCCACATCGAAGTTGTTCGGGGGATTCCGACGACCTCCGCTGCGCGCACAATTTGCGATCTGTCGTCGCTGCTATCGCCGCAGAGTCTTGGTCGAATCATGGACGACGCCAAGCGCCGCGCGCTGCTCACATACGAATCCGTTGCCGATTGCCGAGACGAAATCCGCGCGCGGGGTCGCCGTCGGACGACCGTGATCGACGAGTTGCTTCAGTACCGCGGGATCCACTTCGAGCCGGGCGAGTCCGCGCCCGAACTTGACGTTCGCACTTGGCTTGAAGATGCGGGTATCAACCCGTCCGTCCAGCACCGCGTGATCATCAACGGGCAATCACGGCGTCTGGATCTTGCCCTTCCCGAGCACATGATCGCCATCGAGTACCAGGGCATCGACGCGCACGCCGATCCATCGGCAGTCATCGAGGACAGTCGGCGCACTACCGAACTCCAACTCGCAGGCTGGCTCGTCGTCTTGATCACCAAAGGCACTGGCCGCCGGCGCACCGTCGAGATGGTGCGAGAGGCGATAGCCCTCCGACAGCAGGTTTGATCGAACTTGCGCGAGTTCCGGCACGGGGCGCGTGTCACAACTCGCGCAAAGTCGGGGGTTCAACTCAAGTCGAAGAGGGGGACGGGTTAGGCGGCGGGGGCCATCCGGGCGATGGCGGCGACGGCTTTGTACGCGGCTTCGGCGGGGCCGAGCTCGTCGGGGCGCAGCAGGTTGGCCATGATCCGCAGCACCCACTCCATGAGCGACTGGCTGCGGATGCCGGTGCCGACGAGCAGGCGCATCAACTCGGGTCGACCGATGATGTGCACGAACGCGCGGGCCACCTTGTAATAGAGCGCGTACGTCGTCCTGCAGCCGGCGGTCGTAGTCGGACAACACCAAACCCGAACCGGTGGTCAGCGCCTCGTCGAGCACCTCGGCCGCCATGCGACCGGTCTCGTACGCGTACGCGATGCCTTCGCCGTTGAACGGGTTGATCGCGCCGCCGGCGTCGCCGGTGATCAACCAGGTCGGCCCCGCTTGCGGGCCGACCGAGAACGCCATCGGCAGCCGTCCACCCGTGGCCGGCCCGCACGACGTCTCGGGCGACGCGCCCCACGTCGACGTGCGCTGGAGGTGACCCACGAACTCGTTCATGAGATGCGTGGTGTTGATGGCCTTCCACTGATGGAACGTCGACAGCAGACCGATGCCGACGTTGATGCGCCCGTCGCCGACCGGAAAGATCCACCCGTAGCCCGGCAGCACGTTGCCCTGCGCGTCGCGGATGTCGAGGTGGCTCTCGATCCACGGCTCGTCGTGGCGGTCCGACGTGAAGTAGCCGCGGATGGCCATGCCCTGCGGATAGCTCTTGTTGCGGGACGCGCCGAGCGCGCGCCCGAAGCGCGACAACGAACCGTCGGCGACCACCACGTAGCGCGCCCGGATCTCCTCGACGGCGCCGGTCTCCTTGCGCTTGACGACCGCGCCGCGCACCAGGCCGCTCTCGACGATCGGCGCGGTTGCCTCGGTCTGATCGAACACCGTCGCGCCGGCCTTCTCGGCGCGCTGGGCGACGAGGTGGTCGAGGTCGTGGCGAGTGACGACGTAGCCGTAGGGCGGAAAGTCGGGGTGCGACGGCCATCGCATCTCGAGCGTGTGACCGAAGGCGATCGACCGCAGGCCGTCGAACCGGTGGTGCTTCGTGAGCGCCTCGGCCAGCCCCATGTCGTTGAGCTGACGGACCGACCGCGGCGTCAGCCCGTCGCCACACGTCTTCTCGCGCGGGTAGTGCTTGCGTTCGACCACCACGACGTCGTGACCGGCTTCCGCGAGCCAGTACGCGGCTGCTGCTCCAGACGGCCCCCCACCGACAACCAGGACGTCGGTGTGCACGGGTGTTACAACCCGTCGCGTTCGTAGTCGACGACGGCGTCGATCTCCTCGGGCGACAAGGTCGCGCCGAAGCCGGGCATGCCGCCGGAGGTCGCGATGTGCTGGCCGCCGGCACGGTTCGGATCGCCGTAGCCCTTGCCCTTGACGCCGGCCGAGCCGGTCGTCACCCACGCGATGTGAACGTCGCTGCCGGTGTCGCCGGGAACGTAAGGATCGCTTCGCCGCCCGAGAGCTTCGGGCCGACACCGCCGCCACCGTTCGCACCGTGGCACGACGCGCAGTTGTTGGCGTAGATCGAGCCGCCCGTCGATCACCTCTTCGTGCGACGCGCGTTCGCCGAAGGCGCCGACGTAGAGGAAGCCCCAGACCGGGACGATGGCCGAGCACGCCCATGGCCCAGGCCGGGATGCGGCGCTTGCGGATGGCCTCGACGCGTTGGAACGCCGCCTTGTCGACGGGCTCGATGAACGCCGGTTCGGTCGGGGTGACCTTGGCCGGCGCTGCGGCCGGGGCGGCGGCCGCCGCCGGGGCGCTGTCGCCGCCGGTCACCGCCGGGGTCGTGGACGCCTCGCCGGCGTCTCCGCCATCGCCCGTCAACGCGGCGCGTCGGGCCGCCGACCGCTGCAAAAGGTGTTCAGGTACCTCAGCCACGCACGGCAATGTAGGCGGGGCCGCGGCTCGTCACCAACATGCTCTTTCACCAGGCAGCGTGATAAACACATCTCGCTTACGAGTCGGTCGAAATTGGTTGAGGCGAGGAAGAGATCGGTACACTTGTGAACGGATTCACGAACTGCCTTGAGGCAAAGGAGGTCACCACGAAGTGGTCGCGTTTTTCGCATCGGTGATCGTCGACGTCGCACTCATCGTCAGGTGCGATGCTCTACCTGCGCCGCCGCCCGAAGGGAACCCCGCTGACGTGGGGCGAGGCCTTCGCTGGCGCCACCTACATCTTCGCAATCTTCTACTTGAGCTACGCCATGGTGCCGCACCAGTTCATCACCATGTGCGACAAGGACTTCGGCTGGCGGTCCGACGTGTTCGGCATTCCGACGGGTCCGTTCCACAACCTGCCCGGCATCCGCCGGCACAACCTGTGGGCCAACGGCGTCACGTTCTTTGGCCACGGCCGCCTCATGGTGAACGAGCAGACGGTGCGCGACATCATCGTCACCAACATCTACGGCGTCGCCTTCGTGACGCACTTCAAGCTGTGGGCGATCGCCCAGAGGCGAGGCGACAAGGGCGCCGAAGTGGTGCCGGTGTCGCCGTACGGCCGTCCCCTGGTGCGCAAGGCCTAACTGACCCATGGCCAAGACCGACGCGAATCCGCCGCTTCCCGTTTTCTCGGGTGACTACACCTTGCGCGAGGTGTCGCCTGACGAGCTCGCGTCGGCCGTCAAGCCCAAGCAGTTCCTGCACATCGACCAGTCCGAATGCATCATGTGCGAGGGCTGCGTCGACATCTGTCCGTGGAAGTGCATCCACATGCTTCGCCCGAGACGGTCGCCGGACTCACTCAACACCGATCAGCCGGGCGAAGACCCGAGCGACCACGTCGTGTTCATCGTCGACGAAGACGTGTGCACGCGTTGCGCGCTTTGCGTCGACCGGTGCCCGACGGGCGTGATCATCCTCGGCAAGACCGGCCTGGCGCCCGCGCGACGGCGACCGGCACCAACGCGACAGTAACCATGGCTACGGCTATGGGATGCGGTTCTAGGAAGGCCTGGGAGAACTGAACATGGCGACACGCATCAGCCCGCGGGAACGCATGACCGAGGCCATGGACAAGATGAAGGGCGGCGCGCTGTGGACGTCGATCTTCCGTCCCGGCTCGATCTTCCGTAAGGGCTACACCGACAGCCCGCGCAACCGGTCCTACGTGATCATGAACTCGGTGCTGTACCACCTGCACCCGGTGAAGGTGAAGCGCCACGCGGTGAAGGTCAGCTACACGCTGTGCCTCGGCGGCCTGTCGTTCTTCCTCTTCATCATGCTGACGGTGACCGGCATCTTCCTGATGTTCTTCTACCGCCCGACGTCGGCGGCGGCGTGGGACGACATCAAGACGCTGCAGACGTCGATCGCGTTCGGCCTCCTAGTGCGAAACATGCACCGGTGGGCCGCGCACCTCATGGTCATCTCGGTGTTCCTGCACATGAGCCGCGTCTTCTACCACGGGGCGTACAAGGCGCCGCGGGAGTTCAACTGGGTCATCGGCGTCGTGTTGTTGCTCCTCACGCTGCTGCTGTCGTTCACCGGCTACCTGCTGCCGTGGGATCAGCTGGCGCTGTGGGCCATCACCGTCGGCAGCAACATGGGCGGCTACTCGCCGGTGCTCGGCGACCAGGTTCGCTTTGCGCTGCTGGGGTCCGCCGAGATCAGCACCGCGACGCTTTTGCGCTTCTACGTGCTGCACGTGCTCGCATTACCTTTCATCATCGTGATCTTCATGGCCATCCACTTCTGGCGCGTCCGCAAGGACGGCGGCATCAGTGGACCGCTGTAGGAAGGAGCATGCAGTCTATGGCTGACATTCCTGATCATTTACTGAAGCGGGCCCAAGAGCGCCGCGCCGCGCTCGAAGGCCAGCAAGGCGGCGACGACCGCTGCGACGCCTGCCGGCGACGCGCCGCCGGCGACGCACCGGCGGCGGAAGTCCCGGTCGACGACGGCAACAAGATCCCCGCGCACCTGCTCCAGCGTTCGGCCGCGGCCCGCGCCAAGACCGGCGAGGGCGAACCTGCGCCGCCAGTGGTGGCGGTGTCGCGACGGCCGTCGCTCCCGCACCCGCCGCGCTGCCGCTCGCCGGACCGAGCGGGCACACGCAGCGCCTGCTCACCGTCGTCAAGGCGGGCTCGATCCAAGACGTCAAGGCCACGCCCACCGACAAGGTCCACACGTGGCCGCACCTGATCGTCGGCGAGTTCGTCGCCGCGCTCGCGTGCACCGCGTTCCTGCTGGTGTTCTCCGCGTTGGTGAACGCGCCGCTGCTCGGCGCCGCCAACGTCAACCGCACGCCGAACCCGTCGAAGGCGCCGTGGTACTTCCTCGGCCTGCAGGAACTGCTGACCATGCTCCATCCGATGGTCGCCGGCGTGATGATCCCGACGGTGATCATGGTCGGGCTCGGCAGCGCCGGCTACATCGACAAGAACCCGTCGAACAAGCCCGAAGACCGCAAGCTCGCGATCGCGCTCATGACGCTGTTCCTCATGATGTGCGCCTCGCTGACCGTCATCGGATCGTTCTTCCGCGGTGAGGGCTTCAACTTCATCCTTCCGTGGCGCCAGGGCATCCACGACATCTTCGACCTATGAGCAATAATGAGCTCATCCACCATCGTCGTCCTGGCCGCTCGTCGGCCTCGCCGTGCTGGCGGTGCTGTTCGTCGCGACCGCCGGCGCCCGCCGCGACCGCGCCGCGGCTACTCGGCCTGCGCGGCGAGGCGCGCCGTAAGGACAAGACCAACCCGGCGCTCGCCGGCGACGGCGAGCCCTGAGCGGCCGCGCCGTACGAGCGCAACGCGATGCTCGAGCGCCGCGGCGCCGAAGTCGTCCCCGTCAGCGCGGAGCCGGCGCCCGTGGCCGAGTTCGTCCCGCCGGATCCCGAGGCGCTCGCCGTCACCCGCCGCCAGTTCCTCAACCGCGGCGCGGTGACGTTGATGGGCCTCGGTCTCGCGGGCTTCGCCGCCTCGGTCGCTCGCCTTCTTCTGGCCGCCGCCGCTCAAGGGCGGGTTCGGCGCCAAGATCAACGTCGGCAGCCTGAGAGACATCCTCGCCAAGGCGGCTTCCGAGAAGTCGCCGGTGTACTTCGCCGAGGCGCGCACCTACGTCGCGCCGTACCCCGCGGGCGCGCTGGCCAAGGCGAAGCAGGAGTACGCCGGCGGCGTCCTCGAGGGCATGGAAGAGGGCGTCGTCGCGCTGTACCAAAAGTGCGTTCACCTCGGCTGCCGCGTGCCGTGGTGCGCCTCGGCGCAGTGGTTCGAGTGCCCGTGCCACGGATCCCGGTACAGCCGGGTCGGTGAGAAGAAGGGCGGCCCCGCGCCCCGCGGTCTCGACCGCTTCGCCGTCTCGGTCGAGAACGGCAACGTGTTCGTCGACACCGGCAAGGTCATCCAGGGCCCGGCCCTCGGCATCGACACCACCGGCCAGGAAGCGGAAGGCCCCCACTGCGCATGATCCTTGCTTCAACTCAGCAAAACCTGGCGGTTGCCTTCGTCGTCGCGCTGGTCCTCGGCTGGGCGCTGTTCCTCCTGCTCTCGGTCAAGAAGAGCGGCGAACGCGTCGGCGACGAAGCCGCGACCGCGCCCAACCGCCGTCCGTACTTCGACGACGACGCCCTCGAAGGCCCGCGCCTGGAGCGGGCGCAGAAGGGCGCGCTGGCGATGCTGATCGTCGTCGTGCTCGGCCTGCCGCTCTACTGGCTCGACGAGCCGAGCCGGCAGGCGGGCGCGGTCGGTCGGTTTCGACAAGCGCGCCGCGCACCGCGGCTTCGTGCTGTTCCAGCCGTCAACGTCGTCGATTCCCGAGGGCAACATCGGCCACTTCGGTTGCGGTGGTTGCCACGGCACCGAGGGCGAGGGCGGCGTCACCGCCTTCGCGCTCACCGACGCCGACGGCACGAGCCGGTCGGTGCAGTGGGCGGCGCCGGCGCTCGACACCGTCCTGCTCCGCTTCACCGAGGAAGAGGTCAACACGATCATCACCTACGGCCGGGCCAACACGCCGATGCCGGCGTGGGGCGTCGCCGGCGGCGGCCCGATGAACGAGCAGCAGGTCACCGACATCATCGAGTACCTCAAGTCGATCCAGCTGACGGCCAAGGAGGCGCGGGAGGCATCGGCGGCGCTTGGGCACCGACGGCGCCGACGCTGTTCGACCAGTTCTGCTCGCGCTGCCACACCAAGGGTTGGTCCTACGACGAGCCCGAGCGCGCCCGGTTCGGGCGCGTTCGGTCCGAGCTTGCTCGGCGGCGTCACGCTGCGGCAGTTCCCCGACCTCCTCAAGCACATCGAGTTCGTCACGCTCGGGTCGGACTATCGAGAAGGCCTACGGCGCCCGCGGCGTCGGCACCGGCCGCATGCCCGGCTTCGGTCAGATGCTGTCCGAAGCCCAGATCCGGGCCATCGTCGAATACGAGCGGAGCCTGTAATGCACTGACCTGTCTGCTTGGGCGCGCTGAGCTGGGATCCGCAGATCCGCGGCCTGCTCATCTTCATCACCGCGGTCGCCATCCTTCCCGGCAGCATCTACTTGCTGCTCGCGACCAACCTCGGCGCCCGCATCGGGTTCCTGCTCGCGGTCGCCGGGCTGAGCGGTTGGATGATGTTGCTCGCGATCACGTGGGCGTTCTACGGCCAGGGCATCAAGGGTCGTGACCCGAGTTGGAAGGTGCAGGAGGTCGTGCACTCCGCGGCGCCAGACCGACCTGTCGAACGGCGCGACCGACATCGCTGCGCGACTTCCCCGGTGGCTGGAAGAAGATGCCCGCCAGCGGGTCGAGCGTGCTCGCCGACGCCCAGGCGGCGGCCGACGCCTTCATCACCAAGTCCGGTCGCAAGCCGAAGATGGGCCACGAGGGCCCGATCATCAAGGAGCCGACGGCCGCACAACTCCGGTTCCCGGCGGAGTTCTCCGAGAGCGCCGACTACGTGCTCGTCGGCGGCTACGAGAAGGGCGGCGACAACTGCCTCGGGCCGAAGGAGTCGTGCACGACCGTGCTGCCGAAGAAGATCCTGTTCTGGAAGATCAACCACAAGTTCTTCTTCCGTCACTCGCCGCACTACGTCGCGGTGGCCGTCGCCCCGGTGCTGGCCCAGGAGACGCCCGACGGGTGGCAAGCCGCCCAAGCCCGTCCCCGACCCGTCGAAGCCGGTCACCACGGTGCTGGTGCTGCGCGACCTCGGGTCGACCCGGTTCCCGCAGGTGATGGCGGTGCATCTCGTCGGGCATCATCTTCGCCGTGACGTGCCACGCGCTGCACCGCCGCGACAAGCGGATCATGGCGCTGCGCGCCGCGGGTACAGCCCGCACCCGGCGACCGCCTAACCAACGAAAGGAGCGAACCGATGGCTGACTACCTGCCGCTGCTCCTGATGTTCATCCTGGCGACGCTCTTCGCCGGCGCTGTCGTTCATCGCGTCGGGTCTGCTCGCGCCGAAGCGGCGGACCGTCGCCAAGGAAGCGCCGTACGAGTGCGGCATCGTGCCCGTCGCGCGAGCCGGCCGAACGCTTCCCCGTGCGCTTCTATCTCGTGGCGATGATCTTCATCGTCTTCGACATCGAAATCGTGTTCGTGTATCCGTGGGCGGTCATCTTCGACAAGCTCGGACTGTTCGGCCTCGTCGAGATGCTCGTGTTCGCGCTCGCGGTCGTCGTGAGCTTCGCCTACCTCATCGCCAACGGCGCGCTCGACTGGGGTCCGGCCAAGGTACATGCAAGCCGCTCAACACGATCGCGACCGGCACGACCAGCCACGCGCACGACCGACTCGACCATTCGCCGCATCGGCGAACGCCGCGCGGCCTAGGGACAACGTGGGACTCGAATCGCTCAACCACAACTTCATCACCGGCACGCTCGAAGACCTCGTGAAGTGGGCGCGCCGCAACAGCGTGTGGCCCGCCACCTTCGGCCTCGCCTGCTGCGCCATGGAGATGATGGCGACGGGCGCGGCCAACTTCGACATCATCGCGCTTCGGCATGGAGGTCTTCCGCGCCTCGCCGCGCCAGGCCGACCTCATGATCGTGGCCGGACGCGTCAGCCAGAAGATGGCGCCGGTGCTGCGCCAGGTCTACGACCAGATGATGGAGCCCAAGTGGGTCATCTCGATGGGCGTGTGCGCGTCGAGCGGCGGCATGTTCAACAACTACGCCATCGTGCAGGGCGTCGACCAGATCGTGCCCGTCGACGTGTACGCGCCGGGCTGCCCGCCCGGCCCCGAGACGCTGATCCACGCCATCCTCACGCTGCACGACGGCATCAAGAGCGGCGACATCACGCAGCGCCGCGAAGCGTCGGGCGCGCGGCGCCGGCGTGCTGCTGCGAGCCGGCGCGCGCGATGACCGACGTCGCCGACGTCTCCACGTCTCGCGCGACGAGTACGTCGCGCAAGGTGCAGCGAGTTCTACGACGCCGGCTTCATCATGTGCGCCGACCTCACGGCGGTCGACTACCTCGAGCACATCCCGGACCGGCCGCTGCCCGAGGGCATCGCCGCGCGAGCGCTTCGAAGTCGTCGTCGGTCTGCTCAACATGGCCGAGGCGACGCGCGTGCGCATCCGCGTGCAGGTGCCCGGCGACGAGCCGCACATCGCCGACGCTGTTCGAGATCTATCCCGGCGTCGACGCGATGGAGCGCGAGGTCTTCGACATGTTCGGCATCGTCTTCGACGGCCACCCCGACCTCACGCGCATCCTCATGCCCGAGGACTGGGAAGGCCACCCGCTGCGCAAGGACTTCGAGAACGTCGCGCGTGCCCGTGCAGTTCAAGGCACCCGAGGGCGACCGAGATGAGCGACGTCGATCTGGACATCGACCTCTCGAGGGCCGCAGGAGATGGACGCCGGCCGCTGACGTGGCCGTGAAGGCGCTGCAGGAGCAAGGCGCGGCGTCCTGCGCATGTCCGAAGGGCGTGCAGCTCGACCCCAACGACTTGTCGATCGAGTCCGGCGAAGACCAGACGATGATCATCAACATGGGGCCGCAGCACCCTCAGCACCCACGGCGTGCTGCGCCTCATGCTCGAACTCGACGGCGAGACCGTCGTGCGCACCAAGCCGGTCATCGGCTACCTGCACACCGGCATGGAGAAGACGGGCGAGACGCTCACCTACACGCAGGGCGGCACCAACGTCACGCGCATGGACTACCTCTCGCCGCTGCACAACGAGATGGTCTTCTCGATGGCGGTCGAGCAGCTGCTCGGCATCGAAGTCCCCGAGCGCGCCGTGTGGATCCGCATGCTGCTCGGCCGAGCTCAACCGCATCAGCTCGCACCTGTTGTTCATGGCCACCAACGGCATGGACGTCGGCGCGGTGTCGATGATGATCTACGGCTGGCGCGAGCGCGAGCTGGTGCTGAGCTTCTTCGAGAAGGTCACCGGCCTGCGGATGAACCACAACTTCATCCGTCCGGGTGGCTCGGCGGCCGACCTGCCCGACGGGTGGCGCGACGACGTGCTGTTCCTGCTCGACGCGCTCCCGCCGCGCCTCGACGAGTACGACACGCTGCTGACCGGCCAGCCGATCTTCACGCAGCGCACGCAAGGCGTCGGCGTGCTCACGCCCGAGCAGGCGATCGCGCTGTCGGCGACCGGGTCCGACGCTGCGCTCGACCGGCGTCGAGTGGGACCTGCGGCGCAACATGCCGTACTTCCACTACGACCAAGTCGAGTTCGACGTGGTCGTCGGCACGTACGGCGACGCCTTCGACCGCTACGCCATCCGCCTCAACGAGATGCGCGAGTCGCTGAGCATCGTGCGCCAGATCCTCGACGCCATGCCGAGCGGCCCGTACCGCACGCTCGACAAGAAGGTCACGCCGCCGCCGCGCGGTCGCATCGACGAGTCGATGGAAGCGCTGATCCACCACTTCAAGATCTTCACCGAGGGCTTCAAAGTGCCCGAGGGCGAGGTGTACGTCGCCGTCGAGTCGCCCCGCGGCGAGCTCGGTTGCTACCTCGTGTCCGACGGCACGTCGAAGCCGTACCGCCTGCACATCCGCGGCCCGAGCTTCGTCAACCTGCAGGCGCTGCCGGTCATGCTGCGCGGCGGCCTCATCGCCGACGCGGTCGCGGTCATCTCCTCCATCGACCCCGTCATGGGCGAAGTCGACAGGTAGGTCACTTTTTCCAAGTGATCGTTTGTTCCAGGTCCTCGGGTTCATCGTCACGAAAGACGAGAACGACCTCACCCAACCGGATCTCGTCGCCTGAACGTAAATGATGATCGCCATCCACCCGGTTGTCGTTGACGAATGTGCCGTTTGACGAGCCCACGTCGCGGACGCAGTAGCCGGCGGGGTACTCCACGATCGCAGCATGGAACCTTGAGACGCTCTGATCGGTTCGGAGCGAAATCACGTTGGTTATGTCTCGACCGACCGTCGTGATCTCCCCCAGCAGAGGAAGGCTTTGTGGCATGCCGCCACCCGATATTTCGATAGACGCACTCATCGCAGGGACATTCTGGCCGATCTATTCGAAGTCTTCGCGGTGGATCTCACCTGCGCCGAGGGCGATCGTCCGCGACTCGCTTCTTATTGCGGTGCCGACCTGCGGCTCGCCCGGCGGGGCGTCCACGGGATAGCTCTCGATGGTTCCGTCGAGCTCGTACGTGCCGGCCGGAAGGTTGTCGAAGCGGTAGCGGTTCGACTCGTCAGGGTGCAGTTCGGTGGTGCGGCCATCAGGGCCAGACAGGCGGAGGGTCGAGCGTGACGGGTCGCCGTCAATCCGACCCAGGATCGCCCCCTTCTCCGTGGGCCCGTGCGCGCCGACGACGTGCACTTTGTAAATGTGGAACGTGTCGCCTTCGGGCCACCACGTGCCGGTCGAGATCCAGTATGTGCCCGGACGTGTCGGCATCCGTAGTTGCACGTTCTTGGGATCGACGTCGCCCGAGAGCATCGAGTCGCCGTCGTAGCTGTCGCTGATCGTCCACGAACCTTCGCGCGGTGCGTCGTCGCGGTCGAAGGTGACCGACAGCATCTCGCCCGGCTCTGCCTCGACGGAGACGTCCGGGTCATCCCAACCGGGGCCGCAGGCGCACAACGATCGTGTTTCTGAGTAGCGCCAGCAGTGGCTCGACAAGACGCCTTCCATCCAGCCCGCCTGCGCGCGCAGCGTCGCGACCGGCGGTTTGCGCTGCATGCCGTCCATGGTCTTCGGCGGCACCGCGACGATGGAGGTCGACGTTGTCGGCACCACGAAATCGAACTGCGCCGACGCGAGCCGGTCGTCGGAGTCGACGATGGAAGTCGACGTTGCGGGCGTTGCATCGGCTTCGGCGGCCGCGGTGTTGTCGGCGATTGTCAACGTCGCTGGCGCGCCTGCGGCGACGCGGAGCGACGGGCTGGGCTTGCTGCTCGGCAACACGGCGGCACCGCTCGCAGCGAGAGCCGCCGCGAAGCCGATCAGAAGAATGCGCGGGCGCAGAAGAAAACTCATGGCCCCATTGAGCCGGAGAATCCGCCTTCGGGAAATGGGGAGGACTCCCCACGCAAACGCGGGTGAACACGAGCGGGACCCGAAGCTGTCACGAAGGCTCGGGCTAACGTCCGCCCACGTTCTATTGAGAAATACTCGTCAAGAGGGGAGAACGAGGTGACTAGTTGGGGCAGTAGTGGCACGGCGTTCTGGGACAACGCCAAGGCGTGAGGCTCAAGCTCACACTGAATCGACCTTCCGGCCAGACTCATCCGGCCGTTGACCTGTTGGTAACCGTCGACACAACGGTGACAGTTGGCGAACTCGCCGAAGCAATCGGTCGCCGGGATCCGTTGGTTCCGATCAGCATTCCTGAGTCAGGCGTAACGTTGGCTGTCCACGACGGCGCCGCGCAGCGGGCGCTGCGCCACGACGCGACCGTCGCGGACGCCGGAATCCGCTCCGGCCAAACCGTCGCAGTCGTCAAACGAACTGACAAGGTGACCGAAGTGTCGGATGCTTCGGCGGTGCTCGTGGTCGAGGACGGACCCGACACCGGCCAAGAGTTCAGCCTTGGGCCCGGCGCGAGCTACATCGGGCGCCGAAAGGACAACACCGTCCGATTGAGCGATCCCCAGGTTTCCAACCAGCACGTGCGCATCACCATCAGTGATGTCGCAGAGATTGTCGATCTTGGCTCTTCTAACGGGGTGCTCATCGGCGGCGATGCGGTGCCCCGAGCGATCGTCGGACCTACGGATCGAATCACGCTGGGTGAGACCACGCTGCGCGTCGTCATGCGCGGTGGGGGCGCGAACCGCACGGCGCCCACCGTCGAGTTCAACCGGCGCCCCCGCCTCGACATTGTCTATAAGGGGATCGAGTTTGAAGCCCCTGAGCCACCCACGCCGCCGGACAAAGGCCGTTTCTCGATCGCAGCAGTGGCGGCGCCGATCCTTATGGGCGGCGTCATGTATCTCGTCACGAAAAACCTATTTTCAATCCTCTTCATCGCGATGAGTCCAATGATGATGATCGGGAGCGTGATGGAGCAACGCGTTCTGGCGAAGCGAACGCTCAAGGAGGCAACCGAGGCGTTTCGCGAAGCGCTACGCGATCTAAACAGCGAGCTAACAGCCGCTAGAGACGCCGAGATTGTGCGAAGGCAGGCTGAGTACACGTCAATCACAGAACTCGCCCCAGCGGCGATTCACCGCGGCGAGATGCTCTGGACTATGCGCGCCGATCGTCGCGCCTTCCTCGACACGCGCCTTGGCACAGCGCGCTTGTTGTCGCGGAACAGCGTGAAGATGCCGTCCAAGGGCAAGTCGCTTCCCGACCTTTGGCAAGAACTCGTCGATCTACGAAACGCGTTCCTGTACGTCGATGCTGTTCCGGCGGTGGCGTCGCTTACCGAACAGGGTGCGCTTGGCATTGCCGGGCCCCGTGCCGCGGCGCTCGGCGTGGCCCGAAGCGTTGTCGCGCAGTTGGCGGTGCTCCACAGTCCAGCTGAGGTCGTCATCGCCGCAGCGCTTTCGAGCGGGACGGCCGCGGCTTGGGATTGGATCAAGTGGTTGCCACACACGTCGTCGGATCACACGCCGATCACGGTCGACAACGTGGTCTCAACCCCCGGAGCGATTCTGCGGTTGGTCTCCGAGCTGGAGGACCTCGTAGCGAAGCGCGCGGAAGACTCCCAACCCGACGTGCAACCCGTACCCGCGATTGTTCTTTTGGTCGAGGACGACTCGCCGATCGAACGCAGTCGGCTCGTCACCCTCGCGGAATGCGGTCCTGCCAGTCGTGTTCACGTCGTATGGGTTGCTCCGTCGGTGGCCTCGCTGCCGGCGGCGTGCCGCGTGTTCGTGGACATTGATCCGTCGTCGGCGCACATCGCCAACGTCGGCTACGTGTCCGCTGGCGAGCCCGCGGTTCTCGACCGCGATCGAATCGCTTGAGTTGGCACAGGCGTTGGAGATCGCGCGCCTGATAGCGCCGGTGGTCGACTCTGGAGCGCGCGTAGACGACGACAGCGACTTACCCCGCAACGTGTCGTTGCTCGCTGTTACCGCGAAGGAAGCGGCGTCGTCGCCGGAGTACATCCTGGAGCGATGGGCCGAGAGCAATTCATTGCCGCCCGAGCCCGGCGTAGCTCCAGTTCGACGCAAGCGTGACAACCATTTGCGATCGACCATCGGCGTTGCGTCCGGTCGCAACCTCGCGCTCGATCTGCGCGAGCACGGGCCGCACGCGCTCGTGGGCGGAACGACGGGCTCGGGCAAAAGCGAGTTCCTTCAGTCGTGGGTAATTTCGATCGCGGCCGAGCACAGTCCGTCACGCGTGACGTTCTTGTTCGTGGACTACAAGGGCGGCGCTGCGTTCGCGGACTGTATTGATCTGCCGCATTGCGTAGGTCTGGTCACCGACCTGAGTCCTCACCTTGTACAGCGTGCGCTCAAGTCGCTCAAGGCCGAGTTGCGGTTTCGCGAACACGTGCTGCAGAAGAAGCGGGCGAAGGACCTACTTGAGCTTGAGAAGCGCGGAGATCCCGAAGCTCCGCCAAGCCTGATTCTGGTTGTCGACGAGTTCGCCGCGCTCGTCAGCGAAGTGCCGGAATTCGTCGATGGCGTGGTCGATGTCGCGCAGCGCGGGCGCTCCCTCGGCTTTCATTTGGTCCTCGCTACGCAGAATCCCGGGCAATCGATAAAGGACAACCTGCGCGCGAACACGAACCTCCGTGTGGCGCTGCGGATGGCGGACCCGGAGCACAGCAGCGACGTTATTGGCACGCCGCAGGCTGCGCTCTTCGACCCCGGCCTGCCTGGCCGCGGCATTGTGAAGACAGGTGCGGGCCGACTCACGCCGTTCCAAACCGGCTATGTGGGAGGCCACACGTCTGAGCGACCGCCGCGCCCCACCATCACGGTCGAAGAGTTGCACCTCGCCGACAGGTCCGAGTGGGAACCGTCGGCCGAGTCCGTTCAGGAGGTAAGCGAGGACGGGCCGAACGACCTGAAGCGGCTCGTCCAATCGGTCCGCGCTGCGCACGCGGAGCGCTTCACGACGACTACGGCGGATGGTGAACGCAAGCTCGTAATGCCCCGGCGACCATGGTTGGACGAACTCGCGTCGGTGTACGACCTCGCGAAGGCCCCGCAAAGCCGAACCGACGCCGAACTCATCTTCGCGATCCAGGACGACCCGGAGAATCAGCGGCAGGTTCCGGTTTCGTTCGTCCCGGATCGCGACGGCAACATGGCGATCTTTGGCACGGGAGGGTCGGGCAAGAGCACCGCTCTCCGAACACTCGGCATAGTCGCGGGCCTATCAACGAGGGGCGGGCCGTGCCATGTGTACGGCCTCGACTTCGGCACCCGCGCGTTACAAATGCTCGAGGTTTTCGATCACGTGGGATCCATCGTCAACGGCGATGACACCGAACGCGTTCAGCGTCTGCTTGCTTTCCTGAGCGACACCATCGACGAACGGTCGCGTCGTTACGCGGGAGTGAAGGCGAGCACCATTGTCGAGTACCGAAGCGAGGCGAAGGAACCCGATGAGCCGCGCATTCTGGTTCTTGTCGACGCGGTCGGCACCTTCCGCGACGAGTACGAAGCGAGCGTGAATCAACGCTGGTTCGATGCGTTTCAGAGCATCGCCGCCGAAGGGCGCCCGGTCGGCGTCCATGTAGTCGTTACCGCAGATCGGCCCGCGGCCGTATCCTCCGCGCTTTCGTCGATGATTCAACGCCGGGTGGTCCTTCGGATGGCATCAGAGAACGACTACATGACATTGAGCGTGGCACCCGACGTGTTCACCGCTGAGAGCCCTCCAGGTCGCGGCGTACTTGACGAGAAGGATCTTCAGATCACGGTGCTTGGTGGCACAGAGAACACGGCACAGCAGGCGAATGCGAGCGACCACCTCGCGCGTCAGATGCGTACGTCCGACAAAGCTGGACGCTCGCCAGCGCCGGCGATCGGAAAGCTTCGCGAGCGCGTGCAGCTCAGCGATCTCCCCATCGACGTCGACGGTCTGCCGGCACTCGGGGTGTCCTACGACACGCTGGCGCCGATGGGATTTGCGCTGGAGGACACGTTGGTCATTTCTGGTGCGCCGCAAAGCGGACGTACCTCTGTCATCGCGGCGATCGTGCAAAGCGTCGCGCGCGCGGGTAATACGAACGTCGTGTACTTCGGCGCCGGTCGATCGGCGCTTGCGTCCGCCGTATCGTGGAGTGCGGAGGCCATCGGCGACGAGGCGATCGAAGCTCATGCTCGCGAACTTGCCGCCTCAATTAGCGAAAGCGCGCGACCCGACGCAATCGTCATAGAGGACTTCGCGAGCTTCACGAGCTATGACGTAACAGACGCGCTCGAGCCCCTGGTCGTGGCGTGTCAGCGCCACGGCGTTTTTGTGGTGGCGGACGCCGACACATCGAGCGTCACTTCCTCGCCGCTCTATCGCACGCTCGTGGCTGGTCGTCACGGCATCGTGCTCCAACCCGATCAGTTCGATGGGGAGAATCTCTTCAAGACGCCCCTGCCTCCCAGGATCGTTCGGTCTGAGTTTCCACCGGGGCGCGGCTTCTACATCCGGGCGGGAAAAACGTGGCGCGTGCAGTGCGCGCTGCCGGACCTAAGTGCGGGGTAGCTGGCATGGGGAGTGATCCCCATTCCGTGTGGCACGAGCTTCTGTAAGGATCACTCCTGTCGGCAACACCGCCGGCACGTTCTCGGGGAGACACAGCAATGGCGGCAATCAGCCACGGTATGAACGTCGAGCAAGTCAAGCGACTTGGCAACACGTTGAAGCAGAAGCAGGACCAGATCAATCAGATCGCGAACGAAATCAACAGCATGCTCGGCGAGACCGCGTGGGAAGGTCCCGATGCCGTCGCGTTCAAGACGCAGCAGTGGCCCGACCATCAGAAGAATCTGCGCCTGATCGGCGACGCAATCGGTGGGTTCGGTCAGTCGGCGCTCAACAACGCGAGCGAGCAAGAAGAAGTGGCGAGCCGCTAAGGCTTGTCGGGATAATCGGAGAGGGGCCGGCGCTTCAGCGTCGGCCCCCTCTGTGTTCAACGAACGGGGCAACCATGGGCGAGTTTGTCGGCGCGTCACCGCGCGACCTCAGAGACTTGGCACGGCACTTTCGAACGGCGGCGGAACGTCTCAACGCAGAGCGCGACCGAGTCCGCACTGGCCTTCGTCGCACCGCTTGGGACGGGCGGGCCGCCAACGCGTTTCGTGCTCAGTGGGACGCCGTCCATCACCGTCGTATCGGCGCGATGGCCGAGGAGTTCCGCGATGCGGCGAACGTGCTCGTGCGAAACGCTGAGGAGCAGGAGCGCGCAAGTTCAGCAGGCGGCCGCAATCGGGGACGGTTCGCCGCGTGGGGAGGCCGCGGGGCGCTGCTGCTGGGCGTCACGAACCCCTTGACTCGTCTCGCGCTGTTCCGCCCGAACTGGAAAGACGCTCAGGGTCGCGCAAGTCGTGCGCTTTCGTCGGCGCGTCGTCGCATCGGCACCGCGGTCACCAGCGCGCGTCGGTGGACTGGTCGGCAGGTGGAGCGCGGCCGAAGGCTCGTCGTCGCCGCGGGCCGCCTGATCGCTCGTGGCGCGCGTAACGCGTACGACGGCTTCGTCAACTTCGGTCGAGACCTTCGCCGAATTTGGGACTACTTGATTGTGCCGCCGATCGTGAACGGCTTGGTCTTGCTGGTCGGGTTGGTGCTCCAAAATCCGGCCATCAGCAGCCGGCTGAATGACATCTCGCGGATTGTCGACCGCGCCCGAGTTCCCAAGCTCGGCGCGGGCGAGGGCCGGTCGTGCGCCTCCCGGACTCCCGCTTCCGACATGGCGATTATCGCAACGCTTCACAAGGACAACGAGCCTCAGGCGCGGGTTATCAAGGTCAGCGACGGTCCGCCCCCGACCTACCGCATCCTCCTGGCCGGAATCGAAGGACTGTTCAACATAGAGGCTGCGGGCAACGATGCTCTCGGTGCTGGTTCGAGCTTGGCGGAGAAGTCAGCGTACGTCCGAGCGCTACAAGCTCAGATTGACTTGCTGGTGCCCGAAGGCGCCAATGTGATGTTGGTGGGGCACTCGAACGGCGGCCTCTCCGCGATGAGTTTGGCTGCGGACCCAGCCTTCGAGGCGCGGTACAACGTGACTCACGTACTTGCAGTTGGAGCGCCAATTTCGACGAAGGTCGCGATCAACCCCGCTGCCCAGGTCATGGAGATCAACAACCTCTACGACGGAGTGCCCGCCACCGACGGTCGCGCCAGCACCGAGGATCCTCCCTCGCGCGTCGTTCACTATTTTCTCGGCGACGGCCCAGACGCGCACGGGATCACGTCGAACTACCTCGGCGAGGTTCAACGAATGGACAACTCAACGGACCCGCGGATGACCAACTTCTTCGACTCGGCCGAGGCGTACTACGACAAGACCGGTTCGGATGAAGCGTGGGACATCAGGGCGGTGGCCGCGTGAACGCCCTCACGTTGACCGACGAGGAGGTACTTGCTGTTTGTCTGCGGTCGTCCGTCGGAGCGCCAATTGGTGTCAATGAGGCGGCGATCCGGCTTGATGCGGTGGAACAAGCACAGGCGGTAGCGGCAGCGGTCCGCTCATTGGCTGCACGCGGATTCGCGACGCCAGTCACCAACGGATTCGACGTAAATCAAGAGGTCGCCGATCTGGTGCGAGTCTGGGCTCAGCCGACGGAGGTCGTCGAGGTTGAGGCAGAGGATCCTAATGGTGAAGGAGTCTCCGTGCGTTGGGCGCGTCGAGATGAGGCAGCCGTTCGGATTCGCGAGATTTACCGCGGCGTTCACGAAATCGAATCGTTGAAGGTGGGCAAAGTCGCAGCCGAGTTGATGAGCGTGGCCGCGCCAGAGTTCGAGGCCGAGAAAGCAGGCGGTGACGTCGTGGAGCTAGATGCAGGTGGGCTGGGTGCCGCGATTGACGCGTCGCGTCGCGGCGATGACCAGCTGGTGCGTGATCTTCTACCGGTGACCGCCACGGGCCTCGCTGAAGCGCTTGGCCAGTCGCGATTCGTGCTTGTGTCTGTAGCGTCGCGCGTTACCGACACGACAAGTGACGGTGCCGTGCAAACGGGTTGGGTCGGTGCGGTTGCGACTGGCCTCTGGCAGGTCACAGCGCCGCGTGATGGAGAGATCACTCTTACGCCGATGTCAGCCGCAGAGGTTTCGGCGTCGCTTGAGCGCGCCTTAGTAGGTCGTTTCAGCCCGTCGGCAGGCAGTTAGTCGTTGTGGGTAGTCGTCCCCATTCCGGAGATGGGCGTCGCGTGCGACCCTTGACATCATCAAGTCGGCCTTCACAGACATGGGGATCAGGACAATGGCACGAGTAGTCGGAATGACACCGGCGGAGGGTAAGGCGCTGGCAGCGCAGCTCGAACGGTCGGCGGCGGCGATGGAACAAACGCTTTCTGGGCTTGTTTCGCGGCTTCAAGCCACGGGGTGGGCGGGAGACGACCGAAGGCGGTTCGAGGATCGCGTCAACAACACGCATCGTTCCGCGGTCGCAGGCACGGCCCGGAGCCTTCGCGACGCTGCATCCGAAGTTCGACGTCATGCCGCGAACCAAGAGCGGGCTTCGGGTCGCTGACGATGAGCACACAAGGAATGATCGGCGCGAACGTTCGGGATCTGGAGCGGCTAGCGGGCGACTTTGAGCGGGCCGCAACGCTGCTTGAGCGTGACGTCACCGCCGTACGAAACGCCCTTAGACGCGTCCCATGGGACGGCGCCGCCGCTGACAGATTCCGCTCGCAGTGGGTGAATCGGGACTCTCGGCGCATCGCTTCGCTCGTACAAGAGCTACGCGAGAGCGCCCGGACGCTTCGAGCGAATGCATCGGATCAGGAACGCGTGAGCAGCGGAGCGGACGCCCGCACCCGCGGAGCGCGCGCTGCCTTCATTGCTCGACTGCCTAAATTCGGGATTCGGCGGTTCGAAGACATTTGGGATCGCGTTGTACGAGGCACATCACGCGTGCTTGACCTCGGGACCATGATCGAGTTTCGGCGCGTCGCGCAGGCTGTCGCTGCCGTAGTCGTGGGCCGGGCCGTGCACCTTATGACTGGTCGATATTCGAAGGCTTTCTTCGCCGCCAACGGCCGCATAGGCGGGCTCATGAGAGGAAGCGCAGCCGGGCGGCGGTTGGCGCGTTTCGGTTCAGCCTTCGGGATTTCCGAAGTCGCCTGGCATCTCCACCGCGGCGATCAGGCGGATGCCGTCAAGAGTGGATCGCGACTTGCCGGCGCGCGAATCGCGTCTCTGACACCCGCAGGGCCACTCGGTGGACTCGCGTTCGAAGCCGGTTGGTTGATCGGGGAAGGAGCAGACGAGTTGGTCAGGCGAACAACCGGCGAATCGATAACGAGCAGGTGGATGGGTTACGCCGTTGGCGGAGACTCCGACCTTCCTGAGCTTCGTCCGGGGATGTCCCGTGACGAGTTGCAGGCACACAGCGAGGCCGCCATGAGCGAGTCTCGTCGTGCGTCGGAACGCGTCGAGGAGCTAAAAAACCCGCTGAACATCCTGAAGCGGATGGTTATCGGTGGATGAAATCGGGGCAACACAGGAACCATTCGCGATCGTCTTGACGGCGAGCGAACTTGCGCTTGCCGTGGCTTCCGTTGATCTTGAACTACCGGAGTCGCTGGCAATCTGGTTTGCGGCGACGAGCCCCGTCGATGACTTCGACTCCGACGCTGGTGCGGCCATTGCCGCTGAGGCAGCACGAAGCCTCGCGGTGAGAGGCCACTTTTCGGGGGACGCCGAATCCCTCTTGGTGTCCGCGAAGCTACGCGTGGCGATCGAGTTGATTTGCGCGCCGGAATGGTCTGTCGTCGCGGCGTCCTCAGCGGGTGACAGTGCCAGATTCGATGCGTGGATCTCGGGGGCGGGACCGAGCAGCGTGCTTGCGGCCCTTGACGAATCGGGAGTTCGGCTGAGCGTGCGCCACGATCGCTGCTACCTCGTCGAGGCGGTAGCGCTGTTAGCCGACTATTTCGGGCTGGCACCCGATGAGTCGGCAAGCCGGTCGCTGCCCGATGGGCCGCTCGTGGATCACGTGGGCGCGGCCGCTTGGGCCGAGCGGATCGCGCACAGCGTTTCAGTCGCCTCACCGGCGATACCGAGTGGCGTTGAGATCGCGTGGGTTCAGCTCGACGGCGCCTTGGGTCGGATCGAACTCGTTGATGACGTCCCGGTTGTTGTGAGCGCTTCCTCCGCAGAATTGCGAGAGGCGCTTCTATCGGCCTGCGCGGCGGGCTGACCTGCGTCCACGAGTCGAACCGAGACCCCAAACGGGAACGAACGCGTACTGCGAATCGTAGGTTTGGACGTCGATCCCGCCGCCAGGCACCTCCGCGAAATATTCTGGGCCCGACTTCAACGAATGGCAGCCAGCGATCGAGCCGTCTCAAGGCCGGCTCGCGGACCGGATTCCTAAGATGCAGCGGACTATCTTCACCGCGTGATCTTGGGGTCGGAACTGTGACAATTGGTGTCGCGTGGGGTGCGGCAACGCACGCTGGTCGCGTGCGCACGGCCAACCAAGATTCGATGGTCGCGGATCGTCCTGTGTTCGTCGTCGCCGACGGCATGGGCGGTGTCGCCGGCGGAGAGGTGGCCAGCGCAACGGCTATCGCCCGCTTCGACAACTTTCGCGGAGCGGCTGCCGTTGACTCCGAAAGCGTGATCGCTGCTGTGCGGGGCGCGAATGCCGATGTCTTCGAACGTCGCCTGAACGACGTCGAACGCAGGGATATGGGCACGACGCTGACCGGTGTTGCTCTCACGAGACAGGGAGGCGCCGATGCCGTCCTGGTCTTCAACGTCGGCGATTCTCGCGTCTATATGCGCAGGGGATCTGACGTACGACGCGTCACCAAGGATCACTCCGTCGTGCAGGAGCTAATCGATGCCGGGGAGATCACAGAGCAGGAGGCGGTGATGCATCCGGAACGCAACGTTGTTACGCGCATCATTGGAGGAGCCGCCGACGTCGATGTCGACTCGTGGCTCCTGGCTCCCGAGGTCGGCGATCGGTTTCTGGTCTGCTCAGACGGGCTGACAGGCGAGGTGCAAGAGGCCGAACTCACTCGAATGGTCCTGAGCACAAGTCCGCCCTCTGACCTTGTCGACGCTCTTCTCGGTGAGGCGCTCGCAGCGGGAGCGCGCGACAACGTGTCGGTGCTCGTCGTCGATGTCACCGATGTTGGCCATCAACCTGTGGACGTGGATGAGGACACGGACCCACGGGCGAAGGTTGATGACGCCGCCGACGCGGAGACGCTGGAGAAGTAATGCCTGATGCTGGCTTGGTCACACTTGTTGGGTCGAACGCAGCGATTCTGGTCGGCCCAAACTGCCCCGACGCATTCCTCGCTTCGCTGCGCGAGGCGGTGCAATCGCGGACGCCCCTGACCGCGATCGTGTCAGCGCTCGCGTCTGCTGGTGACGCACCGCTGCCGTCTTTCGCATGCGTTGTCCGAGAGGGCTCGACCGCGCGCCTGCTGGTTCGCGGAAAGGCCGCCGCGATTGCGCTCGACGCAGATAGCGGGAAGCGCGTCCGGCTCTATAAGCCGCAGGTGTCGAAGTGGTCCGAGAAGCTCGTCGAGTCCGCCGTCGAGGTTGTGCTCACCTGGGAGGAGAACCTCGCCACGCCGGTGTATGTGGTGTTCTTTTTCGAGCAGAGCAGCGCCCGTAAGAAAAGGGCGTCCGTCGCTTCGCCCGGGCCTGTAGAAGCAGCGGCGGCTCCCCCCGCCTCGCCGCGTGTCGCGGCCCCTCCCGCGGTTGCGGCACCTGTGGCGCTCAGTTCACATGAGCCAACCGCGGGCGAGACGCTTTCGGATTGGCAGTCTCCGCCCATGACGCCGCCCACAGGCCCGGTGGCGACGCCGCCGAAAGACGACTTCGACTTTTCTCACCTCGTTGAGGAGACCCAGTTCCGAGGCGTCGAGGCGGCTGCAGTACGTGCCCAGCCTGCGGCGCCGGACGTCGAGGTCGAGAACGCGCACATTGAGCCGGCGTTCGCTGAACCCGAAATCGTCGAGCCGGAATTTGATTGGCCCGAATCTCGCGATTCGTCATTGAGCCCGTCGACGCAGGTATTCGAGGACAGCAGCGACAAGCCGTCTTGGACGCCGCCGCCGTTGCTAGGCGACGCGCCGCCGCCCGAGCCGGCGAAGCTGATCGCGCCGCCGCCGCCGCCTCCGCCACCGCGCGACCAGGTGCCGCCAATGTTCGATCAAGACGCTGGCCTCGACGATGCCACCGTGTCGTTGGCATCGCTCAGAAACGCCCAGGCGAATGCCGCCATGCAGTCAGGAAACGGCCCGCAGGTGCAGGCCGTGCTCTGCCCGTCGGGGCACCCCAATTCGCCGGTCGCGCCCAGTTGCCGGATCTGTGATCTGCAGATAGTCGATCGGGCCGTCGTCAGGACCGGGCGTCCGTCTCTCGGGCTCCTGCAGTTTGACGACGGGCTTGTCGTCGAACTCGATCGCTCTTTGCTTGTGGGCCGGAACCCGAAGCGGAGGGATGGCGATGATCCTTCGGCGGTCGGACTGGTCGTCGTGCCCGACGAAGGCCGTGCCTTGTCGCGAACACACGTTGAGATTGCTCTTAACGATTGGCAGATCACTGTCGTGGACCTTGGCTCGACGAATGGCACTGTTGTCGAGGCGCCCGGCGAGCCAGCCGTTCGGCTCCGGGCGGGCGAAAAGCACATCGTTTTGCCCGGCACCCGTGTCAGCCTCGGCGACGAAATCGGTTTCGTGATCGGGTCGCCGCACGCGTGAGCCCCGCTCGATCGAACAACGTCCGGCCTCCAGACGTCACTGGCTATCGGTTCGTCGAGTTCCTCGCGAGTGGCGGTTATGCCGATGTCTTTTTGTTCGAGCAGGAGTTCCCCCGACAACGGGTCGCCGTAAAGGCTCTCAGACACATTGATCCGATGGACTCGGCCTTCATCAACGAGGCGAACCGGCTGGCTGGACTGTCCGATCACCCGAACATCGTGCGTATTCAGAACGCAAATGTGTCCAACGATGGGCGGGCGTTCATGGTCATGGAGTACTGCCCACCCCCTCACCTCGGCGCTCGCTCCCGGCCGAACGGGTTGCCCATAGAAGAGGCGTTGCGCGTGGGGGTGAAGATCGCTGGCGCGGTCGAGGCTGCGCACCGCTCGGGCCTGCTTCATCGCGACATCAAGCCGATGAACGTCCTGCTTAGGGCGAACGGTGAGCCTGTGCTGATCGACTTTGGCATCGCGGGCGAGCGACAGGGTGACCATCTCGAAGAGGGCGCGGGCATCTCGATTCCCTACGCCGCGCCCGAGGTGGCGTTAGAGGATGCGCCGGGCGACGAATTATCCGACGTGTACTCGCTCGGTGCCACCGTCTACGCGCTCGTCGCAGGCCGCTCGCCCTACGAAGTCGCGGGTGGCGACAACAGCGCCGCCGGTTTGCTCAGCCGCATGCGCACCGGGGACACGCCTCCGACGCGGCGACAAGACGCACCTGAAGCGCTCGAGCATCTCTTCTCATTCGCCATGGCTCGTCGACCGGATGACCGACCGCAGTCCGCCGCCGCGTTCGCGCAGGCGATCCAGCAGATCGAACGCAACCTGGGGTACCGGGCGACAGAGTTCTTCGCTGGCGCGTCGGAGCGCACCTACGATCCCCCGCCACGAGATGCCAGTGATGCAGACGGCACCCGCGCTCAGGTTCAAGTCGTGTCCCCCGAGCCGAAGTTGGATCTGGTCCAACCATTGCGCAGTGCCGCTGTCTCCCGGCCGGTCCCCACCACGACGTCGGACGCGGTCGAGGCGCCCGACGCGGCGACGGGTTCGCGCGCGGCTTCGTATACGACCGGGTTCGAAGCGGCGACTCGGGCACGTCAACACGAAGCACCAGACGTCGTGGTCGTCGAACCGCCAGCGAGCCGCAGCGTTCCGACCCTGTGGCTGGTGATCGCCGCGACAATCATCGGCCTCGTGACGATTGCGTTCGTGCTGTCGTCAACCGTCGGCGGTGGTACGCGTGACAACGATGGGACCGTGCCGACAACCGTTGGACCGGACGTGGACCAGCCGTCAGCGCCGGATCCCGTCGTCAGTGTCAGTGCCGTCCGCACCGCGAATGGAATCGCCGTGTCATGGACTCCAGGCCAAGACCCCGGCGACATCTTTAGCGTGGAGATCAAGGATCATCCCGGATACGACAAGACTGTCGAGGACACCAACGTTGTCATTGGCAGTCCTCCGGCGGGCAAGGTCTGCGTCCTTGTGAGAGCCGGCGCCGATGGCTCGAGCTACTCCTCCGCACGGGAGGCCTGCACAGAATGACCCCGCCGAAGCTGCGGGTGGAGTTCTGCGACTCATGGACCGACGTCCCGGAGCAAGGCCGCTTCTCCATCGGGCGCGATGCCGTGCTCGTCGTAGACGAGGAGAACCTGCACCTGCACCGGCGCGTGGCTGAGCTGTATTGGGACGCACCTTTGTGGTGGCTGGCCAACGTTGGTTCGCGTCTTACGATCACGATCGCCGAACACGACTCGCGGGTTCACGCGTTCTTGCAGCCTGGGTCGCGGCTTCCGGTCGTGTTCGAGTCGACGAGCCTGCGTTTCTCAGCGGGTCAAACCAGCTATGAGCTGAACCTGCACCTCGACGCGCCGCCGTTTGAAACAGAGCGGCCACAGTTCGACGACGACGGCTCCACGACGATCGGGCGCGTCGCGCTGACAGCCGATCAGCATCTACTAATTCTCGCGCTGGCCGAGCCTTCGCTACGGATGCACGGCACCGGCGGCGCGGCGCTTCCGACGTCGGCGGACGCGGCGCGCCGGCTTGGATGGACAATGACTCGCTTCAATCGCAAACTAGACAACGTGTGTCAGAAGCTGAAGCGGGTTGGCGTGCCTGGCCTCCATGGCGAAATCGATCGACTCGCCTCATCGCGCCGAGCGCGCCTTGTTGACTACGCGCTGTCGGTTGGCCTCGTGAGCGCGTCGGACTTGCCGCTCTTGGACGGCGCGCATGAATAGCGCGGCGCCGCTCTCGCGGCGCGTTCGGGTCGGGACCACAGTCCGCACCGCGGTGAGTCGCGGGTCGCGCCTTGCTGTCCTCAGATCCGCCAGGGGCGCGGCTCAGCGAAACGATCGACGTAGCGGGGCCCGCTGCCAACGAGATCGAGCAGCGCATCCGGGCAGTGTTCGAGGCACATGGCTGCACCGCCGCCCGCGTCGGACCGTCAACCTTGCGCTTCGCTCGGACGATTCGGCCTGGCGCAATGTCAATATCCAATGGCGCGGCGGCCATCGTCACGGCGGGCCTGCTGCTGCCGCTCGTGTTCTTGCGACGGACCGAGGAATGCACCCTCACACTCGTCGAACACCCCACTGGCGCAAAGGTGACCATCGTCGGACGGGTGCCACGCGCGGCGGTCGATACGCTTCGAAACCGGCTCGGAGCGCCGCGCGATGCGGAGGCGCGGCTCGACGTAGGAACCTTCGTTCCGGGGCCGAGTTCTCCTTCTCCGGAGTTCGAGACAAAGCCACGAGCGGAACCGGCGACCTCCGAGCTGGCGCCCGACGCGACCCGACCCAGGGAGCAGCGCGCGGCGCAACCACCCAAACTGCCGCCGATGGGTTGGCTCTTGTTCGACACCGGAGAACGCATCGCCCTCGAGGGCAAGATTCTGGTGGGCCGCGCTCCAGACACATCCGATCCAGAGGTAAGGCTCGTGGCGATCGCCGATCCCGCCCGAACTGTCTCCAAGATTCATTTCCGCTTGATGGCGCGCGATGGCGTGGCCTGGATCGAGGATCTTGAATCCACCAACGGAACTGCGGTTGCAATGCCGGACCAACCAACTCGCCGCTTGCTGTTAGGGGAGCGGTCACCGCTCGCCGTTGGTGCTCGCATCGAATTTGGCGATCGAGTCGTGAAGGTCGTGCCGGCTTAGCCCGACGCAGGGGAGAGCTCCCCATTGTCGAAGTAATAGAGTTCGGCGCATCGTTTGGGGGCAATGAGCGTTTCGGGGCAGTGGGCAATTGAGAGTTGACGTTCGTCGGGTTGCGCCTGGCGTGGTTCTTGCTGTTGCAGCGATTGCGGCCGCGCTCGTCGCGATCACTGCCGACGGCTACCGCATCAACAAGGTTGATCTTCACGACCCGGGCATCTGGATCACCCGTCAGCCCGGAGCGCGCGGCGAGACCGTCGGTCGCGTCAACAGTGAGATCGGCAACCGGATAGACGCAGCGCTGACCGACTCGGTTCAAGATGTGTTGCAGTCGGGCTCGGCCGTGTTCCTCAAGGGCGCCGACCGGCTTACGTCCGTCGACGTGAAGCGGGCAGGAACGGCGGGGCAACCAACCGCTGGTGTGGCGTCGTCGCAGGTCGGGCTTGGTGGCGCGACGCTGGCCGTGCTCGAACGCGGTTCGGCCGGTCGGCTTCGGATTGTCGACGCCACGCAGTTCAAAGAGGCGTCGTTCAAGGGCAAGCCAACGGCAGCCGGCATCCAGGCCATGGATGTCGGCGTCGACGGATTTGTACACGCCGTATCGGGCGACACGGTCCGCGTCTATGCGCCTGATGGAAGGGAGGTCAGTTCGTCGGACCTTGGACGTCGACCCCGCCAGCCGAAGGTCACGGCGGTCGGCCGCGATTCGATTGTCCTAGACGAGGCGACGAATGCGTTGATCCTCGCCGGTGGCAGCAGAGTCGCGCTCGCCGCGTACGGCAAAGGAGCGCACCTTCAGCTACCGAGCGCACGAGATTCCCGCAACATTGTCGTAGTTGAGACGGACTCGTCGCTGCTTGAGGTTGGCCTCGACAACGGCAAGGTGACTTCGGTCAAGGGCGCTGGCACCGGAGGCGCCACCCGACCGGTGCGGCTAAACGGCTGCTCCTACGGAGCCTGGGGAACGACCGGAGCGCTCCTGTCGGACTGCGAAGGCCGTGACCCGGCGAAGGGAAATGTGGCGGCCGGTCGCCTCGTTTTCCGAACCAACCGCGACAAGGTCTACGTCAACAACACCGACACGGGCGAGGCGCTCACTCTCGACGTGAAGCGCAACGGACACGTGACGAGCCAGTCATGGGACGAAGCGTTGCGCCCGCAAGAAGAGCGCCGTGATGATCCCGACGCGGACAAGAAGCTGACGTCCTCGAACGAGGACAAGTCGAACAAGCCCGCAACCGCGGTTCCCATCGCCGTTGGAACGCGTCCCGGTCGGCCGCGCACAATCCGAGTTATCGGAACGCCTGGCGTGGTCGGTACCCACGTGAAGGAGGTCGGCGTGCCGGGCGGCAGCGGCGGCACCGCCGGAATCGGCCTCAACGGACAGACGGTTGCATTCACTCCGGCGTCAGATAGTTCCTCGGGTTCGAGTTCGTTCTCGTACACCGTCGCAAGCGGCGGCAATGTCGATTCGAACACGATCACGGTGCGAGTCCATCCGTTGGCGACAAACGGTGCCCCGCTGGTCGGAACAACGACGCTCACGATGCTCGAAGGCACCACCGCCTCGGTCAACGTGCTCGACAAGGCGGAAGATCCAGACGGCGACGCGGTCTTGCTGGTCGACGTTGGCGGTGCCGGTGGGCTCGGTCAGCCGAGCTTCCGACCCAACGGACTCGTGACTATTACGGCGCTGAAGGCCGATCCAAACCCCTACAAGGTGCCGCTGGTCATTCACGACGAACAAGGGTTGGCGCCCGCGACACCACCGATCCTGCAGGTCGAGGTGAAGCGGCCTGACGAACTCAATCCGAGCGCGCGAAACGACTTCGTCACGGGCTTTGTCGACCGCGAGATCGTGGTGCGTCCCCTTGCCAACGACAAGCCGTCTGGCTTGTTGCGGTTGAGCAGTGTTACTCCTCCGGCGGACGGGTCGATCCAGGTTCGTGACCGATCGGATGAGGTCGTGCGCCTTGTGACGTCGAAAGCGTCCGGTGACGCGCCGTTTGTTGTGGAATATGAGGCCGCCTGGGATGACACTGGCAAGTCCGCCAAGGGCAGGATTCTGATAGACGTCAAGCCCACCACCCCCGACAAGCCACCGGCGATTGGCCGCGACGATCTGGTACTCACCGCCGGCGTGCCTGTGATAAATCCCGTTCTGGCCAACGACGCCGACCCCAACGGGGATGTCCTGTCGATCTCCGGAGTGGAAGTTGATCCAACCCTCGGCCTCAAGGTTGAGGTCCTCAAGCGGCAGTATTTGCGAGTCACCGCGCAACGGCCAATCCCGATAAGGCAGCCGGCTGCGTTCAAGTATCTCGTGACCGACGGCACCTCGACTGCTCGCGGCGTCGTGATCGTGCACGGGCTAGACGCGACAACGGATCGGGCGCCGCTCGTTACCGACGACGCGTTGTCTCTCCGCGTCGGGCGCATCGGTACGTCAAGAGTGCTCGACAACGACGTCGACCCCGAGGGCGGCCCGCTTACCGTCGACCAGGCGACGGATCCGGACACCGGTGCGGTCGCGCCTCTTACTTGCATCGACGCGGCCGGCGAGGATTGTCCGCCCGGTACAGCATTTGTCTCGGGTGACCGCATCCGTGTCATCGCAACGACGACACCGGCCAGACTGACGATCGCGTACACCGCGTTGGACGCGGGCGGAAGCAAGGGCGGGGCTCGGCTCGTGGTCACGGTGGTCGACGGTGAGAACAACACGCCCCAGCCGCCGCCAGTCGAGGTGCGAACCGTGCTCGGTCGGCCGATCGACATTCCGATTCCTGTCGGGGCATCTGACCCGGACGGTGATGTTGTCGCGTTCACCGGGCTGCAGTCACAGCCACAACGCGGAGTAATTTCCGAGCCAGACCGCACTGGTCTCGTTGAAGGCGCCAAAGGCAAGCGCGAGCCGGCGCTTCGCAACGCTCTGCGCTACGTCCCAAAAACAACGGGAACCGACGTCTTCACCTATGCGGTAACCGACCCGAGCGGTCTTGTCGGCATCGGGACGATCTTGGTGGGCATCTCAGCGCCGGCCGCGAACGGCGTCCCCGTCGCGGTCGCTGACACTGCGGAAGTCGTTCCGGGCGGAACCATCACCTTCGACGTTCTCGCGAATGATTCGGACCCCGACGAAGACCCCATTCGGATGGTGAAGTCACCGTCCGAGGTGCCGAAGGGCGCGACCCTGGATCTGCGACGTCAGCTGATCGTCGTGCGCGGAAACAGCGGTTGGACCGACGGCACCCTCAAGGTCCCGTACCGGATCACGGACGACCACGACCAAACGAGCGACTCGACGCTTACGGTCCGCGTGAACGCCAAGGTCGTGAGCAAGCCGCCCATCGCGATCGATGACATTCTTGCGCCGGTCGCCCCAGGCGATCCGGTGAAGGTCAACGTGCTCGATAACGACTTCGACGCCGACGGCGATGTCGCCATGTATGCGGTCGCTTATGACCCGCCGAAGTCGCCCGCCGGCTTCACGGTGCAGAAGCAGAGCGCGCTGTTGTCGTTCCGGATGCCAAACGACGCGGTGCAGATTCGCTACACGGTCACTGATACGCGTCGGAAGCAGAGCGCGTCGGCAATCGTGATGGTGCCGGTCAAGCCGCAGACACAGTTGAAGACCACGCCGGACGCAGCCGACGTCGCACCGGGTGAAAGTGTCGATGTGTTCGTGACGCGAAACGACGAGCCGAATGGACGAGTAAAGCTCGACACCGCGTACGACGCGATCGGTGGCACCGTGAAAGTCGACGGCGATCACGCCACGTTCACCGCGTTAAGCCAGGCGGCGAACCCACCCGCGGTGGGCGGCTTCAAGTACAAGGTCCTGCTCGAAGGCTCGAACCCTCCGGCCACAGCGGTGGGCATTGCCACGATCGCAATCAAGTCGAAGGAGAACAATCCGCCAACACTGAGTTCGCTCAATGTCGATCTTGCGGCCGGCGAGAAGAAGCAGATCGACCTGGGTTCGACGGTGACTGACCCCGACACGGCCGACGAGTTCAAGTTCAAGGCACCGACCTCGTCGGCGGCCGCGGTGAAGGCGAGCCAGAACGGCGACACCTTGACGCTCGAAGCCGATAAGGGCGCCTTTAAGGCGGTGGCCGGGTCGCCGGTCGTAATCGCGGTCTCAGGTGAGGACACAGGTACACCCCCCAAGCCGGCGACAAGCCAGGTACTCGTGAGGATTCTTGGCAACCCGAAGCCGTTGCCGATCGCAAACCCGGATGAGCTCAACGAACCCGTTCGCAAGAAGCAGGGCCCGGTCGAGATCCCCGTGCTGTCGAACGACGTCGGCGATGAGTTGCGTGTGACGGCCGTGAGCACGATCGAGTCAGGTCGAGGAAGCGCCGCGGCATCGAGCGGCGGCAAGGCCGTCGTATACACGCCGCCGGCGCAGGGCTCTGAATTCTTCGGGCGCGTCACGTTCACCTACACCGTGGCTGACGACATCGACGAGGACGGCCGCCCGCAGACCGCCGCTGTCACGGTCAACGTCATCGACATTCCGGCGAAGCCCGGCAAGCCCGCGGCAACCAATACGGCTAGCCGCCAAACCACTCTGTCCTGGACGTTCCCTGAGTCCGACAAGCACGGCGACACGATCGATCACTTCGAAGTGACCGGCGACCACAACTTCTCGCAGCGATGCGACGGCACTACTTGCTTGCTCACCAAGCTCACCAACGGTGAGGACTACCGCTTTGCCGTGAAGGCGTGCGGGGTGAAGACCGCTCCCGATTGCAGCGCGGCGAGCGATCCGAGCGACGTCGTCGGACCGAACAAGGCGCCAGACGAGCCAGAGTTCGGTGAGCTCGTAGAACTCGACAAGAAGCTCACTGTCAACTGGACGCAGCCAGCCCGCACTGAGGACAGCGGTTCGGCACCAACCAAGTATCTGCTGACGTTGAGCCCTGGTAGCCAAGTAACGACAGCGGCCGACGTTCGCATGTATACCTTCGAGCCGGTTACGAACGGCGTCGACTACAAGGTGACCATCGTCGCAGTCAACCGGGGGGATGGCGCGAACGAATTCAAGTCGAACCCAGTCGAGTCGCCGTTGCTACGTCCGTACGACGTGCCCATTTGGGGTTCAGCGCCGCCAGTCGGCAAGGACCTCGGAAACGGCACACTCGAGGTCACGTGGACGGCGCCAAACCCGAACGGGCGTCCGATCGAGTCGTACGAGGTGAAGCTGCTGCGCAACGGCAGCACGTATAACACGCAAGTCGTCAACGACGGTTCGGCGACGCGCACGACCTTCCCCGGCACGGCGGTCGGCAATGACAACTACACATTCACGATCACGGCGACGAACCTCCGCGGAGTCTCAGGAGTGTCCGGTCCGTCGGTCGCAGTCAAGGCAGCGGGCCCGCCGCTGCCAATCGGATCGGTGACGGCGGCCGAGGGCGATCGCACTGCCACGCTCACCTTCACCGCGCCGGACAATCAGGGAAGCGAAATCACGCATTACACGGTCTCGACCGCGCCGGCCTCGTCGCAACCCGCCACGTTCTCCGGGCCGCGCTCGGGTCAAGTGACCCTGACCGTCAGCAGTCTCACCAACGGGACCGCCTACCGATTCCAAGTTTCGGCCTGCAACGCGAGCGCAGGCACCAAGAAATGTGGCGACCCATCACCGCAGTCGAACCCCGTGACGCCTTTCGGGCCCCCTGGCAGCCCTGGAGTTTCTGGTTCGACTAGTGGACAAGGCGACACCGCGGCTCGGTGGAGTTGGTCTGTGCCGAACGCGAACGGTAAGGCGATTATCCGCTATGAGATCTCAGTGAACGGGGGCGGCCGCGAGAACGTCGGCAACGCTACCTCGTTCTCACGAAACTTCGGGACCTACTCCCAGACCTACACGCTCCGCGTCTGGGCCATTAACAACGAGGCTCCGAGGAGCGAGTCAGCGAGCCCCGGATCGGCGAACGCCGCGACCGGGCCTGCGCCCCCCCCGGCGCACAAAATCACGGTGGCTTGGAGCGGAACGAATGATCCGTGTGATAGCGACACCACCAAGACGTGCCGCGTAATGAACGAGACGTTGGAGAACTTCCCGCCGAACGCGACGATTCAGATCACCTGCTACTCGAACCAGTTTCCGAGCGGCTACTACCAGCACAACGTGCAGACCAACGGCTCTGGCTACGTCAGTCGAAACGTCTGCGAGATCGCGCCAAGCAACACGCAGTTCTGGGTTCGATCGACGTCGCCCGCAGTTCAGTCGAACACGGTTGACCCATGACCGGAAAGTCACGTGGACAGACCACAACCAACCCCACCGCAGCTCGCCCTCGTCGAAGAACGGACGCATCGTGATTTCTCAAGAACAAGCCACCTGGTTTCGTGACACTTTCACCAGCCTCGTGGAGAACATCGAGCAGGCGGTAGTCGGTAAGACGGCCGTCGTGCGGCTCGCGGTCGCGTGCCTGCTCTCAGAAGGTCATCTCCTTCTCGAAGACGCGCCGGGGACAGGCAAAACCATGTTGGCCAAGGCGATCTCGAACACGGTGCACGGTACGTCGTCGCGCATTCAGTTCACACCCGACCTACTGCCGACCGACGTATTGGGCGTCACGATTTACAACCAGCAAACGGGCAACTTCGATTTTCACAAGGGCCCGATCTTCGCCACGATCGTGTTGGCCGACGAGATCAACCGGGCGTCGCCCAAGACACAGTCGGCGCTGCTCGAGGTGATGGAAGAGGGCCACGTCACGATCGACGGCGTGCAGCACCCCGTTGGCCCGCCCTTCATGGTTCTCGCCACGCAGAACCCCATTGAACAGGCCGGTACTTATCGACTGCCGGAAGCGCAGCTCGACCGCTTTCTGATGCGCACCAGCCTCGGCTATCCCGACCACAACACGACGGTGCAGTTGTTGGCCGAGGCGGCTACTCGGAACCGGGCTGCGGCGGTGCAGCCGCGCATTGCGGCGAACACCGTCGCCGAGATGGCCACCCTCGCGGCCACGGTTCACGTTGAGCCGCCCGTCTTGTCCTACATAAGCCGGCTTGCGGAGGAGACGCGCCGGGCTGACGGCGTACTGCTCGGCGTGAGCGTGCGCGGCGCGCTCGCGTTGACCCGCGCCGCCAAGACGTGGGCGGTGTCGGCTGGCCGTACGTTCGTCACGCCCGACGACATCAAGGCACTGGTGCCCGCGGTACTGGGTCACCGACTCATCCTCACCCCTGACGCCGAGTTCGCTGGCACGAAACCAGATCAGATCTTGGCGAAGGTCATGAGCGACGTTCCGCCACCCGTGGATCGCAGCGCCGCGTAACAGCATGGCGGGGACAGTCCGGCGAGTGTCGCCGGTGATCGGGCGCGGCCGACAGGTCGCGGAGACCGCGTGGCGCCGTGCCGAGCCTCGCGTCCGCGACCTCGCCGAACGCGCCCGCCCACTCGTCGAACGCGCGCGGCCGATCGCGGAACGCATCACCGATGCGGCTCGCGCCGTGCTCGTTCTCGGCGTCATTGCTTGGTTCGGCGGATGGATTTTCGGTTGGAACGAGTTGATGGTGCTCGCCACAGCCTGCGTGCTGGTGGTCGTTGGCGGTTTGCTCTTCACGCTCGGCCGCGAGTCGCTCGAAGTTTCGCTCGCGGTCGACCCCGTCGCGCGTCACCGTCGGCGAGCCGGCGATCGGTCGCGTCACCGTGCGCAATGCCGGCGCCCGACAGGTGTTCGCCGTGCGGCTCGAGGTGCCGGTGGGCAAAGGAGGGCTCGCACGAATCAACCCTCCGTCTCTCGGCCACGATGCCGACTTCTCGGACGTATTCGTGGTGCCGACGCAGCGACGCTCGGTGGTGCGGCTTGGCCCGGTCCGGTCCGTTAGGGGCGACCCTCTAGGTCTCGCCCGACGCGAGGTCAACTGGTGCGAAGCCGTCGACCTGTTTGTGCATCCCTATATCGAACGCTTACCAGGCACTGCTGCCGGGTGGATGCGTGACCTGGAAGGCACCACGACGAACGATCTGTCGCCATCGGATGTCGCGTTCCACACGCTGCGCGAGTACGTGCCAGGGGATGATCGCCGCAACATTCATTGGCGGACTTCGGCCCGCACCGGCAAGCTCATGGTGCGTCAGTTCGTGGACACTCGGCGAGCGCATCTCGGTCTCGTCTTGTCAACCCGGCAAGACGACTACGCGACGGACGACGAGTTCGAGCTGGCGGTTTCGGTAGTCGGCTCGCTGGGCGCGAGCGCGCTATCGCATGAGCAAGAGGTGACCTGTGTCGAAGGCCGGCGCGTGATCCAGTCGTCCGCCCGCGGGAGGCTGCTCGACGGACTTGCGGCAGTCGAGTTGCAGCCCAAGGGTGACGACATCGTCACGATTGTGCGCCGAGGTCGCCGACACCTGCACTCGGCGAGCACTGGGGTGCTTGTTACCGGGTCGAACACGACGCTGGCCCAGCTACAGGCCGCGACGCGGTGGTTCCCGCCGCAGCTCCGAGTGCTGGCCGTGCGGGTTGATGCGAACGGCGAGAGCGAAGTCCGAATGGTCGGCACCACGCAGCTGGTAACGCTGACCGCCATCTCGGATTTGGCACCGCGACTCGCAGGAGTCGCGCGCCGATGACCGCGCCGGTGACGGTCGATCTCGACCGCAACGACCTGCGAAACGCCGTCTTTGCGTTGGTCCTCGTAGGCCTTGGGGTGTTCGGCTTCCGAACATCGTTCGGTGGCTACCGGGTCCTCGCCATCGGACTCGTCGCGACTGCCCTCGGGCTCGCCGGCGGGGCGATGATCATCCGTTACCGGTTGCCGGCGCTCATCGCCGCGGCAGGGTCGATCGCAGCGACGCTCGCACTAGGCGGGTTCGCCGTGCCCGATGCGGCCATTGCCGGCTTCCTGCCCTCGCCTGACTCTCTCGCAGCGATTATCGACGGCGCAAGGAGCGGTTGGGTCCGACTGCTGACGAGTCAGACCCCGGCAGGTGTCGCCGACAACGTGCTGGTGGTCCCAATGTTGTGTGGCTTCTTCGGCGGCATGACCGCGTTCCTTCTTGCTCGTCGCGCGAGCCGCGTCCCGCTGTTGTGTCTGGTCCCGCCGATTGTTGTGCTCGGCCTGAGCGTGTTGCTCGGAATCGAGACACCCGCGAACCTTTGGCTTCAGGGCGGCGTGTTCGCCGCGGTCGGAATCGCGTGGCTCAGTGTCCGGCAGGCGACGCGTCTCAAGGTGGTCGGTGGCGAAGCACGACCTGGCCGAGTGTTGTCCGGCGCAGCGATGCTCTGTGTCGCGTTGTCGTTGGCCACCCTGGTCGGCCCGCAACTGCCGGGCGCGGCGCAGGCATCTACTGATCGCTATGTGTTGCGAAACGAGATCACCCCGCCATTCGATCCGAACGACTACCCGAGCCCGCTGGCGGCCTACCGCCGTTACCTCGACGAGACAGCGGAGAACGGGTCGAAGTTCCTCGACACGCCGATGCTGACGATCACGTCGGACAAGCCATTGCCGAAGGGCACGCCGATTCGCCTGGCCGCGATGGACTACTACAACGGCATCGTCTGGTCGGTTGGCCCGCAACCGGGCGGGCCGACAAGCAAGGCGGCCGGCACATTCCAGCGCGTCGGCACGAGAATCCTCGGCGGTGAGAAGGGTGAGGCTTTCAAGCTCAAGGTCGAGGTCAACCAACTCAATGACGAGTTCTCGATGGTGTGGGTGCCGCTCGTCGGATCGCCGCGATCCCTGCGGTTCCTCGGCCCGCGGGCCGAACCGCTGCAGAAGTTCTTCCGATTCAACCGCTCGAGCGAAGCCGGGGCGAACCCCGTCGTCCTCCAGCGCGGCGACACCTATGAGTTCGAGACCAACCTCGCTGACCTCGGCACCGCATCGAGTGCGCCGCTGGAGGACCCGGGCATGCCTGCGATCACCGACAACTTCAGTGAGAAGTTCGCGACCGAAGCGGGTGGCGTCGTCGCGCGGGCTTTGAAGGCGATAGCTGACGCGCCAGGAAGCGATCTTCAGAAGTACACAGCGCTGACGAAGGACGTGTTCAACACAGGCTTCTACTTCAACGAGAGCCTCAGCAATCTGCATGTTCCGACCGGGCACAGCCTGGCGCATCTCGAAACCTTCACCGGATCGAACTTCGTGCAGGGCGATCAGCCTGTCGGAGACGCTGAGCAATACGCGGCGACTATGGCCCTCGTGGCACGGTACGCGAATGCCCCGGCGCGCGTCGTTATGGGCTTTCGCAACGACAAGCTCCGCTCCGGTCGCGAAATGAAATTCTTCGCCCGCGACATGGAGGCGTGGGTCGAGTTGCATTTCAAGGATCGGGGCTGGTTGCCGTTCTATCCCACGCCCGATCGCAAGAAGACGACCGATGAAGTCCCTAAGCCACGCGCGATCACGGAGCAGCAACAGGAGGAGGCCGAGACACCGGTTACCGCGCCACCGCCCAACATCAGCTCGCTCGAAAAGACGCGCGCCCAAAAGGGCAGCCCGGAAGATGGAGGCGGCGGCACGAGCATCTTCGTCCGTATCGCGAAGGTCCTATTGGTTGCTGCGGGCGTACCTGCGACGGCGACTGCTCTGCCAATCGTGGCGTTGCTGTTCCTGAAGGGGCGTCGCCGCTCGCGCCGACGCGCGCGCGGGTCGCCCGCGGAACGAATTGTTGGTGGCTGGGCAGAGACGCTTGACCTTTCACGCGACCTCGGACACGCGGTGCCGCCGCGTCTAACGCGTCAGGAGGCCGCCCAAATGGTCGGCGTAGCGGAAGTAGCTACCCTCGCCGCGAGAGCCGACGAGTTTGTGTATGGGCCAGCGCAGCCGAGCGAAGACGACGCTCGGCGGTATTGGGCGGTGGTGGACGACCGCAGCCGCCAATCCTTGGCGGGCATGTCGTTTTGGCAGCGCCTTCGCGTGCGCGCTAACCCGACGTCTTTACGATCGAGCAATGGCGAAACGCGACGCGTAGCCGCGTCGCGATTGATCGATAGGTTGCCGCGGCCCTTTCCGCGACTTACCGGAGGGGAATGAGCCTTGAGTCGGATGCCCGCGACGCTTTCGAGGAGCTCACTCCGCGCGGATCGGCACCCGGTCCAGTAGGAAGGTGAACTGCTGCGGTTTGTCGTCGTACGCGAGGGTCGCGCGGCCGCCGTTGATGCGAACGATCGCCGCGGACTTGTGAGTGGTGTCAGAACGATCGTTGCCTACGTAGACGCCGTTCGCAAAGAAGAAAGTGATTACGCCGTCCGACCTGGTAGCCACGATTCCGGACAGCTCACTCGGCTGCCAAATGTCATCACCGGTGATGCGATAGCCCAAACCTTGGATCATCGAACTGGCGTCGGCCTTGGTGCTGAAGCCTTTCGAGCTGTCCAGAAACCTGGATGATGCCCACCCGCTTCGTCCGTCGCTTGTCGCCACTGGAAGCCACTCGATGTTGCCGGAACGCGCCGCTTGCCCTGTAACTCGGATGCCCGCGGTGCCGCCCGGTGCGTCGAACACGATGTTGTCGTCGCGCAATTCGGGGGTGGACCGGATCGTCAACGTGTCGCCGCGTTTGATTCGGGCCACAAAGTAGGTATCCCCGGCGCCGCTCGGCAGGACGAACGGGACCGCGGACGTCGTCGAGGTGGCAATCGTCGTAGTCGCGGACAGCGGTCCACCGTCGTCAGAGTCTTGCCTCGTCCGCAGACCGGCAAAGCTGCCAATGCCGATCGCAGCCGCGACGGTCGCGACAAGTAAAAGCAGCGCCGGCAACTTTTTCGTCGAACGATGCACGACTTGGGGTCGCATATCGGTTGGTGCGGGCGGTGCCGCGATTGGTTCGGCGGAGGCGACCGGAAGATTCTTTTTCGCCGAGGATGGCGCCCGTTTGGCGGCCGCCGGTTTGGGTGTCCGTCTCTGTACGGCCTGGGGCGTGAGGGACATGTCGGCGTTTGCCTTCTTCGGCGCCTTCGCCGCCGCAGTCTTGGTGGCCGTCGCCTTCTTGGCCGTCGCTTTCTTAGCGTTCGACTTCTTCGCAGGCTGCGCTGGGTCGCTTGATGGCGGCCGCTCGCGCGGAACGGTGCGGTCGGGATCAGGATCTCGTGACGCGGATCGATCCTTTTCGCGCGCTGGACGCGCGTCGGATCGCGCGACTATGAGCCGGTCCTCCGCTACGCCAAGCGCGCGCTGTGCGTCCTGCAGGATCGCGCCGAACACGCCCCCAGAGGTAGGGCGGTCAGCCGGGTCCTTTCGCATCGCCGCCTCGATCGCATCGCAAAGCGGCCCTGGCACGCCATGCGGCCGCAGGTCCGGCACCGGGTCATTGAGGACGCGGCCGAGGAGGGCGAGGGGCGACGATTTCTGTTGCGTTGCGAACGCCGGGCGGCCCGTGAGAACCGCGAACATCATGGCGGCAAGCGAGTAGAGGTCGGACTGTTCTGACGGTTCGTCTCCATTGAGAACCTCCGGCGCCGTGTATGCGACGGTGCCAGTGAAGTCTCCGGTCGACCGCGTTACCTCGGAGTCAGCTAGCCGTGCGATACCGAAGTCGGTGAGCTTGGCTTCACCGAAGTTGCCGAGCAGCACGTTGCCGGGCTTGACGTCACGGTGCAAGACGCCATTCGCGTGAGCGGCGGCGAGAGCGCCGCTGAGTTGGACGCCGATCGACGCGACGTCCTCCCAAGGCAAGCCGCCCCCTGCGGCGCGCACTGCCTCGGCGAGATTGCCGCCGTCGAGATACTCCATCGACAAATAGGGCAGACCGCCGGGCGTGACGCCCGCGTCGTACACGACCACGATGTGCGGGTGCCACGACAACCGCCCGAGCGCTTGACATTCGCGGTTGAAGCGAACGCCGCTCCACTCGTCGGGAATCTCTTGCAACAGCTTGACGGCGACCTCGCGACCGACCGACACCTGTTCGGCGAGGTAGACCGTGCCAAAGCCGCCGTGGCCAACGTCCCGGATCACACGGTAGCCGACCGCCGCTAGCTGTTCAACGTCCTCGGCGCCCGCCACGGCAACAAACGTAGCTACCGGCGGCTGACGGCTCCCCGGAATCTACCGGCGAAACTCCGCTACACGCCGTCCGAACGCCGCGGCCAGTTGATGCACACCTCGTTCGACTTGGTTTCCCATCCTTCGTCCGATGTCGTAAACCAGAAGCACTCCCGCTCACCTTCCGCCCTCTCCGCCTTGCCGAGGCCGTGGTACGAGTAGCACTCTCCGTTGCGGGACTGGCATGGCGGGCCGTACGTGCGTCCGGAGAAGCCACGATCGCTGAGCAGCGTCAGATGCAAGTTCGCTTCGGAGTCTGGCCAGTAGACGAAGAAGAAGCAGCCGTCGATGGGTGTCCCGCCCGAGCCGGTCGTTGTGGTCGTAGCCGCGTCGTGGCACGGCGTGCCGACGCCGACCGAGACCCTCGAAAGGACGAGCGGCCGCGGCGAGGCGGTCGTGGGAGGTGGTGGCGTCGTCGACGTCACCGAGGTCGAGGTGGCGGACCTCTCAACGGTCATGCTCGTCGTCGGCTGCGGGGCCGACGTTTGCGGAATGAGCGTCGTGGACTCGAACTGATTGGCGACACTCGTCGTGTTCGTCGTTTGCAGCGTTCCGCCGCCATCGCCGCGAGTCAGTGCGAACGTGGACACGCCGACTAACACGCCGAGCGCTACGACTATGCCGGGCCCGAGTCGGCGGTACTTGCCAAGAAAATCAAACACCGATCACCAGTCCGGATTCGTCGCGTCGCCGGTGATGATGTGTTGCACGTCGGAACCGTCAGCCTTCATTGTGAATAACCCTCCGCCGTCACGATCGGACCGGAAGACGATCCGGGAGCCGTCCGGTGACCAGTCGGGCGTCAGATCATCGCCCGAGTGTGTAGTGATTCGGGTTTGGTTCGACCCGTCGATGTTCATGGTCCAAATGTCGGACGTTCCCGGACCGTCGGTGTGGTGATCATCGCGGTCGGTTGAGAACGCGATGGTCTTGCCGTCGGGGCTCACGCTCGGGCTCCCGCTGTTCGACAACGTGTTCAGCGACCGAAGGTCAGTTCCGTCGGCGTTGACGATGAAGAGTTCGAAGTTGCCGAAGCCGCGCTCCGCATCCGGAGAGCAGAAATTTCGGCTCGACCAGAACACGATCTGTTTGCCGTCAGGCGTCCACGCCGGTTCGCTGTTGATGCAGGCGCTATCGACGATGCGGGTTGAACTTGTTCCCTCGGCGTTTGCAAGCCAGATGCCGCAACAGCCGACCGAGCTGGTATCTGACGCGAAGCGACCGAAGGCTATCTTCGCCCCGTCAGGCGACCACGCCGGGTGCGAGCTTCCGCTGCTATCGGCAACGATCCGCGTTTCGTTGTAACGCGTCCTTACAAAAAGGGCTCTCGGCCCATCGCCAGAAACGACCGCGATTGCGTTCCTGTCGGGCGCCCACGACGGCCCGATGTGTCCGGTGGCGAGGCGCCCAGCGTTGGCGCCGTCTGTGTTAGCGGCATAGACATCGCCGGCGCGTTCGTAGACGATCCGCCCCGCGCCGAAGCCAGCGATGAGCGGCGGAGGCATTTGGTGGTTGGAGCGGTCATCGCCGGTCTCGGGAGGTCGTGTCGTTGTCGTTGTCGTAACCCGTCCGACGCGCGCAGCGGTTGCTGTGGTCGTTTCGTTCGCGACAGCTGTGGGAGTGGTTGGCTCTATTGGTTGATCGGCCGGCACTCCTGCCGCTCTTTGATCGGCACGCAATACAACGTCGCCGTTGCCTCCACGCGTAACCGCGAACGACGCGACGCCCACGATGACGGCGATCATGGCGACGACCACCGGTCCGAGCCGTCGATATTTTCCCATGAAGTCAAACATTCGAAATCTCTCTTGCCCCATGCGTCACAGTGACGCCCGTGACTGCTTATCGCAACGGGGACCACTCCCCAACCACAGTTAGCCTGCTGCGATGGCGCCGGTCGCGATTCGTCTCGACCGTCTCAGCAAGCGGTTCCCCGGCGCCACCACCGAAGCGGTAACCGACCTCAGCCTTGCGTTGCCCGAAGGCACGCTCACCGCGCTGGTCGGCCCGTCGGGCTGTGGCAAGACCACGACGCTGCGCATGATCAACCGGCTCGAGGAGCCGACGGCGGGAACGATCGAACTGTTCGGCACCGACGTGCGACGCGTGCCGCTGCACGAGTTGCGGCGCGGCATCGGCTACGTGATCCAGCACGCCGGGCTTTTCCCGCATCGCACCATCGCCGCCAACATCGCCACCGTGCCCAAGCTCCTTGGGTGGGACAAGAACCGCATCGGCGCCCGCGTCGACGAACTGGTCGATCTGGTTGGGCTCGATCCGTCGTTGCTGCGCCGCTACCCGTCGGCGTTGTCGGGTGGCCAGCAGCAGCGCGTCGGTGTGGCCCGCGCGCTGGCCGCCGATCCGCCGGTGCTGCTGATGGACGAGCCGTATTCGGCGGTCGATCCGATCGTGCGCGTCCGCTTGCAGGACGAGCTGATCGCGCTGCAACGTCGCGTGCGCAAGACGATCGTGTTCGTCACCCACGACATCGACGAGGCGATCAAGCTCGCCGACCAGATTGCGCTGCTCGAGGTCGGCGGGGTGTTGGCCCAGTTCGGTCCGCCCGACGAGTTGTTGCGCGCGCCGCTCACCCCGTTCGTCGAGTCGTTCCTCGGCAACGAGCGGGCGCTGCGCCGGCTCGCGCTGCAAACGGGTAGCCGACGCGCCGCTGCGCCCGTTGCCGCGTAGCCGCGTGGGCATCCCGACGGTGCGCCAGTCCGCCGCGCTGCGCGAAGCGCTCGACGCGTTGGTCGCCGAAGGTGTGGCCACGGTGATCGTCACCGACGACGACGACCAGCCGCTTGGCGCCCTCGACGTCGTCGGCGTCGCCGCCGCCCTGCATGGGGCCATGATAGACACGGACAAGGACTCGTTCATTTGGTGGGACTGGGTCGGGCGCCACACCCAGCAGATTCGGACGCCACGGTCGAGCACCTCCGCTTAACCGTGATGGCCGTTGGCGCGGGCTCGCGATCTCGCTCGTGCTTGCGGCCATCGCGCTGCGGTGGCGCTGGACCTACACGCCGATCGCCGGCTTCGCCGGGCTCCTCTATACGGTCCCGAGTCTGGCGCTCTTCGCGTTCCTACTGCCGATCACCGGGTTCAACACCCTCACGTCGGAGATCGGCCTGTTCAGCTACACGCTGGCGATCTTCATCAGGAACATCGTCGAGGGCGTCGACGGGGTGGCGCCCGAAGTAATCGCCGCCGCCGACGGCATGGGCTACGGACGGCTCCGCCGGTTGCTCACCGTCGAGCTGCCCCTCGCGGCGCCCGCTATCGCGGCGGCGTTGCGCATTGCGACCGTGACTACGGTCGGGCTCGTCACCGTCACCGGACTGATCGGCCAGGGCGGCTACGGATCCTTCATCGAGTCGGGTCTCTCCCGCAGCTTCAGCACCGAGATCGTGGTCGGCGGCGGCCTTTCCGTGGTGATGGCGATGGCGCTGGACCTGCTGCTGGTCGGCGTCGAGCGGGCCGCTACTCCTTGGTCACGGGCGCGGCTGGCGGTCCGCGCATGAGCATGACAAGCCAGTTCGTCAGCTACGTGACGACGTCCGCGAATTGGGACGGCGACCGCGGGATCCTGCATCGCACGGTGGAACACCTCCGCCTGTCGGGAATCGCGGTCGTCGGCGCCTCTGCGGTCGCACTGCCCATCGGGATCTGGCTCGGGCACGTGCGCCGCGGCGGCCTCGTCGCGCAATCGGTGGTCAACGTCGGACGGGCCGTACCTTCGCTGGCGATCCTCGCATTGCTCTTTCCGTTGTCGCTCCAGTACGGGTTCGGTCTCGGGTTCTGGCCGACGCTGGTCGCGTTGGTGATCCTCGCCATCCCGCCCATGTTCACCAACGCGTACACCGCGATCCGAAGCGTCGACCCCTCGGTCGTCGAAGCCTCACGGGGGATGGGGATGCGTCCGATCGAGGTGCTCACGCGCGTCGAGGTGCCCAGCGGCCTGGCGTTAATCCTGACCGGCGTCCGGATTGCGACATTGCAGGTAATTGCGACGGCAACGCTGGGGGCCTACGTTGGCTTCAACGGTCTCGGATCGTTTATCAACGAGGGCTTTCGTCAACGAGATGACGCCAAGTTGCTCACGGGGGCAGTAGCCGTGGCGCTGTGCGCGCTAGTTATCGATCTCGCCTTCGGTGTCGTCGCCCGCAGCGCCATGCCGTGGCGGACGCCTAAAGCTCGTCGTCCACGAAAGGACCTCAATACGTGAAGCGTTCGCTCACCACCCTCATCGCCCTGGCCCTCGGCGTGAGCTTCGGGCTCGCCGCCTGCGGCGACGACGAGAAGGGCACCGTCGACTCTGGCGCGTCCGACGTCAAGGTCACCATCGGCGCGCAGAACTTCGGTGAGTCGGCCGTCCTGGCCGAGATCTACAAGCAGGGCCTCGCGGCCAAGGGCTTCACCACCTCTATCAGGGAACTTGGCGGCTTCCGTCCGGTCGAGCTCGAGGCGTTCGACCAGAAGACGATCAACTTCGCTCCTGAATATGCGGCGTCACTGCTCGAAGGCCTCAACAACAAAAAGGGCGAGGCGAGCGGCGACGTGGGCGCAACTGTCGCGAAGCTCGAGACCTATCTCACCGAGAAGGGACTCACCGCCCTCAAGGCGAGCGACGCAGTGGATACCAACGCGTTCGTGGTGACCAAGGAGACGGCCAAGCAGTACAACCTCAAAACGCTGTCGGACCTGGCCGCCCGCGGCGGCGCCCTCAAGCTCGGCGCGCCGGCGGACTGCGAGACCAATCCGTTCTGCCTACCCGGCCTGCAGGCCACCTACGGCCTCGACCTCAGGCCGACATACCAGGCGCTCGAACCGCAGCAGGTGGCCGACGCGCTCGACGCGAAGAGCATCGACGTCGCCCTGCTGTTCTCCACCGCGGGGACGATCGCGTCGAAGGGCTATGTGCTCCTCGCCGACGACAAGAAAATGCTCGCGGCCGACAACGTCGTGCCGGTCGTGAGCGCCGAACTCGGCCAGAACGCCGAGTTCGTCGACGCCGTCAACGAGATCACCGAGACGCTCACCACCGCGAAGCTGATCACGATGAACAAGCGATTCGACATCGACAAGGACGACGCTGCTGTCATCGCCAAGGAGTATCTCGCCGCGGAATTCTTGGACTAGGTCGAGCCAACTCACGACTGTGTGAACTCGTTCACTAATGTCGGCGGACGATGCCTCGGCTTAGCGCGAACAACCTGGTAACGGCCCTGGCGATCATCGCTCGGTACCCCAAACCGCGTTCAGCGCTCGTGCCGTTATGCCACCTCGCGCAGGAGCAGGACGGCTACCTGACGCAGGACGCGATGATCCACATTGCAGAGCTCATCGACTGCACACCGGCCGAGGTCTACGGCACTGCGAGCTTCTACGAGATGTTCAAGCTGCACCCCGTGGGGAAGTACCTCGTCGGGGTTTGCACCAACATCTCGTGCATGCTCAGCGGGGCGTACGAACTCCTCGACCACTGCGAGCAGAGCCTCGGTGTGGCGGTAGGGGGCACGACCGCGGACGGGATGTTCACCCTTGAAGAGGTTGAATGCTCCGCGGCGTGCACGCTCGCGCCAGCGGTCCAGGTGAACTACCGCTACGCGGAGAACGTCACACCTGAAGCCTTCGACGACCTCATCGCCAAGCTCCGCAACGGCCAGCGCGACGACGTGCCCGCGCACGGCACGTTGGCGACGATCCGTCAGGCCGTCACCACCAACTGGGCTGACAGCGGTCATACCGAAAGCCACTCCGAATGACGGTACGAGCGGATCTTCCGCGCGATCGTGAGCGCGCGCTGGGACCAGGCCGACGCGCACACGCTCGACGGCTACCAACGCAGCGGTGGCTACGAGGGCCTGCAACGGGCAATCGCAATGAGGCCCGCGGAAGTCGTCGAAATCGTCACCGGCGCGACCGTGCAGGGCCGCGGTGGCGCGGGCTTCCCCGCCGGCAATAAATGGAAATTCCTCGACAACGCGTCGTTCCCGCGCTGGATCGTGGTCAACGGCGACGAGAGCGAGCCCGGCACCTACAAAGACCGCATCCTCATGGAGCGCGATCCCCATCAGCTGATCGAGGGTGCGCTCATCGCCGCGTACGCGTGCAAGGCGTCGCAGATCTTCCTGTATGTCCGCGGCGAGATGGCGTTCGCGCAAGAGCGCATCGCCACCGCGATCAACGAGGCCTACGCCGCCAACCTCGTCGGTAAGAACATCCTCGGCAGCAACTGGTCGGTCGACATCACGCTGCACTGGGGCGCCGGCGCGTACATCGTCGGCGACGAAACGGCGCTGCTCGAATCGCTCGAAGGCAAAAGGGGCATGCCGCGTCCCAAGCCGCCGTACTTCCCGGCGGTGATGGGCCTGTACCTAAACCCCACGATCGTCAACAACGTCGAGACGTTGTCGAATCTGCCGTGGATCATGGTCAACGGCGCGGAAGCGTTCGCCGCCATCGGTAGCGACAAGTCCAACGGCACGCGCCTCATCGCGGTGTCGGGTCACGTGAAGAACCCCGGGACCTACGAGGTCGAGTGCGGCGTGGTCACCTTCCGCGAGGTGTTCTACGACCCGTCGCTCGGCGGCGGTATTCGCGACGACAACGACCTCAAGGCGTTCATCCCCGGCGGCGGCTCGGCGCCGTGGTTCTTCGAAGAACAGCTCGACATGGCGCTCGATCCCACGTTGGTTGGCCCCGCAGGTTCGATGCTCGGATCGGGCGCGATCGTCGCCATGGATTCGACCACCGACATGGTCAAGGCGTGTTGGCGCCTCGTGAAGTTCTACGCGCCGCGAAAGCTGCGGCAAGTGCACGCCCTGTCGCGAGGGCACGGCGTGGCTCGAGACGATCCTCGCGCGCATCCTTGCCGGCCACGGCCGTCCCGAAGACCTCGACCTACTCATCGATGTGGGCGACAACATCAGCCCTGGACCGTTCCCCGGTCCCGGCCTCACGCCCGGCGATGCGGCGTTCGCCCCGTTCCCGTACAAGAAGACAACGATCTGCGACCTCGGTCCGTCGGTGGTTTCTCCCTTGATGAGCGCACTGCGCCGGTTCCGCCCCGAGTTCGAGGCGTACATCGCGCGCAACCCGCGCAAGCTGATCGAGGTGACCGCCAGTGTCTGAGGAAGAGGTCACCGAAAAGGACGAAGAGCAGACCCAAGCGGCGACCGAGCAGGTCCAGGCTCCACCGCCCCCGCCGGGGATTCCGGTCACCCTTGACGGCCGCCAGATCTACGCCGACGAGGGCGAGTTGCTCATCGCCGCCGCGCAGCGTCACGGCGTGCACATCCCGCGGTTCTGTTACCACGAGCGGTTGCGCCCGGTGGGCATGTGCCGCATGTGTTTGGTCGAAGTCGACAGCGGCCGCGGCCTGCAGCTCTCGCCGGCGTGCCTGGTCGAGTGCAGCGCCCGACATGAAGGTAGAGACGCGGCAGCGAGAAAGCGTTGAAGGCGCAGGACGGCGTGATCGAGTTCCTGCTCGTCAACCACCCACTCGACTGCCCGGTCTGTGACAAGGGCGGGGAGTGCCCGCTGCAGGACAACGCGGTCGCGTTCGGTCCGGGCGAAAGCCGCATGGTGGAGGAGAAGCGCCACCGCGAGAAACCGATCCCGCTGTCGGATCTCGTACTCCTCGACCGCGAGCGTTGCATCCTGTGCGATCGCTGCACCCGCTTCGCCGACGAGGTGGCGGGCGATCCGCTCATCCAGTTCATCCAGCGTGGCGTGGAGACCGAGGTCAACACGTTCCCGCACGACCCGTTCGCCAGCTACTTCAGCGGCAACACCGTGCAGCTGTGCCCCGTCGGCGCGCTCACGGCCAAGCCGTACCGGTTCGCGGCCAGGCCGTGGGACCTCGACTCAGCGGAATCGACGTGCACGACGTGCTCAGTCGGTTGTCGCGTCGCGGTGCAGTCGCAAGGGCGTGAGCTCTCCCGATACCTCGGCGTCGACAGCGATCCGGTCAACCAGAGCTGGCTGTGCGACAAGGGCCGGTTCGCGTACGAAGCGATTAACAACACCGACAAGCGTGTTACCGCGCCGATGGTGCGCAAGGAAGGACAACTCGTCGAGGTCAGCTGGGCCGAGGCCCTGACCGCGGCGGCGGCCGGCATCAAGCGCGCGATTGATCGACACGGGCCGGGTTCGGTCGGTGTGATCGGCGGCGCGCGGTTGACCAACGAGGACGCAACCGCGTGGGCCAAGCTCGCCAAGACGGTTATCGGCACCAACAACGTCGACTGCCAGCTCGACGATGGATTGCCGGCCCAGCTCGTGCTCGGTGTGCCTCGGGCCACGATCGACGACGCGTGCGCGGCGCCGGTGATCATCTCGCTCGCACCTGACATCAAGCAGGAATTGCCCGTGCTGTTCCTGCGGCTGCGGGACGCGATCACCAACGGCGAGACCAAGCTCGTCGAACTCACACCGGCCAGCACGTCGTTGACCCCGTTTGCTACCGCGTCGCTCATGTACCGGCCGGGCGAGGTCGCCCTCCTCGCGGCTGCGCTGGTCGACGACGCGCCAGCCACCGACGTGGGCCCCGTACCGGCCGCCGCCATCGAAGCGGCGCGCGCGGCGCTAAGGACACCCGGCGCGGTCGTGCTGCTCGGGCGGCCATCCGTCGCCGAAGCACCCAACTTCGTGGCGGACGCCGCACTTGTGCTCGCGACGCGTCTGTCCGGCGTGCGCTTCTTGTCGACGTTGCGGCGCGCCAATGTGCACGGCGCGCTCGCGGCCGGCCTCACTCCGACCGAGGACGGCATGGATACCGGCGCCATGTTGCGCGCCGCTGCGAACGGTCGCGTGGCGGCTCTCGTGCTGCTGGGCTCGGATCCGGCGGTCGACGTGCCCGACGCCGCGCTCGCTCAGCGCGGCCTCGCCGGCGCGAGCTTCACGATCGCCGTTGAAACGTCGCCGTCGAGTTCGTCGGCGCGCGCCGACGTCGTGCTGCCCGCCGCCGCCTTCGCCGAGCGGTCGGGCACGACCACGAATATCGAAGGCCGCGTCACCCGCGTGAGCCAGAAGGTCACGCCTCCGGGGGTGGCATGGCAGGACTGGATGATCGCCGCCGAGCTCGCGGGCGCACTGGGCGGCGATCTCGGGTACGAAACGGTGGAAGATATCGCCGCCGAATGCGGATTCACCGCTGAACGCGTCGGTGGAGACGGCACCGTCATCCCCGGGCCGACCGCCGTTGCCGCGGGCTCGCGCCCAACCCCGACGTGCCCGTGCCCGCGCTCGACGCGTATTCGTTGCGGCTCGTCGCCGGCCGCATGCTCTACGACAACGGTTCGGCGGTGTCGCTGTCGCCCTCGTTGGCTCACCTCGTGAAGCCCGTCGCGCTGCGGGCCAACCCCCGCGACCTCGACCGCCTCGGCGTCACCACTGGAGCCCAAGTGCGTGTGAGCGGCGCCCACGCCAGCTTCGTCCTCAGCGTTGCCGCCGACCCCGGCGTCCCCGCGGGTTCGGCCTGGCTCCCGGTCAACGTGGCGGTTGACGACGCGCGCGCACTCATCGACTCCAGCGGTCCGGTCACCGACATCCGCATCGAGAACGTCTGATGGGGTTCCTCGCCGCCGACCCGCTGTTCAGCAACGGGGTCGACTTCTGGGTCTTCGTCATCGTCGTGGTCAAGACGATCGTCACGTTCGCCGTGCTCATGGTCGCGGTGCTGTTCATGGTTTGGTACGAGCGCAAGCTCATCAGCGACATGCAGAATCGCATCGGTCCGGCGGAGGCAGGCGGTCGCTTCGGCATCCTCCAGTCGCTGGCGGATGGCATCAAGCTCTTCTTCAAAGAGGACTTGCTGCCCGAACGCGCCGACAAGCGAATCTTCCGCATCGCCCCGTACCTGTCGGCGGTACCGGCCTTTCTGAGTTTTGCCGTGGTGCCGGTCGGGGGAGTAATCACGATCGGCTCGCACACCACGACCATGCAACTGGCCGATCCGCCCGTGGGCATCCTGTTCCTGCTCGCGATGAGCGGCATCTCGGTTTACGGCGTGATGCTGGCGGGCTGGTCGTCGGGGTCGAAGTACCCGTTGCTCGGCTCGGTGCGTGCCTCGGCGCAGATGGTTAGCTACGAAGCCGCGCTCGGGCTTTCGATCGCGACCGTCGTGCTGGTGGCGGGCTCGTTGTCAACGGGCGACATCGCGCTCGACCAAGCCGGCGAGGGCCCAGGCGGGTTCTTGCCCGCGTGGAACCTCATTCGCCTCGGCGTCGTGCCGTTCGTGATCTTCATGATCGCGGCGACCGCCGAGTTGAACCGTCCGCCGTTCGACCTCGTCGAAGCCGAACAAGAGTTGGTGGGCGGGTTCCACACCGAGTACTCCTCGATTCGGTTCGCACTGTTCTTCCTCGCCGAGTTCATGAACACCGTCACGATGTCGGCGATCATCGTCACACTCTTCCTCGGCGGGCCCAGCGGTCCTCTCCTCGGGGTGCTGCCGGACTGGCTGTGGCCCATCATCTGGTTCGTCGCCAAGCTGATGGTGTTCTTGTCGGTCTACGTGTGGTTCCGCGCCACGCTGCCGCGCCTGCGTTATGACCAACTGATGGATCTGGGCTGGAAAGTGCTGATCCCGCTGTCGCTGTTCTGGCTGCTGGTCATCGCCGCCGTGCGCGTCGAGTCGTGGTACGCCGCGGTCGGGGTGCCGGCGGGATTGGTCGTGTTCCTACTCCTTACCCGAGCCATGGCGGTCGGGCGCGCGCGGGCCGAAGAGAAGGTGGGTCAGTAATGGGACTGCTCGAAGGTTTCGGCATCACCTTGCGCCAGATCGGCAACACGGTCACCGTCCCGTATCCGACGGCGAAGCGACCGAAGCCCGAGCGCTTCCACGGCCGGCACGTACTCAACCGGTACGAGGACGGCATGGAGAAGTGCATCGGCTGTGAGCTGTGCGCCGGCGTGTGCCCGGCCAAGTGCATCTACGTACGCGGCAAGGACAACCCGCCGGACGTGCCGGTGTCGCCGGGTGAACGCTTCGGGTTTGTCTACGAGATCAACTACCTACGCTGCATTCACTGCGATCTGTGCGTAGAGGCCTGCCCCACCGAGGCGATCACCGAGTCGAAGCTGTTCGAGTTCTCCTTCACCAATCGCGACGACGCCATTTACACGCGCGACGAGTTGATCGTCGACGACTCGGGCAAGCCGAAGCAACTGCCGTGGGAGGACTGGCGCGAGGGCGACGACGAGCACACGTCGGCGTGGATGCGCGCCACCGCCTCCGTGGGCGATCCTGACTACGAGGGCAAGGCCCTGTGGTCGGGCGAGCTGGGATATGGCGTTCGCGCGCCCGAGGGTGGACAGGCTGGAGAAGCCGAGTCCTAATGGCGGTCCTGTCAATCCTCGCGGCGACGAAGGTCGATTCGTTGACCTTTATCCTCGGCGCGGTCATCGTGCTCGGCGGCGCCATCGGCGTCGTCGTGGCCCGCAACCCGGTGCACGCGGCGCTCCTGCTCGTGCAGACGCTGTTCGGCGTAGCCGTGCTCTTCGTGGCGCAGGATGCCCACTTCCTCGCGGCCGTGCAGGTGATCGTCTACGCCGGCGCGATCGTCGTGCTGTTCCTCTTCGTCATCATGCTGCTCGGAGTGGACCGCGACGAACTCGCCGCCGCCGAGCCGCTCCGCAGCCAGCCGGTCGTGGCCGTGATCCTCGCGGCCATCGTCCTCGCCGAGCTAGTCGCGTTCGGTCGCACAAAGTGGACGACGGGGCAGGAGAGCGTCGTCGGGGTGCTCGAGGGTCCCGAGCGCAACGTCGAACAACTCGCCGAGGTCATCTTCACCCGTTACCTCTTCGCCTTCGAGGCCACCTCCGTGCTGCTCGTGATCGCCGTGGTGGCCGCGGTCGCGCTGGCGCGCCGGCCCGAAGGGACCGACATCGACGCCGACTACATCGCCGGCATCGAAGCGGACGAGGCCGAAACCGTCGAGCCCGAGCCTGCCGACGAACCGGCCGACGATGCGGAGGTCACGTCATGACCGTGGGCGTCCACTGGTATTTGTGGCTGGCGGCCGCGCTCTTCAGCGTCGGCGCGGTGGGGTTGCTCGTGCGGCGCAACGTGCTGATCATGTTCATGTGCGTGGAGCTCATGCTCAACGCCGTCAACCTCACGTTCGTCTCCTTCGCCCGCGATCTGAAAGACATCGGCGGCCAAGCGATCGTGTTCTTCGTCATGGTGGTGGCCGCCGCCGAAGTCGTGGTCGGCCTCGGCGTCATCGTCGCCATCTTCCGCCGCCGTCCCTCGGGTGCCACTGCCGACGACCTCCACATCCTCAAGGGCTGACCGGGACTCCTACGTGATCGACGCCGCAGTACTCATCCCGCTGTTCCCGCTGGCCGGGTTCGTGACCTTGCTGTTCTTCGGCAAGCGCATTGGCGATCCGCTGTCGGGTTGGATCGCGACCACGGCGATGGCGGGCTCGTTCGTCAGCGCGTGCGTCACCTTCGCGGGCTTGCTGTCGCTTCACGGGGAAGAGCGTCACCACATCCAGCGGTTGTTCACCTGGATCTCGGCGGGGTCGCTCAACGTGGACGCCGCCCTGCTCATCGATCCACTGTCGATCACGATGGCGCTGTTCGTGACCGGCGTCGGGACGCTGATCCACCTCTATTCGATCGGCTACATGCACGGCGACGAGAAGTACCCGAAGTTCTTCGTGTACTTGAACCTCTTCGCCTTCTCGATGCTGATGCTCGTACTGGGCAGTTCGATGCTCGTGGCCTTCCTCGGATGGGAAGGCGTCGGCGCCTGCTCGTACCTGCTGATCAGTTTCTGGTTCGACCGGCCCACGGCCGCGGCGGCGGGCAAGAAGGCGTTCGTCACCAACCGCGTCGGCGACGTGGGCTTCATGCTCGCCATGTCGTTGGTCTTCGTCACGATCGGATCGCTCGACTTCACCGCCCTGGCGCACGCGGAGCTGCCCGAGGTCACCGCGACCGGTGTTGCCCTGCTGCTGTTCTTAGGTGCAGCGGGGAAGTCGGCGCAGCTGCCCCTGTACATCTGGTTGCCCGACGCGATGGAGGGACCCACGCCGGTGTCCGCACTCATCCACGCGGCCACGATGGTGACTGCCGGCGTGTACCTGATGGCGCGCACCGCACCCGTACTGGCCCAGGCCCCCGACGCCGGCACGATCATCGCGGTTGTCGGTGTCGCGACCGCCTTCGTGGCCGCCACCATCGCCTGCGCGCAGAACGACATCAAGAAGGTGCTGGCCTACTCAACGGTGAGCCAGCTCGGCTTCATGTTCCTCGCCATCGGATCCGGCAACTACGTCGCCGCGATCTTCCACATGGTCACGCACGCGTTCTTCAAGGCGCTCATGTTCCTCGGTGCCGGCTCGGTCATTCACGGCCTGCACCACGAGCAGGACATGAAGAAGATGGGCGGCCTGCGCAAGTACATGCCGATCACCGCGTTCACGTTCCTGATCGGTTGGTTGGCCATCGCCGGGATCCCGCCGTTCGCCGGTTTCTGGTCCAAGGACGACATCCTCCTCGCGGCGTTCCACAAGAACGTCGCGTTGTGGGCCGTCGGTGTGGTCACGGCGTTGCTCACCGCCTACTACATGACGCGCCAGATCATTCTGGTGTTCTACGGCGAGTCGCGTTCTGCCTCCACGGAAGGAGAGGAAGGCGAACACGCGTCCACGCCGCACGAGTCGCCCTGGGTGATGACCTTGCCGTTGGTCGTACTGGCCATCGCGGCGACCGTGGGGGGCGGCCTCAACCTGCCCTTCGGCCACGACAGTGAATTCCTGCACAACTTCCTTCATCCCGTATTCGGAGAAGCGCTGGCGGAACACGCGTCCTCCGGTGCGTTGAAGCTCACGCTGGCCGCAGTTGCGACGGGCGGTGCGGTCATCGGCCTGCTCTACGCGCTGGTCGCGATGGGCCAACGCCTCCGAGATCCCCGCGCTCGAGCCGGCGTTGCTCCAAAACGCGTACGAGGCCGACACGATCGTCGACACGCTCGTCGTCAAACCCAGTCGAGCGTTCGCCGACGCCGCGTTCGCCGTCGACCGGAACGTGGTCGACGGCGCCGTCAACGGGCTGGCCACGCTCGTGGCGAAGGGCGGCGGCGAACTCCGCACCACCCAGACGGGGTACGTCCGCAGCTACGCGCTCGTCGTCGCCGGCGGCACCGCGGTGCTGCTGGCGTGGGTCGTGTTCCGGAGCATCGCGTGAACGCCGTCCTCGCGGCCGAGGCCGCACACGCCCACGCGGCGACGGGTTTCCCGCTTCTCACCGCGCTCATCGCCGTGCCCGCGGCCGTCGCCGCGTTGGTGGCGATCCTTCCGCGCGGCACGCGTCGACGTCATCCGCCTCGTCGGCATCCTCGGCACCGTCGCCACCGCCGTGCTCGCCGGGTATGTCATCACCCGCTTCAAGGTCGGCGAGGCCGACTACCAATTCGTCACCGACCACTCGTGGATCGGCAGCTTCGGTATCCACTGGAAGCTGGGCATCGACGGCATCAGCCTCTGGTTGGTCGCGCTGACCGCGCTCCTGTTTCCAATCGCGCTCATCGGTCCGGTCGTCAACGACAACGTGAAGAGCTACGTCGTGTGGCTGCTCATCCTCGAGGCCGCGTGCATGGGCACCTTCTTGGCCCTCGACCTCTTCGTGTTCTTCGTGTTCTTCGAAGTCGTCCTCGTGCCGATGTACTTCCTCATCGCCAACTGGGGGCACGGCCGTCGCGACTACGCGGCCATGAAGTTCTTCCTCTACACGCTGGCGGGCTCCGCGTTCCTGCTCGTGGGCATGTTGGCGTTGGTGTTCCTCCACGCCCGGGGGGACAACGCCCTCACCTTCGATCTCATCACTTTGGCTGAGGACCCCGGAGTGAGTGGGGCAACGGCGCGCTGGCTGTTCCTCGCGTTCGCCGTTGCGTTCGCGGTCAAGGTCCCGCTGTTCCCGCTGCACACGTGGCTGCCCGACGCGCACACCGAAGCACCCACGGCAGGCTCGGTCATCCTCGCCGGCGTCCTCCTGAAGATGGGCACCTACGGCCTCCTCCGTTTCTGCCTCGAGCTGTTCCCGAAGGCGGCGGTCGACCTCGCGCCGCTCATGGTCACGCTCGCGGTGATCGGAATCATCTACGGGGCCATCGTGGCCGCAGTGCAAAAGGATCTGAAGCGACTCGTCGCGTACTCGTCGGTCGCGCACCTCGGATTCATCGTGCTGGGCACGTTTGCGTTCACGAGCCAGGGCATGTCCGGTGGCGTCATCCAAATGATCAACCACGGCGTGTCCACCGGCGCCCTGTTTCTCCTCGTCGGAATGATCTACGAGCGCCGCCACACCCGCGCCATCTCGGAGCTAAGCGGCCTGCAGAAAACCGCGCCGGTAATGGCGGCCGTGTTCACCGTTGTCATGCTGAGCTCGATCGGCCTGCCCGGCTTGAACGGATTCGTCGGCGAATTCCTCGTGCTTATCGGCAGCTTCGGTCCCCACCGTTGGTGGGCGGTGGTGGCTACGACCGGCGTCGTGCTCGCCGCCGTCTATCTCCTGTGGGTCTACCAGCGCGTCTTTCACGGCGTGCCCGAAGGTGACAACGCGTCGATGCTGGACATGAACCTGCGGGAGAAGCTGGTGCTCGCACCGCTCCTGTTAATCATCGTGGGCATGGGCGTGTACCCCAAGCCGGTGCTTGATCGGATTAATCCGTCGGTCGAACAGTTGATCCATCACGTGCGGGTCGAATCGGGGAGCGACAAGTGATGAACCTCGTCGCGCAGATCCAACTCCCGACCCAACCTCTGCCCACGGAACCGTCGGTGTTCCGCCTGCCCCGGGTCGAGTACTCGTTGCTGCTGCCGGAGCTGATCGTGGTGGGCGGCGCGTTGTTGTTGCTGCTGGTGTCGTCGATCATCGTGCGGCGAAATCGCACCACCGTCCACACCGTCATCACGCTCGTGACCCTGGCGGCGGCCGCGGTGCCGCTGTGGTTCCGCTGGACCGAATACGGCGACCACGCCGCGGCAGTGGCCAAACTTGGACCGATCGCCGACCAGTTCGGGTCGCCGGTGGTCCCCGGACCATCGACGCGCGCCGTGGTCGGCGCGGTCGTCAACGACGGCTTCGGCATCTACATGGTGGGGCTGCTGCTGGTGATCGCGGCGTTGGGCACGCTTATCGGCGACAGCTGGTTGCGACGCGAGAACCAGTCACGCGGGCCAGAGTTCCAGGTGCTGCTGCTGCTGGCGACGTCGGGCGGGATGATCATGGCGATCGCCAACGACCTCATCGTCACGTTCCTCGGCCTCGAGATCCTGTCCTTGCCGCTCTTCGTGCTGGCCGCGTTCCACAGCCGCCGGGCGCTGGGCCGGGAGGCCGCGATGAAGTACTTCATCCTCTCCGCGTTCTCCTCCGCGCTGTTCCTGTACGGCATCGCCCTCACGTACGGCGCGACGGGCTCGACCAACCTCGACGAGATCGGCCTGTTCCTATCGGAGAACGTGGCGACGTCGGGCGTGCTGCTGGCGGGCATGGCGCTGCTGCTCGTCGGCTTCGGATTCAAGGTGGCGGCGGTGCCGTTCCATACCTGGGCGCCCGACGTCTACCAAGGCTCGCCGTCGCCGGTCAGTGGCTTCATGGCCGCCGCGGCCAAGGTGGCCGCGTTCGCAGGCTTGCTGCGCCTCTTCATGACGGCGTTCTCCACGCTGCGCCTGGATTGGCAGCCGCTGATCGCCGGGCTCGCGGTGCTCAGCCTCGTCGTGGGCGCGGTGCTCGCCGCCGTGCAGACCGACGTGAAGCGGATGCTGGCGTACTCGTCGATCAGTCACGCGGGCTTCATGCTCGTAGGACTCCAGGCCGGAACCGACAAGGGCGTTGCCAGCGTGTTGTCCTATGTCGCGATTTACGCGTTCATGCTGCTCGGCTCCTTCGCCGTGGTCACCGTGGCCGGCGGCTCCTCGGGCGACGTGGCCCAATCCGTCTCCGACTACCGCGGCCTCGCCAAACGCCGGCCCGGGCTCGCACTGCTCTTCACGATCTTCCTGCTCGCCCAGGCGGGCGTGCCGCTCACCGGCGGATTCATCGCCAAGTTCTCCGTCATCGCGGCGGCCGTCCAGGCCAAGTCCTACGCCCTTGCAACCATCGCCATGCTGTCAGCGGTCATCGCCGCATTCCTCTACCTGCGGATCGTGCTCGCCATGTACACACCGCCCGAAGGCGACGACGCCGCGGTTGCGGGTAGAGACCCGGCCTTGCGGCCGCCCCCCGCGATCGCCATCGCCCTCGGTGTAGCGGTCATCGTGACCATCGGGGTCGGCTTGCTACCCGGGCCGACGCTCGACCTCGCGCGGCACGCGACGTTCGCCTTCTAAGGCCACGCGCCCGACGGCGAACGCGATCCATCCGCACAGGGCACCGAGCACATTCAAGAGGACGTCGTCGATCTGCGCGATGCGGCCCTGGTCTCCGAAGTACTGCAGCGCCTCGGCAGCGACCGAAATCACCAGCGCCAGCACGAACGTACGAAGGAACCGGTAGCCGCGCCACGCGGCGGCCGCGCCCAGGGGTGCGAACAACGCAATGTTCGCCAGCACCAGGTCGCGGCGGTGCTCGGAGAAGCGCGCCGCCTTCACTTCGGTGAACGGACTCAGGTCCAACACCCGCCCGTGGCCCTCGAACGGCGAGTGCTGGGTGAACAGCCAGATGGCGACGAGGCTCGTCACCCACAACCAGTTCCGGGCGGCGCGATTGAACGACCATTCGTTGAAGCGAGCGATAACTGCGAACGCGACGGCGAGCAACAACGCCACGGTGATGGCGACGTTGAGCGTCTCGCCGAACATGTAATCCAGCGGGCCGAGCAGGGCCGCCAACATGCGACCACGCTACGCGCCAAAATCTGCCAACAATTTCCCAGGGGATTTCGCAAGAAATCCCGCCGTCTAGCTAGGCTCGCCGGGCGATGTCGGACTATCTAGGCAGCTTCCTCGTCGTTGCCATTCTCGGGGCTGCGGCAGTCGGTTTAGTGGCGGGAATGCTGGGTCTTTCCAGCCTCGTTCGGCCTTCCCGTCCGCAGCCGCAGAAGTACTTGACGTATGAGAGCGGCGTCGATCCCGTGGGCGACGGATGGAGCCAGAGCCAGATCCGGTACTACATCTTCGCGTTGCTCTTCGTGATGTTCGACGTCGAAGCGGTGTTCATTTTTCCGTGGGCGGTGCGGCTCGAAGTCCTCGGCGTGTTCGGCCTCGTCGAGATGCTGATTTTCATCTTCATCCTCGCCTTGGGCTTGGTTTACGCGTGGCGTAAGGGAGTCCTGCGGTGGGTCTAGTGGAGAAGGGGCGTTCGCCTAAGGCCCTCACGTGGTTGCTCAACTACGGGCGCAAGCGCTCGTTGTGGGTGTACCAGTGGGGCCTGGCGTGTTGTGCCATCGAGATGGGTGCCGCCTTCGTGGCGCCGCGTTATGACGTGATGCGCCTCGGCGTGATCCCCCTGCCTGCGAGTGCGCGCCAAGCTGACCTCGTGGTCATCTCCGGCACGGTCACCGACAAGATGGCGCCACCGATCCGGCGGCTCTACGAGCAAATGCCCGACCCGAAATACGTCATCTCGATGGGCAGCTGCGCGAACTGCGGCGGTCCCTATTGGGACAGTTACTCGGTAACCAAGGGCGTCGACCAGATCATTCCCGTCGACGTGTACGTGCCCGGCTGCCCGCCGCGGCCCGAAGCGCTGCTCGAAGGCATCGTGCTGCTGCAGGCGCGCATCCAGAACGAAGACCCGCAGGAACGGTGGCGGGGCGAGCCGATCATCGTCGGTGGCGGATCCGTGCATGACTGACACGCCGCCGGAAGAGCCGCCGGCCGAAGACGCCGCGCCAGTTGAAGACGCCACGCCCGTTGAAGACGCCGCGCCCGTCGTCGACGAAACGCCCGTCGTCGAGGAAACGACCGTCGAGGCGGATCCGGTGCGTGACGCCCTCGTCGCAGAACTGAAGTCGGTGTTCGGCGACGCCGTCGTCGCTACCCACATCACCGGCGGCGACCTCTGGGTGCGGGTGGCCAACGACAAGTGGGCCGACGTGGTGTCGTACTGCAAGCTCACGATGGGGTTTCGATTCTTCGACTTCCTCGCCGGCATGGACTGGCTCAACAACCCGATGCTGTCGGGCGAGAAGGTGTGGGACCGGGAAGCGGCAGAGGCGATGATCACGGCCGAGACGGTCACGGGCTACGCGGGCGGCGACACGCGCTTTCAAGTGATGTGCCGCCTGCACAACGTCGACACGCACGTGGGCATCACGTTCAAGACCGACCTGGCCGACGACGCGCCGACGGTGCCGACGATCTCGCACGTGTTCGCCGGTGCGGACTGGCATGAGCGCGAAACGTGGGAGATGTACGGCTTCAATTTCGACGGTCACCCCGGCCTTCGCCACCTCTACTTGCCCGGAGCATTCGAAGGTTTCCCGCTGCGCAAGGACTTCCCGCTGCTCGCGCGGGAGATCAAGCCATGGCCCGGTCTGGTGGACAAGGAACCCATGCCGGGTGAAACCGCCGACGAAGAAGAGGAGGTCGCAGCCGAATGACGGTGACTGAAGCAGCGACTGAATGGCAGAAGGCGGCCTACATCGCCGGCCAGGCCGCCGACGCCCGCGTCAATGTCGAACTCGAAGCCGAGGGCATGACCCTCAACATCGGCCCGCAGCATCCCGCCACCCACGGCACGCTGCGCATCGTCGTGCGCCTCGACGGCGAGCAGGTGCTCTGGGCCGATCCGGTGCCGGGCTACATGCACCGCGGCTACGAGAAGCTGTGCGAGGTCCGCAAGTACCCGCAGGTCACCACGCTGGTGAACCGCATCGACTGGCTGGGCAGCTTCGCCAACGAGGTGCCGTTCATCCTCGCGGCCGAGCAGCTCATGGGCATCGAAGCGCCGCCGCGCGCGCAGTACATCCGCACGATTCTCTTCGAGATGGCGCGCATCGCCAACATCACGCTGTTTCTCGGCGACATGGGCGTGCAGCTCGGAGCGGTCACGCCGGTCTTCTACGCGTTCCGCGACCGAGAACACGTGCTCAACCTCATCGAGTCCGCCACCGGCGGCCGGTTCCACCCGAACTACGACCGCGTGGGCGGGCTCAAGGACGACCTGCCGAAGGGTTGGATCTCCGAAACCAAGGAGGTCATGGAGCGCGTCCGCGGGTTCTGCGACCAGATGGACGAGCTGCTCGTGGGCAACGAGGTCTTTCAGACGCGGACGCGTGGTATCGGCGTCATCCCGTCGTCGGTCGCGCTCGACTACGGCCTGTCAGGCGCCAACCTGCGCGGCTCGGGCGTCGACTGGGACTTGCGCCGCGACACGGACCTGCCGCTGGCGTGGAAGCACGCCGACTGGAAAGTCTGGACCCACCCCGACGGCGACAGCTTCTCTCGCTACTGGGTGCGACTTCAGGAGACGCGCGAAGCGACCCGCATCATCGATCAGCTTCTCGACGGACTCCCCGCCGGACCGATCATGACGAAGGTGCCGCGCATCATCAAGGTGCCCGAAGGTGAGGCGTACGTAGAGACCGAGAATCCTCTTGGCGCGATGGGCTACTACGTGGTGTCCAAGGGCGACCTCGGACCGTTCCGCGTGAAGATCCGCAGCGCCAGCTTCAGCAACATCTCGATCTCGTCGTGGCTGCTGCGCGGCGTGTACGTCCCCGACATCATCACGATCCTCGCGTCGCTCTACTTCATCCTCGGTGACATCGACCGGTGACGCTCGCTGCGCTGTCGTTTCCGTGGGTGACCGCGATCAAGATCGGGGCGATCATGGCGATCATCCCGTTGGGATCGCTCATCTTCGTCTACGTCTTCCTGTTCAAGATGATGAGCCACATGCAAAGCCGTCTCGGGCCGATGGAAGCTGGCCCCCACGGCGTGCTGCAGCCCGTGGTCGAGGCGCTCAAGTTCTTGCAGAAGGAAGACATTTTCCCCGAGCGCGCCGACCGCCTGGTGTTCGGCCTCGCGCCGTTCGTCGTCATCGTGTCGACGTTCATGCTCTACGCGGTTGTGCCCGCCGGACCCCGCCTCGTCGTCGAGGACCTCGACACCGGCATCTTCTTCGCGATGGCCATCTCGTCGGTCTCGGTGATCGGCGTGCTGATGGCGGGCTGGGCGTCGGCGAACAAGTTCGCGTTGATTGGCGGCCTGCGTTCGGCCGGCCAGTTGATCGCGTACGAACTGCCCTTGATCCTCGCCGTGGTCGGCGTCGTGATCCAGGCCGAAACCCTCAGCCTCCAGGGCATCGTGCACGCGCAAGCCGACGGCGCCATCCTCGGTTTCGACGCCATCGGTAACCCGTTCTTCCTCACCCAAATCGTCGGGTTCGGCATCTTCCTGATCGCGGCGCAGGCCGAACTCACCCAGACCCCCTTCGACATGCCGGTGGCCGAATCCGAACTCGTCGCCGGGTACATGACCGAGTACTCCGGCTTTCGGTTCTTGTTCTTCTTCATCGCCGAGTTCGGCACCGCGTTCGCGTTCGCCGCGCTTGGCTCCACGTTGTTCCTCGGTGGCTGGTACATCCCCGGGGTGCACGGCACCCTCGCGGATGTGCTCGGCCCCCTCGCCTTGGGTGGCAAGGTCATGTTGCTCGGGTTCTTGATCTTCTGGGTGCGGTTCAGTTACCCGCGCTTGCGCGAGGACCAATTGCAGAAGTTGGCGTGGAAGGTCCTCATCCCGCTGTCGCTGCTGAACATCGTGGCGACGAGTGTCCTGAAGGTGGTGCTGTAGATGGGTATTGCCGACAAGTACCTCAAGGGCCTGGGCCTGACGTTCAAGACCATGACGACGCGGGCCGTCACGGTGCAATACCCCCGCGAGAAAGAGGCACCGCCGGTGCGCGCCCGTGGCGTCATCGCGATGCTCGAGGAGAACTGCACCGTTTGCATGCTGTGCGTGCGCGAGTGCCCGGACTGGTGCATCTACATCGAGGGTCACAACGACCTCGCGCCGCCGCGCCGCGAGGGCGGCAAGCCGCGCAAGGCGAACATCCTCGATCGGTTCGACATCGACTACGCGCTGTGCATGTACTGCGGCATCTGCGTCGAGGTGTGCCCGTTCGACGCGCTGTTCTGGAGTCCCGAGTACGAATACAGCGAAACCAACATCGCCGAACTACTCCACGACAAGGAGCGGCTCGAGGACTGGGTGCAGACCGTGCCCGAAGCGCCGGGGCTAGAGGCGGGCGCCGACGCGAAGAAGGGGGCGAAGTAGTGCTGGCGGAAAACGTCGCGTTCTGGACGATCGCGGTGGTGATGATCACCGCCGCCATGCAGGTAGTTACGAGCCGCAACGTTGTGCGCGCCGCGTTGTCACTGGTGATCGTGCTCGCCGGCGTGGCCGGCCAGTACATCCTGTTGGCCGCCGAGTTCACCGCCGTCGTACAGGTGCTGGTGTACATCGGCGCCGTGGTCGTGCTGTTCCTCTTCGGCATCATGCTCACGCGCGCCCGCATTGGCCACGAATCCGATCTCGACCACGCCAACCGCATTCCGGCGTTCATCGTCGCGGCGGCGCTGTTGGCGCTTCTGGTCGCGCTGTTGCGCGACGCCTTCGGCGGTTCGCACATCAACACGGCGGCGCCCCAGACCACGGCCGAGGTCGGCGACGCCATCTTCTCGACCTACCTCGTGCCCTTCGAGGTCGCCTCGGTGCTGCTGCTGGCCGCCCTCGTCGGCGCCATTGTCCTGGCCAGGAGGGACTAGATGCTTTTGTCGACCTCACTCGCTCGCTGCGCTCGCTCCGTTCCGTCGAACCTGATCGTCGCCGCCCTTCGGCCGGCGCGTCTTCTGCGGTCGACCGGCGAAGCCGGATCGACCGCCTGGAAAACCCATGTTGCTTAACCAGTTCTTGTTTCTCGCGGCGTTTTTGTTCGCTACCGGCGTGTACGGGGTGCTCGCCCGCAAGAACGGCGTGCTCGTTCTCATGTCGGTCGAGTTGATCCTGAACGCGGTCAACCTCAACCTGGTGGCGTTCGGCGCCTTCAACCAGACCGTCACCGGTCAGGTCTTCGCGTTGTTCGTGATCGCGATCGCCGCCGCCGAGGTTGGCGTCGGCCTCGCCATTGTCCTGCTCATCTACCGGAATCGACGCTCGGTTGACCTCACCGGCATCGACGCGTTGAAGGGCTGATCGTGCTCGAAAACGCGTGGATAATCCCGCTCGTTCCGGTGGTGTCGTTCGTCGTCATCTTGCTGTTCGGCAAGCGCTTCCCGAGCAAGGGCGCGTCGATCGGCGTGTTGGCGCTGGTCGCCTGCTTCCTCATGTCGCTCGTGCTCGCGGGTGAGTGGATCAGCCGGGATAAGACGGTCGAGACGCTCCACCACGCGACGGCGGCGCAAATTGCCGAGGCGCAAGCCGCGGCGCTCGGCCACGACGCGCACGCCGAAGAGTCCCACGGCGATGCGGTCGTAACCGAAGACGAAGAGCACGCGGCGGAGTCCGAGGAGCACGCGGCGGAGCCAGAAGAGCACGCCGCGGAGTCAGAAGAGGAGCACGTCCTCAAGCGTGCGCCGGTCGTGCACGAAACCACCTGGTTCGAATCCGGTGCGAGCAAGGTCAAGGCCGGCGTGCTCATCGACGGACTCAGCGTGGCGCTGCTTCTCGTCGTATCGATCATCTCGCTGCTCGTGCACATCTTTTCTACCGAGTACCTCCGCGACGACCGGCGCAAGACGCACTACTTCGCCGCGCTGAGCCTCTTCACCAGCGGCATGTTCATCCTCGTCACGTCGTCGAACACGCTGCAGATGATCTTCGGCTGGGAGTTGATGGGCCTGTGCTCGTTCATGCTCATCGGACACTGGTGGGAGGACAAGGAGAACTCCAACGCCGCGCTCAAGGCCTTCTTCACCACTCGGACAGGTGACATCGGCTTGCTCGTGGGCGTGTCGATGCTGTTCGGGCTGACCGAGACCTTCGACATCAACGCCATCAACAACCTCGCGCTGGGCGCGCAGATCGATCAGGGACTGCTCACGGTGGCGGCGTGCGCGCTGCTCGTCGCGGTGATCGGCAAGAGCGCGCAGTTCCCCCTGCACACCTGGCTGCCCGACGCCATGGCCGGTCCGACACCCGTGTCCGCGCTCATCCACGCCGCCACCATGGTCGTCGCCGGCGTGTTCCTCATCGCCCGCCTCTACGGCGTGTTCTGGCAGGGCTTCCACATCGGCGCGGGCGACGGCTACACACCGGTCGCGTTGGTGGGCGGCGTCACCATCCTGATCGCCGCCGCGCTGGCGTTCGTGCAGCGCGACATCAAGAAGGTGCTCGCGTACTCGACCGTCAGCCAGCTGGGATACATGGTGATGGCGCTCGGCGTCGGCGCATGGACCGCCGCGGTCTTCCACCTCTTCACGCACGCGTTCTTCAAGGCGTGCCTGTTCCTCGGCGCCGGTTCGGTGGCCCACAGCGGATCACACCACAGCTTCGACATGCAGACGGATATGGGCGGGCTGAAAAAGCACATGCCCATCACGTACTGGACCTTCGTAATCGCGTCGCTGGCGCTGGCTGGGATCATTCCGTTCGCCGGCTTCTGGTCCAAGGACGAGATCCTCGTAGGTGCCGACGGCAACGGCTACCCGCTGTTCCTCTATATCGGGCTCGCCGGCGCGTTCATGACCGCGGCGTACATGACGCGCTGCATCTACCTCACGTTCCACGGTGAGCCCCGCGGCAATGCGGCGCACCACCACCCGCACGAGTCGCCGTGGCCGATCACCGGCCCGCTGGTGTTCCTGGCCGCGCTCTCGGTAGTCGCGGGGTTCATCCAGGCGCCGATGGTCAACATCGAGTTGTTCGCCGACTGGTTCGAGCCCGCGTTTGTCACCAACGTCGTGACGCATCACGGCTTCAACGGCACGCTGGCGTTGTTCGGTCTGGCGGCCGCCGCCGGCGGCATCGTCGTGGCTGGCGGCTACTACTTCCGCAACCTCGGGCCACGCGGTGTGGTCGCCCGAGGCGGCCTGCCCGCGGCGGGCTACCGGTTCCTGGAGAACAAGTACTACCTCGACGCGCTGTACACCGATGGCATCGTCGGCGGCATCAAGGGTCCGGTGGCGCGGGCGACCTACTGGTTCAACCAGAACATCCTCGACGGCATACTCAACGGTGCCGCCGCGTTAGCGGTCATCGTCGGCCGGTTCAGCTATGACGTCGTCGATCAACAGGTGGTCGACGGCTTGGCCAACGGCCTCGGCGCGTCGGCCGAAGCCGGGGGCGGGGCGTTGCGCACGGTGCAAACCGGCAAGGTTCAGCAGTACGCAGCGGCCATGTTCCTGGCCCTGATTGTGTTTGCCGTCGCCCTGTGGCGACTTACCTAGGAGAACGTGTGGACGGCTTCGACAACTGGGCGCTGAGCCTCGCGATTTTCTTGCCCCTCGTGGGCGTCGCGTTGATTCTGATCATCCCGAAGGAGAACGAACTGCTCATCAAGCAGGTCGCGCTCGCGACGACGATCGCGACCGCGGGTGTCGGCGGGTGGATCCTCAAGAACTTCGACTACGACCACACGAACCGCCTGCAGTTCGACGTCAACAAGTCGTGGATCGAGATCATCAACAGCCGGTACCACGTGGCGATCGACGGTCTCTCGTTGCCGCTGCTGGCGTTGTCGATGTTCATCTGCGTCTTGTGCGTCATCTACTCGTGGGACCACTTTCCCGAACCGCACAACCCCAAGGCGTTCCTCGCGCTGCTGCTCGTACTCGAGACGGGGATGAACGGCACCTTCATCGCCGAGGACCTCATCCTGTTCTTCGTCTTCTTCGAGTTGGTCCTCCTGCCGATGTACTTCATGATCGGTGTCTGGGGTGGTACCAACCGGCAGTACGCGTCGATCAAGTTCTTCCTGTTCACGCTGTTCGGCTCCGCGTTGATGATCCTCGGGTTCCTGGCCTTGTATTTCCGGGCGGGTAACACCTTCGACATCCCGACGTTGATCGAACAGGCGAACGGGATGTTGCCGCACAACACGCAGGTCTGGATCTTCGCTGCGCTCTTCATGGGTTTCGCCATCAAGGTGCCGATGTTCCCGTTCCACACGTGGCTGCCCGACGCCCACACCGAAGCCCCCACGGTGGGCTCGGTCCTGCTGGCGGCGATCATGCTGAAGCTCGGAACGTACGGCTTCGTGCGCATCGCGCTGCCCGTGCTTCCCGACGCCGCGCACACGTGGGCGCCATGGATCGGGCTGTTGGCCGTGATCGGCATCATCTACGGCGCGCTCGGCTGTCTGGCGCAAAAGGACCTGAAGCGACTCATCGCGTTCTCGTCGGTCGCGCACATGGGCTTCGTGATGCTCGGCATCGCCACGCTCACCGACTTCGGGATCAACGCGGCGATGTTCGGCATGGTCGCCCACGGCCTCATCACCGGCATGCTCTTCTTCCTCGCTGGGTCGATCGGCGAGCGCTACGGCACCCGCGAAATCGACCGGCTCGGTGGCTTGCTCGTACAGGCACCCAAGCTTGGATGGATCCTGGGTTTCTGCGCCATGGCGTCGCTCGGACTGCCCGGCCTCGCCGGGTTCTGGGGTGAATTCCCCGCCATTCTCTCGGCGTTCAGTCCCGCCGACGGGCTGTCGGAGGTGACGTTCCGCGTCTACATGGTCGTGGCCGCGATCGGCACCGTTCTGGCCGCCGGTTACCTGTTGTGGATGTTCCAGCGCGTCGCGTTCGGTGAGCCGAAGGAAGAGTTCGCCGATGCGCACATTCACGACGTGCACGGACCGGAGTGGCTGTCCTGGACCCCGATCCTGATCCTGATCGTCGTGTTGGGTGTATTCCCCGCGCTCATGTTCGACGTGACGGATGGCGCGGTGCGACAGATCACCGACTCGCTCGCGGCGATCGGCCACTAAGGAATGTTCGCGGCCGCTGGGTTCATCCAGCCCGTCATCGACTATCACGCGTTCGCGCCCGAGATCATTCTCACCGGTGTGCTCGTGCTTGTCCTGCTAGCCGATCTCGTGGTGCCCGAAGACCGCAAGGTCATCGTCACCAACCTCGCCGGGGTGGGCGTCCTCGGCGCGCTTATTCCCATCATCACGCTCGCGGTCGACGGCAGCGAGCGCACGATGTTCGGCGGCGCGTACGTCGTGGACCATTTCTCGCTGGTGTTCAAAGGCCTCTTCATCGTCACCGGTTACGTCGTGCTCTTGATGTCGACGAACTACGTGGCCGACGGCGACTACTACGAAGGCGAATACAGCTTCTTGCTGTTGTCGTCGATCCTCGGCATGACCGTCATGGCATCGGCGCGCGACCTCATCTCGATCTTCGTGGCGCTCGAGATGTTGTCGATCCCGGCGTACATGCTCGCCGGGTGGCGCAAGCGCGACCTCAAGAGCAACGAGGCCGCGCTGAAGTACTACCTGCTGGGCGTGCTGTCCTCGGCGATCATGCTCTACGGCATGTCGCTGGTGTTCGGCTACACCGGCACCACCGTGCTGGCCGACATCGGTGCCTACCTCTCGCAGTTCGGCGAGACGCCGGGCCTCATCACCGTGGCATTGCTGATGATCATCATCGGCTTCGCGTTCAAGGTCTCCGCCGTGCCCTTCCACTTCTGGGCGCCCGACACATATGAAGGCGCGCCCACGCCCGTCACCGCCTTCTTGTCGGTGGCGAGCAAGACCGCGGGCTTCGTGGCGCTCATCGAGATCCTCTACGTCGGCTTCCTCGGTAACAACGAGGTGTGGGGGCCGCTGTGCTGGGTGCTGGCCGCGGTCACGATGACCGGCGGCAACCTGATCGCACTTCGTCAGACCAACATCGTGCGGATGCTGGCGTACAGCTCCATCGCGCAGGCCGGCTACATCCTCGTACCGTTCGCGGTCGCGGGGGAGAGTGCCTCGTCGTTGATCACGGCGCAAAAAGCGAGCGTTGTGTACCTGCTCATCTATGCCGCCATGAACCTGGGCGCGTTCGCGGTGGTGATTGCCGTCGCCCGCAAGACCAAGTCCGGCGAGATCTCGAGCTACGGCGGACTCTTCACATATGCGCCCGGCCTCACGCTGTTGATGTCGGCGTTCATGTTCAGCCTCGCCGGTATCCCGCCGCTCGGTGGCTGGTTCGCGAAGCTGTTCATGTTCAGCGCAACGCTCGACGCCGGGACCGGTCCGGCGGTCGCCCTCGCGGTGATAGCCGGCGTGAACTCGGTGATCGCGCTGTTCTATTACGCATCGGTCCCGAAGGAGATGTGGATGAGCCCGGTGCCCGACGGCGATGTCACCCCGATCCGCGTACCGCCCGCTCTCGCGGCCGCACTCGCCATCACCGTGATTGTCACGATCGCCGTCGGCGTCTACCCGTCGCTGTTCGCCGATCTCGCCGACGTCACCGTCCTCGCCCGCCTCTAAAATCCCTTCTTGAGATGTTGAGAAACGAAGACCGTTTCTCAACATCTCAAGAAGCCAGAAGTACATGACTGAGGCGATCGGATTCGACGTGTTCATGGAGGACGCGTTGTACGGGCCGGCGGGGTTTTACTCGGGCGGTGCGGGTCCTGGTCGGCGCGGTGCCGACTTCCTCACGAGCCCGGAGATCGGTCCGCTCTTCGGCGCGGTCGTGGCGCGTGCGCTGGACGCGTGGTGGGATGAGTTTGATCGCCCTGATCCGTTCCCGGTCATCGAAGCCGGCGGTGGACGCGGGGCTCTCGCGAGCGCCGTCGCACGCGCCGAGCCGCGTTGCGCCGACGTCATGCGGTACGTGATCGTCGAGCGGGCCGCGCCCGCGTGCGCCGAGGCGGCCGCGTCGCATGAGGTACTCGAGGACCTGCCGGACGCGGGGGTGTTGGGCAACGTCGGCGTCATTATCGCGAACGAACTGTTGGACAACTTGGCGTTCAAGGTGCTCGAGCGCGTCGCCGGCACCTGGGTCGAACTGCTGGTGCACGAGGGCGAATTCGTCCCGGGCCGCCCGGTCGCGGGGTTCGACCACCTCGACGCGCCCGACGGTCACGCGCGTGCCGTGGCACACGGGCGCGATCGAGTGGGTCGCGCGGGCGCGCGACGTGTTTGCCCGGTCGCGCCTCGCGCTGTTCGACTACGGCACGCGTACCACCGCCGAGCTGGCCGAGCGTCCGTGGCGCGATTGGTTGCGGACCTATCGCGACCACGGCACCGGAAACGATCCGCTGCGCAACCCTGGCGAGCAGGACATCACCTGCGACGTCGCGTTCGACCAGCTCCGCCCTGACCGGCTGACACCGCAGGCGGAGTGGCTGCGCGGTTACGGGATCGACGGGCTCGTCGCGCAAGCCCGGACAACGTGGACCGAACGCGCCGCGATCGGCGACCTCGAAGCGCTCGCGGCGCGCAGCCGCGTCAACGAGGCCGCCGCGCTCACCGACCCCACCGGACCTGGCGGCTTTGTCGTCGCGGAGTGGGTACCGTGATCACATGATCTTCGGATTCGTGGGATTCCTGCCATTGCTGGTTGTTGCAGTGCTTCTCATTGCCCTGTTTTCAGGCCGATCCGAGCCCGACCCCGACCGGGAGCGGCCAACCGCGCTCTACCTCTCGATCGCCAGTTTCGTAGCGGTCCTGTTCGTGCTCGGCGCCACCTTCGCCGTGAGCACCGGCCTGGCGAACCTCACCGACAGCAGCTCCGGCGGCGGTTGGTTCGCGTACTCGGAAGAGGGCTCGATCGACACTTCGCAGGGTGACTACGCGCCTATTCCGAGCGAATTCGAACCCGCCACGACGATCCCCAACTACGACGAAGTGATCTCCGAGAGCCGCGGCAATTTCAACGCAAATCACGACGATGACGTGTCGATGATCGTGCTCGGTCTCATCTTCGGCGTGTTGGCCGTGGCCGTGCATCGGTTCCATTTCCCGCCGCTGCAGCGGCTCGCGAAGAGCTCGTCGGGACCCGGCGCAACCGTGTTCGCCCGCTACGTCTACGCCGTCGCGTTCGTCGCCATGCTCGCGGCGGTCGTCACGACGGGCATCGTGGCGTTCGCCATATGCCAAGCGATTGCACCCGATACCTTCGGCGTCGACTCGATCGCCGAGGCTCTACGCATGCTCGGAGCGAACGCGGCGTTCGCCATCGTCGCGCTGTTGATCTTCCGCTACCACTGGCGGCAAGCTCCAGTCGGGGCATCTGAGCGACCGATCGGTTTCGCGCCACCGCCGTCGGAGCCGGCGAAACGCGCGCCGGCCAAGAAGGCGGCGGCGACGAAGAAGGCGTCCCCACCCTCGCGCTAATCGCCGACGCGTAAGGTGAGGCATGGCTGACTCTGACGCCGCGATCGAGGCACTGTTCGCCGAGGACCGCACCTTCCCGCCACCCCCTGAGTTCGCCAAGAAGGCGCTGGTGAGCGATGCGGCGATGTACGACGACGCCGTCAAGGACCGCGAGGCGTTCTGGGCCAAGCAGGCCGAGGCGCTCGACTGGTACGACAAGTGGACGACGGTGTGTGAATGGAACCTGCCGTTCGCGAAGTGGTTTATCGGCGGCACACTGAATGTCAGCGTGAACGCCCTCGACCGTCATGTCGCGGCCGGCAAGGGTGACAAGGTTGCGTATCACTGGGAGGGCGAACCGGGCGACACGCGCACCATCACCTATGCCGACATGCTCGATCAGGTCGAGCGCTTCGCCAACGTCTTGAAGAACTTGGGCGTGCGGCGAGGCGACCGCGTGAACATCTACATGCCGATGATTCCCGAGCTTCCCGTGGCCATGTTGGCGTGCACGCGCATCGGCGCCGCGCACTCGGTGGTCTTCGGCGGCTTCTCCTCCGAAGCGTTGCGCGATCGCATCAACGACGCCGAAGCGAAGGTGCTCATCACCGCCGACGGCGGTTATCGCCGGGGCGCGGCGAGCGGTTTGAAGGTCAACGCCGACCTGGCAGTAAAAGAGACGCCCACGATCGAGCACGTCGTGGTCGTGCGCCGCACCGGTCAGGATGTCGAATGGACCGATAGCCGTGACCATTGGTGGCACGACCTGATGGACGATCCGTCGCTGGAGGCGCACTGCGAACCCGAGCGCATGGACTCAGAGGACTTGCTCTACCTGCTCTACACATCAGGCACCACGGCCAAGCCCAAAGGCATCATGCACACGACCGGTGGCTACCTGACGCAGGTCGCGTTCACGCACAAGTACGTGTTCGACCTGCACGCCGAGGAAGACATTTACTGGTGTGCCGCCGACATCGGCTGGGTCACCGGTCACAGCTACATCGTGTACGGCCCCCTTACCAACGGCGCGACCTCGGTGATGTACGAGGGCACGCCCGACTTCCCCGACAAGGACCGGTGGTGGTCGATCGTCGAGAAATACCGCGTCTCGATTCTCTACTGCGCGCCCACGGCGATCCGCACGTTCATGAAGTGGGGCACGCAGTATCCCGACGGCCACGACCTGTCGACGCTGCGCCTCTTGGGCTCGGTCGGCGAGCCCATCAACCCCGAAGCGTGGATCTGGTACTGGAACACGATCGGCGGTGGTCGCTGCCCCGTGGTCGACACGTGGTGGCAGACCGAGACCGGCGCCATCATGATCTCGCCGCTGCCGGGGCTCACCACTCTGAAGCCGGGGTCGGCCACCTTTCCGTTGCCGGGCGTCGTTGCCGAACTCGTCGACGACAAGGAAGTGCCGGTCACGATCGGCGGCGGGTATCTCACGCTGACTGAGCCGTGGCCGGCGATGCTCCGTGGCATCTGGGGCGACCCCGAGCGCTACAAGGAGACCTACTGGTCGCGGTTCGAAGGTAGGTATTTCGCCGGCGACGGCGCCAAGCTCGACGACGAGGGCTACCTCTGGTTGCTGGGCCGCGTCGACGACGTCATGAACGTGTCGGGCCACCGCGTCTCGACCACGGAGGTCGAGTCCGCACTGGTGGACCACCACAGCGTCGCCGAAGCCGCCGTTGTCGGCGCCAACGACGCCACGACCGGCCAGGCGATCATCGCTTACGTCACGCTGCGCACCGGGAACCTCGGCGACGAAGCGCACGGCCAAATGCTGCGCGACCACGTGGCCACCAAGATCGGACCGATCGCCAAACCCAAGACGATTATTTTCACCGACGACCTGCCGAAGACGCGCTCGGGCAAGATCATGCGTCGCCTGCTCAAGGACGTCGCCGAGGGCCGGGCGCTGGGCGACACGACGACGCTCGCCGACGCCAGCGTCGTCGAAGAGATCGCCCGGCGCGCCGCGAGTTCGCCGACCGAGGAGTGACCGCGACACCCGCAACACCCCCAAACTGGAAGTGGCGCGACGGACCGGTCGAGCCGGGCCCGGCGGTCATGTTCGACCTTGACGGCGTGCTCTCGGACGCGGTGGGACGCCAGCACTACCTCGAAGGGCCGCGCCGCGACTGGCGCGCGTTCTTCGAAGCGTGCGGCGAGGACCCGCTGATCGAAGAGGTCGGTCGGCTCCTTCTGCTTCTCGACGAGTCACTGCACATCGTGTTGCTCACGGCGCGTCCGCTGCGCGTGCAGGCACAAACCGTGGGCTGGCTGGATCGCTACCACCTGCGGTGGGATCTGCTGATCATCCGCGACCACGGTGACTACAACGACTCGGAAGACTTCAAGCGATACTCGATCTACGAGTTGCGCGAACGCGGCGTCGACCTGGTACTCGGGTTCGAGGACGACCCCCGAAACGTGATGATGCTGCGCTCGTGCGGCGTGCCCTGCGTCTACTTACACTCGGGCTACTACGGCTAGCACAGGGGGCACTATGGCGACGCGGGTCAACAACGTCCTATACGACAGCGCGCGTTGGGACGGGTTCGCGTTCCGCGACGGCGACATCATCATCAGCACGCCGGCCAAGTGTGGAACGACGTGGACCCAGATGATTACGGCGTTGCTGATTTTCGACACTCCGGATCTTCCGGCGCCCATGGCGCACCTCTCGCCTTGGCTCGACATGAACACGCGTCCGCTGGCCGACGTGGTCGCCGAGGTCGACGCACAAACGCATCGTCGGTTCATCAAATCGCATCTGCCTTACGATCTGCTTCCGCATGACGACCGGGTGACCTATATCTCGGTCGGCCGTGACCCCCGCGACGTCGCCGTGTCGATGGCGCACCACATCGCCAACGTCGACTTCGGCGCCTTCATCACCGAACGGGCGGCCGCAGTCGGGCTCGACGACCTCGTCGGCATGGATCCGCCTGACCTGCCATCGCCCGACGAGTCACCGGTCGACGCGTTCTGGAAGTGGGTCGAGTCCGACGACGAAACGGAGTTGCCGGGTCTGATGGGTCTCGTGCATCACCTGCACGGCTTCTGGGAACGTCGCGACGATCCGAATGTTGTGCTGCTGCACTACGGCGACTTGCAGGCCGACCTGGTCGGGCAGATGAGTTATCTGGCGGAGCGGCTTGGGCTGGAACGGTCACGGCAGCGACTCGAAGAACTCGCTCCGTTGGCTGCGTTTGAGGCGATGAAAACGAACGCCGAGAAGGTCGCCCCCAATGCGGATCAGACATTTTGGAAGAGCACGTCGGACTTCTTCCACAAAGGCACCACCGGGCAGTGGCGCGACATCGTCTCCGAAGACGAGATGCCTCGATACGACAAGCGCCTCAGCGCGCTCGCGGAACCGGCGATGATTCACTGGCTTCACCACGGGACTCTCAGCTAACCCGCAGCGTCCCGCGATCGAACCACCAGAACTCGGCGCTACCGTCGCGACATGAGCAAGAACACGATAAAGACCTACGTGCTGCTCGCGGGCCTCGGCTTCTTCTTGGTGATGGTCGGCCAACTCGTTGGTGGCTCGAGCGGTGCGACCCTCGGGCTCTTTCTCGGCATCGCGTTCTGCGGCGGTTCGTACTGGTTCTCCGACAAGCTCGCCATCCGCGCCGCACGCGCCGTGCCGGCCGACGAGGCGGCGATGCCCGAGTATTTCCGCATCGTGCGCGAGCTCACGCAGAAGGCGGGCATGCCCATGCCCAAGCTCTACGTCTCGCCCGACATGCAGCCCAACGCGTTCGCCACCGGCCGCAATCCGCAGCACGCCGCGGTCGCGGTGACCCAAGGCATCCTTCAAGTGTGCGACTGGGACGAGTTGCGCGGCGTGCTCGCGCATGAGATCAGCCACGTCGGCAACCGCGACATCCTGATCGGTTCGGTCGCCGCGGCGATCGCCACCGGCATCATGTTCATCACCCGCTTCGCGCTTTCTTTGGTGGTGGCGACGACGACGATGCGCCCAATCCCATCATCGGCCTGGCGTTGCTGATCCTCGCCCCGATCGCCGGCATGCTGATCCAGATGGCCATCACGCGTAGCCGTGAATTCGAGGCCGACCGGTCGGGCGCCCGGCTGATCGGCGACGGCGAACCCCTGGCCCGCGCGCTCGGCAAGCTCGAAGTCGCCGCCGCCCGCGTGCCGATGGACGTGTCGCCCGCGCAGGCCACTCTTTTCATCATCAACCCGCTGACCGGACGCAAGATCAGGGCCGGGAACTGGTTCCGAACGCATCCCCCGACCGAGGACCGCGTCGCCCGACTCCGCGCTGGTGACTGGCGCGAATAGCCTGAAATCGCCGCAAAAACCGGCGGTGCCTACCGCTTCGGGAGCGCCGTCATTAAGCTAAGCGGCCGATCATGCGTACGAGCAGGGGCTCTTGGACGCGCACGGGGCTAGCAATTGCCTTCGTTGTGCTGGTTGGCAGCGTGGCTGTCTCCACCGGCGCGTCCGCGCAGCTGTTCACGCCGACGCCCACGACCACCGCGGCACCGGTCGGACCAACGACCACGACCACGGCCAAGGCCGCCGCCCAGCCCGCGCTGGTTGGCGGAGGGGGCGACGATCCAGGCTCGACGAAGGGTGTCGTTCCGCCGGCCTATCGGAAGATCATTTCCTCGGTCAAGCGCAGCCGCGCCAACAACACCAATTCGCTGCTCGCCGCGCTACAGCCTCTGATCGCCAGTGGCATGAGCAAGACCGACGCCGCCATCGTGGGCTTCGGCCGTTTTCCGATTGCCGGCCTCACCAACTTCACCGACGACTGGCTCAACGCTCGCTTCACGCCCGTTTTCCACCTGCACGAGGGCACTGACCTCTTCGCGCCAATGGGAACTCCCGTCGCGCGCGCCGGTTGATGGCGTCGTGCGTCACAGCGCCGGTGGTGCCGGTGGCACCGCGGTCTACGTTCGCACCGTCGAGGGCCATGAGGTCTATCTCGCGCATCTCGCGGGCTACTCGAATGTCCGGCCTGGCCAGAGAGTGAAGGTCGGTGACATCGTCGGCTTCGTCGGCAACACCGGCAACGCCGCCGGCGGCGCCGCGCACGTGCATTTCGAAATTCATCCCAAGGGCAAGGGTCCGGTGAATCCGAAGCCGTACCTCGACCAATGGGTCGCCCAAGCATTGCAAGCGGTCCCGTCGCTGCTGTCGGCTCGTGGCGTCGCGGCAGCACCGGCGGTCGCGCCCAGCGTGCTCACGGAGGCAGTGAACGACGTGCAGGTCGAGCCCGCCACTCCGCCGCGCGCGCAGCTCGCGTGGGCCAGCTCGGCCAACCCCACGGGAGGCGCGGTTCGCCTCGCCGAAGTCGAAGCCGCGGTCGCGTCGGGTCGTGTCAACTGGACGCGCCGCGCGCAGGTCGCGGAGTTCGAGCGCAGCCGTGTCGCCGCCGCGGGCGAACTGGCGCGCCGCATCGACCGTCCGCTCACGCCGCTGGGGTTGCGCGACGTCCTCGGCGTTCGGTAACGCGCCGCGCTAGTCGCGGAAGTTGTTGAACTGCAGCGGGATGCCGAGGTCGGCTTCCTTTAGCGCCGCGATCACTGCTTGCAGGTCGTCGCGTTTCTTGCCGGTCACGCGGACCTGGTCGCCTTGCGTCTGGCTCGACACGCCCTTGAGGTTCAAGGCCTTGATCGTCGAGTTGACCTGCTTGGCCTTGTCCGAGGAGATACCGGCCACGAGCTTGACGGTCTGACGCGCCGTACCCTTCGACGCTTCCTCGATCTTCTGATAGTCCAGCGCCTTCAGCGACACGGACCGTTTGACCAACTTCTCCTCGAGCACTTGGGCGACCGCCTTGATGCGGTCCTCGGTCGAGGACGCGAGGTTGATGGCATCAGTGGTCAGTTCAATGGTGGATCCGGTGTCCTTGAAGTCGAAGCGCGTGCTGACTTCGCGTTGCGCTTGGTCAACGGCGTTGCGGATTTCCTGCATGTCCACCTCGGACACGACATCGAAGCTCGGCATGCCCTCAAGCTATCCTCGTGGCTTCCAGGGTCGTTGCCCGAGTGGCCAAAGGGAGCAGACTGTAAATCTGCCGGCTCAGCCTACGGAGGTTCAAATCCTTCACGGCCCACCAGAAACGCACGAACTGGGCGACGAAATCCACCTCCGAGGGGGAATTCGTCGTCCAGTTCGGTTGCGGGGCTACAACAGGTCGTGACGCGCCGCGTAGGCGGCGGCTTCGGCGCGATTGGCGCAGTCGGTCTTTTGCAGGATCGCCCGCACGTGGTTGGCCGCGGTGTTGGCGCTGATCGTGAGTCGCTCACCGATCTCGCGGTTGGAACAACCCTCGGCTATCGCGCGGAGCACCTCGACCTCGCGCGCCGAGAGGCCGTCGGGGAACGACGGCACGGCCGTGAGCACCGGCCGGCGAGGAATCTCGCGGCACTGCTCGGCCAGTCGTTCCATCCCAAACCGTTCGGCGATCTCGAGCGCACTGTCGGCCAACGCAGTCGCGTCTGCCGAAAGGCCGCGCTTGGTCAGCTGGCGCGCCCAGTCGTATTGGATGCGCGCCAGCCAAACGGGTGAGTTGCTCCGTTCCGCCACCGTGACGCCCGCGCGGAAGTGGGCGTCGGCATCCTCGTGGCGACCGAGCACCGCCGCCAAGCCCCCCAAAACGCGATCGGCCGGACCCAGACACGCCGTCATCGCGACCATGAGGTTTTGCTCGCGGAAGCGCTCGAGGTCGCGGTAGAGGATGGTGGCGCGCTCGCGATCCTCCAGCGCGATGCACACCTCAGCCATGAAGCACCCGGTGGCCGGCCACAACGAGTCTCGGGCGATAACCCCAAACTCGTCTGCCGCCAGTCGTTCGAATTCTTGGCGGGCCTCGTCGAGGCGGTTGAGCTCGGCGTACAACATCGCCAGCCCGGGTCGCCAAACGCCACCGCTGTCGGCTTGCTTCGCCGCGAGTTCCAGCACCGGAGCGGCCTCGCCCAGACGGCCTTGCTCGCGTCGCAGCGCGAACATCTGTAGTCCGTACATGCCTGGCGCCGAAGGGTGATTGCCGGCGATCTCGAACGAGTGCTCAATCGCCGCTTCGGCGGCGACGAAGTCACCCCGCGCCAGGGCCACGATGAACCGGTAACACCATTCTTCGATCAGACCGGTGAGGAGCCAGATGCGTTGCGCGACCTGCGAGTGACGCTCGAGGATCGGTGCCATCTCGTCCAGTCGGCCAAGTGCGACGAGGCCGCGCATGTAGCTCGTCGTCGCGTAGGCGACGCTCCACATGTCGCCCGACAGATCGGCAACGCGCTCGGCTTCCACGGCCCACTCGATGAGCCGTTCCGGGTCGTCCTCGCTGATCATCGCCGCCTGAATCGCCCTGCTCCAGGTGGCGTTGTCGTGCGGACGACACAACGTCAGGGCGCGGTCGCGCGCCGCGCGCGCCTCGTCTATGCGACCGGCGTGCAACAGCGCGAGCGCCAAGAGTCCTTCGAGCTGGGCACGCAACGCGCTTCCGTCGTCGCCCACTAAACCGATCGCCTCGCTGACCATCACGACCGCGGGTCCGCCCGGCAGTCCGGGAACGTGGAGAGCATCGGCGAAGCCGATCGCGGCTTCGCCGGCCAAGCGCGTCGAGCCGTGCTCTCGGGCGAGGTGGAACGCTTCCTCGAAAAGGCTCGCCGCGGCCTCAAATTCGCTGAGGTGAACTGTCGCGTCGCCCAGCGCAATCAGTAGCTCGGCGCGCGCGGCGCTTCCGGCCGGCGTGAGCTCGAGCGCCCGGCGGAGGTGGTTCAACGCTTCTTCGTAGGCCACCGCGGCCGTCGCCTGCTCGGCGGCGCGTCGGCAGTAGTACACGGCCTTGGCGGCGACGCCCAGGCCCGCGGCCTCGCTGTAGTGCCTGGCCAATTCAGCGAGCGCTGGCCTCGCATCGCCCACATGTACAGCTTCGAGTGCCTCAGCAACCGAAAGATGCATCTGGGCCCGCGCCGCCGCCGGCACGCCGGCTTCGACCGTGTCGCGCACGAGCGCGTGCGTGAACTGATACGCCAACAGCGGTCGCGTCACCGCTTCGAGCAGCCCCGCTGTTGCCAAGGCGTCGAGCCCAGCGTCGATCTCCTGTTGCGGAAGGTCAGCGGCCATGCGCACGACGCGCAACTCGACCTGTTGGCCGGCGACCGCGACGAGTTCGGCGAGGCGGCGCGTGCTGAACTGCAACCGGGCAAGGCGCTCGGTCACGACCTCGCGGACGCTGTCGGGCACGCCTGACTTTTCGGGGTTGCCGCGCGACCACCCAGCGACCGGCGACGTTTTCGACGCCGCCGGTCTCGACCAGGTGGTGCCACATCTCGCCCACAAAGAACGCATTGCCGAGCGTGCGGGCGGTTACCTCGACTTACCAACTGTTGGAGCGGGCCGTCGAGGTCGTGACCGGCGGTCTTGGCGACGAGTGCGGCGACGTCGGCGGTGTCAAAGCCGTCGAGCCGGATCCGCGTCGCGGTGTCGACGCGTCGGAAGTCGGCGAGCGCCGACGAGAGCGGGTCGTTGAGGTCCTCGCCGACGTCGCGGAACGTCCCGATTACGAACGTGCGCGACATGGAGCTTCCGCGGGCGATGTGGGCCAGCAGGGCCCAAGTCTGCGCGCTGCCCCAGTGAAGGTCGTCGAGGATGATGACGAGCGGCCAGCGCCGGCTCGCTTCTGCGAACACCGCGTCGACGGCGGCGAACAGTCGATACCGCTCGCTGTCGGCGTCGACCGTGACCGGTACGGGCGGCGCCGGGCGTCGTTCGAGCGACGGCAGCAGCGGCGCGAGCGACCGCGAGGTCCGTGGTGACGTCGGGGTCGAGGTCGTCCGGTGGGAGGGTGCGAAGCAAGTGTTCGAGCACCTGGACCCAGGGTTGGTAGGGCACGACCAGTTCGGCGTCGCAGCCGCCGAAGAGGACGGCTGCGCCTTCCTCGAAGCACGACCGCGCGAACTCGGCGGCCAACCGCGACTTGCCGCCGCCGGCCTCGCCCCCGATCAGCGTCACCCGGCGACCTTCGCCCGCGCGCACCGCCGCCCATCGCGTCGGCCAGCGTCTTCCACTCTTCTGTGGCGGCTCACGAACGGCAGCGCCGTCGGAGTGCCCAGCATCGCCGGCAAGGGCACCGACTGGATTCCCACGTCCTCGGCGGCGGGCGTCCATGCGACGGCGAACGCCTCGACCGGCTCGCTCAGGCCTTTCAGCTCCAGCGCGCCGAATGACTCGAACGTTGCTCCCGAGCGCTCCCCGGCGAGCAGCCGGACGATCTGGCTCACGAGAATCTGGCCGCCAGAGGCGTGGTCCTGGAGCCGCGCCGCCGTGACCACGGGGAGGCCGAAGCAGTCGGTGCCTTCCCAGCTGACGTCACCCGAGGCGATTCCGACCCGTACCCGCAGTCCGTCGTCGCGCCGCTCGACGGCACGCTGAATGTCGATCGCGGCGACGATCGCCTCCGAGGCCGACTCGAAGGCCGCCATAACGCCGTCGCCGGCGGTTTTGACCACTCGGCCCAGTCGCCGTTCGACGAGGGAGGTCAGGCGCCGCTCGCAGGTCGACGAACAGTTTGTCGGCCGCGGCCTCGCCGACCCGTGTCCGCAGCTGGTTGACGCTTCGACGTCGGTAAACAGGATCGTCGCCGTCGAAGTCGCCATAGTCAGATCTGACTATCGCGCCTTCGAGCGCCTTCTGCCTGCTGGTCGGGCATAAAAGGGCAGATCTGGTCATGACGACGGCCAATCGTCAGGCGTACGCTGCGTTCATGCCGATGTACGTGATCGAACGCAACTTTGCCGAGCTACTCGACGAGGCTGATATCGACGACGCCGGCATCAAGCTGATCAACGACGATGCAGGGGTGCGGTGGGTGTATTCGTTCCTGTCGGCCGACAAGAAGAAGACCTATTGCCTGTACGAGGCACCAAACGCCGAGGCGATTCTCGAGGCCGCCCGGCGCAATGGCGTCCCCGCCGATGTGATCACTGAAGTGAGTCAGTACACGCCCAGCGTGTAACCAGCGGCGCCTCGGCGCCGACAACTCAGGCAGTAATCCCTAAGAGGAGGGAACCAGCATGACTATGACTTCTATTCAGCGCGGCCCTGTTGACAGACGAGATGCTCGCCCGGTTCGACGAGCGGGCACCTGTCTACGACCGCGAGAACACGATTCTTCGACGAGGACTTCGAGGAACTGCAAGCGAGCGGCTATCTCAAGGTGCGCCGTTCCCGAAGAGTTCGGTGGCTCGGGGCTCGGCCTCGACCAGTACTGCGAGCTGGCGGCGAAGCTCGGCTACGTCGCGCCCGCCACCGCGCTCGCGGTCAACATGCACGTGTACTGGACGGGCATCGCCGCCGACCTTTTCCGGCAGGGCGACAAGTCGCTGTCGTGGATCCTCGAGCAGGCGGCCGAAGGCAAGATCTTCGCCGCCCTGCACGGCGAAGCCGGCAACGACTTCCCCGGCGTCTACTCCACAACCAAGGCCGAACGAGTCGACGGTGGCTGGAAGATCACTGGTCACAAGATCTTCGGCACGCTGTCGCCGGTCTGGACTCTGGCGGCTTCCACGCCCAGGACAACTCCGACCCCGACAACCCCAAGATCATCCACGGCTTCTTCGCCAAGGACACCGCGGGTCTCGACATCGTCAACACCTGGGACACACTTGGCATGCGCGCGACGCAAAGCCACGACACGATCCTGGACGGCGCGTTCTGTCCCGACGAAAACGTCATCTGCTGTCTGTGGGACGGGACTGACTGGCGGACCGCCGTCTTGGGCGCGCTCTTCGCCTGGGCGCTGTTCGGCATGTCGAGCCTGTACTACGGCGCCGCTCGGCGGGCCTTCGACATCACCGTGGCAAAGATGCCGCAGAAGACGTCGGTGGCCAACCTTGATCACACGATGGCGTATCACCCCGAGGTGCAGCACAACGTGGCCGAGATGCGCATGTCGCTCGACATCTGCGAGGCGCTGATCAAGCAGAACACCTCGGATTGGGCGAACGGCGTCGAGCACGAGGACTGGCCGATCCGCATCATCGGCACCCGGTTCACCGCGTGTCAACCACGCCTATGACGTGGTCGAGCGGGCGATGGATCTGTCTGGCGGCGCGGCGGCCTTCAAGACCAACCGCCTCGAGCAGATCTTCCGCGACGTGCGGATGGGCAAGTTCCACCCCGGCAACACGCTGCTGGCCCACGAAGCCATCGGCAAGCTGTGCCTGGGCGTCAACCCCGACGACAAGCAGCGCTGGGGCTAGCGAAAACACGAACTGGGCGACGAATTCCACATCACGCGTGGGTTTCGTCGCCCAGTTCGCGGCGGTTCGCGCACGGCTACCTAGCATCGGGCTGTGGGACGGATCGCCGACTACGCCGTGATCGGCGATTGCCACACCGTCGCGTTGGTCGGTCGCGATGCGTCGATCGACTGGTGGTGCCCAGGCCGCTTCGATGCGCCGTCGGTGTTCGCCCGCATCCTCGATCCCGACGGCGGCCACTGCGCGATTCGGATAGACGAGCAACGGTCCTCCAGCCGGATGTACGTGCAGGACACCAACGTGCTCACGACGGTGCTGTCATGCGACGACGGCGATCTCGAGATCACCGACTGCATGCCCGTGGCGGCGTTCGACCACGACAACCCGGCGAAGGTGTCGACCGGCGCGTGCATCTTGCGGCGCCTTCGGTGCTTGTCGGGTGGAGTCGAAGTGCATCTCGACGTCGCGACGCGTCCTGACTACGCCCCGCTCCTGGCGAAGACTTCGCCGCGACCGTCGCGCTCTCGGCGGGCGAGTCGATGTGGTTGCGGATCGACGGAGCCACGCTCGAAGTGTCGACCGACGTTGATGCCCACGACGCCGCCCACCAACTCGTCACGACGATCAGTTTCTGGCGCGCCTGGTTGTCCGAGTGCAGCTATCGTGGCGCGTACGAAGACGTCGTGCGTCGCAGCGCGTTGGCGCTCAAGGCGTTGATCTACGCGCCGAGCGGCGCGGTCGTGGCCGCGCCCACCACCTCGTTGCCCGAAGCAATCGGCGGCAGCCGGAACTGGGACTACCGCTACACGTGGATTCGCGACGCGACAGTCACGCTTATCTCGCTGCGCGTCCTCGGCTACCGCGCCGAGGCCGACGCGTTCAAGGCGTGGCTCGAAGCGCGTCGGCCAGGGACGACCGGATCGGTTGCAGATCATGTACGGCATCGACGGCGAACCCGACCTGCCCGAGATGACGCTCGACCACTTTCGCGGTCATCGCGATTCGGCGCCCGTGCGCATCGGCAACGGCGCGGCGAAACAGACCCAGCACGACAGCTACGGCCAGATCGTCGAGGCGGCGTGGCTGTATGTCCGCGGTGGCGGGACGCTGTCGCGGCGCAACCGCCAGTACCTCGCGGCGCTCGTCGATGTTGCGGCGGTCCGCTGGCGCGACCCCGATCACGGGATCTGGGAGATCCGTGCTGATCCGCGGCAGTTCGTGCACAGCACGCTGCACTGCTGGGTCGCGCTTGACCGCGCCGTTGAACTCGCACACGCCGGTCAGCTCGAAGGCGACGTCGAGCGGTGGGTCGACGAGCGCGACGCGACGAGAGCCCACCTGCTCGATCTCGCCAAACGCCGTGGCTGGTTCCCCCAGGCCAGCGGGTCCGACGTCTTCGAGGCAGAGGCCGACGCCGCCACCTTGTTGGTGCCGGCAATGGGCCTGCTGCCCGCCAACGACCCGGCGGTCGTCGCGACCGTCGAGCGTGTCCGCGCCCAACTATCGGAGCGTGGGCTGTTGCTGCGCTACAAGGCCGACGACGGGCTGCACGGCGGCGAGGGCGTCTTCTTGCTGTGTTCGTTCTGGCTTGCCGACGTGCTCACCCACCAAGGCAAGCTGCACGACGCCGAGGAGTTGCTGGAGAAGTTGATCGGTTTGTCCAACGACGTCGGGCTGTTCGCCGAGGAGTCCGACGCCGCCACGGGGGAGGCGCTCGGCAATTTCCCGCAGGCCTTCACCCACATGGCGCTCATCACCTCTTGCGCACACGTGACCGCGGCCCGTGAAGGGCGCATCCCCGCACCGGGCCTCGCGGATGACTTCGCCGGCTCGGCCCTAACCCGCCTCGTCGCCGAAGGGCGTGCGTAGCCCGTCGGCCTTCGACAGGAGGCGCTGCATCACCACGACGTCCAACCACTGGTTGAACTTTCGGCCGACTTCCTTCTCGACGCCAATGGTCTCGAAGCCGCACTGCTCGTGCAGGGTGATCGAGGCCTCGTGCCCGCCGACGATCCGGGCGAACATGGCGTGAAACCCGTGGTCGGCCGCGAGCCCGACGAGCGAGCGCAGCAGCAGCGTGCCCACGCCGCTGCCGTTGAAAGTCACGGTGCACGTAGACGGAGTCCTCGACCGACGTGCGGTAGGCGGGCCGCTCCTTGTACGCGCTGAGCGAGCCGTAACCGGCGATCACGCCGTCCTCCTCGGCCACTACCGCTGGATGTGCGCCCGAGTGCTCGTCGAGCCACTGCTCCTGGGCTTCGAGCGTGCGCGGAACCAGGTCGAATGTGACCGTTGAGCCGAGAACCTCAGGGTTGTAAATGGCCCGAATCGGTTCGGCGTCGGCCAAGGTCGCCAGCCGCACCCGCATTTACACAAGCCTAGAGGGCATGCTTTACACTTCTCCGGCCCGGCAAGCAGCAAGGGCAGGCCCTCTTAGCTCAGTCGGTAGAGCACTGCCATGGTAAGGCAGTTGTCGTCGGTTCGATTCCGACAGAGGGCTCGCAACAACCAAGGATCTGGGCGGCGTAGCTCAGGTGGTTAGAGCACGCGGCTCATAATCGCGTTGTCGTCGGTTCGAGTCCGACCGCCGCTACTCAGCAGAAAAAGAAGGCAAGAGCTCATGGCAAAGAATGAAAAGCGAATCAAGGTCACGCTGGCGTGCGAGGAATGCAAGCGGCGCAACTACATCACGGTGAAGAACAAGGTCAACGACCGCGAACGCATCGAGATGAAGAAGTACTGCAAATGGGATCGCAAGCACACGGCCCACAAAGAGACCCGTTAAGGCGGCGTCCGTAACGTTTTCCACAGCCCTCGGGTCCAAAAGCCGATGACAGCCGATCTGGCTGAACGGGTCGCCGCCGCGAAGGCGGGGGACCGATCGGCCTTCGATGATCTGGTACGAGCGACGCACGCAGATGCGTACACGTTGGCGTACCGGCTTGTCGGCAACGAGGAAGATGCGAGAGACGTGGTCCAAGAGGCGTACCTACGGGCATTCAAGTCACTGAAGAAGTTCCGTGAAGACGCGGCCTTCTCCACCTGGCTATACCGCATCGTCGCCAACTGCGCGTCCACGTCGCTGAGCAAGCGGTCGCGTCATCGCCACGAGACCCTCGACGACGACGCGTTCATTGAAGACACCCGCGTCGAGGTCGACCCGGTAGCGCACAACGAGGCGTTGGCCGAGCGTGACCGGCTGACCCACGCCCTCGAGGATCTGCCCGACGCGCTGCGATCGGTTGTCGTGCTCCGTGATGTCTACGACCTGCCCCACGAGGCCATCGCGGCCGAGTTGGGTATCTCCGAAGCGAACGCGAAGGTTCGGTTGCACCGCGCCCGTCGCAAGCTTCGCGAGACGCTGTACCCGCTGCGAGGAGAGGACCAGGCCCATGCCGTCTGACACCGCCACTACTTCCCCGAACTGCGACGAGATTGCCGCGATGCTCTCGGACTACGCCGAAGGCGTCGAGACAGCTCCTCGCGACGTGCGCGTCCACGTCGACACGTGCATTCGCTGCCAGGCCGAACTCGTGCAATACCGCCGGTTGCTGCGTGGTCTGCACACGCTTCGCACCGACGTGCTCGAGCCTGCGCCCGGCGCGCTAGCGGGCGTACTGGCACACCTCGAAGCGGCCGGTGAGCGCAGCGCGGTTCGCTCGTTGCTGTCGGGCCGACGCGGCGCGTATGTCGGTGGCATCGCGCTCGCGACCGCCGCCGCCGGCGCCGCGGGCGCAGTCGTGCTCGCGGGTCGAGCCCGCCGTCGCGCGATGGGTGTTGCCAGTTAGCTCTCGGCGGTAGAAGGAGCGCTCGCAACGAGCGGTATCCATCCCCGAACGCGCGTCCCTTGGCCGGGCGCCGATTCGATCTCCAGATTCCCGTCAAGGGCCTCGAGTCGGTCGGCCATATTGCGTCCGCCCATGCCGGCGGCAACCTGTGATCGATCGAAGCCGCAGCCGGTGTCCTGCACTACGAACTCCAAGCCGCCGTCGACTTCGGCGATGGTCGCGGTGACCGAGCACTCGCCGGCGTACTTCGCGATGTTCTGGAAGGCTTCGAGGCAACAGAAGTACACGGCGGCCTCGAGGTCTTGGTCGTAGCGGCCGATGTCGGCCTCGAGTTCGATCTCGACCGATGCTTTGCGCACCTGGGCCGCCAGCGCGACGCGCAGTCCTTCGGCGGCGAGCAGCGGCGGGTAAATGCCGCGGGCGAGGTCGCGGAGGTTTTCGAGTGCCTCACCTGTTTGGCCCTTTAGCCGTTCGAGCAACTCGAGCAGCGGCTCCTTGTCGCCGGTCAGTTCATCGGCCATGTCTTCGGCGATCGCGAGTTGCACCTTTACCGCCACCAGCTCCTGCTGCGCACCGTCGTGCAGGTTGCGCTCGAGGCGACGCCGCTCCTCGTCGCCCGCCGCGACCAGGCGCTGCCGTGAGGCGCGGAGCTCTTCGAGGCGCGCCCGAAGTTCGGTCGTGAGCCGAACGTTGCGCAACGCCAGACCGGCCTGGCGACCGAGGTCGTTCATCAGGTTCTCTTCGGTCGCGGTCAACTCTTCATTGGCGGGCTTGGTAACGGTGAGCGCGCCGAAGAGCTCGCCTTGATGGCGCACCGCTACCGCGTTCGACACGTTTTCGATCCACGGGATGGTCGGTCCGACGATCGGCAGGGGCGCGCCCAGGTGCCGCGGGTTGGGCGGCCAGGTAGCTGTCGGACGCAACTCGTTGTCGACCGCTAACCACACGTCGGCGCGATCGGCACCCGTGCCATCGGCGAGCACGTGCGCCATACGTTCGAGCAGGTCTTCAGTGGCGGCCGCTTCCGCGACGCGGACGGAGAACTCGGACAAGACCTCGTAAGGCGTGGCGCGCCGCCCATAGACGAGGCGGTTGGCCAGCTTTTCCATGCGGCCCTTGGCGGGTTCGAACGCGGAGGCGACCAGGAAGGTGGCCAGCACCGACAACGGCAGGTTGGCGCGGCCGCCGCCGCCACCCACGACGATTCCGCCCACGCCAACGACGACCCCGACGTATACCGCGGTCACAAAACCCGCCAACGCGCCGTAAACGATCGTGCGCGTTACGAGCTTGTCAACCGCGAACAGCCGGTACCGGAGGATGCCGGCGAACAGGGCGAGCGGCAAGATCGATAGCGCGAGTTGGAAGACCCGGTACAGCTGCACCGGCAGGACTTGCACGTCGCGTCCCTGGAACGCGGGTTCGGCTGAGCGCTGCAAACCCGTGACCAGGGCCCAGAGGCCAATCGCGACCGCGACTCCGAGCGCCATGAGCAGCAGCCGCGAGAGCTGCCGGTTGGCTTCGGTCGCGGGGCGCCGATAGCGGTAGGCCTGTGCGGCTGCGCCCACCATCGGCACGCCGATGCCGAACAGCATCACGAGCACGACGCTGCGCGATGCGTCCCGGACCGCGGCCAACAGCAACAACACCAGGAGCAGGCCGACGAGATAGATACCGATGCGCGGGAGCCGGCGCCATCGGGGCACGAGGTGTCCGTCGGGGAATACGACCATCGCCATCGTGTAGGCCAGCGCCGCCACCACGTGGTACGTGTCGTGCATCAGAGTCTCGGTGAACGTCGCGGGCAATGCTTCGTACACCGCGTGCGCCTGCAGGTTGAACACGGCCGCCGTGCCCATGAGGGCGAAGCCCAAGAGCGGCGCGGCCGCGTCGCCCGTTTTGATGCGATACAAGAAGACCGCGAGGCTGATGTTCACCAGACTGAACAAGGTGTCCAGCGCGAACTGCGTGTTCGACTCCGTCGTGTGCGACGTGTCGGCGATGCGGAGCGCGACTCGGCCGAGCGTGGTGGTGTTCAGTCCCCAGATGTGGAGCTGGTCGTGGAATGAAGGCGACCATGACGCGACCTTCGCCGCGATGCCGAAGGAGATGAGCGAGAGCGAGAGCGCGAGGAATGCGAGGTAGACGGCGCGCAACGCCAAGAGTCCCCGTCGCGAGAGCGGGAGCGTGCGGTTCGGCGTGGGCGAGTCAATGACCTCGCCCGCGCCGACCGCAGGGGTCGCGTTCGACGCCGCTATTTGACTACGACCTTGCCGATCATGCCCGGGTGCACAATGCACGCGTACGGGTACGTGCCTTTCTTAGTGAAGGTCACGCTGTACTTGTCGCCGGTTACCCAGTCGGTGCCGCTCGACTTGAGGCCCCCGCTGCCGTCGAAGTTTCCGGCGTCGATCGAGACTGGCGGCGGCGGGTTCTCGTAGTCGTAGTCGTCGGGTGTTGGTGGAGTCCGCCCTGGCCAACCACCGGCCGGTTCGTCGAGCGAAGCGTTGAAGTCAACGGTCCCGTCCTTGGCGATCGTGAAGATCGGAGCGTACGGCGGCACGTTGAAGCTGATCGTGTGGTAGCCGATGAAGGTCCACGTCACCTTCTCGCCGACCTTGGCCTCGATGGTGCGCGGTGTGAACTCGTTCACGGTGCCAAAGGCTTCGTCGGTGCGCGCGTCGCCCGAGCCGGCGAGGTTGCCCTTGATCTTGCTCTTGCCTGCCTTCTCGTCCTTGTAGGTCTGAAGCAGAACCTTTGCGGTGCGATCGGCCTCCACCTTCGCTTGACGGTTGAGCTCGGACTGCGAGGACTGCTCGCCGTCGTCGCTGACGGTGATGTAGCCACCCATCGGAGCGCCGTGGACGTTGCAGTAGTAGAGGTAGGTACCCGGCTTCGCATCGTCGGCGATCGCGAGTTCGAACGTGTTGCCCCTGATGCCTTCGAACGGAATGAAGCCGCTGGAGTAGTACGCCTCGTCGCCCTTGAAGGGCTTCAACGTCTTGTCCGGACACGGACTGCCGTCGAGGGGCATTTCGGCAACGGTCTTCGCGTAACAGGGCTGGGCTCCGGCTTGGCCGATCTCCTCGCCGAAGAAGTACGGAAGGCCTTCTGAGAACTTGTCGTAACCCTCCGGCTCATCGGTGACCTTGCCGGTCTCGAAGATGCCGTCGAGCACCTTCTTGAACGGTTTCGACAGTTCGTCAACCTGTGAACCCATCGACACCGTGTGGGGCTCACCCGTCCAGGTCTGCTTGAAGTTCAGCGTGGTCCCTGGTTTGACCGTGACCTTGTTGGGGAAGAAGCCGAACAACGAGCCGGCGAACTCGTCGTGGGCGTAGTCGGTCTGAATTGTGAGTGTGTCAGCGTCGCCGCTACCGCCGCTGCCGCAGGCCGTCAACGTAGTGATGGCGACCAGCAATGCGATCGAGATCGTTCCCAGCTTCCGAATACCGAACTTCATTAGCCCCTCCCAGGGATTGAACGTAATTTCAGGATCCGACGCGCGCAGTTGCGCCCGCCCATCCCGTGCACGGCGCCGCCCGGGTGGGCCGACGCTGAGCACAGGTACAACCCCTTGATTGGGGTTGCGTAACGGAACCAGCCGCGTGCGGGCCGGAACACGAGTTGTTGATGCAGTGCGTTACCGCCACCGCCGAGGTCACCGTCGACGAGGTTCGGATTGCGCGCCTCGAGATCTGGCGGTGTGTTGATGGCCATGCCCACGATGCGTTCGCGCAGCCCCGGTGCGAACGTCTCGATGCGCTCCAGTACGCGGTCGGCGAACATGTCGCGCACGTCGTCCCATGACCCTTCGCGCGGATGCGGCGGCACGTGAGTTTCGATCCACAACGTGTGCCCGTCGGCCGGAGCACGCGTCGGATCCGCCCGCGACTGCTGACCGACTACGAGCAGCGGCGCGGTGGGCAATCGTCGGGACTCGATTTCGCCCATAGTCATCGCCATGTCCTCGGTCGAACCGACGACATGAACCACCCCCGTCTCGCGCAGGCCAGCTTCGGACCACGGGACGGCGCCGTCGAGCGCGAGGTCGAGCTTGAACATTCCCGATCCCGAACGGAACCATGAGAACGCATCGATGAACGACGCCGGTAAGTGTTCCTCGCCGACCAGGCTGTCGAACAGGCGTCGGGCGTGCGTGTCGGCGACAACGGCTCGGCTGGCCGAGAACGCGCGGCCGTCGCTCGTCTCGACGCCGACCGCTTTCCCGTTCTGGATCACGACGCGGCTCACCGACGCATCGGTGACGATCGTGGCCCCCGCCTCGGTCGCGGCCGCCGCCATGGCCTCGGCCAAGCGGCCGGCGCCGCCCACCGGCACGGGCATGTTCCGCGTCTGCGCGACCAGGGCAAGGATGAGCGCACCGGGCGCGCTGCCCGCGGCCGTGACGGACAGATCGGTGTGGCTCGCACCCGAACAGATCAGCGAACGCGCGACCTCGGAGCGAAAACGTTGGTGCGCCAACGCTTCGATCGGCGCCAACATGATCTGGGCCAACTCGAGGCCGCCGCGAATTTTCGCCGCCCGGCCAACCCGCAGCAGCGGACGCACCGACGGCAACGGCCGCAGGCTCATGTTGAGGAAGTGCTGGCCCACCTTGTCCCACCAGTGCACAAGCGCGCGCCACGCGTCGCCGTCGTGCGCGTCGATCGCGCCAAGGTCGCGCGCGGTGGCGTCGACCGAGGCGTGTACGTAGCCGATGTGTCCGGGCGTAACGGCGGCGGCCACCGGGGTGGTAAAGGTCGCCCATTCGACGCGGGAATCGAGGCCGAGCTCGCGAAATACCGGCGACGAGTGCAACAAGCCGTAAAACGCGGAGTACGGATCGTGCGTGTAGCCGGGCACGGTGAGCGCTTCGCTCGCGACCGCACCACCAGCTTTCGTGTTGCGTTCGAGCACGGTGACCGACCAGCCCGCCCGCGCCAGCATCGTCGCGGCGACCAGACCGTTTGGTCCGGAACCGATGACGATCGCGTCGGCGTGGTCGGGTGAGGCCATCGAGTTACTTGTCCGCCTCGCGGTTGTGCCCCGAGGCGATCTCGGCCAACGCGTCAGGGTCGACGTTGGATCCGTCGAGCACCGCAACCCGCACCTTGGTGAGGCCAACGAGCGAACAAGTCCGCGTCCCGCCTTCTATCAGCGCGCGTTCGCCGAGCAGCGCGCCAGGTCCGAGCTCGGCGACGCGTTCGCCGTCGACGACGGCTTCGAGCACGCCGTCGAGCAGGAGGAACATCTCGGAGCCTTCCTCGCCCTGGGTCACGAGTGCCTGGCCCTCCTTGACCTTGCGGAACTTGGGCTTGGTGCCGGCGCGCATCAGCGTGTGCGACAGCTCGCGCTCAAGCGCAGACTCGACCTCGGTCACCAACGCCTTCGAGTCTTCGTCACCCCACGGCGTGTGCTTGTCGAACGCGTGGCGGTACCAGTCGGTGAAGTCGATAAGGCCGGTCTTGCCGACCAACTTGCCCTCGTTGTCGTAGATCCAGTGGCGGGGGAAGGGGCTGGCACCGACCATCTCGTACTCGGCGCGACCGTCGTTGTGGATCGTCAGCGACAGAGTGGACCACGCCGTCGGCGCCGAGAACTGCACGAACGGTGGACGGGCCACGCGCCGCGGTGCGGGCACCCCGGTGCGGCCGCCGGCGGTCTGCACGAACGTCACCGACGTCTCGCCGATCTGCGGGTCGCGCTGGATGTCGGAGTACGGAACCGCGGCGAACACCGCGTCGCGCTTGCCGAGGCGCAACGTGGTGCTGCCGATCAGGCTGCCGCCGGAGTAGCCGGCGTCGAGGATCTTGCCGGCGTCACTCACGTTGATCCACGCACGCAACACGTTGGCGAAGCGGAACTTGTCGGCGTCGCGCAGCGCCTCCAGGTCGGTGATCACGTCGGGGAGCGGCTCGTCGTAGTGGGCCACGCCCATTTCGAACGGCGCTTTGAGCGACGCCTTGGTAATGGCTTCTGACGGAATCCACGAGACCGCCGTGACTGAAGATTCGATGCGCACGATTTCCTCCTAGGTAACGGTGAGCGTGCCGTGCATCCCAAGTCCCTCGTGATCGAGGATCCGGCATACATAGGCATAGGTTCCCGGCGCCACGTCAACGCGGATCTTCTTCGTCTCGCCGGGATTGACGGTTACTTCTTTCCCGAGGCTGTTCAGGCTGAACGTGTGCTTTAGGGCGCCGGTGTTGCGCACGTTGATGGTGAGTCGTCCGTGCTCCGCTTTCATGACATCGGGCGAAAAGACCATCTCCTTCGTGACCACGCTCGCGCTTGACGCGGTTGTGGTTGGCTCGCCTCCGCACGTGCCCAAAAGGGCAGCGAGGACGAGACCAGCCGCGAAGGCTCGAGCGCGGGGCACGCGGGCAACGTACGCGACCCCCATCGGCGCACCAAGGGCGCAGGCTGGCGTCCGGGGGGTGGGGTTGGCACCCCCAACGCCCCGCATGGAGTCCACCTTGTACTAAGTCCGGCTTGGCGCACACAATCACAGTCGTGGGAGGGACGGAGCGCATCACCGTGTTCTTGGCCGATGACAACCTCATTGTGCGCGAAGGCGTACGGGCGTTGCTCTCGGCCAGCGAGGAACTCGAGGTTGTCGGCGTGGCCGCGGACTACGACGAGCTCGTCGCCGGTGCCGACGCCACGAATCCCAACGTGGTCGTCACCGACATCCGGATGCCGCCGAACTTCCAGCGCGAGGGCATCGACGCCGCCAAGGAGATCCGCAAGCGCCATCCCGGCACCGGCATCGTGATCCTGTCGCAGTATGACGATCCGGACTACGCCGTGTCCTTGCTCGCCGAAGACGCCGCGGGCTACGCGTACCTGCTCAAGGACCGCATCGCGGAGGGCGACCAGCTCGCCGCGCGGTCATCGAAGTCGCGGTCGGCGGTTCGGTCATCGACCCCAGCATCGTCACAATGCTCATGCGGCCGGCCACCAAAGACGGAGACCTCAGCACCACCGACGAGGAACTCCTTCGACTAGTTGCCGAAGGGCGCACGATCAAGTCGATCGCGGCGGCCCGCCAAATCACGCCGGCGGCCGCGGCTGACGCGGTCGAGAAGTTGTTCCTGCAGATCGCCGATCAGGCGTCGAAAGGAGCGGGCGCATCGCTGCGTCGGTTGCGGCTTTTGCACGACGCGATCGTCGACCGCGAGGAGCAGGGCGAAACCCTCAGCCGCCTGCTTCCGGGCGGCTTGGCGGCGAAGGTGCGCGCCGAAGGTGAGCGCATCGGGGAGACGGAAAACCTGCGCGTCACCGTGTTGATGTCCGACATCCGCGGCTACACCTCGATCGCGGAGAACGCCGATCCGGCGCGCCTCGCCCGGCAACTGAATCGTCATCGAGCCGAGATGAATCGCGCCATTATCAGCGCCGAGGGCACGGTGATGCAGTTCGTCGGCGACGCGGTGATGGCGGTCTTCGGTGCGCCCGTGCCGCTGGCCGATCACGCGGACCGAGCGATCGACGCCGCCCTCGCGATGCATGAGCAGCAAGCCAAGGTCAACGCCGAGTGGGCCAGCGAGGGCCTGCCCGCATTCGGACTCGGCATCGGCATTTCGACGGGCGACGTCGCCGCCGCCATGCTCGGTTCCGCCGAACGTCTCGAGTACACGGTGGTCGGCGACACCGTGAACATGTCGCAGCGCCTGCAGCAGTTTGCGGAGCCCGGCGAAACGGTGCTCAGCGAGGGAACGATGAAGTCGCTGTCGAAGCCGGTGAACACCTTCGCCCTCGACCCGCAAATGGTGAAGGGTCGCGAAGCCGTCGTGCAGGCCTACAAACTTTTGTAGACGAGTCGCCTAAACGACGAGGCGTGGGCGCCACCCTGGTTCGCCGCCCGCTTCCCATACGCGCTTGAGCGCGCGAGCTGAAAGCTCTTCCTTGTGCAGGTAGGCCGCCGCACCGCTTTCTTGCACGTCGGGCGGCAGATCCTCCACCTGATAGGTCGAAACCAGCACGACGGTGACTTCAGGATGGGCGCTGGTGATGAGCGTGGTGGCCTCGATACCCGAGATGCCGCCCATGTTGATGTCCATCAGTACGAGATCGGGTTGGATTTCGTCGACCATCGCGACGGCCTCTTCACCCGAACCGGCTTCGCCCACAAGCGAAAACGCCGATGCGCGTTCCAACACCGCGGCGCCGCATTACGAAACGGTGGCTGATCGTCCACGATCAGCACGCGCACGGGCGCAGTATCCACGTTGTCAATGGTGCTCGTCATTGACAACTGCAACGAGGGTGCCTGCTTGTGTCTGGCGGGGTGGTGCTAGCCCCCCTGCCGCGCCCAGGAGCAGTAAGACCGCCTTAACCCGGCGGTTCATTTGGGGTTCTCCTACGAGCCCGAGCTTCGAAAAGATCGAGTTGATGTGCTTTTCGACGGCCCGCTCGGATAGCACCAGGGCCTCGCCGATTGCTCCGTTGCTTTTGCCCTGGGCCATTTCGCCGAGCACCTCGGCTTCGCGAGGCGTGAGGCGATCGAGTCCCGCGCCGGCGCTGTGGCTACGCGCGTCGACCAGCGCCTCGACCACCTTGGGATCGATGACCGACCCGCCGGCGGCGACCTCGCGGATGGCCGCGACCAGCTGGCTCACGTCCGACACCCGCTCTTTGAGCAGGTATGCCCTTCCGGCCGAACCGCGCTCGAGGAGCGCCAGCGCGTACGCCGGGCTGGCGAACTGGCTCAACACCACTACGCCGAGGTCCGGTCGCGCGTCGCCGAAGTGGTTGGCGGCGCGAATGCCCTCGTCAGTGCCGGTCGGAGGCATCCGGATGTCGGTGACCACAACGTTGGGTGCGGTCTCGTCGACGATCGCGAGCAACCCGTCGTAATCGGCGGCGACCCCCACCACGTCGATATCGGCTTGCAATTCGATGAGCTGATGCAAGCCTTCGCGCAGCAGCGCGTTGTCCTCGGCCAGCACCACCTTTATCGTCATTGGCGCCATTCTGGCCGCTCGGTCTCCCCGACCAGGAGACCCCGAGTTTGTCGGTGCTATCCTCGTCGGCCGCACCCCCCACTAGGGCAGTGGCTCAATTGGTAGAGCACCGGTCTCCAAAACCGGTGGTTGGGGGTTCGAGTCCCTCCTGCCCTGCTCAGCTATTGCCTTGCTTGGCACACCTTGTCTGACACACCTCCGAAGGACCCCTGTTGAACCGAGAAGAAAAGCGCAGAATGCAGCGGCAAGGCCAGCTGGGTCCTGACGGCACGCCGGCCACTACGGCCGGCGCCGTGCAGGACCGGCAGCGTCGCGTCCGCCAAGCGGGTCAGCGCAGCCGCAGCAACCCGATCCAGGGCACGTTCACCTTCGTACGCGAGGTCCGCGGTGAACTCCGCAAGGTGGCCTGGCCGACTCGGGCTGAAGTGCGCAATTACTCGATCGTCGTGCTTTTGACGCTCGTACTCTTGATTTCCCTGATCTTCGTGCTCGACTGGGGCGCGTCGAAGTCCATTTTCTTTCTCTTCCACGCGTGAGCCTTGTGACCGACACTTCTGATCTTCCTGCCGACGACAACAACGACGAACAGATCCAACAGTTCGAGCCTGTGCCTGAGGCAATCGACGAACTCGTCATGCCCGACGCCGACCTCGAAGGCGACGAGCCCTTGAACGGCACTGCATCTGTGGAGGCCGAGCCCGAAGTGGAGGCCGAGCCCGAGGTCGTTACGGCCGAAGAGCTGCTCGACGAGGCCGCCGGTGTAGACGACGACGATGACGAGCCCGCACCCGTGGAAAGTCCGTACGACCGACCGGGCCAGTGGTTCGTCATCCACTCGTATTCGGGTTACGAGAAGAAGGTCAAGTCCAACCTCGAGAGCCGCATCGCCTCGATGAATATGGAAGACCACATCTACGAGGTGGTCATCCCCGAAGAAGACGTCATCGAGTTGAAGAACGGCCGCAAGGTCGTGGTCACCAAGAAGATGTTCCCGGGCTACCTGCTCGTGCGGTGCGAACTCGACGACGACTCATGGTTCGTGATCCGCAACACTCCCGGCGTGACCGGCTTCGTCGGCTCGGGCGCCAAGCCCACGCCGCTTCGCCGCAAGGACGTCGAGAACTTCCTCCAGGTGCCCGTCGAAGGCGCCGAGGGCGAGCCGAAGAAGTCGCGACCCAAGTCGGCGTACGAGAACGGCGAGTCCGTGCGGGTCAAGGAAGGCCCCTTCGCCGACTTCACCGGCACGATTGCCGAAATCAACGAGGACCAACTCAAGCTCAAGGTGCTCGTCAACATCTTCGGCCGGGAAACCCCGGTCGAGCTCGATTTCGCCCAAGTGGCGAAGCTCTAAAGGAATTCGTCATGGCACGCAAGAAGGTCACCGCGATCGTCAAGATCCAGCTCCCGGCCGGAGCGGCCACGGCCGCGCCTCCGGTTGGTACGGCGCTTGGTCCCCATGGTGTGGCCACCATGGACTTCGTCAAGCAGTACAACGGCCAGACCGAGAACCAGCGCGGCCAGATCATCCCGGTCGAGATCACGATCTACGAAGATCGCTCGTTCACCTTCATTCTCAAGACCCCGCCGACGCCGGCGTTGCTGCGCGCGGCCGCCGGTCTCGACAAGGGTTCGCAGACCGCAGGCCGAGAAGGTGGGCTCGGTCACCAAGGCGCAAGTCGAAGAGATCGCCAAGACCAAGATGCCCGACCTCAACGCCAACGACCTCGACGCGGCGATGTTGCAGGTTGCGGGCACCGCCCGCTCGATGGGCATCGAAGTCAAATAGGACCTTCGGCCGGCTGACGCCGGATCGACCACACCGAATCCCGCGACCTGGACCACCTCTCCAGGCGTAGGCGAACAGAAAGAGGGAGGCTCCAATGCCGAAGAGAGGCAAGAACTACGAAGACGCGCTGAAGAACTTCGACCGGGAAGAGGTTTATCCGCCGGTTGAGGCGGTCAAGCACGTCAAGGCCGGCGCGAAGGCCAAGTTCGACGAGACCGTCGAGCTGTCAGTCCGCCTCGGCGTCGATCCCCGCAAGGCCGATCAGATCGTGCGCGGCACCGTCACCCTGCCGGGTGGCACGGGTAAGAGCGTGCGCGTCGCCGTGTTCGCCAATGGCCCGGCCGCCGAAGAGGCGCGTCAGGCGGGCGCGGACATCGTCGGTGCCGAAGACTTGGTCGAACGGGTCGTGGGCGGCTTCGTCGACTTCGACGTCGCCATCGCGACGCCCGACCTCATGGGTCAGGTCGGTAAGGCGGCGCGCGTCCTCGGGCCGCGCAAGCTGATGCCGAACCCCAAGACCGGCACTGTCACCACCGACGTCGCCAAGACCGTGGGCGAGTTCAAGGGCGGCAAGGTCGAGTACCGCACCGACAAGGTCGGCAACATTCACGTTCCGATCGGCAAGGCGAGCTTCGAGCCGCGGGCGCTGTTGGCCAACTTCCGCGCCGTGCTCGACGAGGTCCAGCGCGCCAAGCCCGCCTCCGCGAAGGGCAAGTACATCAAGTCCGTCACCGTCAGCTCCACCATGGGACCGGGTGTGCGCGTCGACACCAACCGCATCCGTGCGACGGAGGAAGAAGTGGTCGCCGAAGCGGCGGACAACGCCGCGGCTGCCGGCGCCGAATAGCTGTAATTAGCGGGAGCAGCTATCCTGCTCCGGCTTTCACAACCAAGATCTCTCGCCGCAGACAGCTGGTGTGCGCAAGCACAGAAGGACTTCCGAGTCCGCCCGCCGAGGTGAACCTCCTACGACTAGGGCGTTCGCACATGTCTGCGACGCCCTAAAGCTGTCAAGGAGGTGCAACAGATTTGGACAATCCCCGTCCTGAAAAAGTCGCCGTTGTCGACGAAGTGCGCGGTCACTTCAACGAGTCCGACGCCGCAATTCTCACCGAGTACCGCGGGCTAACTGTCACGGAGATCTCGACGCTGCGTCGGAATCTCCGCCCCGCCGGCGGTGAGTACAAGGTCTACAAGAACACCCTGGTCCGCTTCGCCGCCCGCGATCTCGGCCTCGACATCGAGTCGATGCTCGTCGGACCCACGGCGATCGCGTTCATCAAGGGTGATGCGGTCATGGTCGCCAAGGCGCTGCGTGACTTCGCCAAGCTCAATCCGAAGCTTGTGGTCAAGGGCGGTCTGCTCGGCGACAAGGTGCTCGACGCCAAGGACACCACCGCGCTGGCCGACGTCGCCCCGCGCGAGGTACTCCTGGCCCGACTCGCCGGCGGCATGGCGGCACCGATGGTGCAGTTCGCCGGGCTGCTCCAGGCCTTGCCCCGCAACTTGGCCTATGGCCTCAAGGCACTGATCGACCAAAAGGGCGGTGCCCCCGAAGTCGTCGCACAAGAAGCACCGGCCCCATCTTCTGCGGATTCCACCCCGGACCCCGCTGGAGAATCCGCAGAAAGTCCAACAGACAGCATTCCCGAAGCGCCGGCTGAGGCCGTCGCCCAAGCCGAATCAACCGAGTCTGAGGCGCCCGAAGCCGCAGCCGACACCGAAGGAGCGTGACCGCAATGGCCACCAAAGAAGAGATCCTCGAAGCAATTTCCAGCATGACTGTTCTCGAGCTCAGTGAGCTCCTCAAGGACTTCGAAGAGAAGTTCGGTGTAACCGCCGCCGCACCCGTGGCAGTCGCCGCGGCTGCCCCGGCCGGCGGTGGCGGCGGCGACGCCGGTGGCGCCGAAGAGGAGAAGGACGAGTTCGACGTGATCCTGACCGCCGCTGGCGGCCAGAAGATCCAGGTCATCAAGGAAGTCCGTGCCCTCACCAGCCTCGGCCTCAAAGAGGCCAAGGACCTGGTCGACTCCGCTCCCAAGCCCGTGCTCGAGAAGGTCAACAAGGAAGCCGCTGAGGCGGCCAAGGCCCAACTCGTCGCGGCCGGCGCCGAAGTCGAAGTCAAGTAATCCCGAGCTGCTTCGGCGGCTCGTCCCCGCAATTGGGCGTGTGTCATGCGGAACCCGGCATGACACACGCCCAGTTCGTGTCCCGGGGGTCGGGACCCGGAAGTAGTGCTTGACCTCCGCGGGGGACTCCTTTACCCTGCGGCGAAGCAGATCCCCCTTTGGGGGTTGATCTCCGCGTGCGCCTGCGCGTATACTCGTTAGTTCCGTGCTCGCCCGTTTCGCCCGTCGTCGTTTTCGCGCCTATGACGACGCTGCGCCCTGTCGTACTGAGGAGTAAGCCTTGACGGCTCGCCCTGTTACTCCCACCCGCTATTCCTTCGCGAACGTCGCTGACGTTTTGCCGCTGCCGGACCTCGTCTCGGTCCAGCGCGACAGCTTTCACCGATTCGTTCAGGAGGGTCTGCAGAACACGTTTCGTGACCTGAGCCCGATCGAAGACTTCACCGGTCAGCTGAGCCTCGAGCTCGAGTTCGACCCGAACGACATCGACCTTCGTCCGCCTCCCAAGTTCACCGAGGAGGAGTGCAAGGAAAAGGACATGACCTACGCGGCACCGATCTTCGTGCGCGCACGGTTCATGAATGCAGGCACGGGTGAAATCAAGGAACAGACCGTCTTCATGGGCGACTTCCCGATGATGACGGTCAAGGGCACGTTCATCATCAACGGCACCGAGCGTGTGGTCGTAAGCCAGCTCGTGCGATCGCCCGGCGTGATCTTCCAGCCCGGCCGCGATGCCAAGACCATCGTCACCGGCACCATCCACCCCTACCGCGGTGAGTGGATCGAGTTCGACGTCGAGGCCAAGCCGGGCAAGGACATCACCGCCGGCACCCGCGTCGCCCGCAAGCGTCGCCTGAGCATCTTCGTGCTCATGCGCGCCCTGGGCTTCGAGGACGACGCGATCATCGAGCGCTTCGTGCGTCATTTCGACTTCCTCGCCGGTCAGTGGGAGAAGGAGCGCGAAGTTGCGCCCACCCGCGACGACGCGCTGCTCGAGATCTACAAGCGGGCCCGTCCGGGCGAGCCGCCCTCAGTCGAGTCGGCGCGCGCGTACTTCGAGAACGCGTTCTTCAACAACAAGCGTTACGACCTCACGCGGGTCGGTCGCTACAAGCTCGACCGCAAGCTCCGTCACGAGATCGACGTCATTTCCGAGATCCTCGGCGTGAAGCTGGACAAGCCCGAAGAGGGCCAGGGCGTGCTCAGCCCCGCCGAGATCATGGCGGCGGCGAGTTACATGCTGCACCTCGCTAATGGCGAGCCCGGCTACCGCCTCGACGACCAGGATCACTTCGCCAACCGCCGCGTGCGTTCGGTCGGCGAGCTGATTCAGAACCAGGTGCGCGTCGGGCTGTCCCGCATGGAGCGCGTCGTGCGCGAGCGCATGACGACTCAGGACGTCGAAGCGATCACGCCGCAGACCCTGATCAACATCCGCCCGGTGGTGGCGGCGATCAAGGAGTTCTTCGGCACGTCGCAGCTCTCGCAGTTCATGGACCAGGTCAACCCCTTGTCGGGTCTGGCCCACAAGCGTCGTCTTTCCGCGCTCGGCCCCGGCGGCCTCTCGCGCGAGCGCGCCGGCTTCGAAGTCCGAGACGTGCACTCGAGCCACTACGGCCGAATGTGTCCGATCGAGACGCCGGAAGGTCCGAACATCGGCCTGATCGGCGCTCTCGCGTCCTACGCCAAGGTCAACGACTACGGCTTCATCGAGACCCCGTACCGCACCGTCGAAAAGGGTCGCGTCACCGACAAGATCAACTACCTCGCCGCCGACGAGGAAGAAGAGCACGTCATCGCGCAGGCCAACGCGCCGCTCGACGCGAAGGGCAACTTCGCCGAAGAGCGCGTGCTCGTGCGTCGCGGCCCGCAAGGCGCCGGCGTGCGCGTCGGTGCGAGCTCCACGTCCTACGGCTCCACCAGTGAGGTCGACTTCGTCCCGCCGGCGGAAGTCGACTTGATGGACGTGTCGCCGAAGCAGATCGTGTCGATCTCGACCGCCCTGATCCCCTTCATCGAGCACGACGACGCCAACCGTGCGCTCATGGGCGCCAACATGCAGAAGCAGGCAGTCCCGCTCGTGCGCCCCGAGGCTCCCTACATCGGTACCGGTGTCGAGGCGCGCGCCGCGCAGGACGCCGGCGACGTGTTGATGGCCGAAGGCAAGGGCACGGTCACCGAGGTTTCGGGCGATCACATCACCGTCGAATACAACGACGGCCAGAAGGACTCGAACGGCCACGCCATGGGTCGTCGCGTGTACCGCCTCCTCAAGTTCCAGCGCTCCAACCAGAACACCGCGATCAACCAGCGCGTGCTCACGAGCGAAGGCCAGAAAGTCGACAAGGGCGATCTGCTCGCCGACGGCCCGTCCACCCACAACGGTGAACTCGCGCTCGGCAAGAACCTGCTCGTCGCGTTCATGCCGTGGGAGGGCTACAACTACGAGGACGCCATCATCCTCAACGAGCGCCTCGTGCGCGACGACGTGCTCACGTCGATTCATATCGAAGAGCACGAGGTTGACGCTCGCGACACCAAGCTTGGTGCCGAAGAGATCACGCGTGACATCCCGAATTTGTCCGAAGAGATCCTGAAGGACCTCGACGAGCGCGGCATCATCCGCGTCGGTGCCGAAGTCGGCCCCGGCGACGTGCTCGTGGGCAAGGTCACTCCCAAGGGTGAGACCGAGCTCACGCCGGAGGAGCGCCTGCTGCGCGCCATCTTCGGTGAGAAGGCGCGTGAAGTGCGCGACACCTCGCTCAAGGTTCCCCACGGTGAGTCGGGCAAGGTCATCGACGTGCGCGTGTTCAGCCGCGACGACCAGCACGAGCTGCCTCCCGGCGTGAACATGATCGTGCGGATCTACGTCGCGCAGAAGCGCAAGATCTCCGAGGGCGACAAGCTCGCCGGACGCCACGGCAACAAGGGCGTCATCTCGAAGATCCTGCCCGAGCAGGACATGCCCTTCATGGCCGACGGCACGCCCGTCGACATCATCCTCAACCCCCTCGGTGTGCCGAGCCGAATGAACGTCGGCCAGGTCCTCGAGTCGGCGCTCGGTTACGCAGCGCGCTGGGGTTGGAAGGATCCCAAGACCAAGGAAGCGATCGGCTCGCCCGTCGTCTCCGACCGCAAGACCCGTCCGCGAACCGATCCCGCCGTGTGGGTTTCCACACCGGTGTTCGACGGTGCGCACTGGGACGAGACCGACCATGCCGGTAACCATCCGACGATGCAGTCGATCTTCGACAACCTCAACCCCGACGGCGTCGACGGCGTCCAACTCATGCAGAACACCGGCAAGGTCACGCTCTTCAACGGCCGCACCGGTGACCCCTACGACAGCCCCATCTCGGTCGGCTACGTGTACATCTTGAAGCTCGCCCACCTGGTCGACGACAAGATCCACGCTCGCTCGACCGGTCCGTACTCGATGATCACGCAGCAGCCCCTCGGCGGTAAGGCGCAGTTCGGTGGTCAGCGTTTCGGTGAGATGGAAGTGTGGGCCCTCGAGGCCTACGGCGCGGCGTACGCGCTGCAGGAACTGCTCACCATCAAGTCCGACGACGTTCTCGGCCGCGTGCGTGTGTACGAGGCGATCGTCAAGGGCGAGAACATCCCGGATCCGGGCATTCCCGAGAGCTTCAAGGTGTTGATCAAGGAGATGCAGTCGCTCTGCATCAACGTCGACGTCATGAGCAAGCTCGGCGGCGAAATCGAGATGCGCGACATCGACGATGACTACCGCAGCGATCTGGACATCGACATCAGCCGACCGGAGCGTGGCTCCGATGAAGAAGACGCACGGCGCGCGCGTGAAAGGGCTGGCTTCTAATGCTTGACGTAAACCTCTTCGAATCTCTCAAGATCGGTCTGGCGCGCGCGGACGACATCCGCGAGTGGTCAAAGGGTGAGGTCAAGAAGCCCGAGACCATCAACTACCGCACGCTTCGCCCGGAAAAGGACGGACTCTTCTGCGAGAAGATCTTCGGTCCGACCAAGGACTGGGAGTGCTACTGCGGCAAGTACAAGCGCGTGCGCTTCAAGGGCATTACGTGCGAACGCTGCGGCGTTGAGGTCACGCGCTCCAAGGTTCGTCGCGACCGCATGGGCCACATCGAACTGGCGGCGCCCGTCGTGCACATTTGGTACCTGCGCGGCACGCGTTCGTGGCTCGCATACCTGCTCATGGGTACCGAGGCGCGCGAAGAGCTGAAGGCCAAGCAACTCGAGAAGGTCATTTACTTCGCCGCCAACCTCGTCACCTGGGTCGACGAGGACAAGCGCCACGTCGACGAGCCGACCCTCGAGGCCGAACTACTCGAAGAGCTCGGCGAGATCGAGAAGCAGCGCGACCTCGACATCGACCGTCGCTTCAAGGCGCTCGAAGCCGAACTGGCCGAGCTCGAGAAGGCCGGCGCGAAGGACAGCGAGATCAAGGCCCGCCAGAAGGTGGCCGACAAGGACCTCGCCGGTCTGCGCGAGCGCTCCGACCTCGAGCTCGATCTGGTCAAGCGCGCCTGGGACGAGTTCCGCAGCCTGCACGCCCGCAAGATCATCGAAGACGAGTTGCTGTGGCGCGAGCTCGCCGATCGCTACGGCGAGTACTTCGAAGGCGGCATGGGCGCCGAGGCCATCGCCTCGCTGATCGACCGCATCGACTTCGACGAGGAAGAGATCAAGCTCCGCGAAGGCATCGAAGCCTCCGACGGCCGCAAGCCGTTGTCGGTCCAGCGCAAGCAGAAGGCCATCAAGCGCCTGAAGATCGTGGCGGCGTTCAACCGTCGCACCGAACAGGGCAAGCGCGTCAACGACCCTCGCTCGATGATCCTCGAGGCCGTGCCGGTCATCCCGCCGGACCTGCGCCCGATGGTGCAGCTCGACGGTGGCCGCTTCGCGACCTCGGACCTCAACGACTTGTACCGCCGCGTCATCAACCGCAACAACCGGTTGAAGCGACTGCTCGACCTCGGCGCGCCGGAGATCATCGTCAACAACGAGAAGCGCATGCTGCAGGAGGCCGTCGACGCGCTGTTCGACAACGGTCGCCGCGGCCGCCCGGTCACCGGTCCTGGTAACCGCCCGCTCAAGTCGCTCTCCGACATGCTCAAGGGCAAGCAGGGCCGGTTCCGTCAGAACCTGCTCGGCAAGCGCGTCGACTACTCGGGCCGTTCGGTCATCGTCGTTGGCCCCACGCTCAAGCTGCACCAGTGCGGTCTGCCGAAGCTGATGGCCCTCGAGCTGTTCAAGCCGTTCGTCATGAAGCGTCTGGTCGACACTGAACTCGCGCAGAACATCAAATCGGCCAAGCGCATGGTCGAGCGCCGCAAGGCGCCGGTGTGGGACGTGCTGGCCGAGGTCATCAAGGAGCACCCCGTGTTCCTGAACCGCGCGCCAACGCTTCACCGCCTCGGCATTCAGGCCTTCGAGCCGGTGCTGGTCGAAGGCAAGGCCATCCAGATCCACCCGCTCGTGTGCACGGCGTTCAACGCCGACTTCGACGGCGACCAGATGGCGGTGCATCTTCCGCTGTCCTCCGAGGCGCAGGCCGAGGCCCGCATCCTCATGCTGTCGGCGAACAACGTGCTGTCGCCGGCCACCGGTCGACCGATCACGGTGCCGACCCAGGACATGGTCTTTGGTTGCTACTACCTCACGCTGCAAGTTCCGGGTGCGCTCGGCGAAGGCCGCGTGTTCCGCAACTTCTACGAGGTCGAGAAGGCCTACGAGAACGGCGACGTGTCACTGCACGCCACGATCACGTTCCGCACCGAAACCACCGACGAGGCCGGCGAGCGCGTGATTGACGATCTGCTCACCACGCCCGGTCGCCTCATCTTCAACTCGGCACTGCCCGAGGGCTTCCCCTTCGTCAACGATGTCATCGGCAAGTCGAACACGTCCATCGGTTCCATCGTGGAGACGCTGGCGTTCAACTACCCGAAGGTGGTCGTGGCCGAGTCGCTCGACCGCATCAAGAGCAACGGGTTCCGCTACGGAGCGCAGTCCGGCCTCACCATCTCGATCGACGACGTGAAGACGCCGGCGGAGAAGCGTTCGATCCTCGACCGCTTCGAGAAGGAAGCCGAGAAGACCGAGACGCAGTTCAAGCGCGGCATTATCACCGACGACGAGCGTCGCCAGAAGGAAGTCGAAATCTGGACTTCGGCCAACTCGGAGATCAAGCGGGCGATGGAAGCAACGCTGGCGGCGCTGCCGTTCAACCCGATCAACATGATGGTGGACTCGGGCGCTCGCGGTAACCCGCAACAGATCGCCCAGATCGCCGGCATGAAGGGCCTGGTGTCCAACCCGCGCGGCGAGATGATTCCTCGCCCGATCAAGTCTTCGTTCCGTGAGGGCCTGTCGGTGCTCGAGTACTTCATCTCGACCCACGGCGCCCGCAAGGGTCTGGCCGACACCGCGCTTCGTACCGCGGACTCGGGCTACCTGACCCGTCGTCTGGTCGACGTGGCCCAGGAACTCATCATTCGCCAAGAGGACTGCGGCACGACCCGCGGCATCTGGATCGAAGACGTCCTACCGGATCAGGCCGGCAAGCAGTACCACCTGAGCACGCGCCTGTTCGGCCGTGTTCTGGCCGAGCCCGTCGCCGGCATCGACGCGGGTGTCGAACTGCAGGAAGATCACCTCGACGCGCTGCGCAATGACCCCGAGGTCACACGTGTACGCGCTCGTTCGGTGCTCACCTGCGACGCCGAGCACGGCGTGTGCGGTCTTTGCTACGGCCGTTCGCTGGCCACCGGTCGCCCGATCGAACTCGGTGAGGCCGTGGGCGTCATCGCCGCACAGTCCATCGGTGAGCCGGGCACCCAGCTGACGATGCGGACCTTCCATCAAGGTGGTGTGGCCTCAGAAGGCGTCGACATCACCGCCGGTCTGCCGCGCGTCGTGGAGTTGTTCGAGGCTCGCGTGCCCAAGGGCGCCGCGATCCTTACCAAGACCTCGGGCGTCATCCGCATCGACGAAGAGGACAACAGCCGTCGCGTCACCGTGGTCGCCGACGACGGTGCCGAAGAGGCCTACACGGTCTCGATGCGCGCGCACCTCGAGGTCAAGCCCGGTCAGGAAGTCACCGCCGGTGACGCGCTGGTCGAAGGTCCGAAGGACCCGAAGCAGCTGCTCGAGATCAAGGGCATCCGGATCACGCAGCAGTACCTCGTCGACGAAGTGCAGAAGGTGTATCGCGCCCAGGGTGTGTCGATCCACGACAAGCACATCGAGTTGATCGTCCGTCAGATGCTCAAGCGCGTGTCGGTTGCCGAGCCCGGGGATTCGACGTTCCTTCCCGGCGAGCGCGTCGACGCCCGCACCTACGGCGAGGTCAACCGCGAGCTCGTCACCGACGGCAAGCGTCCCGCCGAAGGTCGTCCCGAGCTCATGGGTATCACCAAGGCATCGCTGGCCACAGACTCGTGGCTGTCAGCGGCGTCGTTCCAAGAGACCACCCGCGTGCTCACCGAAGCGGCCATTGAGGGCAAGAGCGACAAGCTCCACGGCCTCAAGGAGAACATCATCATCGGCAAGCTCATCCCGGCGGGTACGGGCATGACGACCTACCGCGAGGTGGGCATCGACGCCCCCGACGCGGAGCCGATGCTCGGTTGGTCTTCGGACTACGGCGACGACGCGGATCTCGCGGCGTGGCTCGCCGACCGCGACCCGACCACCTCGACCGACACCGTGTTCGACTGGAACGCGCCGGCGCCGGCACCGGCGGTGGCCGAGGCGGCCGAAGTCACACCTGAGGAACCGGCGATCTAGCAGGCGTTCGCGGCAATCAGTTGGTCCGGCGTCCGGGCCTGATTGCCGCGAGCGTCGGTTGCAGTCACCCAGTACGTGATGGGCGCGCCGCGCGGTTCGAGGGTTGCCTCGTAACCGTCCGATCCGTCGGTGATGTCGATTTGGTGTTCCTCGGTGTCGCGCCAATGCAGGACCAGACTCGTGAGGTCGCCGTCGTCGACCGCGTTCACCGTTACGTCACAACCGTGGCTTTGCGTGCCCAACTCCGGTGGGCGTTGGACGTTCCAGACGAACTCGCGTGAGGTCGTCGCGCCCGACGCAGTAGTTACGAGCACCGTTGTGCGCGCGTCGCCTTCGGGCGCGTCGCCCGACAAGGTCACGTTGACCGGGATGGTGCTCCTCGGCCCGACTCGGCCCCTGTCGGGTGAGAACGCCACCCAACCCTCCGGGGCCGTGACGCGAAACGTGATCGCGCGATCGGTCGGATTGCTAATCCTCAGACCGGCGGCGTAGACACCCGGCACGCTGGAGTCGATCGTCAGCGGGCTCGTCTTGGCGCGCGTCAGTTCTGCGTCCAATGAGGTCGAGTCGTCGTGACGCCACACCAGCAGACCAGCTACCGCCGCTATCGCGGCGAGCGCGGCCACCGCGAGCCGGTTCGGCCTCGAGAGTCGCAGCAAGGCGCGACCGCCGTCGCCGAACAAGGGCGGCGGGGAAGCCGACGGGCGCAGGCGTCGACTTATCCGGCTCGCCTCGCGGACTTCGGCGGGGACATCCGGCGGAGTAGTGCTGAAGAACGACCGCACGGAGTTCATGGCGCGCAGCCGGTCGGTGCAGGCGACGCAGTCCTGGGTGTGCGCGTGAACCGCCGGTGCGACCGCCAGTAAGTCGACCACGTTCTCGGGTGCGGCGTCGTCGAGGAGGACGGCGAGGCCCTCGCAATCCGCGGCGCCGCTAAAGGCGAGCAATGCGGGATCGAGCTCGGCTTCCCACACGTCGGCGATGGCGGCGGTGCGGTCGGCGGCGGTGCTGGGTCGGCAACCCAACGCCTCGCCGAGCGCCGCCAAGTCGCCTTCAATGCGGGCGCGGATGTCGAGCGCGGCGCGTTCCTCGGGCGGGCGCGTGGAGGCCAGTGTCGCCGCAACTGCGGGCAGGTCGAGAACGACTAATTGCAGCGATCCGATGTCGACGGGCTCGTCGGAGCCGGCGCGGACCGTGGCTTGATGGCGAGCGTGGGCGAGGACGGTTCGCCGGGCGCGCCCGGCGCGTCGCATCGCGGTAATGGCCACCTCGGCGGCTGCATCGGGCTGGCCGAGCATGGCGAGCGCATGGCCATAGGCCAGTTCGGCCGGATCGCCCCCCATGCCGTCAACCTACAGGAGCCCCATAAGTCCAGCGTTTGCGGGCATGTTTCACACCCTCTAACATGGACCGCTGGCCTGTGCGCCCCTAGGCGAACGGCTGCCGTCCCGTAGCAGTACATCTCAAGAGGTTTGGCTTGCCCACCATCGCGCAACTGGTCCGAAAGGGCCGAGAATCAAATAAGTCCAAGACGAAGTCGCCGGCCCTCAAGGGCTCGCCCCAGCGTCGCGGGGTTTGCACAAAGGTGTCGACCACTACGCCCAAGAAGCCGAACTCGGCTCTGCGCAAGATCGCCCGCGTGCGTCTTACCAGTGGCGTGGAGATCACGGCGTACATCCCGGGCGAAGGGCACAACCTCCAGGAGCACTCCATCGTGCTCGTCCGCGGCGGTCGCGTGCGCGACCTGCCGGGTGTCCGTTACAAGGTGATCCGGGGCGCGCTCGACGCGTCCGGTGTGAAGGACCGTAAGCAGGCCCGCAGCCGCTACGGCGTCAAGCGAGAGAAGTAAGCAATGCCCCGCAAAGGTCCCCCCTCGATTCGTCCGCTCAGCCCGGATCCGGTCTACCGGAGCCAGCTGGTCACACAGCTCGTCAACAAGGTGCTGTCGCGCGGCAAGCGCTCGCTCGCTGAGCGCATTGTCTATGACGCCCTCACGATGATCGAAGAAAAGACCGGCACCGAGCCGATCTCAACGCTCAAGCGCGCGCTGGAGAACACCAAGCCGCAGCTCGAAGTGAAGAGCCGTCGCGTCGGTGGCGCCACTTACCAGGTGCCGATGGAAGTGCGTCGCGAGCGTCAGACCACGCTGGCCATCCGATGGCTGGTCGGTTTCTCCCGGGCCCGCCGCGAGCGCACGATGACCGAACGTCTCGCCATGGAACTCATGGACGCGGCCAACGGCGTCGGTGCGTCGGTGAAGCGCCGCGAAGACCTGCACAAGATGGCCGAGTCGAACCGGGCCTTCGCGCACTACCGCTGGTAATTCCCGGGCCCGACACACGCCGGCCCGCCACGCTTTCGAACGTGTTTCCCACATCCCTTAGACGCGAGCAAACGACATGCCCACCCGTGAACATCCACTAGCGAAGACCCGCAACATCGGGATCATGGCCCACATCGACGCGGGCAAAACCACCACGACCGAGCGCATCCTCTATTACACCGGCAAGAGCTACAAGATCGGTGAGGTGCACGAGGGCGCGGCGGTCATGGACTGGATGGTCCAGGAGCAAGAGCGCGGGATCACGATTACTTCGGCGGCGACCACGTGCATGTGGAACGACACGCTGATCAACATCATCGACACGCCTGGTCACGTCGACTTCACCATCGAGGTCGAGCGTTCGCTGCGCGTGCTCGACGGCGCGGTCGCGGTCTTCGACTCGGTCGCCGGTGTCGAACCCCAGACGGAAACGGTGTGGCGTCAGGCCACCACCTACGGCGTGCCCCGGATGTGCTTCGTCAACAAGATGGACCGCATCGGCGCCGACTTCTACCGGACCGTCGACATGATCAGGGATCGCCTCGACGCGGTCGCGGCCGTCATCCAGCTGCCGATCGGTTCCGAGAGTCATTACAAGGGCCTCGTGGATCTCATCGAGATGAACGCGCTCGTGTGGGACGAGTCGTCGGAGAAGGGCGAGGAGTACAACACCGTCCCGATTCCCGAGGACATGCAAGAAGACGCCGAGACGTGGCGCGCCACGCTCATCGACGTGTTGTCGAACTTCGACGACGTCATCACCGAGAAGTACCTCGGCGACGAAGAGATCACCACCGACGACATCAAGCGCGCGCTGCGCAAGGCCACGCTGGCCAACGAAGCGGTGCCCGTGTTGTGCGGTTCGGCGTTCAAGAACAAGGGCGTGCAGCCCATGCTCGACGCCGTGATCGACTACCTGCCGAGCCCGCTCGATATTCCGGCGGCGATCGGCACTGACATGAAGGGCGTCGAGGAAGTCGAGCGTGAAGCCGACGACAACGCGCCGTTCTCCGCGCTGGCGTTCAAGATCATGACCGACCCGCACATGGGCAAGCTCACCTACATCCGCGTGTACTCGGGCACGCTCAACAAGGGCGACGCCGTCCTCAACTCGACGCGCGATCGCAAGGAACGCGTCGGTCGCATCCTGCAGATGCACGCCAATCACCGCGAGGATCGGGACGCGGCGTTCGCGGGCGACATCGTCGCGGTCGTCGGCATGAAGCAGACGACCACCGGCAACACGTTGTGCGACGACAAGAAGCCGGTCATCCTCGAGTCCCTCAACTTCCCCGCGCCGGTCATCTCGGTTGCCATCGAGCCCAAGACCAAGGCCGACCAGGACAAGATGGGCAAGGCGCTGCAGTCGCTGTCCGAGGAAGACCCCACGTTTCAGGTTCACGGCGACGAAGAGACCGGTCAGACGATCATCGGCGGCATGGGCGAACTGCACCTCGAGGTGCTGGTCGACCGCATGATGCGCGAGTTCAAGGTCGAGGCCAACGTCGGCAAGCCGCAGGTCGCTTACCGCGAAACGATCACCGAGGCCGTCGAGAAGATCGAAGAGCGCTACATCCGCCAGACCGGCGGCCGTGGTCAGTACGGCCACGTCGTCATCAGCCTGGAGCCCACGGGCCCCGGCGGCGGTTACGAGTTCATCGACAAGATCACCGGTGGTGTCATCCCGAAGGAGTACATCCCATCGGTCGACGCCGGTATCCAAGAAGCGATGCCCAACGGCGTAATGGCCGGGTATCCGATGGTCGACGTTCGCGTCATCCTTACGTTCGGCTCGTACCACGACGTCGACTCATCGGAAATGGCGTTCAAGATCGCCGGCTCGATGGCGTTCAAGAAGGCGGCCAAACAAGCCAAGCCGGTGTTGCTCGAGCCGATCATGGCCATCGAGGTCGTCACGCCTGACGATTACATGGGCGAAGTCATCGGCGACCTCAACAGCCGGCGCGGCCGGGTTGAGGGCACTGAGCAGCGGGGTAACAGCCTTGTGATCAAGGCGCAGGTGCCGCTTGCGCAGATGTTCGGCTACGTTACGGACCTTCGGTCGAAGACCCAGGGCCGCGCTAGTTCGAGCATGCAGTTCCACTCGTACCAGCAGGTTCCGCAAAGCATCGCCACGGAAATCGTGGCCCGCGTGCGCGGCGAATAGTGTTTTCGACCCCGGTTTTGTTTTTTACGACACCAACACCAACAACGAGGAATCGCCACGATGGCTAAGCAGAAGTTCGACCGCAACAAGCCCCACCTCAACATCGGCACCATGGGTCACATCGACCATGGCAAGACCACGTTGACGGCGGCGATCTCCAAGACGCTGGCTGAGAAGGACCCCACCTCCAACAAGGAGACGTGGTCGTTCGACATGATCGACAAGGCGCCGGAAGAGAAGGCCCGCGGCATCACGATCAACATCGCCCACATCGAGTACCAGACCGAGAACCGGCACTACGCGCACGTCGACATGCCGGGCCACGCTGACTACATCAAGAACATGATTACGGGCGCCGCCCAGGTCGACGGCGCCATCCTCGTGGTGTCGGCGGCTGACGGTCCCATGCCCCAGACGCGTGAGCACGTGCTGCTCGCCCGCCAGGTCGGTGTGCCCTCGATCGTGGTTGCGCTCAACAAAGCCGACATGGTCGACGACGAAGAGCTCCTCGAACTCGTCGAACTGGAAGTGCGCGAGCTCCTCGACTTCTACGAGTTCCCGGGTGACACCACCCCGATCGTCCGCGTGTCAGCGCTGAAGGCGCTCGAAGGCGACGCGGCCGCGCAAGAGCAGGTCATGGCGCTCATGAACGCAGTCGACACGTTCGTGCCCGAGCCCGAGCGCGACCTCGACAAGCCCTTCCTCATGCCGATCGAAGACGTGTTCACGATCACCGGTCGTGGCACCGTCGTGACCGGCAAGATCGAGCAGGGCATCCTTCACACGGGTGACGAGCTCGAAATCGTCGGTCTGCGTGACACGCAAAAGACGGTCTGCACCGGCGTGGAGATGTTCCGTCGCACGCTCGACGAAGGTCACGCCGGCGACAACGCCGGCGCGCTGCTCCGCGGTACCAAGAAGGAAGACGTGGAGCGCGGCCAAGTTCTTTGTAAGCCCGGGTCGATCACGCCTCACACCGAGTTCGAGGGTCAGATCTACGTGCTGTCGAAGGAAGAGGGCGGTCGCCACTCGCCGTTCTTCAACAACTACCGCCCGCAGTTCTTCTTCCGCACCACCGACGTCACCGGCAGCGTTGTGCTCCCGGAAGGCACCGAGATGGTTATGCCCGGCGACAACACCAGCATCAAGGTGGAACTCGGCAAGCCCATCGCCATGGAAGAGGGTCTGCGTTTCGCCGTTCGCGAAGGTGGCCGTACCGTCGCCTCCGGCCGCGTCACAAAGATCCTCAAGTAACGACGATGGCGCAAAAGATTCGCATCCGGCTGAAGGCGTATGACCACGAGATCATCGATCAGTCGACCAAGAAAATCGTCGAAACGGTGCTGCGCACCCAGGCCACGGTTCGTGGTCCGGTGCCGCTTCCTACGGAGAAGCACCGCTTCACGGTGATCCGCTCGCCGCACAAGTACAAGGACAGCCGCGAGCACTTCGAGATGCGGATCCACAAGCGCCTGCTCGACATCATCGAGCACACGCCCAAGACGGTCGACTCGCTCCAGCGCCTTGATCTCCCGGCCGGCGTCGACATCGAAATCAAGATCCAGACCGCGTAGCCAGGCGGGTCGGCCGCGGCTTTGTGCGGTTCTGCCGCATATGGCGGCAAAGTCGCACGCGGCCTACGGCTTGCGCCGCCGTTCGTCGAGGCCGACCAGGTTGCCTTCGCTGTCGCGGAAAAACGCCATCCATTCCGACACGCCTGCCTCGCCGAAGGTGCCCGCGTCGTCGACGTGAATGCAGTGCGGCTCGGACTCAATCGCGACGCCCTTCGCGCGCAACGCCTCAACCGCCTCGTCGATCTGCGGCACGGCGAGATAGACCAGTGACGCCGGCGCGCCGCGTTCGAGCAATAGTCGCGGACCGCCGAGGTCGAGGAATGCGAGGCCGGGCGGCTCGAAGCGTTCGATAAGACGGAGGCCGACAACCTCGGTGTAGAAGGCCACCGCGCGGTCGAGGTCCTCAACGCCGAGCGCGACTTGGGTCAATCCGTCGACGTGCATGCCGCGAGTCTGTCGGGTTTACGGTGCCGGTTCATTCGCGGTGTGCGACCCTTGGCTCAATGCCGCCGCGCAATCTCGAACCTCTGACGCGGGAGCTCGGGCGGCGAATTGTCGTCACCGGCATGGCCGGTGCGGGCAAGAGCACGTTCTCGCCGCGTTGTCGGCGCGGACTGGCCTGCCTTTGATCATCCTCGATGTCCATTTCTGGCAACCGGGATGGGTTGCGCCGTCGGACGGTGAGTGGCGTGCGACGCAGCGTTCGCTGCTGGCGGGTGAGGAGTGGATCGCCGACGGCAACTACCACGAGACGCTCGAGCTTCGCCTTGACGCGCGCGGAGACCGTCGTGTACCTGGACACGCCCTGGTGGATCTGTATAACGCGCGCGCTCATTCGTGGAGTCCGCAATCGCCCGGCGGGCTTCCAACTGCCCAAAGGCTGCGCGGAGTCGCGAGGTCTGCGGTTCCGGGCCGAGTGGCGCCTGGGCTTTGTGATTTGGCGTAACCGCCGGTCAGACCGGGCAAGGGAATTCGCGATCCTGGCCGAACACGGCCAGCACGCAACGCTGCACGTACTGCGACCAAAACGGGCGGTGCGAGCGTTCCTCGAATCAGTACTTCCAGCCTGACGCGATCCTCTCGGCGATGTCCGGGTCTCCGCTGCGGACGCCAACCACGAGCACGAGCGTGCCGCCCTCACCGTCGCTGACGAGCCACTCGGTGTCGCGCGCCGGCGGTCGGTCGCCGTCGGGAAAGGTGAAGTCGAGTCGCACGGCGGCCTGCCCGGCGAGCGTGACGTCGCGCTGGCCGATGATCACGCCGCCATTCGCGGGGATGTTGCGCCGCGCGCCCCGCAGTGTCGCGGTCGGGGAGTCCGTGAATCGGAAGACGTAGACCCACGCGTCGGTCGGGTCGTTGGGCGCGAGCGCGTGGAGGACCGTGCCTTTGATGTCCGACGGGTATTGCGCCCACCCGCCGGGAAGCGTGAGGCGCGCGCCAGTGCCGGCTATCTCCGCGGTCCACGCACGGGGCGCGAAGAGCTCGATGCTCGCGGCGATCTTGTCGAGCGCGGCCTTTGCGCTGCCGGGACGGGGAAGCGTCCACAGCCCTATCTGATAATTGAAGCCGCCGTCGATCACGTCGTAGACCACGAGACGCTTCTGACCCAGCCGAAGGCGACCGAACCCGACGGGACTCTCGGTAAACCGCTGGACCACCGCGGCGTGCCCCGCGAGCTGCTGAGAGCCAACGGTCCAGTTGTCGCGTGGCGAGTTGCGCTGGTCGGCGCGCACGCGGGCGCGGACGGTCTCGGGGGACGCGTCGGCGCCGACGGCCCAACGCGCGACCCAGAAGCCGCCGCGCTGCAAGAAGCCGAAGGCGGCGTTCTCGTGGCCGACCATGAAGTCGCGGTGGTCGTCGGTCGTCGGGCGACGCTTCTCCACGGTCCAGCCCTTTGGCACCGCGACCGAGAATCCGCCCTCCTCACTGGCCACGCGAACGGCTGGCCCCGACGTGCGCGTCACCCATGTGACGATCCCGAGGGACAATCCCACCACGCCGACCACGATGGCCAGCCCGAGGCCCACGGTGACCACGCCTTTGCGCACTTCGCACAGCGTGACAGAGTTGGCCCGTGAGGCGATTCCTACCCTTTGTCCTAGTCCTGTTCTGCCTCGCGCCAACGCCGGTTGCCGCCGCCGTCGCCGGTGATCCCGACTGCCTGCGCACGGTGGGCGGCATCGACCTGCAGCGCGCGACCATCCCGCAGCTGGAACAGGCGATGGCGACCGGAACGCTCACCTCGCAAGCGCTGACCAAGGCGTACCTCGACCGGATCGCGGCCTACGACCAGGGCCCGGTGAAGATCAACTCGATCCGCGCGCTGGCGAACGACGCGCTTGCGCAAGCCGCGACGATGGACGCGGAGCGCGCCGCCGGTCATCGTGCGCGGGCCGCTGCACGGGATCCCCGTGCTGTTGAAAGACAACATCGGCACCCGAGACATGCCGACCACCGCCGGTTCGATCGCGCTCGCGTTGAACATCCCCAAACGCGAGGCCGCGCCTCGTCACGCAGCTGCGCGCCGCGGGTGCCCTGATTCTCGGCAAGACCAACCTCAGCGAGTTCGCGAACTGGGTCGACCTGCGTATGCCCAACGGCTACAGCTCGCTCGGTGGACAGGTCGTCGCGCCGTTCACCGGCGGTGATCCGAGCGGGTCGTCGTCGGGGTCGGGCGCAGCCGGCACGATGGCGTTCGCGGCGGGGACCTTCGGTAGTGAGACGAGCGGTTCGATCCTGTCGCCGTCCACCGCCAACTCGCTTGTCGGCATCAAGCCCACGCTCGGCGTGGTCAGCCGCACGGGTGTCATCCCGCTGGCGCACAGCTACGACACCGCCGGGCCCATGACGCGCAACGTCACCGATGCGGCGTGGTTGCTCTCGTTCGTCAGCGCGCCCGACGCCACCGATGTCGTCACGATGGCGGCGCCAGGAGCGGCGCCGGCCGGCCACGACTACCGCCCGTTCCTCCAGACCGGCGCGCTCAAGGACGCACGGATCGGCTACAGCACCGCCGATGTCGACGAGTCGTTCCAGAAGGCGCTCGACGACCTCCGAGCCGGGGGAGCGACGCTGGTTCCGACCGACACGCTCGCCAACGGCGCGCTGCTCGGGATCACCGAGCTCGGCGGCATCTTCAACGAGTTCAAGTTCGGGCTGAACGAGTACCTGGCCAACGAGGCGGGGCCGGGTCTGCCGATCACGGACATGACCGGGCTCGTGCTCTACAACGAGCAGCACCCCGACAAGGTGAAGTACGGCCAGACGCTCATCATCGCCAGCGCCGCGCAGACCGGCCTCGAATTGGACCCGCCGTCGGTCGTGGCGCGCACGCTCACGATCACCAACGCGCGTCTGGTGATCGACACGGCGCTAAGTGAAAGCGACCTCGACGCCTACGTCGGCCCCAACGCGTTGTACGCCAACATCAGCGCGGCGGCGGGTTATCCAACCGTCGCCGTACCCAACGGCTACGCCGGCACGATGCCCGAAGGCATTTCCATCCTGGGCACGGCTTACAGCGAGCCGAAGCTGATCGGTTTCGCGTACGACTTCGAGCAGCGCTCGCTTCGGCGCAGTACGCCGACGATTGTCAACCCGAAGATCGTGCCCACGACCGTTTGCGCCGCGCTCTTGTCGGCCGCACCGTCGGGCGTGCTCGTGCGGACGGGTGGCTCGTCACTTTTGCCCGCGCTTGGTCTCGTACTGGCGACGCTCGCCCTAGTCGTGCGGGTCGCGCGGCGGACCCTTAGCTGACGGACGTGTCGATGACCGCCGCGAGGGGACGGGTGCGGCGCGGCCGCGCTTTGTTCTGGTGGGCGATCTTGCCGTCGCGTAGGTAAATGATGCGTTGGCACTGCGCCGCGATCCGCGCGTCGTGCGTGACGATCACCACCGTGCGCCCGGCGGCGTGGCTGGCCAGCAGCAGGTCGAGCACCGCCGTGCCCGAGGCCGTGTCGAGGTTGCCGGTTGGTTCGTCGGCCAGCACGATGGGCGGGTCCAGCGTCATCGCGCGCGCAACGGCGACGCGCTGTTGCTCACCGCCGGAGAGTTGCCCGGGACGCCGATCGGCGCGGTCGGTCAGTCCGACGAGGTCGAGCAGTTCGTCGACGCGCAGCGCAATCTCGCTCGGCTTGCGTCGCGCCAATACTGCGGGCAGCGCAACGTTCTCGCTTACGGTCATGCCCTGCAGCAAGTTGAACTGCTGGAAGACGAAGCCGATCGACTGATTGCGCGTCGTGGCGCGCTCCGCCGCGCTCTTGCCTTCGAGCGCCCACCCGTCGATGAACACCTCGCCGTCGGTGGGTACGTCCAGCGCGCCGGCGATGTGTAGAAGGGTCGACTTCCCTGAGCCCGAGGGCCCACATACTGCGACGAGTTCGCCACGCTCGATCGACACGTCCACGCCGTCGAGCGCAGAAGTGGTGACCGCGCCGGTGTCGTCGCCGGAATACGCGCGACTTACCTTTCGCAACTCGATCGCCGGACCGATCCGTACTCGGCTGCCATTAACCATTGGATCCCCAGTCCTTCAGGCGGCTTTCCACCGCATCTAACCATTTCAATTCCGCTTCCGTCCGCAACATCGCGGCTTCAAGCAACAGACCCGTCGCCGGATGGTGTTCGGGGTCGTTCTGCAACTCGCCGAGGTCGGCGAGACGGGCAAGGTGAGCGATGCGCTGGCGATGGATGACGTCGCGCGCGCTCTTTCCGTCCTTCAACGACAGCACGGCAACTTTGAGGAACAGCTCCTCGCGCAGCTTCAACGGCTCGTCGGTGATCGTGTTCGCCCAAGTGGCAAGTTCCTTACGCCCCCGCGCCGTCACCTCGTACACCTTGCGGTCGGGCGTGCTGCCTTGGGGCACGACTTGGGAGCGGACGAGACCCTCGTCCTCGAGGCGACCGAGGCTCGTGTAGATCTGGCCAATGTTGAGCGGCCACGTACCGCCGAGGAACTGTTCGAAGACCGCCTTGAGCTCGTAGCCGTAGCACGGCTCGGCGTCGAGAAGGCCTAGTAGTACGTAGCGAAGCATCGATCAGATCTGTCCTTGCGCCATTACCTACCGGAGTATATACATAGGGAAGTAGCTAGCGCTAGGGGATCGTGCGTGAACGTTCGCTGGGTGGTCTTGGGGCACATGAAGGGTTTGCGGCGGCGCTGGACGCGCACGCTGCTCTCGGTCATCGCGGTCGGCGCGGGCGCGTCGCTCGTGGTCGGCCTCGTTATCTCCAAGAACAGCCTCGACGTGTCGCTCAACACGTTCGCCAGTCGCCTGACGACTGGAGCGACGCTGCGCGTCGAAGGGCCGGCGAAACACGGCAGCCTCGACCAGTCGGTGTTGCCGCGCGTGGCCGCCGTGCCCGGCGTCAAGGCCGCGGTGCCCCTCGTGATCACGATCGCCCAAGTGGTCGACAGTCGCGGGCGCGAACTGTTGGTACCGGCGCTCGGCGTGGACTGCAACGTGCAGGCCCTTGTCGGCGCGTTCGACTGCACGCCCGAAGCGATGCAGAGCCTGGGCGACCATCCGGTGTTGGGTCCCGCGCTGAAAGAACGGCTCGGGCCAAACGGAGTGTTGCGGACCGACCTCGCAGAGTTGCCGACCGGTCACGCGCTCGACGATCGACGGGCTCGACCAGATCAACGGCGGACTGGTGGCGTTATTCGAACTGGGCGCGAGCCAACGCCACTTCGTGCGACCGGGCGGTCTCGATCAGATCCTCGTCGTGGCCGAAAAGGGCGTGAACGAGGCGACGCTCCGCAATGCGGTGGCGCGGGCCGCGGGCGAGAACAACTCGATTGTCGCGGCGAACGCTCCGCTGGGGTCGTCAGTTGTCGCCTCGCTCGTCTTGCCGTTTCTGTTCTTGATCAGCCTTATCGGCTTGATCATCGGCGCGCAGTTGGTTCGCAACACGCTCGAGTTGTCCCTCGAGGAACGCCGCCGCGAACTCGCGACCACCGCCGCGCTCGGCGCCACGCCGCGCGACGTGATGACCGGCCTGCTGGCCGAGGGCTTCATCATCGGGGCGCTTGGCGGACTGGCATCGATTGTCGGCGGGGTGTTCGTCGCCAACGCGTTCGTCGGGAGCCTGTCGGGTCAACTGGCGAAGGTGACTGGCTTGAGTGTCCCCGTTTCGATGTCGGGTTCGGCGTTGGTCGTGGGCGTGATCATCGGCGTGGTCGTGTCGGTCGTCGCCTCGATCGGTCCGGCGCGCCGCGCCGCCAAGCTCGACCTGGTCGCCGAACTGTCAGACCGCGTGCGTTTTGCGGCCGCGAAACCTCCGTCGGCCCCGGCCGTTGTCGTCACCGGTGTGCTAGCTGCTGCCGCGCTTGGCCTCGGTTACGTCGCCCACTCGGGTGGTTCGTTGGAAACCTGGAAGCCACCAGCGGCGATTGTGGCGCTCGTTGTGAGTGCGGTCGCGGCCTACGTGGCCGCGGCGCAGCTGACCCCCCGGCTGCTCACCGCGCTCCAACGAGCGCCCGGCTTTGGCACCGGACCGATGCGCGTGGCGCTCGCCAACGTGCTGGCGTCGCGCAAGCGGACGGGCGCATTGATCGTGGCCATTGCGGCACCGGTCTACGTGTCGGTCGTACTCGGCGGGCTCGGTCCCGGTATGGAGGCGGCGGCCGACGACTTTGCCCGCCGTCGTGCCCCCGACGCCGTGTTCGTCTCGACGCTTACGCCGAACAACACGACAAACATTGACGCAAAAGTGACGCCCGCCATGGAACGCCGACTGCGTGCAGTGCCGGGCGTCGCCAGCATCAACCACCAGTACTTCGCCTCGTTCCAGCACACCGCATCGGAACGCAACACGAACAAGAGCGCGCTCGCAACGACGTATTCGGTGGACGGAGTCGAAGGCAGCCCACCCCAGCATCGGATCTACAACGGAACCTCAGGGGCGGACGCGTTCGCCCGCGGACGGGTGATGATCGGTCCCGCGCTGGCGCGTCAGAAGCACCTGCGGGCGGGCGACACAATCGTCGTGCCCGGACGGTTTGGCATGCAGTCCTTCGTCGTCGGTGGCGTGTGGGCGTCAGCCGAGTCGGTGGGCTACAGCATCACGATGACGGGCGATCAACTGCGGAACTTGCTCGGCGAACGCCCGCCGGACTTCTTGCTGATCAACCCCGAGCCCGGCACGAGCGTGGAGCAGCTCGCCAACGCCATTGCGGCCGCGCAGATAGATCCGCGGCTGCACATCTACACGCCCCAACAACTGGGCGATCGGTTCGCCAAGGACTTTGGGGAGATCGTCGCGCCCTTCAACGCGCTGCGGTTCGCGTTGATCGTCGTCGCGTTGGTCGCGACGGCCTCCACGCTGATCCTCGCCGCCGCGCAACGTCGGCGCGAGAACGCAATCCTCGTGGCGCTCGGTATGACGCCGGCCGCCCTCGCTCGGGCCACCATCATCGAAACCGGACTCATCGCGCTCGCCACCGCCGTCACGACCACGGTCACCGCGCAGCTGATGCTGGTCTCGTTTACGTGGGCGTCGGAACTCGTCAGCGGTCTGGGCATTCCCTATCGGCTGGACCCGCTCGGGATTTCTACGGCCGCCTTTGTGGTCGCGCTCATAGCCCTCGTGGGCGCGACGGTCCCCGCGATCCGCACGGCGCGCGCCAACGTGATCGAGTCGCTGCGCGCCGCTTAGTTCCGGCGTGGTCCCTTAGATCGACAGCGGCGGGTCGTGCGGCGCCAGCGCGCTCGGTCGACCGACGAGCCAGCGCACGAGGTCAGCGTCGGAGTGCGACCGGTCGAGGGGCGCGTCGCCGAGAAGGGTTCGCTGGTAGTGCGCCAGGAACTCGACCGCCGCGCTGAGTGACTCCGGCTCGATGCCGGGCTGGAGGTGGTTGGCGCGCCGCAGGTCGTCACCGTGCACCCAGATTTCGAACAGTGCGACCGGTGCGATCGTGTCGTTGAGCAACGGCCACGGCGGGCCCGCGCGCACTTTCTCCACCGCGCGTGCGAAATCGCGTCGCTTGTAGAGCCGAATCGCTCCCGCGTTCGCCGCCGGGCCGCCGCGGTTCATGCGCACACCACGCACGAGCGCCAGGCGAGCGCCCGCCACCGCGTGGCGCGCCGCGCCGGTCTGCGACAGGAGGTGCGCCGCCAGATCGCCGGCGCTCCATCCCTCAACTCCTCCAGGCGCGTTGGGTCCGACGGCGGCGAGGTCGTCGGCTACTTGGCGGTGTACGGCGCGGGTGTCCTCGGCAATGTTCACTGCACGTCCATGTAGAGGAAGCCGTACGCCTCGTCGCGGAACGACAGGCCGGCGTCGCGCAGCGCGGCGTCCCAGTCGCCGGTGCAGTTCGTGTCGGCTTGCTCCATGCCGTGGTCGGCCACGAGCACGAACGCGGTCTGGTTGAATGCGCCGGCGCGTTCTACCGCGTCCAGAATCGCCCCGAGGCGCGCGTCGGTATCCGCCACCGAAGCGCGGGCGATGTCGGAGTGGGGCCCCCCCTCGTGGAAGGCGGCGTCGGTAAGCGTGAAGTTGCACCACATGAACGCGGGCTTGGGCCCGTCGCTGGACCAGATGCGCACGGCGTGCTCCATGCCCAGGTGATCGACCTTCGAGGACCATCGGTAGTCCTTGAACGGCCGCACGAACATCTCGGTCGCGTGGGGCAGCTCGTCCGGGATAGCGGGCCGTTCGTAGATCCCGTTGCGTATGTCGTCGAACGTCGACCACGACGCGCCGCGGTCGCACGGCTCGTTGATCGAGATCGTGAGCGCGCCCGGATCGCAGCGCAGCACCGTCTCGTGGATCGTCTCGACGCTCGGCCACAGCCAGTCGCGGGCGCCGGCCCACGTGCTGGGCGAGTTGGTGATGATTTGCTGGCCGAGCGAGCGGTCGTACCACGCGTTGTGCAGGATTCCGTGGTGTCCCGGCGCGGCGCCGGTGAGGATCGACGTGTGGTTGGCAAGGGTGACCGTCGGTAGGTTGCTCATCGCGCCGAACTTGAACGTCGTACCCATTGCCATGAGCCGGGCGATGTTGGGCGCGCCGCCGTTGGCCGCGAGGTCGTACAACACGTTCGGGTTCGTCCCGTCCCACAGCAAACCGATCACGTGCTTCGGTCGCGTGCTGTCGTCGAAGAGATCGACGAGCGCGTCGCCGTCGGCGCCGACGACCGGTCCAACGCCGAGCAGCGCGGCGATCGTCGGCGCTACGTCGACGAGCCGACAGGCGCGTTCGACCATGCCGAGGTTCGCCACACCGGCGCCGGCGATCACGAACGGTGCGCGGGCTTGAATCGCGTCGATCGAACCGTGCTCACCGATATGGCCGCCTTGGTCGCCCCAGTAATGGCTGGCCGAATGCATCACGCAGAGGTCGGGGGCAGCGGGGTGATCGAACAGTTGCGCGACTTGGTCATAGCCGTGCGGGTAACTGTTCTCGGCGCGGCCCGGATGCAGCCCGGCGAGTTCGGCGTCGATGCCTACGAACCGATCTACCGCCTGGTCGGCGAGGGGGTTGCGTCCCGACACCGCGTCAACGGTGAAGGCGCCGTCGACGCGACTGAACGCGACATTGCCGTCGTGGGCGAGGGCTTCATACCGGTCAGGCCCGGTCGCGCGGAACACCATCTCCACAATCGGTTCGAGGTCGTCGCTGAGAAGGACTCCGAGGGCACGTTCGACGCTGTCAGACATGGCCGGACGGTAGACCGAGTCAGGGGCCTCGACGGAACTAATTGCGCTTTCACAGTGGCTCCAACCAGGGCGAAAGTCCCGGTAATTGCGCAAATAGTTCCGTCGTGGCCCCTCAGCCCGGCATTGCCTCGATCAGTCGCCGGCGGTACTCCGCCATACGCCGCGCCGAGTTCCATCCGAGCGCCGCCACCACTCCGCCGTCGAGAGAGAACGTCTGCACGAAGGAGGCGTCGGCGGGGTTGCCCTCGACGACCGAGGTGCGCGTGACGTCGGCGATCACGCCGTGGACTTGGATCCGGGCGTCGTACTGATACGTCCAGAAATAGGGCACGGGAACGAAAGGCGTCGGGGTACCAACGATGTTGGCGGCCACCGCGAGACCCTGTTCCTGGGCGTTCGTGCGGTGCTCGAGACGGAGTCGGCGCTGATAGCCGACGTGGTGCCATGACGCCACGTCGCCGGCGGCCCAGACGTCACTGCCGGCCGAGCAGAACTCGTCACAAATCAGGCCGTTGTCGAGCGGCAGGCCGCTGCCGGCCAGCCACTCGGTGCTCGGGGTGCTGCCGACGGCGACGAGCACGACATCGGCGTCAAGCTTCGTGCCGTCGCTCAGCGTCGACTCGATCGCACCTCCACTCGACGGCGTGAGGTCGTCGACGCCGATGCCGGTGTGGATCTGCACGCCGTGACTTTCGTGCAGCGCGCGCAGCTTGGTGGCCGCCTCTTCGCCGATGCGCGACGCAAGCGGCGGGCCTGGGATTGGTTCGACGACGGTGACCGTGGCGCCGAGCGTGCGGGCCGTGGCCGCGACTTCCAGGCCGAGGAAGCCGCCCCCCACCACCAACAATCGCGGCTGTCCTTCGACAAGGTGTGCGCGCGAACGCGAGCGAGTCGCTCATGGTGCGCAGCACGTGGATGTTCGGCAGCGCGGGATGCAGGATTCGGCGCGGGGCGACGCCGGTGGCGACCACGAGCGCGTCGTAGGGAAGTGATCGACCGTCGCTCAGTTGCACGACGTGGGCGGCAACGTCCACCGATGTGGCGCGCACACCCGTCAGCACGTCCGGGTTCAACGGAACAACGCGCCGCGCCGCGATGAGGGCGGCTCGGTCGGGCGCCCACGCGCCCGACAGCACCTCCTTCGACAGCGGGGGCCGGTCGTAGGGTTCACCCGTCTCTTCGCCCACGAGCGTCACGTGGCCCTCGAACCCGCTGAGGTGCAAGCCCTCGGCCACCGCGTAACCTGCGGCGCCCGTACCGACGATGACAACAGAGCGAACGTCGGTGGCCACGGCGACAGTTTGTTACGGGCGGCGGTACGGTCGCGCCATGAGCCGATTGAAGAAGGGCGACAAGGTCCTCATCAACGAAGGCGACTTCAAGGGTCAGTGGGGCGTGATCGTCGACAAGGACATCATCGGCGACGAGTTGACCGTTGCGTTGGGTGAAGACAACAAAGAGATCCGCACCCACGAAGGCCACGTAAATAAGGTCGAGGACGCCTGAGCTGAGGCCGTAGTTTGCGTTGATGCAGCTGCCAGCCGCATTGGGCGGTGACGTCGTTGTCGTGACCGGACCCCCCGGCGCGGGCAAGTCCACGACCGTGCGGCGTTTGGTGGCGTGCGCCGAGCGCGGCGTGCTGCTCGACGGCGACGCGTTCTTTCAGTCCGTAAAGAGCGGCTGGATCGCTCCGTGGGAGCCGGAGTCGTCGAGCCAGAACGAGACCGTCATCGAAGCGCTCGGCGCGGCCGCCGGTGCCTACGCCCGCGGCGGCTACGTCGTCGTGGTCGACGGGATAGTGGGCCCCTGGTTCCTCGATCGGTTTCGTGGGACATTCGACGCTCCGGTGCACTACATCGTCGTGCGCCCGTCGCGCGAGGCGGCATTCGCGCGGGACCGGCCGCTCCGATCCGCATCTGAACAACCCGGTTCCGATCACGAAGATGTACGACGAGTTCGCCGCGCTCGGTGTGTACGAGCGCCACGTCGTCAACAACTCGATGCAAACCGAGGACGAGACGCTCGCCGCAGTGGTCGAGGGCTTGGTCGCCAACCGCTTCCGGGTATGACCGCGCCGCCGCCGAAATCTGTCCTGCGCGCGTTCGGGTTGCGCGGCGACCCCCAGCACCTTCCCGGCGGGATCAGCCAGACGGTCTGGCGCGTCGGGGACATGGTGGTCAAACCGGCGCAGGACCCAGCGGAAATGGAGTGGGTGGCGTCGGTATTCGAAGTCATCGACGAGGACGGCTTCCGCGTCAACAAAGCGGTGCGCACCGACGACGGCGCGTGGCTGGCGGATGGCTGGACGGCGTGGCGTTGGATCGACGGCGAACACGCCACGCATCGGTGGCGCGACGTGCGCGAGGCCACCGATGCACTGCACGCCGAGATCCCGAGGGCGGCGACCCGGGCGGGAGTGGCGACGCGCCCCAGCTGGCTTGACCAGCGGTCGCATCGTTGGGCGCTGGCGGAGGGCGTCGTGTGGCACGGCCGGCCGATGCCGACGACGGCGGTGTACGACGTGCCGCAGTGGGAATTGTGGGAGCGAGCCGCGCGCCGGGGGTCCCTCGCTCACGCCCGGCGAGGACGCCGAGTCGCAGGTGATCCACGGCGACGTCGCCGGCAACGTCCTGTTCGATCCGGCGTTTGCTGCGCCGGCGTTCATCGACATGTCGCCGGGCTGGCGGCCGGCCTCGTCGGTCGATGCGCAGATCGTGGTGGAAGGGGTTGCCTGGTTCGGTGGCGACGAAGACCTGCTCGCGGAGGTGGCGGCGACCGCATCGGGCCGCGCCGCGATCGCTGCGCGGTCGCGTGGCGCGTGCTCTGCGGCTTCCAAGCCTTGGCCCTCGGTGCCGAGTTCAGCGACGCGGAAGTGGCCCGCTTCACGCGGGTGCTCGACGCCGTCGGCTTGTAACGGACAAACATACGTTCGGGTACTATCTCGCGCGTGGTGTTGGCCTGGCAAGGATCGCTCCTCGGCGCGGCGGCTCCGGTCGTCGACGGTTCGTTCGCCAACGCCGAGCGCCACCAACTCGACGACGACTCGTGGATCGATGTCGTGCCCGGGTGGTTGACCGGCGCCGACCAGGTGTTCGCCGCGTTGGCGGAGCACGCACCGTGGGCCCAGCGTGACCGCATCATGTGGGGCAACAAGGTGCCCGAACCGCGCCTCACCTCGGGGTGGAGCGAGGCGAAGATCAGTCACGTCGCGCCGGTATTGCTGAAGGCGCGCCGGGCGCTGTCGACGCGCTACGGCGTGGCGTTCAACTCCGGGTGGCTCAACCTGTACCGCGACGGGCGCGACAGCGTCGCCTGGCATCGCGATCGCATCCCCATGAGCAACCCCCATCCAATAGTGGGCATCCTGTCGCTCGGCTCGCCACGCCGGTTCCTGGTGCGGCCCTACGGAGGTGGCCGCTCGGTCCGCTTCGATCCCGCTCCCGGAGATTTGCTCGTCACGGGGGGCCTGACCCAGCGGCAGTGGGAACACACCGTGCCCAAGGTGGCAGCGGCGGGCCCGCGCATCAGCGTGACCTTCCGCCACATCCACAACGAGGCGCGGCACGACGCATGATTGGTCGATGGCCGATCGATTGAAGGTGGGGCTCGTTGGCGCCGGCCCGTGGGCGTCGATGGTGCACGCGCCGGTGCTGGCGCACAGCCCCCACACGCAGCTCGCGGGAGTGTGGGCGCGCCGACCGGAAGCGGCCGAGGAGGTTGCTTCGAAAAACGGCAGCGTCGCCGTCGCGTCATTCGACGCGCTGCTGGAACAATGCGACGCGGTCGCGTTCGCCGTGCCCCCGGATGTGCAAGCCGGCATGGCGGTCACCGCGGCAAAGGCGGGCAAGACCCTGCTGCTGGAAAAGCCCATCGCCCTCGATCTGGATGCGGCCCAGCGACTCGTCGATGCCGTCGACGAAGCCGGCGTGGCCACCGTCGTTTTGCTGTCGTGGCGGTACGCGCAGGCTGTCGACGACTTTCTCGCCGAGGCGGCGACGCTCGGACCGTTGCTAGGCGGGCGAGGCGCGTTCGTTTCAGGCGCGTTGTTGGGCGGGCCCTTCGCCACGCCATGGCGACTCGAACGCGGACCCCTGCTCGACCTCGGCCCGCACGTAATCGACCTCGTCGATGCGGCGCTCGGTGCCGTTGTCGACGTTCGCGCGACCGGCGACTTGTTGGGTTACGTCTCGTTGGCACTCACCCACGAGTCCGGCGCGTCGAGCACGGTCGCGCTGTGCGCGAATTCGGCGGTCGTTCCGCATGTCGCGGAGGTCTCGGTCTATTCGAAGACGGGCGGCGCGCACATCAATACCGCGGTGGTCGGCGACGCCGTGTCGATGGGCAACGTTGCCAAGGCACTCGCGGCCGCCGCGGCGGGCGAGCGGGCCGGTGCGCCCGACGTGCACCGTGGTCTGCACCTCCAGAAGATCCTGGAACGGGCGGAACAACAGCTGCGCTAGCCGGCGCGGGCGGCCTTCTTCGTTTCCTCCGGCTCGACGCCCTCGGTCAGGGGATGCGTGGTGCGCTTGCCGCGGTCCTCGCGCCACACTTCGAACGCCGCAACCGATCCGATGAGCCACGCGGCGCCGAGCACGTAACCGCCGAGCACGTCGGAAATGAAGTGCACGCCGAGCGCCAACCGTGAGAAACCGATCAAGGCCACCCATAACACCGTCACTCCGACGGCGAGCGGTCGCCATTGCTTGGATATGAGCGGCAGGAAAATCAACAGGAGCGCGCCGTAACAAACCAGCGAGCTCATCGAATGACCCGACGGGAAGCTGTTGCCGAACGCAGTCGCGATCGGCTCGTCGAATTCGGGCCGCGGCCGTCCGACCGCGATCTTGACCACCGTGTCGATGGCGCCACCGCCAATGCTGACCACCGCGAGAAACAGCACGAGCTTGCGCGCGCCGCGCCGGAGCAGCCACAGGCCCGGCAGCCCCAGGGCAAAGGTGAGGAAGATGGGCTTGCCCGTAAACGACACGGCGCGCAGGACGGCTCCGATGAAGTCGTTGTCGACGAGACGCGTGTGCAGCCACTGCGCCGCACTTTCGTCGAGCGAGGTGAGCGGGCCGTCGCTCGTCACCTGATGAAGCAAGAGGCCGAACGGAATACCGACCAGGGTCACGGCGATCGCCAGGAGGAACTCCCGTGCCTCGTACTTGCGTACTGGTCCGAGTCTGTCGGTCGCTATTGCGGGTAAACCGTGGTCCACCCCCTGGTCTTTCCCATCAACAGTCAGGACAAACTTGCGCAGAGCTTTGCTGGGTGCAGCGGCGGTTCGAGCAGCCCTGGCAATCGTGGCGATCCCGCTCGCGCCCTTCCTCTATCGCGAGCACGTGGCCATCCTCGTATTCCTGCGCCCGACGAAGGAGGTGCTGCTCTTCGCAGGCTTCGCCGCCGAAAACGGCGACGTGTCGCTGCCAGTCGTCATCGTGGCGGCGCTGCCAATCCTGCTGCTCGGCGTGTGGCAATTCTTCGCGCTCGGTCGCGAGTTCAGCGCCGATCTCGCCAAGCGGGATCTGCCTGGGATCGCGGGACGGCTCCTGCCGCGTGCGCGCATCAAGCGGTTGCAGCAAGCGCTGAAAGCGCAAGGAGCCAAGGTGGTGTTCCTAGGACGACTCGCCGCCATGCCGTCGAGCCTGATCGCGGCTGCCGCGGGTGCATCGAAGTTTGACGTCCGGCGATTCCTCATCGTCGATGTCTGCGGCGCGCTCACCTCGCTTGCGCTGATGCTCGGCCTCGGATGGTTTCTCGACGAGGCGTACGAGGACGCGGGGCCGTGGTTGACCGCGCTCGGGCTGGCCGCGATCGTGGCGGTGGCGGTTGTCATCGGTCGCACGCTCACGAAGACGGGGGAAGCGCGACCCGCAACGCGCGCCGCCTCTTCCCGACGGTGAACCTCGCCGGCCCGTCGAACGTCTCGCCGTCAGCCGCCAGCCGCGGTGGTCCGTCCAGGCACACGACGTCGAGCGACTCCACGCGGCGCTCGCTGTAGACCGACAACGAACTCAGTCGCCCGATCAACGCCGCGAGGACGAACGCGTGCGTGAGTAACGCGGCCCGCCGTGTACGAGCCGAACGTCGAGGAGTCCGTCGTCGAGCGCCTCGCGCCAGGCGGGCGCCAGCCCCGGCGGCGAATACGCACAATTTCCGATCCAGCCCACCCAGACCTTGACCGGCGCTCCGTCGAGCTCGAGGTGGAGCGGTTCCATCCTCGGCAGTTCACGAATGAGCGCCACTACGAGCGCCGGCCATTTGCCCATCCGCTTTTGGAGTCGCTCCCGGTGGTCGACCACTGCGCTGTATCCGCCGAAGCTCAGGGTGTTCACGAAGATACGGTCGCCGACGGTTCCCAGGTCGATAGGGGCGGCGAATCCCTTCTGGACGGCCTCGATCGCGTCGGCGGCGCTCGAAAGACCGAGGTCGCGGGCCAAATGGTTGAGGGTCCCCGCCGGGACGGCTACCAGCAGCGCATCGCGTTCGGCGGCGACGGCGGCGGCGGCCGCCAGCGTGCCGTCACCGCCGGCGGCGCCGATGACCGCGAATTCGGGGTCGCGCAGCAGTGCGGCCAAGTCGTCGGCGTCAGCCAATTCGTGAATATCGGCCGCCGGAAGGCCCGATCGCAGCTCCTCGAGGGGCGATCGCGCCATCGCGGGGCCCGAGGACGGGTTCACGACTATGCGCACGCCGGTGCCGTCGGGCGACGGCCTGGCGTCTCCTTGGGGGAGCCGTTTGGGGTGGGGCGTATCGGCATCTGTGGGTCGCGCCGGCAGCACCACCCGTCTCAGCCACAACAACACCACTCCCACCAGGGCCGCGGTGGCTGCGGCGCCGACCGGGGAGGGGCTCACGGGCCCACTATTCCCCGTTCGACGGCATCCCCTAAACCAGCTAATCTCGTCCGGTTCGCAAATCGATGTCCGCGGGCGCCCAAATTATCCGCTTTCGCAGCGGGCTGGCTTGATCTGGGAACCCCGTGGCACAACCGAAAAAGCGCTCCGCTTGGGCATGCCCGAGCGGAGCGTCCGCGTGAGAAGAGACAAGGTCCGAGCAATGGCAACCAAAGCGATCGTCGGCGAAAAGGTCGGCATGACGCAGATTTGGGACGAGCAGAACCGGCTGATCCCGGTGACAGTTGTGCGCGTCGTTCCAGCCCGCGTTGTGCAGGTCAAGACGTCCGACCGTGACGGCTACAGCGCGGTCCAGGTCACGTACGGCCATGTGAAGGCCTCCCGGGTCAACAAGCCTGAGACCGGCCATTTCGCAAAGGCGGGCGTCGATCCGGGCAAGCGGCTGATCGAGCTGCGTCTCGACGACACGAACGACTATTCCGTTGGCCAGGAGATCAGCGTGAACGTGCTCGCCGCCGGCGAGAAGATCGACGTGACGGCGGTCAGCAAGGGCAAAGGCTTCGCCGGTGGCATGAAGCGCCACAACTTCAAGGGCCAAGGCGCGTCGCACGGTACGCACAAAAAGCACCGTGCCCCCGGCTCCATCGGTGCGTGCGCCACCCCGAGCCGCGTGTTCAAGGGCACCAAAATGGCTGGTCAGATGGGTGGCGAGCAGGTCACAACGCTCAACCTCGAAGTCGTCCAAGCCGACGCCGAGCGTGAGCTGTTGCTCATCAAGGGCAACGTTCCGGGCCCCCGTGGCGGGCTCGTCCTTATCCGTAATGCCGTTCGGAAGCAGAAGTAAATGGCAGACGTTTCCATTCGCACGCAGTCCGGCGGCAATGCCGGCACCGTCACCCTCGCTGACGCCGTCTTTGGCGTACAGCCCAACGTGGCGGTCATGCACCAAGTCGTCACCGCCCAACTCGCGGGTGCTCGCGCCGGTACACAGTCCACGCTCACGCGCGCCGAAGTCCGCGGCGGCGGTAAGAAGCCGTGGCGCCAGAAGGGCACCGGTCGCGCCCGTCAAGGCTCCATCCGGTCCCCGCAATGGAAGGGCGGCGGCGTCGCGCTCGGCCCCAAGCCGCGTGACTACAGCCAGAAGACCCCGAAGAAGATGGTCGCCCTCGCCCTGCGCTGCGCGCTGTCCGATCGAGCGTCCGAGGGCAAGGTCGCGGTGGTCGACGGCTGGAACTTCGACAAGCCCAGCACCAAAGCGGGTGTGGCCGCGCTGGCCGCCATCGGCGTGACCGATCGCGTGCTCGTGGTGATCGGGCGCGAGGACGAGAACGCCTACAAGTCGTTCCGCAACCTCCAAGACGTGCAGGTTTGCCTCGCCGGTGAGCTCAACACTTACGACGTGCTCGTGAACGACTGGGTTGTCTTCACGCAGGCCACGCTGCCCGGTGTCGTCGATGAAGCACCGGCGCCGGTCGCCGAACCGCCGGTTGCCGAGCCGCCGGTTGCCGAGCCGCCCGTTGCCGAGACAACCGAGGAGGCCGGCGAATGAGGGATCCCCGCGACGTCATCATCAAGCCGGTCGTGTCCGAGAAGTCCTACGGCTTGCTCGACAACGGCGTCTATACGTTCATCGTCCACCCCGACGCGACGAAGCCCGAGATTCGCGATGCGATCCAGTCGATCTTCAACGTGCGCGTCAGCAAGGTGAACACGCTCAACCGCCAAGGCAAGCGCAAGCGCAACCGGCGCAGCTTCACATTCGGCAAGCGCGCCGACACCAAGCGCGCCATCGTCACCCTCGCCGGCGACGACCGCATCGAAATGTTCGAGGGTTAGACATGCCACTTCGTAAGCGCAAGCCAACGAGCCCGGCCCGACGCTTCCAGTCGGTTTCGGACTTCAAAGAGATCACTTCGACCTCGCCTGAGAAGTCGCTGCTCGAGCCCAACCCCAAGTCCGGGGGACGCAACAGCTACGGCCGCAAGACGTCGCGCCACCGCGGCGGTGGTCACAAGCAGCAGTACCGGGTCATCGACTTCAAGCGGAACAAGGACGGCGTTCCCGCCAAGGTCGCCACCATCGAATACGACCCGAACCGCAACTGCCGCATCGCATTGCTGCACTTTGCCGACGGTGAGAAGCGCTACATCCTCGCCGCCAAGAACCTGAACGTGGGTGACACGCTGCAGAACGGCCAGGGCGCCGAAATCCGCCCGGGCAACGCGCTTCCGATGCGTTACATCCCGGTCGGTACCGTCATCCACAACGTCGAGCTCTATCCGGGCGCCGGCGGCAAGATGGCGCGTTCGGCCGGCGCGAGTGTGCAGCTCGTGGCGAAGGAAGGCCTGTTCGCAACGCTTGCGCCTGCCCAGCTCGGAGATGCGTCGGGTGCCGATCGACTGCCGCGCCACGGTGGGCGAAGTCGGCAACTCCGAGTTCGAGCTCATCAAGATCGGGAAGGCCGGCCGCAGCCGTTGGCTCGGCAAGCGCCCGCAGACACGCGGCGTGGCCATGAACCCGGTCGACCACCCCCATGGTGGTGGCGAAGGAAAGACCTCCGGTGGACGGCATCCCGTCTCCCCGTGGGGCAAGCCGGAGGGCCGCACACGTGCCCGCCGAAAGGATTCCGACTCGATGATCATCCGGCGGCGCCGTGGGCGCGGGGCCCGGAGGTAGGACGACATGCCACGCAGCCTTAAAAAGGGTCCATTCGTTGACGGCCACCTCCTTAAGAAGGTGGACGCACTGAACGCGGCCAGCGACAAGAAGGTCATCAAGACCTGGTCACGGCGCTCCACGATCATCCCCGACATGGTCGGGCACACGATCGCGGTACACGACGGGCGTAAGCACGTGCCGGTGTATCTGACCGAGTCGATGGTCGGCCACAAGCTCGGTGAGTTCGCGCCGACCCGCACGTTCCGCTACCACGCGGGCCAAGAACGTCAGGGCCGCCGCTAATGACGTTCGGTGTGAAGACAAACGAGCGCGAGGGCACGCGCGCGGTTTTGCGCAACAGCCCCGGCTCGGCCAGCAAGGTGCGCGTCGTGCTCGATCTCATTCGCGGCCTCGACGTGCAGTCGGCGCGTGAAGTGCTCGAGTTCTGCGAGCGCGACGCGGCGACCACGGTGGGCAAGCTGCTCGACTCCGCCATCGCCAACGCCGAGCACAACGACGAACTCGTTGGTGAAGAGCTGTTCGTTTCCGCGTGCTTCGCCGACGAGGCGCGCACGCAGAAGCGGTTCAAGCCCCGCGCCCGCGGTCGCGCCGGCAAGATCTTCAAGCGCTCCAGCCACATCACGATCATCGTGAGCCGCCTCCCCGAGGATCGGCTCGCCCGCCTCAAGGCCAAGGCCGAGGCTGCCCAGACCGAGCGTCGCACCCGTCGCGCCACCGCCGGCACCGACCGCGGCCGCCGCGCCCGCGTCGCCGCGTCCCAAGCCGCCGACACCGGCACACCGGAGACGCACGACCACGACCACGATCACGACCACGAGGAGATCGTCGACGCCGTTGTCGAAGCCGAAACACCGGTGATTGAAGACAGCGACCTCGCCGTGGAGGCAGAGGCCGCCGTCGAAGAGATCGTTGACGCGGTCGCCGAGGCACCTGCCGAGGAAGCGCTCGCAGAGGAAGCACCGGCTGACGAGGCCCCTGCTGAAGAGGCTCCGGCCGAAGAAAAGGACGCTGAGTAATGGGCCAGAAGGTCAATCCGTACGGGTTCCGCCTCGGCGTAACCACCGATTGGAAGAGCCGCTGGTTCGCCGATCGTGATTACCAGGAGCTACGTGATCGAAGACTGGAAGATCCGCGACTTCTTGGGCAAGGAGCTCGAGCGCGCCGCGGTCAGCCGGATCGAAGTCGAGCGCACGCGTGACCGCTTGCGCATCGACCTTCACACCGCGCGCCCGGGCATCGTCATCGGCCGGCGCGGCGCCGAGGCCGACCGCCTGCGTGAAGCGTTGATCAAGATCACGAACAACCCGAAGGTCCAGCTCAACATCCGTGAGATCCCGCAGCCCGAACTCGACGCCGCGCTGCATTGCGCAAGGCATCGCCGATCAGCTCGCCGGTCGTGTGTCGCTTTCGCCGTGCGATGAAGCGGGCCATGCAGACCGTGCAGAAGGCGGGCGCCCAGGGCATCCGCGTGCGCTGCGGCGGGCGCCTCGGCGGCGCCGAAATGAGCCGCAGCCTCACCTACCGCGACGGCCGCGTGCCCTTGCACACGTTGCGCGCCGACATCGACTACGGCTTCCGCGAGGCCAAGACCACCTACGGCCGCATCGGCGTGAAGGTCTGGATTTACAAGGGCGACATCCTCCCGTACAAGCTGTCGACCGACGACAAGATCAGCCGCGAGGCGGCCATGGCCGTTGGCGACACGTCGGGCGAGGCTCGCCCCAAGCGCGTTGTCACCGCCGGCGGCGGCAAGCGCAGCGCCGCGCTTGGCGAAGTCGGAGCCGAGCCTGCGGGCGAAGTTGTGATCGACGGAGTGACCGAGCAGCCACTCGACGCCGACGTGGCCGCCCCCCCGATCATCGCGGAGGCCGATCCCGACCTGGAGCGCATCCTCGCCGAGGAAGAAGACATCGATCGTCGACTTCGCGAGCATCACGAAGCGCCGCACTTCCACAAGGACGCCGACTAATCATGCTGATGCCTCGGAAGGTGAAGCACCGCAAGCAGCAGCGCGGTCGCATGTCGGGTCAGGCCAAGGGCGGCACCACGGTGTCGTTCGGCGACTACGGCATCCAGGCGCTCGAGCCTGGATGGATCACCGCGCGCCAGATCGAAGCTGCTCGTATTGCGATGACCCGTCACGTCAAGCGCGGCGGCAAGGTATGGATCCGCGTGTTCCCGGACAAGCCCGTCACGCAGAAGCCCGCCGAAACCCGCATGGGTTCAGGTAAGGGCAACCCCGAGTTCTGGGTCGCCGTCGTGAAGCCGGGCCGGATCCTGTTCGAGTTGGGTGGCGTCGGCGAAGAGCTGTCGCGTTCCGCGCTCGAGCGTGCGATCCAGAAGCTTCCGATTAGTGCCAAGGTCGTGTCCCGCAAGGCACAGACCGAGCAGGTGGAGGTCTAAATGCCACGCCCCGCCGTTGAATTGCGTGCGCTCGCCGACGAAGAGTTGGCCACGCGCTACGCCGAGACCAAGGCAGAGCTGTTCAACCTCAGGTTCCAGCTTGCCACTGGCCAGCTCGACAACAACGCCCGGATCGGACAGCTGCGCCGCGAGGTTGCTCGCATCGCCACGCTGATCCGCGAACGGGAGATCGCTTTGCACGAGAGCACGGAGAACAACTGATGGCGAACGACGAGACGCGTGAGAACCGCCGCAAGGTCCGCGAGGGCCTCGTGACGTCGAACGCGATGAACAAGACGGTCGTGGTGTCGGTCGTTGAGCGCGTACGTCACGCCAAGTACTCCAAGACGGTGCAGCGCACCAAGAAGCTGTACGCCCACGACGAGACCAACGACCTTCGCCTTGGCGACCGCGTGCGCGTGGCCGAGACCCGCCCGCTCAGCAAGCTGAAGCGCTGGCGTGTCGTGGAAGTGCTGGAGCGCGCCCGATGATCCAACAGGAATCACGCCTCCGGGTGGCAGACAACAGCGGCGCCAAAGAGGTGCTTTGCATCAAGGTTCTCGGCGGCTCGCGTCGTCGTTACGCCGGCATCGGTGACGTGTTCGTGGCCACCGTCAAAGACGCCATCCCTGGCGCAGCGGTCAAGCGCGGCGACGTCGTGAAGTGCGTGGTCGTGCGCACCAAGAAGGAACGTCGTCGTCCCGATGGTTCCTACATTCGCTTCGACGAGAACGCGGCGGTGCTGATCAACGATCAACAGCAGCCGCGCGGCACGCGCATCTTCGGCCCGGTGGGCCGTGAGCTGCGCGACAAGAAGTTCATGCGCATCGTCTCTCTTGCGCCCGAGGTGCTCTAAATGAAACTGAAGAAGGGCGACCGCGTCCGCGTCCGGTCCGGCAAGGACCGCGGCAAGACCGGTGTCATCATGAGGGTGCTCCCCGAGGCCGACAAGGTCATCGTCGAAGGCGTCAACGTTGCCAAGAAGCATCAGCGCGCGACCCGCGCCACGATGCAGGGCGGCATCATCGACAAGGACATGCCGATGCCCGCATCGGTGGTGGCGGTCATCAGTCCCGCCGACGGCAAGCCGACCCGCGTCGCCTACCGCTTCGACGATCAGGGCAACAAGGTGCGCATCTGCGCCCGCACAAAGGTCGATCTGTAATGACAGTCACTGCCACGTCGCCGCGCCTGAAGGTGCGGTACGAAAACGAGATCCGTGCGCAGCTCAAGGAATCCCTTGGGCTGGCCAACATCATGGAAGTGCCGCGCTTCACGAAGATCGCCATCAACATGGGCGTCGGCAAGGCCACCCAGCAGGCGTCGCTGCTCGAGAGCGCCGTCAAGGACCTCACGATCATCAGCGGTCAGAAGCCGCTGGTCACGAAGGCGAAGAAATCGATCGCCACGTTCAAGCTGCGCGAAGGCAACGCGATCGGCTGCATGGTCACGCTGCGCGGCGACAAGATGTGGGAGTTCTTCGATCGTCTTGTGTCGATCGCGATCCCGCGCATCCGTGACTTCCGCGGCCTGCCGGCAAAGGGCTTCGACGGCCGTGGCAACTACACGTTTGGTGTCACCGAGCAGTTGATCTTCCCGGAGATCGAATACGACAAGGTCGACAACCCGCGCGGCATGGACATCACGATCGTGACGACCGCCCGCACCAATGAAGAAGGCCGAGCGTTGCTCGATGCCTTCGGTTTCCCGTTCCGACGCACCGAGGGGCAGTAGGTAGGCATGGCCAAGAAGGGTCTCATCCAGAAGCAACAGCGCACCCCGAAGTACAAGGTGCGCGCATACACACGCTGTCAGCGTTGTGGTCGACCGAAGGCGGTCTTCCGCAAGTTCGGCCTGTGCCGTATCTGCCTGCGCGAACTCGCGCACGCCGGCGAACTGCCCGGCGTCACGAAGGCCAGTTGGTAGAGGGGAGTCGATATGCCAGTTACTGATCCCATCGCCGACATGCTCACCCGCGTCCGCAACGCCAATGTGGCAATGCACGACACGGTGCCCATGCCCTCGTCCAAGCTCAAGGAAGCACTCGCGAAGATCCTCGTCCAAGAGGGCTACATCGCCGGCTTCAACGTGCGCGACAACGACGGCGCTCCCGGCAAGACGCTCGAGATCGAGCTCAAGTACTCCACCGAACGCGCCCGCACCATCAGCGGCATCAAGCGCATTTCCAAGCCCGGCCTCCGCGTGTACACCGCCGCCGATCGTCTTCCCCGCGTGCTTGGCGGGCTCGGCGTCGCCGTCCTATCCACCTCGCAAGGACTCATGACCGACAAGGAAGCGCGCAAGCGCCATGTCGGTGGTGAAGTCCTCTGCTTCGTCTGGTAACCCGACATGTCTCGAATCGGTAAGAACCCCATCCCTGTGCCCAGCGGCGTCGAGGTCATCGATCGTCGATCGTCACGTCACCGTGAAGGGCCCGCAAGGCACGCTCGAGCGCGACCTTCCGGGCGACATCCTGATTTCGCAGGAGGACGCGACGCTTCTCGTCGACGCGCCCCGACGACAGCCGTACCAACCGCGCCCTGCACGGGCTGACCCGCAGCCTCGTCAACAACATGGTTGTGGGCGTAAGCGCCGGGTTCGTGAAGGAACTCGACATCGTCGGGCGTCGGCTACCGCGCCATCGCGCAGGGCCCAAACAAACTTGAGCTCGCGCTCGGCTTCTCCCATCCTGTGCATGTCGACGCACCCGCGGGCATCAGCTTTGAAGTTCCCCAGCCCACGCGGATCGTCGTGAAGGGCATCGACAAGGAACTCGTCGGCCAGGTGGCCGCGAACATCCGCAAGATCCGCAAGCCCGAGCCCTACAAGGGCAAGGGCGTGCGATACCTCAACGAAGTTGTCCGCCGCAAGGCTGGCAAGGCCGCGAAGTAAGGACCTGTTTCGTGTCTACGTCTCACAAGCTCGAACTGCGGCGCCGCCGCCACAACCGCGTGCGCAAGCGCGTGACGGGCACCGCGGCGCGTCCCCGTTTGGCCGTGTTCCGTTCGGCCAAGCACATCAGTGCGCAAATTATCGACGACGTCAGCGGCAAGACGCTCGCCGCCGCGTCCACGCACGAGAAGTCGCTGCGCTCCGGCACCACCGGCAACAAGGACGCCGCCGGTTCGATCGGCAAGCTGATCGCCGAACGCGCCAAGGCTGCCGGGGTCACCACGGTCGTGTTCGACCGCGGTGGGTTCCTCTATCACGGCCGGGTGGCCAGCTTGGCTGACGCCGCACGAGCTGAAGGGCTTGAATTCTGATGGCTGATAACCAATACGAAGAGCGCTCGATCGGTCGCCCGCGCCGCGTCTCCAAGGTCGTCAAGGGTGGTCGTCGGTTCTCCTTCGGCGCCCTGATGGTCGTCGGCGACGGCAACGGCAAGGTCGGCCTCGGCTACGGCAAGGCCGAAGAAGTCGGTCTGGCCATGCAGAAGGCGGTTGAAGAAGCCAAGCGCAACATGTTCTTCGTGCCGCTCGCCGGTTCGACGATCATTCACCCGATCATCGGCGAAGCCGGCGCTGGCCGCGTGCTGCTCAAGCCGGCTGCGCCGGGCACCGGCGTGATCGCCGGTGGCGCGGCGCGCGCCATCCTCGAAGTCGCCGGTATTCACGACGTGCTCGCCAAGTCGCTCGGGTCGACGAACGCGCTGAACGTGGCCCACGCGACCATCGCCGGTCTGAAGGGCCAGAAGTCGCCCGACGTCATCGCCGCCGCCCGCGGGAAGTCCGCTGAAGAAGTCACGCCCGTCGGCATCTACCGCGCGTTCAGCGAGACGAAGCGGGCGCGCACCAAGGTTGGAGGTGACGACTAGTGGGAAATCTCGTCGTCACGCAGGTCAAGTCCGGTATCGGCACCAAACCCAAGCACCGCGGCACGCTGCGTGCGCTCGGTCTCGGCCGCATCGGCAAGACCAACACGCTGCCTGACCGCCCGGAAATCCGCGGCATGATCGCGCGCGTTCCGCATCTGATCTCAGTAGAGGAAACGTCATGAAGATTCACGATCTCAAGCCCGCCCCGGGTCGAATCGCGCCAAGCGGCGCGTCGGTCGCGGCATCGGGGGCAAAGGCGGCAAGACCGCCGGCCGCGGTACGAAAGGCCAGAAGGCGCGCAGCTCAGTCCGTGTCGGCTTCGAAGGTGGGCAGCTTCCGCTCGCGCAGCGCCTGCCGAAGTTGCGGGGCTTCAACAACCCCTTCCGCGTTGAGTACAACGTGATCAACCTCGACACGCTCGCCCAGATGGACACCGATCAGGTCACGCCCGAGACCCTGCGCGAGCGCGGGCTCGTGCACAAGCACGGCCTGGTGAAGGTGCTCGGTCGTGGTGACCTGGGCGGAAAGGCCGTGCAGGTCAAGGCGCACGCCTTTTCCAAGACCGCCGAAGCGGCGATCCTCGCCGCAGGTGGTAGCACTGAGCGCCTGCCGATGCCCTTCGGCAACGGGCGTCCGCCCGGTGTCGGGCAACCAGTTCGCCAACCGCTAAGTCAAGGAGCGAGGCGCACCACGTGAAGTTCCTCAACATGTTCCGGGTCGCCGACCTGCGGAACAAGATCCTCTTCACGCTGTTCGTCATCGTCCTGTACCGCATCGGGTCGCACGTTCCGGTGCCGGGCATCGACTTCGAGCAGGTGCAGCGCCTCAAGGAATCGGCCGACCGCTCCGGCGTGCTCGGCTTCCTGAACCTGTTCTCCGGCGGCGCACTCACGCGCTTTGCCGTGTTCGGGCTCGGGATCATGCCGTACATCACCAGCTCGATCATCATCAACCTCCTCGAGGTGGTGATCCCGAAGCTGGCCGAATGGCGTGACCAAGGCGCGGTCGGTCAGCGCAAGATCACCCAGACCACGCGGTATCTCACCGTGGCGTTGGCGATCATGCAGTCGACTGGTCTGGCGTTCGTGTTCCACAACGGCGGCCAAGGTTTCCTCGCCGACAGTGCGTCGATCTCGACCTGATCCCGAACTTCAACGCCCCGCTCGTGTTGCTCATCGTGATCACCATGACCGCCGGCACCGCGACGGTCATGTGGCTCGGCGAGCTCATCACCCAGCGCGGCATCGGCCAGGGCATGTCGATCCTGATCTTCGCCAACGTCGTGTCGGGACTGCCCGCCGGTGGCGCGGCCATCCGCGCCGAGGGCGGCAACGTCAAGTTCGCCATCGTCATCGCACTCACGTTGTTCTTGCTGGTGTCGATCGTCACCGTCGAGCAGGGCCAGCGCCGCATCCCGGTGCAGTTCGCCAAGCGCATCGTCGGGCGCCGCATGTACGGCGGTCAGTCCACCTACATCCCGCTCAAGGTCAACCAGGCCGGCGTTATCCCGATCATCTTCGCCAGCTCCGTCCTGTACTTCCCGGTGCTGCTGTCGAACGTCGTGCCGTGGATCGGCGTGCGCGAGTGGATCAACGACCACCTCGCCACCCCGACCGACCTCATCTACGTCGAGCCTCTACGGAATCATGATCGTCGGCTTCGCGTACTTCTACACGTCGATCGCGTTCAATCCTGAGCAGCAGGCCGACATCATCCGCAAGCAGGGCGGCTACATCCCCGGCATCCGCCCGGGCCCGCCGACCGTGCGCCACCTGCAGGGCATCCTCACGCGCATCACGCTGCCCGGTGCGCTGTTCCTGGCCTTCATCGCGCTGCTGCCGTCGCTGTTCCTGTCGTTCTGGGGACTGACCCAGTACCCGTTCGCGGGTACGACCCTGCTCATCGCCGTGGGCGTCGCGCTCGAGACGATGAAGCAGATCGACAGCCAGCTGACGATGCGCAACTACGAAGGTTTCCTGAAGAATTAGTCCGATGGTTCCCGGCATTCGCCTTGTGCTGCTGGGCAAACAAGGTGCGGGCAAGGGGACGCAGTGCGTCCGCCTCGCCCGTCACTACGTGGTGTCCCACGTCTCCACGGGAGACATCTTCCGCGCCGCTGTTCGCTCGGACACCGAGTTCGGCCACGCGGTCAAGGGCGTTCCTCGACGCGGGCGAACTCGTGCCCGACGACGTCACGCTCGGCGCGGTCGGCGAGCGGCTGAACCACCCCGACACGCGCAGCCGCGGCTTCATCCTCGACGGCTTCCCGCGCAGCGTCAACCAGGCCGACGGGCTCGACGAAGCTGCTCGACCCGATCCGGCTCGACATGGTGATCGACCTGCACATCACCACCGACGAGGCGCTGTCGCGCCTCAACGGGCGGCGTGTCTGCTCGACCGTGCGGCGCGATCTACCACGTCAGCGAGCCGCCGAAGTACGACTGGACCTGCGACAACTGCGGTGGCGAAGTCGTGCAGCGCGACGACGACACCGACGAGGCGATCCGCCGCCGGCTGCAGCTCTACGAGACCGAAACCACGCCGTTGATTGACTACTACTTCGAACGCGGCATGCTTGTAACCGTGGACGGCTTGGGATCGACGCGACGAGGTGGCCGATCGGCTGACCGCGGCGATCGATCGCCGCCGCGAGCAGCGGGGCCTAGACGTGCGTCGGAACAAAGGACGAGCTGGCGAAGATGCGCAAGGCCGGGCCGCGTCGTCGCCGAGATGCACGCCAAGACGCGTGAGGCGATCCGGCCCGGCGTCACCACGATGCAGCTCGACAAGATCGCCGCGCGACGTGCTCGAGAAGCGCGGCGCCCGGTCGAACTTCCTCGAACTACCACGGCTTCCCGGCGGTGATCTGCACGTCGCCCAACGACATGATCGTGCACGGCATCCCGTCGGACAACGTCGTGCTGAACGACGGCGACATCATCTCGATCGACTGCGGCGCCATCATCGAGGGCTACCACGGCGACGCCGCGTACACCGCGGGCGTCGGCGACATCAGCCCCGAGGCGCGCAAGCTGATCGAGGTCACCGAGGCGTCGCTGGTCGCCGGCATCGAGCAGATGGTCGACGGCAACCGCCTCACCGACATCGGCCACGCCGTGCAGAACGTCGCCGAGGCCGGCGGCTACTCCGTCGTGCGCGAATACGTCGGCCACGCCATCGGCACGGCGATGCACGAGGAGCCGCAGGTGCCGAACTACGGCCCGCCGGGCAAGGGGCCGAAGCTGCGCTCGGGCATGGTGTTCGCCATCGAGCCGATGGTGAACATGGGCCGGCCCGAGACGTTCCTGCTCGAAGACGGCTGGTCGGTGGTGACCGCCGACGGGTCGCTGTCGCGTCCACGTCGAGCACACGATCGCCATCACCGACAACGGCCCCGAGATCTACACGTTCCCGTAGCTGTGACCGCGCCGCGACGCGAAGTCGGGTGCGCACTCGCATTCGAGTTCCTCGAGCCCAGCGTGCTGGCGCTTCAGGTCGCGCCGCCGACGGTTCTGACGCGAGGAACTCACCGTGGTCGGGCGCCGGCCCGCCGCAGCTCGTGTCTCTGCCGCGCGGTGGACGCACGCACGTCATCGAGGGCGACGCCGGGCCGGTGACGGTGCAGCTACACCGCGTCGACCGCGCCGGTGCGGTCACGCCGCGACCGTCGGCGCGTTCGACGAAGACGTGCTGGTGGCCCGCCGCCAGAGCCGGTACTGCCCGTCCGACGAGATGGCGGAGTTCGCGCACGCGCGAGCTGGCGGAGTTTGCTCGACGCCGACGATCTCGGCCGACCGTGTCGCGTCGTGGGTGTTCGAGCGCACCGCGTACGACCCGTTTGTCAGCGGACCGAGCGACACCGCCGTCGACACGCTGCTGGCCGGGCCGCGGCGTGTGCCGCGACTTCGCCCACCTCACCATCGCGATGTGCCGCGCCCTCGATCGTTCCCGCGCGTCTGGCGTCGGTCTACGCGCCCGGCGTTGACCCGATGGACTTCCACGCCGTGGTCGAGGTGTGGCGACGACGACCGGTGGGACGTGATCGACGCCAGCCGCATGGCGCCGCGGTCGTCGCTCGTGCGCATCGCGACCGGACGCGACGCCGCCGACACCGCCTTCGCCGCGACCATCACCGGCGACGTCGAACTGGTGTGCGCCGAAGTCTTCGCCGTCGTCGACGGCGACCTCCCCATCGACGACCACGTCACCCCCGTCGGTGCTCGCCTAGCTGAGGCCGCGGGAGTCCTGCTTCAGCGCGGTGTCGACGGATAGGGCGGCGGCGACCACGAGGCTGCGCAGCGGTTCCTCGAGCGGGTCGGGGATGTTGACGATGTAGTTGTCGGCGGTGGTGAACATGTTCTTGACGATGCCTTCCCACTTCTTCTTGATGCGGGCGACCTCATGGCCCTTGGCGTCCTGAATGTTGAAGTCCCACGCCCGCCAGTTCTCGGCGTTGATCGAGCCGATCGTCTGGCCCTTGGACGTCGTTGAGCGAGAAGCGGATCTTGCCGATCATGTTCTGCTGCACGATCGTGCCGATTTCTTTGCCGCGGCCGTCGCTCACGATGACCTTCGACTTGATGATCTTCGCCGGCCGAGTCAGTTGCAGCAGCACGCCGTCGACGTTGTCGGCGACCTCGAGCTTGGTCGTGAGGAACTGGTCGACGGCGGTGAGCGCAGCGCAACACTTTGCGCACCTTCGACTGACCGACCTGGCGCACGGCGCCGATCTGTGTGCCGTCCTGGTCGAAGATCGCGTACTCGTTGTTGATCTCGATGATCTTCGCCTTCTGGTTCACGACGAGAACTGCCTCGTCAAAGATGCGTCATATGTGTTTGAGCATGGCACGCCGCGCGTCTCGTCGAGATCGCTGCGTAAGCAACGCGCCGACCTTGAGGATCCGCACGGTCGGCAATCGCGGCGCGGCGAGGTGCAGGTCGACGGCGTGATCGTCACGAATCCCAAGTCGCAGGTGCGCGACGACGCCCGCATCGTGGTGAAGCAGGCGAAGGAGTTGAAGGGCGAGGCGAAGCTCGCGGCCGGGCTCGACGCGTTCCGCACCCGGTCGATATCGACGGCAAGGTCGCGCTCGACGTCGGCGCGTCGACCGGCGGGTTCACGACCGAACTCCTGCGGCGCGGCGCGGCGCTCGTCTACGCCGTCGACGCCGGCCACGGCCAGCTGATGGGGTCGCTGCGTCAAGACCCGCGGGTGAGGAACCTCGAGACGACCAACGCCTCCGAGCTGACCACCGACCTCATCCCGCAGCCGCTCGACGTCGTGACCATCGACGTGTCGTACTCGCCGCTGCGGGCGATCGTGCCCGGCATCACCGAGCGGCTCGTGTTCGGCCCTGGCGCGGCGCTGATCGCCCTGGTCAAGCCGATGTTCGAGCTTGCAGGCGGCGGTCGCTGCCGACCGCGCCCGACGACCTCGAACAGGCGGTCGTGGCCCTCGCGGAGCAGGCAATTCGCGCAGCCGGATGGACGATTCACGCCACGATCGAGTCGCCCGTTGCGGGGCAACGGCGGCGCCGTCGAATTCTTCGTTCTCGCCCGAAACCCTGCCTTAGCACTGCTCGACCAGGGTATTTGCTGGCAATCCGCTGGAACGGCTAGATTATTCGGCCGGTCCTGCGCGCCCTTAGGTCGTCTTGGGCTCGGCAATCCGTACGAAGTTTCTAAGGAGTTTCACCTGCCATCGAAATCCAAGGAAGAGGGCATCACGCTCGAAGGGACAGTTGTCGAGCCACTACCGAACGCGGTGTTCAAGGTAGAGCTCGAAAACGGGCATCACGTGCTGGCCCACAGCTCCGGGAAGATGCGCATGCATCGCATCCGGATCCTTCCTGGCGATCGTGTTCAGGTTGAAATCACTCCCTACGACCTCACTCGGGGTCGCATCGTTTTCCGTTACCGGTAAAGAGACAAGGCCAGCATGAAGGTTCGTCCCAGCGTCAAAACAATGTGCGAGAAGTGCAAGGTGATCCGCCGCCACGGCCGCGTGCATGGTGATCTGCGACAACCCTCGCCACAAGCAGCGGCAGGGTTAGTAATGGCACGTATCGCTGGCGTCGACATCCCGCGCGAAAAGCGCCTCGTCATCTCTCTTACCTATGTGTTCGGCGTCGGTCCGACCAAGGCGAAGGAAATCTGCGAGGCCACGCAAACCAACCCCGACACTCGCGTGCGTGACCTGACCGACGAAGAAGTCGCCAAGATCCGCAACTGGATCGACGACAACCTCAAGGTCGAAGGTGACCTGCGCCGCGAGGTGCAGCAGGACATCAAGCGCAAGATGGAGATCGGTTGCTACCAAGGCCTGCGCCACCGCCGCGGCCTGCCGGTTCGCGGTCAGCGGACCCACACCAACGCCCGCACCCGTAAGGGCCCCAAGAAGACCGTCGCCGGTAAGAAGAAGGTTCGTAAGTAATGGCAAAGCCGAAGCCGGGCGGTCGTCGCCCGCGCAAGAAGGAACGCAAGAACATCACGCACGGCGTGGTGCACATCAAGAGCTCGTTCAACAACACGATCGTTTCGATCAGCGACGCCCAGGGCAACGTCGTCGCGTGGGCATCGGCCGGCAACGTCGGCTTCAAGGGTTCGCGTAAGTCGACGCCGTTCGCCGCGCAGCTCGCCGCCGAGCAGTGCGCCCGTCGGGCGATGGAGCACGGCCTTCGCACCGTCGAAGTCATGGTCAAGGGCCCCGGCTCCGGTCGCGAGACCGCGATCCGTTCGCTCATGAACACCGGCCTCGAGGTGAACGGCATCAAGGACGTCACCCCGATCCCGCACAACGGCTGCCGTCCCAAGAAGCGTCGGAGGGTCTGAATGGCTCGCTACACCGGCCCCGTCTGCCGCCTCTGCCGTCGCGAGAAGGTCAAGCTCTTCTTGAAGGGCGCCAAGTGCGACACCATGAAGTGCCCGATCGAGCGTCGTCCGTACCCTCCGGGTGAGCACGGCCGCGACCGCATGCGTCAGGGCTCCGAGTACCTGAGCCAGCTGCGCGAGAAGCAGAAGGCGCGTCGCATCTACGGCGTGCTCGAGAAGCAGTTCGTCAACCTCTACAAGGAGGCGAACCGCCAGGACGGCATCACCGGCGAGAACCTGCTGCGCATGCTCGAGCTGCGTCTCGACAACGTCACGTTCCGCTCCGGTTGGTGCGCGAGCCGCAACCAGTCCCGCCAGTTCGTGCGCCACGGCCACGTGCTGGTCAACGGCAAGCGCGTCACGATCCCGAGCTACCGCGTCCGCAAGGGCGACGTCATCTCCCTCAAGGAGAAGTCGCGCACGATGATCGTGATCCGCCACAACATGGACACGCTCGACCGCACCATGCCCGGCTGGCTCGAGTCCGGCGCCGAAGGCTTCGAAGTCACGGTTCGTGATCTTCCCCAGCGCGAGCACATCGACGTGCCCGTGCGCGAGCAGCTCATCGTCGAGCTGTACTCCAAGTAACCCAGCAAACGTCACCGCGTCCGAAGGACACACCCTCATGCTCATTATTCAGCGACCCACCGTCGAAGCCATTGGCGAGGAGGAGAACGACCGTCAGCGCTTCGCTATCGGCCCGCTCGATCCCGGCTTCGGTCACACGCTCGGTAACTCGCTGCGGCGCACGCTGCTGTCGTCCATCCCGGGCGCGGCCGTCACGCAGGTTCGTTTCGACGACGCCCTCCACGAGTTCACGACCCTCACCGGCGTGAAGGAAGACGTCACCGACATCATCCTGAACCTCAAGGACCTCGTCCTGCGCATGGAGGTCGACGAGCCCGTCGTGCTGCGCCTCGACGTGCGCGGCCCGGCCGAAGTCTCCGCCGCCGACCTTCGCCAGGTCACCGGCGTCGAGATCCTCAACCCCGAGCTGCACATCGCGTCGGTCAACGGCAAGGGTCGCCTCGCCGTCGACGTCACCGTCGAGCGTGGCCGCGGCTACGTCACCGCCGACAAGAACAAGCGCAGCTCGACCATCGGCGTGCTGCCGGTCGACTCGATCTTCGCTCCGGTTCGCCGCGTGGCCTTCACCGTCGAGCCGACCCGCGTCGAGCAGTCGACCAACTTCGACCGCCTCGTGCTCGACATCGAGACCGACGGTTCGATCTCGCCGCGTGAGGCGCTGGCTTCGGCCGGCGACACGCTGCGTTCGCTGGTCACGCTCGTCGCCGAGATGAGCGACGCGCCGCAGGGCCTCGAGCTCGGCGACGTCGCCGTGGCCGGTTCCGGCTCGCCCGACATGGACCTGCCGATCGAGGATCTCGATCTGTCCGAGCGTCCGCGCAACTGCCTCAAGCGTGCGCAGGTCAACACCATCGGCGAACTCATCCAGAAGACGCCGGACGATCTGCTCGCCATCACCAACTTCGGTCAGAAGAGCCTCGACGAAGTGCTCGTGAAGCTCGACGAGCGCGGCCTTGCGCTGCGCGGCGGCCGAGTTCCGACGGTTCTAGCCATGCCCGGTACCCCGAAGAAGGGTCGTCGCTTCGGCGGCGACGCCGCGCATCAGAAGGCGATGTTCGGCAACCTCGTGGCGTCGCTGATCGCCGCCGAGGCGATCGTGACCACCGAGGCCAAGGCCAAGGCGCTGCGTCCGGTCGCCGAGAAGGTCATCACCAAGGCGAAGAAGGGCGGCCTCGCCCGTCAGCGCGAGGTCGTCGCCTTCATTCGTGACAAGGACATGGCCCACAAGCTGTTCGACGAGATCGGCCCGCGTTACGCCGACCGCAACGGCGGCTACACGCGCATCCTCAAGCTCGGCCCCCGCAACGGTGACAACGCGCCCATGGCGCGCATCGAACTCGTCGACTAACAAGGGCGTCTATGACGCTGTTTGATTCGCCTGAGACGACGCGGTCCGTTTGCGGGCCCGTCGCTTCGCGTCCGGATGACCGTCGCCTACGACGGCGTCGCAGTTCCACGGCTTCGCCGCCCAGCCCGAAGTGCCGACGGTCGCCGGCGCGCTGGTCGCTCGCCATCGAGCGGGCGCTGCGGGTCAAAGACGTCGAACTCACGTGCGCGGGGCGCACCGACGCCGGCGTGCACGCCCGCGGCCAGGTGGTCTCCTTCGACGTCGCCGCGGACGTCGGTCGACACCGACGAGTTGGTGCGCCGCGTCAACCGGCAGATCGCGCCGTCGATCGTGGCCCGGGCTGCGTCGGTGGTAGCGGGTTCGACGCCCGCCACGACGCCGTCGGCCGGCGGTACCGCTACACGATCGTCAACGCGCCGGCGCCCGACCCGTTGCTGGCCGCGCAGGCGTGGTGGGTGCCCGAACCACTCGACGTGCGCGCCATGCAAGCGGCGTGCGACCCGTTGCTCGGCGAGCACGACTTCGCCGCGTTCTGCCGCAAGCCCACGGCGCGCCGCGACGGCACCATTCCCGGCACGACCCGCCGCGTCGAAGACGCCGAGTGGGTGGAAGGCGACGACGGCGTTCTGTACTTCTGGATCGAGGCGAACGCGTTCTGTCACCAGATGGTGCGTTCGATCGTCGGCCTGCTCGTCGAGGTCGGCAAAGGCAAGCGCCACGTGTCCGACGTGATGCGCGTCCTGCGCGGCCTCGACCGCGGCGCCAACGCCGAGCCCGCGCCGCCCCACGGCCTCGTGCTCTGGGACGTGCAGTACTAGCTGGCCTCGGAAGCGTCGAAGCCCGCGGCCTGGATGGTCTCGACGACTTCGCCGCGGTGCGACGGGTCGCGGGTCTCGAGCGTGAGGCGCACCTCGGTCTGGTTGATGCCGACGCGCGAGCCGGCGCGGTGGTGGTCGACCGACAGCACGTTGAGTCCTTCGGTTGCGACGACCTCGAGCAGCCGCGCCAGTTCGCCGGGCTCGTCGCGCACGACGACGCGGAGCACGAGATACCGACCAGCGGCGGACAGGCCGTGGTCGACCACGCGCACGAGCAGCAGCGGATCGATGTTGCCGCCGGAGATCACGACGCCCACCGGCCCGTCGCCGGGAACCTGACCGCTCAGAACCGCCGCGAGCGCGACCGCGCCCGCGGGTTCGACGACCTGCTTGGAGCGCTCGAGCAGCAGCACCAGCGCTTGGCTGATCGCTTCCTCGTCGACGGTCACGACCTTGTCGACGTACGCGTCGATGTGGGCACGCGTGAGCTCGGAGGTGCCCTTGACCCTGATGCCGTCGGCCATCGTGTCGGCCCGGTCGGCGGCTTCGACGCCGATCACGCGCGCCGAGCGACGGCTGTGCGCGAACGCCGTCGCGACGCCCGAGATCAGCCCGCCACCGCCGATGGGTACGACGACCGCGTCGAGCTCCGGCGCCTGCGCCGCGAACTCGAGACCGAGCGTGCCCTGGCCGGCGATGATCCGCTCGTCGTCGAAGGGCGGCACGAACACCGTGTTGGTGTCCGTCGCCCAGGACTTGGCGTGCGTGGATGCACTCGTCGACCGCGCCCGTCACGAGCACGACTGAGGCGCCGTACGCGCGGGTGGCCTCGAGCTTGGGCAGCGGAGCGGCGGCGGGCATGTAGATCGTGGCCCGGTGGCCGGTCAGCGACGCCGCGAGGGCGACGCCTTGGGCGTGGTTGCCGGCCGAGGCGGCGACGACGTCAACGCCCGCCTCGAGCTGGCTGATCAGGTTGTACGCGCCGCGGATCTTGAACGAGCCCGTCCGCTGGAGGTGTTCGTACTTCATGAGCACGAGCGGCCGGCCGGCCAACTCGGAGAGCCCGCGTGGCCGCTCGACGCGGCGTGTGGTGAATGACCCCCGATAGCCGACCCGCCGCCGCCTCGATGTCGGCCCGAGTGATCACGGTCCGCAGCGTAAGACCTGCTCAGGTCAGCCCGTTTGCGGGTTACCGGCGATGCCCCCTATCCTTGTCCGGTCCCGCAGCGAGTTTGCGGCCGACCAGTTTTCAAGGGAAGTAAGTGCCCACCTACTCACCAAAAGCATCTGAAATCACGCGCGTCTGGCACGTCGTCGACGCCGAGGGCCTGGTCCTCGGTCGCATGGCCACGGAGGTGGCCCGCCTGCTGCGCGGCAAGCACAAGCCGATCTTCGCCCCGCACCTCGACACGGGTGACTTCGTGATCATCGTCAACGCCGACAAGGTCGTGCTGACGAACAACAAAGCCGAGAGCAAGAACGTCTATCGCCACTCGGGCTACCCCGGCGGTCTGAAGACCACGACGTTCGCCGAGCTGCTCGCCACCAAGCCGACCGAAGCGGTCCGCAAGCTCGATCCGCGGCATGCTGCCCGAAGGGCGCGCTCGGCCGTGCGCAGATGCTGAAGCTCAAGGTCTACGCCGGTCCCGACCCATCCGCATGCCGCCCAGATGCCCCAGCCGTTCGACGTGCCGGGCGCCCGCCGGGTCGAGCAGTCAGGAGTTTCGATGCCCAAGCCGCTCACCCAGACCACCGGTCGTCGCAAGCAGGCCGTCGCCCGCGTTCGCCTGCGCCCCGGCACCGGCAAGATCACGATCAACAAGCGCACGTTCGAGGACTACTTCCCGTCGCCGACGCACCGCATGATCGCCAGCGAGCCGCTGCGTCTCGCTGAAGTCGAAGACACCTACGACGTCGACGCCACGATGGACGGTGGCGGCGTCGCCGGTCAGGCCGGCGCGCTGCGCCTCGGCATTGCCCGCTCGCTCGTCGAGCTCGACGAGGAGAGCGCGCTCGCTGCACAAGAAGGCCGGCTTCCTCACCCGCGACCCCCGCGAGAAGGAATCGAAGAAGGCCGGCCTGAAGAAGGCCCGCAAGGCGCCGCAGTACTCCAAGCGCTAGCCGCCTGGAGGTATCAGCGACTTGTCGCTGAAGTTCGGCACCGACGGTGTTCGCGGTGTCGCGTTCGAAGAACTGACGCCGGAACTCGTTCCGGCACTTGGTCGCGCCGCGGCGCGGGTGCTCGGCACCGACGAGCCGTTCTATGTCGGTCGCGACACGCGCGAGTCCGGTCCGCCGTTGCAAGCGGCGTTGACCGCTGGGCTGACCTCGGAAGGCGCGTCGCGTCGTCGACCTCGGTGTCATTCCCACGCCGGGCGTTGCCGCGATCGCGGCGACGGAGAAATGCGCCGGGCGCCGTTGTCTCGGCGTCGCACAACCCCTACGCCGACAACGGCGTGAAGTTCTTCGCGCGCGGCGGCCTCAAGCTCACCGACGCATATCGAGGAGGAGATTCGAAGCACCGCATGGCCGAGATCGTCCGCGAAGCGCCTGCGGCCGGAGCGCCGGGCCCGTCGAAGGCCGATCACGACTCGATCGCGACATACGAGACAACGCTGCTCGACTCGTTGGACGGACGGCGGCTTGACGGGTTGTCGGTCGTGCTCGACTGCGCCAACGGCGCGGCGTCGACGCTCGCGCCACGCGTGTTCGCGGCGGCGGGCGCGTCGGTCGTCGTGCTGCAACGACCAGCCCGACGGCCGCAACATCAACGACGGCTGCGGGTCGACGCACCCCGAGGCGCTGCAAGCTGCGGTGGTCGCGCGCCGGCGCCGATGTCGGGCTGGCCTTCGACGGCGACGCCGACCGCGTGCTGGCGGTCGACGCCGAGGGCCAGCTGATCGACGGCGACCACATCCTCGCGGTCTGCGCGATCGACCGGCGTGAACGCGACCAACTGCCGGGCGACACCCTGGTCGTGACGGTGCTGGCCAACCTCGGACTTCGGATGGCGATGGAGGCGCACGGCATCCACGTCACCGAAACCGACGTCGGCGACCGCTACGTCCTCGAGGCGATCGCCGCGGGCGGCTGGATCGCTCGGCGGCGAGCAGTCCGGTCACATCGTGTTCCGCGACCTGGCGACGACCGGTGACGGGCAGCTCACCGGGCTGCAGGTGATGGACGTGATGGCTCGCACGGGCAACGCCTTGGCCGATCTCGCGTCGGTGATGACGCGCATGCCGCAGGTGATGATCAACGTGCGCGACGTCGACTGTGCCGCGCCTCGACGACGCGCCGAAGCCGTGTGGGCTGCGGTCGAACAGGAGTCAGCGGCGCTCGGCGACTCCGGCCGCGTCCTGCTGCGACGCTCGGGCACCGAACCGATCGTGCGCGTGATGGTCGAGGCGCCGACGGAGGCGCTCGCCAACGACGTCGCCGACGCGCATCGCCGCCGTGGTCGAGAGCGAGCTCGCGCTGGGTTAGCGCGCCGGCATCGCACAAGTAGCCTTGTGGGCCTATGTGCGGGATCATCGGCGTTACCGGCGACCCCTCGGCGCTCGGCGTCATCCTCGAAGGGCTGCACCGGCTGGAGTACCGCGGGTACGACTCGGCGGGCGTCGCCCTCGTGGTTCCCGGCGATCAGATCTGGCGCAAGCGGCGCGCCGGCGGCACCAAGAGCCTGCCCGAACTGATCGCGGCCGTCGGCGACGCGCCGGCGGGCATCGCGTGCGGCATCGGCCACAACCGCTGGGCCACCCACGGCGGACCGACCGAGCGCAACGCCCACCCGCACACGGACGCTTCGGGCAAGTTGGCGCTGGTCCACAACGGGATCATCGACAACTACCGCGAGTTGGCGGCCACGCTGCCGCAGGGCGGCGCCGAGCTCACCTCCGACACCGACAGCGAAGTGCTCGCGCATGTAATCGGCGACACGCATGGCGTCCAAGGGGCTTGGGCTTGGCCGACGCCACCCGCGACGCGCTGCGCGACGTCCACGGCAAGTTCTCCATCGCCGTCGTGCACGTCGACGAACCCGAGCTGATCGTCGGCGCCCGTCGCGGCTCGCCGCTGATCTGCGGGGTCAACGCCACCACCGCGTTTCTCGCGTCGGACATCCCCGCGATCCACGGCACAGGCCGACGAGTTCTTCGTCATCGACGACGAGCGCGTGGTCGAACTGCGGCCCGGGTCGGTGCGCATCACCACGCTGCAAGGCGACGAGGTCGCGCCGGAGCGACGTGAGGTCACGTGGGATCTCGCCTCCGCGGAAAAGGGCGGCTACCCCGACTTCATGCTCAAGGAGATCCACGAGCAGCCCGACGCGGTGCGCGACACGCTGCTCGGTCGCATCGAGGACGGCGCGGTAGTTCTCGATCAGGTCGAAGCTGACCGACGACGACCTCCGTCGCATCGACAAGGTCTTCGTGGTCGGGTGCGGCACGAGCTACAACGCCGGCCTTGTCGGGCGCACCGCGATCGAGCACTGGGCGAAGCTGCCGGTCGAGATCGAGATCGCGAGCGAGTTCCGTTACCGCGACCCGGTGTTGTCGCCGACGAGTCTGGTCGTCGCCATCAGCCAGTCGGGCGAATCGCTCGACACGATGGAAGCCGTTACCTTCGCCAAGCGGCAGAACGCGCCGCGTGCTCACGGTCTGCAACGTCGTCGACTCGTCGATGGCGCGCGACTCCGACGCCGTGCTCTACACCCACGCCGGCCCCGAGATCTGCGTGGCGTCGACCAAGACGCACGTCGCGCAGATCGCGGCGCTCAACGTGCTGGCGCTGCTACCTCGCGCAGGTGCGCGGCACGGTGTATCCAGAGGAGGCGGCGCACCTCGTGCAACGACCTCCAGCTTGTGCCCGACCACATCGCCACCGCGATCAGTTACGCGTCGGGCGTGAAGGCTGTCGCCGAGAAGTACCGCGACATCCGTGACGTGTTCTTCATCGGACGCGGCGTCGGCTACGCGATGGCGCACGAAGGCGCGCTGAAGCTCAAGGAACTCAGCTACGTGCGGGCCGAGGCGTACGCCGCCGGCGAGTTGAAGCACGGCCCGATCGCGTTGATCGAGGAAGGCACGCTCGTGGTTGCGATCGCCACGCGGAGTCGCCTGCTCGACAAGATCGTGTCCAACATCCAAGAGGTAAAAGCGCGCGGCGCATCGATCCTCGTCGGTCGCCACCGATCTGATGGCGAGCGGCGCTGTCGATCCGCGCATTGCCGATCTCGCCGACGACGTGTTCGTCGTGCCCGACGCCGGTCACGAGCTGTTCAACCCGATGGTCGACGTGGTGCCGCTGCAGCTGTTCGCGTACTACCTCGCCAAGGCGCGCGGCAACGACGTCGACAAGCCGCGCAACCTCGCCAAGACCGTCACTGTGGAATGACTTGTCGACGCGGACGGCCGCCGTGGGGCGAGCGAAGCGAGGGGCCCCACATGGCGGAGGAGGGCGAGCCTGCGGGGTGCCCGCCCGGGAAGAAAAAATGAAGGGTCTGGGCATAGACGCGGTCGACGTTGAGCGCTTCCGGCGCGTGCTCGCTCGTTCGCCGCGGATGGCCGAGCGGCTCTTCACCGACGGGGAGCGATCGGTCGGTGCATCGGCGCGACTGGCGGCGCGCTTCGCGGTGAAGGAAGCCGTGATGAAGGCCATGGGCGTGGGCCTGGGCGCCTTCGGCTGGCACGAAGTCGAAACCGTTCGAATGGACTCGGGAGCGCCTGACTTGGTGCTTTCGGGTGCCGCCGCCTCGCTGGCCGCCGGTCAGGGTATTACGCGCTGGATGGTTTCGCTGACCCACACCGACACGACGGCGGTCGCCGTGGTTGCCGCGCTGTGATCCCCGTTCTTTCGGTCGCCGAGATGGCGGCGGTCGACGCCGCCGCGCCCGAGCCCGTCGAGGAACTCATCGAACGCGCCGGCAGCGTCGTCGCCTGGGCAGCGGTGCAGATGCTCGACGGCTCGTACGGCAAGCGCGTCGTCGTGGTCGCCGGCAAGGGCAACAACGGTGCCGACGGACGAGCCGCGGGCCGTCGCCTCGCTGAGCGCGGGCGTGCGCGTCGCACATCATCGACGCCGAAGACGCGCCACCCGTGTTGCCGCGCGAGCGACCTCGTCATCGACGCCGCGTACGGCACCGGTTTCCACGGCGAGTACGACGCGCCCGATCCCAACGGTGCGCCGGTGTTGTCCGTCGACATCCCGTCGGGCGTCAACGGCGACACCGGTGTGGCCTGCGACGGCGCGGTGCGGGCCTATCGCACGGTCACGATGGGCGCGCTCAAGCCGGGCTTGCTCTTGGCCGACGGCCCCGACCACGCGGGCGACGTGCAGATCGAGCCCATCGGTCTCGACGCGAGCGACGCGTCGGTGCACCTCGTCGAAGAACGCGGACGTGCGCGCGTGGGTGCCGCGCCGGCCCCGGATCGCCCACAAGTGGCGCGGCGCGGTGTGTGTGATCGGCGGCTCGCCGGGTCTGTACGGCGCCCCGGGCATGGCCGCGGCGGCCGCGCAACGCGCGGGCTCGGGCATGGTACGCCTGGCCATTCCGGGCGGCACCCCGTCGGGTCCGCCCAAGCCCATCGCCGCGCTCGGCGCTGACCTGCCGGTTGCGCCGCTGGGGCAAGGACGCGATCGAAGCCACCGACCGATGCCCGGCCGGCGTGCTCGGACCCGGGCTCGGCCGCAGACGCGACGCGCTCGAAGGCGCCGCTGACGTGCTCGCGGGCACGTCCATCCCGCTCGTCGTCGACGCCGACGCGCTCGACCCCTCGCTCATTCGCAGAGAAGTCATCGAACGGCGCGAGGGCCCCGTTGTCATCACGCCGCATGACGCCGAGTTCGACCGGCTGACCGGTCACTACCCCGGTGAGGACCGCATCGGGGAGGTCCGCGACCTCGCGTCGGCGACCGGTTGCGTGGTGTTGCTGAAGGGCCCGACGACGATCGTCGCCGAGCCGGGAGGGCGCGTGTTGCTGGCCACCGCGGGCGACCAGCGGCTGGCGACGGGCGGAACGGGCGACGTGTTGTCAGGCGTGCTGGCGTCGTTCTGCGCCCGCGGCGTGCCGGCGTTCGAAGCGGCGGCCGCGGCCGCGCACGTGCACGGCATGGCGGGCCGGCTTGGGCCCAAAGACGGCCTCGTCGCCGACGACCTGCTCGCGCTTCTTCCGACCGCGCTGGCCGCGGTGTTCGATGGCTGAAGCGCGCACCCGCCCGGCGTGGGCGGCAATCGATCTCGACGCGATCGAGGCCAACACCCGCGCCGTCACCACGTTCGTGCGGCCCGCCGAAGTGTGCGCGGTCGTCAAGGCGAACGGCTACGGCCACGGCGCCGAACGACGCGGCGCGCGCCGCTCTTCGTGGCGGCGCGACTCGCCTCGGCGTTGCCCTGGCCGAGGAAGGCGTCGCGCTGCGCAAAGCGGGGATCGACGCGCCGATGCTGCTGCTCTCCCAGCCGTCCGCGGCGGCGATGTCCGACGTCGTCAAGCACGGGCTGACGCCGACGCTGTACTCACCGCGAGCAATCGGCGCGCTCGCTTCGGCGGCGAAGCGTCGCAACGCGACCGTGCCGGTGCACGTGAAGGTCGACACCGGCATGCACCGCGTGGGCGCCGAGCCCGAAGCTGCGGTCGAGCTGGCCGTGCAGATCGCCGACACGCCGGGCCTGACGCTCGAAGGCTTCTACACGCACCTCGCCGTGAGCGAGGAGCTGGGCCGCACTGGCGTGACCGAGGCGGCGCTCGATCGCTTCGACGCGGCCGTCGAGAAGCTGGCGGCGCGGGGTGTGGCACCGAAGTCCTGCACGCGGCGAACTCGGGCGGCGCGCTCGGCCATCCGCGGTCGCGCTACAACCTGGTGCGCGTCGGCATCGCGCTCTACGGCTACGCACCGGGCCCTGACCTCGTCGGACGCGTCCAGCTAACGCCCGCGATGCACGTTGCACGCCCGGGTCACCCACGTCCAGCACCTCGCGGCGGGCGAAGGCATCAGCTACGGCTTGCGGTACACGACGGCGCGCCAGACGGTCATCGCGACGATCCCGCTCGGGTACGCCGACGGCGTGCCGCGGGCGCTGTCAGCGGCGCACGCGAGCGTGCTGATCGGCGGACGTCGTTGCCCGATGGCCGGAACGATCACCATGGACCAGCTGATGATCGACTGCGGCCCTGAGGCCACGGTGGAACCCGGCGACGAGGTCGTCTTGCTCGGCCAGCAAGGAGGCGACGAAATCACAGCGGAGGATTGGGCCGAACGGCTTGGCACGATTAGCTACGAGGTGCTGTGCGGCATCGGCGAGCGTGTGCCTCGGCGCACGCACGGTGCACACGCATGAGCCGTAGACGTAACCGCGCGCTCGCCCTGGGCGCGGTCGGTGTGGGTGCCGGCCTGGCCGCAGCCGCGGCGTACAGCTCGGCGCGCCGCCACCGCGGTGGTCCGCTCGACCTGTCGGAGCTCGCGCTCGCGGACGACCTCAAGCACCATTCGATCACGGTCGACGACGGCGCCACGATCCACGGCGTCGAAGCGGGCAGTGGTCGGCCAATCGTGTTGTTGCACGGCGTCACGCTGTCGGTGGCCACCTGGCCGTACCAACTAGCGGCGCTCAGCAAAGAGTTCCGCGTCCTCGCCCTCGACCACCGCGGCCATGGCGACTCGAAGTCGTTGGTGGACGTGTGGGGCATTCCGACGCATGGCCAGCGACACCGCGCAGGTCTTGTCGCAACTCGACTTGCGCGACGCGATCATCGTCGGACATTCGATGGGCGGCATGATCACCCAACAGATGTGCGTCGACTTCCAGGACCTGGCGCGCGAGCGCATCGCCGGGACGATCCTGTTGTCGACCGCCGCGGCCGTCGGCCAGAACATCCCCGGATGGGCGACGATGAACCGCGTCGTCAAGCCCGGCGCGATCGCCACGCGCGCTGCCGCCCGTGGGCGCGACAGTTGGATGCCCGGTGGCGAGGTCGGCTACGCGTTGGCGCGCCTGGCGCTCGGCGTGAAAGCCGATCCGCGTCACGTGACCCACACGCTGAACATGACCGCGGCGTTGTCGCCCGCCACCATGACTTCGTTAATGCCCCACGTTGTGGGCTTCGACCTGCGCGCCAAGCTCAAGCACTATCCCGTGCCGGCGCTGGTCATCACCGGCTCGCGCGACTTGCTGACGCCGCCGCGGATGGGCAAGGAACTTGCGCGTCTGCATTCCTGGCGCCGATTTCGAGGTGCTGCCGGGCGCCGGTCACATGCTCATGCTCGAGCGCGGCGAGTGGCTCAACGAGCGCATCGCCAAATTCGCCAATGCTCACTGACGTCGCCGGCATCCGGGTCGGTCACTGGACCGACGCGGTGGCGCAGACCGGCTGCACGGCCGTTCTGCTCCCAGCAGGATCCGTCGCGTCAGGCGAAGTGCGCGGCGGTGCGCCCGGGACCCGCGACTTCGAGTTGTTGGCGCCGGAGCGGCGAGTGCAGCACGTCGACGTCGTCATGCTCAGCGGTGGGAGCGCGTTCGGCCTGGCGACGTGCGACGGCGCGATGCGCTGGTGCGAGGAAAACGGTCTCGGTTTCGAGACCCGCGCCGGACTGGTGCCGATCGTGGTCGGCGCGATCATCTTTGACCTCACGGTCGGCGACGCGAACGTGCGCCCGAACGCCGACAATGGTTACGCGGCGTGTGCCACCGCCCGTGATGGTGCGTTCGGCGTCGGTCGCGTCGGCGCCGGTACTGGCGCGACGATCGGCAAGATCGGCGGCCCCGACACGACGCGACCGGGCGGTATCGGCACCGCCACCGAAACGCTCGACGGACTGGTGGTGAGCGCGCTGTCGTGGTCTGCAACGCGGTCGGACATCTGCGGGATCCCAGCGGCCCTCCCGGTCCGTGGGTCGACCTCGGCCCACTCGCCCCGTCGGAGAACACCACCATCGGCGTCATCGCGACGAACGCAAACCTCGACAAGACCGATTGCCATTTGCTGGCGCAGTCGGGACACGACGGCTTGGCGCGCGCCCTCGACCCGACGCACACCGGCTACGACGGTGACGCGTTGGTCGCCGTGGCGACCGGCGAAGTGGAGGCCGACGTCGAGCGCGTCAGGGCGCTGGGCGCACACGCGGTCGAAGCAGCGATCCGCCACGCCGTAGCCGTCTCGGCTGACCCCGCCTAAGTCCGCCCGCCCTACGATGGTTGCCCCTATGGCGACCCTCGCCGAGATCGCGGCGCAGGCCGCCGATTGCACGAAGTGCGCGTTGGCTGCCACGCGTACGCAGGTCGTGTTCGGCGTCGGCGATCCGCACGCTCCGCTGATGTTCGTGGGCGAAGCGCCGGGCAAAGACGAGGACGAGCAGGGCGAGCCATTCGTCGGCCGTTCGGGCAAGTTGCTCGACCAAGTGATGCAGGAAGAACTCGGCGTCACGCGTGCGAGCGTCTACATCACCAACGTCGTCAAATCGAGGCCACCGGGTAACCGCGATCCGCTGCCCGACGAGATTGCCGCCTGCCGTCCGTGGCTGGAAGCCCAACTCGACCTGATCGCGCCGAAGGTCGTGATCACGCTCGGCAACTTCGCTACCAAGCTGCTGCTGCTCGGCGACACCAACGCCAAGGAGGGCATCACCAAACTGCGCGGCAAGTCCTATCCGTGGCGCAACGGTGCGGTGCTCGTGCCGACGTTTCATCCCTCGGCCGTGCTGCGCAGCGGCGGCGGGCAGCCGCTGGCGCAGATGCGGGCCGACTTCATCCGCGCCAAGAAGGCGCTCGCCGACGCGGGGGTGCTGTGGTGAGGCGCCTCACAACCAGCGCGAAGGACACGGAAGCGTTCGCTGCCGCGGTCGCGGAGGTGGCGCAGCCGGCGGACCTCATCGTGCTCGTCGGCGGCCTTGGCGCGGGCAAGACGCGTTTCGTCCAAGGCTTCGCCGACGCGATGGGCGCGACCGAGCATGCGACGTCGCCGACGTTCGCCTTGGTGCACAACTACGAGGCGCGTGTGCCGATCGTCCACGCCGACCTCTACCGGCTGACGAGCGAGCACGAAGTGCTCGACCTTGGGCTCGACGAAGCGCTCGCCGACGGCGCCATTGTTCTTGTCGAGTGGGCGAATGTGGCGACCAGCCTGCTGTCGGGCGATCGGCTCACGCTTACGATCACCGACGTCGACGAGACAGTTCGCGAGTTCGTGCTCGACGGATGGGCTGATCGAGCCGACGCGTTGGATCACAAGACGCAGCGGTGGCAGCCGTGATCATCCTCGGCATCGAGTCGGCGACGGCGACGGCGGGCGTCGCCATCGGAACGCCCGACGGCGTCATCTCCTCGGCCCAAGTGACCCGCGGTCCTCGTCACGCCGAGATCCTGATCCCGTCGGTGAAGTTCGTGTGCGAACAAGCGGGCATCGCGCTCGAGCGACGTCGACGCCATCGCCGTCGACGTCGGCCCCGGGCTGTTCACGGGACTGCGGGTCGGCATCGCGACCGCGAACGGGCTGGCGCAAGCGACTCGGTCTTCCGATGATCGGCGTGTCAAGCCTCGACCTGCTCGCGCACGCCGTCCGGCACGCCGGCAACGACATCGTCGCGGTGATCGACGCCCGCCGCTCGGAGGTCTACGCGGCGCGCTACGGCGTCACGACGGAGGGTGTGAAGCGGGTGATGGAGCCGACCGTGCTCCGCCGGCCGATCTGCTCGAGCAACTGCGTGACGCGCCCGACGTCGCTTCTCGTGGGCGACACGCTCGCGAGCAACGGCGCCTTGTTCGCGCGCCCGTCGGCCGAAACGCTCGTGCAGATCGCACCGATGTACGAACCGTCCGCGATCGAGCCGCTGTACCTGCGCAAGTCCGACGCCGAGCTGAACGCGGACAGGAGCGGCGCGTAATGGCGGCCGAGCTCGAACGCAGTCCACTCGACGTGCAGCTCACGCCGATGCGCCGACGGCACCTGCGCACCGTTCTGCGCATCGAGACCGAGGTGTATCCGCGGCCGTGGACGATGAACCTGTTCGTCAGCGAACTGGCGATGCGGTCGAGCCGGTCGTACTACGTCGCCAAAGTCGGGCCGACCGTGGTCGGTTACAGCGGCTCATGCTGGTCGGCGAAGACGCGCACGTCACCACCATCGCCGTCGACCCGCGCTGGCAGCCAGCACCAGATCGGCACCCGGCTGCTGTTGAACATCGCGCGCGACGCCCGCGCTGCGCGGCGCGCGGCACCTCACACTCGAAGTACGCGTATCGAACGAAGCCGGCGCAGAAGCTGTATCGCAACTTCGGCTTCCGGCCCGCCGGCATCCGCAAGGGCTACTACGTCGAGACGAACGAGGACGCGCTCGTGATGTGGGCCGACGACATCGACGAGACCGCCGTACCTCGAACGCCTCGTTCGCATCGAAGCGCGCATCGAAGGCACCACCACGCATCGACCCGGCGCGCCCATGAACAATCTCGTGCTCGGCATCGAGACCAGTTGCGACGAGACCGCGGCCGCGGTCGTCGCCGGCGGCACGACGGTGTTGTCGTCGGTCGTGTCGAGCCAGATCGACCTGCACGCGCGCTTTGGCGGCGTCGTGCCCGAACTCGCCGGCCGCGCCCACCTCGTCACGCTCGCGCCGGTCATCGACGACGCGCTCGCGCAAGCCGGCGTTGATGGCCGCGACTGCGCGGCGGTGGCGGTCACGAAGGGCCCGGGTCTCATCGGTGCGCTGCTCGTCGGCGTCAGCCACGCCAAGGCGTTGGCGCTCGCGTGGGACGTGCCGTTCGTCGGCGTGAACCACCTCGAGGGCCACCTGTACGCGTGCCTTGCTCGAACAGCCCCGACCTGCCGCTGCCGGCGATCGTGCTGTTGGTGTCGGGCGGTCACACGCTGCTCGTGCACGTCAAGGCGCTACGGCGACTACACGATCCTCGGCGGCACCATCGACGACGCCGCCGGCGAGGCCTACGACAAGGTCGCGCGCGTGCTCGGCCTCGGCTACCCGGGCGGCCCGGTCATCGACAAGCTCGCCCAGAGCGGCAACCCCAAGGCGGTGCCGATGCCGCGCCTGATGCGCGACGACTCGTTCGACTTCTCCTTCTCCGGCATCAAGACCGCGGTCGCCCGTCGCGTCGCCGCTGACACCGCCAACGAACTCGCGCCCGCCGACGTGGCCGCCGGGTTCCAGAAGGCGGTTGTCGACAGCCTCACGTCGAAGGCGGCCAAGGCGGTCGAAGCCACCAACGCCAAAGCGCTATGCCTCGCTGGCGGAGTGGCCGCCAACTCCGAGCTCCGGGCCCGCACCCAGCTGGTGGCCGACGAACTTGGGCGTGGCCTGCCTGCTGCCGTCGCTGGCCTATTGCACCGACAACGCCGCGATGATCGCGGCCGCCGGGTGGTGGCGGCTGCAGTCCGACGGGCCGACCTCCTTGGCCGAAGGCGCGTACCCGAACCTCCGACTCGCCACGAGCTGACGTCGCGTGAAGCGGTTCACACGACGACGGGTGCTGGGCGGAGTCGTGGTGCTAGTGCTTGTCGTGGCCGGCGTTCTGTGGGTGGCCAAACCGTGGGTGCCCGACATCGAGCTCGCGACGCCGGGACCGACGGGCACGCGGGTGAACGAACGCCGGCGTGTTCGCCAACTACTACCCCGTGGTCGCGCCGCGCAGCGCCGGGGTGTTGTTGCTGGGCGGATCCGAAGGTGGGATCACCGAACGCGTTGGGGAACTGGCCGTGGACCTGCAGCGCCGCGGATTTACCGTCCTGCAGCCGTCGTATTTCGGCGCGCCGGGTCAACCCGATCGACTGGAGCACATCCCACTAGAGACCTTCGATCGCGCGCTTCGGTGGTTGCGCCGCCAACCCGCGGTCGACTCCGAGCGCATCGCCGTCGTCGGTCACTCCAAGGGCGCCGAGGCGGCGCTGCTCGTCGGCACGCGCCACCCCGAGTTGCGTGCCGTGATTGCCGGCGCGCCGTCGAGCGTCGTGTGGGACGGCATCGACTGGGAGATGCCGATCAACCCGGACGCGTCGTGGTCGTCAAAGGGAAGACCGCTCGACTCGTTGGGCTACAGCCTGTGGCGTCCATGGCAGAGCATCGGTCAGGTGTACGTGAACGGGCTGCGCCACCTGGCGGACCACCCCGAAGTCGAGATCCCGATCGAACGCACGAAGGCGCCTGTCCTGCTTGTCTGCGGGGAAGCCGACGAGCTCTGGCCGTCGTGTCCGATGGCTCGACACGTCCGGGCCCGGGCGACCGAGCGCGGCGGACCCGTCGTGACCGTCGCTGGCGTACGTGGGCGCGGGCCATAGCGCCTTCGGCCCGCCGTTGCAGCTCTCCGATTCGCGCCTGACCGAACGCTTCGCCGGCGGAACGAGGCGAGGCAACTACGACGCCCGACGCAAGGGCTGGCCGCGGGTTATCGCCTTTCTCGAAGCGAACCTCGGGTAGCGCTTCGCCGCGGGTTGCCTGCGGGTACAGGCCTGACTATCGTTAGCACTCGCAACCCGAGAGTGCTAACCGGCCTTATGGAGGTCCACCGCAATGAATCTGCAGCCCCTCGACGACCGCATCGTCGTGCTCCCCAACGAGAGCGAAGAGACCACCGCGTCCGGCCTCGTCATCCCCGACACCGCCAAGGAAAAGCCCCAACAGGGCAAGGTCCTCGCCGCCGGCCCCGGCCGTCGCTCCGAGCAGACCGGCGAGATCATCCCGCTCGGCATCAGCGTCGGCGACACCGTCGTCTACTCCAAGTACGGCGGCACCGAGATCACCATCGACGGCGAAGACCTGCTCGATCCTCACGAGCCGTGACGTCCTCGCCCTCGTGACCAGCGGCCAAGAAGGGCAAGTAACGCATGGCAAAGATCCTCAAGTTCGACGACCATGCTCGTCGCAGCCTTGAGGCCGGCGTCGACAAGCTCGCTAACGCGGTGCGCGTCACGCTCGGTCCCAAGGGCCGCAACGTCGTCATCGACAAGAAGTGGGGCGCCCCCACGATCACCAACGACGGTGTGACCATCGCCCGTGAGGTCGAGCTCGAAGACCCCTTCGAGAACATGGGTGCGCAACTCGTCAAGGAAGTCGCGACCAAGACCAACGACGTCGCCGGCGACGGCACGACCACCGCCACGGTGCTCGCGCAAGCGCTCGTGCACGAAGGCCTGCGCAACGTCGCCGCCGGCGCATCGCCTTCCGCGTTGAAGAAGGGCATCGAGGCCGCGGTTGCCGCCGCCGTGAAGTCGATCAAGGCCGAGGCCAAGGAGATCGACGGCAAGGAGCAGATCGCGCAGGTCGCCGCCAACTCGGCCGCCGACAAGGGCATCGGCGACGTGCTCGCCGACGCCATCGACAAGGTCGGCAAGGACGGCGTTGTCACCGTCGAAGAGTCGAACACCTTCGGCCTCGAGCTCGAGTTCACCGAGGGCATGCAGTTCGACAAGGGCTACCTGTCGCCGTACTTCGTGACTGACCCCGAGCGCCAGGAAGCCGTGCTCGAAGACCCGTACATCCTGCTGCTCAACGGCAAGATCAGCCGCGGTCCACGAGTTCGTCCCGATCCTCGAGAAGGTCATGCAGACGGGCAAGCCGCTGCTGGTCGTCGCCGAGGACGTCGAAGGCGAAGCCCTGGCCGTGCTGGTGGTCAACCGCATCCGCGGCACGTTCCCGTCGGCCGCCGTCAAGGCGCCCGGCTTCGGCGATCGTCGCAAGGCGATGCTCCAAGACATGGCCGTGCTCACCGGTGGTCAGGTCATCTCCGAGGAAGTCGGCCTCAAACTCGAGACCGCCACGCTCGACCTGCTCGGCCGTGCCCGCAAGGTCGTCATCACGAAGGACACCACCACCATCATCGAAGGCGGCGGTTCTGCTGCTGACGTGAAGGGTCGCATCGCGACGATCAAGCGTGAGATCGACGACACCGATTCGGACTGGGATCGCGAGAAGCTGCAAGAGCGTCTCGCGAAGCTGGCCGGCGGTGTTGCCGTGGTCAAGGTCGGCGCGGCCACCGAGGTTGAGCTCAAGGAAAAGAAGCACCGCATCGAAGACGCGTTGTCGGCCACTCGTGCCGCCATCGAAGAAGGCGTTGTGGCCGGTTCGGCCGCCACGTTGATGCGGGCGCAGAAGGCAGTGGCCAAGGTCATCGCCGAACTCGACGGCGACCAGGCCACCGGCGCGCGCTCGGTCCTCAAGGCACTCGAGGCCCCGATGTACTGGGTCGCTCAGAACGCCGGCGTCGAAGGCTCGCTGATCGTCGAGCAGTCCAAGTCCGAGAAGGGCACCCGCGGCTACAACGCCATCACGGGCAACTTCGAAGACCTGCTCAAGGCCGGCATCATCGACCCCGCGAAGGTGACGCGTTCGGCATTGCAGAACGCCGCGTCGATCGCTTCGCTGCTTCTCACCACCGAGGCCCTCGTGGCCGACAAGCCCGAAGAGAAGTCGGCCGCGCCCGGCATGCCCCCCGGTGGCGGCGGCATGGGCGGCATGGGTGGCATGGGTGGCATGGGCTTCTAGAAGCTCAGCTTTTCGCTTCGCCGATTTAGAGAGTGGCCGGTCCTTCGGGGCCGGCCACTTTTCGTTCTTGGCGCAATTCTGCGCGGGAACCCGCACACTTCTGCGCCGAGAACGGTTCGACGTGGCGCGAACCGTCGGTCGTAGTCTGTCGGCCATGACCGATCGTCCCGCGCCCGACGCGCACGCCCTGCTCGAGGAGTGGTTGGCGTGGGAACGTGGCGAAACCGAGCCGGGCCGTCTCATCGCGAATCTGAAGAAGGGCGGCATGAAGGAGTTCCTCGAGGAACTCGCCGCCGCCAACCCGGCCACGCCGGCCGCGTCGAGCGACTGAGTACACCGCCACAGGTAATCCCTCGCCCGGACTCGTCTCGGCCGGGCGGGCCAGCACCGTGGGCGGACCTGCCCGCCGATCAGCGCACGAACATCACCCTTGCCCGTGTGCGCGACGTCATCACTGCGCCGCGCACCCCCGACCCTGAGCACTCCAAGCCGCTCGGCGAACCTGTGGCCTTCGCTCCGCTGCCGGGGAGGGCGGCGGCGGTGTTGGCCGCGTTCTGGGAGGAGCACGGCGAAGCGCGCGTGCTGCTCACGCGGCGCGCCTCCACCCTGCGCAGCCACACCGGCGAAGTGTCGTTCCCGGGCGGTCGCCTCGAGGAGGACGAGACCGCCGTGGACGCCGCGCTGCGCGAGGCGCACGAGGAGGTGGCGCTCGACACGTCCGAACTGGAAGTCGTGGGGATGCTCACGCCGATCTCGACGCTGGCGGCGACGTCGGGCATCACGCCAATCGTCGGCTTCCTGCCGCGCCGACCGGAGGTGCGCGCCGACCCGACCGAGGTCGAACTCGTTTTCGACGTGTCGCTGGCGCAGTTGCTGGCCGACGGCGTCTTCGCCGAGGAGCGGTGGGACACACCGTGGGGCGACGACCGTCAGATCAACTTCTTCTATCTACCCCACGACATCATCTGGGGCGCCACCGCCCGGCTGTTGCGCGAACTGTTGGAGCTCGTGACCAGCTAGCCCTCGCCGGAGCAGCGCGCGCACAGGCCGATCAGGTCGAAGCGGTGATCGGTCGCCTTGAACCCCGTGGTCGCCGCGACTTCGTCGAGCGACGCGCTCGACTGCTCGCTCGAGCTTGGCCGGCACGGTGAAGTCGTCGACGGCGCCACAACGCGAACAGATCAGATGGTGATGGTGGTGCTCGGTGAGCACTTCGGCCAGCTCGAACCGGGCGTGGTCGTCGCCGCCCAGGATGATCCGTCGCACCACCCCCGCCTGCTCGAGCACGGTCAAGTGCCGGTAAGCGGAGCTCATAGCCAGGCCCGGTGTTACGGCGAGCAGTTCGGGAATCGTTGCGGGCCGACCGAGCTTGACGAGCGCGTCGAGCATCGACCGACGGCCGGACGTGAACTTTTGCCCCGCCCGTCGCATCAGCGACGCGGCCTCGGCCTCTAGCTCGCCGCCCGTCACCATGGCCAAAGGGTACGGGTTACCGAGCGAGGGGCGTACGTTAGAGATATGCCGACTTTGTCCTTCGACGGTGAGACCCACGCCGAGATTGTGCGCAAGGTACGGCGGTGGTTGGTGAGTCTCGACGCCCCCGAAGAAATGATCACCAACGTCGAAGCGGTGGAGCGAGCGTCGGAGATAACAAAGGACGCGCTGACCGTGATCGCGGAAGCGGCCCCCGCCCCCGTGCGTTCCAGCGAGCTCTTCAAGGCGCTGACGCGCATGGGTTACGAGGCGAACGAGATGACCAAGAAGGCGGTCATCTCCACGCTCGACAACGCGTCAGAGACCCAAGACGGTGTCGTGAAGCGACTCAACGGTGCCGGTCGGGCCGCGGTTTACGAAATGAATGTGGCGGTCGCGAAGCAGATCTTCGCGCGCCATGCGCTCCCGCTAGATCACGGGCAGGTCGAGCGGCTCGAGGCCCAACGCGATCGCGGCGTCATGACGCCTCCAGCCCGTCTCCAAGTCAAACGGAGCGATGTGGTCGCGCAATCGTCGCTCTAGTTCTGCGGTTACGGCGATGGCCGCTCGCTGCTCATCCGCCGGTATCTGGCCCGCGGCAACTGCGTCGTCGAATTCGTCCTGGTCCTCGACCCACACGGTTCCGCTGCTGTCGCGCAGCACGTCGAGCTCGAGGTCGGTCCAAAACCAGTGCCCGTCGACGAGCGTCGGCGGCGTGCAGGCGTCAGTGCCGAGGGTCGCGCCCGACTCACGGATCCACCACCCGGCGAACCACCACTCGCGTGGTTGGGCGAGGGCGAGGAAGTTCGGCCAGGGCTTTTGAATCTCCTCGTCGCCCTCGATGAACCGAACCATGCTCCCGGCGGGGCTGAACAGCCACGTACCGAACTCGTCTTCGTCGAGAACGTAGGCGCCGGCGGCGATGCTGTAACCCGCCCGCTTGATCTTCCTGATGACCGCCGTTTCCACGCTGTGACAGTACGAGAACGACCGTGCACCACCGCTAGACTTTGAGCTTGACGAGCATGCGGAGGGCCGGGCGTGGCTGAGATCGAGATCGGGATCGGCAAGAGCGGTCGGAGGGCCTACGGGTTCGACGACATCGCGATTGTCCCGAGCAGAAGGACGCGCGACCCCGAAGATGTCGACATCTCCTGGGAGATCGACGCCTTCAAATTTGGTCTGCCGCTGCTGGGCGCGGCGATGGACGGTGTGATCAGCCCGACCACCGCCATCGAGATCGGGCGCCTCGGCGGCGCCGGTGTGCTCAACCTCGAAGGCCTTTGGACCCGCTACGAGGATCCCGAGCCGCTGTTCGAAGAGATCAGCAAGCTCGACACCGACAAGGCCACGGCCCGCATGCAGCAGATCTACGGCGAGCCGATCAAACCCGAACTCGTCCACTCCCGCATCCGTGAGATCAAAGACGCCGGCGTTACCGCCATCGCGTCGCTCACCCCTCAGCGCGTCGAGCAATTCGCATCCACGATTCTCAAGGCCGAACTCGACCTGTTCGTCATTCAGGGCACGGTCGTGTCGGCCGAGCACGTCTCCAAGACGGTCGAGCCGCTGAACCTCAAGAAGTTCATCCGCGAGTTCGAGATCCCCGTGATCGTCGGCGGGTGCGCGTCCTACCAAGCGGCGCTGCACCTCATGCGGACGGGCGCGGTCGGCATCCTCGTAGGCGTCGGTCCCGGCAACGCCTGCACCACCCGCGGCGTGCTCGGCCTCGGCGTGCCGCAGGCCACGGCCATTGCCGATGCCGCCGGTGCCCGCATGCGCCACCTCGACGAGACCGGCGTGTACGTGCACGTCATCGCCGACGGCGGCATGAGCCGCGGTGGCGACATCGCCAAGGCCATCGCGTGTGGCGCTGACGCGGTGATGATCGGCTCGCCACTTACGTCGGCCCACGAAGCGCCGGGCAAGGGCTACCACTGGGGCATGGCCACGTTCCATCCCACGCTGCCCCGGGGCGCCCGCGTGCACACCGAGATCCGCGGCAGCCTCAAGGAGATCCTCGTCGGTCCCGCCCACGAGAACGACGGTCGCCTCAACCTGTTCGGTGCGTTAAAGACCTCGATGGCCACATGCGGTTACGAGACGGTCAAGGAATTCCAGAAGGCCGAAGTGATGGTCGCTCCGTCGCTGCAGACCGAGGGCAAGCAGCTCCAGCGGTCGCAGGGCGTGGGTATGGGCCACTAGGCCGCGGTTCGTTTGTCCGAACGCCAAACCGTCCTTGTCGTCGACTTTGGCGCGCAGTACGCACAACTGATCGCGCGGCGTGTGCGCGAGGCACACGTCTATTCCGAGATCGTGCCGCACACGATCACCGCCGACGAGGTCCGGGCGATGAAACCGGCGGCGTTGATCCTCAGCGGCGGTCCCGCATCGGTGCACGTCGACGGCGCGCCGCGCCTCGACGCCGGCGTCTACGACACCGGCGTGCCCATCCTCGGCATTTGTTATGGCGCACAGCTGATCGCGTTGCAACTCGGCGGCGAGGTCGCCAATACCGGTGCGGGCGAATACGGCCGCACCACGCTCACCTCGCTCGGTGGGTCGTCGGCGCTGCTGAACGAGATGCCCGTCGAACAAGACGTGTGGATGAGTCACTTCGACACCATCACGCGCGCGCCCGACGGGTTCGCGGCGATCGCGTCGACGGCCTCCACACCTGTGGCGGTACTCGAGGACCTCGACCGTCGCATCTGCGGCGTGCAGTTCCATCCCGAGGTCAAGCACACGCCGCGGGGCCAAGACATCCTCCAGCACTTCCTTTACGCCGTCGCCAACTGTGCCCCCGAGTGGACGCCGGCGTCGGTGATCGAAGAACAGGTCGCGGCGATCCGCGCGCAAGTCGGTGACCGCAGGGTGTTGTGCGGCTTGTCCGGCGGCGTCGACTCTGCGGTCGCCGCGGCGCTCGTGCACAAAGCGGTGGGCGACCAACTCACCTGCGTGTTCGTCGACACCGGCTTGATGCGCCACGGCGAGGCCGAACAGGTCGAGCGCACGTTCCGCGACCAGTTCCACGTCGAGCTCATCCATGCCAAGGCGGGCGACCGGTTCTTCGAAGCGCTCGACGACGTCATCGACCCCGAGACCAAGCGCAAGAAGATCGGCGAACTGTTCATCCGCGTCTTCGAAGAGGCGGCCGCGGAGTGCGGCGACGCGCAGTACCTCGTGCAGGGCACGCTCTATCCCGACGTCATCGAGTCCGGCACCGGTACCGCCGCGAAGATCAAGTCGCACCACAACGTGGGCGGGCTGCCCGACGACATGCAGTTCGAATTGGTCGAGCCGCTGCGGCTCCTCTTCAAAGACGAAGTTCGCGCCGTCGGCGAACAGCTCGGCCTGCCGCCCGACATCGTGTGGCGTCAGCCGTTCCCCGGCCCCGGTCTGGGCGTGCGCATTGTCGGCACGATCACGCCCGAGCGCGTCGAGATCCTGCGCAACGCCGACCGCATCGTCGTCGAGGAAATCAAGAAGGCGGGCCTCGAGCGCGAGTTGTGGCAGGCCTTCGCGGTGCTGCCGGCGGTGAAGTCGGTCGGCGTGATGGGCGACGAGCGCACTTACGCCTATCCGATCGTGATCCGTGCCGTCACGTCCGACGACGCGATGACGGCGGACTGGGCGCGGCTGCCCTACGAGTTGCTGGAGATCTTGTCGAGCCGCATCATCAACGAGGTGCCCGGTGTCAACCGAGTGGTCTACGACATCACGTCGAAGCCGCCCGGCACCATCGAGTGGGAGTAGCGCGCCGACAACTTGTCAAGGGGGTGGAGGCGGTCGTGCCAAGCCGCCTTGGCGTCCCCTTTCGTTGGCTGCTCGGTTCGTCCTGGGTTGGCAACCTCGGCGACGGAATCGAACTCGCGGCGGGTCCGCTGCTCATCGCCTCGCAGACGCGTGATCCCTTCCTCGTCGCGCTCGCCGTCGTGCTCCAACGCCTGCCCTGGCTCGTCTTCGGACTCCTCGCCGGGGTCGTGGCCGACAGGCTCGACCGGCGCCGGGTAGTGATCGCAACGCACGCCGTGCGCGCCGTGCTGCTCGGCCTCCTGACGGCGACCATCGCGCTCGACCAGGTGAATATCGCCGTCGTCCTGGTGACGATGTTCATCCTCGGGACCGCCGAGACGTTCGCCGACACGACCTCATCGACCCTGCTGCCGATGATGATCGACAAGCGCGATCTCCCCATCGCGAATGCGCGTTTCATGACCAGCTTCGTGACCGTGAACCAGCTCGCGGGTCCGCCACTCGGCGCCGCGCTGTTCGCCGCCGGCGCGGTGGTCCCATTCACAGTGCAGACCCTGTGCATGGTCGCCGCCGCGTTCACGGTCTCGCGGGTTCGGCTACCCGCGCACGGCGTCGACAAAGCCGAGCGTTCCCACGTGCTGCGCGAAATAGCTGATGGCATGCGTTGGCTCAAAGGTGATGCGGCAGTGCGGACGCTCGCCATCACGATCGTCACGTTCAACGTCACGTTCGGCGCTGCCTTCTCCGTGCTGGTCCTGTACTCGATCGAGCGTCTTCGAGCTGGCGAGGTTGGCTTCGGCCTGCTGACGACCGCGACAGCGATCGGCGGGCTCATAGCCACTGCCCTGTATGGCTGGCTCTCGTCCCGCATCAGCCTCGGCAACCTCATGCGCGCGGGGCTGATCATCGAAACGCTGACACACCTTGCACTCGCGGTGACGACGACGCTCTGGGTCGCCCTCGGCATCATGCTGGTGTTCGGTGCGCACGCCTTCGTGTGGGGGACAACCTCGACCAGCGTTCGCCAGCGCGCCGTACCGATGGAACTGCAGGGGCGGGTTGGCAGCGTCTACCTCATCGGCGTGCAAGGAGGCATCGTCGTGGGCAGCGTGGTCGGCGGTCTCATCGCCGGGGCGTGGGGAGTCGTAGCGCCGTTCTGGTTCGCGTTCGTGGGTTCGGGTGTTTTGGTGGTGCTTATGTGGCGCCAGTTCACCCACATCGCCCACGCCGACGAGAGGGCGGTTCAGGGGGCGTAAAGAGCGACGAGTTGGTGGCCGATCTCTCCAAGAGCGTCGCGGACTTCGGTGGGGGAGTGCACGGTGACCGCGGAGCCGAGCCCCGCGAGTTCGCCAGAGAGCGCGGGCACGTGGTGGCCGCGGATCTCGACGTTGACGCGGCCGTCGTCGGCTGTGTGACCAATGCGCATGCGCGTGCCGAACATCCAGCGCGCGATGTGGAGGTGGTCGGCGTCGATGGACGCGACCGCGACGATCGGCGTCCGTTTCTCCTCGACGACGTCGGTGATCAGCTGCCACGCATCGACGAGATCGAACCCGTCAGGGCGCACGGCCGGCGAACCCGTTTCGGTCATCGCGCGGATGCGGTCGACGCGGAACGTGCGGAGCCCGGCGGCGGTGTTGGCCACGAGATACCAACTCGGACCCTTTGACGCGAGACCGAGCGGGTCGATGATGCGCGTGGTGGCCGACCCGTCCCGCGCCACGTAGTCGAGCGACACCTGCCGCCCTTCGACGACGCACCGTTGCGCTTCGTCGAGCAGCGGCGGCGTGCGGATCGAAGGGCCTGACGCGTTGCCTTGCCAGCCGCGGTCGAACAGCACGCGCTCGCTCGTCGCGTCGGCTGCTTCGCGGAACGGCTCGGGCAGCGCGCGCACGAGCTTGCGCACCGCGGCGCGCACGGCGGGCGACGCGGTGGTCGACGGCCCCGCGACCAGGAACAGCGCCCGCGTCTCCTCTGCAGTGAGACCCGATAGGTCGGTCTTGCCGCCGCCGGCGAGGCGCCACCCACCGTTGCGGCCCTGCAATGAATAAATCGGCACACCGGCTTGGCCGAGCGCCTCGAGGTCGCGTCGCGCGGTGCGCTCCGAAACCTCCAGCTCCTCGGACACTTCGAGCGCGGTCACCTGACCGCGCACCTGCAACAGGTTCAGGATCGCCACCAACCGATCGGCTCGCACAAATCCAGATTCTCACACAAACCGGTCAGAAGATGACCGGTTTTAAGGCGCACGATGTTCCTATGACCGGACTAACCAAATCCAACATTCACCGAACGAGCGACAGCCTGATCGAGTTCCTGCGTCAACAGCGGTACGTCCTCAAGGTGGCCGCGTTCGGGTTGACAGACGAGCAGGCGTCGGCGTCACCGTCGGTCAGCGCGCTGAGCGTCGGCGGCGTGATCAAGCACGTTGCGCTCACGGAGCGGCATTGGATCCAGCGCATTGTCGTCGGTCGCGAGGTCGAAGGCCTCGAGGACGAATACGAGACCGGGTTCACATTCGTCGGCGACGAGACGCTCGAGTCGATCCTCGCGTTCTATGACGAGGTCGCAGCCGAGACCGAAGCGGTCATCGCGAGCGAAGAAGACCTCGGTCGGCTCGTGCCGATCCCGAAGGGTGTCCCGTGGTTCCCGCAGGACGAGGACAACTGGTCGGTCCGTTGGGTCCTCCTTCACGTCATCGAGGAGACGGCGCGCCACGCCGGCCACGCCGACATCGTGCGCGAGTCCGTCGACGGCGGTACCGGCTTCCAGCTGCTCGCCGACTACGAGACCGCGCAGGGCAACCCGCCGCCGTGGGCGGAGTACCTCTCCGCCTAACCAGTTCCCTTAGGCCTGCGCCCCGTGGCGGCCCGCGCCGGACGCGAAGCGGGCCGCACCTTCTTGCGTTTCGCCGGAGCGGATCACTTCGATCCCTCCGGCGTATTCGCGCGCGATCGCAGCGTCGAGATCGGCGCCCCACTGTTCGAACACGGAGCGGCGGTCGGCGCGCAGACAGATCGGCGGGAGCGCGGCGAGTTCGTGAGCAAGCGCCACCGCGGCCGCACGCGCTTGGCCGTCGGGTACGACGCGATTGGCCAACCCGATCCGCAACGCTTCTTCCGCACCGACACCGCGACCGGTCAGGATCATGTCGAGCGCGTGCGACTGACCGATAAGGCGCGGCAAACGGATCGTGCCGCCGTCGATCAAGGGCACCCCCCACCGCCGGCAGTACACGCCGAACGTGGCCGACGCCGCGGCGACGCGCAGGTCGCACCACACGGCCAACTCGATGCCGCCCGCGACGGCGAAGCCTTCGACCGCCGCGATGACCGGCTTGTTCAGCAGCAGGCGCGTGGGACCCATGGGTCCCTCACCGTCGCGCAGCGAACGCCCGCCGCCCGAGCCCTGCGCCACCTTCTTGAGGTCCGCGCCAGCGCAGAAGTTGCCCTCGGCTCCGGCAAGGACAGCGGCGAATTGGGAGTCGTCGGCGTCGAAGGCAACGAAGGTCTCGTACAACACGCCCGCGGTTTCGCGGTCCACGGCGTTGCGCGCGTGCGGGCGGTTGATGGTGACGACGGTGACAGGCCCGTCGATCTCGACAAGAACGGAATCGCTCATGCCCGAGTCTGACTCGGGCGCTGCCCGCGTGCCTACGGGAGCGTCGGCACCCGCACGCTTGTCACGGTGAGCGACAGACCGTTCTCGGTGTCGCCGACCGATTGCGAAAGCTGGCCGTAGGCCATGAGCGTGTCGCACAGGACCACGCGGATCTCGTTGCCGCATGTCGTCGATACGAACCACGGGAGACTGACGTATTCGCCGGCGACGTAGACCGTCGGCGTGATCGTGGTAACGACCTCGTCCGCGTGAGCCGGTCCAATCGACACGACCGCGCCAACGAGTAGTCCCAACAGCACAACAAGACGACGCATATCGGACCTCCCCAAGGTTTACCTCCGCTGAGGTTACCCGGCCTTCACGCTGAGGAGGTCGGCGGCCATCACGATGCGGCCGTCGAAGTGGGCGGCGGCCTCGGCAATCCATTCGTCCTCGGTGGCCGGCAGTGGAGCGGGAACGCAGTGGTTCAGCACGAGGGTCTTCGCGCCAGCGCGTTTGGCGGTGCCGCCGGCATCAGCAACGTCGGAGTGGTAGTCGATGATGTCGCGGAAGCGTTGGACCGGCACCTGCTCCACGAGCGCCCGACGGATGACGGTCTGCACGTACACGTCGGCGCCGTCGCACAGGCGGTCGAGGCCGTCGCACGCCAGCGTGTCGCCCGACCAGCACACGACGCCGCCGTCGGCTTCGATCCGGTAACCGATCGCCGGTTTCACCACACCGTGGTCTACGAGCCCGGCGACCACCCGCACCGCCCCCGATTCCAACGCGACGCCATCGCTTATCTCCGTCACCTCCACCGCCGGCGGATCGGTGATGTCGTCGTGGTGGTCGATGCGGTAGCCGATGTCGGCGGTCATCGCCGCGATCGTCCGATCGACGAATGCCTGCGTCCCGGGCGGACCGACAACGCGAAGCGGACGGCCTCCGGTCATCGGCATCACCCACCACGTCGTGAGGACGTCGTTGAAGTCGGTCGTGTGGTCCGAGTGCAGGTGAGTAAGCAGTACCGCGGTCAATTGCGGAACCTGAAGGCCGGCGCCGGCCAGGCGCATTAAGACGCCACGGCCGCAGTCGATCAGCAAGTGCTGCCCGGCGGCGGTGACCAGTCCGCTCGGTCCCGCTCGGCTGGCGTCGGGTATCGGCGAACCGCTGCCCAGAATCGTCACGTCCATGACGGCCAACGTAGACCCCCTCTTTAGACTCACGTAGTGCCTGAACACGACCTGCTGAGCGGACTCAACCCCGTGCAGCGGGAGGCGGCTGCCCACATGGGCGGACCGCTGCTCATCGTCGCCGGTGCGGGTTCGGGCAAGACGCGTGTGTTGACGCATCGCATCGCGTGGCTGATCCGCGAGCAAAACGTGTCGCCGTGGGCGATCCTCGCGATCACCTTCACCAACAAGGCGGCCGACGAGATGCGCTACCGCGTCGGGTCGCTGATCGGCCCGGTTGCCGACAAGATGTGGATCTCCACGTTCCACTCGGCGTGCGTGCGCATCCTGCGCCGCGACGCGCACCGCCTCGGGTATCGCAGCGGCTTCACCATTTACGACGACGCCGACTCGTTGCGGCTCATGACCTACGTGCTGCGCGATCAGGGCGTGGACACCAAGCGCCACCCGCCGCGCAGCATCCTCAATGCGGTCAGCGCGGCGAAGAACGAGCTGGTCGACTTCGACACCTACCAGGCGAACGCCGAGTCACCGCCCGAGCGCAAGCTCGTCGCTCCGGCCTACATCGAGTACCAACGCCGGCTGACCGCCGCCAACGCCATGGACTTCGACGACCTGCTCATGGTCGCAGTGAACCTGCTGCAGTCCGACGACGAGGCGTTGCAGCAATGGCAACAACGGTTCGAGCACATCCTCGTCGACGAGTACCAGGACACCAACCGCGCGCAGAACGAGTTGGTCACCATGCTCGGCGCCCTTCACCAGAACGTGTGTGTGGTGGGCGACTCCGACCAGAGCATCTACGGATTCCGCGGCGCCGACATCCGCAACATCCTCGAGTTCGAAGCGGCGTTCCCAGCAACGACGGTGATCGTGCTCGACCAGAACTACCGGTCGACCCAGAACATCCTCGACGCCGCCAACTCGCTCATCGCCAACAACCTCAGTCGCACGCCCAAGTCGTTGTGGACCGACAGCGGCGGCGGCGACCTGATCACGAACTACCGCGCCGACGACGAGCGCGACGAGGCCGCGTGGATTGTCGACCGCATTGCGGCCCAGCAGTCCAGCGGCGGCCGCTGGGGCGACGTGGCCATCTTCTATCGGACCAACGCGCAGAGCCGCGCCATCGAAGAGGAACTCGCCCGTCGACGCGTCCCCTACAAAGTCATCGGCGGCACCAAGTTCTACGACCGGCGCGAGGTCAAAGACCTGCTGGCCTACCTGCGGGCGATCGTGAACCCCGAAGACGAAGTGTCGATGAAGCGGATCCTCAATGTGCCCAAGCGCGGGATCGGCGACACCTCGGTCGGCAAGCTCGACGCGTACTCGAACGCCCACAACCTGCCGTTTCATCGCGCGCTGGAGGAAGCCGATCGCGCCGGCGTGTCCGGCAAGGCGCTCGGCGGCATCAACGAATTGCTCGTGACCCTCACGTACTTGCGCGCCATGGCGAAGGAGGGCATCGCGCCGGCCACGGTGCTGCAAACGGTGATCGACCGAACCAGCTACGTCGCCCTGCTCGAGGCCGAGAACACGATCGAGTCGGCGGGACGGGTTGAGAACGTGGCCGAGTTGATCGGCTCCGCCGAGCAGTACGAAACGCTCGACGAGTTCCTCGAGGCGGTCGCGCTCGTGTCGGACTCCGACGAACTCGACCCCGACGAATCCCTCGTGGTGCTGATGACGTTGCACACCGCGAAGGGCCTGGAGTTTCCGATCGTGTTCCTGGCCGGTCTCGAGGAGGGCGTGTTCCCCCATACCCGATCCATCGGTGAGCCCGACGAACTCGAAGAGGAGCGTCGTCTCGCCTACGTCGGCATCACCCGGGCGCAGCGCCAGCTGTATCTGACCAACGCCTTCACCCGTACGCTTTTCGGTCAGACGCAGTACAACCCGCCGAGCCGCTTCCTCAAAGAGTTGCCGGAACACCTCGTGGAGGTCATCGAGAGCAGCCCGCGCACGTCGGGCGGCACCGGCGGCATTTGGTCACGGCCAGAGCAGGCAACGACCGGCTCCGTGGCCGCGACCGCATTGTCGAGGACGCGATGCGCGTCGGTCGCAATCCCGACGCCCCGGCGCGCACGAAAGGTGCGGAAGCGCTCGGACTCCGCATCGGCGAGACGGTCGTGCACGAAAGCTGGGGCGAGGGTGTGGTCGTCGACATGGTCGGCCTCGGCGAACGCACCGAGATCATCATCCGGTTCCCGGGCCTGGGCGAGAAGCGCTTGCTCCTCGCGTGGGCGCCGTTGAAGCGCGCCTAGGAAGCGGCCGCGCGTCGCGCGGCGCGGCGCGGGTGCCCCGGCGCGGGCCTTCTTGGTCCACCGGGCGAACATCGGCAGCGACGTGGCGGGCGCGGGCGGGTTGAGCAACTCGTCGATTACCTGGCTCACGACGTCGCCTGACATCAACATGCCGAGGTGGCCCATGCCTGGGATGAGCAGGTTGCGGGCGTTGAGCGCCGGCACGTCGATGCGTCCCGAGCGCGTCGGCTGCACCAGCGCGTCGCCGTCGCCGTAGAAGGCGATCCAGCGGACATCGCTCGGCAGCGCTTCGCCGTTGAGACGGCGCATAACCCACGAACCCGGTCGGAGTTCACGGGCGGTGCGGCCCGGGCCAGCGAATGCGGCCACCGTGCCTGCGTGCGGTGACGCCAGCGTGATCGCGGTGCCAACCGTTAGGTCGCCGCCCAGCTCCTGGACATACCACCGCGTGACGATCCCACCGAGGCTGTGTCCGACGATGTGCACCTTGTCGGTGCCGGTCAGCGTGCGCACCATCTCGACGCGCTCGGCGAGCTTGGCGGCGATCTCGGGCACGTCGTGGCGCCAGGGGTTGTAGTTCATGGTGTGGACGCTGGTGAAGCCGTTGCGCCGCAACGCCGCCTTGAGCATCAGCCAGGCCGAGGCGTTGTGACCGTAGCCGTGCAGGAGGATGACGGGCGTGTCGCGGTTGACGTCACCCGACGGTGTGCCCGTGTGCAGGGCCACCTCCAGCAACCCCTGCGGGTATGCGACTACGCAGCGGGCGACGGACACGGCCTCGTGGACCGTCGCTCGCACCACTGATCGCATACGTCCCCTTTCGGCGGCCCCACGCCGGATTCCAGCTCTCGACCAGCTTTCCAGAGCGCACTGGCCGACTTGAGGATGTTCGCCGTTGGGGCCGCTCAGACCTTCTGGCGGAAGTTCACGTAGACCACGCCGTCGACCACGTTCACCTGGAAACGGCGCAAGCCGGTCCCATCGGGGGGGAAGGTCGTTCCATCGCATGGGTCCGTATACCCACTTCCGGTCCACGCAAGCTGACATGTCCGCGGCGCTCCGGGTGCGTGCGCTTCGATCGCGCGCCACCCGTGTTGCGTGTTCGTGCCCTCGTGACTCACGAAGACGTCGATCGACTTGTTGCGCAGATCCTGGAACAGCAGCGGATAGTTGTCGGCGCGAATCCGTCGCACCATCGTGGCGGCGTGGCCGACCCGGAACGTGGTGCTGCCGAGTTGGACATCGGCGTTCGGGTTGGTTGCCACGTTGAGTGCGACCACCGTCAGCAGCACCGAGAAGCCCGCGAGCACCGCGATTGCAATCACGCGCACGCGGCGTCGCCGCACGCGTTCGCGATGCGTGTACAGCCGCAGCGGCGGTCCTACCGAAGCCATCGCACCGTGAGCGCGTCGTGGCGCCGCGCCCGGTCGCCCGCCACCGCCTCGTCGAGCGCGTTCGAGCAGTGCGGCCCGCACCGCGGCGATGTCGTTCGCCACGACCGCGTCGACCGCGCCAAGCTCCAGTAACTCGGGCGCGGTGAGCCGCAGTAGCCGCGCGAACTCCGGCGCACGCTCGGCGTCGCGACCGAGGATGACGGCCGCGCCCTCGGGGCCGATCACGCTGAAGACGGCGTCTTGGAGGATGAGCAGGCGGTCGCACGCCGACAGTGCGAGCGCGCCCCCGCTGCCGCCCTCACCCACACACAGCGACACCGAAGGCACTCCCAGCGCCGCCTGCGCCACGAACGTCTTGGCGATCTCGAAGGCGATGCCGCCGCGCTCGGACTCAGGTCCCGGTTCGGCGCCGGGCGTATCGACGAGCGAGACGAACGGCAGCCCGAGCCGATCCGCCAGCTTCAGCGCGCGCCGCGCCAGCCGGTACGCCTTGGGCGTGGGCCGCCCGGCGGCCGCGTGGCGGTCGTTGGCGATCATGATCATCCGTCGTCCGTCGATCGTCGCGATGCCGGCGCGCACGACGGGGTCAAGACCCTTCAACTCGATCCAGCTCTCGCACAGAGCGGAGGCCCACTGCCAGCCCGAGGGGCGCGACTCCGCCCGCGCCCGCTTCACCGCCATCCACGGATCGACGACCGTGTCGTCACCGACTACGACCAGCCGCGAGGGTGCCGGGCTCGCGGGTCGGCGGCGCGATCGGTCGCAGCCCGAGCACGCCTTCGACGAAGCGGGGTTGGTCGATGTCGGACACCAAGGCGTCGATGCGTCCCGCCGCGAACGCCGACTCGGCGGAATGGCTCTCGGTGTTGACGTCGAGGTCGAGCAGTTCGTGCACGATGCGCGGACCGGCGAAGCCGATCAACGCTCCCGGCGACGCGGCGCGCACGTCGCCCAGCGAGCCGTACGACGCGTACACGCCGCCCGTGGTCGGCGAGCGCATCAACGCGATCTGCAGGAGCCCGTGCCTTCGCGTGGTCGACGGCGGCCGCCGACGTGCGCGCCATCTGCACAAGGGCGACCATGCCCTCCTGCAAACGGGCCCCGCCCGACGTGGTTACGACTACGACCGGGAGGCGCTCGTCCTTGGCCCGTTGGAATGCGCGGACGACCCGCTCGCCGTGGGCGGCGCCCATCGAGCCGCCCATCACGTCGAAGCGTCCTTCGATCAGCGCGTAGTGCTCAGTGCGGCCCGTTCGGACCGACTCGTGCTGCGGCGCGTCGTAGCCCGGGAAGTCCAACGGGTTGTCGCCGCGGAGGCCGACGTCCCACTTCTCCACAAAAGGATGTAGAGCCAAGGTTCTCGTAGTATCCACCGCCGTGGAACGTCCTTATCGTGTTGTTGTCGCCAAGCCCGGTCTCGACGGGCATGACCGCGGCGCCAAAGTCATCGCCCGGGCGCTACGCGACGCCGGATTTGAGGTCATCTACACGGGGCTGCACCAAACGCCGGAGCAGGTCGTGGAGACCACGATCCAAGAAGACGCCGACGCCGTGGGCCTGTCGTTGCTTTCCGGCGCGCACATGACGTTGTTTCCCCGCGTGCTCGATTTGTTGAAAGCGCGCGGCGCCGACCATGTTGTGTGCTTCGGCGGCGGCATCATCCCCGACGCCGACGTGGGGATCCTCAAGGAAATGGGCGTCGCCGAGATTTTCACCCCGGGCGCGCCGCTCGCCACCATTACGGACTGGCTGGCCGAAACGCTCGACTCCAAAGAGAAGGCAGACAGCTAAGTGGACCTGTTCGAGTACCAGGGCAAGCAGTACTTCGCCCGTTACGGCATCTCGGTGAGCGCCGGTGGCGTCGCCGACACCGTCGAAGACGCGGTCGCCCAAGCCGACGCCGCCGGTTATCCCGTGGTCGTCAAGGCGCAGGTCCAAGTGGGTGGGCGCGGCAAGGCGGGCGGCATCAAGCTGGCCGACAACGCGGACGAGGTGCGCGAGCACGCCGGCAACATCCTCGGTCTCGACATCAAGGGCCACGTGGTGCGGCGCCTGTGGGTGGAACACGCCTCCGACATCGAGGAGGAGTACTACGCCAGTTTCACCCTCGACCGCTCCGCCAAGAAACACCTGGCGATGGTCTCGGCCAAGGGCGGCATCGAGATCGAAACGGTGGCCGAGGAGGATCCGACGGCGATCGCGAAGATGCACATCGATCCCGTGGACGGACTCACCGCAGCAGATGCACGCTCGCTCGTCGAAGAGGCTGGGTTGAACCCGAAGGCGCACGACGGCGCGGTCGACATGCTGCTCAACCTGTGGCGCTGCTACACCGAGGGCGACGCCGATCTCGTGGAGATCAACCCGCTCATCCTCACGCCCGACGGCACGGTCCACGCGCTTGACGCCAAGGTCAGCCTCGACGACAACGCCTCGTTCCGTCATCCCGAGTGGGACGAGTTTGCCGGAGTCGCGCAGGTCGACCCGCGCGAGGCGATGGCCAACGCCAAGGGTCTGCAGTACGTCGGTCTCGACGGCGATGTCGGCATCATCGCCAACGGCGCTGGCCTCGCCATGAGCACCTGCGACGTGGTCAACCAAGTGGGCGGCTCTCCGGCGAACTTCCTCGACATCGGAGGCGGCGCGTCGGCCGACGTAATGGCGGGCGCCCTCGAGGTGATCAACGCCGACGCGGCGGTGAAGTCGATCTTCATCAACATCTTCGGCGGCATCACCAAGGGCGAGGACGTGGCCAACGGCATCGTGCAGGCCCTCGAGCGCGTCGAGATCACGTCTCCGATCGTGATCCGTCTCGACGGCACGAACGCGGAACAGGGGCGCGCCATCTTGAAAAAGTTCGAGTCCGACAAGCTGATCTCGGTCGCCACGATGGTGGGCGCCGCCGAGAAGGCCGTTGCGTTGGCAGGAAGGGCCTAGGTCAGTGTCGATCTTCGTGAACAAGGACACCAAGGTCATCGTGCAGGGCATCACCGGCTCGCAGGGTCGGTTCTACGCGTTGCGCAACCGCGACTACGGCACGCAGGTCGTCGGAGGCGTCAGCCCCAAAAAGGCGGGGGAGGACGTCGAGGGCATTCCCGTGTTTGCCACCGTCGCCGAGGCGAAAGCGGCGACCGGCGCCACCGTCAGCATGATCCTCGTGCCCGCACCCTTTGCGTCGGCGGCCGTGTTGGAAGCGGCGGACGCGGGTATCGAACTCATCGTGCCGTTGACCGAAGGGGTGCCCGCGCACGACGAGGCGCTGTTCTACAACACCGTGAAGCGGAACCATCCGAACACGCGCATCCTCGGTCCGAACTGTCCGGGCCTGGTCACAATCGGCGAGTGCAACATCGGTTTCATCCCGGCCGAAGTCGCGCTGCCTGGACCCGTCGGCATCGTGAGTCGTTCGGGCACGCTCACGTATCAGGCGTTGAAAGAACTCGGCGAGAAGGGCATCGGCGTGACCACGTGCGTTGGTATCGGTGGCGACCCGGTCCCGGGCACGAGCTTCATCGACTGCCTCGGCGCGTTCGAGGAAGACCCCGACACCAAGGCGGTGATCATGTTCGGCGAGATCGGCGGCTCGGCTGAGGAAGAAGCGGCTGAGTTCATCGCAAAGGAGATGAGCAAGCCCGTCGTCGCGTACGTCGCGGGCGTCACCGCTCCTCCGGGGCGAAAGATGGGCCACGCCGGCGCCATCATTTCGGGCTCCAAGGGCACAGCGCAGGCGAAGATGGACGCGCTGAGCGCGGCGGGAGTACGCGTCGGGCTCAACCCGACCGAGGCGGGCGATCTGATGGCTGAGGTCATCAACGGCCTTTAAGCGGGCGGCGGCGATCGCCGCCGCTCTTGCCGCCGTCGCCTCCGGGGCGTGCAAGGGAGAGTCCACGCCCCGCACCGTTGCGACGTCGACGTCGTCGACGTCCACGTCGACTACCGCCGCCACCACCACCACAACGGCGCCACCTCCGCCGCCGATCACCGCCGGCACCAAGGTCGTCACCACATCCAACGGCGTGGTGGCCACGGTCGTGGGCATTAACGGCGACGGCACCGTCGCGATTCGCACGCCGTGCGAGAACGTTGTCAACGTCCGCAACGTCACCGCGGTCGGACCCGTCGACATCGTCATCGACCCGGGCCACGGCGGCAGCGAGCCGGGCGCGATCGGCGCGAATGGCCTGGCCGAAAAGACCCTCAACCTCGCCGTCGCCCGGCAGGTCATCGCCGCGCTGAACGCCGCCGGCGTGCCAACACTACTGACACGCACCGCCGACTACCGCGTCACGCTGACGCAACGAGCCAACATCGCCAAGGCGATCAACCCGCGTGCGTTCGTCTCGGTGCATCACAACGGTGCATCGGACGGGCCGCGTGACGGGCCCGGCACCGAAGTGTTCTTCCAGCACGCGTCCGGCGACAGCCGGCGCCTGTCCGGGCTCATCTACGAGGAAGTGGTCGCGGCGCTGTCGCAGTACCAAGGCGTCGCGTGGCAGGCCGACACCGACGCGGGCGTGAAACCGCGGCTCAACAACCGCGGCGGCGATTACTACGCCATGGTCCGCCAGCCCGCGCCGGTCGTGGCCGCGTTGGCCGAGCTCGCCTTCTTGTCGAATCCGCCCGAGGCCGAACTGCTGGCGCGGCCCGACGTGCAGGTCGCGGAAGGCAACGCGGTTGGTCGCGGGATCGTGCGGTACCTCACCACCGGCGATCCGGGTTCGGGCTACGTCGAGCCCTACCCCCGGACCGAGCCCGCCGGCGGTGGCGGCGGTTTATCCGGTTGCACGGATCCACCGTTGCAGTAGACAGCAACGCATGGGAGCGAATCCGATGCCGGCGGCCGAGGTCGACATTTCTGTCGACCTCGTGCGCGCGCTCCTGACCGAGCAGCACCCGGATCTCGCTGATCGTGACGTTCGCTTCGCCGCCGAAGGGTGGGACGCCGCGATGTTCCGTTTGGGCGACGACCTCGCTGTCCGTATCCCGCGGCGCGCCCTGAGCGCGCCGGGCGCCGACGTCGAAGTCCGGTGGCTGCCGACGCTGGCGCCGGTCCTGCCGCTGCCCATCCCGTCACCCGTGCGCGTGGGCGCGCCGACCGACGCCTACCCATGGTCGTGGACCGTCGTGCCATGGTTCGAAGGCGCCGCCTGGGCCGACGCCCCCGTGCGCGACGGCTTTGAGGCCGCCACCACATTGGGCTGGTTCGTCGGCGCGCTCGCCGCCCCCGCTCCCGCCGAGGCGCCGCCGCCGTCGTACCGCGGCACCCCCTTGTCGATGCGCGACGACGCCCTGCGGGCACGGATCGAGACACTGGGCGACTCGATCGACACTGCGGTGGTGCTGGAGGCGTGGGAGGCCGCGCTAGCGGCCCCCTCCTATGACGGCCCGAGCCTCTGGGTTCACGGCGACCTGCACCCCGCCAACCTCGTGGTACGCGACGGCACGCTCGTCGCGGTGATCGACTGGAACGACCTGTGCGGTGGCGACTGGGCATCGGATCTGGCGGCAGCGTGGATGTGTTTCGGCGAGCTTGAACGAGAGACGTTCCGTGCCGCCGTCGGCTCCGTTGATGACGCGTCGTGGGCTCGTGGGCGCGGGTGGGCGCTGGGTCACGCCATTGCGTGCCTCGAAGGCTCGGCGGACAATCCCCGGATGCACGAGGTCGGACGCCGCACGCTCAACGCCGTGTTGTCCGACTAGTAGTTGCCAGTAGTTTCAATACATGCGAGTAGGCGTCTTGGTGTCCGGTCAGGGGACACTGCTTGACGCCATCATCGAGGCCGGCATTGCACCCGCGGTGGTGGTTTCGGACCGCCGCTGTACGGCCATGGACAACGCCGCCGAACACGGGCTGCCGACCGAGCTCGTCGAGCGCACGAGCTTCGGCCAGGACTTCGATCGCGACGCCTACACGTCGCAACTCGTCGACGCGCTCAAGCGTCACGAGGTCGAGCTGGTCGCGATGGCCGGATTCGGGACCGTCACGTCGAACGAGTTGTACGAGGTCTACGCGAACCGGGTGCTCAACACCCACCCGGCGCTGCTGCCCGCGTTCAAAGGGTGGCATGCGGTGCGCGACGCGCTCGCGGCCGGCGTCGTCGAAACCGGTTGCACCGTGCACCTGGCCACACTCGAAGTCGACAGCGGGCCGATCCTCGCCCAGGAAACCGTGGCGGTGCTGCCGGGCGACGACGAGGCGAGCCTGCACGAGCGCATCAAGAAGGTCGAACGACGTCTCTACCCGGCCACCATCAAGGCCGTTATGGAAGGAACCCTGCCGTGAGGGCACTGCTCGCTCCCTATGACAAGACCGGGCTGCCGGCGTTCGCCCGCGGTCTCGTAGCGCTCGGTTGGGAGTTGATCGCCAGCGGCAACACGTCGAAGTTGTTGACCGCCGAAGGCATCGCCCACACCGATGTCGCGACGGTTACGGGATCACCCGAGATGCTTGGCGGGCGCGTGAAGACGCTGCACCCGAAAATCCACGGCGGCATCCTCGCTGATCGGTCGAAGCCCGAGCATCTGGCCGAACTCGAGGAGCACGGCATCACTGCGATCGACCTTGTCGTGGCCGGTCTATATCCCTTCCGGGCCGAACCGTCTATCGAGATGATCGACATCGGCGGGCCCACAATGGTGCGAGCGGCGGCGAAGAACCACGCGCACGTCGGCATCCTCGTCGACCCGGCCGACTACGGCGAGGTGCTCGACGAGTTGCGCAAGGAAGGCGAGCTGAGCGACGCCACCCGCCGACGCCTCGCCCGCGCCGCGTTCGCCCACACCGCCGCGTACGACGCGGCGATCGTCGGTTGGCTCGACGGCGACGCCGTCCTCCCGCCAACGATTCACATCGCGCTGGAACGGGTGCAGGAACTTCGCTACGGCGAGAACCCGCACCAGGACGGCGCGCGCTACCGCCATATCGGTGGCGCTTCGTTCTGGGACGACGTGATCCAGCACGGCGGCATGGCGCTGTCGTACCTGAATCTCTACGACGCCGAGGCGGCGTGGCAGACCGCATACGACTTGGGCGACGGACCGGTCGCGGTTGTCGTCAAGCACGCGAACCCGTGCGGCGTCGGCGTGGCCGACACCCTCGCGCAGGCGTATCAACTCGCGTTCGACTGCGACCCCCGCAGCGCGTTCGGCGGCATCGTCGCCGTCAACCGCGTGATCGACCACGCCACGGTCGAGGAGATGGTCGCGGCGGCGCAGGCCGACGTCGTGATCGCGCCGGGCTACGAGGACGGTGTCATCGAGGCGCTGGCCAAGAAGCGTCGGAACACCCGCGTGCTTACGGCCACGCCACCGCCGTCACCCTCGCGTGATTACCGCCAGATAGACGGCGGGTTCCTCGTGCAGCAGGCGCACCATTTCGGGTCGCCGCGTTCGGATTGGCGCGTTGTTACCGCGCGCGAACCCACGGCATCGGAGTGGGCCGACGCCGAACTCGCCTGGCGCATCTGCGGGCACGTGAAGTCGAACGCGATCGTGCTCGCCAAGGACGGCCAGGCCGTCGGCATCGGCGCGGGCCAGCAGAACCGCGTCGAATCGGGCCTGATCGCGGCGTCCAAGGCCGCCGGCCGCGCCAAGGGCGGTGCCTGCGCGTCCGACGCGTTCTATCCGTTTCCCGACGGCATCGAGGCCGCCGCCGAAGCGGGCGCGGCCGTGGTCGTGCAGCCCGGCGGCGCGTTGCACGACGACGAGGTGATCGCCAAGGCCGATGAACTCGGCCTCGCGATGGTCTTCACCGGCGAGCGCCACTTTCTGCACTAGCGGCGCGCGCGGCTTTGCGCTCCGCTATGCGACGGAACGTGGCTTCGAAGCCGGGGATCGGCCGGATCGGCTCGCTCCGCATTTCGAGCCCACGGAGGTCGGCCGCGGTTGTAGCGACAAGCGACACGTTCCTTCGGCCCGGCTGGCGGGACCCGCGGGCGTGCGCTCGGTTCCTAATTCGGCGGAGGTGCACTCGGCGGTGTCCGCCGCGGGGTGTAGCGACAAGCGACACGTACTCCCGGGGACCCACGGGCGGCGCTTCTTGGCGCATCGCCGCGACACGTTTGCGCATCGACCATTCGGTCTGTCGCTTCAGCCGCGCGATCTCGTAACGGCCACGCGCAACTTGGGCGACGCGTCGTCTGCCAATCTCCCACCGCAGCGCATCGGAAACGGTCTTGCCCGGGCGGCCGGCGATCCTGAATCCCTGAGCTTCGACCCGCGCGACTATTTCGCTGACCGAGAGCGGCCGCCCTGCATCACGAAGGCAGAGGCATACGATCCATCTAAGCCCCGCGCCCGACACAACGCCATCAGTTCGTATCCAACTCATGGGGACCGAGTATCGCCAGCGGGTGTGACATCTTCGCTGCGACGGCGGCGGGTGCGCGCATACGGAACTGCGGGGCTGGTGTCGCTTGTCGCTTGCCGCTGCGACGGCGGCAGGTCCGCGCACGAGCAAGCGGGCCGGGCGCGGCGGGTAGCCTCGATAGCAAATGACTGCGATCGTCCTGCCTGGCGCGCCCGTTTCCGAGGCGGTGTTTGCCGACCTCAAGCCGCGCATCGACAAGCTGATCGAAGCCGGCCACACGCCGGGCCTGGCCACGATTCTCGTCGGCGGCGACGCCGCGTCCGCGGGCTATATCCGCATGAAGATGGCCAAGGCGGCCGAACTCGGCATGGCGTCGCCGCATCTGCATCTTCCGGCCGACGCCACCCAGGACGAGCTGATGGCGGCCGTGCACCTGTTCGCCCGCGATGACGCCGTGGACGGCATGCTCATCCAGCATCCGATCCCGGGTCACCTCGACTACGAGGCCGCGCTCGCCGAAGTCGACCCGCGCAAGGACGTCGACGGCGCGCACCCCGTCAACATGGGGCGACTGGCGCTGGGGATGCCGGGGCCGTTGCCGTGCACACCTGCAGGCATCGAAGCGTTGCTGGCCCACTACGAGATTCCCGTCGCCGGCCGCCACGTCGTGATCGTCGGACGCGGGTTCACGCTTGGACGCCCACTGAGCCTGCTGATGTCAGCCAAGCGGCCGCACACGAACGCGGCGGTCACCACCGTCCACACCGGTGTGGCGAACATGTACGACTACACGCGCCAGGCCGACATCCTCATCGCCGCGGCCGGCGTGCCCGGCATCATCCAGCCCGAGCACGTGAAGCCCGGTGCGGTCGTGATCGGTGCTGGTGTGAGCTACACGGGCAAGAACACCCTGGTGCCCGACGTGGCCGAAGAGTGCGAGGCGGTTGCGGGATGGATCACGCCCCGCGTAGGCGGCGTCGGCCCGACCACGATCGCCATGCTCTTCCGCAATTGCATCGAGGCGGCGGAGCGCACTGTCGGATGGCGCGACTGATGGCGCGGATCGACGAACTACTCGCCGCCGGGCCGACGTTCTCGTTCGAGTTCTTCCCGCCCAAGACCGACGCCGAACAGGAACGACTCGAAACCGTTCTGCACGACCTAGAACCGCTGCGTCCGTCGTTCGTGTCGGTGACCTATCGCGGAGGACGGTCATCGCGTGATCGAACGACCAACCTCGTCGCGAACCTGGAGCGCGACACGTCGCTAAATCCGATGGCGCATTTGATCTGCGTCGCTCATACCCGCGCCGAACTCGTAGAGATCCTCGACGACTTCAAGGCCGCGGGTCTCGACAATGTGCTCGCGCTTGGCGGTGATCCGGCGACCGACGCCGATGCCATCGAAGGCGAACTCACATACGGCGAGGAGCTGGTCGATCTCGCTCGCGACGTTGGGGGTTTCTCGATCGGCGTCGCCGCCCACCCCGAGATCCATCCGCGGTCGCCGTCGCGCGCCGCCGACCGTGACCGGCTCGCGGCCAAGCTCGACAAGGCCGACTTCGCGATCACCCAGTTTTTCTTCCGCCTCGACGACTACGCGTCGATGATCGACGATCTCCGCGAGCGAGGAATAGACAAGCCGGTGGTACCGGGCATCATGCCGATCTCGAGTCTCAAGTCCATCAAGCGGATGGCGGAGTTGTCAGGCGCAGAGGTGCCGCCCGAAGTCGTCGCTCGCATCAAGGCCGTCTCCGACGACGACGACGCCGTCAAGAAGGAGGGCATCGCGATCGCCTCCGAACTGTGTCAGGAGCTGCTGGCGTTCGGCGTTCCCGGCATCCACTTCATCACGATGAACACGTCCACGGCGACGCGGGAGATCTACAAAAACCTCAGCCTCGGCTAAGGGACCGACTGCGCTTCGACGCCAGTAGCGTGGCCCCGATGCCGGACTCGACGATCATCTACACGCTCACCGACGAGGCCCCGCGGCTCGCCACGTACTCGTTCCTGCCGATCATCCAGGCCTACGCCGCGGCCGCCGGAGTCAGCGTTGACACGCGCGACATCTCCGTGGCCGCCCGCGTCCTCGCCGCGTTTCCCAAACACCTCGAGCCCGACCAGCGCGTCGGCGATGCCCTTGGTGAGTTAGGCGCGCTGGCCAAGACGCCGGAGGCCAACATCATCAAGCTGCCGAACATCAGTGCATCGCTGCCGCAGCTGAAAGAGGCCATCGCCGAACTACAAGGCAACGGGTTCGCCGTCCCTGACTACCCGGACGATCCCGACACCGACGAGGACCGCGACGTCCGGGCCCGCTACGACCGGGTCAAGGGCAGCGCGGTGAACCCGGTGCTGCGCGAGGGCAACTCCGACCGGCGCGCTCCGGCGTCGGTCAAGCAGTACGCCCGCAACCACCCGCACTCGATGGGCGCGTGGTCGCCGGAGTCGAAAACCAACGTCGCGCACATGACCGCCGACGACTTCCGTTCCAACGAAAAGTCAGTGGTGATCGAAGCCGCGGGCGCGGTTCGTATCGAACTGCACGAAGCCGACGGAACAACCACGGCGCTGCGCGCTCCGGTTCCCATTCTGGCGGGCGAGGTCGTCGACGCGACCGTCATGCGCGTCGCCGCGCTGCGAGCGTTCCTCGACGCCCAGATCGCTCGGGCCGACGCCGACGGCGTCCTGTTCTCGGTCCACCTCAAGGCCACGATGATGAAGGTCTCGGACCCGATCATCTTCGGGCACGTCGTGCAGGCGTTCTTCCCGTCGCTGTTCGCAGAGCACGGCGAGGCCCTGGCGGCGGCGGGCATTTCGCCCAACGACGGTCTCGCCACGCTGTTCGAGCGCTTGGGCGACGTACCCGAACGCCGCGACGCGATCGAAGCCGCGATCGCGCAACGCCTGGCTGACGGTCCGAAGCTGGCCATGGTCGACTCCGACCGCGGCATCACCAACCTTCACGTGCCGAGCGACACCATCGTCGACGCCTCGATGCCCGCGATGATCCGCACGTCGGGGCACATGTGGGGCCCCGACGGCCAGGAGGACGACACCCTCGCCGTCATCCCCGACAGCAGCTACGCCGGGATCTACCAAGCGGTGATCGACGACTGCCGCGCCCACGGCGCGTTCGACCCGGCCACGATGGGGTCGGTCCCCAACGTGGGGCTGATGGCGCAAGCGGCCGAGGAGTACGGCAGCCACGACAAGACCTTCGAGATCCCGGCGTCGGGAACGGTTCGCGTCGTGGACGACGCGTCGGGCGCGGTGTTGATGGAACACGACGTTGCGGCCGGCGACATCTGGCGGATGTGCCAAACGAAGGACGTGCCGATCCGGGATTGGGTGAAGCTGGCGGTCACCCGAGCGCGCGTTACGGGCGCGCCAGCGGTCTTCTGGCTCGACGAGTCCCGCTCCCACGACGCCAACCTCATCGCCAAGGTCCGCACCTACCTGGGCGACCACGACACGAATGGCCTCCAGATCGAGGTCATGGCGCCGGTGGAGGCGATCACGTTTTCCCTCGACCGGATCCGCCGCGGCGAGGACACGATCGGTGTCACCGGCAATGTGTTGCGCGACTACCTCACCGACCTGTTCCCGATCCTCGAGCTCGGGACCTCGGCGAAGATGCTCTCCGTCGTGCCCCTCATCAACGGCGGTGGGTTGTTCGAAACGGGTGCCGGCGGATCCGCGCCCAAGCACGTCGCGCAGCTCGTGCGCGAGAACCACCTGCGCTGGGACAGCCTCGGCGAATTCTTCGCGTTAGCCGCCAGCTTCGAGCACCTGGCCGACGCCACCAACAACAAGCGGGCGCAGATCCTCGCCGACACGCTCGATCTCGCCACCGGCACGTTCCTGAACGAGAACAAGTCGCCGAGCCGCAAGGTCAACGAGATCGACAACCGCGGCAGTCACTTCTACCTCGCGCTGTACTGGGCGCGGGAGCTGGCGGCGCAGTCGGCCGATCCGGAGTTGGCGTCGCGGTTCGCGCCGCTAGCCGAGCGCCTCGCCACCGATGAACCGGCGATCGCGGCGGAGCTCCTTGCCGTGCAGGGCCAGCCCGTCGACCTGGGCGGCTACTACCTGCCCGATCCGGTCAAGGCCGCCGAGGTGATGCGCCCCTCAGCGACGTTCAACGCCGCTTTGGATCTGCTCTAACCGCGGGCGTAACGTCGGTTTCGATGACTGACAAGGCTCCTGTTCAGGTAACGGTCACCGGTGCCGCCGGCAACATCGGCTACGCCCTGGTCTTCCGGATCGCATCCGGTCAGATGCTCGGCGCCGATCAACCGGTCGTGCTGCGCTTGCTCGAGATCGAACCCGCCATGAAGAGCCTTGAGGGCGTGGTCATGGAACTCGACGACTGCGCGTTCCCGCTGCTGGCCGGCATCGAGCCGACCAGCGATCTGAAAACCGCGTTCGACGGCGTGAACTGGGCGTTGCTCGTCGGCTCGGTGCCGCGCAAAGCGGGCATGGAGCGCGGCGACCTGCTCAACATCAACGGCGGCATCTTCAAGCCGGCGGGCGAGACCATCAACGCGCACGCCGCCGACGACGTACGCGTCCTCGTCGTGGGCAACCCCGCAAACACGAACTGCCTCATCGCGCGATCGAACGCGCCTGACGTGCCGGTTGACCGCTGGTTTGCCATGACCCGCCTCGACGCCAACCGCGCGGCGTCGCAATTGGCCCAGAAGGCGGGCGTCGCGGTGCGCGACGTGACGAACGTGGCGATCTGGGGCAACCACTCGGCCACGCAGTACCCCGATGCGGCCAACGCGAAGATCGGTGGCAAGCCCGCGTACGACGTCATCGGCGACACCGAATGGCTCCAAGGCGCGTTCATCGAGACCGTGCAAAAGCGTGGGGCGGCCATCATCGAGGCCCGCGGCCTTTCATCAGCGGCGAGCGCGGCCAACGCGGCGGTCGACTCGGTCACGAGCGTCATCGCCAAGACAACGGCGGGCGACTGCGCATCGCTGGCGGTTGTCAGCCAGGGCGAGTACGGCACGCCCGAAAGCCTGCAGTTCGGCTTCCCGGTCGCGAGCGACGGCGCGGGCGGCTGGAGTGTTGTCGAAGGCTTTGCGCTCGACGACTTCGCTAAGGCGAAGATCGCCGTCACCAGCGACGAGTTGGCGAGCGAGCGGGACGAAGTTCGCTCGCTGGGGCTGATTCCTTAGACCTCGAGGGTCACCTTGAAGTTGACACCGAGTCGCTGCAGATAGTTGATCTTGCGCTCGATGGCGGTTTGCCATTGGCCGAGTGCGACCTCATACGGGGCTCTGTCCCCGTCCTCGTGGGCGTGTTCCAACTCGTCGAAAGCTGCGTCTTCTTCGTCGAGCAGCCCTCGGTACTTCTCGAGGAAGTGGTCGTCGATCACCTCGGCCAGCGTCATGGGCGTCTCCTCGTTGTGGCGGTTAGCCGGTAGAACGCTGACTGTACCCGTAGGCGTGACCGATGTCACCGGGTGCCGCATCGACTCGATCGTCAGGCAGGGGTAACGTGCCTGTAATCGGGGGGCGGCCCTCCGTTTTGTAACAGCAAAGGAGGTGCCCGGTTGATAACGAAGAACGGTAAGCCCGTGCGCAACGTCTTGACCGTCTCGTTGTTCGTTCTGGCCGGTGCAGCGGCCTGGATCGTGCTCAGCGCAGGACAGGCTGGAGCGATTGTGGTCGGTGACCAGGAAGCGACGACTGTGAACGTGGGTGTTGGCGTAGCCAACACCGGCGGTAATGCGGCTGTTGGCAACGTGTCTACAAACAACGCGTCCGCCACTCAGACCGCTACCGCTACCGGAGGTCCCGGAGATGGCGACGCCGTAGCTGTGAACACGGCCAACACGTCGAACAACTCCAACGGAAGCGGCGCCGTCACCACTGGCAACGCCAACTCCACGGGCAACCAGGCCACGAACAACACGTCGCAGGTCCTGAATGCTGACGATACAGGCGGAGCGCCTGTGATCGTGGACCAGACCAACGACACGTTCAACATCGGTATCGCAGTGTCGAACACCGGTATCAACTTGGCAGTCGGCAACGTGTCGCAAAACACGACATCTGCTGACCAGGAAGCTGAGGCAACGACTACCGGCTCGGGCGACGCGATTGCGGTCAACACCGCTGATGCGATCAATAACTCAAACGGCTCCGCCTCGATCAACACGGGCAACGCGAATTCGCTCGGCAACAAGGCGACGAACAACGCGGTGCAAGTGGTCGATGCTGATGGCTCCGACCTCGTGGTGAACGACCAGAGCATCACCAACGTCAACTTCGGTCTCGGGTTGGCTAACTCTGGTATCAACCTCGCGGTCGCGAACTTCTCGACCAACAACAACGTGTCACCTCCCGCGACGGCCACTGCGTCGACCACGGGCGACGGTGACGCCGTTGCGTCGAACAACACCACCGCATCGAACACATCGAACGGAAACGCGGCCATCAACACCGGCAACGCCAATGGTGTTGGCAGCGAAGCCGTAAACAACAACTCCCAGACGCTCAGCGCCGACTCGGTGTCGGCTCTGCGTCGTTCGACCAGCGCAACATTGCCTTTGATGTTGTTGCTGTTGATCGGACTGCTATTCGTCGGGACGCCTATTCGGCGTCTCGGCATCCGTCGCCGCTGACGCGACGCACAACGAGAAAGAAGCGGGTCCCGAACGGGGCCCGCTTCTTTCGTTTTGGCGCTCGCTCGTAGCTACGGAATGCAGCTGTCGATGTGGTTGGCGCGGGCGAAGCGGCTGATTGCTTGCAGCGGAGCGACGGCTTCGTCGTCGACCGCGTCGTAGACCTCGGGGTCGCCGGAGCGCAGCGCGTCGGCGTACCGCCGGCCGGAGGCGAGGAAGTCGTCGAAGTGGCCGAACCACACCGCGACTTGATCCTGGTTGGCCGGCCGGACTTCCAAGGCGCGGAGCTCGTCGACAACCGCACGAAGCCTGGTGGCGGCGCGGTCGACGGCCCTTGCCGTCTCCTCCTCGAGATCGTCCTCGGTGTCGTCCTCGCGGCGCACGGCTCGTAGCCCGGGGATTTTCTCGGAACAGATCGCGTTGGCGGCGCGCTCGAACCGCGGATCGTTCATCGTGCGCTCCGGCCGGGGGTTGCGGTTCTGCCAAAGGATCAGCGCCGTAAAGACCGCCGTTATGGCGACCATCACCTGAATTGGTCGGCGCCGCTTCCAGAGGCCCTTCGCAAACCACTCGATCCAGCCTCGCACCTACGTGGTTGTAGCAGCAGTCGATCTACGATCGCCAAATGCAGACGCTGTTTCCGACGAAGCCGTCGCCCGCCACCGTTGTCCTGCTGGCCGCGAGCGTGCTGCTCGCACTCGTCGGTATCGGCGGCGTGGCCAGCGGTGCGGCCGACTCCGACTCCGCCGAGGACGGCCGGATAGCCCGACGCGCGACCACGACCACCGAAGCGTCGACACGGACCACGCTGGACGGCTCGTCGGCGACCACGGCCGGACCCGTCACCACCGTCAAGTCGACGGTGACGGCCAAGAAGCCCGCGACCACGACCACGGCTTCTGGCGGCGCGCCCAGCACGTGTAGCAGCACCCCCGCATCGGTCGATCCGGGAGCGCAACAGCCGCCGGCGATCGGCACCTACACCTACGTGGTGTGTACCGATCCGAGCAAGACCAACGACCTGACCGTCGCCGCCGGCCAGAACTCCGGCGGCATCACCCGACGCGAGATCAGTGCATCCCAGAGCGAGTTCGGCAGCTCTACCGCGACCACGGCCTACAGCAGCGCCGGGATCGTGCAGGAGAAGTTGATCATCCGGTCGCAGGGCGTCACCCTCGAGTGCGACTGGAGGCCCGACATCGTCGAGTACCCGCCCACGCTGTCGGTCGGAGCAACATGGTCCGCCGATAGCTCCTGCACGGCGTCAACGGGCTTCGGATCGATCAACATCCGCGCCGTGGCAACTCGCAAGATCACCGGCCGGGTGCAGACCAAGATCGGCGGGGCGTCGGTCAACACCTGGGTCGTCGACTCGCACTTGAACCTCACCTTCAACGGCGGGCCGCCGGCGGCGCCGGTCAACGGCTCGGTCGAAGAGACCTCGATTTCCTACTTCGACCCGACGCGCGGCGTCGAGGTGTACGACAAGTCGACCTCCGAAGGAAAGGGCGACTTCCAGTACGACAAGATGACTTCCGAGCGCCAGCTGAAGAGCCTCACGCCGGCCTAGGACTTCACGAGGCCGATCGCGTCGGCCCACAGCCGGGCGAGTTCCCTCGCCGCGTCCGCCGGAATCGGCGGACCCTTGTCGGGGGGGTCGAACACGTAGGTCACGAAGCAGAACCGGTCGACCATCCCGGTAAGGGCCCGTGCGGTGATGTCGGGATCCAACCCGTCGCGTACGAGGCCGAGCGGCGTGGCGCGGCGCACTTCGGCGGCGACCGCGTCGGTGAACCGGCGACCGAGGCGTCGCCGCAGGTCGGCCAGTTCGGGCTCGACGTGCGCCACCTCCTCCCACACGGCGGCGAGCGGCGCGACTTCGGCGTACGCGGCGATGAAGTTGCCGAGCAGCCGATCGAGGCCTTCGATTCCTTCGGCGGCGTTCCAGCCGACCTCAGTGGCGTTCATCCGTCCGGCGACGCGCCCGCGCACCAGAACCGCGATCAGGTCGGCGCGGTCGCGAAAGTATTGGTAGACGGTGCCGAGGCTCACGCCGGCGGCGACGGCCACTTGCGCGACGGTGGTGCTGGCGTAGCCGTGCTGGGCGAACTGTTCGGACGCGGCGGTCAGAATCACGTCACGGGTTTGGCGCGCGCGCGGACCGAGCGGCCGTTGCTGGTCGCCTTCGCGGCGCCAACCATCGTCGACGTACGCGTCGGAACTCATGCGCCAAGAAATACCGAACGCAGCAGGTCGCGTCTTCCCGCCAATTCCTTGCCGCGACCCTCGAAGCGGACCTGGCCCTTCTCCATGAACAGCACGCGCTCCGCGGTCTCCATCGCGAGGGTGGCGTGCTGCTCGACCACCAGGATCGTGAGGCCGGTCTCGTTGAGCGCTTTCAGCACGCGCATGAGTTGGCTGACGATGACCGGCGCGAGGCCGAGCGACAGTTCGTCCACCATGAGCATCTTCGGCTGCAACACGAGCGCGCGGGCGATGGCCAGCATCTGCTGCTCGCCGCCTGAGAGCGTTCCCGCCAACTGCTTGCGCCGGGTCTGCATCCAGTCGAACAATCCGTAGGCGTATTCGATGCCGGACGCGAACGTGGCGCGGTGACCGCGGCTGCGCAGCAGGTGACCACCGAGGCGCAGGTTCTCGTCGACCGTGAGGTCGGGCAGGGTGCCGCGGCCACCCGGTACGTGGGCGAGACCGGCGGCGGCGATGCGGTCGGGCGCCCACCCGGTGATGTCGACGCCGTCGAACACGACGCGGCCGGAGGTGAGGCCGCTGAGGTTCGAGACCGCTTTGAGGAACGTCGATTTTCCGGCGCCGTTCGTGCCCAGGAGGGCGACGAACTCGCCGGGGGCGACCGAGATCGACACGTCGAAGAGCACTTGGACCTTGCCGTACTGCAGGTCGAGGTTGGTGGCTTCGAGTAGCGCCGGTGACGTCATGCCGAGCGCCCCAGGTACGACGTGAGCACGTCGGGGTGCTGGCGCACGTCCTTGGGTGCGCCCGCGGTGATGACTTGGCCGAAGGCCATGGCCACGATCGTGTCGGCGAGTCCCATGATCATTGGCATGTCGTGTTCGATGAGCAGCACGGTGGCGCCGAGATGGTCGGCCACGCGCCGCAGCAGCGGTGCCAGCGCTTCGGTCTCGGCCTGCGCGATGCCCGAGCTCGGCTCGTCCAGCAGCAACAACTTCGGTTTCACCGCGATCACCGCCGCCAGCTCGCAGAGGCGCAGCATGCCGGTGGACAGCTCTTGGGCGGGCTTGTCGGCGTGGGCGCGGAGGCCCACGAGATCGAGCGCCTCCTCGGCGTTCTGGCTCACCATTGCTTCGTCGGCGCGGGCGCCGGCGGTGCCCACGACCGAGCGGAAGAACCCGGAGCGCTTCATCGCGTCGTGTTGCACCGTGCGCAGGATGTCGCGCAGCGACAGCGACCGGAACAGCCGGGCGTTTTGGAAGGTGCGTCCCACGCCGAGCGCGGTGCGTCCCCACGCCGGCTGGCCGACGAGGTCGACGTCGCCGGCGTCGGTCGACAACACGATCGAACCGGCGTCGGGCTTGCGGAATCCGGAAATGCAGTCGAACAGCGTGGTCTTGCCGGCGCCGTTGGGGCCGATGATGCCGACGATCTCGCCCGCCGAGACGTTGTAGTCGACGCCGTCGAGCGCCTTGACGCCGCCGAAGGCGAGGTGCACGTCCTCGATGCGCAGCGCGTAGTCGGTCATGCGGCTTCGTCCTCAAAGGTCGGTTCATCGGCCACGGGTTCCTCGTGGGCGCTGGCGCGTGAGCGGATGAAGCGCGTCATCGACGCGAGGCCTCCGGGGTTGATGGTCATGATCACCAGCAGTAACGCGGCGGCGATGATCTGGGGCCAGAAGCTGATCGAGGTTGCGTCCACCGCACCCTTCGTGAGTTCGGGGTAGAGACCGAACAGCAGAGCGGCGATGACCGGTCCGCCCAACGAGGCGATGCCGGCCACGACCGCGTATGTGAGCCACGTGATGCTGAAGAACACCGACGCGTACTGCGCGTTGACGCCGCCCAACTGATAACTCAACAGACCGCCGGCGAGCGCGCTGATCGCGCCGGACACGACGAAGCCCGTGAGCTTCACCCGCACCGGACGAATCCCGTACGCGGTGGCGACGGTTTCGCTGTCGCGAATGGCGTAGAAGCTGCGACCGACCCGGCTGCGCGAGATGCGCCACGCCATAAGGAACGTGACCGCCGTCAGGCCGAGGATCAGGTAATAGCGCGCCCCGTCGGAGTCGAGCGCCGCGGGCAGGGTGACGCGGCTCGACGCGTTGAAACGGGGGATGATCGCTCGTTCCGCCGCGAGCCCGAACGCGAGCGTGGCGACCGCGAGATGCAGTCCGCGCAACCGCAACGCCGGGAGGCCGATGAGGATCGACACAGGGATGCTCAGCACCACGCCACCGATGAGCGGCAGGGGGAAGGGCAGGTTAAGTGTGTTGGCGCAGACCGCGACGCCGGCGCCGCCGACGGCGAGGAACGCTCCCTGCGCCAGGCTGATCTGGCCGAGCCAGCCGACGAGCACAACGAAGCTCAACACGATCAGTAGGTAGATGAGGGCGAAGTTGGCGGGCAGCGTCCAGAACGACGGCAGGGGCAGCAGCGGGAAGACAAGCGTGAACACGAGCAGCGTCGCGGGGACACCGACCCGCAGCAGCGTGGCAAAGCGGGCGAGGCGGCCGGTGGTCGGGATGGCGGCGCGGAACGCGCGGTAGGCCTCGACGGGGTCGATGGCGCGGGCCAGACGCGAGTCGGTGGCGCCGCTGCGACTCGACAGCCCCGAATCCTCGTCGTCGCGGAGACCGCGGAAGATCCACTTCGGCCGCAGCGCGAGCGTGACGATGACCGCTCCGAGCGTGAGCACCTCGGCGGCGCCTTGGAACAGCGTGCGATTTAGGTCGAGCAAGTAGTGGCGCACGAGTTCCTCGCCGAGACCGATGCCGAATCCGGCGGCGGCCGCGATCGGGAAGCTGACCATGCCGCCCACGATGGCGGCGGCGAATCCCTTGATGCTCAACAACAACAGGAGGTTCGGGTTCGACGACACGACCAACGACGCCAGCGCAATGCCGGCGACGCCCGCAGCCATCGACCCGCCCACCCACGACACGATGGCGAGTCGTCGTGACGACACGCCCAGCAGGCTGGCGACGTCGGGATCCGTGGCCGTGGCGCGGATGGCGAGTCCGGTGGCGGTGAAGCGGAAGAACCAGAACGTGAGCAACGCGAAGAGGGCGACGATGCCGATCACGCCGATGCGTTCGTAGCTGACGTTGACCCCGCCGAGGGCGAAGGCGGGCGTGCGCGGGAAGATCGCGTTGTCGTTGCTGACGATCAAGTCGTCCGCGCCGAAGAGCTGCGACGTGATCGCCGACAGCAACAGCCCAAGGCCGAGCGTGACCACCGTGAGGGTCACGGTGGACATGCGCGCAAATGGCCGGATGACAAACCGCTCGATCACGAGCCCGAGCAGCCCCGCGGCCACGAGGCTCACCGGCACCGCCGCCCAGAAATTCAGATGGACAGTCGGGTGCCAGTTGACGTGCACGAACAACGCGTTGAAGTTCAGACCGAAGGTGCGGCCGTTGACGAGGTCGTAGTGGAAGAAGGCGATGAAGGTGGCCATCGACGCCGTACGCGAAGTTCGGGATGCGCGTGGCCTTGTAGATGAGCACAAGGCCCATCGCGAGAAGCGCGTAGACCGCGCCCGTGACGAGTCCGCCGGGGAGCGTGGAGAGCAGTTCGGTCATGTCGCGCGACGCAGTCGGGTGATGCCGAGATGGGTGAGCGACGCCCACGCGACGAGGCAGACAACGAGCAGCGTCGAGCGGGCGGCGCCGTTGAGAGGCGTCGTGGCCGCGGGCAGCAACGGCCGTGCAAGCCGATCGCCCGCACGGCGCGCCGGCTGGGTGACCGACGGCAAGGGCGGTGCGAGAGCGAGGTCGCCGCCGAGCGTGGGCGCCACGACGGTCAAGCCCGACAGCGAGCCGGCACCGCCGACGTCGCCGGTGAGGTTGCCGAGCCCGAACCCACCCGGGTCGGCCGTGGCGCTGGCCGCCGCGTAGGCGAAGCCGATCACCACTTGAACGCGCTGGGGGTTCAGGTCGGTGTTGCCGGTGATCGACTGGGGGAGGTCGCAGACCACGAGCAGCCCGGCGCGCATCGACCCGGCGAAGGATCCGTCCTCGGCCAGCCCAACGCGGGGGTTGGGTCGCGAGAAGAGGAAGCCCTGGGGATACCGCCCCGGATTGGTGATCACGTCGATCCGACAGGCCGAGGCCGCCAGCACTGCGTTGGCCTGCTCGATCACACCCTGGGCGGCGTTGCCGACCAGCGGCACAACTTGGCCCGCCACGATCAGACGGTCGTCGGCGATGGAAAAGCGCAAGCCGGAGACGGAGATGTCGTTGATGCTGATGCGCGTGCCGGTGACTGCACCACCGCGCTTGCCCGTGACCTCGGAGTTAGCGGAGATGTCGACGCCGCCGATGGTGACCGCGCCCGCAGCAATGCTGATGGCCGACGCGTGGGCGGACGTCTCCGCGCGGTCCACGCCCTGGGTGGCGCGGATGAGCGAGGTCGACTCGAGATTTTTGGCCGTGACGCCCGGCGCGTCGAACGCGTCCACGGCGCCGCGCAGCTCGGTCTGGGGGCCGGCGCCGCACTGGGCGGTGGCGATACTGATCGGCGGCAGGAGGGCGGACTCCGCGCGCGTGTCGGTGGGGAAACGGAACGACGTGTTGACGAGGTCGCCTGGATAGAAACACTCGGTCTGCGGCGGCAGGTTCTCGTCGCCCTTCGTGTTCTTGTTCGGGTCGTAATAGGTGCCGCCCACCACCGCGTCGAAATGGGTGGGCGCGCCGGCGAGGCCCTTCGCGTTCTCGCCCGCGCTCGAGCGACGGATCTCGCCCACGGTGTGGGGGATGGTGCCCGGGCTCGCCGGGAGCGGGATGTCGTACTCGACGCGCAAGGCGAAGCTCTCGGCTTCGCCGGTCACCAGGCCGTCGAGTCCGTCGGCGCTACTCGTCGAGGCGGCCAACGGCACCGCGACCACGCCCAGCAGTAGCACGACGAGGCTTAAGGCGAGACGCTTCATTCCGGCAGCCCGTTGCACGCGCCGCGGACGAAACCGAAGCCAATGGCGACAAAGACCAAGAGCGCCGCGAGCATGCCGCGGACCAGAATGACCTCCGCCAGCGAGGGAGTGGCGGGAAGCACGAACGCCGCCACCCTGAACGCGACCAAGCCGAGGACGGCGATGTACACCATGAACTGCACACCGATCGGTGATCGCCGCGGCACAATCTGCACCTCCGGGTCGTCGAGCGCGACGCGACCCGTCGCGATCTCGAACGCCCCCCAGTAGCGCGTGATACCGCCGAACACGACTGTGAGCGGCACGACGACGAGCAGCGCGTCAGCCAGCGCGACGGAGTCGGTGAGCACCCCGGCCAGCGCGGCGTCGCCGACGGGATAGGAGTGGAACAGCAGCCACGCCACGCCCGCGTTCACGACACCTTGACCGGCCGCAAGCGGCAGCGCGAGCTCGAGCCACGCCCGCCGGCGGACGGGTACTACCCGCGCGGGAGCGGTGGCGACGTTCTCCAACCCGCGCCGCCGTGCCGCGCCGGTGATGGCAAGCACGTTGACGCCGGCCAGCCCGATGAGCGCGGCGACGATGGCAGGAAAGCGCGCGACCCGTCCGTTGAGCGCGACCGCCACGAGACCGGCGCCAGCGGCGGCCCACGCCGCCGCTCCGACCGACCAGAGCATCGTGGTGCGCCACAGCGATGGGGCGACGAAGGGGTCGCTATCGGTGGAACGGGGCTCGACGTGCACCGTGCCCATCAGCACGGCGAACGCACCGCTGTAGAGGTTCGAGACCCAGCCGATCATCGCCGAGCCGAACGCGGCCACGACCACGACGCCGCACAGGGCGGCCGGTGACAGCACATGGCCCGTCGCCCGCGACGCGGCGAGGCCGCCGAACACGAGGAACAACAACCCTTGCTGGACCGCGTTCGAGATGTAGCCGGCGCGCTCGAAGCGGGCGACGGACATCGCCTTCGGGTCGACTGGACGGGTGCGGGTAGTCATGGGATTAACCGGCGCTGAAGATGTCGCAGGCGCGCGTACTGGGCGGGGGGCGTCTCGCCGGGAGGAACGGGCGTGGACTGCATCTGCGGCGTGATCTGTGTCCACTTGAGCTTGCCGTCGTGCTTCTGGATCTGAATCACGTAGCCGCCCTTGAGCGCCGTATGACAATGCGGGCGCCACGTCCAGTTCGGCTGGTTCGGGTCGGCGGTGAGCCCCGGCTGCCACTTGGTGAAGGTGTTGAGCACATCGCGAAGCCGGGCGCGGGTGATGTTGTCGCCCAGCTTGGCGATCGAGTCGCGCATCAACAGCGCGGAGACGAAGTAGCTCATGGTCACCGAGCTGTACGTCTCGGTCTTCGGCGAAATGGCGTGTACGGCTTTGACGTAGTCGGGGTTGTCGTAGAGCGCGCCGAACGCGTCGAAGGCGTACATGCCCTCGGACGCGTCGCCGAGGGCTTCGTGGATGACTGGCACACCGATGAGGTAACCGCCCCAGCCCTTGGCCGGCTTGTAGTTCTGGATCTGTGCTTCCACGCCGCAGTTGATGACCTTCGACGCGTCGACCTCGAACTGGATGAAGTCGACGCCCGCGTCCCTTGCCTTGCCGATGGCGTCAGAACAGCTGGTCTGGTCGACGGCGAACGGCGCGAGCACCGGTGTCTTGACGCCGTACGCGTTCCAGTCCCGCGCCACCGAATCGGCGTAGGCCTTGCTGTAGTTGGCTGCGCCGGCGTCGAGGTAGAAGATGGCGACGCTCTTCACACCGAGCTTGCGGACGCCGAAGTTCGACAGCGAATACGACGCGAGGCGCTGCGGTCCGCCGACGGGGAACCACCAGGGGTTGATGAACTCCGCCTCTTGCTGACCAAGGTGGTACACGGGTATCTGCTTTTCCGCCACGTACGCGCCGGCGATGTCCGCGTAGACCATCGACAGCGCGAACACCTTGTCGATTTCCACCAGGCGTTTCGTGTTGGCGAGTTGCTTGGCCGGATCAGCGCCGTCGTCGTAAATCTTCAGGACAACTTTGCGACCGTTGATGCCGCCGTGCTGGTTGATGTAGTTGACACCCGCCGCGAACCCGACCGCGATCTGCTCGCCGTAGACCGCGGCGGGGCCCGACGTGAAGGTGGATCCACCGACACGGATCTCGGTGTCGGAGACGCCGATGTCGTAGTTGGTCTTGCGACCGGCCGGAGTTGCGGTTCCGGTGCGCACGGTGCCGCCCGGCGAACTCACGGCGTCAGATGACGCCTGCAGGTCGCCGACCGCAATACCGCTCGAAGTCGCGTCCGCTTGGTCGTCGAAGTCCGACGTGGTGGCGGAGCGTTCCTTGGCTGCTACCGGGATCGTGTCCGACGAGCCGACGCTGGCGACGGCGATCGTCAACAGCAGGACGACGAGCGCGACGACGTAGGCGTTAACGCGCGAGTTTCTGCCTACTGCCATGCGTGCATCCCCCAGACCTGACGTTGGCATCAGGTTTACCAGACAACCCCCGCGCAGGAGGTATCGGGGCTGTTAGTGCAGTGGCGGTCCGACTGGCTGGAGCAACATCTGGCGCGTGACGGCGTCGATGACGCCGGTGACCGGGATGCGTGACGCGGTCTGGAAGGCGCTGACCGCGGCGACCGACTCAGGGCCCCACGCGCCGGTCCAGGGCACGCCGAATCCGAGGCTGCTGAGCAGCACTTGGTAGGCGCGGATCTGGTCGCCGCGGAAGGCGTCGTTGGGCACGATCGGCAGGTTGAACAGCGGCGAACCGGCGATCGTGAGCCACGCGGGATCGTTGGCGTGCTGCCAACTCCAGAACGACACGGACGGAGCGCCCCGATACATAGCGGTCTCCATGAAGCGGTGAATCGCTTTGGGCGACGGCACGCCCGCAGGTCCGCCTTCGGCAAAGCCGTCGTAGGCCTGACCAATCGGGATGATCGGCTTGCCCAGCGGAGCGAGACGGTCGAATGCGAGGTTGACAGCGTGCGCCGGGTCAGTCTGCATCCAGTACACCATCGGCGCGATCGCGTCGAAGGAACCGGTAATCGATTCATACGGATATCCGGCGAGGCGCGGTGACGGGCGAGGCACGACCGCGATCAGCGGGTAACCGGGCCCGACGGCGGCGCGCAGCGCGCTGCCGTAGAGCGAGGTCGTCTCAGGCGTGATGTTTACGCCCATGCTGCGCAGCTCGATGTCGGCGGCGAAGCCGTCGATCCGGTGCCCCGTCGGCGTCGTGTAGCGGATCGCGGCGTTGGCGCGGCCGGCGTCGTTCGCCACGTCGTCGAGGTACGGGAAGTCCCACCCGTAGATGCGAATTCCCGCGGCGTGCGCCGCCGGAAGGATCGCGTCGAGGAACGGCCCGCCGCTAAATCCGGTGACCGAGGAGCCCGTGCGCACGTAGAGGTGGTTGAGGCCGGCGCCGATCGCGCGCGCAACGATCGCACTCGGATTTCCGCCCTCGACGCGACCGGGCTGCCAAATCCACATGCCCTTGCCGACAGGCAGCGCGCCGCGCAGGTTCGGCGGTGCCGGCGCGGGGATCAGCGGCACCTCGGGCGCGGTCGGTGCGAGGTGGAGCACCGATGCCGCCGCGACCGCAGACGCGACCAGCGGCTTGCCCGGCGTGCGCACGGCCGCGGCGAGCGGCACGTGCACTAACGCAGTACGAACGACCGTTAACCCCAGCACCCCTGTCGCTGTCAGCAGCCAACAGGTGGCCAGCAACAACTTCCGAGACTTACTGGAGCCGGCGAAGTCTTGGCCGGCAGAATTCACTTAACCCCTAAGGCAACTCAGGTACGACGCAAGCTCCCCGCGAGCAGGTCGTTGTTCATCCGAGCGATGGTATCGAGAGGAATCTCTTTTGGGCACGCGGCTGAACACTCTCCGATGTTCGTGCACGAGCCGAAGCCTTCCTGCTCCATCGCGTCAACCATCGCAAGAACGCGACTACCTCGCTCAGGTTGCCCCTGGGGCAAAAGCCCCAAGTGGGTGATTTTGGCCGCGGTGAACAGCATCGCCGAGGCGTTGGGGCACGCGGCGACGCACGCGCCGCAGCCGATGCAGGCGGCGGCAACGAACGCGTCGTCCGCGTTTTCTTTTTGTACGGGCACGGAATGGGCTTCGGGAGCCGAGCCCGTGTTGACCGATACATATCCGCCGGCCTGGATAATCCGATCAAATGCTTCACGATCGACAACAAGATCCTTGAGTACAGGGAACGCACGGGCGCGCCACGGCTCGATCCAGACCTCTTGTCCGTCGGTGAAGTGCCGCATGTGCAATTGGCAGGTGGTGGTGGCGCGCTCGGGACCGTGCGCGACGCCGTTGATCACGAGCCCGCACATGCCACAAATGCCTTCACGACAGTCGTGATCGAACGCGATGGGATCGTCGCCCTGGGCGATTAAACCCTCGTTGACGACGTCGAGCATCTCCAGGAACGACATGTCCTCGCTGATGTCGTTCGCGGCGTAGGTCTTCATCGCGCCTTCGGCATCGGCCGACGCCTGCCGCCATACGTGCAGGGTCAGATTCATTTGTATGACCTTTGAGCCGGGTGGACGTAGTCGAAGGAGAGGTTCTCTTTGTGCAGCACGGGAGGCGCACCCACGCCGGCGAACTCCCACGCGGCGACGTATGAGTAGGCGTCGTCATCGCGCAGCGCCTCGCCTTCCTCGGTTTGGTACTCCTCGCGGAAGTGGCCGCCACAGCTCTCGTTGCGATGCAGCGCGTCAACACACATCAGCTCGGCCAGTTCGAAGAAGTCGGCCACGCGTCCGGCCTTTTCGAGGCTCTGGTTGAGTTCCTCGTTGACGCCGAGCACGCGCACCGATTGCCAGAACTCCTCGCGCAGCTCGGGAATGCGATCGAGCGCTTTGCGCAGGCCTTCCTCGGTGCGGCCCATGCCGCAGTAGTCCCACATCACGCGGCCGAGCTCGCGGTGGAACGAGTCGACGGTGCGTCGTGACGTCCCGCTTGTGCCGAGCAATTTCTCCATGCGCGTCTTCACGTCGTTGACGGCGTCGACGGCGGCGGGGTGCGTCTCGTCGGCCGTGTTGCCCGGCGTCTGCGCGAGGTAGTCGCCGATCGTCGACGGCAGCACGAAGTACCCGTCGGCCAATCCCTGCATCAGCGCCGACGCGCCGAGGCGGTTGGCGCCGTGGTCGGAGAAGTTCGCCTCGCCGATCACGAAGAGACCCGGGATCGTCGACTGCAGGTTGTAGTCAACCCACAGCCCGCCCATCGTGTAGTGCACGGCGGGGTAGATGCGCATCGGCTGCTTGTACGGATTCTCGTCGGTGATCTTCTCGTACATGTCAAAGAGGTTCCCGTACCGCTCGGCGATTGCGGCTTCGCCGAGTCGTTTGATGCTCTCGCCGAAGTCGAGGAACACGCCGAGACCACCCGGGCCCACGCCACGACCTTCGTCGCATACCGCCTTCGCGGCGCGAGACGCGACGTCGCGGGGTACGAGGTTGCCGAATGACGGATAGCGCCGCTCGAGGAAGTAGTCGCGCTCGTCCTCCGGGATTTGTTCTGCCGCGCGCTCGTCGCCGCGCTTGAGCGGCACCCACACGCGGCCGTCGTTGCGCAGCGACTCCGACATCAGGGTGAGCTTGGACTGGTGTTCGCCCGATACCGGGATGCACGTCGGGTGGATCTGGGTGAAGCACGGGTTGCCGAACAACGCGCCTTTGCGGTGCGAGCGCCAAATCGCGGTGGTGTTGCACCCCTTGGCGTTGGTCGACAGGAAAAACACGTTGCCGTAGCCACCGGTGCCGAGCACGACCGCGTCGGCGAAGTGAGTTTCGATCGCGCCGGTGACCATGTCGCGCACGACGATGCCGCGGGCGCGTCCGTCGACCACGATGAGATCGAGCATCTCGTGGCGCGTGTGCATCTCCACGGTGCCTGCGTGGATCTGGCGCTCGAGCGCTTGGTACGCGCCGAGTAACAGCTGCTGACCGGTTTGGCCGCGGGCGTAGAACGTGCGCGACACCTGCGCGCCGCCGAAGGATCGTGTGTCGAGCAGGCCACCGTATTCGCGGGCGAACGGCACACCCTGGGCGACGCACTGATCGATGATCTCGACCGAGAGCTGGGCGAGCCGGTACACGTTGCGCTCGCGGGCGCGGAAGTCGCCGCCCTTGACCGTGTCGTAGAAGAGGCGGTAGATCGAGTCGCCGTCGTTGCGGTAGTTCTTCGCCGCGTTGATCCCTCCCTGGGCGGCGATCGAGTGCGCGCGCCGGGGGCTGTCCTGATAGCAGAACGCCTTCACGGCGTAACCCATCTCGCCGAGGCTGGCCGCAGCTGCGCCGCCGGCGAGACCGGTGCCGACGATGATCACCGAGTGCTTCCGGCGGTTGGCGGGGTTCACCAGCTTGAGGTCGAAGCGACGCGTGTCCCACGCGTCTTCAATCGGTCCGTCCGGAACCGCGTTCTGGGTGATCGGATCGCCGACGGTCCAGCGCTGCTCAGTCATGCTCATGGGCGCACTCCGAACAGGATGGCGTAGGGCATCGACAGAAAGCCGATGCAGGTGATCACGGCCAGGGCGGCGCTCAGTGAACGGAGCTTTCCGGTGAGACGGTGGTTGTTGCGACCGATGGTCTGGAACATGCTCCAGACGCCGTGGTACAGGTGGAGGCACAGCGCGCCCATGGCCAACGTGTAGCTGATGGTGACGAGCGGGTTCTGGAAGCCCGAGACCGCGTTGTCATACACGCGGCCCGACTGGAAGCTGCCCACGTGCGTGGTCCCGACGGTCATGTCGAGGATGTGGAAGATGATGAACAGGAGGAGGATGACGCCGCCCCACCGCATCGTCCGCGACGCGTAGCTCGCCTGGATGTTGTCGGTGTGCGCGTACGGGATCGGGCGCGCTTTTCTGCTTTGCACGGTCGTGGAATACGCCGCCCAGATGTGCACGCCTACGGCGGCGAGGAGCACGGCCCGCAGCCCCCACAACAGGTAGTGATACGGGATCACGGGTTCGCCCACCGTGCGCAGGAAGTGGGCGTACTCGTCGAAATGAATCTCGCCGAAGAAGAACTTCAGGTTGCCGACCATGTGGGCGACGACGAATCCGACGAGGATCACGCCCGATGCCGCCATCGCGACTTTCTTTCCGATCGACGTTCGCGACACCTTCGCTTTGGCCGGTGCGATCGCGGTGTCTGTCACAGTCCCATCCTCGCGCCAGAAGGGTCACTTACGAGAACTCGGGAGACGTACTGATTTGTGATGTCGAGCCCCTCTCCGGTGGCCATGAGTTCAACGGTGATCGGCCCCGCGATATTCGGCACTGTTGTCGTTATCGCGCCGACGCGCACGCATGCATCGGCGGGCACGTCGCCCTCCCATGCCTGGCGATGGCTGGATCCATCGGCGAACGTGACAGTCGCCATCGTGCGCACAGATGGCAGCGCCACCCGCCGGTCCGAAATCACGTGCACGTCCAACGCGAGGTCAGCTCCTGGCGCGTAGGTCTCGTCGGGCCGGGCACCCACGACTATCACCGGCGCACACGCGGCAGCGAGCGCGTAGTAGCCGAGCTTGGGCGTGCGTTCGTGGTCAAGCACCGACCATGTGACCGCGGGATGGGCGTCGGCCCAGAAGAACGCCGCGAACCCGCCGCTTGGTCGGTACTTCAGACGCCGCAGCGTCTCGACGTGATGTTTGAGGATGGTCGCCTGGTAGCGCTGCGTGGCCGCGCGCCAATCGTCGTAGGTCGGATATGACGCCGGCGGGACATAGCGGTTGAACGGTTCGAGCTGCAGGCAGTGTGTGCGGGCAAGGCGATCCCAGTCGAGCGCCGGCCACGCGTCGGCGCCCATGAACTCGTCGTTGTCGGGAATCGCCTGCGATCCGAACTCACTCACGAACTGCGCCAGCCGCGGCACGCGGCGCAGCCACGCCGGGAACTCGCGCTCCTCGCCGTGGTACCAGCCGAAGTACACGTGCGTGTCGGTGCCGGTACTGCCGACGTGGGGGAGCACACCCGAGTGCGCGACCACCGGCCGCGTCTTGTCGGCGCGCTCGAAGGCGCGTTTGACGGAGGCGTCGAGGATCGTCTTGTTCCACGTCGGGAGCTGTTGGCCGACCACGAAGGCACGCACCGTCTTGGCGCGCATCGCGGGGTCGTTGGACTGGGTGGTGTCGATCGCCATCGGCTCGTTGTGACCGCACCACACCGCGATCGACGGATGGTGGCCGAGCACGTCGACCGCCGCGCGCGCCTGGCGTGCCGCCTGCTTGCGAAGTCCGCGGGCGTAGCCCCACTGCAAGGGCAAGTCCTGCCATAGGAGCATCCCGGCTCGGTCGGCCTCGTCGTACAACTCGGGACGAGCGACGTGCGCGTGCACGCGCACCATGTCGAGATTCGCCTCTTTGGCCAGCATGATGTCGCGGCGTACCGCTTCGGGCGTTGCGTCGGCGAGGCGCGGCGCGGTCGGCCCGTGGTTTACGCCCTTGATGAACAGGCGCTCGCCGTTGATCGTCCAGCGGAAGTCGCGCATCGACACGCTGCGCAGACCTGTCGTCACCTCACGCACGTCGCTGGCGCGGTCGGGGTCGTTCGCCGCGAACACCTCGACGGTGACTTGCGCGAGCGCGGGCTCGCCGAGCGCGTGGGGCCACCACCGCGTCGGATTCTCGACGTCGACCTTCCACGAGATCGCGTTCTCGTCGGCCGCCAGCTTGTGCTCGCACTCGTGATCGACCTCGCGGCCGCCGTGGCGGACGACCGTGCGGACCAGCACGGTCCCGGCGTCGGCGGTGTCGAGATCGGCGGCGAGTTCGAGGGTGGCGCGTGACTCTTCGGCACGCGAACACAACACCCGTAACGCTTTGATCCGCACCGGGCCGGTCTGCACCACGCGAACCGGCTGCCAGATACCGCCCGGATTGTCGTCGGGATCGAGGCAATCCCAGTGCTGGAACACCCCCGTGATGTTGCGCTTCTGGGTGAGATCGTCGGGCCGGGCGCACGCGACCTCCAACGCCAGCGTGTGTGCGGACGCAGCGCGCAATGCGTCGGTCACCTCGAACGTGTGCGGCACGAAGTAGCCCTCGGTGTCTCCGACGTAGCTGCCGTCGAGCCACACGTCGGCGTTGTAGAAAATGCCGTCGAAGCACAGCCACGCACGGTTCCGTTCGAGCGACGACTCGAAGTTCGCCCGGTACAGCAGCGGCCCGTCGGTCGCCGCGAACGCGGAGTTGCCGCGCCATTGTCCGGGCACGCCGACCGGCACCCACCCGGTGTCGTCGTAGGTGGGCTCGGGGTAGGCGCGTCGCAGCGGTTCGTCGGCGACGGTGGCGCGCCAGCCCTCGGTCAGCTCCACGGGGGCACGACGCTAGCTAGTGCCGGCGAGGGCACGGCCGGACGCACGGGATTCGAGCCTAGAGTCGGGTCATGAGTCGCCCGCAGACACTTGGTGAGCTCCGCGCATCCGGCTGGGAGTCGGTGCCGATCAAAGAGGAGATCCGGCGCAACGCCGTGGTGCGCCTGCGCTCGGGCGCGCCGCTGGTTGACGGCGTTATCGGTTACGAGGACACCGTGCTGCCGCAGCTGGCCAACGCGCTGCTCGCCGGCCACGACATTGTGCTGCTCGGTGAGCGTGGCCAAGCCAAGACCCGCATCATTCGTTCGCTCGTCGGGCTCCTCGACGAGTGGATGCCCATCGTCGCCGGCAGTGAGATCAACGACGATCCGTACGCGCCGGTGTCGCGTCACGGCATCAACTTGGTCGACGAGATGGGTGACGACTCGCCGATCGAGTGGGTGCATCGCAGCCTGCGTTACGGAGAAAAGCTCGCCACGCCGGACACGTCGGTCGCCGACCTGATCGGCGAGGTCGACCCGATCAAGGTGGCCGAAGGTCGCTACCTCTCCGACGAGCTGACGATCCACTACGGGCTCATCCCACGTACCAACCGCGGCATTTTTGCGATCAACGAACTCCCGGACCTGGCCGAGCGCATCCAGGTCGGTCTGCTCAACGTGCTCGAAGAGCGCGACGTACAGGTCCGCGGCTACAAGATCCGCCTCCCGCTCGACGTGATGCTCGTGGCCACGGCCAACCCCGACGACTACACCAACCGCGGCCGCATCATCACGCCGCTCAAGGACCGTTTCGGCGCGCAGGTGCGCACGCACTACCCGCTCGACGTGGCCGCGGAAATGCTCTCCCGCGCTCTCGGCTCCCCGATGCTCGAGGCGGTGTCGGACCGGGCGACCGGTGCCACCGACCTCGCCGAGGCCGACGCCGGCTCTGCGCTTGCACCACTGCGACGAGCAAGCTCCGGGTTCCGCAGCCTCGAGGCGACCTACGACGTGGCCCGCACCGGCATCCTGATCGCCCGAGCACGGCGTGCTCTTTGGCGACGAGGAGGGCGCGGGTCTCGAGGTCGACGCATTTCGCGCCACCTTCGAGGCGCTGGGCGCGGTGGCGGCGCTGGCGGAGCTGGACAGTGCGGTGCCCAGCCAGGTCACGACCGGTGGGCGCCTCCTGACCGCTCGCGAGGTGCAGGTGCTCCGCCTCGTGGCGCGCGGCTCGACCAACCGGTCGATCGGCGCCGAGCTGGGGCTGAGCGAGCGGACGGTGGACCGGCACGTGAGCAACGTCTTCGCCAAGCTCGGCGTGTCCTCGCGGGCCGCGGCGACCGCCTCGGCCTACGAGGCCGACCTCCTCTGAGTGGGGAGGTTGTACCCACGTCGCACCGACCAGGTTGTGGGTGCTTCTGCCGATGCGGTCACTCGATCGACTTCCTAGCGTGGCGTGCACCCCACACACCGTCGGGGGCCGGACAGCAGGAGGCCGCAATGCCAAGCGTTTCCCGAGAGACCGCGTCGGAGTCGATCAGGCTGGACGGGCTGGACGTCCGCCTGGAGAACCTCGAGGGCGGCTACACCGTGTGCTTCGAGTCGCACACCGCCGACCTCGACATGGCGCCACTGTTCGTTGGCCTGCCTGACGATCGCTGCCAGTTCCCTCGATGGGGGTACGTCGTGTCGGGGCAGATCGAGTTCCTCTTCGCCGATCACGCGGAGCGCTACGGCACGGGCGAGGCGTACTACGTCCCGCCCGGTCACACACCGGTTCACCACGCAGGCGCACAGGTCGTCGAGTTCAGCCCCACCGACCTGCTCGGGGTCGCCATCGGCGCCGTCATGTCGAACCTGGCAACGGGGAGCTGAGATCGATGAGCACGTTCTACAAGGTGTCCTACCGGCTGGGGTTCCACCCGTGGGAGGACCTCGCCGACCATCCGCCGTTCGCAGAACAGCTGTTGTGCCTCATCGCACGAGAAGAGTCTGCCGGGCCGCCGTACGGGCGCGCGTTGGACCTCGGCTGTGGAAGCGCGGTCTGGGGTGTCCAGCTCGCGCGGCGGGGTTGGCAGGTCACCGGCGTCGACAACGTCCACAAGGCGCTCGACCGCGCGAGGGACCGCATCGAGGAGGCCGGCGTGGAGATGACTCTGGTGCACGGCGACGTCACCCGTCTGCAGGCTTCGGACGTCGGAGCGGGCTATCGGCTTGTCCTCGACACCGGAACGTTCCACGGCCTCGGCCCGGACGAACGCAGGGCGATGGGTGGGCAGGTGAGCGCAGTCGCCTCCGAGGATGCCACCGTGTTGCTGGACTGCTTCGCACCCGGTCGACGAGGGCCGTTGCCGCGCGGTTGCACCCGTGCGGATGTCGAGGAGGCGTTCCCCGGCTGGACGATCACTGACGCCGTCACCGCCAACTCCGAACCGGACCCGCTCGCCCGCGCGTTCAAGTTCGACGAGGTCTTCTACCGGTTGCGGCGAAGGTGAGCCTCAGGGTCGTGGAAGTCTCTGTGCTGACGAGTGGGGGAGCGATGGATGTAACCGTGACCGAGGTCGCGAGCGGCGTACATCACGCGAGGGCCGAGCACCGTCTCCTGGGTCCTGGTGACAGAGGGAGATGCGGTGACTGTCGTCGACACCGGATATCCGGGCGATCGTGACCGCCTGTTCAGGTCACTCGAACGGATCGGCAGGACCGCGACCGACGTCGCCGCCGTCGTACTCACCCACGGACATCCCGACCACATCGGCAGCGCCGACTACCTCAGGACCACGCACCGCATCCCCGTCTGGGCGCACCCGGACGAGGCCGCCAACGCGTGTGGCGACGACATCGAGCAGGTCAGCGAAGCGACGCTGCTGCGTCGCGCCTGGCGACCGGACGTCGTCCTGTGGCTGTACGACGTGGTGCGTCTCAAGGCCAAGCGGGTGGAGCGCCTGGGCGCCCTGGAGTACTTCGAGGACGAGCAGTTGGACCTTCCCGGTCGGCCTGTCGTCGTACACACCCCGGGACACACGTCGGGTCACTGTTCCCTGCACCTGCCCCCGATCGTGGCGTTCTCCTGGCCGGGGACGCGCTGATGACCGGGCATGCTCTCGCGCAGACTGCCGGGCCACAGCTGCTGCCTGACTTCTTCCAGACCGACGTGACGCAGGCCCGTGCATCGCTGGAGCTGCTGCGGGGCCTGGCCGCGGACGTGGTGGTCCCCGGGCACGGGCCTGCGTTCGTGGGCAGTCCCGCGCGAGCCGTGGAGCTCGCCCTGGCCAGGTAGGTGGGCAACACCAGCCGTCTCTGAGTACGACGGCGCAGGAAGTTCACGACCTTTCGTGGAAGGGTTGCCCGCATGCTGCCGACGCTCTGGGGGATCCCGACCCACGGTTTGTTCGTCGGGCTCGGCGTGCTCGCGGCCGTGGTGGTCTTCGTCCACGAGGCCCGGCGGCGGGGACACACCGACGACCGGCTGCTGATCGTGGTGACCGGTGCGCTGGTCGGTGGTGCGGTGTTCATGCGGCTGGGCACCTGGCTCCAGCATGTCGACCTGCGCGCGACGCGACGCTCGCCGAGCAGTGGGCCTACGGCAACCGCAGCATCCTGGGCGGCCTGGTCGGCGCGTGGCTAGGTGTGCACGTTGCCAAGCGTCTGTGCGGCTACCGGCTGCGCACCGGTGACCTGTTCGCCCCCGCTGTCGCCATCGGCATGTGCGTAGGACGGATCGGCTGCCTGCTGACCGAGCTCCCCGGGCACCCCGACAGGGTCGTCGTGGGGGATCACGCTCGACCGCGCGGAAGCCGCCCGGCTCGGCGGCCCGGCGGGAGTGCCGTTGCATGCTTCCTTCGCCTACGAGATCGCCTTCCACCTCGCCGCGTTCGCCGTGATCTGGTTCTGGCTGCGCCCACCGTTCCCTGCCGCCGGGGGAGATCTTCGTCTGGTACGTCGGGGGGTACGGCGTCTTCCGGTTCCTGGTGGAGTTCGTCCGCGGCAACGAGGTCGCCTGGAACGGGCTCACCCGACCCCAGCTGTTCCTGGCCGTCACGATCCCGCTGGTCGTGCTGCGCATCGTGCTCCAGGCGCGCTCGGGTGCCTACAGTCCTGTCCAGCCGAGCCTCGGGGAGAAGGTGCACCGGTGACCACGACCAGAGGGCGCACCGGATCGGGGATGCCGCTCCGGGGCGACCGGATCCATCGCTACGTCAACGCGTTCTGCCCGCTGTGCCACGAGGAACGAGCCCGACCGGCCGCTCGCCGACGTCCGGCGGCTCTCCGGCTGGCTGGTCGAGCGCGACGACCGGATCTGGCTGGAGCGCGGCTGCCCGACCACGGCCTGGTGCGCACGTTGTACGACGAGTCCCCGGAGATCCTGTCGCTACCTCGAGGAGTGGACCGCGCCGACCAAGGTGCACACCCCCGACCTGCCGCGGCAACTTCCTGCCGGTGCCGGCGGCGTACGAGCACGGCCTGCCGCGAGATGCAGACCCAGCACACCTGCATCCTGCTCGAGGACCTGCTCGACCACTGCAACCTGAAGTGCCCGACCTGCTTCGCCGAGAGCGCACCCGCGCTGTCGTCCGTCGTGCCGCTCGCGCAGGTGCTGGCCTCGATCGACACCCGGCTCTCCCGCGAGAACGGCCGCATCGACGTGCTCATGCTCAGCGGCGGCGAGCCGACGCTCTACCCGCAGCTGGCCGAGCTCCTCGACGAGGTGGCCGCGCGGCCGATCGTCCGCGTGCTGGTCAACACCAACGGCCTCACCATCGCCCAGGACGACGAGCTGTTGGCCCTGCTGACGAAACACCGCGAACGCGTCGAGATCTACCTGCAGTACGACGGGGAGTCCGCCGCCGCGTCCACCCACCACCGGGGCGCCGACATCCGCCGCTTCAAGGAGCGTGCGATCGAGCGGCTGTCCGCCGCGGGCATCTTCACCACCCTCACGATGACCGCGGCGCTGGGCGTCAACGACGACGAGATCGGGTTCGTGGTCAAGCGCGCCCTGGACACGCCGTACGTCGGCGGCGTCACCATCCAGCCGCGTGTTCGGCTCCGGTCGCTCGGCCGGCATCGACCCGCTCGACCGGCTCACGCACACCGGCGTCCTGGCCCGGCTCGACGAGCAGACCGCCGGCCAGGTCACCTGGCGCGACCTGACGGCGCTGCCCTGCTCGCACCCGCACTGCTGCTCGGTCGGCTACCTGCTCCGCGACGACTCCGGGTCGTGGCGGTCGCTGGTCGCGCTGATCGGGCACGAGCGGCTCAAGCAGTGGCTGGAGCCTCGAGCCCGACATGCTCGCCAACCGGATCGCCGACGACGCGATCCCCGACCAGCTCGCGCGGTGGTCAAGGGGTCCCTGCTCGACCTGCTCAGCGAGCAGTCGTCGCTGTCGCACCCGTCGATGGCCTCGATCTGGAGCGACATCTGCCAGAACTGCGACATCGGGATCGGCACCCTCGCCACGCTGGCGTCGTCGCGGCTGCCCGGTCAGCACCAGCGGCTGCGGAAGATGCTCGGCGAGCGCGTGCTGCGCGTGACCGTCAAGCCGTTCATGGACATGAACACGATGATCGAGGAACGGCTCACCCAGTGCTGCGTGCACGTGGCCACGGTGGGCGCCGACGAGAGCCACCAGTGCGCGCCGTTCTGCGCGGTGCAGGCGTGGCTGCCGCTGAGCCGTTCCCGGATCTCGACGGCGACGGCGCGCGGTGCCCGTGAGTCGACCTACCGACCCGCGCCAGGTGGTGCGCGACGGACCTGCCGCCGGCCGAGCCGGCGTTCGACCCGCTGCGACTGTGCGTGTTCGCGACGTCGCCTTGCTGGGCTGGCTGCTCGGGCCGGTCGCGCTGATCTTCTTCGCCGGGCTCGGCTTCGCCGGCTACGCGAAGGCGCGGCGCGCCGGGCTGCTCCGCTCGCGGTGCAAGCTCGGCGACACGCGGCTGGTCCTGGTCTGGCTGGTCGTGGTGGCGGCCGGCGCCGCCTGCGGCGGCCCGTACGTCTCATTGCGCTGAGCCACGATCGAGAGGAACCCGGATGTCGCAGCAGCCACCGAGCTCGCCGTACGGACCCGCGTACGGCGGACTGCCGGGCGAGCCACCCCCCGGAACGGCATGTCCAACAAGGCGAAGTTCTGGATCGGTGTGGTGGTCGCGCTGCCGGCGATGATCGTCGCCGGGATCATCAGCGGCGCGGGCTCGGCCGTCGTGGACGCCGTCGGCGGTGACCCGGCCGTGGGTGCCTCCGTGTCGGGCGCCATCGGGCTCGCCCTGCTCGGCGGGTTCGTGACGCTGATCATCCTCGAGCGCACGCGCTGGATCGCGCTTGGGTCCTCGCGGGCGGCGCGATCCTGTTCATCCTCGCCG
>CAVYNR010000013.1:0-61384 GCA_963769985.1 uncultured Actinomycetes bacterium | reverse complement strand
AGCGGCCGCGGTCACCAGGCTCAGAACGAGAAACAGGCGAGTGCGGGCACGAGTCATTGGCGTACTCCTTGGATGGGGCGTGCGTGGACTAAGTGTTTGCGGGCTACGACGCCTACGCATCGTCGACCGCGACCCCGAGCGCCGTACGGCCGGCGTGCACCAGCGTCTCTTCGGGCGTGATTGGGTGAAACTTGCTGGCCCGGATGTCGCGGTAGCAGCGCTCGATCACCGAGCCTTGAAGAAGGCCGACCCGCCCGCCACATCCATCGCGAGGTCGCACACTTCGACGCCGGCGAGTCCGATCTCGCGCTTCGCCAGCATGACAGCGAGAAAGGTTCGAGCGCAGGCACCGGATCGTCGCCAACTTGGTCGAGCGCGCCCTGCAACGCCCACTCGGCCACCTGCAGGCGGTGGGCCATCAGACCCACTCTGCGCTGCACGATCGCGTCGTCGACGCGCTTCGAGCGGCGCTGACGGCGGCGGTCGAACGCCGCTTCGGCCACGCCCAGGTACACGCCGCAGATGATCGGCATGGCGATGCTGGCGATCACCTGCAGCGGCCCGTCCACGACACCGTGGGGCCGGTTGGCCAGCACCCGTTCGTCGGGAACGAACACGTCTTCGAGCACGACGTCGTTGCTGGCGGTGCCGCGCATGCCGAGCGTGTTCCAATTGTCCAGCACGGTCACGCCGTCCGACGCGAACGGCACCGCCATGTTCAGCACACGCCGGCCCTCCTCGGGATCGTCGAACTCGAACATCGTCGACATCACCGTGCCGACCGTTGATTGACTGGCAAAGCGCTTGCGGCCCGACACGCGGTATCCGCCCTCGACCTTGGTCGCTTCGCCTTTGGGGTGGGTGAAGTCGCCGCCGCCGGTCGAAACGAGCACGATGCCCTCCTCCGCGACGCGCCGCAGCGTGGCTTCCGCGCCCCGCAGGCCCTTGCGGTAGCGCCACGCCGTGAAGGTGACGACGTGTTGGTGCATCGACGTGGCAAGGGCGGTCGAGCCACAGTGGTGGGCCAGTTCACGCTGAATCGCGGCGATATCGCGGATCGTCCCGCCGCCGCCGCCGAGCTCGGTTGGTACCGCGGCCGCCAGCAGGCCGGAGTCCCGGACAGCCTCGAAACTCTGCTGCACAAAGGTCCCATCGGCGTCGTGGCGGGTGGCGTTGTCGGCCAGCGCTGCACCAACGCCTGCCGCGCGATCCACGAACGCTTCGGTGGTGGGTTCGAGGGTGATCGTCATGCCTGCAACGTACGGAGGCGAACCCAACCGGCCTAGTCCAAGATCTGGACCCAGCTGGTACGAATTCGTGACTACTCTCGGGCTGTGCCTGACTACGGCAACTACTGCCCGGTCTCGCTCGGCAGCGAGGTCCTCGCCGACCGCTGGACGCCATTGATTCTCCGGGAGCTTGTGCTCGGCAGCACCCGCTTCAACGACATCGCCAAGTGCCTGCCCGGCATCTCGCGCTCGCTGCTCGTCCAGCGGCTACGCCACCTTGAGCGTCACGGTGTGGTGGAGACGTTTCCCTCACCGACGGGCCGGGGGAACGAGTACCACCTCACCCCCGCGGGCAAAGACCTCGAGCCGGTGCTCGACGAGCTCGGACGGTGGGCGGTCACATGGCTCTTCGAGGACCTCCGGCCCGAAGAGATTGACGCCGTCACGTTGATGTGGTGGATGCACCGGCGCGTCGACGCCGCGCGCCTCCCACCGGGCCGCGTCGTGATCCAGTTCAACCACACGGCGCCCGATCCGCAACGGATATGGATGGTGCTCGATCGCGGCGAGGCATCGGTGTGTGTGCAACACCCCGGCTTCGACGAAGACATCGTCGTCACCTGCACCACGCCGGAACTCTCTTTCGTGTTCAACGGCCGGGCCCGCTGGCACGACGCGGTTTCCGACGGCACCATCAAGGTCGACGGCACGCCGGCACTCGTAAAGGCGCTGCCCAGGTGGTTCCTCTGGAGCCCCTTCGCCCAACTCGTCGGCGAGAGGTCCATCTCGTAGAGTTCGGCCGTGCGCGATTACGCCCCTCATAAGTACGCGACCGAGGACTTCACCGGTCTGATGCTGAAGGTCCACGACAAGGTCCTCGCCATCGCCGACCTGCCGGGCGTGGCCGCTGGCACGAAGGGCAAGGTCATCGTGGCCAACGGTATGAACTGGCGTCGCTACCGCGTGTTGTTCGAGAGCGGCTCGGAGCTCGGGCACCTCGACGCCCGGCACATCAGGAAGGCGTGAGCGACATGGGGGGCAGACTCGAAGGCAAGGTCGCGCTGATCTCGGGCGGCGCCCGGGGTCAAGGCGCGACCGAAGCCGAACGCTTCGTCGCTGAAGGCGCCAAGGTCGTGATCGGCGACGTGCTCGACGATGAGGGCAAAGCCACCGCCGAACGGATCGGCGCGTCGTGCAAGTACGTGCACCTCGACGTCACGCTCGAAGAGGACTGGACGGCGGCGGTGGCCACGACGGTCGACGAGTTCGGCGCGGTCGACATCCTCGTGAACAACGCCGGCATCTTCATCATCCGCCCGATCGTGATGACCACGCTCGAGGACTTCGAACGCGTGGTGAAGATCAACCAGACCGGCGTGTTCCTCGGCATGAAGGCTGTCGGCGCGCTGCATGTGCGCGCAGAACGGCGGCTCGATCATCAACATCTCGTCGGTGGCTGGTCTAAAGGGCGCGGCGGGAACTGTCGCTTACACCGCGTCGAAGTGGGCCGTGCGCGGCATGACGAAGGTGGCGGCCAACGAGTACGCCGCGTTCGGCGTGCGCGTGAACTCGGTGCACCCCGGCATCATCGACACGCCAATGGCGCAGGAGTTCGTCAATATGGGCGTGATGGACGCGGTGCGCGATGCGATTCCGATGGGTAAGGAGACCGGCCCCGAGACCGTCGCCAATTTGGTGCTGTATCTGGCCTCGGACGAGTCCTTCTACTCAACCGGTTCGGAGTTCGTGGTCGACGGAGGGATGGTGGCGCGATGAAGGTCGTCGTCGACTTCGACATCTGCCAGAGCAACGCCGTGTGCATGGACGTGGCGCCGAAGGTCTTCGAAGTGCGCGACGACGGCTACCTGTACGTGCTCCAGGAGGAGCCGCCCGAGTCGATGAGGGCCGAAGTCGAGGAAGCGGCCGAGCGTTGCCCCACCGGCGCAATAACGATCGAGGGCTGACCGCAAAGGCGGCAAACTGAGCCATATGGCCGAGGAGCAGCGCGACGGCCTTTGGGTCCCCGCCCGCCGGGCCATGACCACTGGCCTCGTTCTGTTCGTCACGCTCATCGCCTTCGAGGCACTGGCGGTCAACACCGCGCTTCCAGAGGCGAGCAAGGAACTCGGCGGGCTCGGCCTGTACGGCTGGGTGTTCGCCGCGTTCATGCTGGCGATCGTGGTGAGCATCGCCGTGTCGGGGCGATTGATCGACGAACGCGGCATGCACCCGGTGCTCGCCTGGGGCGCGGCGTTGTTCTGCGTGGGCTTGGTGATCGGCGCCGCCGCGCCGTCGATGCTCGTTCTCGTTGGCGGGCGCATCGTGCAGGGCCTCGGAGCTGGCGCGGTGTCGTCGGTCGCCAACGTGGCCATCGGACGCGCGTACCCACCGAAACTGCGGGCGTCGATGTTGGCGGTGATGTCGAGCGCGTGGGTCCTGCCGGGCCTCATCGGGCCCGCCGTATCGGCGTTGATCACCACCACCGTGGGGTGGCGGTGGGTGTTCGCGGGACTGCTGCCGGTTGTGGTCGGCGCCACGTTGCTGACGTTGCCCGCGCTCCGGTCGTATGGACCGATCAACAGCGAGCCCAACGGCCACCGGACCGCCGACCCCTTGCTTGTGGCCGGGGGCTTCGCGTTCGTCGTCGGCGGTCTGTCCAACGCGCACGACGTCTGGCCGCTGGCATTCGTGGTCGTCGGCTTCCTTATCGCGCTACCGCCGCTACGGCGCCTGAGTCCACCGGGCTCGTTCCGGTTGCGCCGCGGCCCGGCCGCGGCCGTCGCCTTGAACGGCCTCGTCAGCTGTGCGTTCTTCGGCGTGGATGCATTCATTCCGCTCGCGGTCACCGACGTGCGTCACCGATCGGTTGGCTTCGCCGGACTCGCGCTAACCACGGGCGCGATCTCGTGGACCGCCGGCGCGTGGGTGACGGCGCGGATCAACGACCGCGTATCGACCGGTCAACGCGTGCGTCTCGGATTCCTCCTCGTCGCCATCGGCATCGCGATGGTGTTCCTCGGCCTGAACTCCCGTGTGCCAATCGCGATTTTCCCGGCGGCGTGGCTCGTGGCCGGGCTCGGCATGGGCCTCGGCTACCAGGCGATCGCGCTGGTCGTGCTCGGCGGGGGTGCGGGCGACAACGACCACGGTCCCCCGGCGGCAACGGTCGCGGCGCGCCAGATGGTCGACACGCTCGGCAACGCCGTTGGCACCGGCGCGGCGGGCGCCTGTGTCGCGATAGCGGCGGCGAGCCAACGCAGCACCGAAGCAGGACTGGCCGTCGCGTTTATAGGGCTGATCGGCGTGGCGTTGGTGGGGTTCGCGTTCGGCGGACAGGCGCAGGTGCCAGCCGCGCGCGCCGACGAAGCACCAAGACCCCAGCCGTAGCGAGCACCACCGCGCACGTCACGGGCCCGTTCGTCGACCCGGTGCGCGGCAGGTCCTCCCGATTGAGCACGGCGTCGGCTACTTGCGCGGGCGGCGGTGGCGAGGACTCCGCTACGTAGACAACCGCGCCACCCAATTCGCGCGCCGCCGGCCCCAGTCCGGTGAAGACGACTTTCGTGGCGTCCCACGGATCGGTCCCCTGACCCCGTTCGAGGATCGTCACCTGCTCGCCCCTGATGTCGACGAGGGCGTACGCGGCGTTGTCGGCCTCGTTTTCCTCGACCACGTGGTTGTACTTGTCGGCGGTGGTTCGCACCACGTACTGGCCGTCGGTCTGACCTCCGAACTCCACGTACTGACCGGGCCGCTGCCAGCGGTACACGTCGCCCCATCCCACACTGAGACCGATCCGTCCGCCCTCCGGTGAAAAGCAGCTACCGCCCGCCACGGAATCTCCCGTGCCGAACGAGCCCGACGGCAGTTGCGCGAAACGCGACCACTCGCCGAAGAGTTGGTCGGCCGGACAGAACCCGGACTTGGTGCCCGCGCCAGCGAGCGTGAGGTCGCCCGCCGGGCTGCCGACCTTGAACAGCTCGTAGGTCAATACCTGGTCGGTGTGAAAGTGCGCGTGGGTCTTGTGGAACGAATAGGTGCCCGCCGGCCGTTCCATCGAGGTGCCGTCGCTAAAGCTAACGACCTGACGGATTGGTCCCTGCAGGATGGCCGGATCGACCTTCCCGCCGACGATGTCCGACGCGAAGTCGAACAGCATCTCGAACGGGCCACTGCCTACGTTGATGGGACCGCTCGTCAGCCGCAGACACTTCGTGGCACCGCCTCCGCCTACTGCGACCGGCGCCATCTCGTCGGCCGCGCATGAAAGCGGGTGAATACCAGCCACGTCGAGCGGAGGATTCACGGTGTCGGGCGGGTACACGGCGTTGAGCGGATTGGCCGGCGCGATGAAGCCGAACTCGTAGGGCGGCACCGTCTTGAGGTTCGGAAGCATCGCCACCTTCGCCGTCGGCATCGCGGGCACAACGCGCTCGAGCTTGGCCCGCAGGCGGAAGCCCGAGTCGGTGACCGACCTCGGCACCACTCGAACCGTCCAAAGACCCGCGGGCGGCGTGGAAATGAACACCTCCGCGGCGAAGGTGTTGCTCGTCACGGCCGATCCGGCGACGGCCCCCTCGGGGTCGAGCACTTCGAGCGTCCAGGTGTTGTCGCGGCGGGGTTGGTCGATGGCCACGCGCAAGCGAGCGGCGTCACCGGCCAAGGTCAGCGGAAACGTTGGGCACGTGGCATCGGTGCAGGTTGAGGACTCAGTCACGGTGCCGCTGTCGAAGTGGGTTCCGGTCCAGAACACGGCTTGGCCAACCGTGAGCGCGAGCCCGGCGTCGGCGTTCGCTGCCGGAACGACGGGTGAGACGACGGCGGCGATCGCCGTGCCGACGCCAATGAATACGAGTGCCAACTTCTTTCCCCAGTGCATCGACGCATCGTTGTCGGCCGCGATTTCCTGTCAGGTTCGTGACGGTTGCCGCGTCGTGACCGTTATCTGACGCGAATCTGATTCGTAAGATCGCCCGGTGAAGTTGCCGTCGTCACTCCGACCGTTGCGGCACCGCAACTTCGCGTTGGTCTGGTCGGCCGGCATGGTGTCCAACGCCGGCAGCTGGATGCAGACCGTTGCCGTCGGCGCGTTCGTCACCGCCAACACCGGCCAAGCGCGGTTGGGCCGGCATCGCCGCCGCCGCCGGGTTCTTGCCTATCGGCCTGCTCGCGCCCGTGGGCGGCGCGTTGGCCGATCGGCTCAACCGCCGCTACTTCATCTTGTGTACGGCGCTGGGCGAAGCGTTCATGGCCAGCGTGTTGGCGTGGCTGGCGTTGACCGACCGCGCCACGCCGGGCTCGGTGACCTTCATCGTGTTCATCAGCCGGCTGCCTCACCGCCATCAGCCTGCCGTTCCTGCAGGCCCTGACGCTCGACATCGTGCCGCGCGACGACCTTCTCGCCGCCGCGAGCCTCGGCTCCGCGCAGTTCAACATGGGACGCGTCTTCGGCCCGTCGTTGGCCGGCTTGATTATCGCGTTGTGGGGGTACCAGTGGGCCTTCATCGTCAACGCGCTCAGCTTCTTCGCCGTAGTCGGCGCGATGTTGTTAGTGCGCGTCCAGCACACACCCAACACCGACGCGGTGGGATTGTTCGAGCGCATCCGCATCGGCGCGCGCGCCACGCGCCGCAACCCCGGCGCGCGCGCGGCGATCGCACTCATCGCGATCGTGGCGTTGTTGCTGTCGCCGTTCATCGCGTTGATTCCCGCCGCGCGGATACGGACTCGCCGGTGGCGACGCCGCCCGGGCGCTTCAGCCCGACGCGTTCCGCGAGACCGTGGGATCGATCACGGGGTACCTGACGACCGCGCAAGGCGTCGGCGCGGTGTTCGGCGCGCTCATGATCACGCCGCTCGCGCTTCGCTTCGGCCGGCGACGCATGCTGCTGACCAACCTGTGCGTGCTGCCCTTCGCCCTCGTCGCGTACGCGGTCGCCCCGATCACCCCGCTGGCGGTAATCGGCCTGGGCGTGGTCGGCATGCTCTACATCGGCATCCTGTCGGGCTCGATGAACGTGGTGCAGCTGTGGGCGCCGCTGCAATTCCGCGGCCGGATCCTCAGCCTTTACCTGGTCGCGTTGGGTTCGATCTACCCGCTCGGCGGCCTGCTGCAGGGCTGGGTGGCGGACCGGATCGGCTTGGCCCAGACCACCGCGCTCGCCGCCGCATTGATGCTGGGCGTGCTCGCCGCGTGGAAGATCCTGCGCCCCGAAAGCCTCCTCGCGCTGACCGATCCCGCGGAACTCGGGGTCGATCCCGATTTCATGGAATCGTCCACAGCCGACACGTAGCAGCGCAAAAATAGGGGGCGACCCCTGTGGATGAACCTGTGTCTGACAGAATGTGTGTCCGAATGGGGTCCAACGCGCACTTCCGCCGCGCACTCGGCGCGCTCGCCGTGGTCATTCTGGCCACTGCTTGTGAAAATAGCGGCGCGTCCGAGACCAAGTCGACCACCACGTCCACGTCGTCGACTACCACCTCCACCTCGACCACGCTCGCGCCGCCGACGACGGTCGTGCCCGCGGCCGCTCCCGGCCTGGGCACCGGCGCTCGCGGGCCCGAGGTGCTGGCGCTCGAACAGAAGCTGGCCACGCAGCGCTACGACCCCGGCAAAGTCGACGGCTACTACGACTCCTCCACCTTCCACGCGGTAATGACGTTCCAGAAAGTGCACGGCCTCACCCGCAGCGGGCGGGCGATGCCCGACATGCTCAACCTGATCGACCGCGTCGGCGCGCCGCTGCCGATGTTGCCCGACGGCGGTGCTGACCGAGTAGAAGTGAGCCTGCCCAAGCAGGTGCTGCACCTCTACAAGGGCGGATCGCTGGTCAAGGTCGTCGGCGTGTCTACGGGCAACGACAAGCGCTACTGCGTCGATGGCGATTGCGCGGTCGCGGTCACACCCGGCGGCTCGTACAAGGTGTTCTTCCGGCGCGAGGGATGGCGTGTGAGCCGTCTCGGCAAGTTGTACCGACCGCTGTATTTCAACGGCGGTATCGCCATCCACGGAGCGGCCTCGGTGCCGGCGTACCCCGCCTCGCACGGCTGTGTCCGCATCCCGATGTACATCGCGGCGACGTTCCCGAACATGGTGCCCAACGGCACGCCGGTCTATGTGATCGGCGGTTCGCGTGCGGCGGTGCCGTTCAACGAGCCGGCGCCCGACGGCACGACGGGTACCGGCGGTCCGGCGACCACCACGACGACGACCACCGCGCCGCCGGGCTTGCTGCCCCCGCCGTCGAGCACGACGAGCACGACCACCACGTCGACGACCGCGCCCCCCGCCGTCGTGGAAAATCCGTAGGCCCTTACGCGAGCGGATCGCCGAAGGGATCGTCTCCCGGCGCCGCGACGACAGCTGGATCCACTTCCTCCGCGTAGCCGGCGTACCCGGTGTCCTCGAGCTCTTGGGCGAGCTCGGGACCGCCCGTCGCCACGATCTTTCCCGCCGACAGCACGTGCACCACGTCGGGACGTAGTTCGGTGAGCAGGCGGTTGTAGTGCGTGATGGCGAGCACGCCGAGGTTGTCCTCGGTGGTGGCCGCTTCGATGCGACGGGCCACGTCGCGCAGCGCATCGACATCGAGCCCTGAGTCGAGTTCGTCGAGCACGGCGATCTTCGGGCGCAGGACTCCGAGTTGGATCGTCTCGTTGCGCTTACGTTCGCCGCCCGAGAGGTCGACGTTGAGCGGGCGGTCGATGAAGCGCTCGTCGAATCCGATGCGTTTGGCTTCGGCGGTGAGCAGGGCGCCGACGTTCGACGTGTCGCGCCCAGCGGCACGAAACGATTCGGTCAGCGCGGCGGTGAGACTGACGCCGGGCACTTCGATCGGATACTGCATGGCGAGGAACAGCCCGCGTTGGGCGCGCTCCCACGCCGGTAGCGCGAGCAGGTCCTCGCCGTCGAGGGTGACGGTGCCGCCGGTCACCTCATATCCGGGACGACCGGCGAGCACGTGGCTGAGCGTCGACTTGCCGGAGCCGTTCGGCCCCATCACCGCGTGAACCTCGCCGCTCGACACATCGAGGTCGATGCCGCGCAAGATGTCGCGGCCGACGACCTTGGCCGACAAACCGCGAATCGAGAGGACACTCATGGAAGCTCCACGTATACGTCGTCGCCTTCGACGCTGGCCGCGTATACCGGCACCGGGGCGGTGGCGGGCAGCGACTGCGGCTCGCCGGTGGTGAGGAGAAACGTCGAGCCGTGCTTCGGGCATTCGATCTCGAGTTCGTCGGCGTACAGGTCGCCTTCGGACAACGAGTAGTCGGCGTGCGAGCAGCGGTCGCCAATCGCGTAGACCGTGTCGCCGATGCGGGCGACGGCGATGCACAGTTCGCCCACGTCGAAGCGCTGCATCGCATCGTCGGGCAGCTCGGCGAGCGAACAGACGCGCACGCGGCTCACGCTCGTGCTCCGACGTTGCTCATCGTGAGTTTGGTGGCGATGGCGGCGCGCAATGGCGCGCGGAGTTCGGCCACCGGCGTCTTGTCGAGCACGTCGTCGAAGAACCCGAGCACGATCAAGCGCTCGGCGATGTCGGTCGGCACGCCGCGGGCTTCGAGGTAGTACTGCTGGTCGGCGTCGACGGGGCCGACGGCCGACGCGTGCGAACACTTGACGTCGTTCTCTTCGATCTCCAGGTTCGGCACCGAGTCGGCGTGTGCGCCTTCGCCGAGCACGAGGTTGCGGTTGGTCTGAAACGCTTCGGAACCCGACGCGCCGAGCCGAATGCGGATCAGACCGGAATAGACCGAGCGCGACGTGTCGGTGAGCACGCCCTTGAACAGCAGGTTGCTGGTCGTCTTCTCCGCGTGGTGGTCCTGCAATGTGCGGAAGTCGTGAATCTGTTTGCCCGAGCCGAAGTAGGCGGCCACGAGTTCGGTCTCGCCGGCGGAACCGATCACTTTGGAGTCGAGGCGGATGCGGGCGTAGGCCCCGCCGAGCGCGACCGCCGCGCTAGTGAGGTGGGCGTCGCGTTCCACCCGGGCGCCGGTGGTGCCGATCTGCCACACGCGCGGCCCGAGGGCCTGCACCGACTCGTAGCGCAGCGTCGCGTTGGCGCCAGCGTGGAGTTCCACGACGGGAATGCTGAGCGCGTCGACGTCGTCGGATATCGCGAGGTCGAACACCACCAACTCCGAGGACGTGGCCGCTTCGACGAGGATGCGGGGGAACGTGAGGCTGCCGTCGACCGTGATGTCATGCACGACCACGACGGGGCCGTCGATGACCGCGTTGCGCTTCGCGGTGACGAGAATGCCCGAAGTACCGAGCGCGTCGTTGCGCAGCGTGAACGCGTCGGGCTCGCTGACCGCGGTGCCTAGCGTCGGCGGACCCTCGTCGAGGTCGGTAAACGGCGTGATCGCGAGCCCCGCGTTAGCGGCCGCGTCCGAAACCTCGAGGTGGACGATGACGTCGTCGCGCACGACGACCAGCGCGGCGCGCGCCTTCGGTAGCAAAGGGTGATCGAACGCCGGATCGGCGGTGGCGCCCTCGACAACGGGCCGGTAGCGAGCGAGGTCGAGGTCGTCGATGGGGCTGTAACGCCACACTTCGGCCGCGGCGGTAGGTAAGGCCGCCAGCTCTGCGTCGCGGGCGGCGGTGGCGCGTCGCGCGGCAAGCCAGTCGGGAATCACGGGAAGACGATGCTAGCGATGTCAGCCAAAACCTCGAACTTGGTGTGCGCTATTCCCTCGGCCGCACACCACGTGGCCAGCGCACCCTTGGCAAAGACCTCGTCGGCCACCCGAGCAGCGTGCCGATCGCTGGTCCCGTCGCCGATGAACACCGTCCGCTTGCCCAGGTCAGCGGCAACTTTCAGCACCCTGGGCTTGCACGTGCCGCACTCGCCGCAGGCCTCGCACGTCGGATCGGCGTGGGGTGACACGAGCGTGTTGGTCGCGAAGTCGATGGTGTTGGTGAATACCGGAAGGTCCCACTGCTCGAGCAGGTCGGCGATATAGAAGCCCCATCCGTCGGACACGACCGTCACCTCGGCTCCCGCTGCCTGGAAGGCCTCCACCAATGGGCCGAACCCGGGATCGACGGCGACTTCCGCCGCCACCGCCCGGCGTTCGTCTTCGGTCACGGCGTCGGGGATGCACTGCCACTGCCGCTCGATGCATTCGCGGCTGCCGAGCGTGCCCGCCATGTACTGCTCGTCGAGTTCGACCCATCCGTCGACGTTGAGGCGTTCTAGAAGGTGCACGCCCGTGTCGGTCGTGGTGATGGTGCCGTCGAAGTCGAAGAACACCGCGGTGTTCGACAGGTCGGGCGGAGCCTGGATCACATCACCTTGCACCCGCCTACTCTGGCCGACATGACGACCTCCGAAGTATTCAGCGTCGAGCGCGACGGCCACGTAGCCACGTTGTGGCTTGACCGCCCCGAGGCGCGCAACGCGATGGGCCCGTCGTTCTGGGCCGACCTACCCGTGCTCGTCAACGAGTTGTCCGATGACGACGACGTGCGCTGCGTGGTGATCGCGGCGAAGGGCAAGAGCTTCTGCGTCGGCCTCGACCTGAAGTCGATGGGTGGCGGTCTCGCGGGCGGCGCCGGCGGTGAGACCAAGCACTCGCCGGCCTCCGCAGCCCGACGCTTTTACAAGCACCTCAAGGGACTGCAGGCCTCGATCAGTTCCGTTGCCGAGTGCCCCAAGCCCGTTATCGCGGCAATCCACGCCCACTGCATTGGCGGCGGCGTCGACCTGATCACCGCCTGCGACATTCGCTTGGCATCAGCCGATGCAATCTTTTCGGTGCGCGAAACGAAGATCGCGATTGTGGCCGACGTCGGCACGCTGCAACGGTTGCCGCGGGTGATCGCGCCCGGACACGTCGCCGAGCTCGCCTACACCGGCAAGGACATCGACGCGGAGCACGCGCGCCGCATCGGGCTGGTGAACGAGGTACTGCCCGACATGGACGCGCTGCACAAATCGGCGTGGGCGATGGCGGCCGAGATCGCCGCCAACTCGCCCCTCGCCGTGCAGGGAACCAAGCAAGTCTTGAAGGCGTGCGAGGACCGGACCGTGGCCGAAGGCCTCGACTACGTCGCCGCCTGGAACGCCGGCCACATCACCAGCAACGACCTCACCGAAGCCATGCTCGCCTTCATGGAAAAGCGCCCCGCCACCTTCACGGGCAACTAAACCGTCGCTTCTTGCAAGGATTTCAGCGCTTGCCGCGCCGCTTCTTAAACTTGGGGAGCCGGCCTTTGGCTTTTTTGGCCTCGCTGGCGCGGTGTTCGGCGAGCACGTCGGCGCCGATGGTGTTGATGACGTCTTCGGCCATGTCGAGCAGCGCCGCGACTTCTTCGGGCTCGGCGTTGGGCGCGGCCGGATCGGGTGCAGTGTCGGCAAGCGGGCCGAGGGTCCAGCCGGCATCCCACGTGCGGCGCACGTAGGCCTGGCAGTTCTCGGGGCAATTCCACGGCGCCTCAGGCGCGAGGTCGAGACGGCACATCCGCACCATTTCGCCGCTCGCGTACGTGCGCGTGGCGTAGTGCTTGCAGTCCTCGCGCATCGTCATCGGTGGAACTCGCTCATTGCTCAATCGTTCCACGTTCGTAGAGCGTTCTGATCGCGGACTCGATGTCGGGCTCCTCGATGCTGAGCTCCACGATCTCGGCCGCCGCGGCCACCCCGGCGATCACGACCGCCGCCGACCGGTCAGAACGCTTGAATGCGAGCCGCTGCCGCGAACCCTCCACCGAGACGACCCGCGTGCCCGGAACCGACAACGGCAACGCCGCCTCCGCTAAGTCGACGACGAGGATGCGCTCCTCTCCGAGGCGCTCGAGCACGTCGGTCAGTCCGCCGTCGAAGAGCAGCTTGCCGTGGTCGATGATCATCACTCGCTGGCACAGTCGTTCGATGTCGTCGAGGTCGTGCGTGGTCAGCAACACCGTGGTGCCCCGCTCTGCGTTGCGACGAGCGAGGAACTCGCGCACCCGCGCCTTGGACACCACGTCGAGGCCGATGGTCGGCTCGTCGAGGTAGACGATCGCGGGTCGTGGAGCAGCGCGGCGGCGATGTCGCCGCGCATGCGCTGACCGAGCGACAGCTGGCGCACCGGCACCTCCAGCAACTCCTCGAGGTCCAGCAACTCGACGAGTTCGTCGAGCGCGTCGCGATAGGCGGCGTCGCCGACGCGGTAAACGCGCCGGAGCAGGTCGAAGCTGTCCAGGAGTGGCAGATCCCACCACAGCTGGCTGCGCTGGCCGAACACCACCCCGACGTTGCGCGCCACCTCGGTGCGCCGTCGTGTCGGGTCGAGACCGTTTACGCGCACCGCGCCGTGCGAAGGCACGAGGATGCCCGTGAGCATCTTGATCGTGGTCGACTTCCCCGCGCCGTTCGGCCCGATGTAGCCGACCATCTCGCCCGGTTCGATAGAGAACGACAGCCCCGACACCGCCACCACGTCTTCGACCCGACGACGCAGCCGTCCCGCACGTCGACGGACGCGGAACGTCTTGCCGAGGTCGGTCGCCTCGATCACCGACACGTCAGCTTCCCGTGCTCCGGTAGTGCCGCACACCGAACCGCCACATCGTGCCGGCGGCGACGGTGATCGCAATGGCGACGAGCGGGCTGACGAACGGCGTCCACGCCGGCAGCACCGAGCCGGTCGTCGCGCCCGAGCACGTACACCGCCGGGAAGTAGTTCACGAACGCGATCGGCACCGCGTAGGCCAGCATCCGCCGGAGCCACGACCCGTAGATACCGATCGGATACTGCGCCAGGAAGCCGCCGCCGTAGGTCACAGCGTTCTGCGCCTCGCGGGCATCGACCCACCAGAAGCACAGGCAGCTGGTGAAGATCCACAACGCGGAGAAGATCGCCGCGCCGCTGATCACCGTCACGACCACCAGCAAGGCGCGCACGACTGTCCAGTCGATGTCGACCACGACCGCCGCCGCGACCAGCACGACGAGGCCTTCGGCCACCTTGCCGAGGCGCCGGAGCGAGAACTGGTCGGCGATCACTTGCACGAGCGGCGACGCGGGACGCAACAGCAATCGGTCGAAGGATCCGAGACGGATGTACTCCTGCACCGTCTCGACCGGCGAGACCCACAGGTCCGCCGAGCGCGAAGGACGTGTTGCCCATGCCGTACAAGAACGCCACCTCGCGCGAGCGACCAACCGCCAAGCGACGGCACGTTGGAGAACACGATGGCGACGGCGACGAAGTCGAGTGCGGTGATGGAGAACTGACCGAGCGTGAACAGCACGAAGCTCACCCGGTACTGCATGTCGGACCGCATGCGCGCTCCCGCTAACACGCGGTAGGTCCCGAGCGCGTTGAACATCTCAACCACCTTGGATCACCACCCGCCGGGTGGCTTGGCTCATCACGTAGCGACCGAGCAGAAGAAGCATCGCCGCCCACAGAAACTGCAAGAGCACGCGGGCGATCGCGTCGATACCGGTGACCGAGCCGAGCCAGATGTCGGCCGGTGTCTGCACCATGCCGGCGAAGGGCAGCGCGCGCATCGTGCCCTCGAGCCAGTGCGGGAACAACGACAGCGGCGCGATCATACCCGCAGCCGAAGATGGTCAGCGTCACCGCGAGCTGGTTGGTCCCGCGCGTGTCGAGCAACCAGAACGCCGAGATGCTCACGAGGAATCGGATACCGAAACCGGTCAGCAAGCGCGCCGCACGAGCGACGCGGTGAACAGCGCGGCCGCGCCGCTCGACGATGGCCACTGCAGGCCGTAGACGAGTGCGCCGAGTAGCACGATCGGAACCCCACGGCCAAGCAGTTGGAACAGCCCGCGGCCGACGTCGGCACCGAGCCACCACAGCTGGAAGTCCGACGGTCGGTAGAAGTCGCACACCACGTCACCGGTGCGGACGCGTTGGCCGATCTCGTCGCCGTCGCCGAACACGCCGACGAACGACATCAACGCCTGCGTCAGGAAACTGAACGTGATGAAACCCGTCTCCGTTAGCCCGCCCGCGCCCGGGCGAGCCTGGACAACGGCGATCAGTACCGCGCCGCGGATCATTCCGAAGACGGAATTGGTGAAGATTCCGGCAATGGTCGCGGCGCGATACGTCGACCACCGTCGAAAGCTCCGCCTCGCGACCTCCGCGTACAAACGCACCGACTCATCCCCCCGCCCATCGCTACGGTAGCCACCATGCGTTCGTCGCGCCGCCGCCCTTTTCGCCCTCGTTCTCGCTAGTGCGGGGTTCTCGGCCTGCAGCGACGACGACGAGCCGACCGGGACCGACACCGCTACCACCACGACGACCGCGGCGGCGGCCGCGACGAGCACGACAAAGGCGGCGGCGCCTTCGGCACCCGCCACGACCGCGGCAGCGGCGGCCGACGGGCTGTTCAAGGCGTGGCAAAGCAACGACCGTGACGACGCATCGCGCTACGCCAGCCAGCGCGCCATCAACGCCCTCTTCGCCCATCCGGCGACGGGCGACGTCGAATACGACGATCAAGGGTGCGAACCGCAGGGCGGTCAGTTCATCTGCTCGTGGACCTATCCAGGGGGCGCCATGCAGATGACGGTGGAGTCCGTGGCCGGTGGCGGCTTCGTCGTCGACAACGTCACCTACATCGCCGACTAGCGCGGTTACGGCCGCCGTGGGGCGAGCGCAGCGAGGGGCCCCACGTTGCGGAGGAGGGCGGGCCTGCGGGGGGTGCCCGCCCGGGAAAGTTATTGCGTGACGTCGGGCCCGCCGGGCGTTGTCACGCCGTGTTGAAACAGCTGACCGTCGTCGGCGGGTAACTCGCCCCGCTTGAAGCGCTTGGCCTCGTACGACCAGACGTAGGCGCCGGGCGCGCTGTTCTCCGGGTTCACGGCGTTGAGATTGAACCAAACCTCGCCGACGTTGTCCATGTACGAGTAGTCGTCGGGCCCGAAGCCTCCGCCGATCGCCCACGGCTCTGCCGGGAACCGGTGGCCCATCTTGAACAGCCCCTCCTGGAACGTCTCGGGCGTCAGCTCCGGACCGGCTTCCTGGATGCCGTCGAGCATGCAGCACCATCGGATGCCAGAACAGCTGGCACACGCTGCCATCGGGATCGTTGTCCGGGTCGATCTCCTTGTACGCCTGGTAGCACTCGGTCTCCTCGAACCGCCGCGGCACCTCCCACGCCGAGAGCCCGAACAGGTGACGAGCCTGGTTCGCCGGAAGCATCGTTCCGATGAGGTTGAAGTCCAACGCCGAAGGCGTTGATGATGACCCACTCCGGCTGCCAGCCGACGCTCTCGGCGGCCGATCATCAGATACAGCGTGTTCACCAACCCACCCTCGAGCACGACGGTCGTCACGCCGCTCGTGCGCATCTGCGCCACCGCCGACGCTCGCGCCGTCGGCGATCGTTGTTCGACTCGAGCTGGAAACTCCGGCCGGTGTAGGTGGCGCCGCACTCGTTTTGCAGCGCCTGCTCGTACACCGCCGGCGCGATGTTGCCGCCGTCGTGCGACTGCTCGGTGACGACGCTGATCTTGCGCTCCTTGTCCGTCTCGGTGCCGGAGAACTTCGCCGTCTTGCCGATCAGCTTCTTGCAGACGAACTCGGCGCCGAAGCCGGCCGCGGACGTGCGGTCGATCATGAACGAGAAGAAGCCCGGGCGAAGGCGTTGGTACACCTCCGCCTTCTGGGGGTTGCAGAACGACCGGCCCGGTGTCGCGGGCGAAGGGCTCGCAGAACGCCAGATTGAGGTGGTACGCGCCGAACAGCTGATACTGCTCGACGCCTTCTTCGCCTCGGCCTGATCGGCCGCGGGATCGGTGCTGCCGGCCAAACCGTAGAACTGGACCTTGCGGCCGTAGGTCTGGAATCGCTTGTTGAAGTAGGCCTGCAACACGCGGAACGTGCGCGTTGAACCCGACTCGCCCGGCGGCGGCGTCGTCCTGAATCCTTCCCTGGGCGGCGCGCCGATCACGTGCCAGAAGCCGAGGCGTACCTCGTTGGAGAACACGTTCTTGGCGGTCGGCACCGCCGTTGTTGCCCCGGAACGCGGGCGCGCACGGCGCGGAGTACACCGACTCGGTCTGACGCGCCGGCTTGCCGAAGCATTTACCCGACGGGGGTTCGCCGCTGAACGGGCAGCGTCGTTGGTGGTGCCGCGGTTTCCGACGCTCCCGCGCCGCCACCGGAGGCCTGCTGGAACGCTTGGATGACTTGCTCGGATTGGTCGTCGGGCGGCGCGTTCGGGTTGAGCGCCGCGCTGTCGCTGGTCTGTTCGGGCGGCGGGCGCAGCGCCGACGGCAACAGCGCGGCGGCGATGGCGAGTGCTAGCGCGGGATAGATCGCCGGCAGCAACCGCGAGCGGGACCCTGGCTTGAGCGAAACATTCTTGGTGGTCATAGGTCGTCCTCGAATGCTTCGGGCGGCAGCTCGGGCCACTCCTTCGACTCGAGCAACGCGGTCACCATCTGCGTGGCCGCGTCGTCGGACTCGAACTGGGTGCTCTTACCTGCAGCACGCCCAGTAGCTGGCGGCCGAACCACACGTAGGTGCCGCGGCCGTTGTCCTTCGCCGTCCACACCGGCGTGGTCGCGACCTCGAACTCGGTCTCGCTGCCGACAAGGATCTGGCGCCGGACCGCCTCGCGGTCCTCGCTCTTTTCGGTGTTGACCCGTTCGTTGAGCGACGTCAGCTGCAACACGCCGACGAGCTGTGACCCGAGGCGCAGCTCCCAGACCTTGCCGTCCTTGGCCAGCGACGAATCGCCCACGGCGGCAAACGCCTTGACGACGGCTTTCGTCGTGTTGGGCGTCACACTCAGGCCCGTGCCAACCGGCAGTGTCTGGGGCACGGACGCGACGGGAATACGCGGCGGTGGACCAACGGCCTCTGAGCCGCTCCCGCACGCGCCGCACAGGAGTCCGATCGCGGCACAGAGCGCGACGAACGTCTTGCGAATCACGACAGCGGGTCCACGTTGATCAGGGTGCTGACTACGTCGATCGTGACAATGGCGGTGCCGGCGTCGGTCCTGATGATCTGCGTCGTGTGCGAGTCCCGTTTGACGACGAGGCCGCCGAGCTGGAGCGCGTAGTTCGTGCGCGTGGGCTCGTTGGTCTCGGTGCCCGACGTCGAGACCGCGCTGATGTTGACCTCGCGCTCGGTGGTCTCGCCGACGTAGGTGTCGATGACCTTCCCGCACGCGTCGACCGCTTCCTTACCGGGGATGGTGCCTTGGACCACGAGGCTGTTGAGCGTGGCCGGATCGATGGCCGCGCCCTGGAAAGTCGCGCCTTGCCCACCAAACGACATAACCGTGATGGCTGGCTGCGGCGTGAACACTGTCCGGTCGTCGCCGTTGACGAGGGTTCGCTGGACCAGGTCAAGGCTGTCGAAGTCGTAGGAGAGCTTCTCGATGGTGGAGATGGTCGGTGTGATCTGGTTTTCCACCTCGAACGTGGTCACATTCACGTCGCCGTAATACGGCGAGGTGGTCACCTCCGACTGCACCTTGGAGATGACCATCTTCGAGATCGGCGGGTACGGCAGCGTGAGCGCGATCGCGCCTTCGATGGTCAGCGTGCCGGTGTTCTTGTAGAGATACGTGCCCGGCTTCGGAGGCTTGATGATCGCGACCGACGCGACCTGTTCGGGACGCGCGTCGGGTCCAGCTGATGCACACGCGAACGGATTGAAGGCGGGCTCGGGCGGAAGCTTGATCCCGGGGTTGAACCGCATGATGTCCGCATTTGTGGCCGGGATGAGGGTGACCACGATCCGCGGTGGCAGCGGGGTGACGACGCTCTGGTCCTTGAACGCGAGGTCAAGCGCGACTTTGCGAACACCGATCAGCGTCTTCGGCGCGTCCGACCCCGCGCAACCGCTCATGAGCAGGCCGACGGCGACAAGGACCAACAACGCGGTGCGCTGCGTGACGACGTCGGGGCGGCGCAGCACGCGACGCAACCCGGCGCGCAGGCGGCGAGGCACAGACATCAGGGCCCGCCGCGTCGTTGCCAGCGGTGTAGGTACGCGCACGTTCGGCACCTCTTCGGTATATGGCCGCAGCAGTGAGCTCTTGGACAAGAACCCGATCACCCGCGTCTGCATCGGTTGGGCTTGGCGTAGACGGGTTCGCAACGAGAGGCTCATTTCTTCCGCGGCGCGCGCGTCGACGTCGGAGACGGTCGGAGCGAGATCGCCGTACAGAACGCGCGACGTCAACCAGGCGAGCGAATTGTGCTCACCGTCTGGCTGCACGAGGTCGAGGAATTCGATCGGGGTGGCGAACGGGTCGCCGAGCGCCAAGTCGCCCGCCGCGTCGCGGAACTCCGCGTAGGCCACGGCGATGCGGGCGCGGGGGCCCAGCTCGTCGGCCCACGCTTCGCGCTTGCGGCGCCGCAGCGTTCGGCACGCGACCGGCGTCATGATCCAGCCACCGAGGATGACGGCGACGAAGGGCGCGGCCTGCTTGGCGCTGTCGCGTACGCGTTCGAACAGCAGGCGCGGGTTGGTTAACTCGACGGGAACGAAAATCTGCACCGCGATCTCGTCCGAGGGCAGGATCACGTCGGGCTCGTCTTTGTTCTCGAGGTCGGCCTGCGCTTTGGGCGGCACGTCGAGCAGCGGCACCCAGCCGTAGCCGTCGAAACGAACCTCGAGCCACTGCGCCGCGTTCTTGGGCCGGACGGTCAACTGACCGTCCTCGATGTTCACGCCGTTGAACCCGTAACCGATCCGCGACGGCACGCCGGCCCAGCGAGCAAGAAGCGCTTGCGCGGCGACGATCTCGTACGGCGTGCCCTTCTTCGAACCTTGGAGAAGATCCACGACCCGCCGGGGCGAGATGTCCTGCGGCGATCCGCCACCGTTGGCAACAACGTTGTCGAGCAGCTTGTGGCGCAGGAAGTCGAGGCGCGCCCACGGTCCCGCCGGCGCCTGCCCCAGCAGTTTCTGGATGGCGGGCGGCGGCGCCGGGACCGCGATCTCGGCGGCCTTCGTCGCGCGTCTTCTGCACGACCTCGAGCTGTTTGGCGGTCGGATACGCGGGCAGGGTGAGCGTGTAGGAGAGGCCCGATGGAGCGCGCCCGGCAGGAACGCGCAGGCCGCCGCTTTGCACGTCGAACTTCAGCGACGGCGGCGACCCCGCGAAGCGCACACGGCGGGACGTGGGGACGACCGGCAACACCGCGGTGGGCCCGAGGTCCTTTGTGGTGAGTCCCACCTCGATGTCGGCGCGTTCGGCGCGCGCCGCGACCGGCGAGTCGTCGAGCACGCCGTTGGCCGGCAGGTCCACCAGCTTGCGGCTGCTGGCGCCGGGCAGCTTCCAGGCGTCGTCTTCGTAGATGTCGAGCACGCCGGTGCGCCATGGGCCGGTGAAGCCCTCGGGCGCGGTCACCGTGAACATCACGCGGTCCTTGGACGCCGACAGCGGGATCGACTTCGGCTTCTGTGGTCGGTCGTCGGGGTCGAACACCGGCTTCGGGAACAAGAAGCTGGTGTTGCCCACGATCACCAGCGCCACGGCGAGGCCGAGCATCGGCACCGCACCGCGCAGCAGGCGCGTCAACTCGAAGCTGCGGTTGAGCGTGGTGTCGGTCTCGCTGTCGGCGCCGAACAACACGCCGAGCGCGGCGAGGATCGGCACGAACGCGAAGACCCCCGCGAGGATCTCGCCGCTGTCTGGTTGGGTGATCGCAGCTAGGCCCACGAGCGGGATCGGCAGCACGACGCCCAGTAACGGCCGATCGAGGGCGGCGCCGATCCACGCGCCGCCGAATCCGAGGAGGCCGAGCACGACCACGAGCAGGGGCCTCCAACCAGCGTCGAACGGCACGGGCGGTCGCAGCAGTCGTCCGGCGTCGACCGCGTCGCGCATGAGGCCGACCACGTCGCCCGGCGAGTGGCTCGGAAGCACTGAAGAGCGCGGCGATAACGAGCACGATCGGCACGACGGCGAACTGCGCCATTGCCGGTCGCTTGCTGCGCAACGCCCACGCCGCCAACGCCGCGCCACCGACGGCGGCGAACAACCCGATGCTCCGCGCCGCCCAGCTCCCGAAGATGCCCCCGACCACCAGGCCCGCGGCCGACGACGACAGCGCGGCCGCGATGACCGGCCGCATCGAGACCGGCGGAAGTGCCTCCTCAACCGGACTTTCTGCGGATTCCGCATCGGGGGCCGGGGTGGAATCCGCAGAAAGTCCGAGAGGGAGGTCGGCTTCGGTGTCGTTGTCGGGCGGCAGGAGCGTCGTGGTCACTAGAACCGCGCCCCCGAGACGACTTCGCGGCGGAACGCCACCGACAGCGGCGTGTTCGGCCGGATCTCCACGATCTGCGCGCCGAACGCTGTGGCCCGCGTGAGGTTCTCGGTCTGGTCCTCGTCCCACACCAACGCGACGACGATTGCCTTCACGCCGCGCTGGGCGAGCAGTTCGAGACGCGCCGCCGATTCGAGATCGAGGTACGGCGTGACGATCAACAGGTGCGTGTCGCGGCCCATCCCCGTCAACAGGCGCGTCATGCCCTCGTTGAGCGGCGCTTTGCCAAGGTCGAGACGAGCCAACTCGTCGAGGAGTCGCACCTTCGAAGGTCCGGAGCGCAACGGTCCGGCGATACGTCCGCCGTTGCCCTCGACGGTGACCTCGTAGCCCTCGCTGAGGTGATGGATGCCAAGGCTGGCGACCGCGCGGATGGCGGCCTCGAACGACTCGGAGATGAGGCCCTTCGAGTGGGCGCGCCGGTCGGCGTCGAGTAGCATGACGACCTTGTCGGAGATGCCCTGCTCGGCTTCCTGCACGAGGAGTTCGCCGGTGCGCATGTAGCCGCGCCAGTTGATGCGGCGCACGTCGTCGCCGGGTGTGTACTGACGCATTCCGTATAGCTCCATGCCGCTGGGCCACGGCCTCGAAACCGGAGGGCGAAACGGCGGGTCCTCCCACATGCGCGTTAGCGCGCGGTCCGTGCACGGGCTCGATGGAAGGATGCACGATCAGCGGGAACGAGCTACCGATTTCGGCTGAGCGGCGCGTGAGACCGAACGGGTCACCCCACTGCACGGTCAGCGGGCCCAGCTCGTACACGCCGCGGCGCCACGCTGTGAACGCGTACGCGCACTCGACGCCTCCGTCGCCCGGTTGAATCGCGGCCACCGGAAGCACTGCGTTCTGGCCGAAGAGTTCCGGCAGCTGCTCCTCGAGCACGACGTTGGTGATGCGCCGGTCACTCGTGAGCGTGACCGAGATCGAAATCTCCGCGCCCTCGGTGACCCGTGGGCTGGTATCGGTGCGGTTGCCTTCGACGGCGGGCTTCTTGCGCGTCGCGACCTTGGCGTAAATCAAGACACCGACCACGCCGTAGGCCAGCAGGTAAAGGGGACGACCACCGATGTAGCGCCCCGTCGCCCACGCGAGCACGCCGACGCCGACGAGCACGAGGCCCGTCGAGGTCATACCCGTGCGCTCGCGTTACCCCGCGGCGAAGCCGCGTTGAAACACGGGTGTTGTCGGTGGCCCGTTCAAGGAACCGACGACGCGCGACGGTGGACAGGATCGGCAAAGGTGCGCCTGGTTACGCCTTGGCGCTGGCGCGCACGCGACGACGAGCGGGCTTGGTTCCGTTCGCGCTCTTGGCCGCCTTCGTCGGCACGATGGGCGGTGCGTCGGTAACGCCGAGCGGCGCCTTGACGCGGTTGGTCACGCGGTCCAGAACGTCTTCGACGGTCTCGCCGCGCAGGATCGCCTCGGGGGCGAGCATCATGCGGTGCGCCAGCACCGGCCGCAGCAGCGCGTGCACGTCTTCGGGATACACCGTCCAACGGCCGTCGGTCGCCGCCATCACGCGCGCCGCCTTCGCGAGCGTGATCGATGCGCGGGGGCTGGCGCCGAGCATGATCGACGGATCGGTGCGGGTGGCGGCCACGATCTGCACGATGTAGCGCTCGACCGCTTCGGGCACGACGACCTCGGTGACCATTGCCTGCATGGCCAGCGTCTCGGCCGCGGTGGTGACCTTGCCGAGGCCCTCGACCTCGAGCGCGCCGACGTTGCCGCGCATGACAAGCAGTTCCGCCTCTTCGTCGGGGTAGCCCATCTTCAGCCGGAACAGGAACCGGTCGAGCTGCGCTTCGGGCAGCGGGAACGTGCCCGCCTGCTCGACGGGGTTCTGCGTGGCGAGCACGAGGAACGGCGACGGCAGCGGGTTGCTGATGCCTTCGGCCGACACGGTGCGCTCGGCCATGCACTCCAGCATCGCGGACTGCGTCTTGGGCGTGGCTCGGTTGATCTCGTCGACGAGCAGCACGTTGGTGAACACCGGTCCCGCGCTTGAACCGCAGCGTCATCGTCGGCATGTCGATGACCGACGAACCCGTGATGTCGCCGGGCAGCATGTCGGGCGTGCACTGCACGCGGGCGGTGTCCATACCCATCGACGCCGACAGCGCGCGAGCGAGCATCGACTTGCCGACGCCGGGAACGTCCTCGAACAGGACGTGACCGTTGGCGTACATGGCGACGAGCGCCATGCGCACGACGTCGGCCTTGCCGTGGATCACGGAGTTGACGTTGGCGGCGACGCGGTCGAACGCGGCGTGGAACTTTTCGACATCAAGGGTGGGCACTTTCAGTTTCTCCTGGCTGGTCGCGAGCTTGTGGCTCCCGAACGGTTGATGGCGGCGTCGGACGCGCCGAGGTACGCGGTGACGACGTCGGGATGCGCGAGCACGTCGTCGGGCGCGCCGGACGCGATGACGCGTCCGGATCGAGGGCGACGAGGTCGTCGGCGATCGAGCGGAGCAGCGGCATGTCGTGCTCGATGACGAGGATCGAACATCCGGTCTCGAAGCGCACGCGTTCCAGCAGCGGGCCGAGCGCTTCGGTCTCGGCTTGGGCGATGCCGGCAGCGGGCTCGTCGAGCAGCAACACGGTGGGCTCGGCCGCCAGCACGCACGCGAGGTCGACGACCCGGCGCGAGCCGGTCGACAGTTCGCGGATGAACGTGTCGCGGATCTGTCCGAGGTTCAGCATTTCGATGAGTCGGTCGGCGCGACGGCTGACCCGGCGCTCGGCCTTTCGGACATTCGGGAGGCGCAGCGCGGCCGCGGTTGCGGACCGCACCTCGAGGTGTCGTTCGCACGCGACCTGGATCGTTTCGGCGACGGTCAGGGCCGGGAAGAGCCGCGCGTCCTGGAAGCAGCGGTGCATGCCCTTCTTTGCCCGCAGGTCGACGGCGAGGTCGGTGACTTCGTCGCCGAGCAGCACGACGCGTCCCGCGTCGGCCGTCTACGTGCCGGAGATGAGGTCGAACAGCGTCGTCTTGCCGGATCCGTTCGGACCGATGAGGCCGACGATGCGGCCCTCTGGCAGCACGAGGTCGACGTTGTCGCACGCGGTAATGCCGCCGTAGCGCTTCGTCAGCGAGTTGACCTCGAGGACCGGCGGCGCGTCGAGTTGCGCCCGCCCGCGCACCGCCATCTTGCCGCCACCGCCACCGCCGGAGAGCAACACCGAACGAAGGATGTCGGGCCGGGCCAGGAGTTCTTTCGCGGGGCCGATGAAGCGGATCTCGCCCTTCTCCATGAACACGGCGCGGTCGGCCACCGTGAACGCGACGTTGATCGACTGCTCGACGAGCACCACCGTCGCACCCGCGGCGTGGATGCGCCGCACGATGTCGAGCAGTTGCTCGACGATCACCGGTGCGAGGCCGAGCGACAGCTCGTCGATGAGCAGCAACTGCGGGCGCAACAGGAACGCGCAGGCGAGGGCGAGCATCTGCTGCTCGCCGCCAGAAAGGTCTCCGCCCTTGGCCGCCGCGCGATCGCGCAAGACGGGAAACCAGTCGAGCACCTCGTCGAGGCGTGCTTCGGCTTCCTTGGCCAGGTCGGAGGGCAGACCCCAGATGGCCAGCCTCAGGTGTTCGTCGACGGTGAGCCCGGAATCGTGGCCTTGCCGCCGGGAACGCACACGATCCCGCGCGCGGCGTGGACCGCCGGCGGCATGAACGTGATGTCTTCGCCTTCGAACGCGATCGCGCCGTTCGACGCGACCGCCGTGCCGCAGATGGCGCGCAGCACGGTCGACTTGCCGGCGCCGTTGGTGCCGAGCAACGCGAGGATCTCGCCGCGCTGGACGTCGAGGTCGACGTTGAACAGCACCTGCACGCCGCCGTAATGCACGTCGAGGTCGCGCACCGTCAGCAAGGCGCCGTCCTCGGCGCGACCGGCGGCGAGGGCGCTCGCCGATGCGCGGGCCTGGCGGATGTCGGCGTCGACCGACACCGCGGCGGACGCGATGATCAGGCATCCGATGAGGAGAACCGGCACCGCCGCGGCGATGCCCCAGCGAAGTCCCATCGAATCGCCGATGGCGCCGATCGGGATGGCCAACAACAGGCCCGGCGCCACGAAGAACGCGCCGAAGCCGAGAGCGAAGCCGCGCACCGCGCGGCGGAATGACGATGGTCATCAGCGAGATGAGCGAGGGCGCGAGGATGGCTCCGGCGAACGAACCGATCCAGAACGGGACCACCGCGATCCACCACGTGGGCGCGACCGCGACGATGAGCAGGCTCAGCGCCTGCACCGCTCCGAGCAGACCGACGAAGGTGACGATGCGGCTCGGCCGCTTCTCCAGCAGGCGGTTGCCGATGGCGGCGCCGAGGAGCAGCCCGCCGATGCGGAACGGCTCGTCCGCGGCGACCAGGACGCCGCGCAGGCCCGGCGACAGGTGGAAGACGTCGTCGAACAGCAGCGAGATAAGCCCGATCAGCGCTGCCCGCGCCGACGAGGAACGGCAGCGCCCACCAGATCCGCCGCAGCGTGCGCACACCCTTCGCCATGCGCCACGACTCGGCCACGCCGGGAGGTGCCGCCTCGGACGCGACACCTTCGGCCTCGCCGCGCACGGGCTCATGCAGGAGGGTGAGGCACAACACGCCGAGAACGATCGACGGCACCGAGATGATGACGAACGGCAGCCCCCACCAGAGCGTGGCGCCGAGCCAGCCCGCGAGCAGCGGGCCGAAGAAGCGGCCGACAGCCTCGGCCGAGGAGAAGAACGAGAAGACGCCGGGTCGACGCTCGGGCGGGTACGAGTCGGCGAGCAGGGACGACTGCGCCGGCGCCATGGTCTTGGCGATGCCGGAGCCGAGTCGGGCGAGGCCGAGCATCAGGATCGTCGGGGCGAGGCCGGTGAGAAGCCCATGACGCCGAATACCACCGCGCCGACAGCGGAGATCCGCACGCGGCTCACGCGGTCGGCGAGGAAGCCGATCGGCACTGCCGCGAGGACCGTCAGCATCGCCGCGACCGTCTGCAGCGTGAGGACGGTGGTGATCGAGACGCCGAACCAGTCGCGGATCTCGGGCAGCAGCACGCCGAAGGCGGCGCGGTCGAGATCGTCGACCATCGCGACGCCGAACATGAGCAACAGCGGCAGCGGCGAAGAGCCGCCGGTGACCTCGCGCAGAGAGAGCGTTCATCCGTACACCCAGCCCTTGACCGCTGCGACGCGCCGGCCTCGCGGATGTGGGACTCGATCTCGTAGGTTTCCTCCGGGTCCGGCTTCGGCGCGAGCGGCGCGCGGGACCGCTCGCTGTCGAGGTCGCGCACGTCGCCGAGCAAGGACCGCACGAAGATGTGCTCCCGGATCGCGATGCGGCGCAGGAACCCGTCGCGCGCGGCGAACACCATCCCGCCGAGCCCGCTCGGGTACACCAGCAACACCAGCAGCACGCCACCGCCGGCGGCGAGCAACGCGCCGATCGGGCCGTGCAGGAAGATGGCGCACGCGCCGAGGTAGATGGCGCCGGTGATCACGCCTCCGACCGAGCCGAGCCCGCCGATGATCGCCATCAGGAACATCGTGATGCTCTGCCCGGGGCCGTACTGTTCTGGTCGCACGCCGTGTTGCTGGGTGGCGAGCAGTACGCCGGCCACGCCGGCGATGAAGCCCGCGATGGCGAACGTCGCCAGGCGCACGCGAACCAGCGAGATGCCGAAGGACTGCACCGCGATCTCGTTGTCGCGCACGGCGATCAGCACCCGCCCGGTCCGCGTCCTGCGCAAACCCTGGGCGCCGAGCACCGTGAGGACGAGCACGGCGACACACAGATAGAAGAAGCTGCGGTCGTCCTCGAAGTCGACGAACAGGAAGGTCGGTCGGTCCAGCTTCTGGGGCACGAGCGACCGGAACCGTTCGGGGTCGAGGACGAACGACGACATCACCAACGCGAAGCTCAACGTGGTGACGGCGAGATAGAGGCCCCGGATGCGCAGAGCCGGCAACCCGAGCAAGACCGCGACCGCGGCCGCCACGAGGGCCGCGAGCAGCAATGCGATCGGGAAGGGCACGCCAAAGCTGGCGCGCAACAGGCCGCTGGTCGCGGCGCCGACGGCCACGAGTGCGAACTGACCGAGGCTGATCTGGCCGCCCCACCCGGTGAGCACCACGAGCGACACCGCGACAATGGCGAAGATCGCGTAGGTGGTGGCGGTGACCACTTGGCTGGGCGACATCGCGAACGGGAACCCGATCACGAACAGCGTGAGCAGCGCGTATGCCCAGCGCTTCGCGCTTTGCACGCTCGGCAGCGCGCGCAGAACGGCGGGGACGGGTCGGATCTCCTCGGCCGCCGACCACGACGTCGCGGCCGACTCTTCCACCCGCGACAAGCTGCGGCGCTGGATCAGCAGCGCGATCGCAATGCCGATGAACAGCACCACGTCGCTGGCGGCGCCGCGCCGCGTGACCCAGACGATGGAGCGATCGAGGATGGCAATTGCGATGGCCGCGCTCACCGCCACGCTGATGCGCTCCATGCGGGCGAGCACGCCCGCGGCGAAACCGCGCAACAGAATTCCCACGCCGGCCGAGGCGCCGCCTGCCGCGATCGTGATCAAACTGCCGTTGCGCAACGGCTCACCCAGCAGCGTCGAAAGCCCAGCCAGCACGCCGGCGATAACCCACACGAGCGTGCCGAGGGACCCCATGCTGATCCCGAGAAGCGAGACACGCTCCGCGTTCTCCGACGCGCCGCGAATCGCGGTGCCGGCGGTCGTGAAGCGCAAGAACGCGCCGACCGCGGTGAGCGCGACTACCGCGACGACGAGCGCTACCACGTGGTCGGCGGTAAACGTGGCGGTACCGGCGTTGTGCCGCCACGCGTTGGGGAAGTGGACCGCGTTGATCGGCAGCCGGGCAAGATCCTCGAAGTCGGCGTTGAAGATGTCAACGTCGAAACGCCACCGCGGCAAGAAGAACGCCGAGGCGAGGAAGATCTGCCCACCGGCCAGCGTGGCGATGGTGGCCACGAGTCGCGGTGAGGTGGCGAACCGGCGGAGGATTCCGGCTTCGAGCAGCGCGCTCGCCAGCGCGGCGCCGCCGACGGTGATCAGCGCGATCGCCCAGTACGGCCAGCCTTCGCCGGCGAGCGTGAACATCACAATGGCGGCTGCGGCCGAAATGGCGCCGTGCCGCGAACGTCAGCAACTTGTTGGCGCGGTAGATAAGCACCACGGCGACGGCCAGCAGTGCGCTTACTGCGCCGGTGGTTACGGCCACGACCAGCACCGGCCACGGCAGAATCGGCGCGCTGCCGAACAGTGTGAGGAACTCACCCAACACCAGCGCGCCAAGGATCAGGCCAGCGCACACGACGAACGTCGGGAGTTCCGTGGACCGCCGGCGACGCCGCGGCGCGACCGCGGGCGTTTCCGGCGGCGTTTCCGGCACGGTGGGCGTCGTCGGCGGCGCGAACTCGGTCACGGTCATGAAGACACCTGTGGGAGCCCCGCGACCTGCCGCGGGGCGAGCTGCTCGGTGAAACTGGCGCGTAAGGCGGCCGAGCGAACCCACGCGAATGGTGGTGTCGCGTGGGGGCACGACCAACGACACCCTCGTCGTGGGGCCGGCGTCAAGGTTTAGCTCGACAACGAGGTCTACCCGCGTGCGCTTGTCGGGCTGCTCGCGCATGTTCAGTTTCAGGCGCGACAGCGAGCCGTCGGAGCGCAGCCGGGCGGTGCCGCTGAAGATGTCTCCAGTGATGGCCGACGCCGCGCAACAGACGCTTGAGGTCGTCCTCCTCGTCTTCGCTGCGCTTCAACTCGCGCTGCATCTTGTCGATGGACGTGTTGAACGTGATCACGCGCGCTCCGTCGCCCAGTCCTCTGACCTTCACGCTGCCGGTCAGCACTCCTTGCAACAAATCGAGCATGAATTGCGGCGACAGCGTGGCCAACACCCCCGGGTCTTGGTTGGCCATGAGCGGTTCCAGTTCGGGCACGTCGATGTCATCGAGCCGCTCGAGCTCGAGGCGCACCCACGGACGCTTGTCCGCCGGGCCATTCGTCTTTCGCCGCGCGTAGATCACGCGGCCGTTGGCCAGACCGACCGTGTCAGTTGGGCCCACGATGGCCCAGCGGTCGCGACCCGGCTGGGCCACGAACCGCGCCGCGGCGACGGGGATTGCCGATCCCAGCGCCGCTCCGCTGACGATGTTCGCGGTTGCGCGGCGCGCCCTTCACATTCACCGCAGTGATACGGACCGTGATCGAGCCGTCGACGCGCACCGCGCCGGCGCGCGGTACCGAGCGAGCGAGGTCGCGAGTGAGGTTCTCCAAACGCGGCTGCGCGCACGCGCCCGCGCCAACGCATAGCGACAAGGCCGCTACAGCGATAGCGCGCGCAACACGCAACTTCTCCACTCATTCCCCCCAACCACCACGACAGATGCCAACGCTATCGCAATACCATCGGTATGTGAAACGTCCTAGATACTGACTACTTGGTCAGCATAATGGGATAACGTCGGGCTATGCCAGGGGTCAAGGGACAGGTTCAGGCGAGGGGCGTCGAGCGCCGGCGCGCCATCGTCGACGCCGCCATCGAGCATTTCGCCCGTGAGGGATACCGCGGAACGGGCATCGCCGCGATCGCCGACGCCGCCGGGGTCACTACGGGCGGTTTGCTCCACCATTTCGGCTCGAAAGAGCGCTTGCTCGTCGAGGTCCTGAAAAAACGCGACGAGGACGCCGTGCGGGCGGTAGCGGTCGGCGAGCACACCACCGTGATCGAACACTTCGCCAACTGGGTGGCCGTCGCTACCTGGAACGAGGACCGCGAGTTGCTCACAGCTCTGCACACAGTGCTGTTGGCGGAAAGCATCGACGGGGACCACCCGGCGCATTCGTTCATGCGCGAGCGCATCAAGGTGGTTCGCGACGTGCTGGCGAACATCCTGCGAGACGGCATCGCCAACGGCGAGTTGCGCGCCGACATCGACGTGCCCCGAAAGGCGGACGAGATCCTTGCCTTCCTCGAGGGCGCTCAACTTATGTGGCTGCACAACCCGAAACGGCGCGGCCTGAGCAGCATCGTGCGCGGCTACTTCGACGATCAACTGCGCTTGCTGCGCGTCGCCGATTAAATATACTGACCACATGGTCAGGCAAATAGCGGGCGACGTCGTTCTCCATCCGTGGAATCAAGGCTTCGAGTGGGTCGACGCGACTCCCCCGTTCTCGTCGCTTGCGATCGAGCAGGTCCGACAGTTCGACGAGGACGGCTTCGTGGTCGTGCCCGACGTGTTCACCGCCGATGAGATCGCCGCCGTGCGCGCCATCACCGACGCCTTCGAAGAAGAGTCCGACGCCTTTCTGCGTCGCCAGCGCGACGAACGACTCGATGATCGCCGAGAGCGGCGCGATCACGTTCACCGCGCACCTCGTGGGCCGGTCGGCCGAGCTGGCCGCGTTCTCCCGTCACCCGAATTTGGTCGGCATCTGCCTCGACCTCATCGGACCGGACGTACATCTGTACTGGGACCAGGCGGTGTACAAGAAGCCCGAGAAGCCGCGTCGCTTTCCGTGGCATCAGGACAACGGGTACGCGTACGTCGAGCCGCAGCAGTACCTCACGTGTTGGATCCCGCTCACGGACGCGACCCTCGGCAATGGATGCCCGCAGGTCGCGCGCGGCCTGCACCGTCACGGCACGTTGCTGCACCGCTACGTCGACCCGCTGGGTTACGAGTGTTTCAGCGAGCCGCCGGCGGAGATCGTGGTCGCCGAGGCGCCGGTGGGCAGCGCGGTCGTGTTCAGTTCGCTCACGCCTCACCTGACCGGACCGAACACGACCGGCGAGGTCCGCAAGGCCTACATCCTCCAGTACACGCCCGGGGGCGCAGAGAAGCTGCAGGGTGATCCGACTGCGGGACCCGCGATCACGCGCGAGGTGCAGGACGACGCCACGCGCCAGTTCGCGGTGGCGCGCGACGGTAAGCCGGCTAGCTAGCCGATGCTTCCTTCCATCTGAAGTTCGATCAGACGCGACCACTCGACGGCGTATTCCATCGGCAGCGTGCGGGTGATGGGCTCGATGAAGCCGTTGACGATCATGCCCATGGCCTGCTCTTCGGAAAGCCCGCGGCTCATCAGATAGAAGAGCTGCTCGGTGCCGATCTTCGACACGGTGGCTTCGTGGCCGATCTGCGCGTCGCGCTCGCCCACTTCCATGTACGGATAGGTGTCGCTCTGGCTCTGCTCGTCGAGGATCAGCGCGTCGCAGCGCACGAAGCTCTTGGACTTCACCGCGCCTTCGTCGACGTGGACGAGGCCGCGGTAAGTGGTGCGACCCCCGCCCTGTGAGATCGACTTCGACACGATTGTGGAGGTGGTCTCCGGCGCGCAGTGGTACATCTTCGCCCCCGCGTCCTGCCACTGATCCGGCCCGGCGTAGGCAACCGACAGCACTTCGCCCGACGCCTTCGGACCCATCAGATACACGCTCGGGTACTTCATCGTGAGCTTCGAGCCGATGTTGCCGTCGATCCATTCGATGCGCGCCTCGGCATCGGCGCGGCCGCGCTTGGTAACGAGGTTGTAGACGTTGTTCGACCAGTTCTGAATGGTCGTGTACGTGATGCGCGCGCTCGGCTTCGCGATGAGCTCGACCACGGCCGAGTGCAGCGAGTCGGTGTCCTTGGCGTACACCGGAGCCGAGCAGCCTTCGATGTAGTGCACCTGCGCACCTTCGTCGGCGATGATCAGCGTGCGCTCGAACTGACCGGCGTTCTCCGAGTTGATGCGGAAGTACGCCTGCAGCGGCAGCTCGCAGTTCACGCCCGGCGGCACGTAGATGAACGAACCGCCCGACCACACGGCCGAGTTCGAGCGCGGCGAACTTGTTGTCGCCCGGAGGAATGACGGTGCCGAAGTACTGCTTCACGAGCTCCGGGTACTCACGGAGCGCCGTGTCCATGTCGCAGAAGATGATCCCCTGCTCCTCGAGGTCCTCGCGGTTGCGGTGGTACACAACCTCGGACTCGTATTGCGCGGTGACGCCGGCGAGGTACTTCCGCTCAGCCTCGGGGATGCCGAGCTTCTCGTAGGTCTGCTTCATCTTCTCGGGGACCTGGTCCCACTCGTCGACGACGCCGCCCTCGGTTGGCTTGATGTAGTAGTAGATGTCGTTGAAGTCGATGTTGGGCATCCGGCTGGCGAACCACGGATTCATCGGCTTGCGCTCGAAGTGCTTGAGCGACTTCAACCGGAACTTGGTCATCCAGTCCGGCTCGCCCTTCCACCACGAGATGTCCTTACGACCTGCTCGTTGATGCCCTTCGCCGGCTTGAAGACATAGGACTCAGCGTCGTTCCAACCGAGCTGGTACTTGCCGAGATCGAGTTCTTCAATAGCCACGACGGCCCCTCCAAGGAATTTCCACTACCGCGATAGTAGTAAAGGCGTCAACGCCTCCGAAACCCCACCCCTTCCCGACTTTCTGCGGATTTCCCATGCCTGTCATGGGAAATCCGCAGAAAGCCGGGATACGACGCGGCTTGACCCGACCAGCTGCCGAAGAGCGCGGCGTAGGCGCCGCCCCGCGCGACGAGTTCGTCGTGCGTGCCCATTTCGACGATGCCGCCGGCGTCGACCACCGCGACGATGTCGGCGCGCTCGGCCGTCGACAGGCGGTGCGCGATGACGATGACGGTGCGGCCCTCCATCAGCTTGGTCAGCGCGACTTCGACTTCGACCTCGGTGCCGGGGTCGAGCGAGCTGGTGGCCTCGTCGAGCACGAGGATTTCGCTGTCGGCGAGCGCGGCACGGGCGAGCGACACGAGCTGGCGCTCACCGGCGGAGAACCGCGAGCCGCGTTCGCGCACCTCGGTGTTGAGGCCCTCCGACAGCGTGGCGAAGTGGTCGAGCACGCCGATGCGCGCCATGGCCGCTTCGACTTCGGCGTCGGTGGCGTCGGCTTTGGCCAGCCGCACGTTGTCGAGATCGTGCCCTGGAAGAGATAGCCCTCCTGCGGCACGACGGTGAACCGGTCGCGCATCGACGCGAATCGTCGCGTCGCGCAGGTCGACCCCGCCGTAGCGGACGACCCCGTCGGACGGGTCGTACATGCGCGCCAACAGCTTGGCCATCGTGGACTTGCCGGCGCCGGTCGGGCCCGACGAGCGCGAGCCGCTCGCCCGGCTTGATCTGTGATGTTGACGTGGTCGCAGCACGGCGGTCGCGCCTCGTTGTAGGCGAACGACACGTCGACGGCTTCGAGCACGCCGCGCGCGGGCAGGTCGACCGCCGCCTGACGCTCCTGAATCGGCGACTCGGTGTCGAGCACGCCGAAGAGCTTGTTGAGCGCCGCGCCAGCGGACTGCAGCATGTTGAACAGCTGGCTCAGCTGCTGAACGGGGTCGAACAGGTTCTGCAGGTACAGCACGAACGCGGCGATCGTGCCGACGGTGATCGCGCCTTCGTGCACGAACACGCCGCCGACGACCCACGACGACGGCCAAGCGCGACGTTGCCGGCGAGTTCGACGACCGGGAAATAGATCGCCGAGATCTTCACCGCGTAGGCGTAAGCGTCGAGCTGCTCCTGGTTGTGGTGGGCGAAGCGCTTCTCGTTGGCGGCCTCGCGACCGAACGCCTGGATCACGCGGACGCCCGAGAGGCCCTCCTGGAAGGTCGCCAGCGTCTGGCCGATGCGCTCACGCACGACGAGGTACGCCTTATTGGACGAGCGTTGGAATTGGATGCTCGCAACGACGACGACCGGCAGCGCAACGAGGCACAGCAACGCCAGGACCGGCGAGATGATCAGCAACACGGTGATCGTGAACACGAGCAACAAGCGCGCTCGTGACGAAGGCGATCAGGCCCTGCTGCACGAGCTCCTGCAGCGAGTCGATGTCGCTGGTCATGCGGGCGACGAGCTTGCCGGTCTGCTGTTTGTCGTAGAAGCCGAGCGACATCTTCATTAAGTGGTTGAAGACGCGCTCGCGCATGTCGCGCAGGAAGCGTTCGCCGATGCGATTGACCAGCAGGATCTGCGTGCGCGACAGCAACAGAACAGCAATGGCGGCGGCGGCGTAGCCCACCGCGGCGCGGTTGAGCGCGGCCCCGCTCTCGCCACGGAGGCCCTGGTCGATGCCGTACTTGACGCAGTACGGACCGGCGATGACGGCGGTCGTCCAGGCAAGCAGTACGAGTGCGCACCGGATCACGTCGCCGCGGTACGGGCGCAACATCCTGAAAGCGCGGCGCAACACATTGCCGGCTTCCCCGTCGCTGATCTTCTCCTCGTCCTCGATGGCGTAGCTATTCCACATCCCCATCAGGCGACGTCGACTTCCGCCTGGGCGAGCACGTGGCGGTAGCGCTCGCTGGTGGCGAGCAGTTCGGTGTGCGTGCCTTCGGCGACGATGCGGCCTTCGTCGAGCAGCACGACGCGGTCGGCCAGCGCGATCGTGGCCGGCCGGTGCGCGATGACGATCGTCGTACGTCCCGCCATGACCGTCCGGAGCGCGTCGCGGATCTCGTGCTCTTTGGTCGGGTCGACCGAGCTGGTGGCGTCGTCGAGGATCAGCACGCGCGGGTCGGCGAGGATCGCCCGCGCCAGGGCGATGCGCTGGCGCTGCCCGCCCGACAGCGAGAACCCCCGCTCGCCGAGCTCGGTCGCATAACCGTCGGGCAGCTCGGAGATGAACTCGTGCGCGCCGGCGAGATGGGCGGCGGCCTCGATGTGCTCCTGCGGCGCGGTGGGATCGGCGAAGGCGATGTTGGCGGCGACCGTGTCGCCGAACAGGAACGTGTCTTCGAACACGATGCCAATCGACGTACGAAGATCGTTGAGCTTGACGTCGCGCACGTCGACGCCGTCGACATAGATCGCACCACTGTCGACCTCGTAGAAGCGCGGCAGGAGCCGCGCCACGGTGGTCTTGCCGCAACCCGTGGGCCCGACGATGGCGACGGCCTCGCCGGGACGGATCACGAGGTTGAGGTCGTGCAGCACGGGCCGTTCCGCTTCGGGCGAGTAACCGAAGCTCACGTGTTCGAACCGCACCTCGCCGTTGCCTGGAGGCAACGACACCGCGTCGGGCTTGTCGACAATGGCGGGCTCGGTGACGAGGATCTCTTCGATCCGCTGCGCGGCCGCCACCGCGCGCTGCCCTTGGGCCACGAGCTGCCCCGTCATCCGCAACGGGAAAATCAGCATGTTGACGTAGAGCAGGAAGCCGACGACGTCGCCGATGGTGAGCTTGCCGTTAAGCACTTGGTGGCCGCCGTACCAAAGACGGCGAGGATGCCGAGCGCCGGGATGAAGTCGAGCAGCGGCATGAACCCGGCGCGGACCCGGCCCGCGTACAGCGCGCGGTCGAGCACGCGATCGGCGTGATCGTGCAGCTTGTCGGTCTGCACCTTCTCGGCGCCGAAGCCCTTGACGACGCGGATGCCGGTGACCGTCTCTTCGACCGACGTCGAGACGCCGGCGAGTTCCTGTTGCAGCTCCATCGAGACCGGATGGATGCGGGCCGAGAAGCGGTTCGCCATGACGTTCAGCGCCGGCAGGGGCAATGAGCGCGAGCAGCGCGAGCTGCCAGTTGATGAACAAGGACCACCGCCACGGAGCATGACCGTGAGCGCGTTCGAGACCGTGATCGGGATCATCACGACGAAGCCCTGGATCTGCTGCAGGTCGCTGGCGGCGCGCGACATCAGCTGACCGGTCTGGGCGTGATCGTGGTACGCGAAGTGCAGGCGCTGCAGGTGTGCGAAGAGCCTCAGCCGGAGGTCGGTCTCTGCCCGGTAGGCAATGCCGAAGGCCACATACCGCCGAATCCCGGTACACAGCGCCGAAACCAGGGCGACGATCAGGATGCCGATCGTCCATTTCTGCAATTCGCCGGGCTGGTTGTCGACGATGCCGTGGTCGACGCCGAGGCGCGCCATGAACGGCAGCGCGACCTTCGACAGCGTCCAGATAACGCCCGCGGTGACGCCAATGATCAGCCCTTTGCGTTCCGCGCGAATGGTGCGGCGCAAAAGACGCCACCCATCCGCACGATTCACCCCAGCCGATTTGTTGCGATGCCACTCGGCGCATCCTACCGATGCGCGTTTTCAGCGAACGAGGGAGTTTCGTAGCCCAGAGGTTGGTTCGTTACTGATTCGGACTGACGGGTACAGGCACGAAACACTATGGCGGTGGAGTGTGGGGGCGGCCGCAGAGCCGAGACGAGACGCCGGCTGCGAGCTGGTTTCTTCGCGTTCCTGATCGGGCTCGCGCCACTACTGGCATTGCCAGCGCCGGCGCGCGCCGCGGTGGCGATCACTACGCAGTCGCCGGCCAGCGGACCCGTCGGCACGAAGCTCCACGTTGAGGGGCGCGGCTGTGCATCGACTCCGGGCGAGAGCGCCGGCTCGTTCCGGATCGAGAACGGAACCGGCGTCGACTTCAAGTTTTCGTCCGACACGGACGGAACCTTCGCGTTCGACTATCCCGTCCCGCCCGCAGAGGCCGGGATGCAGACCACCAACTCGGTCTATCCGACCGCTCTTACTTGCACGGCGACGGACACGACCGTCGTAGGCCCCAAGTTTTCGATCACCGGCCCAGTCTTTTCGCTGGCCACGTCGGCGAAGGTCGGTGACCTCGTGCAGGTCCGCGGCCACGGCTGCGTCCACGACACGAGCGCGAACGCCGATGGAATCCTCTTGGTGAACGGCGCCCAGATCCGCTCGTTCCGTGCCAACGAAGATTTCACGTTCCGCTTTGCGTTTCGCGTGCCCGAGCTACGACGTAATCGCAGTTTCGTCGTGCAGGTCAACTGCCTTATCCAGCGCGTCGAGTCCGCGGCGGGCGAGGGAGGACAGCGCGCCGTTGTTCCGGCGCTATTGCTGATCGAGCGGGACAGACCCGTCGCACGTCCGGCGCCGAAGGAGAGGTCGACGCGCAACGTTCCGATCCCAGCGGTGGTTGCGGCGATCGCCGCGCTGTTAGCGACAATCGCCGTCGCGCTCCGGGTACGGCGACGTCATCACGTGGACCGGATGCCCGACGTCGAACCGATTTGGGAGCCGGAGCCCGAAAACGAAGAGGAAGCGGCGTTCGCCGCAGAGGCGCTAGTTGAACAAGAACGCCTCGCCGCCGAGGCCGAGGAACGCGAACGCCTCGCCGCCGAGGCCGAGGAACGCGAACGCCTCGCCGCCGAAGCCGAAGAACGCCAACGCCTCGCCGCCGAGGCCGAGGCCGAGGCCGAAGAACGCCAACGCCTCGCCGCCGCCGCCGCGGCCGCCGCCGCCGAGGCCGAAGAACGCCAACGCCTCGCGGCCCAGGCTCAGGCCGAGGCCGAGGCCGAAGCCGAAGAACGCGAACACGAACGCCTCGAATACGAACGGCTCGCCGCCGAAGAACGCGAACGCGAATACCTCGCAGCTCAAGCCCAGGCCGAGGCACACGAACGGTTCGCCGCGAACAACGAGAACAGGAACGCGCCGAAACCGAACAACGTCAGCACGAACGCCTCGAACAAGAACGCCTTGCCGAAGAACGCGCTCGCGAACTCCGTGAGCAACAGCGCCTCGCCGCCGAAGAACACGAACTCCGTGAGCGAGAACGACTCGACGCCGAAGAACACGAACTCCGTGAGCGAGAACGACTCGCCGCCGAAGAACGCGCACGCGAACTCCGTGAGCAAGAACGCCTCGCCGCCGAAGAGCGGGAATACGAGCGGTTCGTCGCCGCAGAACGCGAACGTCTCGAACAAGAACGCCTCGCACGGGAAGCCGAACCCGAACCCGAACCCGAAGCCGAACCCGAACCCGAACCCGAACCCGAAGCCGAACCGGAACCGGAACCGGAACCGGAACCGGAACCGGAACGAACGGTGCGTGAAGAGCCACTTCGCGCGCAACGCGACACGACGCCGAACAACACCGACTACCACTCGCTCGCGCTCGCAGCGTTCCGTCGCCGCGAACTCAGCGACGAAGAACGCCTGCGCCCCCGGTCGTCGCGTCCCCGGCGAATGCCGATTGTTGCGCCGCGACCACCGCCCGATGACGAAGAATGACGCTGTGACCGCGCCAAACCCGCCCTTCGCCGCGCAACGACCAGTCGAGCTGACAGCTTTCGGCGACGTCCGGGTCGATCCGTATCTACTGGTTGCGCGACCGCGACAACGCCGAAATCATCAAATACCTCGAGGACGAGAACGCCTACACCGACGCCGTCCTCGAGCCGCTCGACGGACTGCGCCAGCAGTTGTTCGACACCATCAAGGCGCGCACGCAGGAGGACGACACGACGCCGCCAGTCCCCCGACGCGGCTACGAGTACTACGTACGCACGCAGGCGGGCGCGCAGTATCCCGACTCGTGCCGCCGGCCGCGAGGTGGCGGCGACGAGACGGTCCTCCTCGATCGCAACGCGATGGCCGAGGGCCACGAATACCTGTCGTGTTACGGGCCCAGCATCAGCCCCAACGACCAGCTCGGGCTGTACGCCACCGACTTCGACGGTTCCGAGAAGCTACACGATTCGCGTTCGGAACTTCGAGACCGGCGAGGACCTACCCGATACGGCGTCGAACTCCAACGGCGGTTGCGCCTGGCTCACCGACGACGTGTTCCTGTACGTGGTGCTCGACGATGCGCACCGGCCCTTCCAGGTGAGGCGCCATGTGATCGGCGCCGACCCTGCGAACGACGAAGTGATCTACGAGGACCTTGACGAGCGGTTCTTCGTCGGTGCCCACCGCATGCTCGCCGGGCCGCTTCGTGGTTCTCGGTTCGGGCAGCAAGATCTGACGTCGGAATACTGGTACGTCCCGACGGACACGCCGATGAGCGAGCCCAAGGTGATCGAGCCGCGCGAACACGGCGTGGACTACACGGTGGTCGACGACGGCCAGCGATGGGTCATCGTCACCAACGCCGATGGCGCCGACGACTTCAAGGTCGTCACCGCGCCGACAACCGACGCCGCCGCGCGAACTGGGCCGAACTGGTCCCGCACCGTCCCGGCACCCGCGTGCTCGAGCTCGCGGCTTTCAAAGACTTTTACGCGGTCGGCGAACGGGGCGACGCGCTCGACCTACGTCCGCATCGTCGACAGTGCGACCGGCGATCAGCACGTGATCGAACAGACCGAGGACGTGTACGCGGCCGAACTCGACGCCAACGCCGAGTTCGATACGCCCGTTGTGCGTTACACGTTCAAGTCGCTCAACACGCCGGTCACCTGGATCGACTACGAGGTGGCGTCGCGCACCGGCACCGTGGTCAAGCAGCAAGAAGTGCTCGGCGACTTCGACCTGTCGGACTACGTCACCGTGCGCGAATGGGCCACGGCCGACGACGGAACGCGCATTCCGATGTCGATCATTCACCGAGCGCGACTACGTCAAAGACGGCACCGCACCGGCGGTGCTCTACGGCTACGGGTCCTACGAGATCTCGATCGACCCGAACTTCTCCATCCCGCGGCTCAACTTCGTCGACCGCGGTGTGATCTACGCGATTGCGCACATCCGTGGCGGAGGCGAGATGGGGCGCCGCTGGTACGAGAACGGCAAGATGCTGAAGAAGCGCAACACGTTCACCGACTTCATCGCCTGTGCCCGGCACCTCGTCGATAAGGAGTGGTGCGCGCCCGATCGGCTCGCGGCACGCGGCGGCTCGGCCGGCGGGTTGCTGATGGGTGCGGTCGCCAACATGGCGCCGGAGCTGTTCAACACCGTCGTCGCCGAAGTGCCGTTCGTCGACGTGGTCACGACGATGTCGGACGAGACGATCCCACTCACGGTCACCGAGTGGGAGGAGTGGGGCAACCCGCGCGACAACGCCGACGACTACCAGTACATGAAGTCGTATTCGCCCTACGACAACGTCGAGGAGAAGGACTACCCGGCGATCTACGTCGAGGCGGGCCTCAACGATCCGCGGGTGCAGTACTGGGAGCCGGCGAAATGGGTGGCCAAACTCCGCGTCACCAAGACCGATGACCGCCCGCTCGTCCTGAAGACCGAGATGGGCGCCGGCCACGGCGGCCCGTCGGGTCGCTACAGCGCGTGGGAGGACGAAGCCCGCGTGCAGGCGTTCGTGCTCAGTCGGCTAGGGGTGGATGGCCCTCGTCCTTAGCGGACACGATCGCGGGCGCAACCGGCCACTCGATCGCCAGCGTCGGATCGCGATACGAAATCAGCGTGTACTTGCGCGTCGGCTGACCAGTGCTGGTTGACGAGATAGCCGTACACGCCACCGTCGCTCGTCACTTGATACGAGTTGCCCAAGCCGCGGCTGACATAAAGGGCGTTGTCCTGATTGAGCGTGAATGTCTCGTACTGCTTGTAGCGTCGGCGACTCCGCGCGCAGGTCGACGATCGCCGCGAACGCCTCGCCCAATGATCATGTGCACGTACTTGTCCCACGGCTCGGCGTGGATGCCGCGGAGCGTGCCGCGCTGCGTTGTTCTCCGAGATGTTCCATTGCACCGGGCCGAGGTCCGGCAGGCCGAGCGATAGGATCTTCTCGGCCTGGAACACCTCGCGAAACGAGCCGCGCTCGTCGCGGTTGACAACCAGCGACTACCTCGTACAGCCCGTCGATCGACAGGCACGCACCTTCAACTCGCTCATGCCGCCACGCTAACGATTGCTACGAGCAGCAAACCTCCGTTGCGCGCGATCGTTCGCCACGTGATCGGCTTCGCCGCGCGGCCAAAGCAGGCGCACGGCGGCGCGTCGGCGCGGCTGATCTGTACCAGCAGCACCCCGGTGTAAATCAGCAGTACACCGAGAGCCGCCTCGGGCATGAGACGCAGACCGCCGAGAAGGCCTGCGCCGATGAGAAGTTCCACGAACGGTGTCGGCTCGGTGAACACGCGCGGCAGTCGCAACGCGTCGGATGCGTCGCGGGCCCAAGCCGCGCACGGACAGCTTCGACACTGCGGCGATGAGAAACGCCACGCCGAGAAAGAGGCGCGCCGCCGTCGCCATCTAGATGGAGAAGGAACCGAAGCCGGCGCGGTAAAACAACAGCGGTCCGTGACTCGCCGCCGCCCTCGCTTGTCGCCTCGCCGAGTTCGAGCACGGCGATCACCACGATCTCGTGGTCGCCGGCGGGATAGGTCGCTTCGATGCGGCCGTCGATCCAGGCGAGCGATCCGTCGATAATCGGCGCGCCGGTGGACGGCGCAGCGTGCCATCCGACGCCGGCGAACTTGTCCTCGCTCGGGGTCGCGAAGCCGCGGCACAGCGCCTCTTGGTCGGCGGCGAGGATGTTGATGCACAACCCGTCGGCCGCCGCGATGCGCGGCCACGACGATGACGTCGAGCGCGGGCGATACCGCGACGAGCGGCGGGTCGATCGACAGCGAGAGGAAGCTCTGTGCGGTGAAGCCGACCGGCGCTGTCGCCCGTCGAGCGCGGTGACGATGCGTGACGCCCGTTGCGAAGTGGCCCATGACGCTCTTGAAGCGTCCCGAGTCGATCGTGTTCACGGAGCCTGACGCTAACGCTAGAGGTCGATACGAGACCCTCGTAGGTGCCGACGACCTCGGGGATGCCGAGTGCGAGGCCCTTGCACTTCGCGTCCTCGATCAGCTGGTCCATCTGCTCGTCGCTGTGGCCGGGATCGTGGTGGAACATCGCCAGCGCCTTGACGCCGGCGCGCTTGGCGAGCATCAACGTGTAGTCGATCGTGCAGTGACCCCAGTAGGACTTCTGCGCGAACTCGTCGGGCGTGTACTGCGCGTCGTGAATCAGCAGGTCGACGCCGTCGCACAACTCCATGACGCCGGCGTCGATGTGACTCGTCGGTGTCGGCACGTCGCCGACGTTCGTGTACGGCGCCTGGTGATCGCTGATGTACGCGACGCTGACGCCGTCCCAGTCGAGGCGGTAGCCGACCGTCGGACCGACGTGCGGAACTGGACGAATCAAGCACCTTGGCGTTGCCGATCGCCATCTCGTCGCTGGTGACGTCGATGAAGCGCACGTCGCCCTGCAGTTCGCTGAAGTGAATCGGGAAGTACGGCGGCTTCATCAGCCCGCCGAAGACATCCGCCAGCGTGCCGTCGGCCTGATGCGGACCGTAGATGTCGAGCCGGTTGCCCGGCACGTGGATCTGCGGGAAGAACGGCAGGCCCTGCACGTGGTCCCAGTGGATGTGCGTGACCAGCGCCGACGCGGCGAAACGGCGCGACCGGCATGGCTGCGCCGAGCAGGCGCAGACCCGTACCGAGGTCGAACAGGATCGGGGGCTTCGCCGTGGACTTCGACGGCGACCGAGGCGGTGTTGCCGCCGTATCGCACGTTGTCGTCGCTGGGGCACGGGCAACTGCCCCGTACGCCGTGAAATGAGACCTTCAGCGCCGTCCCCCCTCTCCTTGGTTTCCGGCAGGTTACTGCTTTGCAGATTCGTCTGCCCAGTTGTGTGACCAAGGTCACAACAACTACGGCAAGCACAACACTTCGGATTCTCTGGTTCCCATTTGCCAGACCATCAGCCACGACGGACATCGCCACCCTCAGCGACCGCTCAGGATCGTCGGGCCAGCCCATGACGGTGCGAGTTCTCTCGCAGTTGCGTCGAACCGGAGCCGCGACGCAACGCGTCGACGAGCCGGCCGCGTCCTTGACGGTCGGAGCCTTCGAACTGCGACTGGCGCGCGGGAGTCCCGGCGCTGCCGACGCCGGGTCGGGCTCGCTGTATCCGACGGCGCGCCAGGCGCAGTCGCCTCGTAGCGGGCAGGCGTGGCACGACGGGTGCGCGCTTCGTGCACACCGTCGCGCCGAGGTCGAGCACTGCCTGGTTCCACGCCCACGGTTGCGCCGGCGGTGTCGCGTCGTCGGCGGCGGCCTGCACCGCTTGCGGCGGTCAGCGCGCGGCCGGTGAGACGAGCATGGACTCGGGCGGCGTTGACGTCGACCACTCCGACGCGTTGTTCGAACGCGAACACCAGCACGGCGCGGGCGGTGTAGGGACCGATGCCGGGAAGCGCGAGGAGTTCGTCGAGGTCGTGCGGGATGCGACCCGTCGTGGCGCTCGACGATCGCGCACGCGGCCTGATGGAGATTGACGGCGCGGCGGTTGTAACCCATGCCCGCCCACGCGGTGACGACAGCGGCGAGCGGCGCCGCGGCGCACGCGGCTGGCGTGGGGAACTGCGTCGAGGAACGCCGTCCACACGGGAACGACGCGCGCGACCTGCGTCTGCTGCAGCATCACCTCGCTGACGAGCACCGCCCACGGGTCGCGGGTGCGTCGCCACGGCAGGTCGCGCCCGTGCGCACTGGCCCAGTCGAGCAGGCGGCGCTGCACCGGAGTCAGACGCGTCGACACCAGTGCACGAAGCAGTTGTACGGGAGCACGAACCGGTCGGGCAGGCCCGCGTCGTCGCACACCTTGAGGATGCGTTGGGTTCAGCGCGTCGCGGTCTTCCTGCGACCCGGCGGCGATGAAGCTGATCGACATCACACGCGCCACCAATGCCTGGCGATCGGTGTCGTTGTCGTGCCGGAAGGCCGCGCTGAGCAACGGACGTGAACCCGCAGTCGGGCGACGAACGCGTCCTGCCACTTGTAGGACCACGCGCTCGGCGTGTCGTCGCGACGGGTGTCGATCTCGGCCCAGATCTCCCTGGCCCAATCGACGTCGGGGCCGCGGTTCCACACCAGACCGAGCCGCGCCAGTCGGCTTGAGCACGCGATGGATCTCGCGCGAGCGCGGCCGGTCCGTCGAACCAGTGGAACGCCTGCGCGGCGACAACCGCCTCGTCGAAGCGTCCTCGAGCGGCATCGCTTCTGCACTGCCGTCGTAAATAGTCGACGTTCGTAGTGCGTTCCGCCAAAGTGGCGCGCATGTGGGCGACTGGTTCGACCGCGATCGGCGTGACGCCGGCGTTGAGGAGCGCCCGCGTGAACTTGCCGGTACCGGCGGCGAGATCCACGACCGTCGCGTTCGCATTGCCGGCCACGCCGAGTCGTTGCAGGAGGTACGCGACCGCGTCAGACGGATATTCGGGCCGACCCTTCTCATAGGCCGCGCCGACCTCGGCGTAGCCCTCCTGGGCGCTGACGTGAACCGGCACCCCGTTACTTTGGCGCACATGCCGTTCATAAGCGCCAACGGGTTGGAGTTCGCCTATCTCGAGGCGGGACCGACCGACGGTCCGCTCGCCTTGTGCCTGCACGGCTTCCCCGACGCCGCGCCGACGTGGAACTCGCTGCTGACCGAACTAGGCGACGCCGGTTTTCACGCCGTCGCGCCCTGGTTGCGCGGCTACGCGCCGACGTCCAGTTCCCGCCGACGGCGTCTACCAATCGGGCGCGCTCGTGGCGGACGCGAACGCGCTGCACGACGCCTTGGGCGGCGACGCGGAGGCGGTGATCATCGGGCACGACTGGGGAGCGATCGCCACCTACGGCATCGCCGTGTCGGCACCGGAGCGTTGGCGGCGCGTCGTCACGATGGCGGTGCCGCCCGCCGGCGCGCTCGGCGCGGGGTTTCTTGTCGTACAAACAGCTGCAGCGTTCCTGGTACATGTTCTTCTTCCAGCACCCGCTCTCCGACGTCGCTGTCGGCATGAACGACCTTGCGTTCATCGACGGCCTCTGGGCGGACTGGTCGCCCGGCTACGACGGTGCCGCGCATGTGGCGGCGGTAAAGGACGCGTTGCGCAATCCCGCCAACCTCGCCGCCGCGATCGGCTACTACCGCGCCACGCTGGGCGACGGACCGAAGGACCCGGATCTCGACGAGCTCCAGACCGCGGCCGCCGGTATCCCAACCCAGCCGGTCTTGTACTTGCACGGCCGCGACGACGGCTGCCTCGGCGTCGACCTCACCACCAACGCGGCGATGTTCCTGTCGCCCGAGTCACGCGTCGAGGTGCTCGACGACTGCGGACACTTCCTCCAGGTCGAGCAGCCCGACATCGTCAACAAGCTCGTGCTCGACTGGGTGACGCTTAGTCCCAGACGTCGTCGCCGTACGGACGCTGGCGCTTCGGCGCGGCGTCGCCGCTTCCACACCATGAGCTTGCGGCGGAAGTAGCAGACCTCGTCGCCGTGCTGGTTGAAGCCTTTCGTCTCGACCTTGACGATGCCGCGATCGGGCTTGGAGCTTCGACTCGGTCTTGTCGAGCACGCGGGTCTCGGCGTAGATGGTGTCGCCGTGGAACGTCGGCTTCTTGTGGTGAGCGACTCGATCTCGAGGTTGGCGATGCACGAGCCGCGACACGTCGGGCACGGACATGCCGAGCACGAGGCTGTAAACGAGGTTGCCGACCACGACGTTCTTGCCCTGCACGGTCTCGTGCTCGGCGAACCACGCGTTGGTGTGCAGCGGGTGGTGGTTCATCGTGATCATGCAGAACAGATGGTCGTCGGCCTCGGTGATCGTCTTGCCGGGCCAGTGCTTGTAGATGTCGCCCACCTCGAAGTCCTCGAGGTAGCGCCCGAACGGCCTGTCGTGCGTCGTCATGGCGTCAACGCGTAGGTCCGAAATAGTTGCTCGAACGAACCCAAACGTAGGCTGGATGACCATGGGATCCCCTTTCTCGATGGATGAGGCCCGGGCCGCGTTGGGGGACGCGCAGGGCGTCGTCGACGCGTGCGTCAAGCAGTTCGCGGCCGACGGCTCGGTCGACACCGAACAGGTCGTCGCCTACGACCTCGCGCACGCCGCCGCGGCGGTTGCCTGCGCGAAGGCTGCGGCTGACTACGGCGACCGCGGAGAAGCCGAGGCGTCCCTCGCGGCGGTGTTCATCGCTGATGCCATCTACGACGTCGCCAGTCGAGTCCTCGGGCGCGAGGAGCCAGTGGGGCGTCGAGCCCGGCGTGCTCGACAAGGCCGTGCGGCATGACCGCTGCGGGCCGCGACCCGGAGTTCATGGCGTCGCTGTGCGGCGAGCAGGGCCCGCGCCACCTCGAGGGCGACATGGAGCTGGTCACCGACACGTTCCGCCGCTTCGCCGAGGACAAGCTTCGTAGCCGCGTCGCCGAGCACATCCACCGCACGCAACGGCGACATTCCCGAAGACATCATCGGCGGCATCGCCGAGCTCGGCGCGTTCGGCTTGTCGGTGCCCGAGGAGTACGGCGGCTGGGCGACGGGCGACGAGAACGAGTACATGTCGATGGTCGTCGCGACCGAAGAACTCAGCCGCGGCTCGCTCGGCGCCGGCGGCTCGCTCATCACGCGACCCGAAATCCTCGCCCGCGCGCTCGTCGCCGGCGGCACCGAGGAGCAGAAGCACGAGTGGCTGCCGAAGCTGGCGACCGGCGAGATCATGGCGGCGGTCGCAGTGACCGAACCCGACTTCGGTTCCGACTCGGGCGGCGTGAAGACCACGGCCACGCTCGACGGCGACGACTACGTGATCAACGGCGTGAAGACGTGGTGCACGTTCGGCGCCCGCGCCGACGTGCTCATGCTGATGGCGCGCACCGGCACCGAGACCCAAGCACCGCGGCCTCAGCCTGTTCGTCGTGCCGAAGGAGCGCGGCGACGGCCACGGCTTCGTGCAGACCCAACCCGGCGGCGGCAAGCTCGAAGGCCGGCCGATCGACACCATCGGCTATCGCGGCATGCACTCCTACGAGATCTCCTTCGACGGCTGGCGCGTCCCGGCGGCGAACCTCATCGGGCGGCGACGGCGGGCCTCGACAAGGGCTTCTACATGCAGATGAAGGGGTTCGAGAACGGTCGGCTGCAGACCGCAGCGCGGGCGATCGGCGTGATGCAGGCGGCGTACGAAGCCGCGCTCGACTACGCGCAAAACCGGACCGTCTTCGGCCAGCCCCTCGCGAGCTATCAGCTCACCCAGGCCAAGCTCACGAAGATGGCGGCGATCATCCAGGGGTCGCGACAGTTCAGCTACGAAGTCGCCCGGCTGATGGCGTCGGGCCGCGGCTCGATGGAGGCAAGCCTCGTGAAGGCGTACGTGTGCCGCGCCGCGGAATGGGTGACGCGCGAGGCGCTGCAGATCCACGGCGGCATGGGGTACGCCGAGGAGTTCCCGGTCAGCCGCTACTTCGTCGACGCCCGCGTGCTCAGCATCTTCGAAGGCGCCGACGAGGTGCTCGCGCTTCGCGTGGTCCTGCCGTTCCTCGTCAACCCGGACCGCCTGAACAAGTAATGGCGTACGGCGATTGGGACGTGCCGCGGCCGGGGTGGACCTGCGCCGAGTGCGGGTTCGTGTTCGACGACTGCGACCCGAAGTCGGTGAGTGAATCGATCGCCAAGACCGGCAGGCGTCTGCGGGCGCCGCTGACCCGGGGATTGCCGGACGAAGACCTCCTTGCGGTGCTCCGCACGCGACCCGTCGCCGCAGGAATGGTCGGCTCTCGAGTACGCCTGCCACGTCCGCGACGCGCTCGACATCAACGTCGAACGCGTCGCGGCGACGCTGCTGGCCGACCCACCGGAGTTTCAGGCGTTCGGACGCGACGAAGCGGTCATCGACCGCAACTACAACGCGCAGGATCCCTCAATCGTCGCCGACGAGATCGACGCAGCCGCCGCCGCACTGTCGGCCGCGTTCGCCGCCGTTCCGGATCATTCCTGGGACCGGTTCTGGATCCGCGGCGACATGAAGTTCTCGATCGACTGGATGGCCCGAAATGTGCAGCACGAGGTCGACCACCACCTGCTCGACATCGGACGGACCCTGCGCCATGCCCGCGGGCGCTAAGAAAGGAAACCTATGAACGCAGAACAGCTCGAGAAGGCTCGCAACGGCCACGGCTTCATCGCCGCGCTCGACCAGTCCGGGGGCTCGACGCCCAAGGCGCTCGCGCTCTACGGCGTGGAGGAGAACGAATACAACGGCGAAGAAGAGATGTTCGACGCGATGCACGCCATGCGCAGCCGCATCATCGAAAGCCCGGCGTTCAACGGCGACCGCATCCTCGGGGCGATCCTGTTCGAGATGACGATGGACCGCCAGGTCGCGGGCATGGACACCGCCGACTACCTGTGGTCGAAGAAGAACATCATCCCGTTCCTCAAGATCGACAAGGGCCTTGCCGACGAAGCCGACAACGTGCAGCTCATGAAGCCGATGCCCGATCTCGACGCGCTGCTCGCCCGCGGCGTGGCCAAGGGCATCTTCGGCACGAAGGAGCGCTCGGTCATCAACGACGCCAACGAGAAAGGCGTCAACGCGATCGCCGCGCAGCAGTTCGAAGTCGGCAAGCAGGTCATCGCCGGTGGCCTCGTGCCGATCCTCGAGCCCGAGGTCAACATCAAAGCGCCGAACAAGGCCGCCGCCGAAGCGCAGCTCAAGGCGGCGCTGCTGGCCGGTCTCGACGACTTGTCCGACGACCAACCGGTGATGTTCAAGCTGACGCTGCCCGACGAAGACGGGTTCTACAGCGACCTCGTCAACCACCCGAAGGTCGTGCGCGTCGTGGCGCTCAGCGGCGGCTACTCGCGTGACGAAGCGTACGCCAAGTTGGCGCGGAATCCAGGCGTGATCGCGTCGTTCTCGCGGGCGCTGACTGAAGGCCTCAGCGCGCAGCAGTCAGACGAAGAGTTCGACAAGGCCCTCGACGCGTCGATCGGCGCCATCGCCGACGCCTCGAAGAGCTGAGTCCTACTTAGGCGAGCGCATCCGGCCGGCGCGTTCGCCGCGGGCGACCAACTTGACCGCAACTTTGCGCGAGGCCTCGTCGATCATCTCGTCACCGAACATCACCGCGCCCTTGCGGTCGCCGGTCGTCGTGGCCTCGTCGTAGGCCTCGAGGACGTCCCACGCCTTGTCGAACTGTTCCTGCGTGCCCGAGAACAAGTCGTTGAGGATCTCGACCTGGTCGGGGTGCAGCGCCCACTTGCCGTCGAACCCCAGGATCTGCGTGCGGGTCGAGTAGTCGCGGAAGCCTTCGGAGTCGCGCACCTTCACGTACGGCCCGTCGATCACCTGGAGGCCGTTGGCGCGGCCGGCCATGAGGATCTTCATGAACACGTAGTGGAAGTAGTCGCCGGGATACTCGGGGATTTGCAAGCCGCCGGCGAGCGACGGCATCTCCATGCCGGCCGAGAAGTCGACGGGGCCGAGGATGATCGTTTCGAGACGAGGCGACGCCGCGCAGATCTCTTCGACGTTGATGAGGCCGCGCGCCGTTTCGATCTGCGCCTCGATGCCGATGTGACCGACCGGAAGCCCGCTGTTCTTCTCGACCTGCGTAAGCAACAGGTCGAGGGCGACGACTTCAGCGGCCGTGTTGACCTTCGGCAGCATGATCTCGTCGAGCCGCTCGCCGGCGTTGCCGACGACTTCGATTACGTCGCCGTAGGTCCAGATCGTGTCCCACGCGTTCACGCGCACGCACAGCACGCGGTCGCCCCAGTCGAGGTTCTTGATCGCGTCGACGACTTTGGCGCGAGCGTCGACCTTCTCGAGCGGAGCGACGGCGTCCTCGAGGTCGAGGAACGTCATGTCGGCGTTGATCGTCGGTCCCTTGGCGAGGAACTTCTCGCTCGAACCGGGAACCGACAGGCAGCTACGGCGGGGCAGGTCGCGTGAACGCTCGGACATGTTCGAACTTTACGACGCGAGGTGCGATTGCAGGAAAGCGACCGAGTCCGCCAAGCCGCCGCCTTGGCCGTCGGGTCGTAGGTACCCAACCCGTTCTCCTCGTTGCCGAAGGCGTGGCCGGTGTTCGGGTGGATCACGAAGTCGACGTCTTTGCCCATCTCGACCAGCTTGCCTTCGAGCGCTTTGACGGGACCCGGCCCGAAGAAGTCGTCGTTCTCGGCGAAGTGACCGCGCACCGCGGCGGTGAGTCCGGACCAATCCGGCCCCCCATCACCGACCGGCGCGCCGTACTACGGCGTGACCACCGCGATCTTGTCGCCCTGCTCGGCCGCGACCACGAGAGACAACATCCCGCCCATGCAGAACCCGATGACGCCGACCGTGTCGCCGGTTACTTCGGCGCGGCCAAGCAGGTAGTCGACGGCCGAGCCCATGTCGCGCGCGGCGCGGGCCTGGTCGAGGGTGCTCATGAGGTGGTTCGCCTTGTCCATCTCGTCGTGTTGCGCAAGCTCGCCGTGATACAGGTCGGGCGCAAGTGCGACAAAGCCTTCGGCGGCGAAGTTGTCGGCGACGCCGCGTAATCTGCGGCGTTGAGGCCCCACCATTCCTGGAGCACGAGAACGCCCGGCCCCGATCCACCCTTGGGGAGCGCGAGATAGCCGCCGGCGGTATCACCGTTGGACGGGAAGGAAACGGTTTCGGACATGCCTTCCTTTCTAATGAAGTGGACGGAGCAATTCCGCCGCGACCGGACAGTCGGCACGCGACGCGCGCGCGCACGGCATCCATCGCGCCGGTAGGACCGACGATCGTTTCGACCAGCGATAGCGGAACGACTTCGTACTCCGCGTCCCACGGGTCGTCCTGCGCGTCGAGCGCCGTGCGTCAAGGCTTCCCACATGCGCACGGGCAAAACGGTGGCTTCGCCCGCAACGACAACTACGTGACGGCCCGCGGCGCGCGCCACGGCCGCCGCCGCCCGCGAACCGCTGGCGGCCACGACGCCGTCGGGCCCCACCGCCGTCGCGTCGATCAATACCAGGTCCGCCGCCGCGGCCGCCGCGCCGATTCCGGCGTCGCGCACCGAGATGGCGTCGACATTCGCGTGCTCGAGCGCGCGCGCGCGAAGCCGTAGCCGACGGGCGTGTCGACCGCGAGCACGGTGATGTCACCCCGACGCGTCAACGCGTCGCCGCTGTACCAAGGCGGGCCGACGAGGAGGATCGTGGACTCCCCCGGGATGATGCCGTCGAGGTAGTACGCCACCTCCTCGGCAGTCGGATCGTCGAGCAGCAGGTCTTCGATCATGTCGGCCTCGACGTGGGCGCCTCGGGCGTCACCAGCATGCGGGCGGTCACCCACCACACCGGCGCCATCGCCGGCTGGCGCTGCACGAGCCGGCGACACGCCGTAACAAGGCCGGCGGGGTCACCGACGAAGCCGCCGAGCGCCCGCGTCGCCTGCAGACCCGCCAGGCGGGGGCCGTCACCGTCGTTGCGGGCGGCCCAACGGAGCCGTTCGATCGGGTGCGCCATTAAATGCTCGCCATGTCGACCGAGGATAGGCGTGGCACTACGTTCTCGTCCCCGTGGCCAGCACGATCTCCACCGACTTCCTTCTAACGCCGCTGACGGGCAAAGGCCGCGCCCTTTCGGAGTGGCTGACCAACTTCCATCTGGCCGTCGTGGCGCTCGACCCCTTCACCAACGAGGGCGCCTGGATCCTGCCGGTGGCCACCCGCGTGCTGACCACTTCAGCCAGGCCGACGTGCGCGTGGCGCTGCTGCTGCCGGCCACGCCCGACGAGTGCCGCATGTTCCTCGGCCCGATCACCAACTCGTTGCTCACGTTCGCCGACCCCGACCGCGCCGCGATCAATGGTCTCGAGATGAAGCGTCTGCCGAACCTCACGCACGTGGCGATGGACGGCACGATCGAAGGTCAGTCCGACGGCTGGCAGCCCCAAGAGTGGCAGGCCATCGTCGACAACCTCGCTCGGATGACGTCGTGGACCTCGCCCGTCGTGCTCCAAGAAGGCGACCCCGCCCCCTTCTAGATCGGACGCTTCGTGATCGATAGCCCGCTTGGAAGTGTCGGACTGGTAGCGATCACGTTGTATGTCGCCGACCTCGATGCTGCGCTCAATTGGTACGCCGACAAGCTGGGGCTCGAGCCGATGTCGATCGGCTCAGACGGGCACCGCTTCGCCGCCTTCTCCATCGGCGGAGCCATCGTTGTGCTCGAACCGATCGAAGCGGCGCTGGAGTTCGTGAGCCCACGATCGGAGAACACGACGCTAAACGTGATGGTCGACCGCGACCCGGCTGAAGTGCGCGCCGACCTGCTCATCAAGGGTGTGTCGTGCGGCGAGCTCGTGCATTCGAATTACGTGTCGTTCCTGATCCGCGACCTCGACGGCAACCGCTTCTACATCTCCCGTGCCGCCACCGACGAAGCCCAACGCGCCGTCGACCAGACCGCCGCTGGCATCTAGTCGCCCACCAGAAGGAGGCACCATGTCGCGCGTCCGTGTCCACAACTTCTCGATCTCGCTCGACGGGTTCGCCACCGGCGAGGGGCAGTCCCTCGACACGCCGTTCGGCCACGCCGGGCATCGGCTCCACGAGTGGATGATGGCCACTCGGTTCGCCCGCAGCACAGTGCTCGGCGAGCCGGGCGGCAGCGAAGGTCTCGATCACGCGATGGCCGACCGGCACGGACCCGGGATCGGCGCGGAGATCATGGGCGCCAACAAGTTCGGCCCCCCGGGCTGGCACGACGACCCGGAGTGGCGCGGGTGGTGGGGCGATAACCCGCCGTTCCACACGCCGACCTACGTCCTGACCCACCGGCCCCGCCCGTCGCTGGAGATGGAGGGCGGTACGACGTTCCACTTCCTCGACGCCGCGCCAGCTGACGCACTTGAGGTAGCGCGGGACGCGGCCGCCGGTCAGGACGTCCGCATCGGCGGTGGCCCGACCACGACGCGCGCGTTCCTCGCCGCCGGTCTCGTCGACTACCTGCACGTCGTGCAGGTGCCGATCCTGCTCGGCCGCGGTGTTCGCCTGTGGGACGGCCTAGAGGCGTTGGAGCAGAACTACGACGTGGAGGCAGTTTCGACGCCAAGCGGCGTCACCCACCTCACGTTCACCCGATGACGAGGTCGGGGTCATTCCTGGACAGAGTTACTTGATGACACCGCCGCGAGTCATCGCCATGACGTCGAGGGCCTTGTCGACTTCGGCTTCGGTCAACAGGCCTCGCTCCAGCACGACTTCCTTGAGCGTCTTGTTTTCCTTCAGCGACTGCTTGATCACCTTGCCGGCCTCGTCGTAACCGATGTACGGGTTGAGCGCGGTGCCGACCGACGGCGAGGACAACGCGTAGGTCAGGCACTGCTCGACGTTGGCTTCGATGCCGCTGATGCACTTGTCGGCAAACGTGCGCGACACCGACGACAACAACCGGATGGACTCGAGCAGGTTGCGGGCAATCACCGGCAGCATCACGTTCAACTCGAACGTGCCCGCCGAGCCGCCGAACGCAACGGCGGCGTCGTTGCCGATCACCTGCGCGACCACCTGGCACACCGCTTCGGGCACGACCGGGTTCACCTTGCCCGGCATGATCGACGAGCCGGGCTGGAGGTCGGGGATGTGGATCTCCATCAGTCCGGTGCGCGGCCCCGAACCCATCCAGCGCAGGTCGTTGGCGATCTTGTAGAGCGAGACCGCGATGGTGCGCAGCACGCCCGAGCACTCCACGAGCGCGTCACGTGACGCCTGGGCCTCGAAGTGGTCGCGTGCCTCGCGCAACGGGATGCCCTTGTACCGCTTGGCCACCCGTTTGATGACGCCCGAAGCGAAACCGGGCGGGCAGTTCAGACCAGTACCGACGGCGGTGCCACCCAACGGCAGCTCCCCCACGCGCTGGCAACGCGGCGGTGATCCGCTCGATGCCGAATTCGATCGACGCCGCGTAACCCGAGAACTCTTGGCCGAGCGTGACGGGTGTCGCGTCCATCAGGTGGGTGCGCCCGCTCTTGACGACCTTGGCGAACTCCCTCTCCTTTTTGCGCAGCGTCTTGGCCAGGTGCGAAAGCGCGGGAATGAGTTCATGCACGAGGCCCGCAGTGGCGGCGACGTGAATGGCCGAGGGGAACACGTCGTTGGACGACTGCGACGCGTTCACGTGGTCGTTGGGGTGCACCGGCTTGCCCAGTTTGTCGGTGGCGAGCGTCGCCAGGACCTCATTGGCGTTCATGTTCGACGACGTGCCCGAGCCGGTTTGGTACACGTCGATAGGGAACTCGTCGCGGTAGGCGCCGTCGACGATCTCGTCCGCCGCCGCCCAAATCGCCTTGGCAATGTTGGTGGGGATGATCTTTAACCGCGCGTTCTCCATGGCCGCCGCGCCTTTGATCGCGGCCAGCGCCGAGATCAGCAAAGGGTCGATTGTGAGGCCCGAGATGGGAAAATTCTCCACCGCCCGTTGGGTCTGAGCAGCCCATTTGGCCTTCTTCGGGACCTTTACCTCGCCCAGGCTGTCGTGCTCAATCCGGTAGCTCTCGGTCATGTAACGACGGTACGCGACCCGATCGGGGATTCCCCAACTGAAGGCGTCACCCGGTAAGGTGATCGCTCCATCGTGTTGCGGAGTTTGGCCCGAGTGGCTGCCACGGTTTCTGCGCTCATCCTCGGTCTGGGGTCTTTGAGTTCGTTCGTCGCCTCGCCGGCGTCGGCTGACCCTCTCGCGTCCAAGAAAGCTGAAGCCGCGCGCGTTTCCGCCGAACTCAACCGTTTGGCCCAGCGCGCGAGTTCGCTGACCGAAGACTTCAACGAAGCTCGCCTCAAGTCGGCGACTCTCGAAGCCAGGACGCGCAACGCGCAAGCCGAACTCGCCGCCACCGCCGAGAAGGCCAAGGTCGCTGGTTCGGCGCTTAAGAAGATGTCGGTGGCCGCCTACATGCAAGGGGGTCTCGGCACCGGTGGACTCAACCTTGATGGGACCAACGGCGTCGATCCCGGTCGGGCGGAGTACTACATCCACTCCACCGCCAACCGCCAGCGCGACGCCATCGAGGAACTGCGCGCCGCCCGCCTCGCCATCATCGACCGGCAAGCGGGCCTCGAAGCCGCTCGCGCACAGGCTCGGCGCGTCCTTGACCAAGTCAGCGCCAAGAAGCGCGCCGCCGCGTCGGCCGTCTCAGCGCAAAACGCGTTGCTGGCGAGGCTGAAGGGTGACGTGGCTCGACTCGTGGCCGCCGACCAGAACCGGCGCGCGAGCGCTCCGCGCGCGTCGAGCCCACGCGCCACCCGCAGCCGCAACATCGGCACGCCGCCCGCAGGTGACAACCCTGCGCCCAACGCCGCCGCGGCAAGGTGCAGTGAACGAGGCGAAGAATCAGCTGGGCAAGCCGTATCACTACGGAGGCTCGGGCCCCAACAGCTTCGACTGTTCCGGCCTCACTGCGTGGGCATGGCGCTACGGCGGCAACCGCTCGCTGCCGCACTCGTCGCGGGCGCAGTACTCGGCCACGTCGCGGATCTCGTTGAACGAGATCGCGCCCGGTGACTTGGTCTTCTTCGGCCGCTCCACCGGTTCGATCCACCACGTCGGCATCTACGTCGGTGGTGGCCAAATGATCAACGCGCCCCAGAGCGGCGAAGTCGTCCGCTATCAGTACGCGTTCCGCGGCGACCTCGTCGGCGTCGGGCGCGTCAACTAGCGCTTACTGGAATCGGCGCAGCCTCAGGCTGTTGGTCACGACGAACACACTCGAGAACGCCATCGTCGCGCCTGCGATCAACGGGTTGAGCAAGCCGGCGGCCGCGAGAGGGATGGCGGCAACGTTGTAGGCGAAGGCCCAGAACAGGTTGCCCTTGATGATCCGCAATGTGCGGCGCGACAGCCGGATGGCGTCGGCGGCTGAACGCAGGTCTCCGCGTACGAGCGTTAGATCCGACGCCTGGATCGCGACGTCGGTGCCGGTACCCATGGCGATGCCGAGATCGGCCTGCGCGAGCGCGGCGGCGTCGTTGACGCCGTCGCCGACCATGGCGACGACGCGACCGTCCGATTGCAGCCGGCGGATGACGTCGAGCTTCTCGGCTGGAAGCACCTCGGCAATGACTTCGTCGATGCCGACCTCGTCGGCGACGGCCTGCGCCGCCGCCTCGTTGTCGCCGGTGAGCAAGACGGGTCGTAGACCGAGTTCTCGCAGCTGACCGACGGCGTCCTTCGACGTGGGCTTCACGGTGTCGGCAACGACGATCACCGCCCGCAACTCGCCATCCCAGCCCGCCAGCACGACGGTGCGCCCAGCGGCCTCGGCGGCCCGCTTCGCAACGGCAAGGTCGCCGCTGAGCCCTAGGCCCCAGTCCGAGATGAATCGTTCGCGCCCGGCGACGACGGCGTGGCCCTCGACGACGCCCTGCACGCCGAGCCCGTCTGCGTTGGCGAAGGAATCAACCGGCGGCAAGGCACCCAGCTCGTCACGCGCGGCAGCCGCAATCGCCTGCGCGATCGGGTGTTCCGACGCGTTCTCGAGCGCACCGACGAGTCGCAGCACCTCGCGGCGCGTGGTGCCGGCGGCGGCTACGACGTCCACGAGCGCCATGCGGCCCGTCGTGACCGTGCCCGTCTTGTCGAGCACGACGGTGTCCACACGACGGGTTGACTCCAACACTTCCGGGCCTTTGATGAGGATGCCCAACTGCGCGCCGCGACCGGTGCCCACCAGGATCGCGGTGGGCGTTGCGAGTCCGAGCGCGCAAGGGCAGGCGATGATGAGCACCGCCACCGCCGACGTCAACGCCGTCGAGGCGGACTCGCCCACTGCCAGCCAGAACGCGAGCGTGCCGAGCGCGAGGACGATGACGATTGGCACGAAGATCGCCGACACGCGATCCGCGAGACGCTGGATCGGCGCCTTCGCGAGTTGCGCCTCACTCACGAGACGCGCCATCTGCGCCAGTTGGGTATCGGCACCCACGCGCGTGGCCCGAACAATCAGACGGCCACCGGCGTTGATGGTCGCACCGGTCACCGCATCACCTGGTCGTACCTCCACGGGCACGCTCTCGCCCGTCAGCAACGAGGCGTCGATGGCGGACTGACCTTCCTCGATCACACCATCAGTCGCGATCTTCTCGCCGGGCCGAACCACGAACCGATCGCCAACGATGAGTTGGTCGACGGCGATGCGCTGCTCCGCGCCGTCGCGGATGACCGCGACCTCCTTCGCGCCGAGTTCCATTAGGGCCTTGAGCGCAGCGCCCGACTGACGCTTGGCGCGGGCCTCCAGATAGCGGCCGGTGAGGATGAACAGGGTGACGGCGCTCGCGACTTCGAGGTAGATCTCGTGCGTGCCGCTGCCGCGCGACACGTTGAAGCTGAACGTCATCTTCATGCCGGGCATGCCGGCATCACCGAAGAAGAGTGCGTAAAGCGACCAGCCGAATGCCGCGAGCGTGCCGATCGAAATCAGCGTGTCCATCGAGGCGGCGCCGTGCTTGGCGCTGGCCCACGCCACGCGGTGGAACGGGAGCCCGGCCCAGAGCACAACCGGTGAGCCAAGCGTCAGCGCCAACCACTGCCAGTTGTCGAACTGCAAGGCGGGAATCATCGACAGCGCGATCACGGGGACGGTGAGTACGAGAGCGACCAGCAGGCGAGTGCGCAGCGTGTTCGGGTCGTCGGTGTCTCCCGTGTGCGTGGCCTGCGGCCATGGTCGGCGTGTGGGCGCTGTAGCCCGCCGCTTCGACGTGCGCGACGAGATCCTCGGTGGTGACGCCCTCGGGGAAGCTCACTTTGGCGTGGTCGGTGGCGAAGTTGACGGCGGCGGTGACGCCCTCGAGCTTGTTCAGGCGCTTCTCGATGCGGGCGGCGCATGAGGCGCAGGTCATACCGCCGATCACGAGTTCGACGTCGTTCATGCGCGCAGCTCGTAACCGGCCTCTTCGACCGCGGCGCGAACGGCCGCGTCGTCCACGACGTCGGCGCTGGCAACGGTGACCGCGCCCGACTCGAGGTCGACGGAGACATCGGTGACACCGGGAATGGCCTGGACCTCGGCAGTAACCGCGCTCACGCAGTGACCACAGGTCATGCCGGCTACGACGTAGGTCTTGGTGGCGGTCATGATTGCAATCTATACCCCTGGGGGGTATCTTGCAACCATGAACCCAACCCGGGGCTACAGCGCTGACAAAGAACAGCTCCAACGCCGACTCGCCCGCATCGAGGGGCAGGTGCGCGGTATCGCCCGCATGGTCGAGGACGACCGTTACTGCATCGACGTCCTCACCCAGATCAACGCCATTCAGGCCGCGCTCGACAAGGTCGGGTTAGGGCTGTTGCACGGGCACGCCCGCCACTGTTTGACCGACGGTGGGGGCGGACCGGCAGACCCCGTCGAACGCGTGGACGAACTTATGGGCGCGGTCGGGCGAATGCTCAGTCGATAATTGCGCGGCCATGAGCGCGCACACCCACAGCCACCCGACCGGGCCGTCCGACGTCCCGCGACACTTTCGGCGGCGATTAGGCGCGGCGGCGATAGCGCTGGGGTTGCTGACGTTGATCGGGATGTTCGCGTTGTGGCCGCGCGAGGACGTTTCGAATCGGCTACGCGAGTTCGGCATTGGCGCGGCCACGTACGACGCTCGCATCGTCGAATTGGACCTCGAGCGGCCGTGCGAGACAGTCGACGCACTCGTCGATGGGCCGGCCTCCGAGACCGGCGAACCGCTGACGATCTGCCCAGCGGCGGAGGTGGAACTACTCAGCGGCCCTGAAAAAGGCGATCGCATCGAGATCGATCTACCGGTATCGAGCAAAGAGAAGTTCGGAGGCGGCGACCGCCTGGTGCTCAATCGGGAGGACTCCGGCGAGGAGGTCGTCTATTCCTTCGCTGATCGCCAGCGCAAGGCGATGCTGCTCGGTCTGGCCGTGCTCTTCGCGATAGCCGTCATCGTGTTGGGACGCTGGCGCGGCGCCGCCGCGCTCGCCGGACTCGGGGCGAGCATGGGGGTGCTGCTCGTCTTCGTGTTGCCCGCCATCCTGGACGGCCGAAGTCCGGTCCTGGTCGCGGTCGTGGGTGCGTCGGCCATCGCCTTCCTCGCGCTTTACCTGTCGCACGGCATCGGGCCGATGACCACCGTCGCGCTACTCGGCACGTTGGCGAGCCTGCTGTTGACGTTGTTGTTGGCGGTCGTGTTCACGAGCCTCGCCAAGTTCTCCGGCTTTGTGAGTGACGAAGCCGCGATCGTCAACCTCGCCGATGGTCGGATCGATCTCGTGGGGCTCACCCTCGGCGGCATCGTCATCGGCGCACTCGGCGCGATCGACGACATCACGGTCACGCAGGCGTCCGCGGTGTGGGAGCTGCGCGCCGCGAACCCGGCAATGGCGCCGCGCCAGCTCTATCGGTCGGCGCTGCGCATCGGACGCGACCACATCGCGTCGACGGTCAACACGCTGGCGCTGGCCTACGCCGGTGCGTCGATGCCGTTGCTGTTGCTCTTCGTGCTGTCCGAGCAGTCGTTGGGCACCGTCGCCAACGGCGAGCTGATGGCAACCGAGCTCGTCCGAACGCTGGTGGGCAGCATTGGGCTTGTCGCCGCCGTTCCGGTCACGACGGCGCTGGCGTGCGTCGTGGCGCCACGGCGCGCCTTGGCCGGCTAATCGGCCAGCCCGGGCGGCTTGCGGTGCTCGCCCCCGTCGCGACGGGGTCCGGGAACGTTGTGGAACCGGTACGGGATGCCGCCTGTGCCTGCCTGGATGATGTGGGCGGCGCCGGGTTCGCCCTCCGTCATCAGCTCGTAGACGGCGTCGGCTACTTCTGAGGGCTCGATCAACGGGAAGTTGGCGGCGCGCAGCATCGCCTTGGCTTCCTCCCCCGGCAACGGTGTGTCCACGATGCCCGGACAGATCGCGTTGATCCTGATGCCCCGATCGGCCCACTGGTTGGCGGCGGACCGGGTGAGGCCGATCACCGCGTGCTTGGTGAGTGCGTAGATCGGGTCGTTGGAAAAGGCGATGACACCCGCGAGTGACGCCGTGGCGACGATCGAGCCGCGGCCGCGCTCGACCAACAGCGGCAACACCGCGCGCATGCCGTACACAACGCCGTCGACGTTGGCGCCCATGATGCGGCGGTACTGCTCCTCGGTCAGCTTGGTCAGATCGCTCTCACCCGTGGTAACGCCGGCGTTGAGATGGACGAGGTCGAGTCCGCCTTCGTTGTCGCGGATCGACGCCATCGCCGCGTCCCAGTCTGTGGGTACGCCGACGTCGAGGGTGACGGCGCGCCCGTCGAGTTCCTTCGCCACCGCTTCCGCCGCCGCCGTGTTTCGGTCGCCGACGACGACCGTCGCGCCTTCATCGGCCAGCTTCTGCAGCACCGCATAGCCAATGCCTGATCCGCCGCCCGTTACGAACGCAACTTTGCCGTCAAGGGTTCCCATAGGTCGCCTACCTTGCTCGCTCGTGCGCTGCGTTGCCATCCAAACCGACGGAGTCCTCGTGGTCGAGGAGCGTTCCGACCCGGCACCGGGCGTCGACGAGGTGCTCGTACGCGTGCGCGCCGCCGGCCTCAATGCCGCCGACTTGATGCAGCGCCGCGGTCTCTATCCCGCGCCGCCGGGGTCGCCCGCCGACATCCCCGGGATGGAGTTGGCGGGCGACGTAGTCGCGTTGGGCGGCGGGGCGAGCCGTTTCGCGGTGGGCGATCGCGTGATGGCAGTGGTCGGAGGAGGTGCGCAAGCAACGCACTGCGTGGTGCACGAGCGCGTCCTGATGCCGGTGCCCGACGCCGTGGAGTGGGCGGTCGCGGGCGGCTTCCCGGAAGCGTTCATGACCGCGCACGACGCGCTGTTCACCCAGTGCGGCCTCGGCATGGGCGAGCGGGTGTGCGTCCACGGTGCCGCCGGCGGCGTCGGCACCGCGGCCGTCCAGCTCGCCCACGCGGCGGGTGCGCACGTGACCGCAACCGTGCGCGATACGAACCGTCACTCGGCGCTGCGCGCGCTCGGCGCTGACGCGGTGATCACCCCTGACGAGTTCGCGGGGACCACCGAGAGTTTCGACGTGATCCTCGAGTTGGTCGGCGGACCCAACATCGAATCGGATTTGGCGGCGCTGGCGATCGGCGGACGCATCAGCGTCATCGGCGTGGGAGCGGGCTTCAGCGCGGCGCTGAACTTGCTGGAGCTGATGCGCAAGCGCGCCGCGATCTATGGATCAACGTTGCGCGCCCGGCCGCTCGAAGCAAAAGCCGATGCAGCCCGTCGGCTGGAACGACACGCAGTGTCGCTGCTCGGCGATGGCCGGCTGCGAGTGCCGCTTCTGGCGACGTATCCGCTCGA
>CAVYNR010000012.1:0-258148 GCA_963769985.1 uncultured Actinomycetes bacterium | reverse complement strand
TGCATCGCGGAGACGATCTCGCAGGCCGGCGGGATGGGATCCACCGCCAGATGCGGCATCGACGTGTGGCCGCCTTTGCCGACGACGCGGATCAGGAAGTTGTTCGTGGCCGCCATGATCGCTCCCGGTTTCAGTCCGACCATCCCATTGGGCATCGACGGCGACTGGTGAAGCGCGAAGGCGGCGTCGGGACGGCCGATCACGTCGAACAAGCCGTTCTCGAGCATCACCCGGGCGCCGAAGCCACCCTCCTCACCGGGCTGGAACATGAACAACACCCTCCCCGCGAGCTCGCCGCGTCGATCACACAGCAGCCGAGCGGCCGAGGCCAGCATTGCCGTGTGGGCGTCGTGGCCGCACGTGTGCATGACGCCTTTGACGGCAGAGGCGAAGTCAAGCCCCGTGTCCTCGGGCATCGGCAAGGCGTCCATGTCGCCGCGCAGCAAGACCGTTGGCCCGGGTTCGGCGCCTTCGAGCACGGCGACGAGCGACGTGCAGCCCGCACCCCGCGTGACCGATAGCGGCAAGTCGGCCAACTCGTCGGCCACGCGCTCCTGGGTCAACGGCAGCTCCAGCGCCAGTTCGGGATGAGCGTGCAGCTGACGCCGCAACGTGACCGTCCGCTCTTGGAGCGCTCTCGCTTCTTCCAACAGAGTCGGCATCACCGCATCATGCACGAGGTTTCGTAACCTGCGCCGATGCCCGTCTACTCCTTCGGTGAGTTCACGCCGCAAATTCATCCCGATGCGTGGGTAGCGGAGAACGCCACGATTGTCGGCAACGTCGTGCTCGACGCCGGCGCCAGCGTTTGGTACGGATGCGTGTTGCGCAGCGAGTTCGAGACGATCACGATCGGTGCTGGTTCGAACGTGCAAGACCTGACCGTGATGCACACGGATCCGGGGATCCCGCTGCGGGTCGGCAAGGGCGTGACGATCGGCCACGCCGCGATGATCCACGGAGCCACGCTTGGCGATGGCTGCCTGATCGGACTTCACGCCACCGTCTTGAACCGTTCGGTTGTCGGCGCACAGTCGCTGGTAGCAGCGGGTGCGCTCGTCAAGGAGGGTCAGGAGATTCCCGCGGGAGTGCTCGTCGCCGGTGTCCCGGCGAAGGTCGTGCGCGAACTCGACGACCGAGCCCGCCATGGCCTTGCGCTCAGCGCCGAGCACTACGTCGAGAATGCCAAGAATCACGCGTCTATGCGCCAGCTCCTCCGCTAATTGGCCAGCAGCGTGTAGGCGGGGTTGAGCATCACTCGTCGACCGCGGTCGTCGCGCAACACGCCCTCGAATTCCGGCGACGCGGCCCGGCTGCATCCCTGGGATGGAACGCCGCCCGGTATACATCGCGACGAATGAGTCCGATCCGTCGTCGACGGTCAGTTCGAGCCACGGGCTGCTCAGATTCGGCACAACCTGCACTCCGGTGATCTCGCCGGTCAGCTTGACGTGGGTGCGCACCTCAACTGACGCGATCCGTTGGTCGGACGGCGCGACCGCGGCGACGCGCGACGCGCGACGAATCCGGGCGAGTTCGTGGGACGGCGCGACCCGCGGCGCCCGTTTGGCCGCCGCCGCCGTCCCGTTCGCCAAGTGCCCATTCGAGGGTGTGCCGACGTGGAACGGCACCGACAGGACCGCGGTGTTCGGCCGCCCGAGCAAGGACAGTTTCAGCGCCAAACCGCTTTGACCGTGAAGCAGATTCGTGACGCTGCGCACGCCCACGACGAACTCCGGAATGACCACGGTGAGCCGGTCGCTCGTCCAGCGCGCCTCCAGTCGGTCCAAGTAGCGGCTCACGGGCGCGGTGAGCTCGCGATACGGCGAGTCCACGATCTCCAACGGGATGTCGAAGTTGAACCGGGCCCAGTCCCGCTCTACCTGCGCGTGATCGACGTCTTCGTCGGCGATGTGCAACGCCACGATGTGGTGGGGGCGAAGTGAGCGCGCGTACTGCACCGCCTCCGCGACGCCGCGGTGGACCCGGCCCACAAGCACGACGAAGGTGTGCTCGCTCGGGCGAGGCGGCAGCTCGCTCGGCTCAATCTGGATGCCCTCGCTCACGCCCCGGTAGTGGCGGCTAATCGATTTGAACAGCAGGATCACGAGCGGGACAACGACGATGGGCACCCACGCGCCCTTCGTGAACTTCGTAATCGCGACGATCAGCGTGACAATGAACGTCGCCGCCGCGCCGACGCCGTTGATGACCACGTTCCGACGCCACGCCGGTTCCCGCAAACGCAGGTGATGGCGGACCATGCCGCTCTGGCTGAGCGTGAAGCTGGTGAACACCCCTATCGTGTACAGCGGGATCAGGGCGGTTACGACGCCGCCGAAGATGATGATGAGCACGCTGGCGGCGACGGCCAGGAAGACGATCCCGTTCGAGAACACCAGTCGATCGCCACGGCTCCCGAATTGGCGTGGCAGGTACCCGTCCCGAGCGATGATCGACGACAACCGCGGGAAGTCGGCGAACGCGGTGTTTGCCGCGAGAATCAGGATCGCGCACGTCGACAGCTGGATCACCCAGTAGATGGGCGACTCGCCGAAGAGCACGCCGCGCCATTTGCGAGTTCACGGTTTCCAAGTGCGTCGGGAACGGATGCAACCGGCTCGCGAGAATCGACAGGCCGAGGAACAGCGAGCCGAGGATCACGGCCATCAAGGTCAACGTTGTCGCCGCGTTGCGTGACTCCGGCTTGTTGAACGCAGGCACGCCGTTGGAGATCGCTTCTACCCCGGTGAGGGCCACGGCGCCGGAGGAGAAGCCGCGTAGGAGGAGAAACAGCGTGAGAGAACCACCGACCTCGGCGACGTGTTCCGCTCGTTCCGGGTCGAACGGCACCCGTTGATAGTCGCCAGAAAAGACACGGAACAGCCCGTAGATGACCATCGCGCTGATCGCCACGATGTACACGTAAGTCGGCACCGCGAAGGCGCGGCCCGATTCCTTGATGCCGCGCAGGTTGGCGACGGTGACGAGCAGGACGAGTCCGACGCACAGTGGCACCCGCAGGTCCGAGAGCCCGTGGAACGAAGGAATGGAAAGAATCGCCGCCACCCCCGACGAGATCGAAACCGCGACGGTGAGGATGTAGTCGACCAGCAGCGATGCCCCCGCGACCAGCGACGGGTTCTCGCCGAGATTCTCGCGGCTCACGATGTAGGACCCGCCGCCGCTCGGATACGCGAAGATCGTTTGGCGGTAGGACACGGACACGATCGCCAACAGGATGGCTACGACCATCGCGAGCGGCACCAGCTTCGACAGTCCGAGGGCGAGGCTCGACGCGCCGACCGCGGTGACAAAGAGGATTTCTTCTGTCGCGTACGCAGTGGACGAGATCGCGTCGGACGAGAACGTCGCAAGAGCGATCGACTTTGGCAACCGTTGATGGTCGGACTCCGACGTCGCCAGCGGCTTGCCGATGAGCATGCGCTTGGTGAGCGTGAGCACGACCTAACCGTGACCGCCGCGCGCGTCAAGGCGCTGCTAAGGACCACCCCGAGCGTGTCAAAATATCGTCAAGATGGGCCGGTGCCCGGCCTTTCTGCGCGTCGACAACGCCTGGGAGCACTTGTGGCCGTGGTCGGACTCGCGGGGATGACCGTCTGCCTTGCGCCGTTCCGCGACGATTTGGCGGTCGAAAGCGCGGTGCTGCTCTACCTGCTGGTCGTGGTCGCAACCGCCTCCGTCGGAGGGGTGTGGCCGGCATCCGCGGCGGCGGTACTCGCGTTCGGCCTCGTCAACTTCTTCTTCACGCCGCCGTACCACACACTCACGATCGCGGAAGGCGAGCACGTCCTCGCCCTCGTCGTGTTTCTCGTCGTCGCCGCGGTCGTGGCTCTGTATGTGACCGTCGCCGATCGCAACGCCACCGAGTCGGCCGCGGTGCGCTCGGAAGCCGTGGCGTTAGAAGCAGGCAACGAGCTTCGTACGGCGTTACTCAACGCGGTGTCACACGATCTGAGAACCCCGCTCGCGTCCATCAAAGCGTCGGTCTCGAGCCTGCGCGCCGACGACGTGGCTTGGTCCGATGGCGAGGTGGCGGAGTTTCTCGGCGCGATCGAGGCCGACACCGATCGGCTCAACCAATTGGTGGGCAACCTGCTCGACATGAGTCGACTCCAAACCGGTGCCCTGGAGCTTGTGCGTTACGCGGTGGGCCTCGAAGAGGTTGTCGCCAACGCCATCGACAGCCTCGGTGCGGTCGCCAACCACGTGATCGTCGACGTTCCCGAGGACCTTCCCCTCGCGCACGTCGACCCCGGTCTGCTCGAGCGGGCCATCGCAAACCTGATCGGCCAACGCGCTGCACTGGTCACCGCCCGATCAACCAGTGACACTGTCGGCGCGTATGACGGTGCCGGACCTGGAGCTGCGCGTCGTGGATCACGGGCCCGGTGTGCCGGTCGACGCGCGCGAGCAAATCTTTCAGCCGTTCCAACGGTTGGGTGATCGCGGGAGTGGCGGCGTCGGGCTGGGCCTCGCGATCGCAAGCGGATTCGTGAAGGCCATGGACGGCGAATTGCTCGTGGAGGAAACGCCCGGTGGCGGCTCGACCTTTCGCGTCCTGGTGCCGGTGGCAGTGCCGTGACCAAGATCCTCGTGGTCGACGACGAACCGCAGATCGTGCGAGCGCTCGTAACGAATCTCCAGGTGCGCGGCTACGACGTCGAGACCGCCGACAGCGGCGAAGCCGCCCTTTCGTTGGCAGCGACCACGCAGCCCGATCTCGTCATTCTCGACCTCGGCCTGCCCGGCATCAGCGGTGTCGAGGTGATCGAAGCCATTCGAGGCTGGAGCAAGGTGCCGATCATCGTGTTGTCCGTACGCGACTCCGAGCGCGAGAAGGTCGCAGCGCTCGATGCTGGCGCGGACGATTACGTCACGAAACCGTTCGCCATCGAAGAGCTACTCGCCCGCGTCCGTGCCGCCACCCGGCGCGCTGCGCCCATCGCGGACGAGCCCGCGGTTGAAACCGCGGATTTCACCGTCGACCTCGCGGCGCGGCAAGTACGCAACTCCGCCGGGGAGATCGCGGCTCACCCCAACCGAGTGGCACATCCTCGAGACCTTGGCGCGTCATCACGACAAACTCGTGACCCAGCGCGAGCTGCTGCAGCAGGTTTGGGGTCCCGGTTACTCGACGGAGACGAACTACCTCCGCGTCTACATGGCCCAGCTACGTCGCAAACTGGAGCCCGATCCCGCGCGTCCGCGGTCGCTGATCACCGAGGCCGGCGCCGGTTACCGGCTCCGCTCGCTTACGCCTTGAACGTGAGGTTCGGCGCGCCTTCCTTGAGTGTGTCGTCGAGCGCGGAGGCCTTGCGGTCTTCTGCTCTTTCGGCTTGACGGAGCAGCCGCCAGATCGCGGCGCCCAACAGGTCGAGGTCGGTCGACGCGAAACGTTCGCCGCCGAAGCGGTCGATGTTCCGCGACTGCGCCGCCATCGCCTTCTTGTCCTGACGCAAGCACCATGCGACCTTGCGCGCTCACGATGGGCGCGAGCAGCCGCGCCGGCAGCGGCGTCCACCACCGGAACACGAACCACGCGCGCGTCACCGTCGGCGACAGCGGCACGTGGATCACGTTGTTGAAGATCTCGAACCAGTCGTCGACGCGGTACTCGACCTGCGCCACGCACGGCATCACGAAGCGGTCCCAGTGTTGGAACGTCTTCTTCGCGAACGGGCCGCCTTGGATGGGTCCGAGGCCGACGGGCTCGCCGATGAACTCGACCTCGACGCCGCCGTCGAAGTCGCGGCGCACCGCGGTCAGTTCCTTCAGCCGCTTGCCGCGGAAGATGCCCTTGTGCAGGAACGCGGTGTGCGGCACGTCGAGCGTGTTCTCCAGCGCGGCGTGCAACGTCGCATCGAGGTCGCACGGGAAACACGACTTGGCCGACCTGCCACTTCTTCCGCCTGCGACCTTCGCCGTGCAGCAAGTCGGGCATGGCGAACGGTTCACGCGTCGGCGTCCGCGTTCGGCCGCGGCCCACACCCACACGAACCCGTCGACGTTCGGTGGCGGCGTGCGACACGACGTTGCGCGCCGTCGCGGCCGCGGCGTCGCCTTCGTACAGACCGGGCACGGCGCGGCATTCGCCCGCACCGTCGAAGCGCCACCCGTGGTACGGGCACTCGATGCAGCCGTCGTCGGCGACGCGCCCGTCCGACAGCGCGGCGTTGCGGTGCGGGCAACGGTCGAGCACCGCACGCGGCGAGCCGCCGGCGTCTCGAAAGACCGCCAGCGGCTCGTCCATCATGCTGATGGCAACCGGCTTGTTGCGCCGAAGGTCCTTCGACTGGCAGACCGGATACCAGTACTGCTTCGGAAACGCGACTGATCGAATTAGACAGCCGCTCTTCTCGAGAATGTGCATGCCGCACGCGTTGCCGAGGCCGATGACGTGGGCGAGGCCGACCTTGGCGCCTTCGATCTGACGGTCGCCGGCTTCACCGCGCAGGTGATGGCAGACCTCCCAGATGTTGGCGATGCCGGTCGCGGCGATCGGATGACCCTTCGACTCGAGACCGCCCGACACGTTCACCGGCGTCTTGCCGTCACGCCACGTGGCACCCGAGTTGAAGAAGTCGGCCGCGCCGCCCTCTTCGCACAGACCGAGGTTGTCGTAGTGCACGAGCTCGGCGGTGGCGAAGCAGTCGTGCAGCTCGACGAGGTTGAGATCCGACGGACCGACACCGGCCTGCTCGTAGGCCTGCTTGGCCGCGTTCTTCGTCAGCTGGTTGACGTCGGGCAGCACCTGGCACGCCTCTTCGTACGGGTCGGTCGTGAGGATCGACGCGCTGACCTTGACGGCGCGGCGCTGCTGCTCGAGCGACAGCGTCTTGAGCTTCGTGCCGCTGACCACGACCGCGGCGGCCGCACCGTCGCAGTTGGCCGAGCACATCGGCCGCGTATTCGGGTAGGCGATCATCACGTCGCCCATGATCTCTTCGAGCGTCATCTTCTTCGTGTACGCCGCGAGCGGATTCAGCGTGGAGTGCGCGTGGTTCTTCTCGCTGATCTTGGCGAACAGCTCGAAGGACGTGCCGCCGTACTTGTGGCCGTACTCCATGCCGATCTGCGCGAACACGCCCGGCATCGTGTTGGTGCCGATGCGACCGTCGGTGTTCGCGACCGAGCCGTAGCGACCCGACGGCTTGTACTCCTTCTTGTCGCTCTTGCGCGCCGCCGCCGCCACCGAGCAGGCCCGCGCCGGCGAGCTTCTCGACGCCGACGGCGAGGCCGCAGTCGGTCTCGCCCGCCTTGATCGCCATGATCGCGGTGCGCAACGCGGTGGCGCCGGTCGCGCAGGCGTTGCACACGTTGTAGACGGGGATGCCGGTCTGGCCGATCTGCTTCTGCAGCATCTGGCCGGTGTTCCGCGCCCATCAGGTTGCCGAAGCCGAGGATGCCGATCTCCTTCATCGACATGCCGCCGTCGGCGATGCGCAGCCAGCGCGGCCTCAGACGCAAGGTCGATGATGTCCTTGTCGGGGTGCTTGCCGAACTTCGTCATGTGATGCCGAGGATGTAGATGTCGTCAGTAGCCATGTTCGTTCTCCTTAAGAAATGGGCTCGTAGCCGAAGCCGATGGCCTCGGTGCCGTCGTCGTCGGTGCCGACCACATAGGTGGCGAGGCGGACCTTCATGCCGGTCTGCACGTGATCGGGATCGGGCTCGGTGTTGATGACGTTGCCGCGCACCGACGACGCCGTCGCAGTCGATGACGCCGGCCACGAACGGCACGGGAATGCCCGGCGCCGCGAGCGACACGATCGTGAACGTGCGCAGTATGCCTTCGTTGGCGACCTCGTCCGGCTTGAACTCGGTGGCGAAGCACGATGCGCAGGCGTTGCGGCGGTCGAAGAACACGGCGCCGCACGACGTGCACTTGTGCCCTGAAGATGAGGGTTGTCGCCGAGCACCAAGTAGTCGACGAGCGGGATCTGCTTAGCCATGAGGCGCATCGTTGCATACCTTTGGGTATGGCGTCACGTGGCGCTACGCCTGGTTGGCGTAGCGCGCTGAACTCGCCGGCGGAGCTGGCCTCGTGCCAGTTCGCGTAGCGCTTCGAACGGGAAGATGCCGGTGGCGTGGTGTCGTTCCACGTGATCCGCAACCCCCACGCGCCGTGGAGTTCCGCGTCGTCGATCCGCAACGGCAGCGGGCTCGTGGGCGACGGCCACACCTCGCGGCCCTGCTCGCGCATTCCACGACAGCCGGCGCACGCGCAACCGAGGCGCAGCGTCATCAAGTCGAAGTGGGCGACGTAGCCGTCGGCGATAGGTGATGGTGATGCCGCTGTCGCGCTTTATCGCCGTCGTCTCGGCCTGATAGCGCTCGTCCACATCGTCACCCTAAAGGGGAACCATCTTCACGCTCGGCGCCTTCTTCGACACGTCGAGGATGGCCACAGTGCCCGGCGCCTCGATCGGCAACGTCGGGCTGCCGGGGTTAAAAAACAGCACACCTTCGTGACGCTGCTCCATGGCGCGATGCGTCGCCGCGAACGCGACGACGCCGACCGGTTGCTTGAACCGACGGTGCATGCATTTGTCGAAGTCGGCGGGGAACTCGATCGCCGAGTCGCCGACGACGATCTTCTTGTCTGGGTTGGCGAGGTTGAAGCAGAGGCCGACCGCCACCGCGTCGCCGATGGCCTTGACGACGCCGCCCGCGCCGTCGACGCGGATGTACCCCTTTCGGTCCTCGGACGGCACCATCACCGGCGCCACCGCGCCGAGACGCGGAAGGATCGCCTTCTTGCCGATGTCGCCGAGGTGGACGATCAAGTCGACGCCCTTGAACGCCTTTAACACCGAGTCAGGTAGGTCGCTTCCATCGTTCTTCGCGCTGTGCGTGTCGGCAAGGAATCCGATGCGCTCGAGTTCGTCCGCCATTCGTACAGGGTAAAACGTGGGCCATGGCCTCTGCCTCGCCGTCCCCGACCCCAAACCCCAACGCGATGAAATTCACGCTCGACACGAATGTGCCCGACGACCTCGAAGCGGAGCGCGTTTGGTCAGGCGTTGCTCGCCGTGCCCGGCGTGGCCTCCGTGTTCGGCGTCGTTGACTTCGTGACCGTGACGCGCCAACCCGACGCCGACTGGGACGACATCGTTCCCGCCGTCATCGAAGCCGCCCGCGCTCTCTAGTCATACGCTCGCGACCATGCGCCCGCCCCGCCGCATTCTCATGTTCGTGTCCGCCACCTCGTTGTTCGTCGGCCTGTCTCCGTCGGTCGCCTCAGCGGCGACGTTGACGTTCACCCACAGTCCGGTGGGTGGACCACCAGGTACCGACATATCGATCAGCGGGAATTGTCCGAACGCGAACAACGGGTTCGCGTCGTTGCAGTTCCCGGTGCGCTCCGATGCTCTCGCGCCGCCCATCGACTCGACGAGCTTCGAGGTTGGTCCGAACGGCAACTTCTTCGCGTCGCTGACCAACGACATATCGACGAGCTTGCAGTTCCCGCCGGAAGACCCGATCGACTTGGAAGTCGTGGTCACGTGCGGCTTCAGTTCGTTTCAGACCAAGCGCGAACCGTTCGCGTCGACCTCCAAAACGACCAACTCGTCATCGACGGTGTTCACGTCTCTCGGATCGGGCGCGTGCGGGTTCGGCTTTGTACCCGCGGACAGCGACACGACCATTCCCTGCCGCGCCCACGTGAAGGGACTCGGCGCGACCGGAGCTATCAACGACACCAACTTCTACGTCGACGACTGGATGTGGGGATCGTCGATCGCGGTCGGCGCGGTCGACGACGACCTTTCGCTCGACATCGTCTCGGGGAGCGGCCCGCGTCCCGCCTCAGCCGTCAACGTGGCCGACCTGAACGGACAATCGCTGCTCTCGGTCTCGCCGTTCGGCGCGTTCGCGGGCGGCGTGTCGGTCGCGGTTGGTGACGTCAACGGCGACGGCAACGACGACATCGTCGCGGGTGCGGGTCCGGGCGGCGGCCCGCACGTGCGTGTGTTCACGATTGTCGGCGGCGACGCCATCGCGGAACTCGCCAGCTTCTACGCGTACGACCCTGGGTTCTCGGGCGGCGTATCTGTCGCGGCGGCGGACTTCACCGGCGACGGGAAGGCCGAGATCATCACGGGCACGGGCGCGGGCGGCAGTCCGCACGTGCGTACGTTCAGCGCTACTGGCTCACCGCTCGGCGGTTTCTACGCCTACGCGCCGAACTTCCCCGGCGGCGTCAACGTCGCCGCCGCCAACCTGCTGGGCGACGGCAACGCCGAGATCGTGACCGGGCCTGGCCCGGGCGGCGGTCCGCACATTCGCGTGTTCAACGCCGGCGGTACACCCATTGGCGCCGGCTTCTACGCCTACGCGCCGGACTTCGCCGGTGGCGCGATGGTGGCTGTCGGTGACGCGAACAACAGCGGCGGCAATGAGATCGTCACCGGTCCGCAGACCAGTGGCGACCCCCACATTCGCGTGTTCGACGCCAACGGCGCCGGAGACGGTGGCTTTTACGCGTACACCCGCGGGCCCGCCGGCACGCGGGTGGCGGTTGCGCCCTAGGTGCCACGCCGCGTGGCTCATAGCTACGGCCCGAGAAGGGGCGGCTTCACCACAACCTGGTACTCATCGGTCGACTGCGACCGGCAGGGCCCAAAGTTCAACTCGAGATCGCGGAAGTTGAGGTTGAACGACTCGAGACCCGCGGTGCGGCGCGCCTCGCGGAACATGTCGGGGTTGCCTTGCACGGGCGTGGCGAACCGCCACGCGCCGTCGACGCAAGTGAACTGCGTGCCGTAGGTTTGCGGTTGACCCTTGGCCACCGCGATGCGGTCGACGAGGAACGCCACGTCACCCGAGTCCACGTGCTTGGCGTCGCGCTGCATGAGTGCGAGCGCTTGCTCCTGCAGCGCTACATCGCGGCCACGGGAGACGACAAGCCACGCTGAGTGCGCGCCTTCCCGGCCGACCTCGCGTCGATCGGGCCACCCGTGGTCGCGGACGATCTCTTTCATACGGGCGAGATTGGCCGCTTCAATCGCGGCGACATCGTCGCCGGCGTCGAGGAGGCGCTCGCCGATCTCGGCCAGGCTCGCGTCTTGGAGGCCGGTGGCCGCGGCCAACGCGTCGCTCCGAGCCGCCGTGTCCTGACGCGCCATGCGAATGAGTTCGTGCGCGAGCGCGGGGTCCGAAATCGGCGGACGCACCACGACCACCACGACCGCTACCGCCATGAGCGCGACCAGCGCCGCGAGTGCCCGCACCTGGCCATAGTAGAAACCAGCGCAATGTTCGACGACCTCCTTGAGGCCAACCGTCGCTATCGCGACCAGTTTCACGACTCGGGCGTGGCTGGCAAGGCGGCGCGCGGGCTAGCCGTGTTGACCTGCATCGACTCGCGCATCGATCCCCTCCGGATGCTCGGATTGGTGCCGGGCGACGCCAAGATCCTGCGAAACGCCGGCGCGCGCGTGACCGACGACGCGCTCCGCTCGCTCATCCTGGCTACCAACCTGCTCGCCGTCACTCGCATCTGCGTGGTCCAGCACACCGATTGCGCAATGACTGGTTCGACCGACGACGAGCTGCGTCAGCGGATCGGAACGAGTCGTGGCGCCGATGCGTCGAACGTCGAGTTCTTCGTGATGGCGGATCAGAGTGCCGCGCTGCGCGACGACATCGCTCGCATCCGCGCCTGTCCCTTCATCGCCGACGAGGTCGAGGTCGCCGGCTTCATGTTCGACGTGCACACGGGCGAGCTCGCGCCCGCATCGATCTAAAGCAGACGCGGCGCGTTCAGGGCGCCTTCGAGCGCGAGCAGCCAGCCCTTGCGATCGAGGCCGCCGCCGTAGCCGACGAGCTTGCCGCTCGAGCCGATCACGCGGTGGCACGGCACGATTATCGCGATCGGGTTGCGGCCGTTGGCCAGCCCCACGGCGCGCTGGGCATTGTGCGCCCCAATGTGCTCGGCGAGCTGGCCGTAGGACCACGTCTGGCCGTAGGGGATCTCTTGCAAGCCCTGCCAGACGCGTTGCTGGAACTCGGTGCCGTCTAACTGCATCTCGATGTCGAACTCGTGCAGGTCGCCCTCGAAGTACGCCTTCAGCTGGTCGACGGCGTCGCCGAACGCGTTTTTGTCCTCGGACCAGTCCCCGATGTCGGGTGGTGCGTGACGCTGCTCGTGCATGACGAGTTGTGTCAGCACGTCGTGGCCGCCCAGGGTTATGGGACCGACGGGGCTGTCGATGGTGCGGCTGCGGGTCACGCCAGAATTTTTCGAAACCGCTTTAGTCACGAGATGCCTTTCGGTGGGAAGTGATTGACGGCGTGGTCACCGGTGGACCACAAGTACTGCACGGCGTAGGACCGCCACGGTCGCCACTTGTCGTGGGCGTACGCGCCTACGTCGCCGGTGATGCCAAGGCGGCGCGCCGCTTTGACCACACCCATGTCGGTTGAAGGGAACGCGTCCGGGTCGCCGAGCGCGCGCAACGCGATCATCTCGACAGTCCACGGGCCGATCCCGGGCAGCGCCTGTAGTTGTTCGCGCGCCCGCCACCAGTCGGCGCCCGCGTCGAGCACGACGGATTCGTCGGCGAGCGCATGCACGAGTGACATGAACGAGCGACGACGCGCCTCGGGCATCTTCAATATCGACGGATCGATCTGTGCCAGCTGGTCGACGGTCGGGAACAGATGGGTGATGCCTCCACCTGGATCCTCGATCGTTGTGCCGCCCGCTTGCGCGAGGCGCGCGCCGTGCGTGCGGGCTGCGGCGGTCGAGATCTGCTGGCCGATCACCGTGCGCACCGCCATCTCGGCTTCGTCGACGGTGCGCGGGATGCGCGAACCGGCGTTCTTCAAGATGACGGGGCGCATGCGCTTGTCCTGAGACAGCGCTTCGTCGACCGCTTCGGGATCGGCATCCAGGTCGAGCATGCGGCGACAACGCGCGATCGCCGAAGGCAGATCACGGACTTCGTCCAAGGCGATGCGGCACAGCACGTGATCCGGTGTGGGCGTGAGCGACACCACGCTGGTGCCGTTGGGCAACCGCAGCGACCGCCGGTAGGCGCCGTCGCGGTACTCCTCGACGCCAGGGATACCGACACCTACGAGGTGGCCGAAGACGCCTTCGGCCGTGAACGGCTTGCGAAACGGCAGGCGGAAGCTGAGCGCGCCCGGCGTGGCCGTCGTGCCGCGCTTGCGCGCCTGGCGACGAAGCAGCGTCGGGGAACCGTCGAAAACCAGGCGGACCGTGTCGTTGAACTGACGGATGCTGGCGAACCCGGCGCCGAAGGCGACTTCGCTGAACGGCAGCTCGGTGGTCTCGATCAAAAGTCGCGCCGTCTGCGCGCGTTGGGCCCGGGCAACCGCGAGCGGCCCCGCGCCCACTTCGGCGATCAGGTGACGCTCGAGTTGTCGCGTGGAGTAGCCGACCCGCGCCGCGAGACCCGTAACGCCCTCGCGGTCGACCACGCCGTCGGCGATCAGTCGCATGGCGCGCCCGACCATGTCTGTGCGCAGGTTCCACTCGGGCGAACCCGGCGACGCGTCGGGCCGGCAGCGCTTGCAGGCGCGGAACCCGGCCTGCTGCGCGGCGGCGGCTGTCGGATAGAACCGGATGTTCTTGGCGTACGGCGGGCGGACCGGACAACTCGGCCGGCAATAGATCTTGGTGGTCAGAACGGCGGTGACGAACCAGCCATCGAATCGGGCGTCCTTCGATTGCACCGCGCGATAGCAGCGGTCGAAGTCCTCGTACATACGAACAGCGTGACAGGTCGCGCTTGCACGGACTGGCGGAAATCCGACATCACGGTGGGAGAGGAACGGAGGCTGCGCGCTATGCCCGGCGCGAGCGGACAAAAAACTGGGCCAGGGCGCGCGCGGCCACGCCTCCGTAGAGCACCGCGGGCGCGGTGATGACCAGGTTGTCGCGGACGCGACGGTGGTAGCCGAACGCGCACACGAAGTAGACAACGGTCGCGGCGGCGGTGAGCACGCCGAACTTGGGCCATTTCTTGCCGGCAAGGAAGCCGACCGCGCTGGCCGCTTTGATCGGATTCAAGAGCGGGCGCAACGCGGGCTGTACCCGCAGATGTTCGTAGTGCTTGTCGAGCATCGCTTTCGGTGCGACCGCGTTGAGCGCGAGGTCAAGCACGAGCAAGGAAAGCATCACGTTCGGCTGGTTCTTCGAAGCCAACGCCCGTCGCAGCACACCCACGGTTCTAATCCTCCTCGCCCAAAGTTACCTTGACATGTGACCAAAAGGTCACATAACTTACCTGGTGATGGACGTCGTCTTCCGAGCGCTCGCCGACCCCACCCGGCGCGAACTCTTGGACGAGTTGTTCCGTCAAGACGGACAGACGCAAGGCCAACTCGAGGAGCGGTTCGCGATGAGCCGGTATGGCGTGATGAAACATCTGAAGATCCTCGAGGAAGCCCGCCTAGTGGTCACGAAACGACGGGGACGGGAGAAGTTGCACTTCCTCAATCCCGTTCCGATCCGCCTCGTGCACGACCGGTGGGTCAGCAAGTACGCCGAACCCTGGGTCGCTGGTCTCAGCGACCTCAAGACTGACTTGGAGAAGACAATGGAAAAGGTCTACGAGATCTACATCCGCACCACGCCCGAGGCGCTGTGGCACGCGATCACCGACGCGAACGCGCGCAGCAAGTACCAGTTCGGCGCGATCGTCACGAGCGAGTTCACCAACGGGTCGCGCTACGAGATGGCGACGCCCGACGGCGTACCGCTTGGCGAAGGCGAGAACCTCGAGGTCGATCCGCCGCACAGGTTGGTGCAGTCGATGCGGGCCCTGTGGGGCGACGACGTGAAAGCGGAAGGTTTCTCGCGCGTCACGTGGGAGATCCAGAAGATCGGCGACGACTCGTGCTGCTTGACCGTCACCCACGACCAGCTTCGCGAAGGCGCCAACAACCAGCTCTACGGCGGTTGGCCGATGATCCTTTCGGGACTCAAGACCTGGCTCGAGTCGGGCGAGCTGCTAACTACGCCGGGCTCGTTGATGTACGCGGCGCCGAGTTAGGTCGCGACGTCGCTAACGGTCATGTCGCCGAGCGGCTGATCGCCCAGCATGCGCCCGCCGATGCCGTCGGACACGCCGCATCCGGCCACGAGATCGCAGCCCGCGACTTGGTTGCTCATCTGGATGACGGCCGGGCCGACGAGACCCGAGACCAGACCGGCGAGCATGATCATTGCGATGCGCACTTGCTTGTTCATTGTGTGCCCCTTAACTCAGTAGTCGTTGTTGACGTTCTGAGTTGCACGGTAGGGACGCGTCCGACGCGCTCCCATGCCCGGCGTCACATCGCGGTGTGACGTCGGGCGCACCGAGGTCAGGGGCAGTAACCCGCCTGCAGTTGCGCATCGGCCACGACGGGAACCTGTACGCAGGCCGCCGGAACCGTCGCGCCCCCGCCGGGCAGGGTCGCCGCGACATCGCCCAAGGTCACGGCCACGCTTCCGAGAAGGGCGGCGATCGCAAGCGCGACCATCACGAGCGTCGGTGCGATGAACATGGTGGATTGCTTCGTCGCAGCGAGCGCGGGTTCCTACTCCGCAAGTACGGTCCGGCGGATGCTGTTCGTGCACGAGACCCACAACGTGGCTGGCCGGCAGGCCGACGAGTTCGAGGAGCTGTATCGCGACGGATGGGCCGCGCGACTGGCGAAGTCCGACGACGCGCGACTGCTGTGGTTCATGCACCAGGCCCACGGCACCGGAGCGGCCTACGTGTTCGTCACCGTGACCGCGGTGGCGTCAGTCGACGTGCTGGACGATCTCAACGGGCGACTGCGCGCCGGTGACATGAAGTCGTGGTCGGCGGACGTGGACGCGCTGCGGCATTCCTATGTCGCCAAAGTGCTGGAGCCAGCACCCTTCTCACCGTTGACCGCCATCGACCTGTCGGCGGTCCCGGCAGAGTCCGAGACTCCGGCGGACGGCAACCTCGCGCTGTTCATGGAGGACACGGCGTGGCCGTACCGGGGGTCGTTCGACGCCTATCTCGAAAAGGCGGGCACGCTGTATGTCAAGACGCTTGAGGTCGCCAACCAGCGACCAGGAGGTGGACTGCTCGACCTCGTCGCCGCCTTCATCCCGCGCTACGGCAGTGGCAAGCACCGCGAAATCGTGTTGTGGCAGCGCGTCACTAATCAGGCGGGTCTGCTGCCGTTGTTCGCCCGCGAGGTCCCAGACGCGTACAAGCAGCCGGGCAGTTGGATGATCGACGCGCTCGACGTGCGCGACCAATGGGAATCCAGGTTGCTGCGCGTGTCAGGCTGGTCTCCACTCACATGACAGACCCAACGACACCTCCCGCCAAACACGGTCGGTTAATCACCGCGCTGGCCGTTGCGAGCGCGGTGCTTGTCGGCATCGTCGCGATCGGTGCCGCGGTTACCGACGACGAGGACCCGGTCGCGGGTCGCGCAAACGACAACGACGACCGAACGGGTCACGACGACGACGAGTACCTCGACCAGCACGACAACGACGACGATCGCGACGGTGGTTCAGAGCGCAGGCGCGCCTCCCCCGTCCACGTCAGTTGCCCCCGCGACCACGACGCCGACGGTCGGATCGACGTCGCGGACCACGGCCTGTCGCAGCACGACCAAGGACCACTACCGCGTCAACGACGACGGCTCCACGACGCACACGACCACGATCGAACCCTGCTGAGGATCGCGACCGGCTAGACGAGGCCGAAGTGTTCGGCGCCGTTGCGCCAGAAGAACTGCTCGCGAGCGTTGTCGTCGAACGACGACATCGCGTCTCGGAATAGCTGGAACGGACGCTTGCCGCCTTCAGGGTGGGGATAGTCGGTCGAGAACATGAACAGCTCGGCGCCGCACTGTTCGACCAGCCACTGCGTGTCCTCGAACGGGAACGGCGTGAACCGCACCTGACGGCGGATGTACTCCGACGGTAGAAGGGGGAGGTCCTTGAACAGCGGCTCGAACTTGGCGAACGAACGGTCCGCGTGGTCGAGGTTGCGCAACATCCCTGGCACCCAACTCGCGCCGAGTTCGATGGCGGCGCCGCGCAGGGTGGGGTGACGTTCGAACACGCCGTCGATGGCCAGGCACGCCAGGAACCGTTCGGGCGAGTGGTGCAACACCGGGAAGTCCTTGGCGCGCATGTTCTCACCGCCGCCGAGCCAATCCGTCGGCCGCGGGTGACCGTTGTTGTGGAATGACTTTGGCAACAGCCGGCCCCCGCCTACGTGGAGCACGAACGGCACGTTCGCTTCGGCGAGGCGGGCCCAGATCGGTTCGATGTTGATGTCCGCGGGCGAAAAGTCGCCGGGCGCGTCGGAGGGGATCCATACCGCGCGCACCCCGTCGTGCAGCGCGGCGTCGAGTTCGGCGAGCGCGCGCTCTGGGTCGAGCAGCTGCAGGTAACCGACAGGAAGCAGGCGCGGGTCATCCGAACAGAACGAGGTGATCGCGCGATTGAGTGCGCGGGTGCCGCCGTAGAGCACGTCAAGGTCGGAGCTGAACGCGAAGTGGCCGAGCGCGAAGGTCGGAAACACCAGTTGGGCGTCGATGCCGAGCGCGTCGAGCACGCGCGAACGCACCGTCGTGTCGAGCGCGCCCGGTGCCATCCACCCTTTGGGTCCCGCGATCACGTCGCCGGTGATCTCCGCCTCGCGATGGCTCGCCCACAAGTCGGGCAGCGAGGCCATCAGCTTCTTGGCGCCCGCACCGGCGCCCTCGAGCCCGAGCGGGCTGAGCCGATCCCGCACGTCCGGATCGGCGAAGGCGGGCAGCCAGTCGTCGACCTCCATCACGTGGCTGTCGGCGTCGAAGATCAGGCTCATCGCTCTCCCTTGCTCGGTGCTACTGCATGCGGAGTTTCGCGCGAACAACGAGCGCCGTGGCGAGGAACACTCCGCCGAGCACGAATAGCAACGGGCGACTACCGGTGGCCGGCAACGCGTCAGCCCGCGCCGGCGCTCTGACCAGGGATGCGCCGGCGCTTTGCGCGGTGATCGCGTGCGATTCGAAAAACGCCCACATCGCGCTCGTGATGTCGGGGCCGAACGGGTCGGTGTAGCTCCCGGCAAAGCTGCCGCCGGAGTAATTGTGCGACAGGCCTTGGATCACCCACGCCTCGAGGATCGGCTTTCCGGCGCTGTCGTTGTAAGTGCGCACGGTGACGGGATAGGGCGCGACACCGGCGGCTCCGAGCACGCAAGGGTTGCGCGGGAAGTCGTGCAGGCACGCGTCGCCCGCCTACCGGTGCTTCCGCTCGTGTACCTCAGTGGCGCATGGATTCCGATCGAAACGATGTCGAGCGGCGTGCAGAAGTTTGCGCGCAATCAGCCGATCAACGCGCTCGTCGAAGCGCTGCGCGCGCTCGGCAACGGAACACCCGCGTATCACTGGGTGTGGCAGAGCCTGTTGTGGTCGCTCGTCATCCTGCTCGTCGCGGTGCCGCTGGGCATCCGCCAGTACCGGGGGGACGGCGCGTAGCCGAACCGTAAGGTGGCGCGATGGCACCCCAACCCGCCGAGATCATCCGCTTCATCGGTCGGAGCTCGAAGCGCATCGCCGTGAGCGTCATCGGTGCCGCGCTCGTGCTCGCCGGGTTGGCCATGCTCGTGCTCCCCGGACCGGGCATCCTCGTCGTGGCGCTCGGCTTTGCGGTTCTGGGCACGGAGTACGCGTGGGCGGCCGCCGCCCTCGAGCGAACCAAGACGATGGCTGCCCAAGCGGGCGGCATGGCACGCGACCGAGTGACCCGCGCCGGACGGCGCGTTACTCGTCGGCGTTAAGGCGCCAAGTGCTTGGCGAACCACGCGAGCAGTGCGGTGTTCGCCTCGGCCGCGGCGGCGGCGTTGTACCGGTCGCCGGTGTCGTTGAAGAAGGCATGGTCGGCACCGGCGAACGTGCGGATGTCGTAGGTGAGCCCGGCCGCCTTCAACGCGGCCTCCGCTTGGGGTCGGCTGGCGTTGACGCGCGCATCCTTCTCGGCGTACACGCCGAGCACGGCCGCCTTGGCCTTGCCGAAGTCAGGATTCTCGGGCGTCGGTCCGTAGAACGGCGCGGCCGCGGCCAGTCGGGCTTCACCGGCGTGCAACAACGCCCACGTCATCCCTCCACCGAAGCAGAACCCGACCGCGCCGATCTTCTTCCGCGGCACACGACGCTCCAATTCGTCGATCCCCGCGAAGATCGGCCAGCAGCCGTTCGTCGGACGCCGCGCCGAGCGCCGCCTGCGCGCCCGCCGGGTCGGTCATGCTCGCGGTTCCGCCTTCGGCGGACACGAGGTCGACGCACAACGCCGAGTAGCCCTCCTTGGCAAAGCGGCCAACAAGGTCGTGGAAGTGCGGCGTGAGGCCGCGGTTCTCGTGAATCACTAGCAAGCCAGCCTTGGGATCGTTGGCCTCGGCCCACGCCGCCTGCAGTTCACCCGCAGGGCCGTCGAACCGGACGGTGATTCCGGCGGCGCCAGCTGATGACGTGGTGGTGTCGCCCTGGGTCGTGGTCGTCGTACCGCCGTCGTCGTCGTCGCTCGAACATGCAGCGAGGAAGACCGACGCGCTGCTAAGGCTTAGCCCGAGCATGCCCAATCGGCGCAGCGCCTCCCGTCGCGTGATCAGCCCGTCAGAACAGTCCTCGGCGATTTCGCCCGCGAGGTACTCACGCATTGCCATGGCGCGCGCTGGGCTAAGTCACACCCAGCTGGGCCAACAGTTGCCGTTTGATCGACGGGCGGCTACCGAACACCAGTAGGAGCGTGGCTTCGCGCAGCAGGCGTTCGGCATGGTTGCCGACCACCACCGACGCGCTGCCCTCGTACGCGACGAGTGCCGAGGCGGCCTGCACCGCGAACGCGGCTGCCGCGGCGCGCGCCGCGGGCATGGTCTCCGGTGTCCCGGCGTCGAGACTCGCACGCCGCGCCACGAGTTCATCGTCGAGTTTCGACGGGCCGATGAGGCGGCAGCATCGGCTGGCAACGCCGAGGGCGACCGAGCCGTTTGTCCGCAGTCCCATCGCGTCGCGGGCGGGCCAGTCCGCCCACGGGAACCGGCTTGTCTCGCGGTCCGCGGTGACGCGCACCCCGTCGAAATGGAGCGTCACCGTGGCACTGGCGTTGACCGCCAACAAGCGAAGTGGCTCCGCCCGCATGCCCGGCGATGGCGCGTCGATCAGCAGCCACACGACATCGTCGTCGGGCGTTCGCGCCGACACATGGATCAGATCGCTCAGTCCCCACCCCGACACCCAGGGCGCGACGCCGTCGACAATCCACTCGTCGCCGTCCTGATGCGCGCGCAAAGGAGCGCTCGGGAGCAGTCCGCCGAAGGCCACAGTCGATCGGCGCTCGCCCGACGCCAGCGGCTCCACCCACGAGCGCAACCGCTCCGGTCCGTACGCGCACGCCGGCGGGGTTCCGAGGTGCTGCATCCACACGAACGTGGTTGTGAGACAGCCACCGGCGAACGCCTCCAGGATCGGCGCGGCGGCGGCGAAGTCGAGGCCGGAAGAGGGCGCCGACAACCCGTACCAACCGTGGTCGGCGAGCAGGTCCAAGCGTTCCCGCGGCAGCACCGGCAAGGCGTCGATCTCGTTGGCGGCCGGGAACAGCACGTCATCGGCCAGCCGCGTTGCGGCTTGCACACTCAGCATCCGGCTCTGCTTACACGAGCGGTGTGGCGGTAGTGTCCCGGACCGAAACCGAACCTGGGGGTGGGGCATGGCCGCGCGAACGATCCGAGTGGTAACTGGCGCAATCGTGGCAATGGCAATAGGGCTGGTGGTGCCCGCGGTCACCGCCACCCCGGCGGGCGCGGCGCTGCTTCGACCAGGGCCGCAGGTTCCCGTGCTGCCGCCGGCCAATCCAAACCCCGGCACCGACCTGTTCGCGTCGACCATCTGGGTCGGAACCGGCGGTACCGAGCGCATTTGCGCGACGTCGCCGCTCGGCATCCCCGTGCACTGCGTCGAGCACCTCGACATCCAGCCGTCGTTGCCGCCGACCGCGTCGGGCACCACGTACGCGCACTGGATCTTCTGCCAGGACGTGTGCGAAGGCAAGCTGCTCGAGCACGAGATGGTCCACGTCGCCCAGTTCGAGCAGTACGGCGACGCCTTCGGACCGATGTATCTCCTCGAGGCCGCGCAACACGGCACGGGTTGTGAGAACAAGTGGGAACGACCCGCGTACCAAACCGACAACCGCTGCATGTGACGCGTCGTAGGCAACGCGTAACCGCGGCGCGGCGTCAGTCCTTGTAACGGAGAGTGCCACCAACCTGCGCCTCGTCGATATCGACTTCGCCGTCGCCAAAGACTTCGACGTTGCCGCCGACGCGACCGTTCAGTGTTACCTCGCCGTCGGTTCGGACGTTGCCGCCGACGTTGCCGTCGATCGTGACCAGCGAGCCAGCCGCGGCAGTGAGGCTACCGCCCACGTCGCCGCCGACGTAGAGCTGGGCGTATTCCTGCACGTCCGCACTTCCGCCGACGTTGCCGTCGACCTCGAAGCGCACGCCCTCTTCGACGCGCAGGCTTCCGCCGACGGAGTCGACCTCGTCGTCTTCGGTCGCCACGTGGCTCCCCGGTATCCGTCGCACGGCGCCACCGTAGAGGCGGTCAGCGCACGCGTGTGAGCCGGGCAACCTAGGAGGAAGTGGAAGTGGAGGAACTGGTCTGGGTGCGAACCTGGTAACGCTCGTCCTCCCCGCCCGGACGCTGCCGGATCTGAACCCACCCACGTCCTGCCGAGACGACATCTTTGCTGCGATTGACCGAATCGAGAGCCTGGGGGTGGTGGAGTTCAGTTGGCAACAGCTCTTCGACGAACTGAGCCTCATCAAGAGCGGCTACGCCGAAAAAACGGTTCGCAAGGTTCTTTATGAGGAAGTGCTCGGCTCGGTTCTGGTTCGTAGCCGTAAGGGCATGTACCGGAGGCCTGTTCGCCCCAGGGACGACCGCACCGGGTCGTGCCGGCAAGAGATCCTCAACGCCGTTCGCGCCGTCACGAGCAGAACCGGCAACGAAGTGTTTTCCTTTGCCGACGTGTGGCAGGAGCTCTCGGCACGGGGCACCGATTACACCCACGGTGCCATGCAGAACGACGCTCAGCACTCACATGACCGGCGGCTCGCAATACCGCGCTTACCGGCAGGACGTCGTCCGCGTGGGCCGCGGAATTACAAGCTTCGGCATCAGGGGACGGCGCAGTGATGTCATCTACGACCGCTCCATTTCACGGCGCAAACGTGCGCCCTTAGACATGTCTCGGGACCGGGAAGCTCCGCACGGATCAGCCACTGCGCTCATCAGATGCCTGTGCGCCATAAAGGACGGGACCGTGACCTTCCCGCTTGACCAGTCGAAGATCGCCCAGACCGGCGTGAGCCCAAACGGCAACGTCGAGGTAAGGAAGGTCCTTCTGCAACTGGCCCTGGTCGATCAAAATGGGAACCCCACCGCCCTTTCAGAACGTCCTCGAACAACCCGACGGGATGGCCCATCTTCTTTGAACATATCTGTGACGTCTACCGCCCGGTATTGAACATGGGAGCAAACCCCAAGACGCAGAGCGGCCGCGCCTTAGAGCCTTTCTTCCAGGACCTTCATCCCCGGTCGCAAACGAAACACCAGGCCGCACTGTTCAACAAGCTCTGGCTTTGGTGCAACAGGGGTCTCTGGGATCGCTACGAGGAGTGGGTCCCCCGAGGACCCCGACCCGCACGGTCGACTCCCCGGCGACAGGTTGATCGCAGGCACGGTCCAGCCGAGCCGACGGTCAGCGCCACCACCGTGTCGCGGGGGTTGGCCACGACACCAGGGTGCCGGCCCACCCCACCATTCAAACCCACGTAGGGCCGGACCTGCTTCGCCAATGGGTAGATCGATTGCCCCCCTCCGCGAGTTTCGGTGACGGTGAAGCGGCGCTTTGGCTCGACGCATTTTGCCTGATGTTCAAGGCTGCCTACATGCCGGGACGCTCCACATCCAATGCGCCCGGCTCATAAAGATCCATCACCCATTCTTCGGTCTCGAGACCCGCCCCGTCGACCTCGACCAAGCGGTTGCGAAGGCGAAGCCCAACACCAAGCAGGTCGGCGGCGCGCAGATGGTCGACGAGATCGTCGAGGCGGTCGAAGTAGAAGGTCGACATCGGCTCCAAGCGCTGTGAGATGGAGGGGTGCAGATAGCTGCCTACGGCAGCGAAGTGACCCGGCGTTAGTTCGAGGGCCACCTCAAGATCCCGAAGCTGATGGAGCTTGAGGTCGACTAACGCCTTCTCCCATCGAGAAACGGTCGTTTGCGGCACCTCGCCAAGGCGGGCGCCAAGCTGCTCCTGCGTCAGCAAAGGCGCTCGCGTGCATCTCGGATCGCCTTCGCAATCGCCTGGCGCTCGGCGACATCGACATCGGGCTCGGGTTGCCGGCCACGGACCGCGGCGAAGTCTTAGTGTGGGTCATGTCAGTCCTCCTTGTAGGGCTGGCCGGGTCCCGGAGTGTTCGCGCACTGCCGGGACCGCCTATTTGGGTTGTCGACACCTGTATACAGTTCTTGTATTCGGGTGTCAACACCGCCAGACTGAACTTGTGACGCCGCATCGTGTAGACACCGACGACCTCGTCGACGCCCAAGGCGTCGCCGACTTCCTCGGATTGGCGCAAAGGACCTCGGTGAGCGTGTACCAGACGCGCTACCCCGACATGCCTCGACCAGTTGTAGATCTTGGAGTCGGCCGACCGCGGCTATGGCTTATGTCAGAGGTCCGACGGTGGGCATTGGCAACCGACCGCCTGAACAAAAAGAGCCCCTAGCGCGACCGCTAACTACGACGCGATAGTCGCCTTGGAGCGCCTGGCTACTGGCGCTGGCTGCGCTTCTTCCTCGGGTTTCAGGGCCTCAAGCGCATCGGCAGTCGCGCTGATCACAGCCCACAAGGGCGAGCTCGTTCGCCGGAAGTAACGACGACGCTGCCCGTCCTCGGGTTCCTCAAGCTCAAGCATCCCTGTCTCCACCAGCCGCTGCAGCTCGGCCGGCACGGCTGTTCGGACGCGGTTCGGCAGATCTCCGACGAGCTCGGACTGATAGAAGCGTTCGCCGTCGTGCTCAAGAACCCAAAGCCGCGACAGCGAGACGGAGCTCCCGCCCAAAAAAGGCGGTCTCCAATACGCTTCACTTCGAGATCCAAAGATCTTGGTCCTATGAACATGGCTCTGCTACTATCTTACAAGGACAATGGTGAAAAGGTCAGATTCTAAGCCGAAGGTAGCGGCTTCAAAGCCGAAGGCGGCCGCCCCCGACACTGCGAAACCCGCTCTGCGTGCGCGAGAACACGCTCAACGACCTGACGGCGAAGGAGTGGCTCAGCGAGAGCGTCAGCGTGTGGACACAACGCGGCCTCGGCGCTGGTCATGCCGACGCGCAGATCGAACGGCTACATCCAGCTCCGTTCTCCTTTACGGATGTAGCGCGCCTCATCAAAATGTTCACCAAGAGCGGCATGACGGTCCTCGATCCCTTCGTCGGCGTCGGATCGACGTTGAAGGCATCCGCGCTAGAGGGCAGGCGTGGGATCGGCTTCGAGTTGAGCCCGACCTTCGCCGATCTTGCGGTGGAACGCCTCAAGCGAGAAGTGCCGCCGACCCTGCTCACGAAGGAAACCGAGCAGACGGTGATCCAAGGTGACGCCCGCATCCTGGTCGACAAACTGGACGAAGGCTCCGTTGACTTTCTCGTGACCAGCCCGCCGTACTGGGGAATCCTGCAGAAGGTCGACCACAAAGCCATTCAAGAGCGTGTCAAAAAGGGTCTCGTCACTGACTACGGCGATGACCCCCGTGACTTGGCGAAGATCGAGAGCTACCCGGACTTCATCACGGAGCTGGGCGACATCTTCGACGCATGTCGGCCGGCGCTCCGATCAGGAGCGTACCTCGCGATCATCACCGGCGATTTTCGACACAAGTCACGCTTCTACATGCTGCACGCCGATCTCGCGAACGAACTCGAACGCCGTGGCTTCGTTCTCAAGGCGGTCAACGTCCTCTATCAGCGTCACAAGCGAGTGTTTCCGTACGGGTATCCGGCGGCGTATGTGTCGAACCTGCACCACCAACACATCGTCGTGATGCGGAAGGACTAGCCGTGGCCTTTCGCAAAGACATCATCAAGCACGGCGACGCACTCAAGCTGCTCAAGACGGTGCCCGACGGCAGCGCCGCACTAGTGATCGCCGATCCCCCGTACAACCTCGGCCCGGCGTTCGGTGTTGAGACCGAGTGGCGGCATTCGCCCGACTGGTTGCCTTGGTGCAAGGAATGGCTGTCGGAGTGCGTTCGATTGCTCGACGACGATGGGCAAATCTTCGTCTACGGCATCCACCACTACATCGGCTACGTGCAAGTTCTGCTCTACGAGCTCGGACTCCATTACCGGCGCCAGATCATCTGGCACTACGAGAACGGATGGAGCCGCACACGTCGATCTCTAGCTACTCACTACGAGCCGCTGCTCTGGTTCTCGAAGTCGAACAGCTACACCTTCCATGAAATCCGTGAGCCGTACAAGAGCACCGAAAGACTCCGGCACCCGATCCGCAAAAACGGGAAGGTTTGGGTACCCAACCCTGACGGGCGACTCGCTGGGGACGTGTGGTCCTTCCCGACGCTCGCTGGTAGGCGGTTCGCAGAACGAGCGTGTCGATCACCCGACGCAGAAGCCACTGTCGCTTACGAACCGCCTGGTGGAGCACTTCACTAATCCGGGTGACCTAATCGTCGTGCCGTTCGTCGGCAGTGGGACTGAATGCGTCAGCGCGGCGGTACAAGGGCGTCACTACTGGGGTGTCGACCTCAACCCCGACTACGTCGAATTGGCGACTACTCGGGTGGCGCAGGCGGTCCAAGAAGCGCAGCTAGACCTTCGGCCAGCGGGTTCAGAGGGTGCCACCCGGCGTCCGTGACCCTGGTGGCCACGATGTTCAGTTGGTCGAGCCACCCAATGAGCTGCACCCCGATCCCCTGATCGACGGCCACGACGAGGTCGACTGCCCTGCCGTTCATCACGGGCGTTAGGTCGAAGTAGTCGTAGAACAGAAGCTGGCCGACGGCGTGTCGGATCTGAGTGTCGGCGTCTCCGTCGATCGTCTTGAACTCAGCGAGAATCACAGGTGTGGCGCCGTCCACGGGTATCCACACCAAGTCGGGGTTGCCCTCTTGCAGTTGGCCTTGTCCCGCATCGGCGAAGAGCTTTCCTAGCCGCTGCACGCCTTCCTGATGCTTTTGTTGTCCTCGCTGCCAGTTTCTCCTTAGCGGCATGCTGCTGGGCCTCGGTCAGCGGTTTTGCAAGCGAGCCAGCGACGATTTTCGCGATTTCCTCGGGGCCAACGTCCTTGTAGAAGCTTCCGGGCCGACGCGGTCTTTTCGCCGATGGGCTGCGCTGCCGGCGCCGCGGGCACACCCGGTTGCCCGGCGACGATTTGTTTCCCTTTCTCGGTCAGCGTGAAAACCTTGCCGGGACCCTCTTCAACGAGGCCCGCACGCGCGCCACGAGGGGAAGATCTTCTTGGCGTTCGCGATCGTGGCCGCGCCAACTCCTAGCTGCGCCTCGCGTTGTGCTGTCGGAAGCAAGTACAGGGCGCGCACCCGCTCGAACTCGGCGTCCGAGTCGTCGACAGCTTCAAGAGCGAGCTCGAGCCCTTGCCTGGCGTAACTGTCTGCGACGCCGAGCAGGCGAAGCAAGATCCGCATTGGATGGGATCGGACCAGGGTCCAGTTCGAGATCGAGCACGGCCACAGTGAGGACGTCCCGTTCCTCGATCGACCCATCCACTGACGCAAGAAACACCTCGCCGTCAGGCGTGACCTTGTTGGCAGCCGACAGCCACCCCAGGTCGCGCAGGGTTCGGCGCATCTCGCGAGCGAACGTTCTGGGGCCTTGATTTCCGGGCGGCTTCGTCTGCTCGGCAACGATTCGCTGTGCGATCGCGCCATCGGAGGCGTCCGCCGGCATATTGCGGAACGTGTAAGCACGTTCCCGCGCCGCCTCGTATCCGAGGACACCATCGTCGGACACATCCGACCCGGCCTGGTCCAATTGCTTTATGACACGCAACGCCGCCTTTATCCGGCTCACGTTGCTGACTTGGTTCGGGTAGTTCTTCACCGCCCCCCCCTCGTTGCGCGGCGTCGCAAGGGCGACCCCATGAGCGTAAGGGGTTGGGGGCGCAGGAGTTCGTAAATGGGACGAACCCAGTCGCACCTCTACGGTTTGACTGCGAGCGAGCCCCACTTGGTGAGGTAGCCCTGGACCTCCTCGACGCTGTCGACCTCGCACGTCCAATGTCGAGTATTCGAGCTGGTCCATCACCTTCACGATGGCCTCCGTGTGCTCGTAGGCGTTCCGCATTGCGTTACGCGCCCACTTCGTCAGGCGAATCCTGCCCTTGTCGATCGTGGCCTCGTAGACAAGATTACGCGAAGGCTCGTCGTCGTGGACGAGGATCAAGAGGCCGACGGCGGCCGGTCCCAGTTCCTCGTTCTCCGGGTCATCGGGCACCCACAAATGGAGCCCGGTGCGGTTCTCCATCGGGAGCAAGGCGTAGTGACCGGCCGACGTCTCGTCATAGAAGGCGTAAAGCGGGAAGCCGAACGCCATCAACGACGATCGTTCGTTCATCGCAGTGGTCGACGATCACGGCTTGCGCTCCGTCATCATGTTCGGCGCGACCGGCGCGCGGGTGGCAACAATCGCCGGCGTCGAGCTTCTTTCAGCCAGGCGTACACCTCTTCACGCGCGACCTGGCTTGCGTTCGCAATCGCCTGAACTGGCTCGGCATGAACGTTCGCAGCGGACGCGTACGCCACAGCTACCCGCTCATAGAAGTCATCGGACTTACGTCCCGACGGCACCTTCACCCGCAGCGATCGCTGAGACTCAGACGACGGAATACGTGCAGCTAACTCGTGTGCTTCGCCCAAGCTGCAATGCGTCGGATCGAACGACGGCCCACGCTTGGCCGTGATCCCTTCGCGCATCGCATCCGCGATGTCCGCCACGGCTGATCAGCCACTCCGAATCGACCCAGCGGCACGTCTCGAAGGTCCGTCGTGCTAATGACACCTGGATTTCCGTCGGAGTCGTTGTAACCCCAGAACGGAAAGCCCTGCGATCACCAACCTGCCCTCGGGGGTGTCGGTGATGAACGCCCTGACCTCGTGCGTCATGGGTCGGATGTCCCAAAAGATCCAGCCGCCGATTCCGACGGCGAGCGACGCCGGCTCGTAGTCGCCGCGGTCCAGTTTCGCAAAGGTGACACGAAGGCCGGACCACACATTCGCCATATTCGCTAACTCTACCTTTATTTCCTAACACTGCACGGTTGACGGTTCGCACTCAGACCCGTACCTTCGGCGTCCGTGTTTCCTCAAGATGCTCCATCGTTAGTAACCAACGGCGACGTCGTGCTCGAGGTCGAGTACGAGGTCGGAACACCCGATGACGAGCGTGCCGCCGTGGTAGCGGCTCGCTCATGTCCTGACACCCGTAAACGAATCACCACAGAAGGAGGCCTAGTGCCCACAACAAGAAGCCCACTTGGGTTGCCAGAGTCGGTACGAGTGGCGACGTACACCCGAATTTCCACCGACGAGCCGAGATCAGCCCACCTCTCTTGAGTCGCAAGACACAGCACTCAAGTCCTATATCCAGGCGCACGGATGGGATCACGTGGCCAGCTTTTCGGACCAAAAAAGCGGAGCGACGTTGGACCGACCGGGCCTGCAGCGAGCACTTGATGCTGCAGAACGGGGCGAGTTCGACGTCGTGCTGATCGTGAAGGTCGACCGGTTGGTGCGCTCGCTGCGTGCGCTCGTCGACGTCGTTGACCGGCTTGAGCAGCTGCCGGTGTTGGATTTCGTTCTGTCACCGAGAACTTCGACACCACCACGCCCTTGGGGAAAATGACTCTGGGCATCCTCACCGTGTTCAGGCAGCCTTCAACGCGACATGATCATCTACCGAGTCACGAATGGTCTGAACACCAAGGCATCTCACGGCGAATGGCCGGGCGGCGCACCTCCGTTCGTATACGACCGCCACGAGTTCGCGCCCAAGAAGCACACCCTGGTGCCCAATGCCTCAGCCACCGTGGTCCAGATGATCTTTCACCTCTACGTGGATGAGGCGCTGGGCGCCGTTGCAATCCGCTACCGACTCAACGAGCGGGGACTTGCCTGCACCGACCGGGCCGGTGTGCAGAAGCCGTGGACCGGTGAAGGCGTGCTCAACGTCTTGCGTAACCCTGCGTACATCGGAAAGATCCGCCGGAACGAGGACGTGTACGAGGGTCTCCACGAGCCGATCATCTCGAAGAAACCTTTCCAAGCACGCAGGAGCAACTGGCAAAGCGCGGGAAGAAGCGGCAACGAGCCGGTCACCGACTCGCCTTACCTGCTCAGCGGTCTCATCAAGTGCGCCGTGTGCGGCTCCGCGTTCTTCGGGCGCAGCCGGCAAGGTCCGGGCGGGCAGTCGGTATCGCTACTACCGCTGCCATCCAGCAAACAAAGCGGGGCCGAACCACGTGCGATAACGACCCTGTGTCGGCACCGGTCCTAGAACGGCACGTGCACAACTCCATCATCAAGACCTACGAGAACTCGGGCATCTTCGAGCGGGCGGCGGCGATGGTCACCAGGGTCATCACCGCCAAACGTCCGTTGGAACGAGACGAGCTTGTCGTTGTCGAGCGAAGCCTTCGAGAGAATGGCAAGGCCGTCGACGGCTACTTGGCTGCCTTTGAGAACGGCGCGCTCACTGCCGACTTGTGCGGTGAACGCTTGCGGGCGCTCCGCGAGGCGATCGGCGCCCTCGAGGCCCATCATGAAGAACTAGAGCAAACCCTGAACCGAGTCGCACCGGTTCCGCCCAGCGAAGGCGAAATCCGTTCCGCCCTAAACCAGGTGAAGAACGCCTTGGAGGGACCAGTGACGCCAACGTTGAAGTCGTTCCTCGCGACCATTGTTCGCCGCATCATGATCAACAAGGGGCGCATCGTGACGCCCGTGCTGACGTTGTTCGAAGGAGACGGTCCTCACGTCGCCCTCGAAGGTGATGGAACCTCGGACTTTCGGGTGATCGACGAAGCCGACGACACGGAAGTCCGCACTGAAACTGATTCGGTGGAGGCGATCGGACTCGAACCGACGACTTCTTGCTTGCAAAGCAAGTGCTCTAGCCAACTGAGCTACGCCCCCTGACGGGACCGCCAGCGTACCGATACCCGAACTGGGCGACGAAACCCACGCCCCAAGTGGAATTCGTCGCCCGGTTCGTGGGGAGTTAGGTGATCGACCCGTCGAAGGCGGCGACCTTGACGCCGCGGTGGGCGAGGGCGGCGAGCAAGGCGCCCGAGTCGGTCGCCATCGTGGCCAGGCCGCCGGCACCGACCAGCAACTCGCCGCGGGAAGCGGCAAGTGCGACGAGCGCGGCGAGGGTGCCCGCGGCTACGGCCGGCCGGTCGACGGCACCCATCACCTCGGTGACCGACACGCCGTTTTTCCACCCGCGCACCTCGACGCGCACGCCACCGATGAGTCCTTCGGGGTGCGGCGGTCGCAACATAGGAAGCCACGAGGTGAACCGATCGCGGCGTGTCGCGCCGATGCGCACCGAAATGCGGCGCGCCGTCGGGAACGCCGCCACCATGAGGTTGGGCTCACCCGAGCCCGACGCGTAGCAGTCGAGACCGCCGACGGGTTCGGGAAACCAGCACAATTCGCGCCCCGATCCTGCGGGCTCGGATTGCCACCGTCCGTCGCGCCACTGCGCCGCGGGACCACGCAACGCGGCGTGCGTCGAGCGCGCGCACGCGGGTCCGCCGGTGCCGACCTTCGCCACGTGCACCTCGTCGACCACGTCGATGTCCCGCGCGGCGCGCGCACGCCAACAGGCACGACAGCCCCGGCGACACGGCGACGCCCGCCACCACCGAACGACTTAGCGCCGTCGCTCGTGCGTCGAGGCCGACCACCCCGTCGACCGCGTCGATCGACGCCGCGGTCGACACGACGTGGGCGCCGTCACCGATCGCGATGCGGGCCATGTCGGCCTGGTCGGTGTCGGCGACCGCGAGCACCACCACATCGACCTCACTGGCAACGCGTGGCCAATCGCCAAACCGCGCGCCATCGCCGAGGTCGGCCGCGACCTTCGATGCCCGTCCGGCGCGTCGCGACACGACCGCGATCTCCGATACACCGTCGCTCTCGTGGAGTTGACGCGCCGCCCGAAGACCGACGGCACCGGCACCTACACACCGCGATCCCGCCCAAGCTACTTCAGGTCGTCGGCAGGAATCTCACGCCACCCGCCGCCACCGGGCGGCGTGCCGCCGGCGCCTCGGAGGCGAACAAACGCGGCGACAACCGCCGCCACAAACACCGCGACCACCGCTCGACGGAGTGTTTTCACGCCCTCACCCTAAAAGACCCTGCACCCCGGACGCGCACGAGCCCCGGCCGAAGCCGGGGCTCGCACGAAGTATCGGTGAGACTACTTATGCCGAACGGCGGCGGCGAAGCGCACGCAGCCCCAGGAACGAACCCAGGAGTGCGAGTGCGACACCCATCGGCAGGTCAGCACCCGTGCGGGCAAGCAGCCCCGCGCGCGCTGCGCGCCGTTGTTCAGGACGTTCGACGACGTGATCACCGGGAGGACCGACTTGTCGGTAACGGTCTGGCGACCCGACTTGATGGTGACCGTGGTGCCCAAGTTGTCGCCGGCCTTGCCCGAGGAGTTCACCTTGAACGTGGCGACGAGGTCCTTGCTGGCACCCGAGGCAAGCGACGGGATCGACCAGGTGACTGTCGCGCGTACCGTCGTTGTGCGCGCAGCCGTCGGTGCAGGACACGAAGTCCGTGTGCGGCGGGTACGGCAGCGTGACGGTGATGCCCGAGCACGTGCGCCTTACCAACGTTGTTGAGGCGGACGTACTCGTTGAAGTAGTCGCCGATGCGAACTTCCTTGTGCGACGACGAGATGCCGCTGTTGCCAAGGTCGCAACCGTTGCTGCCGGATCCGACGGTGGGAACCGGTCCCGAATCGGCGGTGTGGGTTTCCGACGCGCCGTTACAGGTGCCGGTCGCGGTCGCGGTGCCCTTGAACGTTGCGCCGACGGGCGCGTTCGTGGGCACCTTGATGGTTGCCTTCACCGTTTTCAGCGCGCCTGGCGCGATCGATCCGATGTTGGCCCACGTCGCCGTGAGCCCGGATATCGCCGCATCTGGGACCGCACCGGTGATGGTGGTGCCATCGGGACCGGTGACGGTCAGCACGACTTTGACGTTCTTGAGCGTGCAGTCGCCCGAGTTGGGCACGGTCACGGCGTATTCAAAGCTGCCGCCCGGGAGCACGATCGGCGTCGAAGCATCGACCTGGATGCCACCGCCACCGCCACCGCAAGTAACACCGCCGACCGGAACCGTCGCGGTCACCGTCATCGGAGCGATCTGGGCCTTGAGCAGAGAAAGCGTGCCGGTGAAGTCGAGAGACTTCGAGGTTCGAGAGCGACGCGCTACCGCTGGCGCCGGTGTTGCTTATTTGCTTGCCGGTCAGCTTGCCGAGCTCGAGACGAAGGATCAGCGCCGGAACGCCGTCGGGCGGAAGCGTGATGTCGATCGCGCTGAGATCGGTCGCGCTCAGCACGTCGTAACGGTCCCGCCCTGGATGATCTGGATGATCGGCTCGCTGTATTCGACCGTCGAGGTGGCCGCCGTACCGGTAGCGACCGCGGTGAGGGTCGGCGGCGCAACCACATTCAAGGTGAGCTCGTTCTCGGACCCCTTGAAGAGCACAATGCCGTCAACCTGGTCGATGACTTCGGACTTGAGGCCCTTGTTGGTCTGATTGGCAACGTCGACAAGGCCAACCGAGGACTTGCTGTACGACGCGCCGCCGTTGCTGTTGTCGATCGAGAGCAGCGCCGATCCGAACGGCTCGCCGACGCCGGTGAGGATGCTCGCGTCGGCGAGTGTCGACGTGGAGGTCGCGATCGGGGTGCCCGGGGGAATGCACTGGCCAGCGCCGGCCCAGCGCGCGTGCGCCGTTGCCGATGCGACTTCGGCCATCGCAACCGGGCCCAGATCGATCAGTCCCGTGAGGCTCTGCACATCGGCGGCCGCGTTCGGCGGCGCGCTCTGAGCGGCCGTGGTGAGCAGCGGGTTCAGGTCAACCGAGGCCGCGAGCAGCGGCGCGTCGAGGTTGGTGGCGCGCGCCGCCGAATTCTTGCCGGCGGGATCGGCCAGCCCGCCGGAATTCGACGTCGGCGGTCGAGCGTGCGAGATGCACGTCGGCTACGCCGGGGAGAATCGCCGGCGAGTTGACGGCGTTCACGTGGACGAGGTCACCCGTTGCGCTACCGCTATACGGGCCCGCCGCCGCTGCGCCGGCGAGCGCGGCCATGGTGGCTACTGCTGGGACCGCCATCAGCGCAACTAGCGCTGCGGTTGTCCAACGACGAATACGCATGCAGGAAACTCCCTGGGGTTTGGTGTGAAGAAGAAGAAGAACGGACGGAAAGGCCGACTCTGACGCCGCCGGGCCAGATTTCTCGAAGCACGCTAGCCAAAGGCAGCACGCACAAACGACTTGTCTGGCGCAGTTCTGAGGCTAGGTCCGGACCGTCTTACCCCCGTGGATTCCGGTCTTATGCCCCTTCGCCACGCAGAGTGAGCAGGAAAGCCGCGCGTTTGGCGCGCAAATCCGTCACCATGCAAGGAGTGGCGGGGGCCGCTGCACATGCAGCTCGCAGGGTCGACAGCGCAGCTTGGCTGCGCGCGCGCAGGCAACGCACATCACCGCGGTAGTGGCTTCGGTGGTGGTGGTCGCGGCCTACGGCGTCATCGTCGCGGCGCTAAATGCGCCACCCGCCGCGCATGCGCCGAGCCGGGCTGAAGCCGCGGCAACCGCATCGACCACGCCCATGCCCACCACAACGACGGTCGCGGTGGCACCGCCGATCGTGCCGGGAACGCTGCGCGCGCCCCAGCCTGGCGTGTACGCGGTGCGCTCCGAAGTGAACGGCGCTGAGCGCGAAGGCACGTTGACCGTCGCACCGGACGGCACGCAGGTCCTCGCAATTGGCGACACTGCGCGTCAACTTCGCGTCGACTGGTCGAACGCGCGCGGCGTGTTGGTCGCCACGGGAGCGCCAAACACCACCGGTTCCTGTGAGTGGACGTCCGGCGCGGTGGTCGTGCCGTCGAACCTTCGCGAACGGCGCCGCTGGTCGAGCACGACCTCCTGTGTCACGTCGAGCGCAACGAACGCGGCAGTGACGGTGCGTCGACAGGAGACGGCCAACGTGACGCGTCGCGTCCGCACGCAGATCGGCGACGTGGTGATCGACACGTGGCTGATAGAGCGCCGCGTGATCCTGACGGCGCGATCGCTCGGCCAGACCACGATTACCGAGGAGTTGTCGCAGGAGTTCTTTGCCCCCACCGTTGGCCTGAGCGTCTACAAGGTGCACCGCATCGACACGTCGCGGCCCGACGGCGTGGTCGAATCGGTCACCGAAACGATCGCTCTCGCAACCTCTAGGCCCATCTGACCGGCGCGGGTTCGAGACTGGATGTTTGCGGTGGTGGGGCTACCTGGAATCGAACCAGGGACCTCAGCATTATCAGTGCTGCGCTCTAACCAGCTGAGCTATAGCCCCCGTAACCGCGTTGCGGGACGGTGGAATTTAGCGGGCGTCGTCCTCGACGTCGATCTGCACCCCGCCGACTAGCTCGGTGATGAGGTTGTAGAAGATCGACAAGAGCGCGTTCGCTCCGGTGCCAATGCCGACGAGGACGACACCGCCGACAACCATGGCAATGGCTTGCGCGATCAACGAGAAGTGGAACGAGTCGAGTGCGAAGAGCTTGGCGATGAAGTCCTCGACGTTGGTGGTCACCCCGAGAATGCCGGCGACGGCCCACAGGATCGCCCACGCGACGACGAACACGAACCACAGACACGCGAAGAGCACAACCGAAACGCGCACGACGCTGCGCACGTTGATCGATCGCACCGTGAGCTCACGGGCCTCGGGCATGCGGGGAGGGTACTAATCAATCCGCGCCGCACACCCTCATGCGGTTTTCGCCGGTCGGACACAGTCCCGCCTCGGTGGCCCGCGGCGCGATTTCGGCGAATCCGGTCGACGTGAACTCGACGGTGTGACCCCATGCCGCGCACGACCGCCGGCGCGTGACCGAGCAATTGCGCGGCGCGCGCGAGGGCGGCGCGTAGTGCCGGTGACGGGTCGCCGGCGCCCGTACCTACTCCTCCCCCACCGTCGCGCCGGGCACGTGCGACCGCTCGGGCATCGCCCAATCGCACGACGGCTTCGGCCTCGCGGCCCGACTCGTCGTATCGGCTGATGACGCCGCCGTTGGCCCGCGCTACCCCGTCGGCCGCGGCACGCCCGTCGGCAGCACCAGCCAGCGCGGCCGCGTCGGCGGCCCGACGCGCTTGGGCGCGGTCGACCGCGCCACCACCCAGGTGAGCGAGCGCCAGCATCGACAGGCCGGCGAACACGACCAACGCGGCGAGCAACGGCACGACCTGCCCGCGTTCGCGCGCCTTGAACCACACAGGGACCATCCCGCACCTCCAAAACGAATTACTCGGAAGCGGGGGAAGCGTCTCCGTTCGGCTCGTCGCCTTCTTCAGCCTGGATGATGGGCGCGGCAGTGGCAAGGGTCGATCCGTCGTCGAGGTTCATGACCCGCACACCGGTGGCGTCTCGCCCCTGGCTTGAAATTGAACGCACGGGCATGCGGGCGGTCACGCCGTTCGAGGCCGCGACCATGATCTCGTCGTCGAGCCCGACCATGAACGCCGCGACCACGAACCCACGTTTGGCCGTGAGCTTGATGCCCTTGACGCCCATGGTGCCGCGACCCTTGCGCGGGAACTTGTCGAGCTGCGTGCGCTTGCCAAACCCCGCGTCGGTGACGATCAGGATCGCGACGTCGTCGCGCGCCACGTCGCAGCTGACCACCTCGTCGTCACCCCGCAGGCGCATGCCAATCACGCCTTGGGCCGAACGACCCGTGGGGCGCACCGACTGTTCGTCGAAACGGATCGTCGCGCCCGACTTGGCGACGATGAAGATGTCGTCGGTGCCACTGGTGGTGAGCACCCGAACGAGTTCGTCGCCCTCCTTCAGCGTGATGGCGATGAAACCCTCGCGCCGCGACTTGTCGTATTCGGAGAACGGCGTCTTCTTGACGATGCCCTTCCTCGTGGCGAACAACAACATCTTGTCTTCGGGGTAGTCGCGGGTCGCGATGACGGCCTGGATCTTTTCGTCGGGCTCGAGCGGCAACAGGTTGATGACGGGCGTGCCGCGCGCGGTGCGCTCCTTCATCGGGATCTCGTGCGCCTTCAACCGGAACACGCGCCCCCGGTTGGAGAAGAACAACAAGAACGCGTGCGCGGTCGTGTGAATCACCTGCGCGACGAGGTCTTCTTCCTTCAGCTTCGCTCCCGCGATGCCGCGACCACCGCGGCCCTGCGTGCGGAACGCACCAGCGGCGACGGTCTTGACGTAGCCGGCGCGCGTCATGAGGAACACAAGGTCTTCGTCGTCGATGAAGTCCTCCGCGCCGAGTTCGCCCGGGTCGTGGGTGATGATCGCACGGCGCTCGCTGGCGAACTTCGTGCGGGTCTCGCCCATCTCGGTCTTGATGACGCCGCGCAACACCTCGGGCTTCGAGAGGATGTCCTCGAGCTCCTTGATGGTCTCGCGCAGCTGGGCCATTTCGGCGTCGAGCTCGGTGCGACCGAGGCGCGTGAGACGCCCGATCGTCATGTCGAGAATGTGATTCGCCTGGATTTCGGAGAACTCGAAGCCCTGGCCCATCAGGCCGGTGCGGGCATCGGCGCGGTCGGCTGATCCGCGCACCAGCTTGATGATCTTGTCGATCATGTCGAGCGCCTTGAGCAGACCCTCGACGATGTGCGCCCGGTCCTTCGCCTTGCGAAGACGGAACTCGGAGCGCCGCGTGATCACGTCGACCTGATGGTCTACGTAGGCCTGCAGCGCCTGCACCAGGTTGAGCGTGCGCGGTACGCCGTCGACCAGCGCCACCATGTTCACGCCGAAACTCGTCTGTAGCTGCGTGTGCTTGAACAGGTTGTTCAAAACGACCAGTGCGTTGGCGTCGCGTTTGAGACCGATGACCAGGCGCGTGTCGATTCCGGCGGACAAGTCGTCGAGGCTGCGGATGCCGTCGAGTTCCTTGTTGTTGACCAGTTCGGCGATGCGCGTTTCGATCGCTTTGATCGACGCCTGATATGGCAGCTCACTGACGACGATCGACACGCCGTTCTTCGTTTCTTCGATCTCGGTCTTGGCGCGCACGCGGATCGAACCGCGCCCCGTGCGGTACGCGTCGAGGATGCCGGCACGGCCGAGAATCAACCCGCCGGTCGGGAAGTCGGGACCGTGCACGAACTTCATCAAGTCCTCGACGGTTGCCTGCGGATTCTCGATCAGGTGGATCGTCGCGTCGATGATCTCGCCGAGGTTGTGCGGCGGGATGTTGGTGGCCATGCCGACGGCGATGGCCTGGCTGCCGTTGACCAACAGGTTCGGAAAGCGCGACGGCAGGACCGTGGGTTGCTCGAACTCGTTCGTGTAGTTCGGCTCGAAGTCGACGGTGTCTTCGTCGATGCCGGCGAGCATCTCGTTGGCCAACTGCGCGAGACGGCATTCCGTGTTGTGATTGACGAACCCACCTGCGAGAAACGAGTGGTCATCGCTGTCCACGCGCAGCGAATAGACCTCGGCGGGATCCTCGTCGACAACGGCAACGATCTGTTCGAATCGGTAGCCCGAGTCCATGATCGGCAGGATCGTCGCCAGAATCTCCGGGTCCTTGATGCGATCGATGATCCGGAGTCGCTCGGTTTCCCACCGTTCGATGCGATCGAAGTTGTGCGCCATCAGCCACGTCCGCCCGCTTCCGCGCCCCCGCTCAGCGAGTTCCTCCCGGACGAAGGCGGCGACGAAGGGGGCGTGATCCTGCGACAAACGATGAGGACGCACCGGGGCGTGGCTGATTAGCTCGTGAAGCCTCTGCTGCTTCGTCTTAAGGAACCCGATCCGTTCGGCAAACGCCTTGACGTTTCGAAGACCGCTGACGATGAGGCGAAACTCCTTCGCGCCGCTCGCCTTCCAGTAGTGCCTGATCGTCGCGATTACGCCGAACTCGGCGAGCAACTCTTGAAGTTCTTGCGCGAGCCGTTCGCTGAAGGTCGTGTAGTGGATCGTGAACGCGTTGTCGGCGGACTTGCGCGGCCCTCCGTCCCCTTCGAAACACGCCATCAAGAACGCGCGCTTAACTCCCCAACCGCCACGCCACACCGCTGAAGGAATGAACTTGTCGGCGGCCTTGCTCCCGATCAGTTCGCCAAGCGGACCAGCCGCAAATGCATCCATGTACTGGACGTCGAGTTCCCAGATGGCCTTGCGATCGACACGGGTTTCACGCTTGGCGACGTAACGCGAGCCGCCAACGATGACGTCGTAAGCCTCGAGGACTTCCTCGAAGAACTCGAAGTCGGTGTTGTTGAAGCCGGCGCGGCCAGTTGACGCGAAGCCCTCCGAAACCCACGCTCCGCAGAGCAGCCCAAGCTGCATTTCGCGCGCTCGGGGAATCACATTCATCCACGCATTCCGCGCGATACAAGCGACTTCACCTTCTTGGATCTCGCCCAGCATCCGCCACTGGAACATCGGCACGCCGGCGACCGACGCGAGGCACAAAATGGGATGGTTCTCGGTGCCGCGAAGACTGAACCCGCTCTTGGTTGTTATCCGCTTCGTGGGATGAACCCCGGAGTTGAATGCCTTCGACGCATGGACAGGCTTGCCGTCCTTGTCGAGCACGTCGACGTCAATGTCGCGCTCGCTGTCGGCCGGCAGATCGATCAGTTCGGCGATCGGCAACGACGTCCCATCCGCGAGGCGCACGATCGTGTCGCCGGTGACGCAGTAGCGCGAGGCCGCCGCCGGGAAGTCGGGAGATCCCAAGTTTCCGTGGAAGTCGATCAGCGGATCGCGCAGCGAGAACGGTTGCGCCATGCGTACGAGCGCGTCGTAGATCGAGCTCTCGCCGTGCGGGTGGTACTTACCCATGACCTCGCCCGACACGCGGGCGCTCTTCATGCGGGGACGGTCCGAGCGCGCCCCCATGTCGTGCATGCCCCACAGAATTCGGCGGTGCACGGGCTTGAGGCCGTCGCGCGCGTCGGGCAACGCGCGCGACACGATGACCGACATCGCGTACTCGAGGAAGGAGCGCTCCAGCTCCTCCTGAATGTCGATCTCTTCGATGCCGCCGACGAAGTCGGCAGACAGGTCGAGCGCGGCCTCTTCGGTGATCTCGTCTTCTTGGTCGTCCGACGGCTCGTCGGGAGGCAGATCGGTCATATGTCCAGGAACCGAACGTCTTTGGCGTTGGTGACGATGAAGTGCTTGCGGGCTTCGACGTCGTCACCAAACAGCACGCTGCACACTTGGTCGGCAAGCGCCGCCTCGTTGGCGCTGACCTGCAACAGGGTGCGACGAGACGCCTGCATGGTGGTGTCGCGCAACTCTTCCCAGTCCATTTCACCGAGGCCCTTGAGGCGAGCGAACTCGCCCTTGTGATTCGGTCGTTCGGTCTGGAAGCGGGCGCGCGCCACGTCGTCCTTCAAATACACGGTCTCCTTGCCCACGGTGGTCGAGTACAGCGGCGGCTGCGCGACGTAGACCTTGCCGGCTTCGATCAGCGGACGCATCTGGCGGAAGAAAAACGTGAGCAGCAGCGCGCGGATGTGGCTGCCATCGACGTCGGCGTCGGCGAGCACGATCACCTTGCCGTAGCGCGCCTTGTCTGAATCGAACTCCTCGCCGATACCCGCACCGACCGCGGTGACCAGCGTTTGAATCTCGATGTTCTTGAGGATCTTGTCGATGCGGGCGCGCTCGACGTTGAGAGGCTTGCCCCGGATCGGCAGGATCGCCTGGTTCTCGGGGTTACGGCCGCGGATAGCCGAACCGCCGGCCGAGTCGCCCTCGACGATGAACAGCTCCGCTTCTTCGGCGTTCTTCGTGCGACAGTCGGTGAGCTTGCCGGGCAGGCCCGCGCCCTCGAGCGCTGACTTACGACGCGTGGCGTCACGCGCCTGGCGCGCGGCGACGCGGGCACGAGCTGCTTGGGTCGCCTTGCCGACGAGCGACTTGCCCTCGGCGGGATGCTCCTCAAGCCACTCGGTGAGTTTCGTGTTGGTGATCTTCTCGACCGCCGAACGCATCGCGATGGTGCCGAGCTTGCCTTTGGTCTGACCTTCGAACTGCGGATCTTGCAACTTCACCGTGACGATGGCGGTGAGGCCTTCGCGGATGTCCTCACCGAGCAGGTTCTCGTCGTTGTCCTTCAGCAGCGCGCGTGACCGTGCGTACTTGTTCACGACATTGGTGAGCGCCTTGCGGAAGCCCTCTTCGTGGGTGCCACCTTCAGGGGTCTCGATGCCGTTGGCAAACGAGTGAATGCCCTCGTGGTAGCCGGTGTTCCATTGCATCGCGATTTCGACTTCGTGGTCGTCGGCCTTGGTTTCGTATGCGGCCACCTTCTTGAACAACGCTTCCTTCGTCGCATTCAGGTGCTTTACGTAGTCGACGATGCCGCCGGCATACCGGTAGGTGACCGACTGGGTGTGACCAGGTCGCTCATCCTTGAAGCGAATCTCGAGGTCCTTGTTCAAGAACGCGTACGTCTGCAAGCGCTCGAGGACGGTGGTGGCACGGAACTCGGTGCCCTCGGCCTTGAAGATCTCGGGATCCGGCCAGAACGTGATCGTGGTGCCGGAGCGTCCTTTGGGCGCGTCGCCCTGTTGTTTGATCTTGCCCACCGGCTTGCCGCCGTCCTTGAACTCGAGGACGTAGTGCTTGCCTCCGTTGTCGACCTCGGCGATCAATCGGGTCGAGACCGCGTTCACCACCGACACGCCCACGCCGTGCAGACCGCCCGACACCTTGTAGCCGCCGCCGCCGAACTTGCCGCCGGCGTGCAGCACGGTCAAGACGACCTCGAGTGCCGACTTGCCTTTTTGTGCGCCGGTGGTCATCGGATCCACGGGAATGCCGCGGCCGTTGTCGATCACGCGGCAGCCGCCGTCAGCGAGCAGCGTGACGTCGATGCGCGTGCAGTGACCCGCCATCGCCTCGTCTACGGAGTTGTCGACTACTTCGCGAATCAGGTGGTGTAGACCGGTCAGACCGGTCGATCCGATGTACATGCCGGGTCGTTTGCGAACCGCCTCGAGGCCCTCGAGGACCTGGATCTGCTCTGCGTTGTAGCCGCCCTTCGCACGCTTTTTGCTCGCGGATTTGTCAGTACTTGGGGTCTCGTCGGAGGGGGTCATCGTCTCTCTTCGTAGCGAGGTTCGTCGCAGGCGATCCGGCGGCCCGCCAACTAGCAAAAGTGCTGGTCAGAGGCGTAGTAAATGCCGAATTGCAATGACGTAAGTTTACCAGACGAGTGGGGCGTCTCCGGCCGTTTCACCGCGGATTTCAGCGGGCTTTGTGCCGCCCCACCCGCAAGTCGATTTTGCGCACCGCGTCGGCGCCCAAAACCGCGCAGCAACGCTCCACCAGATCGCCGGTCATGAACCGCAGTTCGGTCGCCCAGGCGTTCGAATCGACCTCCACCAACAGGTGGCCGCGGCGCAGCGAGATGGGTTTCGCGTGCGCGGCGATGCTGGCGCCGACCAACTCCTCCCAGCGGTCGAAGAGCCCGCTTAGCGCCGCCGCCGTGGGCGCGCCGAGGCGCTTGGCCACCTTGTCGAGCGACGGTCCGAGGCACGCCGGGTCACGGTCCTCGTTGCGCTCTGGCAGCGACCGCCACGGCACCGGGTGACTCTTAGGTCGGGAGAACGAGGACTTGGCCGGGGTGGATCAAGCTCGGATTCGCGATGTGATTCGCCGCCGCCAACTCTTGATAGGCGCTGCCGTCGCCCAACAGGCGCTGCGCGATCGAGAACAAGTTGTCGCCTGGCGCCACGGTGTAGGTCGGTTGCAACACGACCGGCGCCGCAGCGGGTGCGGTGGGCAACGCGTTCAGCCGCGCCGACTGGCAACTCTGCGGCCGCAACCGGCACAGCAGACCGACTCGGGGCGCCGTCGTGGTGGTCGACTGCAGCGTCGTCGAGGTCGTCGATGTCGAAGTCGTTGAGGAGGTCGTCGACGAGGTCGTTGACGAGGTCGTTGACGAGGTGGAGGTGGACGAGGTCGAGGTCGACGACGATGACGTGGTGCTCGAACCGGCGGGGGCGAAGCTGATCGTGACGCCCTTGATCACGCTCGACAGCTGGTTCGCCTGGTTGATCCAGATGCCGTACACGCCGCATTTCGTCGAACGGCAGTTGACGTTGGCCAGCGAGGTCGTGCTCGACGTCCGCGGATTGATCACGGAGCCGACAAACGCGGCGCGGACCGTGAGCGGGACGTTGCTGAACGACCCGGAGGCATTGGACGTGACCGTGACGTCGCTATTCGAATCGCAGGTGCCGCCCCCGAACAGAGTCGGCGCCGCCTTGCACTGGCCGATCAGGATGCTGGCGTTCGGAGCCCACCCTGATCCCGACACCAGCAGATTTTGTGGGTCGGACAGGTTCGTGGCGCGGGGACTGACCGTGAGCGCCGCCGCCTGGGCTTGCACCTGACCACCGGGTAAGGCGTCGGCCTGCATCACGGTAGCGCCGGTGAACAGCGCGATACCCGCGACGACACCAACCACACCGCGTGTCCAATTGTTGAAACGAAGCAACTTCACGAACCCTCCAAAACGTCCGGGGCGAACCTAGGCGCAACCGGGCGCGAAGTCGATGGGCGAAAAATCGGTCATTCCGCTATCCGGCCGCCTTCGATGTGCACGGTAGACGCGGGCACCGCGCCCGCGGGCAGCGGACCGGCGGTCGTCAACACCGCTTGGCCGGCGGGCAGGCTGGCGAGCAACGCCGCTGATCGGTGCGGATCGAGCTCGGAGAACACGTCGTCGAGCAACAGCACCGGAGCCGCACCCGTGGCCTCCGTGACGGCCGCGTGCACCGCCAGCCGTAGTGCCAATGCCAGCGAACGCTGCTCGCCTTGCGACGCGTGCGTGCGCGCCGGGAGCGTTCCGACGTGTAGTTCGAGTTCATCGCGGTGGGGCCCGAGCGTTGTAACCCCACGGCGCAGGTCATCAGCCCGCACGGCGGTGAGCGCGGCGTGCAACGCGGCGCGTTCGTCGAGATCGTTGGGATTGGTCCACGACGCGACGTAGCGGAGCCCGATCGTGGCCGCGCCGGCCGCGACCGACGCGTACGCCTTTGCCGTGAGCGGCTCGAGACGGGCCGCCAACTCGCGCCGGGCCACGACGAGCGTCGCCCCGTGCTCGGCGAGCTTGGCGTCCCACACGTCGAGCGTGGCCACCACCTCCGGCGTGGCTTTGCCGCCCGCTTGGCGCAGGAGCGCGCCGCGTTGGCGAAGCACACGGTCGACCGAGGTGATTGTGTCCGCGTGCTCGGGATGCAGGGCGACCAGCGCGTCGTCGAGGAGTTGCCGGCGCTGGGACGGACCGGATTTGATCAGCGCGAGGTCGTCGGGGCTGAACACGCTCACCCGCACCGCGCCGAGAAGGTCGCGGCTGCGTCGCAGCGCTTGGCCGTTCACCAATACGCGGGGCGCACCGTGCTGGGGCACCTCGGCTTCGAGGGTAAGGCGCCGGCCCTCACGGTCGGCTTCTGCTCGGATAAACGCCGACGCCGCGCCCTGGCGCACGAGCGCGTCGTTGGGCGCACCTCGGAATGACGCCAGCGTCGCCAACCAACCGAGCGCTTCGAGCAAGTTGGTCTTTCCCTGCCCGTTCTCACCCACCACCACGGTGAGGCCGTCTGGCGCCAGGTCGAGACGAGCGGACTCGTAACTACGAAAGTCCTGAACCGCGAGCCAGTTGACGCGCACGCGCCGTTTACGGCACCCGCACTGGCATGAGCAGGTACAGGTAGTGATCGGCGCCGACGCCGCGCATGGTGGCGGCCTTCAGCGCGTCGGTGGTTTCCAGGGTGAGCTCGTCACCGGTAATCGCTTCGATACCGTCGGTCAGGTACTGCGGGTTGAACGCGACGGCCATCTCCTCGCCTTCGTATTTCGCCTCGACGTCTTCGGTGGCGGTGCCCTCCGCGGGGTTGGTGACGGTGACCTCGACGCCATCGGCGCGCAGTGACATGCGCACCGGTGTGGTTTGGTCGCGCACGAGCAGCTTCACGCGCTTCACCGCGTCAAGCAGCGCCTCGCGACTAACCGTGAGCTTGTTGGGATAGCTGGGCGGCACCAGGTTCAACACGTTGGGGAACTCGCCCTCGATCAGGCGGGTGGTGAGCTTCACGCCACCGATCTCGAAGCTTGCCTCCGTCGTGCCGAGCCGCACTGAGGCTTCGGCGGCGCCGCCGAGCACGCGTTGTAGTTCGGCCAGGGCCCGAGACGGGATGAGTACCTTCTGCTCGCCGCGCACTACATGCAGGCCGGGCAAGTCGCGCACAGCCAAGCGGTAGCTGTCGGTGGCGACGAGTTGCACGCCGTCGGCGGTGGCGGCCAACAACACACCGGTGAGGATGGGCCGCGCTTCGTCGCCGCTCGCGGCGCGCACCACCTGGCGCAACGCGTCGGCCAGTTCGGCGGCGGCGACGGTGACGGCCTCACCTGAGACCGTCGCGGGCGACGCCGGGAATTCGTCGGCGGGAAGCACACGCACCGCGAATTGCGAACGACCTGATGCGATCTTCGCCTGATCAGCGTCGGCCTCGACGGTGACCGCGCCGGGCTCGAGCGCGCGCACAATGTCTGACGCGAGCTTGGCTGGAATTACGGACACGCCATCGGCGATGCCCGCGACCGTAGCGACGACTTCGATCGTGAGGTCGAGATCGGTCGCGGTGATGCGTAGTTCGTCGCCGGTGACTTCCAGGCGCGCACCTGCCAACACGGGCAGCCGTTCCCGACCGGATGTGGCCCGGCTCGCAGAGGTCAGAGCCTCGACGAGCACGTCCCTTTCGCAGCGAAACTTCACAGGGGGTTCTCCAACTAGTTAGTTAGTTTCAAATTCAGTAGCAGTAGTAGGTGCTGTGGATTGTGCACAACACCTCGTTCGAGCAGGTCAACCGGGGAAATGTTCGCGGCGTGTCGTCCCCAGAATCACACAGCGGTGTGACACCGAACGGGACCGGCGTGAATTACTGGGGATGACACCCCCCATGATCCACAACGCCGCGCGGGGTCATCCCCCGCTCTTGATCTTGGTGATCAGGCCGGTCACCTGGTCGTAGATCTGCCGACGTTCCTTCATCAGACCCTCGATCTTGGACACGGCGTGAATGACGGTGGTGTGATCGCGCCCGCCGAATTCCTTGGCGATGGCGGGATATGAGAAATCGGTGATGTCGCGGAACACGTACATGCCGACCTGGCGCGCGATGACGAGTGGCCGCCGGCGGCTCTGGCCGCACAGGTCGTCGACACTGAAGCCGAACGTCTCGGCGGTAGCGTCAAGGATCGCCTTCGGTGTGATTTGGCGCGGCTGGTCGCCGGAGATGATGTCGATGAGCAGCTGCTCGGCCAGTTCGAGGGTGATCGCCTGCCGGTTGAGACTGGCGTAGGCCACGACACGCGTGAGTGCGCCCTCGAGTTCGCGGATGTTGTCCTTCACGTGGGTGGCGATGAGCTCGAGGACTTCCGGCGGGATCTCCATCGGGTCGTTCTCCGCCTTGCGGCGAAGGATGGCGAGCCGGGTCTCGAGCTGCGGCGGCTGGACGTCGGTGAGAAGGCCGGCCGCGAACCTGCTCCGGAGACGATCTTCCAACGTCGGGATGTCCTTCGGCGGACGGTCGGAGGTGATTACCACCTGCTTGCGGGCGCCGGTGAGGTCGTTGAAGGTGTGGAAGAACTCCTCCTGGAGCCCTTCCTTGCTCTCGATGAACTGGATGTCGTCGATGAGCAACACGTCGCTCTCGCGGTAGCGGCGCTTGAACGCGATCGTGGTGTTGGTACGGATGGCGTCGACGAACTCGTTCATGAACGTCTCGGTCGTGACGTAACGCACGTGGCGGTGCGGGAAGTTCTGCCGCACGTAGTTGCCGATGGCGTGCAACAAGTGGGTCTTGCCAAGGCCCGACTCGCCGTAGACGAACAACGGGTTGTAAGCCCGGCCCGGGTTTTCGGCGACGGCGCGAGCCGCGGCGTGGGCAAAGCTGTTCGACTCACCGATGACGAATGCGTCGAAGGTGAACTCGGGATCAAGCCGCAGCGGTTCACCGTGTCGAGGTGGTGGCGGGGGGATCGGCAGGTCGACGGTTTCGAACGTTGCCGCCGCCTCCGACTCTGGTCGATCGGTTCGGCCCCCCGCGCTCGGCATGTTGGCGCGCACCTCGATCACGACTTTGGTCGGCGCACCGGTTGCTTCGGTGACAGCAGCATCGAGTTCGTTTTGGAACCGCTCCTCGAGGCGCTGTTTCACCACCGAACTGGGGCTCGCCAACGTGAGCGTGAGCTCGTCGCTCGCTATGGGGACAAGTCCCTCAAACCACGCCATCCATGCCGCGTCGGACAACTGTCCACGCAAGACATCGGAGCACGCCTTCCACAACCGTTCTGCGTCTGTCACCAGCCGTTCCGCCTCCCCGAGCTTATGGTTCTCCACACTTCTCTCCACACCTGTGGATAACGCCAATACGTCAACCCGCAGGGTTCCCCCGGTGGTGCTGCGCCGGCCCTAGGGGAAGGAGGGCTGTTCGTGTGAACGGCAGATCTGGGGGCGTCGTTGGGCTACCGGCGACGCTTCTGGAAAGAGCGACCGTAGCACCGTCATCCACAGGTATGCGCTAAGACCTAAAGATGTCCCTGACCAGGAAAAACACTCTTTTTTGGGCGGAAATGTGGCCTCGGCTGGCATCGCGGCCTGACGCGGCGTAGCCTCTATGGACTGTCGCGTTGGATGGGCCCCGTCTGTCAAGCGTCGAGCGGCCCGTCGCGCAGGTAACGAACTCTCCCAGGCAAGGATTTCAGCATGAAGCGGCCCTACCAACCCAATGCTCAAAAGCGCGCCAAGCGCCACGGTTTTCGTCACCGGATGTCCACGCGGGCTGGCCGCGCGATCCTCTCGGCGCGGCGTCGCAAGGGCCGCACAAAGCTGTCGGCCTAACTAGCGGCTCTTCGACCCGTGACGACCATCGGTCGGCTCCGGGGACGTCGCACGTTTGCCGCACTTTCTGCGCAAGGTCGCACCGTCCGCAATGGCCCAGTCAGGGTCCGTTTTTGTGCCGCGCCCGTGGAAGGGCCGCTGGTGGGCTACGCCATCGGCCGCACGCTGGGCACAGCCGTGGTCCGCAACCGGGTGAAGCGCCGCCTGCGCGCCGCCGTCGCCACCGCGAATATGCCCTTGACCAGCGGTTTCTATGTGATTTCGGCCGACGCCACCGCCGCGACCGTGCCGTTCGCCTCGCTGGTGGCGTCGCTCGAATCGGCGGCCGCAGCCCTATGAGCCGCTTCGCCCGCCCGCTCCACGCCGTCGTCCGCGCGTATCGCCACCTCAGCGAAGGTCGCCCGCCGCGCTGTCGTTACCAGCCGAGCTGCTCGTCCTATGCCCTCGAGGCCCTCGAACTCCACGGCGCCGCCCGCGGCACGTGGCTGACGCTGCGCCGCCTCGGACGCTGTCATCCCTGGGGCGGCTTCGGCTTTGACCCTGTCCCCGAGCACCATCACCCCCACGCGTAAGGAACATCTGTGTTCAGCCTCTTGGCCGGCATCCTCAGCTTCTTCTACGACTTAATCCCCAACTACGTCTTCGCCATCGCCATGCTCACCCTGACGGTGATGCTGGTGCTCACACCGATCACGCTCAAGGGCACGCGCAGCATGCTGGCAATGCAGAAGCTCCAGCCGGAAATGAAGCGGCTCCAAGATCTGCACAAGGGCGATCGCCAGGCCGCCAACGAAGCGATGATGGCGTTTTACAAGGAACACAAGATCAACCCGCTAGCCGGCTGTCTGCCCATGATTGCCCAGCTCCCGGTGCTGTTCGTGATGTTCCAGGTGATCAACGGACTCGTGAAAACGAAGGACGGCGTCGCCACGCCGAAGTACCTGAGTCACGACTCGGCGCTCTACGAGGCGCTGCGCGAAAGCGGCGGCAAGATGGTGTCGTTCGGGGTGGATTTCGCGGCTACGCCTAGCCAGGCCGGGCGCGGCGCGGTGGTGTTGTACCTGCTCATCGGCCTCGTCGTGGCCACCGGCTACTACCAAGTGCGCCAAATGCAGTCGCGTAACAGCAACGCCCAACAGATCAACCCGCAGGCGCAAATGCTGACCAAGATCATGCCGCTGTTTTCGGGCTTCATCTCACTCACACTGCCCGGTGGCGTCACGGTGTATTTCGTCGTGTCGAACCTGTTCCGCATCAGCCAGCAAGCCCTGATGTACCGCTTTGACCCGAACCTCAAGGCCCATTTGGTGGAGACCCGGGAGGTCCGCAGTCGGGCGGCCGAGAACCCCCAGCCGAAGCCGTCGTTCATGGAGGGGCTCCGCGGCCTAGCCGGCGGCAGTGCTACCGGCACGAATGGGTCGAACGGCAAATCAGCCAGCAACGCGAAGCCGAGCGCGGGCTCGCAACCGTCCAAGCCCACGTCGAGCGGCCGCGTCACCCCACCGGGCCGACCGGGGCAAAAACGCAAACGGTCTAAGAAGAAGAGGTAACAACCCATGGAATGGGTAGAAAACACTGGAAAAACTGTCGAAGAGGCCAAGGAACTGGCCCTCGACCAGCTGGGTGTCGACGCTGAGGAAGCGGAGTTCGAGGTACTCGACGAGCCCAAGGCCGGCTTGTTCGGCCGCGTCCGCGGCGAGGCGCGCGTGCGCGCCCGAGTGCGGCCCATGGCGCCGCGGTCGAAGGACAGCGGCAAGCGCCGCACCAAACGGGAGTCGTCCGCCGCGGCCCCCCGCGACGCCGAGGCTCAGACCCGTGCCGTTGCCACCGGCGCCAAGGATCCCGTTGTCGCCGGCGCCATCGCCGATGCGATTGCCGATCCCCAGCCCGTCCGCGAACGCCCTACTCGGAGCCGCAACGGGCGCAACGGCGCGGGATCGAGCCGCGGTGGACGCGGGCGCAGTACCAGCACAGAACGTCGGCCACGGCGGTCCGACGGTGAGTCGAGTCGAGGAGAGCCAGTGTCGGTTGAGTCGTTGGAAGCCCAGGGACAGGTAGCTGTCACTTTTCTGAACGGGCTGCTCGACGCGTTCGGGTTTCAGGCCACGGTGGGGGTGCGTTCGGTGAACGACTCGGCCGTTGAGGTGGCGGTCGACGGCGAGGACCTCGGGTTGCTGGTCGGACCCCGCGGCGCCACTCTGCAGGCGATTCAGGATCTCACCCGCACCGCGGTGCTGCGCGAGACCGGTATGCGCGAGGGCTGGGTGATCGTCGACGTGGCCGAATACCGCGTGAAGCGCCGCGCCGCACTCGAGAAATTCGCCATGCAGGTGGCCGAGCAGGTCACCACTGGCGGCGTGGCCGTGCGTCTCGACCCGATGCCTCCGGCGGACCGCAAAGTCGTGCACGACGTGCTGACGCCGATCGAGGGCATCGAGACGTCTGTCGGAGGGCGAGGAGCCGCGTCGTCGGGTCGTCGTCCGGCCTCTCGCGGTTGGCTGACGAAGCGCTCCTTCGGGTCCTAAAAAGGGCCCGTGACCTGGGGTTTCTTGGCCCAGGCCCGGTTGAAGACCACCTATCGCACGCCCGCGCGTACCTGCCCGCCCTGCCGCGGTGGGCACCGATGCGATCGTGGTCGACCTCGGCACCGGCGGTGGCGTGCCCGGGTTGGCACTGGCGGCGTGGCGCACGGATCTCACGTGGGTCTTGGTCGACGCCATGGTCAAGCGGGCGGCGTTCGTGGCCGAGGCGGTGGCCGAACTCCAGTTGGTGGCCGAAGTTGTAGAAGCCCGTGCTGAGGCTATGGCCGCCGATCAGCGTTGGGCGCGTTCGGTCGATGTCGTCGTCGCTCGGTCGCTCGCAGCTCCCGCGGTCGCGGCGGAGTACGCGGCGCCACTGCTACGGCTCGGCGGTAAAGTTGTTATCGCGGAGCCGCCGGGCGGCGATGCCGACCGCTGGCCGAGCGAGGGCCTCGCCAAGCTCGGCATGCAGCGGGGATCGGTACTCTTTGCTCCGACGGCGACGCTGCAGGTGCTAGAGCAAATTGAGCCATGCCCTGACAGATTCCCGCGGCGGATCGGCGTCGCCGCTAAATCGCCCCTGTTCTAACTGATTACGCCGCTGACCAGGGCGTTTCACATGTTTCACGTTAAACATCGAGGTTAGTCCTTGACCTTGGAGAAAGGGGCGAGCATGGCGCCGCATGAGTGCTCCTGAACCGGACATTCTTCGACGCGGCCAAGCGATCTTCGAACGGCTGCGTGGGGGAGCCCCGGAAACGCCCAACGAAGTCGGACAGGAGCCCGCCGAAGCAGCTCGAAGCGGCGGCCGAAGATCTGGTGGAGGCGCAGCTCGAAGAGCCGACGCTTGTTGACGAAGTGCCTGCTCAGGAGGCACAAACAGTTGTGCCTGATCCCCCAACCGTTGCCGAAATTGTCGAGGCGGCGGCTGCGAACGTCGTTGCGGCGGAGGCGCCTGCGCCCGCTCCCACCCCTGTAGCCCCTGGCGAGCGCAGTCCGCACCCGGCGTCGTTGCGCCCACTCCCCCGTGTCGTAGCGATCGCGAACCAGAAAGGCGGTGTCGGCAAGACCACGACCACCGTCAACCTGGGTGCCGGGTTGGCCGAACTCGGGTTCCGTGTGCTGGTCATCGATCTTGACCCGCAGGGAAACGCTACGACTGGCCTGGGCATCAACTCCCGCAACCTCGAGACGTCGATCTACGACGTGCTGCTGCACGATGTGGCGCTCGACGACTGCATCGAGCCGACGGCGGTGCGCAATCTCTTCGTCGCGCCGGCCACGATCGACCTCGCAGGCGCCGACATCGAGCTGGTACCGGCATTTAGCCGCGAGCTGCGGCTACGCCGAGCGATTGAAGGCCTTGACGACGCCTTTGACTTCACGATCATCGACTGTCCGCCGTCGCTTGGTCTCATCACCGTGAACGGTCTGGCGGCGGCAAACGAGGTAATTGTGCCGATTCAGTGCGAGTACTACGCCCTGGAAGGCCTCGGGCAGCTGCTCAAGAACGTCAATCTGGTGACGGGCAACTTGAATCCGAAGCTCGAAATCAGTGCGATCGTGCTCACGATGTACGACTCGCGCACCAAACTGGCCGAACAAGTGGCCAACGAGGTTCGTGAGCACTTCGGCGAGAAGGTGTGCCGGATGGTCATTCCCCGCACGGTGCGATTGTCCGAGGCACCATCGTTCGGACAACCAATTCTCACGTTCGATCCGACGTCTCGGGGCGCCGTGGCGTACCGAGAATTGGCCAAGGAGGTCAGTGGTGGCGCGCGCCTAGCGGCTTGGGAAGGGGACTGTCGTCCCTCATCCCCACGGATGTAACCGTCGATCGGGGTGCGAGCCTCATTGACTTGGCCGTTGACCACGTCGAACCGAACCGCTTGCAGCCCCGCAAGCACTTCGACGAGGAGTCTCTGGCCTCGTTAACCGCGTCCGTGCGCGAATTGGGGGTTCTGCAGCCAATTCTCGTGCGCGCCGATCGGAGGGCGACCGCTACGAGCTGATCGCCGGCGAGCGGCGCTGGCGCGCCGCCAAACGGGCCGGGCATGGTTTCGATCCCCGCGATCGTCAAGACCACCACCGATACGCACTCGCTCGAGCAGGCACTGGTCGAGAACCTGCACCGTCAGATCTCAACCCGCTCGAGGAAGCGGCGGCGTATCAGCAGCTGATCGAGGACTTTCAGCTCACGCACGACGAACTCGCCACCCGAATGGGCAAGAGCCGGGCCGCGATCACCAATACACTGCGGCTTTTCCAATTGCCGCCGAGCGTGCAACGCATGGTGGCCGACGGGCAGCTGGCGGCCGGCCACGCCCGGGCGCTGTTCGGTACGCCGGATCGCACCTTCCAGGAAGCGCTGGCCAAACGGGCGGTGGCGGAGTCGCTCAGCGTGCGCGCCGTCGAAGACGCGGTACGCGCCCGGGGCGAGCAACAGACGGGCGACGAGGGCGAGGGCGCAGGGCCGTCGGAGACGGCCCCGACCCAAGCGGCTCCGGCCGCCCGGATTCCGCGAACTCGAAGAGCTGCTAGCTGAACTGCTCGACACACGCGTGTCGGTCGACATGGGCAAGAGCAAAGGCCGGGTCGTGATCGAATTTGCCGACCTCGAGGACCTCGAACGCATCTACCGGCGCATCACCGAGCGCGCCAACGAGCCCGAAAATCCGGCCTTGATTGAGGGTTGAGGTTGCCTAGACACGCGTTCCACAGGCTGTGGGGAAGTCTGTGGGCAACTATCGCAGGCGTTGCACCCGACCGGAGAAGTCTCTACGTCAGATCGAGGCAGGGCTGATCGGCCCACCGGCTCACTCCACGACCGATCGCCGCTGAGCCGCGACGGCGGCGCGTTCGACCACGAAACGCGGCGGTCCGAGCTCGACCATCACCGCCGGCATCCGGGTCTCGCGCAAGATCGGCGTGGCCATCGGCACCGGGGGTCCGTCGGTACCGGCGCCGCTGATCGACAGCTCGTCGAGCACGAGCCCTGCCAGCCGGCGCCCGGCAGGGGAGATCGTCCCGTGCGCGCCCCAGTACGACGGCGCGGCATCCGTGGCCGGCCGAGCTAACGCGAACCCGACGTACACCTGCGCTGCCGGCGGCGTTGGCCTGGGCAGCCAGGACGGTCGGCTCGCGGGTGCGATAATAACGTTACGATGGCGCCCTGCGCGGTGAGCGTCCGCTGCACCTCTCGTAGGAAGGCCCCCAAGCCCGCCGGTTCGCCCAGCGCGACGCGCCGATCCGTCAGGCGTGGCGGGTGCCGTGGACCATCGCACGGACTCGCGCACCGCCGCCGGATCCGATTCGGGGCCCTTCGAGCGCAGGCGGTGCAGGCTTAGGACGGTCTTGGTGCCGCAGATGCCGTCGACGGCAAGCCCGGCGTTGCGTTGGAAGGCTCGCAACGCCCGATCGGTGTCGAGGCCGAACATGCCGTCGACCCGCCCGGCGTCGAAACCAAGCGCGCTGAGCCGTCGCTGCAAGTCGACGACGTCGTCGCCGCGCAGATAGGGCGTACGCAGGTAGAGCAAGCGGTCCCCGAGCCGGTAGCCGGCCTCGACGAGGCTGGCCCAGGTCTGCTCGCCGCAGACTCCCGTCGACGATAAGGCCCGCGGCGCTCCTGGAACGAGCGGACCGCGGCCTCGGTGGCAGGACCGAACGAGGCGTCCTCGCCGGCAACGGGCAGACCCTGCGCTAACAGGCGGCGTTGCAGGTCAGCGACCGCCGCCCCCGTGCTCCAGCGAAAGAGGCAGGCCGGTGCGTTCAGGCCAAGGCCGCGTATTGGTCGCCTCGCCTGCGGCTCCTAGAGGTATCGGTCGAGCTCCTCGAGCAGCTGACCCTTGCCCTTGGCGCCGACGAGACGAAGGATCGGCTCGCCGCCCTTGAACAGGATCAACGTAGGGATGCTCATTACGTCGAAGCGCGCCTGCGTGGCGAGGTTGTCGTCGACGTTCAGTTTGGCGATCTGAATCGAGCCTGAACGCTCTGTCGGCGATCTGTTCGAGGATGGGGGCGATCGTCTTGCACGGCCCGCACCATTCCGCCCAGAAGTCCACCAGCACTGGGGTTTCGGCGCCCACCAACGTCTCGTCGAAGGTGGCGTCGGTTAGAGCGAGGATGTTGTCGGACACGTGGGGCCTCCTACGGCGTTCTCGGGAATCGTACCCGGTGGGTGCTGTAACGACTCGTGCCCACGACGCATTCCCCGCGGGTTTTAGGCGTGTACGGCTACCGATTCGAGCCAGCGTTCGCAGTCGATGGCGGCCATGCAGCCCGAGCCCGCCGCGGTGATCGCCTGGCGGTAGACGTGGTCCTGGACGTCGCCGCACGCGAATACCCCCTCGACGTTCGTATACGTGCTGAAGCCGACCGTCTTGAGGTATCCGGCTTCGTCGGCGTCGAGGAACGCCGCGGAAGACGTCGGTGTTCGGGACGTGACCGATGGCCACGAACAAGCCGTGCACGGGAAGCGTCGCTTCCTCGTCGGTCTTCACGTTCTTCAACACCGCCGCCTCGAGCGTCGTGTCGCCCGTGAGGTCGGTCACGACCGAGTCCCAGATGAATTCGAGCTTCTCGTTGGCCTTGGCGCGGTCGGCCATGATCTTCGACGCGCGCAGTTCGCTGCGGCGATGGATGACGTAAACCTTGGTGGCGAACTTCGAGAGAAACATCGCCTCCTCGAGCGCGGAGTCGCCGCCGCCGACCACCGCGACTTCGAAACCGCGGTGAAAGAAGCCGTCGCAGGTCGCGCAGGTGGACACGCCGTAGCCGAGCAGGCGTCGTTCGTTCTCGAGTCCGAGCATTAACGAGCGCGCGCCGGTGGCCACGATCACCGAGTCGGCCGTGTAGGTCTGGCCGACGCTGGTCTCCACCGTGAAGGGCCGCTTGCTGACGTTCACGGACGTGACTTTGGCGGTGAGGAACTCAGCGCCGAACCGCTCCGCTTGCAGCTTGCAGTTCATCATCAATTCCGGACCCATGATCCCGTCGGGAAAGCCAGGGAAGTTCTCGACTTCGGTCGTCAGCATGAGTTGACCGCCCGGCTGGTCGCTGTCGGAGGACGGCTCGCCCTCGACCACCAGCGGCAGGAGGTTGGCGCCGCGCGGTGTAAATCGCGGCGGTGAGCCCGGCGGGCCCGGACCCAATAATGATCGTGTTGCGGTGCTCAGTCATCGGGTGCCTCTGATCGCCTTTCGCCAGAAGAACGTGCCCGACAACGTCGCCAGGACCGCGACGCCGGCATATGCGGTCCACATCGGACCGGGGATGTACTCAAGAACACGCACGAGCATGATCAGCGCCAGCGTGAGCAGCGTCATTCCCACGACGGCGAACAGGATGAGGTAGACGAGGTAGCGCGCCACCTTGGCGAGGGGTTCGGTGGTCTTGCTGCGGACCAACTCGATGACCTCGTCGAGCTTGTCGAGAAGGTGCGTGATCCAGTCGTCTGGGCGCGCCGAGCCCGGGGCAGTCATGGGCGGTGACGCTACTTCCGCGTGACGGCACGGGGGTACCCTGCGCCATGCGCGTCGTCCTTGGAGCAATCGCGGCTGTTGTTGTTGGTGCGCTCGGCGGTCTGATCCTGGGCGAGTACGAGCTGCGCGGCGTCATGGCGATCGTGGCCGGCGTGTTGTTCGGCCTCGCCGTCGCCGAAGCGGCGATCACCGCCGGCAAGAGCAGCGACTGGTTCCTCGTGGTGGTGGCCGCGGCCGCCGCCGGCGCCGGACTCACGTGGGCGGCGTGGATCGACGCCGGTAACGACTTCGCGCTGATCGCCGGGCTGCGGTGGGTGGCCTCGGCCGTGGCCGCGCTTAGCGCTGGCTGGTGGGTGCGAAGTCTCGGCTCACGATCAACGAGCAGTCCGCCGCCCGCAGAATCCGTGTAGACCGCGTCGCGTCAGTTGCTTCGACGACGTGCGCTTCCGCGGGCTCGCCGCGATAGGTGAGCGCCGCGTGGAAGAGCATCGTGGTTCCTTCGGGCACGGGGCATTCGACGTTCGAGGTCGCGGCGGACTTGCCGCGTTGGGTGCCGGCGGCTTCGTAGCTCGCTTCGACCACGGCGATGTCGTCGACCGCGCCGAGATCGCCGCCGTCCAAGGGAGCGAAGCTCGCGCCACTGCCGGCATCGTCCGCCGCGAACGCGGAACCGATGTTGGGCAGCGCGCTGGCCGCCTCGGTATCAGCGCTCGTCGCCAGGTTGTCGGTGGTGCCACCGCCGTTGCCGATCGCGCTCAGCGCCCAACCACCGGCGAGGACCGCCACGAGCAGGGCGGCGGCGGCCGAAAGCGGACTGGTGCGCCGGCGCCCGGCCGCGCGACGACCGATCGGGGTGATGCTGGTGCGACGCCGACGCGTTGTTCCCGTCGCCAGTGCCGCCTCGGTCAGCGCGGCCTCGCGCACGTGGCCTGGGGGCATCGCCACCGGTGTCGCCACCGTGGCGGCGACACGCCGGAGATCGGCTAGTCGCGCTTGGCAGACGTCGCAGGTCGAGACGTGGCTGACGTCGCCGGGCGCGGACTCGCCGTCGAGCAATGCGCTCAGTAGCTCGTCGTCAGGGGCGTGTGCCATGGCGTCTCCTTTGACGTCGCCCGACCCGTTGCCGGTTCCTGGTCATCACGCGTTGCCCAATTGTTCGGCCAGCGCCGCCCGCCCACGAGCAATGCGGCTACGGACTGTTCCGGGCGGAATGTCGAGCGCGGCGGCGATCTCGGCGTAGTCGAGCCCGGCCACATCACGCAGCACGACCGCGGCGCGGAATTCCGGTGAAAGCGTGGCCAGGGCGGCGTCAAGGACGAGTCGGTCGGCGATCGTCGTACTGATTTCGGGCGCGGTGTCGGCCACGTCGGAGCGGTCGGAGGTCAAGTCGTTCGGTCGGGGACGGCGCCGCCGGCGCCGCAGTTCGTCGAGGCTGGCGTTCACGGCGATGCGGTACGCCCACGTGCCGAAGCGGCTGCGGCCGTCGAACTTGGGCAACGCGCGAACGATCGCGATGAGCGCCTCCTGACACGCGTCCGCCGCGTCCGTGTCGTTGCCGGTGAGGCGGCGACACACCGCGAACAGGCGGTCGTAGTGGTCGCGCAGCAAACGGTCGAGCGCTCGGGTATCGCCGCCTTGGGCTGCCGCGACCGCGCTGGAATCGTCGACCGGCGCCGTCCGTTCGGTCACACGCGACCCTGGACGTCGAGCTCGGCGATGCGCACTTGGTTGGTGGAGCCGGGGTCGGTGATCCAGACGAGCAGAGCGCCGCCGCCCGCATCGCCAAGAGCGATGCGCTCGTCGGCGGAGGTGATCGTCTTGTGCGCGATGGGCTCACCCCAGCCGCCGAGCGTGGCCGCCGGCTGATCGGCGACGTACACGTCGAAGGTCCACCCACGGGTGGCCGAGCGCACGCGCAACTCGTTAAACACGACCACCGCGTCGGCGCGAAGGACGAGCCCGACGCCGTCTTTCAAGTTGCCGAAGTTGGCCGAGCGGTAGCGCTCGGTCGACCACGTTGTGGCGGGGTTGCCGTCGACCGCGTTTGCCGCGGTGGCTTCGTTCTCCGTCGGCGGGTTGGCCTCGGGATCGAACGATGTCGCGCGCGACGGTGACGGGGCCGAGCGGGCCGCTCACCGAACCTGGCGACCCGCGACCCGGCAGGAAGACAGTGATCGCCAGCGCGACCAGCGCCATAGTCACGAGAGCAATCACGATCAGCGCCGACTGGTTGCGCCGCGGTTTGGGCACGCCGGTGGCCGGCGTGGGCGTCGGGTCGACCAGTGCTTCGGTGTCGGCGTCGTCGGGGACCGTGAGCAGAGCCAACACGATCGCTGCGACCGACTCCGGCTTGTCGGTGCCGCGCCACGCGAGCGCCATCTCGCGCAGCGGGTGCTCGGACGCCGGAGCGAGCGCGGCGGCGAGGTTGATCACCGCTTCCAGGTCGACCCGGCGCAGTTCGTCGACGTCGCTGGGCGACGGCAGGCGCAATCCGCGGACCTTGACGCGCCCTTCTTCGTTCACCAGCACGTCGCCGGAGCTGAGCTTGCCGTGGGCAAGCCCGCGCGTGCGCGTCGGCCATGGCGCGCGCGATTTGGGTGGCGAACGATACGCGGAGGTGATCTTCGACCGCGCTCGTGTCGAGGGGCTGGCCGGCCGCGAGTTCGTCGACGCGGTAGGTGCTGCCGTCGCCGTCGACGCCGGTGTCGAAGGTCGCCACGACGTTGCGGTGGTTCAGGCTGGCCAGGGCGCGGGCCTCCGCCGCGAAGTGGGCCTTCTTCGCGGGATCGGCCAAACCCGGTAGCAACTGGACGACCACATTGCGCTTCAACGTCTCGTCGACCGCATCCCAGCAGCCGTCGCTGCGTTCGGCGACGAGCCGATAACGATCGGCGATCCGTCGACCGGTGACGATGGTGGCGTCTCCGGGCACGGTCTCTAAGGGTATTTGGCGCCCGACCGCGGAGAGCGGTTCTCGCTAGTTCGACGCCTCTTCCCATGCGACGCCGATGACACGCGGCCCTGCGTGTGTGCCGATGACCGCCCCGACGTCACCGACGATGATCCCGTCCCGCGTGCGACCGAGCGCCGCGCAGAGGTCGTCGACGAACTTGTCGATGTCGGGCGCGTCGCCGTGCATGACTGCGAGGGGCTTGGCGTTGGCGGCGCCGTTTTGTTTGGCGAGGTCGATGAGGTGCTCGAGCGACCGGGCGCGAGTGCGCTGCTTGCCCTCTTCGACCACGGCGCCGTCGACGACTTGGATGAGCGGCTTCACCGACAACATCGAACCGAGCAGCGCTTTGGCCGTGCCGATACGGCCGCCCTTCTTCAAGTTCTCAAGGGTGTCGAGGGCCGCGAATACCCGCATGTTCGCGACTTTTGCATCGACCGCCGCCGCCACTTCGTCGAGGGACTTGCCGGCGGCGGCCGCTTCCGAGCCGGCGATCGCGAGAAGGCCCTGGGCGATCGTGGCGCTGCGGCCGTCGATCACGCGCACCGCAATGGCATCCTTAACCGCTTCGGCCGCGAGCTGGGCGGACTGGTAGGTGGCCGACAGCGCCGAGGACAAGCACACGCACACGATGCCGGTCGCTCCTTGGGTGGCGGCGTTGCGAAACGCTTCTTCGAAGGCGCCGGGCGACGGGGCGGCGGTCTCGGGCAGCACCTTGGACTCAGCGGTCTTGGCCCAAAACTCCTTTGGGCTCAGGTCCTGCCGGTCGACATATTCGGTGTCGCCGAAGCGGATCGACAGCGGCACGATGTCGATGTTGTGCTCTGTCGCGCTGGCGGGCGGCAGGTCGCACGCGCTGTCGGTGACGATGCGGATACCAGGCATGTGTTCCTCCAAAAGGGGCTCAAGCAGTTGGACTCGCGGAGCCACGCAACCGTAACGGTCCTGCTCCAGGTTCGTCGCTCGTGCGCATGACCACGACGTAGGCGACCACCGCGCTGGTCGTATACGCGATCGCGTACGAGAGGGCGAGGCCCTCCACGTGCATCGACGGATATAGCGCCAACGCGAGAGCGATGTTGATCGCGTTCTCGAAGACATAGAGATAGAAAACGCGGCGGGTGTCCTGACGCGCTTGCAGGGCGCGGGTGCAGAGAATGAACGCGGAGAAGCCCGGTAGCCCGAGCGCGAACGCGCTCAGCGCACGCGCCGTCGTCTCGACGGCGGCGTCGCTCAATCGTCCGTGCGCGATGAGGGTTCGGAGCAGCGGTTCGGCGAACACCACGGCCACGGCGGCCGCCGGCACAAGGAGCGCACCGATTACGCGCAGGCCCCGACGGAAGTGGGCGACGAACGCTGCGTGGTCGCGCCGGGCCGCGGCGGCGGCCATTTCCGGCAGCAGTGCGCTGGTGATCGAGACCGCGATCACTGCGTGCGGGAGCTGGAAGAACGCAAACGCGGCCTGGTACATCGACAGCTCGCCGCCGCGCCTGTTGGCGAGGGCGACGACGATCAAGTACGCCACCTGATTGGCGAGGACGAACCCGACGGTCCAACTCGACAGGCGCGCCGCCCGTCGTACCGCAGGGTGGTGCGGATCCCACACAGGGCGCAGGCGGGCGCCGACAGCGCGCAACGACGGCACGAGCCCGACGAGCTGGGCGAGGTAACCCAGGGTCGTGCCAACGCCCAGCACCACGAGGCCCGACCCGAGATCCAAGTCGCGCAAGCCGCCGTCGCGAATGAACTGCGGCGCGAGGAGGATCGCGGTAATCACGACGAGGTTGTTCAGCACCGGTGCGAACATCGGCGCGGCGAACCGGCGCCGTGCGTTCAGGATGGCCGAGCCCACTGCCATCGCCGCGAGCAACGCGACCTGCGGGGCGAAGTAACGCATGAACGCGACGGTCAAGTCCTTCTGCGCGTCGGCGCTCGACGCGTTGTTGAGCGCGGCGTAGGGCGCCGCGAGCAATGGCGCCGCCAGCGCGAACAGGATGCTCAAGCCGACCGTCACGTACACCACCAGCCACGTGACGGCGGCGACGCCGCGCCACGGGTCCTCGTCGTCGCCTTCGAACAGTCCGACGAACAGCGGCACCAGCGTGGCGCTCACTACGCCGCCGAGCACGAGCTCGTAGACGATGTTGGGCAACGTATTCGCGAGGTTGTAAGCGTCCGAGACGCGGTTGAACCCGAGCGCGTACCCAATGGCAAGCACGCGGGCAAAGCCCGTCGCGCGCGACAACACGGTGCCCGCCGCCATGACCGAGCTGCGCCGGCCGAGGTTTAGAGGCGGCTCCGCGGGCGCCGCGTCGGATCCGTCGGTCACACGGGCGCCGCCCGGCGCCGCGTGTGGTGGCGACGCCACCAAATGAGGAGGAACAACAACGCGCCCACGGACAGCCCGATGCCGACGCCCGACACGTTGGTGGACCGGATCGTGAGCCGCGACTGCGCGAGTACGACGCGGCCATCGGGCGACTTCAACAGGATCCGCAACGGGATCGCGCCGGACCCTTGGGACTGCACGGTGAAGCGCGTGGTGGTGTCGTGGCGCGTCAGCGTCAGTTCCTTGGTGGCACCTCCAGGGAACTTCAACCGGTCGCTCGCCAACTGGAGCAGTACGTGCGCGGTGTAGCCGGCGGTCGAACGAACCGTGATCGGTATGCCACCGCGGCGCGCCGTCAACGTGAGCGCACCGCCCTTCGGCAACAGGAACTTGCGGCGCTCGTCGTTGACGGCGCTGGCCACGCCTTCGACATAGCCGCGTGCGCTGCGCGGCGTTGAACGCCGATGACGCCGCGATGAGCAGGCGGTCGGTGAAGCTCGCGAGCACGTCGGGGCTCTCGACCATGACCGTGGCAAGCGACCCGATCGTGCGATGCACCGGGGCGAACGCAGCCGGCGGATCTGGCGCCGTCGGCGGCGACGCGAGGATCCGGGTGCGGGCGGCGGTCGCTCGGGACGCGCCTTGGAAGAGTCGCTCGATCGACGCCGCTTCGAGGATCGGGCTCGACGACATCCCGGCCAAAACGGGCGCCAGCACCGCCGCGTTGGCGCGCCAGTCCGCCGGTGGAACTACGACGATCGAACGGGTGCGTCCGGGGTTATCGAAGTAGATCGTGGCGAGGTCGGCCAATAGGTGGTGGGCGGCGAGCACGGGGGACGCGTCGTTGGAGAAATGGTCCGCCAGTCCGGTGTCGGCGACCAACCCTTCGACGGTGGTCCTGGTACTGGCTCGTCGAATCGCCACCGGCTCCGCCGGCGTCACGCGCTGGGTCGAGGCCTGCAACAGCTTGTCGCGGACGATGACCCGCGGGGGAAGGTCGGACTCGAGCCGGTCATCGCTCGGGTCGGCGAGCACGGCGATGCCGTCGAGGGGGGCGGCCCCGAATGCTTCGACCGTGATGCTGCGCCCGCGGGCGCGCGACATCGCCCGATCGTCTGCGGTTGCCTCGGGCGATTGCGTCGGAATGAACGGTTCCTCGATCACCGGATGGGTCAGGCCAAGCCCGCCGACCGCCGCGAGCCGCGGCGCGGTCTACGACCCGCTCGCCGCGCTGCAACGCCGCCAGCGACTCGGGGGAGGGATCCACGAGCACGCCCTCGGTGGGCAGCGTCGCCAGGGTGGCCGCGACCGCTGCGATCGCCGATGCATCCGTGGCGGTGAGGCGATCGGTCCCGTCGGGCTGGAGCGACAAGCGGGCCCGGATCGGCACCACCATGCCGACGGCCAGCTTGGGTCCGTTGGGGGCGGCCGGCTGGAAGATGAGATGGGTCAGGACCCGGGCGTGGACGGCGCCGCCGACCGAGCGCAACTCGACGACCACGGGATACACGCCGGCGCCGCGGAGCCCGACCCGGGCGCGGTCGTGGGGCAAGGCCGGGTCTTGGACACCGACGTCGATCGTGATCGCGCCGGTGTCGTCGCTCGGCGCGTCGGCGAGGGGAGTCGTCACTACGGCCAGCGGCGCGCTAGTCGGCCGCGCCGAAAGCGTGCGCGTGAACGCGGAGCGCGTCGGCGACGCGGGATGCACCGATACCGCGAACTCGAGGTCGGACGGGTTGGCGGTCTGAGGCGGCGGCGGCGCGAGCCGCAACGAAAACGTGCCGCCGGCGCCGACCCACGCGGTTTGGCTCGTCAAGACCAGCGACGACACCCGCGTGGTGGTCGTCCGCTGGGCGACCGCGGACGGCAACGGCGCACACACAAGCACGGCTACGACCGCCGCGATGACGAGTCGACGCGGCGAGCGTTTCACTGCGGCAGCGGCGCACTGAGCACGTGCAGGCCCTCGGGCTTGCGCCGGAAGTGCAACGACTCATAGAGGGCTAACGCCGACGCGTTGGACTCTTGCGTGTTCACCAGCACGGACCGACCGCGCCAGCGCGCCAGCCAGTGCACGGCGTCGTGGACGAGGGCGCCACCGATGCCGTCGCGCCGCCGCCCAGGGTCGACGGCCAGCCGTTGCAGATAGCCGGCGCGGCCCTGACGCCCGGTGATGGCGTAACCGACGATTGTCCCGTCGCGTAGCGCAACGCGGAACCGTGCGTGCGCGGTTGCGCCACGCGCGTCGTCGACGCCGGCGCGATCGAGGCGCCAAAAATCGCCGAAACTGCGGGCGTCGACGTCGAGCACATCGTCGAGATCGCTGCGGCGACCGCGCCGGAACACCACGCCGTCGGGAATGGCGATCGGGCGTCGGTCAGCGGGGGTCACGGTCCGTTCGAGGAGGTGCAAGCTCTCGGACACGGCAAAACCGGCGGCGACGAATCCAGCGGACTCGTTGAGCGGCATCGCCGCGGTGATCGCCTCGCGAAACCCGAGCCGCCGCAGCTGCTCAAGACACCGCTGGACCAGCCGCGGCGACAACGGCGGCCCTCCGGGCTGTGGCGTCACGCACCCCACGCTCGCGTTGCCGTGCCACGGCCCAATGCGTGCGCGTTCGGCCCCGTCGGTCACCAGCGCGGTTGTCACTTCGCATGACAATAGGAGCCTGCACTTGAAATGACCCCAACTACCGTGGACCAGTGATTCCGGATCGCCTACAGGGCCTTGTCGCGAGCACGGCCGATTTGGCCGAGCGTTTCGCGGCCGCCGGACACAACCTGTATCTCGTGGGCGGCGTCGTGCGCGACGCGATCGTCAATCGGCTAGACGACAACGAGGATCTCGACTTCACCACCGACGCGCTTCCCGACGAGACCGAGTCGTTGCTCTCGGGCTGGGCGGACGCGTTGTGGACCCAAGGAAAGCGATTCGGCACGATCGGCGCGTCCAAGGACGGCCGCCTTTACGAGATCACCACCCATCGCGCCGAGGCGTACCAACCCGACTCGCGCAAGCCCGACGTGAAGTTCGCCGACGTCGTCGAAGCTGACCTGTCGCGTCGCGACTTCACCGTGAACGCGATGGCCTTGAAGCTGCCCGGCACCGAGGTCATCGACCCCTACGACGGACTCGTGGACCTCGCCGCCGGCCGGCTGCGCACTCCCCTGGCGCCCGAAGAGTCCTTCAGCGACGACCCGCTGCGCATGTTGCGCGCGGCGCGGTTCATCGCCGGCTACCACCTTGTTCCCGACGACGACCTGGTCGACGCGGTGAAACAGATGGCGCCGCGCTTGTCGATCGTGTCGGCCGAGCGCGTGCGTGACGAGCTCGACAAGCTGCTCGTTGTCGACGACCCGACCGCGGGGTTGTGGTTCATCAGCCAGACGGGACTCGCCGAGCAGTTCCTGCCGGAGTTGCCGGCGCTCGCGGTCGAGCAGGATCCGATTCACCGGCACAAGGACGTTCTCGCGCACACGATCGCCGTCGTGGCCAATACCGCGTCAGATCGCATCCTGCGCATGGCCGCGCTACTCCACGACGTAGGTAAGCCGGCCACGCGCCAGTTCGGTCCCCGTGGCGTGTCGTTCCATCATCACGAGGTGGTCGGCGCGCGCATGGCGCGCAAACGCCTTACGGAACTGCGCTGGCCGACCGATGACCTTGAGGCCGTAGTCACGCTCGTCGAACTACACCTGCGCTTCCACACCTACGCGATGGGCTGGACCGACTCCGCGATCCGCCGCTACGTGCGCGACGCGGGACCGCTGCTGGATCGTCTCAATGCGCTGACGCGCGCCGACTGCACAACGCGCAACGAGGCGAAGGCAAAGCGCCTCAAGGATCGGATGGACGAACTCGAGGCCGAAATCGCGCGCCTGCGTACCCAGGAGGAGCTCGACTCCATTCGTCCGGACCTCGACGGCGACCAAGTGATGGCGCAGCTCGGCATCGGGCCGAGCAAAGCCGTCGGCGAAGCCCTGGCGTTCTTGTTGGAGCTGCGCCTCGAGCACGGCCCGCTCGGCCAAGCCGAGGCCCGCAAGCGTCTCGACGCATGGTGGAACGAGCGGGACTAGCCCAACGTTGCGTGCCGAAGGACCTCCGCGCTGCGGCCTTTGATGTTGCGGTCGCGATCGATGATGCCGAATCGCACCCTGTCGCTATTGGTCCACTCGTAATTGTCGACGCCGGTCCAGTGGAAGATGCCGCGCAGATCGGCGCCGGCGTTCATCGCCTTGTGCGCGATGTCGATCGTGGCCTCGAGATACGACGCCGCGTTCCTCGTCGTCGTCGGTCCCGATGCCCAACTCGCTGATGAGCAGGGGAGCGCGCGGGATTTCGTCGTTGAGCTTGTCGAAGACCCGGCCGAGCCCATCGGGCCAAATCGCGTACCCGGACTGCGACGCCGGCGCACCGTCGGGGTGACGGTGCATCCGCCCCTCCTTGAATCCGAAGCACGCGTAGTAGGAGAACCCGATGATGTCGTAACAGCCGGCGAGATCGGGCCGCTCAAGCGCTTCGCGACCCTCGATACGCAACACGCCGTCGCGCACAAGGCCGATCCAGGGGTCCCAGTGCACCGCGTTGTGTTGTCGGATGGCTTCCTTCGTTGCGTCAGTGTCGTCTTGGGGCTCGGCTGTCGCGAGTCCGTAGACCGACGCCACCGGCTTGCCGGTCTGCTTCAAGCGCGCCGCCGCTTCCGCCGTCATCAAGTGGGCCTGCTCGGCGAAAAAGCCAAGGTCGTCGACTTGCACGCCGGCCATGCCGACGGCGACGAGGGGGTAGTAGTTGGTTTCGTTGACCGGCTTCCAACCGCCGGCGAGATCGCCGAACGTCTCGGCCATGAAGTCGACGTGGCGCGCCCACTCGGTGGTGCGGTGCGACTCGACGGTGAAGCCGCCCGCATCGCTGAACCATTTCGGCAACGTGAAGTGGTGCAAGCAAATCCACGGTGTGACCCCGGCGTCCCACGCCGCCTCCAGCATGGTGCGGTAGTGCTCGATCGCGGCGCGGTCATGTACCCCCGGTTCGGGCTCGAGCCGCGCCCATTCCATCGACAGGCGGTGATGGGTTAAGCCGAGCGACGCGAACAGCGTGAAGTCTTCGGCGTAGCGCGTGCCGAAGCCGTTGCCGTCGCCCGACGTCGGCACGCGGCCCTCGCGCTCGAACGCGATCCAGTCCGACGCCGGGGCTGCGCCCTCGGCTTGGGTTGAGGAAGCGCCGGTGCCCCACATGAACCCGTCGGGCCAGCGGCTCACGCGTCGACGCCTTCCACATGCGACTGCCATCGGTCGGGCGCGACTTCGACGAACGGATAGCCCAACACATGGCCCGTCGAACGATCCCAAAACAGATGCGGGTGATCCGACGGCGTCATGCACAGCACGTGGATGCTCACGCCGTCGCCCGGGCCCGGGTTGCGCACGCGGTGCCAGCCGTCGCCTTCGTCGGGCAGCAAATACGTGATGTCGCCCTGAGTCCACACGTGCCGGCTGACCTCTACGACGTCAACGTCGTCATCCTTGTGCGGCGCCGTGGGTTGTCCGTCGGCGCGGGCGTACCGGGTCTCTTCGTCGCCACCCTGGAGGTAACCGATCACGCCCCAACACCCGTGGTGGTGCACGCCTGACGACGTTCCCTCGGGAAAGACCACCGCGAGGATATGGAACCGTCCCTCGGGATCGGCGTAAAGCAGGTTGCCCACGGCGTTGCCGTCGAAGGACGCACGCGCCGAGGCGGGCACGGGCTCGGCGTCCACCAGCAGCGCCGCCATGGCGTCGCGCATCACCTCACAGCGTGCCCGCTCAGTCGTGAGTAGCTCGTCGGCGAGGGCGCGGTTGACGACGGCAACGAGGTTGTCGAGGGCGGCGGTCACGAGCGGTGAGTCCAGCACAGGTCCTACGTTGGCTGCGTGCCCATCGAACCCATCGCGCTCGGCGCATCGGCCCACGCCGCTCGAGTCCGCCGACCGGCTCGGCGCCGCGCTCGGCCTCGCCGCGCGACAGCTGTTCGTCAAGCGCGACGACTGCACGGGGTTGGCAGGCGGGGGCAACAAGGCGCGCAAGCTCGAGTTCCTATGTGCCGACGCGATCGCGCAGGGCGCCGACACGCTCGTCACCGGCGGAGGTCGTCAAAGCAATCACGTGCGCATGACGATCGCGGCGGCCAACCGGCTCGGTCTGCGCGCGACGGTTGTGATGTCGAGCAATGAACCTTCCCAAGCCAGTGGCAACGTCGTGCTCGACCACGTGCTGGCGCCCGACTTCGTGTGGGCGGGGCCGCTGAAGTACTACCCGCTGGAGGAACGCATCTCCGCCGTGTGCGACGAGCTGCGCGCTGTAGGTCGCCGTCCGTACCAAATACCCATCGGTGGCGCGACGCCCATCGGGGCGCTCGGGTACGTGATTGCCGCCGATGAGATCGTCGAGCAACTCGGGGCGCGACCCGGCCTGGTCGTCACCGCCGACGGCTCGGGCGGGACACATGCGGGGCTGGTCGCCGGGCTCGGCGACCACGCGCTGGTGTGGGGTGTGGACGTGGGCACGCGTCCCGACCTCGACGAGATAGTGCCGAAGGAGGCGTCGGCCACCGCCGCCCTCGTGGGCCGCGACGACCCGATCGGCGACGTGCAGGTCGACCACGACCACTTCGGCGACGACTACGGCGCGCCCACCGACGCCGCGCGCGAAGCGCTGCATCTGTTCGCGACGTGCGAGGGCCTGTTGCTCGATCCGGTCTACACCGGCAAGGCCGCCGCCGGCCTCGTCACACGCGCCCGCGCCGGTTCGCTGCCGGACGGTCCCATCGTGTTCGTGCACACCGGCGGCGTTCCGGCGCTGTTCACGCACACGTTCAGTACATGGGTTACCCGCGTGCCGCGTTAGCCAGTTCGTGTGGCCCGCCGGGCAGGTACCCGCCTTGGGCGCGGATCTCGGCTCCCCATGGCTCGAGGATCGAGCACAGCGCAGCGAGATCGTCACCGAGCGCGTTGATTGCGCCCTGCATCTGCACATCGGTGTTGCGTTCCACCGCGTCGCGGGTTTCGTAGCCGGTGTCGCTGAACGCGTCGCCCTCGAGCACGCCGCGCGACCGCAATCGCTCCTTGGCCGCTTCGAGCTGATCGTTGGACCATGCCCGCGTGCGCACGTACGTGCCCATCGGCATGCCCCAGTACAACTCGGTCAGCAACCCGATCTCGGTGGCGTCGAAACCGGCGGAGGTCCACGACGCGGTGTGCGCGTCGCCGCGGTACTCGCGCAGCATGTCGGCGAGGTGCCACGCCTGACCCATCGCGTCGGCGGGCATGTCGAGGGACAACAGCCCGGCATAGAGCGGTCGGCCCTCGGGACGCAACGGCGCGCACGCGCGCTCGAGGTAGCCCATCACCGCATCGAGCCCGTCGGGGGACTCGCCGAGGATGCGGACGAGTTGGCCGGTCGCGCCCCGCGTCCGGGCGTCGCAAATCGTCGGCGCGTCGGTCAGGCTCCAACCGAAATCGACCGCCGGCACGACCGCCTCGGGATTGAACACCGCGAACGCTGACGCGATGAGTTCGCCCGGCACCTGTCCCATGACCGAGCCGCGACTGGTGAAGTAGGCGGGGCCGTCGGGTAACGCAACCCCGGTACCGAAGTCGCCAGGGCTGGCCGCGAAGCCGAGCTTTTCGTACTCGGCGTGGCATTCGGGCGAGAAGTACACCTGGCCGGCGAAGGGTTCGAGGGCGGCCGCAAGGCGTCGGGCCGCGGCGCTGAGCTCGGAAGTCATGGCGTACTTCTAGCTCGTTACGGCCGCCGTGGGGCGAGCGAAGCGAGGGGCCCCACGTTGCGGAGGAGGGCGGGCCTGCGGGGTGCCCGCCCGGGAAGAGTTACAGCCCTTCCTTGCGGGCGCGAATGATCAGCGTGCGCGGGAGGTACTTGTAGGTCTCGCGCCAGTGCTGGCTGCGCGGACCGCCGCTGACCGGTTCCGGCTCGATGAGCATGTCGACGCGATAGTTCGAGCGCAGCAGCCCCATGTAGATGTCCGAGATCGTGTGGCGGTAGTCGGTGAACGCGATGCCATTCCACTCGTAGTCGATCGGCGTCGTGTCGAAGTACGACCGCCGCACCAACAGCGGCTGGTCGCTGTCGTCGTCGATCATGTCGTAGGCCGGGTGGGGGAGGCTGAACACGAGCGGCGCGCCAGGACGCAACACGCGGTGCACCTGGCGGAACACGCGACCGAGGTCTTCGACGTAGCCGAACGCGTACGCCGAGAACACGAGGTCAATCGACTCGGCTCGCACGAACGCGAGGTCGGCCACGTCGCCGTGGTGCAGTTCAACCTTCACGTCTTCGCGGTCGCACAACCGTCGCGCGAAGGCCAGTTGCTCGGAAGAAAAGTCCACGCCGATCGCCACCGCGCCCTGCTTGGCGAACGCGATCGAGCACTGCGCGCCACCGCAGCCCAACTCCAAGACCCGCTTGCCCTTCAGGTCGCCGAGGAGGCGGTAGTCCGCTTCGGTCCCGATGTCAGGCCCGTAATGGGCGACATCGGTTGGCAACTGCGCGCCCGCCTGGTACGCGGCGGAGTGGCGGTCCCACGCGGCGGCGTTGTCGGTCGGCACGAATTGATTCTGGCCTACGGCGTAAGCATTCGTGGGGTATTGGCGAGCCAGCGAGGTTGGGGTCCCCGCTCGGCCAGCGAGGAACCGTGAGGCGACGAGCCGTTGAGAACGCATCGGAGTCAGTCACTACGGTGACTGACTCCGATGGGGCCTGAGACGACGCGCCGCAAGTTTCTGGCGGGAGCGGCCGGCGTAACCGCCGCCGCCGCAACGTGGCGTTACGCCGATCGAGCGCTGGCGTCCGACGATGGACCGTTCGCACTGGGCGTCGCATCTTTCGACCCGCTCGCGGACCGCGTGATCATCTGGACGCGCCACGTCACGATCGAACCGATCCGGTGGGAAGTGGCGCTCGACAACGCATTCGGCGCGGTGGTGCGCAACGGCACTGCATCGACGTCGGCAGCGTCGGACTACACGCTGCACGTCGACGTCGACGGGCTACAACCGGCGACCACGTACTGGTACCGCTTCCGCGTAGGTGGGTTCCTCAGCGCCACCGGCCGCACCAGGACGCTGCCGACACCCGGAGCGGCGCTGGATCGGATGCGCGTTGGCGTCGTCACCTGTACGGAATGGGAATTCGGCTTCTTCGGCGCGTGCCGAGTCGTCGCCGAGCGCGACGATCTCGACGCCGTGCTCTCGATGGGTGACTACATCTACGAGTTCGACCGCAGCTACCAAGGTCTTCCGACACCGAAGCCGGCTGGGAGACGCCACGATCCCGCGCACGAGACCGTGTCGCTCGACGACTACCGGCAGCGGTATCGGCAGTACAAGAGCGACGCCGGTTTGCAGAAGATGCACGCGTCGCACCCGGTGATCGCGATGTACGACGACCACGAACTGGCGAACGACTGGTGGAAGGACGGCGCGCAGAACCACACGCAAGGTGCCGAGGGCGACTTTCATGCGCGACGCGACGCGGCGTTGCGGGCCTTTCGCGAATACGTCCCCATCCGCGCCAACCCGGTCGACGCCACCGTGGTGTATCGACGTTTTCAATTCGGCGACCTCGTGGATCTGTTCATGCTCGACGAGCGCCGCTACCGCGACCAGCAGCCGACCAACGCGGTCATCGGTTACTTCTCCGTAGATCCGGCGACCGACGATCCGAATCGCACCATGCTCGGCGCGACCCAACGCGATTGGTTGCTCAACGGCCTGGAACGATCCACCGCGGCGTGGAAGGTGCTCGGAAACCCGGTTCCGATGGCGCCCGTCGACGTCGGCCCAGCGCTGGCGGGCGCGCTGAGCACGGCGGCGGCCGGGCTCGGGACCGCGTTGCCGCCGGTCCCGCCGCCGCTCCAGGTTGAGAGCTGGGATGGATACAACGGCGAGCGCCAGCGCATTCTCTCGACGATCAACGACAAGCAGATCAAGGACGTCGTCGTGCTCACGGGCGACCTCCACGAGTCGATGGCCAGCGACCTGCCGCATGACCGGTCGAGCTACGACTTCGGCGCCAACAGCGCGGCGGTGGAGTTCATCGCCCCCGCGGTCACGTCACCCACGCTCACCGAAACGCTGCAGATGGCGACGTTGCCCGAAGCGCTCACGATCAACACGGTCTTCGAGGCCAATCTGCTGCTCAGCAACCCGTGGGTGAAGTACCACGAGGGCTTCCGCCACGGCTTCGGCGTCGCCGAATTCCGCGCCGATGGCATGCAGTACGACTTCTGGTTCGTCCACGACCGCAACCGGCCCGACACCGGAGCCAACGTCGGCTCCTCATGGGCGGTGGCGCGTGGAACCGCCAAAGCGACCCCAGCCGCAGCCGCCCTCGGCCCCCGACCGCCGTTGGGCAACCGATCCACGCCCCAGCCCGCGGCCACCATTCCGGCAACCGGCGGCGATCAGGGCGTGGCGTTAGCGCTCGGCGCCGCCGCCGTGGCCGCGCTCGCGGCGAGCCGCCTCACGAAACCCGGAGAAATCCGGGATTAATTGCAAGATCAGCAGGAGTTGTGGCTCTTGCATGACATGAAGACACGCCTCGCAAGAATCGCAGCAGCCATCCTCCCCACGGTGTTCGCAGCGGCAGTGATCCTCGTGCTGACCGCGCCGGCTCAGGCGCAGACGACCGGGTTCTAGTTACCTAAACGCCCGCGGCGAAGTCGTTGACCATGTTGTGGGCCTCTTCGTCGCGGTACTGCACCGGCGGCGACTTCATGAAGTAGGCGGACGGGCCGAGCAGCGGGCCACCGATGCCACGATCCTTGGCGATCTTGGCGCACCGCAGCGCGTCGATGATCACGCCGGCCGAGTTCGGTGAGTCCCACACTTCGAGCTTGAGTTCGATGTTCAACGGGACGTCGCCGAAGTTGCGGCCTTCGAGACGGATATAGGCCCACTTGCGGTCGTCGAGCCACGCGACGTGGTCGGACGGGCCGATGTGCACGTCGTCGGCGTCGATGCCGTTGTCGAGCTGGCTGGTGACGGCTTGGGTCTTGGAGATCTTCTTGGACTCAAGGCGCTCACGCTCGAGCATGTTCTTGAAGTCCATGTTGCCGCCGACGTTGAGTTGGTACGTGCGGTCCAGCACCATGCCGCGGTCCTCGAACAGCCGGGCAAGGATGCGGTGCACGATCGTGGCCCCGACCTGGCTTTTGATGTCGTCGCCGATAATCGGCACGCCGGCGTCGGTGAACTTCTTTGCCCACACCGGATCGCTGGCGATGAAGACCGGGATGGCATTGACGAACGCAACGCCGCTGTCGAGGCACGCCTGGGCGTACATCTTCTGCGCATCCTCCGAGCCCACCGGTAGATAGCTGACGAGCACGTCGGCGCGCGCGTCGCGCAGCACCTGCGCTACGTCGACGTCCTCCATGGGCGACTCTTCGATCGTCATCCGGTAGTACTTGCCGAGCCCGTCGAGCGTCGGAGCCTTCTGCACCGTGACGCCAAGTTCGCCGACCGGCGCGAACTTGATGGTGTTGTTCTGGCCCGAGAAGATCGCCTTGCCGAGGTCGAGGCCGACCTTGGCGGCGTCGACGTCGAACGCGGCGACGAATTCGACATCGCCGACGTGGTATTCGCCGAGCTTGACGTGCATGAGCCCCGGCACGGTGTCAGCGGGATCGGCGTTGCGGTAGTACTCGATGCCCTGAATGAGCGAACTCGAGCAGTTGCCGACGCCGGCGATAGCAACGCGAATCTTGTTGGCCATGGGTGGTGCCTTTCAGGAGATGACGGAGGTCGACTGACCTCGCTCGGCGGCGATGAGCCGGTCGAGCCAGGAGATGTCGGCTTCGGTTGTCGCGGTGGAGTGTTCGATGATCGACGTGCGATAGGCGTCGCGCGCTGAACCGTTGTTCGCGGCGGCGGATGAAGCCTGAAACTGCACTGACTGCGCGAGCTGTTCGACGAGATGGGCCCGGCGACGCTCGAGCAGGCGCAGACGAGCGTCGGGAGCTAGATACCGCGCGAAGGCCAGACGCAGACCAAAGCCGCGCTCGTCGTCGACCGACGCGTTGCCGGCCTCGAGCAGCTCGTTGAACAACTCGTGACCGCGGTCGGTGATTTCGTAAACCTTGCGGCCACGGGAGTGCCGGGCGCCGGTGTGGCGGACCTTGAAGGCGGCCAGTTCAGCGCCGAGCGAGCCTGTCGCGGGAACCGGCGGAGCCGCGGCATCGATGGCACGGACGGCGCCGTTGGCTTCGAGGCGGGCGAGGGCGGGATACAGCGATCCGAACGAGACACGCGAAAAAGGACCGGTGACCTCGGTGAGCTGCTTTTTCAGCTCATATCCGTGGTGCGGCTGCTCTTTGAGCAGGCCCAGAATCGCCAGTTCCAACAAGTTACGGGATCGCCTTTCGATATATCGACTCGATACATCGACAGTATGAACACGCGAACGCGTTTCGTCAACCTGAAACAGCCGGTCGGCGCTTAATTCTTGCCGGTGACGAGTTCGTCGAGCTGGCGAAGTGATTCGGTGTTCCGGGCGAACAACGCCGGCCGCACGAACGGCATCATGTAGCGGGCCTTGCCCGCCGGGCGCTCCCGAAAGATCACTTCGGTCCCCTCCCGGGTGCCCTTGAGCCGAAACTCGACGATCCCGCGGAGCGGACCGACATGGACGCGCAGCTTGAGATATCGCGGTGGGTTCACCTCGAGCGACTCACTTACGTCGTGGACCGTGGCGGCCTCGGTCGGCCCGACCGAGTGGTGAAACACCGTGCCGGGCTGCGGGAAATCCTTGTCGACGTCCCGGACTTCCTGTGCACCCACGAGCCACTGCGGATACGTCGACGGGTCGCTGAGCACCGCGAAGATTTGTTCGGTTGAGGCGGTGATCGTGCGGCGCGCCTCGGCCGGCTCCAAAATCGAGAAGATGCCCATCGGGTTCGGCTACCCGCCACCGAGGTGCGATTAGCCCTCGCCCGCAGCCGCGTTGGCGGCGGGTACTCTCGGCCGCCAATGGCACCTCGAACGGATCCGGTTGCGGACGCTACGGAGAATCGCGGCGCCGCGGTCGACTTCCGGTTGGCCCGTAACGCGGTCCTGATCGAGTTCCGTGCCAACCGACTCGCCCGCGAGGATGTGTGCGACGCGCACCCAGAGTTGCTTCGGGCGGCCAAGGCTGGGCGGGTTACCGGCGACGCGTGCCCGATTTGTGAAGCGCCTGGACTCGTGCACGTGACCTACGCGTTTGGGCCGCGCCTACCGGCGCGCGGGCGGTGCGTTGACAGTGCCGCCGAGCTGCGCCGGCTCGACAGCGTCGGTGACGAATTGAGTTGCTACGAAGTCGAGGTGTGCACGGAGTGCTCGTGGAATCATCTCGTGCGCCGGCTGCCCCTCGGAGGACGCCGACGTCGGTCATAAGCGTGCCCGCCAGCGCGGCGCGCCCGCCTCTGCCACTCGCACTTCGCAACGCCGCGTTCGCCGCCGGCAGCGCCCTCACGCTCACCGGCCGCGGCGACATGTGGACGCTCGCGCTCGCGTTCGGCGTGGCCGATGCATCGGCAGTCACCGCGCTGGTCGTTGGCCTCGCGGCTGCGGCCACGTTGGCGCGCGCCGGCACCGCAGGACTGGCCGACGTCGCCGGCGGGCAGGCGGTACTGGGCGCTGCGGGCTTCACCGGTTCGGGCCTAGCCATCGCCGCGACCTGGGCGACGGCCGTGAGCGTGGTGCTCGCGGCGCGTGACCGCTGGACGAGCGTCGGACTTGGCGCCTTAGCGGGCGTGATCGTGTTCGGCCCGTCGCTCGCCAGCGGCGGCGTCGACGCCGCCATGTGGGTCGCGGGAGTAGTGGTTGGCGGCGTCGCCGGTTGGGTGTGCGCACCCCGCGGTCGACGCGCGCGATTCCAGCCGTTGGTAGCGCTCGCCGTTGGTGCGGCGGCCATCGTGCTCGGCGTGATCTCGGGGTACGGCTAACGCATGCCAATCACACGCCTGAACCATGCAGTGCTGTACGTGCGCAACGTCGAGACGAGCGTCGCGTTCTACCGCGACGCGCTCGGCTTCAAGGTGATCAATCAGATCGGTGCCGGCGCGGCGTTCCTGCAGGCACCGGGCTCGACCAATGACCACGATCTCGGCCTGTTCCAGATCGGCGACGGTGCGGGTCCATCCGGCGCCGGGCGCGCGACGGTCGGGCTGTACCACCTCGCATGGGAAGTCGACACGCTCGACGAACTGGCTCGCCTGTCTGACGAGCTGAGCCAGACGCGGCGCGCTCGCCGGCGCGACGGATCACTCGGCCACCAAGAGCTTGTACGCGCATGACCCCGACGGGTTGGAGTTCGAGGTGGCGTGGGTCGTGCCGGCGGCGCTGCTCGACCAAGAGACGCTGGAAAACCGCAGCGAGATGCGCCCCCTCGACATCCCCAAGGAAGTCGCGCGCTACGGCGGTTCGACGCGCGGCGGCGTTGGCGTGTCCTCCTAGATGTTCGTCCTCATCGCGCGCGCCGCGCGTGTGCTCTACGCGTCCGGCCTGATGCGACCCTTGGCGGTCGGCGCCGCCGGGTGGGTCGGCGTCGTCGTCGCCCGCGACAACGACCTGCGCGCTCCCGCGGTGGTCGGCGCGGCGCTCGCGGTCGCGACCATCGCGACCGCGTTGCGCGAACGCGGGGCGGCGCTGGCCGCGATCGGCGTCGCCGCGACCCGCAGCGTTCGCGGGACCGGCGGGCCTCGGACCGCTGCTGGTTGTCAGCGCAGTGGCCGTCGCGTGCCGGCCGGTGGCGGTCGACGAACGGCTCGCGCCCTGGGGCGACGTCGTCGACGCATTGATCGCCGCTCCGGCGTTGGCCGGCTTGGCGACCGTGGTTGCGTCCGACCCGAGTCAACGCGGCGTGGTGGTTGGCGCGGCGGCGGGAGTTTTCGTCGTCGCGACGTGGTTCCGGCGCCCGTCCGACGCGTCGCGAACACCGGTGGCCGCGGTTGGCCTCGTGGTCGGGGCTGCTCTTGCGCTGGCCCCGCAACTGTGGGATCCGCTCGGCGTGCTCCCCTCGGCCACCACGAACGCCGGGCACGGCGCGGCTGCGGGATTTGGGGTGTTTGTGGTGGTTGCCCTGGCCCAGGAGCTGCTGTCGCGGCGCTCAGCGTCGAGCCGACGCGGGCCAGCACGTCGTTCGGCGCATCGACCGTCGGCCGGCGCGCTGAGTCCTTCCGCGATTTCCCACGGAGCCGAGCCAGAGGCGAGGTGACCAATAGGAACCGCGTCTGGTTCCGGCCGGCGAAGCCGGTCGGAGGGAATTTCGGCACGCGACGGTTGACCCGTCGGCGCGAGTCATTAGCGTCGCGGTCCCATGCCGGGGCGCCCCACCAAGAAGCGCCGTCGGCGTCGGAGTTGGGTGTGGCGTTATCGCCGGATTCTGTTCCTGTTCGGGCTGCTCGCCTTCACCGCGGTCGCAGGGGTGCTGTTCGTGCTGTCGCGGGTTCCGCTGCCTGACGCGGTCCCGCCGGCGCAAACGACGTTCCTGTACGCGGCCGACGGAAGCCGCCTCGCGACCCTGACCGGGCGGGAGAATCGCATCTCGGTACCGCTCAAGGCGGTGCCACGCGTGGTGGTTCGAGCCGTGCTCGCGGTCGAGGACCGGCATTTCTACGAGCACGGCGGCGTCGACCCCGTCGGCCTCGTCCGCGCGACCGTGAACGACATCCGCGGCGGAAAGCTGCAGGGCGGATCGACACTCACCCAGCAATACGTGAAGAACACCTACGTCGGACGCGAGCGCACCGTTTGGCGCAAGCTCAGAGAAGCGGTGCTCGCGGTCAAGCTCGAGCGCGAACTCACCAAGCGCGAACTGCTCGAGCGGTACCTCAACACCGTCTACTTCGGCCGCGGGGCCTACGGAGTACAAGCGGCGTCGCAAGCCTGGTTCGGCAAGGACGTCGGCCAACTCGGTTTGCGTGAGGCGGCGTATCTCGCGGGGCTGATCCGCGCGCCGGAGTCCGCCGATGTCGCGCGGGATCCGGTGACCGCGACGGCGCGGCGCCATCGCACGCTTCAGTCGATGGTGGCCACCAAAGACATTTCCAAGAGCGACCAGGCCGAGGTCGAAGCGCAGGAACTCACGAGCTACGTCCTCCCGTCGAACCAGACCGCGCCACGCGTCGTGGCCGCCGAGAGCGGGGACCGAATATGTCGTGGATTACGTGCGTCGCCAGCTTGTGCGCGACTACGGCGAGCAGGCCACGTTCGGCGGCGGTCTTCGAGTCACCACCAACATCGACATGGGCGCGCAGCGCGCCGCCTACAACGCGGTCTACGGCATCCTCAACCGCAGTGGCGATCCCGCCGGCGCGTTGGTGGCGGTCGACGACGAAGGCCGCGTCCGCGCGCTCGTCGGCGGCAAGAACTTCGAGGCGTCGAATGTGAACCTGGCGGTGGGCCGCGACGGCGGTGGCAAGGGCCGGCAGCCGGGTTCGACGTTCAAGCCGTTCCTGCTCGCCGAAATCGTGCATGAGGGTTACACGCTCGAATCGGCCTTTCCGGCGCCGTCCGAGATCGTGCTGGAGAAGGCCGACAACGGGAAGGATTGGCGCGTAGGCAACTACGAGGATGAGGGGTTCGGCGGCAACGTCAACCTCATCGAAGCAACTCGCAACTCCGTCAATACCGTCTACGCGCAAGCCGAGACAGTCATCGGCCCCGAGCAACTGATGGAGCAAGCCAAGACCTCGGCGTCACCGCGCCGCTGCGCCCGGTTGCGTCGCTCGTTCTCGGCACCGTCGAGGTATCACCGCTCGACATCGCGTCTGCCGTATTCGACATTGGCGCGCCGCGGCGAACGAATCACACCGCAATTCATCTAGAAGATCGAGACCGGTGACGGCAAGGTGCTGTTCCGGTCGAACCCGGAACGCAAGCGCGTCCTCGTCGCCCGAGCAAGCCGACGTCGTGAACACCGCGCTGACCGAAGTCGTCGAGCGAGGCACGGGCGTCGGCGCGCGGTGGCCGGCGGCCGAAGCCGACACGCTCATCGGCAAGACCGGCACCACGCAGGACTACGGCGACGCGTGGTTTGTGGGCTCCACGACATCGCTCACCACCGCCGTGTGGATGGGCTATCCCGAGGGCAACGCCCGCACGCTGGCGAGTTTCCGCGGCGGGAAACCCGTCACCGGCGGCAGCGTGCCGGCGGCGATCTGGAAGAAGTTCATGATCGGCGGTCACCAAGGGACAAACCCTCGGCAAGTTCCCGACCGTTACCAAGTTCCCGGGCAAGGTGCTCGGTACGAGCCGATCGACGTTCCGACCGGCGCCGGCCACGACGACGCCCAGCAGCACATCGGTCGTGTCGGGCGTGAAACCGTCGGGGAGCGGCGGCAGTCCGGGCACCAGTCCCACGACGGTCGCGCCGGGGCCACCGCCGCCACCGTCAGAAGGCGAGCCGTCGGCCACGACGTCGCCGGCTGTCGACGCCGAACGGGTAGCGCTACTCGGCGACGTCCTCGTGCGGATAGATCGACCGGCACGACGCGCACCAGCGCTCGACCTCGTCGACCACGGTCGCCTTCGGCTCCTGTTCGCCCCACTCGTCGATCTCCAGATACACGCGGCGCACCGGCACCAGATCGGCCTCGCTCGCCTCCAATCGGGCGCAGTTCTGGCACGCGGGTGCATCGGGCACGCGCGGAACGTACACTTGGAGACCTCGCTTGCAGCCATGGGGCGCGAGACGAGACTGAAGGAGGCAACACATGTCTGGTCTCAAACCAGTCACGGTTCCTGACGTGCGCGCCGCGAAGGGCCAAACACCGTTGGTGATGGTCACTGCCTACGACGCGCCCACGGCACGCATTGCCGACGACGCCGGTGTCGACCTCATCCTGGTGGGCGACTCCGTCGCCATGGTCGTGCTCGGTTACGACGACACGCTGCAGGTGACCATCGAGGACATGGCGCACCACACGGCGGCGGTCGCCCGCACCAACCCGCGCGCGCTCGTGGTCGGCGACCTGCCGTGGATGAGCTACCACCTCGGCCGCAACGACGCAGTGGCCAATGCCGCCACGCTGATCCGCGCCGGGGCGCGGTCGGTCAAGCTCGAGGGCGGCGCCAAGCGCGTGCCCGTGATCGAAGCGATCGTCGACGCCGAGATCCCCGTGATGGGTCACCTTGGCCTGACCCCGCAGTCGATCAACGCGCTGGGCGGCTTCAAAGTGCAGGGGCGCACCGCCGAAGCGGCGCGGCTGCTCATCGACGACGCCCACGCGCTCGTCGCCGCCGGCGTGTTCGCGCATCGTGCTGGAGTGCGTGCCCGACGACGTGGCCCGCCTCGTCACCGAAGCGGTACCGGTGCCGACGATCGGTATCGGCGCCGGCGCATCATGCGACGGTCAAGTGCTGGTCATGCACGACCTGCTCGGCTTGGAGGACCGCGTCACGCCCACGCTTCGTGCGTCGCTACGCCGAGATGAAGTCCGCCGGCGTCGAGGCCGTCACGCGTTACGCGGCCGACGTGCGCGCCCGCACGTTTCCCGGTCCCGACGAGGGTTACCGGCTTCCGGGCGACGCCGCCGAGGAGCTGGGCCTGTATGGCAGGTCCGGGCGTGCAAGCATGTCGGCGTGACACCGAGCTCGTATCCCGAAAACGCGCCCATCTCGCGCAACGCCCATCGGATCCTGTGGATCCTCACGTGGACCCTGTTCGCGCTCGGCATGCTCGAGTGGTTCCTGCAAGGTGCCAACCGACCCGTTGACCCGGTCCTGGGCGACGCCGCGATCGCAGCACTTGTACCGCTGGTGGTACACCGGATCCTGCGTTAGGTGATCGATGACGAGGACCTCCGTCCCCGTCTGCACCTGCGGGTCATAGCGCTTCTCATCGCAGCTGCACTCACGCTGCCCGTCGTGATCGGCACGGGCGTGGTGATCTACCGCGTGCTCACCGACCAGCCGGCCGAGCCCGACGAGCGGACCGACCTCGCGTTCGTCGCCGGCTTCGGCCGCGTCGGTTTCCGCGTCAACGACAGTCCGGCGGTGCGGTGCGCGCTGCTCGCCGCCACGGAGCAGGCCCGAAGGCAAGGCATGCAGGGGCGGCGCGACCTCGGCGGGTACGACGCGATGGTGTTCGCCTTCGCGGAGGATTCGACCACGACGTTCATTAACCACTTCGTGCCCGTCGACTTGTCCATCGGCTGGTACGACGCGACAGGGTCGACTCGTCGACTACGCGGTGATGGACGCCTGTCCGTCAGGCAAAGCGTGCCCGTCGTACGCGTCGAGAGATCCGTTCCGCTATCGCGATCGAAACTCCCGTCGGCGGACTCGAGGCGATGGGTCTGACCGACGGTGGCTCAATCGTGCACTTCGGCGGCGGCTGCACGTAACCCCGGTCGGCCCTGAGTGTCACACCCCCTGGATAGGTTCGGACCATGGCGGGCGACGACAAGATGCTGGCGAGGGTGCAGGCGTTGCTAGCCAAGGCAGAGTCCACGCCCTATCCCGAAGAGGCGGCCGCGTTTGTGGCCAAGGCGCAGGAGTTGATGACGCGCCACGCCATCGACGACGTGCTGGCCTCCGCGGGACCGCGCCGGGCCGGTGCCAAACCGGTCTTGCGGATCATCACCATCGCCGATCCGTACCGCAGCGCCAAGGTCACCGTGTTGGCCGGCGTTGCGAGCGCCAACGACGTGCGGGTCGTCACCGGTGACCGAGGCACGATCACGCTTATCGGCTTCGAGTCAGACGTCGAGGTGAGCGAGGTGATGTTCGCGTCCTTGCTCGTGCAAGCGACGCGTGAGATGCATGCCGCCGGGGCGCGCATCACCGACGGGCGGCTGCGCGCGTTCCGTCACGCGTTCTTCGTGTCGTTCGGGGCACGGATCGGCGCGCGACTGCGAGAGGCGCGCGCCACGGCCACCGAGGAAGCCACGGTCGAACACGGTGCCGCGTTGGTGCCGTTGCTGGCGGCGCGGGAAGGGGCGGTCGAGGACTTCATGAGCGAAAGCTTCCCGGCCCTGCGCACCCGCCGGACCACGTTGAGTCATCGCGGCGGGTGGTTGTCCGGCCGCGTGGCCGCCGACCGCGCCGACTTGGGCGCGCACGCCCGACTCGACGGAGGCCGGCCGTAGGGCTGCTGTGACGACTACGGCAGGAGAGCCGAAAGTGCGTCCTGGCCGCTCGCTGACGAGGCGACGAGGATGGCTACGACGAGCAGTCCGTATTCGACGAGGCTGGCGCCGCGATCCGTGCGCTGAATCCGAGCGATAAGGCGTCGCATTGATTTCCCCCAACTGTGGTTTCGGTTGACGGAGCGACGTTACCGTCGGTCACCGCCGTCGGAAGGAAACCAACATGCTCAAAGAGTTCAAGGCCTTCATCCTCAAAGGAAATGTGGTGGACCTGGCCGTGGCCGTGGTCATCGGTGCGGCGTTTGGCGCCGTCGTGAACGCGTTGGTCAAAGACCTCATTACGCCGCTCCTCGCCATTCCGGGCGAAACCGATTTCTCCTCGCTGCATTTCACGATTCGCGAGAGCAAGTTCCTCTACGGCGATTTCCTCAACGTCTTGATCTCGTTCTTGTCAGTCGCGGCCGCGGTGTTTTTCCTGGTGGTGAAGCCAGTAAACGCGCTTTTGGCCCGCCGAGCCCGCGGCGAAGAGGACGACGTCACGCCGTCGATGCGCGACTGCCCCGAGTGCCTCAGCTCGATCCCTACGGCCGCTACCCGCTGCGCGCATTGCACAGCCAAGGTTGTGCCCGCGTAAACTCGTTCGCTCGCTCCTGACCGGTAGGCCTGTACTGGGCTTACGGCAGCGGGAGTTGGAGGAGGACCGAGGTGGACGAACAGCAAGCTGAAGCATTGAACCGCGCCGGATTCGAGGCGCGGGTCGCTCTGTTCGAGGCGATTCGCCAGCGCTCGGAAGGCGCGACGTCCGCGCAACTCCTCAACCTCGCCGAAGCGTGGGCGTGGCTCACGTCGCCCGCCCAGCCCCACGGCTCCAGCGCGGCACCCAAGGGCGGGGCTTAAGCGTCGCCCAGTTCTTCTAGCCGGCGATCAGGGAGACGAGGGCCCAGGTCGCGGCGATGAGTCCGACGGTGGCCATTGTCACGCTGCGCCCGATCGGTGCCTTTGCCAACTCTCCGTCGCGCGGCTTCGCCGGTGGCCGCACGATGGCCAGGATGTTGCCGAACGCCATCGCCCCGCCGAGCGCCAGCACCAACAAGGGGAGCAAGTTTTCACCCAGAAACACCGATGGCCTCCAAAGCCGGTTGTTTGTTTCGCACGACCAGTAGGCCGGCGACGAGGATCGCCGCGCCGCCGACCAGTGTGACCGTGGCCGGTGATTCGTTGAGCACCAGCCACGCCCAGAGTACGGCCGTGGCCGGCTCGAGATAGCCGAGCACGCCGGTGGTGGTGGCACCGATGATCGAAAGCGCAGTCAGGTAGACGGCGATGGCCAGGCCGGTGTGGATCACGCCCAGCACGACGAGCCAAAGCCACGCCGGCGCCGGCGAAGGAAGGTGCACGCTGAACGCGACGACCGGCGCGATCAGGATGCCGGCACCGGTCATCTGCATCTGCGCGGCGCGGACGCCGCCGTACGAGTCGGCGAGGGGTTTGTTGACCAGCACGAGCACGACGAAGGTGACCGCGGCGCCGAGCGCCAGCGCGAGTCCAACGGCGCCGCTCGACTGAAGCGCCCGGCCCGACATCAGCACGAAGCCCGCCACCGCCAGCGCGAGTGCGCCGATCGTCCGGGCGTCGAGGTGCTCGTGCAAGACCCGCGGTGCCGAGCGCGGCGATGCCGACCGGCGCCAAAAACACGATGAACAGCACCGTGCCGACTCGGCGCGCGCTGAAACGCCGCGATCTCACACATCCAATGCACGACCAGCACGACGCACACGACGGCGCAGCGACCTCGCTGGATCGACCAGATGGGCGGTCCCGATGGCCGGTTCGTGCGGCGTTCCCACGCCAACACGCCGCCGAGGGCTACGGCGGCGAACCAGAACCGGGCCGCCACGATCGCGGCCGAAGGCAGGTCGACGCTGCGAACGATGAGCGGCACCGTCCCCCACATCGTGGTGGTGGCCGCCAACGCCAACGACGCCTGCTGACGCGTGAGGGCGACCGGCATTCGCCCGACTGTACGGTTTGGGGATGGGCTTTCATCACGTTGCGTTCGCCAGCAAGGACACCGACGCCACCCATCGCTTCTATACCGAGGCGATGGGTTTCACGTTGCAGAAGGTCGTGGTCGGCGCGTCGCCTGAAGGCGGATGGGCCAAGCATTTCTTCTACGACACCGGCGGCAACGGCGACATCGCGTTCTGGGAACTGCACGACGCCGCCAACGAAAAGGTGGCGGCCAAGACGGCCATTTCCACCGACCTCGGTCTGCCCGCGTGGGTCAACCATCTGGCCTTCGACGCCCCGACCCTCGATGACCTCGTCGGCCATCGCGACCAGTGGCTCTCGCAGGGCTACGACGTGGTCGAAATCGACCACGAGTTCTGCGTGTCGATCTACACCGACGACCCGAACGGCATCCTGGTGGAGTTCTGTTGCACAACGCGGGCCTTTGACGACAACGACCGCGCCGAGGCGCAGCGTCGGTTGCTGGAACTAAATCCATCGCTCGATCCTGATCCGAAGGTCACCTTCCACGAGGCGTCGGCCCACAGCCCGGCGTGACCCGACCGTTCCTCGGGTACTGGCCCGATCCCGACGAAGCGCCGTCGGTTGAGCCGCGCCGGGAACCGGTGTACGCGGTCACGCCTGACGGTGCGGTCGTGCGCGGCATCTTCTGGACACCGCCCGCCGGCACGAACTGGAACACCGCCGTTGTCCTGACGCATCCGCGCGGCGATTTCTCCGTGCACTACGCGGCGCCGCAACTCGCCGCGGCGGGTTACGCCGTGCTCGGCGGCGCCACGCGGTACGTCAACAACGACATCGACTGTCTGCACGAAAACTGTGTTGTCGACGTGCAGGTCCTCGTGGGTGAGGCCCGCGCTCGTGGCGCGCAACACATCGTCCTTCTCGGCAACTCCGGCGGCGGTTCGCTGATGGCGCTGGCCGAGGCGGCTGCAGCCGAACGCGGGGAGCGCCTTGGCGACGCGTACGTCGCGTTGGCCGCTCACCCGGGCGAGGGCGTGTTCATGCTCCAGGTGATCGACCCATCGGTCACCGACGAGTCAGATCCGTTCTCCTGTGACCGCTCGCTCGACATGTACAACCCCGACAACGGGTGGAAGCCGTGGCCCAACGAGTCGTCGTATGACCCGGCGTGGGTGGCGACCTATCGCGCCGCGCAACGCGACCGCGTCGCGCACGTTCGACGGCATCGCCCGCGCCGCGCTGGCTGACCGCGCCGAGAACCCCGACCGTCGGCACGCCGCGCACATCCGGTACATCACGACCTACCGCACTCTGGCTGACCCCGCCTACCTCGACCCGACGATTGATCCCGACGATCGCCCGCTCGGTTCGATCTTCGCCTACCCGGATCCCCACGACGCCAACTACGGGTACGGCCTGGCGCGGGTGATGACGGCGCGCGGCTGGCTCTCCACCTGGTCGGGCCTCAGCTCGCATGCGGCGTTGGCCGAGAACTTGCCGAGCGTGACGATCCCGTCGTTGTTCGTGCATCCCACGGCCGACACCGAGATCCGGCTCCACCAGGCGCGGGGCGCGTTCGAAGTGTCGGGCGCGACCGACAAGGCCTACGTCGAGATCGAAGGAGCAGTCCACTACTTCACCGGCCGCCAACGCGAAGCCCTCGCGCCCATCATCGACTGGCTGCGCGATCGCTTTCCCGTGGCGTAGGGAACTTTCGGCGCCCCGTGGCCGACTATGGCTGCATGCGTAGACGACTTGTTGCTCTTTTCATCCTGACCGGCGTGTTCCTGCTTGCCACGACTCCCGCGTTCGCGCACGTCACCGTCAACCCAAGCAGCGCCGCGAAAGGCAGCTTCGCCAAGCTCACCTTCCGGGTGCCGAACGAGTCCGACACGGCCAGCACAACGGCGCTCGAAGTCAACTTTCCGACCAACGCGGCCCTCGAGTTCGTGTCGGTGAAGCCGGTGCCGGGCTGGAGCGCCGCAACCACGAAGAGCGGCAAGGTAGTCAGCAAAATCACATGGACCGGCGGCAAGATCGCCCCCGGCGAGTTCCAAGAGTTCGACGTGTCGGTCGGTCCGATTCCTGACGACGTCGACGAACTGGTCTTCAAGGCCATCCAGACCTACTCCGACGGAGAGGTCTCGCGGTGGATCGATGCCACTCCGGCGAGTGGCGAGGAGCCCGAACATCCCGCGCCGGTACTGAAGCTCACGGCGGCCACCGACGACCACCACGATGACGCGGCCGAGGTCACCGAGACCACCGCGGTGGGCTCCGAGCCCGACGACGATGCTGCCAGCGATGGTCCGACCTTCGGCAGCGTTGTCAGCGACGCCGATCAGGCACGCACGCTCGCCATCGTCGGCATCGTGCTGGCGCTAATCGCCGGCGCCATCGCGGTCAGCGCTCGCCGCGTCAAGGGTGGCCGCGCCGATTAGGAAGCTCCTTGTCGTCGTCGCGCTGACGTTTGGGTTCCTGATCGCGTTAGCGGCGCCCGCGTCCGCGCACGCGACGCTGAAAGACACCGCGCCGCGCAACGGCGAACGGCTCGATGCCGGCCCCAAGAACGTGTTGTTGCGCTTCTCCGAAAGCGTTGAGGGTTCCCTCGGCGCGGTGCGTGTGTTCGACGGCGACGGAAACCGGATCGACAGCGGACGCATCAGCCATCCGAACGGCGACGGGGCCGCCGTTTCGGTCGCGCTGCCCAAGCTCGATGACGGCTCGTACGTCGTGACGTGGCGCGTCATCTCCTCCGATAGCCACCCGATCCAAGGTGCGTTCACGTTTCTGGTCGGCGACGCCAAAGCCGTCGACGAGGGTGAGGTCGCTGGCTTGTTGGCTGATCGGGCGGGCAGCGACACCGTCGGAGTGCTCTACAGCGCCGGGCGCTCCATCGCATTCGCGGCGATGTTGTTGTTGCTAGGCGGCGCCGCCTTCCTCGTTCTGGTGTGGCCCGACGGGACGGCGGTGCGCGGCGTGCGGCGCGGCGCGGTCGTGGCCTGGAGCGTGCTCGTCGTCGCCACCCTTGCCAACCTGTTGCTGCAAGGCGCGTATGGCGGCGGCCTGGGACTCGGAGAAGCCTTCAGCTGGTCGGTCATCGACGGTGTGCTCGACACCCGCTTCGGCCACGTCTATGTCGCCCGGCTGGCGTTGCTCGCCACCGCCGTTCCCTTGCTGGCGATCATGTTTCGGCGCGCCTTCCTTCCAAAGTGGTGGCGCGTGCCCGCACTCCTCGTGGGCGGCGCGGTTGCCGCGACGCCCGGCCTCGCCGGTCACGCGTCCAAAGGCTCGCACCGACCGTGGGCGTTGGTCGCCGATGTGCTGCACGTCGGGGCGGCCTCGGTGTGGGTCGGCGGCCTCGTCGTGCTCGTGGTGTTCGCGTTGCCGCGGCGAACCGACGATCTCGCCGCCCTGACGCGCCGGTTCGGCCAACTCGCGTTCGGCGCGGTGACGGTGCTGGTGGCCACCGGACTTTTTCAGGCGTGGCGACAGGTCGGCACCCTCGACGCGCTGACGTCGACGTCCTTCGGCACGCTGCTCATCGTCAAGACGTCGATCGTCGTAGCGATGCTTGGCATGGCGTTTCTGAGCCGTCGGGCCACATTCGCGCGCTGGACGGCCAACACCGCCAGCAAGGTGCGACGCACGGTGGTCATCGAAGCGGCGCTCGCGGTGGCAGTGCTGAGCGTTACGGGGCTACTCGTAAATGCGGTGCCGGCGAAAGTGCTCGCGGCGGCGCCACAGTCCGGCGAGCTGACCAGCGCCACGATGCTCATCGACTACACCGTCTCGCCCGGCCGCGCCGGGGTAAACACGATCCACCTCTACACGCTGACCAAGGCCGGCCAGCCGCAGGCGGTTGTCGAGATGACCCTCACGATGTCCTTGCCCGATCAAGGCATCGCCCCCATACCCGTGGACCTTCAGCTCGCCGGGCCCGGTCACTACCAGGCGCTCGATCTCCAACTCCCGCTCAAAGGTCGTTGGCGCATGGACGTGACCGCCCGGACCTCCGACATTGATCAAGAGGTCTTCGACGGCACCGTCGACATCCGATGACCGACGTATTCGACCTGCCGGGCGTGGACGAGTTGTTCGACGCTGACCTCGCAGATTTCGTCGCGCGCCGGGACGCGCTGACGAAACAGCTGAAGGCAGACGGCGACACGGCCGGCGCGGTGGCGGTCAAAGGGTTGCGCAAGCCGAGCACGGTCGCATGGGCGGTCAACCAGGTCGCTCGCAGCGCACCGCGCGAGATAGCCGCGCTGGTTTCGGCCGGCCGCGATGTGCGCACCGCCCAGGCGCGCGCCGTACAAGGCAAGGACGACGGCGCCTTGCGGTCGGCGACATCGGCGTGGCGCGCCCAGGTCCGCGCGCTTGGCGACCGCGCCGGGGCCGCGGTCGGCGATCAGTACCGCGACGACGCCGTTGCCGCGTTCGAGGCGGCGAGCGTGGACGACGAATTGGCTGACGTGCTTGCTGCGGGACACTTCCTTGTCGCTCCGACACCCTCGGGCTTCGGGCTCGCCGGCATGCCCGAGCCCGCCGAACGGATCGGCGAACCGCGGCCGGAGAAGGCCCCGCGGGCCGCGCCGGTGCGTGACGAGCGCGCGATCGAACGGGCGCGCGGCGAACTCGACGATCTGGACAAGGCCGTCGAGAAGCAGCTGAACCGGCTTCGTCGTGCCGAGCAGCGACTCGACCAAGCCCGCGAGGCCGTCGATACGGCGCGCTCGGCACACGACGACGCGCAATCGGCGCGCGGCGAGGCCGAGCGGGCGTTGCGCGCGCTTGAGGGGTAGCGCCTAGAAGGCGCGACTGCGCCGGAAGCGCTTGCCTTTTCGGCGCAACCAGGCGAGCTCGACCTTCGATCCGGGCCACGCGACAAGGCATTGCGTAGTGCCTCGGTCGTCGCGGCGCGCTCGTTGCGCCAGCCCAGTCTCCCAAAGTCCGTCGTTCTCGAATCGCGACGCAACCAACGCGCGAGTTGTAAGCGCCATTTCAGACGCCCCGCGCCATGTTCTCGAACCGCGTGTGGTGGCTGAGGAACGAGAGCCGCGAGATGCCGGTCGGGCCGTTGCGGTGCTTCGACACGATGATCTCCGCCGCGCCTCGGTCCGACGACTCGGGGTTATAGATCTCGTCGCGATAGATGAAGATCACGACGTCCGCATCCTGTTCTATGGAGCCAGATTCGCGAAGGTCCGACAGCAGCGGGCGCTTGTCCTGGCGGGCCTCCAACCCTCGGGAGAGCTGGGACAACGCGACCACGGGGATCTGGAGTTCGCGGGCGAGGATCTTGAGGCTGCGGCTCATCTCCGACACCTCGACTTGTCGGCTCTCGGAACGTTGCCGGCCTGACATCAGCTGGAGGTAGTCGATGATGATCAAGCCGAGGCCCTCGCGGGCCTTGAGGCGGCGGGCTTTGGCCCGAATGTCCATCACGGTGACATTCGGGCTGTCGTCGATGAAGATCGGCGCCTCGGCGAGACGACCGACGGCGTTGGTAACCCGCCCCCAGTCCGACTCGTCGAAGCGTCCGGTACGCAGCTTCGTGGCATCGACGCGCGCTTCGGAGGTCAGCAGGCGCTGGGTGATTTCTTCTCGGCCCATTTCCAGGCTGAACAGCAGAGTCGGCACGTTGCCCTTCATCGCCGCGTGAGCGAGGACGTTGAGCGCGAAGGCGGTCTTGCCCATGGCGGGGCGGGCGCCGACGACGATGAGGTTGTTCGGCTGCAGGCCGGCGAGGCGTTCGTCGAGGTCGGTAAAGCCGGTGGGCACACCCGTGACCATCTCGCCGCGTTCGTAGAGCGCCTCGAGGCGGTCGAGCGCGTCGCCCAGCAACGCCTTGACCGGCATCATGTCTTCGGTCATGCGGTTCTGCTTGACGTCGAACACGAGAGTCTCGGCGCGGTCGATGACGGCGGTGACGTCGTCGGGCAGCGAGTAGCCGAGGTCGGCGATCTCGGCCGCTACACCGATGAGTCGGCGCAGGAGCGAAAACTCCTCGACGATCTTGGCGTACCGACCGGCATTGGAGATCGCCGGCGTACCGGTTTGCAGCGCGACGAGGGTGGGCGGACCGCCGACCGCTTCGAGCAAGCCGGCGCGGTGCAACTCGTCGGCAACCGTGATCGGGTCGGCAGGCTCGCCGCGGTTGTAGAGCGTCTCGATCGCGTCGTGGATGTGGCCGTGGGCCGGCTTGTAGAAGTCGGTCGCGTTCAGGCGAACTTCGGCGGCGGCGCCAATGGCGTTGGGCGACAGCAACATCGCGCCGAGCAGAGACTCCTCCGCGGCCAAGTCGTGTGGCGGAACGCGCGTGCCGGAATTGCGTTGGCGGCGAGCGTCATCAAGGGACTGGACCATGGGGACCCGCAGCGTCGCCTATTCACCCTGTGAGGTGGTAGCCCCAATACAAGGGGATTCCTTGTGGAGAACGCCGGGTGAACTCGCTATGTCATCCACAGGCCTCATGCCGTCACCGTACGGAGACGGTGTGACAACCCTTAGCTGCCGGTGACCTCGACGGTGATCTGGAACTTGACGTCGCCGTGCAGTTGCACCGGGATTTCGTGCGTGCCGGCGGATTTGATCGCCTCGTTGAGGTGAAGCTTGCGGCGGTCGAGTTCGACGCCGGTCTGCTCGTGCACGGCGGCGGCGATCTCGGCGGTGGTGACGGAACCGAAGAGCTTGCCTTCGGCGCCGACCTTCGCCGTGATCTTGATCACTGCGGGCACCAGGGTGCGCGCCACGACCTCGGCGGCCTCACGGTCTTTGGCGTCGGACAGGTCGCGCTTGCGACGCATCGACTCCGCCTGGGCCTTGATGCCGTTGGTGGCCGCGATCGCCTGGCCACCCGGGATCAGGAAGTTGCGGGCGAAACCGTCGGCCACCTCGACCATGTCGCCGCGCTTGCCGACGTCTTCTACGTCGTTGCGAAGGACAACCTTCATTCGTCGCCCTCCACATCTGCCGCGTCGACTGCGTCGGCCACGTCGTCGACGGGGGCTTGGTCACCGACGCCTTCGGCGTCTTCGAGCAACGCGTCGAGCACGTCGGGCTCGGCGGTGTCACTGAGCGTGGGCGCATCCATGTCGTCGCGGCGCGGGCCGTCACGACGGGGACCACCGCGACCGCCACCACCCCGGCCGCCGCCGCGCTCGCTGAGCGTGCGCTGGGCGTAGGGGAGCAGTGCGAGCTCGCGTGAGGTCTTGATCGCAATCGCGACATCGCGTTGATGCTGCACGCAGTTGCCGCTCACGCGGCGAGTGCGGATCTTGCCGCGGTCGCTCATGAACTTCCGCAGCACGTGGACGTCCTTGTAGTCGACCCACACGGTCTGGTCCTTGCAGAACTGGCAGACCTTCTTCTTGATGCGGCGACCGGTGTCCTTCGGGTTGCGCTTCCGGTCGCGATCGCGCTGGTCACGCGCCATTAGAAGGGCTCCTCGTCGTTGCTGAAGCTTCCGGCGCTGCCGAAGTCTTCGTTGGGTGCGGGGGCGGCTGCTCCGGCACCGGCCGGCGTCGCCGCTTGCGACGCTCGTTACGGGTGACCGATGCCGAGGCCCAACGCAGGCTCGGGCCGATCTCGTCGGCCACGACCTCGACGACCGTGCGCTTCTCGCCTTCCTGGGTTTCCCACGAGCGCTGCTCGAGGCGACCAGTCACCAGACCGCGCATGCCCTTGTTCAACGACTCGGCTGCGTTCTCGGCCATCTCGCGCCAGCACACGACGTTGAAGAACGAGACGCTTCTCTTCCCACTCGTTGGTCTGACGGTTCTGCCACCGGCGGTTGACGGCAATGCCGAACGTGGCGTTTGCCTGACCAGCGGGCGTGAACCGCAGTTCGGGATCGCGGGTGATGTTGCCTACGAGGGTGACGCTGTTTCCGTTGCTCATGACTCTTCTCCTGTGGCGACTCCAACCGGATCGCCTGTAGTCGCCGGCGCCGCTTCGGGGACGGTTTCGGCCGGACGGGTGGGCCGCTCGCGACCCGCCACCTTGTCCGGAATCCGCATCACCTTGTGGCGCAGGACTTCGTCGGCGAGGTAGAGAACCCGGTCGAGCTCCGACACCTTCTCCACCGATTCGGTCGTGAAGGCGAGAAGGACGTAGTTGCCCTCCCAGCGGTGCTTGAGCTCATACGCAAAGCGCCGCTTGCCCCACCGGTCGGTGGTCACCTTGGCGCCGTCCTTGATGAGCGACGCTGTGGCACGGTCGAGAACGGGCCGGATGGCCTCTTCCTCAAGTGTGGCGTCGAAAATGACTACTACTTCGTAAGCCCGCATACGCGGCTACCTCCTCTGGACCCGGCCTCTCGGCTCGGGGCCCCACCACGTTGGCGGGGCAGGGGTGTATTCAGTTTTTGGAACCGGGCGACTGTAGTCGACGCGAGCCGCAATCGCCTACGGCGGAGTGTGTCACGGGGGTGTGACAACCAATCCACGCCAGAAGCCTCGGTGTTGCTAGTCTCTCGCCGCAATACCGGGGCTCGCCCGTTTCTGGAGGCAATCGCGCAATGATCCGTCGTTTCATGAAACCCGTTCTGGTGACCCTCGGGGTCGCCGCCGCTGCATTCATCATTGCGCCGGGGCTCTCGTTCAGCGGCCAGCCCGCTGCAAAGGCAAAGACCTTCTGCCCACCGCCCTCTACAGCGCCGCCCTCGACGTACACCACCATCGGGGCCAAGCGTTCGGGCAAGGTCAGCCCGAAGGTCGTCGGGAATCTGCCCACGCTGCCGACGTTGCCGAACGTGACGCTGCCGAACGTGACGTTGCCGCCGGTCACGTTGCCGAGTGTGACGTTGCCGAACGTGACGTTGCCGAGCGTCACGTTGCCGAGTGTGACCTTGCCGAGCGTCACGTTGCCGCCGGTCACGTTGCCGAGCGTGACGTTGCCCAACGTGACGATCCCGTGCATCCCGGCGCCGTCGCTTCCCGGCCTCACCCTGCCGACGCTGCCGAGTGTGACGCTGCCCAACGTCACGTTGCCGCCGGTCACGCTGCCAAGCGTCACGCTGCCGACCTTCGTGCCGTGCCAGCCGTTCCCGCACTGCCTGTTCCCGACGACTACGAGTTCGAGCACCACGTCCACGACGATCTCGACATTCAACGAGGCGGTCGCGGACGGACAAGGCTGATCGACCCACTGATCTAGCGAGAAAGGCTGCGGCGCAAGCCGCAGCCTTTTTCATTTTCCGTGCTTGGATGCCGCTGTGGCGCTGACCGTCGATTTCTACCGTTCCATGTGGGGCCCCTTTGCCGGGGACATCGCCACGTGGCCGGAGGTGTGCGCCGAGACGGTGCGCCGCGGCTTCGTCGGTGTCGAGACCAACCCGCTGATGTTCGGCGACGCCGTCGACCACGCCCGCAAGATCGTCGAGGATCACGGCCTGCGGTTCCTGGCGCGGGCGCACACCTTCGGTCGCACCGTCGCCGATCACCTCGACTGGGCCAAGCGGGCGGTGGACCTTTCGGCCGCGTTCGGTACGCCGTGGGTGATCGTGCAGAGCGGCGCTGATCACTTCTCCGACCAGCAGGTCGACGAGTACTTCAACGGCATCGCCAAAGTCGAAGCCGACTCAGGTCTGCGCCTCGCGCATGAGACGCACCGCAGCTGCATCCTCTTTCACCCCTGGGCGGCGAGCCGCGTGCTCGATCGACTCCCGGACATCTGGCTGGCTTCGGATTACAGCCACTGGGTGATCGTGGCTGAGCGCTATCTCGACTTCGAGAGCGACATCCTCGAACGGTGCGCCGCCCGCACGCTGCACATCGACGCCCGCGTCGGCACGCCCGAGATGCCTCAGGTGCGCGACCCGCGCGATCCTGACGGCGCCGAAGCTGTCGCGAAGTTCGACGGCTTCTTCGATCAGATCTACGCCGCCGCCTGCGAGCGGGGCGACGGGCTCACGGTCGTGCCCGAGTTCGGGCCGGCGCCCTACGAGCCGCCCGGCGCGGGCGACCGCGACGACATCTGTCAGTGGATGGCGGACCGGCTGCGCGCCCGCTGGTCCGCGTAGGTTTGGGGCGTGACAGCGACGCTGCCGCCTGGGGCCCGCATTCATCCATGGAACGACGACTTCACGTGGCAGCTCCCTGAGGCTGCGTCCCGGATCTTGTCTGCCGACCAACGTGTCCAGTTCGAGCGCGACGGATATGTGATTGTTTCCGACGTCGCGACTGCGGAGGAATTGGCGCCGCTAGTCGCGGAACTTGACGACTTGGAGCGAAAGACCGAAGCGTGGTTGGCCAAGCAGGACAACGGTCGGGCCAACATCGCGGAGGCGGGTGCCATCACCTTCACCGTGCACTGCGTCACGCGTTCGGCGGCGGCGCGCGCCTTCGTGAAGAACCCGAAGCTCCTCGCGCTCTGCAACGAGTTGCTTGGTCCCGACGTCAATCTCTACTGGGATCAGGCGGTCTACAAGAAGCCGGACAAGCCGCGCCCGTTCCCGTGGCACCAGGACACCGGCTACACGTTCACGCGCCCGCAGCACTACTTGACGTGCTGGGTTGCCCTCAACGACGCCACCGTCGACAACGGCTGTCCGTGGATTCTTCCCGGGGTGCATCGCACGGGCACGCTGTTGCACCGCTGGGTCGATCCGATCGGCTGGCAGTGCCTCGACGCGCCGTTGGGCGGTGTGCCGGCGGAAGTGCCGGCGGGCGGCGCCGTCGTCTTCTCGTCGCTCACGCCCCATCAGACCGGCCCGAACCTCACCGACTCGGCGCGCAAGGCGTACATCGTCCAGTACGGCCCGGTAGGTATGCAGCGCGTCCAGGGCGACTGGCAGTCTGGCGCCGCGCCGACCGGCACTGAGGGTTGCGACGATCCCGATCGGCAGTTCGCGGTGCTGCGCGGCGGCCAGCCGGTTTGAACGCGCGCCCTTGCTGCCATTTCACGCGGCGCCAACTCCTGCAATGGGCGGGCGTCGTCGCGGCCACGCCGATCCTCGCCGCGCTCGACGACATGCCCCACGCGTACGGGCTCACCGCGCAGGTGGCCGCCAACCCGGCGCTGCCCCTCCACCTCGAACTCGTCACGCTGACCGAGACCACCGCCATCCTCACGTGGTTCACCGGTGACCCGACACGCATCGACGCGATGGGGCGGCTGGCGCCGATGCCAAGCGACACGGAAGTGTTGCTCACCACCCTCGGTGGCACCCCGCGGCAGGTGCACTACGACGCCACACCGACCGCGTATCACTATGTCGAACTGACCGGCCTCGAGCCCGGCCAGACCTACAGCGCCATCGCACAGTCGGGCGGCGTACCGGCGCTATCGGCCATCAACGGGCTCGGCAATCCCCTTGGCACGTCGGGGCTCAACGCGCCGGCGTTGCCGATGATCTTCACCGCACCGCTCCCGCCGCCGGGCGCGCACCTCTTCAGCATCGCGTTGTGCAACGACATGCACCTCGGCGAAACCGTCGCCGGTCTGATCACGACCCAGGGGGGCGTCGGGATTCCGCCGGGTATCACGCAGCTCCCAGGCGCACCTCCCTACGCGGAGCTAATGGCCGAGGCGCTCGGCAAGGAGTCGCGCGCCCGCGGTGCCGACGTGCTGCTCGTCGCCGGTGACGTCACCAGTGAAGCGAGCCAGATCGATTCGCACACCGCCCGCGCCTACCTCGACGCGTTCGGTGAGGGCGGGGTCGACTACTTCGTCACCCGCGGAAACCACGATCGCGTGCACGACAACGAGGAGTCCGCCTCCTGCAGCGCGTCGCCGGCCGACGGCTCGTACCACGACTGCTTCCACGACGAGTTCGCCGTCGACGGCCGAACGTGGTTTTCGAAGGAGAAGTTCGGTCTGCGGCTGCTCGGGCTCGATACCTACGACACGATCGGCAACGGCTCGTTCTCCGGCTCGTTAAGCGCCGGGCAGTTCGACTTCGTGCGCAGCGAGTTGGCGCGCAACAAGGACCAGCCGACGATCGTGTTCGGTCATCATCCCGTTCCGCTCGACGCGACGCTCAATGCCGTTCCGCCCGTCGTCTACGGCCTCGACCTGCAACAAGCCCGCCAGCTCGAGGACCTATACGCCGCTCACCCCGGCGTCTTCTTGCACCACGCTGGTCATACACACCGCAACAAGAGAGCTATTTCGCCGACCGCGCCGGGCGTGGTGTTCCAAGAAGTGGCGGCGGTCAAGGAGTATCCCGGCGGCTTTCATCTCTTGCGCGTGCACACGGGTGGCTATGCGATGAACTTCTACAAGTTCAAGGGCACGTTGGCGCAAGAGTGGTCCGAGCGCACCCGTCCTGAGTACCTCGGTTCCGGACCGCTGTATCTGTTCGGCAACACGGCTGATCGCAACAGCGTCGTGACTCGCGACCTGTCGGGTTTACAGAGCGCGGCCGCGGCACGAGGAGCGGCGCGTGCGCCCCAACCCGTCGACACCATCCCGGCGACGGGTGGAACCTCCACCCCGATCGCCGGTGTCGCGGCGGCCGCCGCGGCTACGGCCGCCGCCTGGTTGCGTCGCCAAGCCAAGACGTAGGTTCTGGCGCATGACTGATGAATTGGTGTTGCGCGACGACGCCGACGGCGTGAGCACGCTCACGCTCAACCGGCCGGACAAGCTCAACGCGTTGACGCCGGCCGTGTTTGTGGCGCTGCGCGGCCACCTGGACGCGTTGGCCACCGACGACTCCGTGCGCTGCGTGATTCTCACCGGCGCCGGGCGCTCGTTCTGCGCCGGTCACGATCTGACCGCGATCGCCGAGGGCACGCACGCGCCGTCACGCCACTACGAGTCCGAGACCGTCGACGCGCTCGAGCAATTGCCCAAGCCGACCATCGCGAAAATCAAGGGTCACTGCTACACCGGTGGACTTGAACTCGCCCTCGGTTGCGACATCCTCATGGCCGCAGAGTCCGCGCAGCTCGGCGACACGCACGGGCAGTGGGGCCTGGTGCCGGTGTGGGGGATGTCGGTGCGGCTGCCCGAACGAGTCGGTCGCTCACGCGCCAAAGAGCTGATGTTCACCAGCCGGCGTATCAGCGGCGATAACGCCTGCAGGATTGGTTTGGTCGATCACGTCATGCCCGAATCGGAGCTCGACCTCGCCGTCGACGCATTGGCGGCAGAGATTGCGGGTAACTCCGCCGGGACCAATCGCATCGACAAGGCGCTCCTCGCCGCGCAGGCCCACCAAACGCGTGGCGAGGCGTTGCTGTTCGAGCGCACGCTGCCGTTTGGTCTCCCCGACGACATGCGCGAGCGGATGGGCGCACCAAGGAAGAAGTGATGGAAGAGTTCACCAACGACGGGTTCACCTTCGAGGTCACCGATGCCGGCTCGTCGTCGGCCGACCAGACAGTCGTGCTGCTGCACGGCTTCCCCGAGTCGCGGAAATCGTGGGAACTAGTGACGCCGCACCTCGTCAAAGCCGGCTACCGCGTGCTGGCGCCGAACCAGCGCGGCTACTCGCCTGGTGCGCGGCCCAAAGCCCGTAGCGCCTACACGCTCGACAAGCTCGCGGGCGACGTCCTCGCGATGGCCGACGCAGCGGGCGTCGACCGCTTCCACGTAGTCGGTCATGACTTGGGTGGCGCGGTCGCATGGGCACTTGCCACCGACCACGCGGATCGTCTCCGCACCCTGACCTCCCTCGCTACACCGCACCCGCAAGCGATGGTCAAAGCGGCTCTCACCAGCACGCAGGGCTTCAAGTCTTGGTACATGCTGTTCTTCCAGCTTCCGGGACTGCCCGAGATTGGCTTCGGTCGCCTGCAGGGGCGCATGCGCAAGCAGCTGACGAGTTCGGGCCTGCCCGACGCCTACGTCGACGAGTACTTGGAACTGCTCGGCCAGCCCGGCGCGGCGCGTGGCGCGCTCAACTGGTACCGGGCGCTGCCGTTGTCGCGACGCGGTGGTGAACCGGTCCTCGTACCGACGATGTACGTCTACGGCACCGGTGACTTCGCGCTCGGGCGTACGGCGGCCGATCTCACCGCGAACTACGTGGCTGGTCCGTACCGCTACGAGATCCTCGAGGGTGTGAGTCACTGGATCCCCGAGGAGGTGCCGCAGGTCGTGGCCGATCTCGTCCTCGACCACCTCGGCGTGGTTCGCCAGGGTTAGGGAATCAGGACCGTTTTGCCGACGAGCTTGCGGTCGAGCGCGTGCTGGAGGACGACGCCGGCGTCCTCCAGTGGCACGCGCGTGGGTGAGGGCGGATGCAACCGACGGTCGGCGACCGCGGTGAGCAGCTCGTCGAGCATCGCCGCCTGACCCGCGGGATCCCGCCCGGTCCAGGCTCCCCAGTCGACGCCGATCACGGTGCGGTTGTTCAACAGCACGAGGTTGGCCGGCAGCTTCGGTATGGGCCCGCTGGCGAAACCGATCACGATGTAGGTGCTCAACCAGCCCGAGGCGCGCAACGCCGGCTCGGCCAACTCACCGCCGATCGGGTCGACGACGACGTCGACGCCTCCACCCGACAGTTCCTTGGCGCGCAGCTTGAGATCTTCGGTCGTGTAGTTGATGACCTCAGCCGCACCCGCAACCCGCGCCGCCGCGAGCTTGTCGTCGCTTGACGCGGCGGCGATCACCGTCGCGCCGAGCGCCACCGCCACGTCGATGGCCGCGAGCCCGATGCCGCCGCCCGCTCCCAGCACGAGGACGGTCTGGCCGGCCTTGAGCTGCATGCGACGGGTGAAGGCGAACCACATGGTGCAGTAGCTCTGTAACAAGGCGGCCGCCTGATCGAGATCGAGGTTGTCGGGTACACGCGACAACACCGCCGCCGGCAGCGCGACGTGCGACGCGTACGCGCCGAACGTCGTGGCGAGCACGCGGTCGCCTACGGCGAAGCCGGTGACGCCGTCGCCGATCGCGGCGATCGTTCCGGCAAGTTCGGTCCCGGGCGTGAACGGCGGTGGGATCCGGATCTGGTACGTGCCGGCGACGAATAGCGCGTCGACGTAGTTCACGCCCGCCGCCGCAACCGCGACCACGACCTGGTCCGGCCGCGGTACTGGATCGATCTCATCGACGATCATGAGCGAGTCAGGCGGTCCGTAGGCCGCGCACACGATGCGTCGCACGGGCAGGCTTTCTACTGCCAAAAACTCGCACGCGCGAGTAGCAAAGCGCCCACATCGATTGGTTGGCTCTCATATCGACGGGCAATGTGGTTCAAATACCGGCGGTTTCGCAAGGAATACCGGTGGAATCCGTTGGTGGGCATGTCTTGGGGCTCGGCGGTCGACACTCCTACAACTCTGCGCCACCTTCCGGCGCTCGACGGGCTTCGGGGGGTAGCGATCCTTATGGTGGTCGGCTTCCACTTCCCGCTCGGGTGGAGCGGAACTGGTTTTTACGGCGTAACCGTGTTCTTCGCTCTCAGCGGGTTCTTGATCACCACGTTGCTGATCAACGAGTGGGAGAAGTCCTCGACCATCGGGGTGCGACGCTTCTACGCACGGCGCGCTTATCGCCTGTGGCCCGCCCTGCTCGCGGTGACTGCGGCTTATGCCGTGGTGAAGCCGATCCTGTCGTCGGGCCAAGGCGCGGTCAAGGCGCTTGGTAACGCGATCGTCGGCGCCACGTACATGGAGAACCTCTCGCTGTCACTCAAGGTCACCCGCGGTGGCGACATCGCGCATTTGTGGTCCTTGGCGATGGAGCAGCAGTTCTATCTGGTGTGGCCACTCGTCTTGTTGGTCTTTCGCCGCCGCGGCGCCTCGTGGCGACAGCTTGGCATCGGCGCGCTGGCGGGCTTCGTGGTCTCGGGCGCGCTGCGTGGCGCGGCGTTCGCGCCCAACAATTTCGCGCACGCGCAATTCGGCCCGGAGACGCGCGTTGGCGAGATCCTGATCGGCTGCGCGCTCGCGCTGTTCATCGTGGAGGTGCGCGGGATCGTGACCGCCGCGACCAGGCGGACGTTGCGTCTCGCGGGCAACGTGGCGCTGGCAGCGCTCGTCGCGCACTTCGTGTTCCCGCTTCACAACAAGCTTGACCAAATCAATAGCGCGTACACCTACGGGCTTGGCTTTAGCCTCGTGGCGCTCGCGACCGCGGTGCTCATCACCGCGGCATGCCTCGCGCCCGGCGCGTGGTGGCAGCGAACGCTTGAGATTCCGGTCATGCAGTGGCTCGGCCGCATCTCGTACGGGCTGTTCCTCTGGCACCTGCCGATCTTCCGGTTGACTGCCGCGCAACTCGACATGAGCGGTGCGCCGTTGCGGGTCCTGCAGTTGGTGTTGTCGCTCGCGGCCGCCGAAGCGTCCTACCGGTACATCGAGCAGCCGTTCCTGCGCCGCCGCGAACGCAAGGTCGCTACGCCGGTGGCCACTGCGGCCGTTCTCCCGCGCCGAGCTTGGTGGGATGTTGCGCCCATTGGGTGAGTAGCTCTGGGTCGTCGCACACCATGAACTGATTGGTCTTGATCGCGTCGATCACCGGCGCGGCGGTGATGCGGGGATCTCCGCCCGAGGCCATCGCGTGCGTGAACCCCGCTTTGATGACCTGCGACATCGGGTCGGCGTCGCCTTCGGGAAGCGGACCGAGTGAGGCGGGCCAGTTGCGTTCGGAACGCATGATGGCGGTGTTGACGGTGCCGCCCGGAATGAGCACCGTCACGCCGACCGCCGCTTGCATGGCCAACATCTCCAGCTGAAGCGCCTCGCTGATCGCCAACACCGCGTGTTTGCTGGCGCCGTAAGCCGCCATGCCCGGCAACGCCTGGAAGCACGCCGCCGAACCGGTGTTGACCACGTGTCCTTCGTCCTGGTCGAGCAGGATCGGCAGGAAGGCCTGGATCCCATGGATCACGCCCCACACGTTGACGCCGAAGACCCATTGCCAGTCGGCGGTGGGTGCGGTCCAGCTGCGGTTGACGAGGCCGGACACGCCGGCGTTGTTGCACACAATGTGAGCCGCGCCGAACGCGCTCATCGTTGCCTCCGCCAACGCGTTGACCGACGACGCGTCCGCGACATCGGTGACCACACCCTTGACTGACGCGCCGTCGGCCTCGAACTCGGCCACCGTCTTGGCCAGCGCTTCTTCCTCCACGTCGGCGAGCACGACGCGCACCCCCTCGGCCACCAACACCTGCGCCAGGCCGCGTCCGATGCCACCCGCCGCGCCTGTCACCACTCCTACTCGTCCCGCCAGCGTCTTCATGCGTCAACAGTTACAGGGCTGGGAAGACGATGTCGGCGAATCCGTGGGGGTAGGGCGTGCGGGTCACGCGGCGCCGACGTCGTGGAGGTGATGGACGATGTCGTGGATGAAGTAGCGCGAGATGGAGTTAATGGTGAAGGCGGCGCCGTCGCTACGACAGCCCGTTCGGGCCCATTGCGGCCCGGCGACGGAGTCGAAGAGCGCGGCAAGCGCATCACCTTCCTTCGCCAACTCGCCGGCCACGACGAACGGATCCTGCGCGGGGTAATCGTCGGTGATCGCCGTCGCGTCCTGGTCCCAGTTGTCGTAGTGCGGGCCGTCCTCGTCGAGCATCCGCTTTACGCGTCCGGTATAGACGCGGAACACGTCGCGTACGTGGCAGCCATATTCCAGCGGCGACCAAACGTCGGGCCGCGGTCGCGCACACACGTCTGCACGCGTTGTGAGCACGGTGTGCCACTGGTCGCACGCGTCGCGCAGCATGGCTGCGACGTCTGTGGCCGGGACCGACTCGGCGTCGAATCCGCACGCGTCGCAGCGCCGTTCGAGCACCCACGTCCAGTCCTTGTCGTCGGGTACGAGCGCCACGCCTGCAATCTAAGACATGCCTTGACCTAAAGGTGACTAAATAGGTCGGGATTCGGGCTACCGTTTTGCGCATGAGCATTTGGCGCGGCGTTGCTGCGCTCGGCCTGGTGTTGTTGGCCGCCGTGACCGCTGACGTGCCGACGGCGCGCGCGGCCGTGTCGGGCGACCTCGGCGGGGTGTTTCGCATCTCGGCGGGCAACTGCACCGGAACGCCGCACGGCTCGTATTTCCGCATGATCAATCCGACCGGCACCGTCGACGGTCCGTTCGTGTCGAACTCCGATTCCGGTTGCGGCGACAAGACCTACACGCTGCTCTCGCCGGGCACTGACGGCGGGCTCATCACCGCCGCGTACCAGCCGGCGCCAGCCAAGGCATTCGACGACGCCGGTAACAGCCTCGCGGCGCGCATCATCAAGCCCGTCAAGTTCTTCGGCGTGGACTTCTCCGCGTCGACCGAGCCGAAGGACTTGCAGACCGGCGAGGCCAACTCCGTACCGCGTCTGACCGCGGACGGCAACGGCGGCTTGTCGGGCGACACACGTGCCTTCGACGCCACGTGGAACAGGCAGAGCTTCAACCAAGGCGGGCCGAAACCCGACGGGTCGACGCCGGGGATCACTGCGCCGCCCAAGGGCACGATCGACGCCGCCAACAGGTACTCGGTCACGTGGACGAGTCAGATCGTCGGCGGGCCCTTCAACAACTTCACCGGCGTGTGGCATCTCGAAGGCACGTTCGTGAGCGCCGGTCCCGGTGGGTCGACTTCGGGCGGCGGAGCTGGCACCACACCCGCCACGAAGAAGGCTGGCGCCGCTGTCACCTCGACGACGGTCGCGGCCACCACCGACGCGTCGGTCGCGGTCGCTGAAACCGCCACCGGCACGAAGACCGCGGCAAGCACGATCGTGCACAAAGGTTGGAAGGCGCCGACGGGTCTCGTCCTCGTCATCGCCTTGGCCGGTGTGCTCGCGGTGGCGGCGCTGGTCGTTCTCGATCAACGCGGTAGCAAGGCGGGGTCATGAACGAACACGTCGCGAAGATCGTGGCCGCGCTCGTGGTCATCGCCGCGCTGATCTCCCTCGCGTTCATCGCGATCAAGACGAAGGGTGACAGCACCGAAACCCGCGGCGCGCTCGCGTTCGTCGAGACGCCTGGCAATGTCGCCGCGCGTCTGCCCGGTCCTGTGGCGATCGCCACGACGGGTAGTGACTCTGACGACATCGTCGGCGGCATCACCACGCAAAGGCCCGCCGCGTCACCGACGCAAACGCCATCACCGGAGGAGTCCGCGCCAGGCGGCCGCGTGGCCGCGCAACTCACGTGCCCGGCGCCGCTGCCGTCGGCCACGCGCACGGGCGGTGTCGCCAATCTCACCGCCATCATCCCGCTGTTCGGTCCGTTCTCCGCCGAAGCGTTCACGTTTCTCCCCGCGTTCGAGCCCGCCTTCCCGGTGATCGGACCGTTCTTCCCGATCTTTGAAGCGATGCTCGCCGCCGGGCAACCCTTGCTCGACGCCGGCGTTCCGGTGGTCAACGCGCTCGAACAGTCGGGCTACGACGCCTTCGCGCCGTTCTATGGCGAGATCCGCCCACAGGTTCTCGCGGGCGAAGCGCAGGCGGCCGCCACACTTCGTCCGGTCGTCGAACAACTCGCCACGACTGATGGCTCGGGCTGCGTCGCCAACCTCGCCGACATCGTCGCCACCGTCGTCCTCGGCGTGGTCCCTTAGGCTCCCCCGGCGATGGCCGAGGGCGACACAACCCCAGGACCCACCAAAAAGGTTCAGTACTGGCCGGCGTTCGACGGCATTCGCGGCATCGGTATGGCCTTGGTGCTCATGTATCACTGGCTGTTTTCGTGGACGGGCGGCTTCTTCTACGGGCTCACACCGTTCTTCGCGCTGAGCGGGTTCTTGATCACGACGCTGCTGCTCAGCGAGCGCGAGCGCGCGGGCAAGGTCGATTTCAAGCGGTTCTACCAGCGCCGCGCGTATCGGTTGCTGCCGGCGCTGTTCACGATGCTGACGCTCTACTTGATCGTCGACTTCTTCTTGTTGCACGACGTCGGCCGGTGGCTGAAGTCGGTCGTGTGGGCCCTCATCGGCATGTCGTATGTCACGAACTTTGCGCTCATCGCGCACGTGACCGAGCTTGGCGAACTCGTCCACTTGTGGTCGCTCGCGGTCGAAGAGCAGTTCTATCTGATCTGGCCGCCGATCCTGCTCCTGTTGCTTCGACGCGGCGTGGCGTACCGCACGTTGGCGTGGGGCTGTGTGGCCGCCTTTGTCGGGTCGGGACTGATCCGATGGTGGACCTATCAGGGACCGACCAACACGCACCACGCGCAATACGGGTTCGACACGCGCGGCGGCGAAATCCTCATCGGCTGCGCGGTCGCGCTGCTCATCTGGGACATGCGCGGCGCGCTCAGCGCACGCGGCGCGCAGCTGCTGCGCATCGCCGGCCACGTCGCGTTCGTCACGATCGCGTTGCACATGGTGTTTCCCCTCAACGGGCGCACGCACCAGCTGACCGAGATCTACCCGTACCGGCTCGGTTTCAGCGTCGTCGCCTTTTGCGCCGCCATCCTGGTGGCCAACATCCGGCTCACGCCGGGGAGTTGGTGGCAGTGGATTCTCGAAATTCCCGTGTTCACCCACCTCGGCAAGATTTCCTACGGGCTGTATCTGTTCCACCTACCGATCTTCCGACTCATGGCGATCCACACCGACTTGGAAGGCGCGCCGCTGCACCTCCTCCAGTTCGGCTTGTCGGTCGTCGCGGGGGAACTGTCGTTCCGCTACGTCGAAGAACCGTGGCAACGCCGACGCGATCGCGCGCGGGTCACCGCGAACACCTCGCCGCAGTCGCCCGACTCGGCGGCGTAGTTACATCAAGGGGCGGTCGGTGGGTTTGAGCGGCGCCGGCAAGATGGTGTCGCCCATCAACCACTCGTCCACCGCGGCCGCGCAGCTGCGTCCCTCGGCGATTGCCCACACGATCAGGCTCTGGCCGCGGCCCATGTCACCGGCGACGAACACGCCCTCGACCGTCGACATCCATTCGTCGCTGCGCTTGACGTTGGACCGCTCGTCGAACTCGACGCCGAGGTCCTCCAGCAAGCCGCCGTGCTCAGGACCGAGGAAACCCATCGCGAGATAGACGCGCTCGGCCGGCAGCTCGAAGTCGCTGCCTTCGATCTTCTCGAACTTGCCGTCGACGAACTCGACTTCGTGGGCCACCAGCGCGCGCACGTTGCCGTCCTCGTCGCCGACGAACCTCTCGGTGTTGACCGAGAACACGCGCTCGCCGCCTTCTTCGTGGGCTGACGACGTGCGCATGATCATCGGCCACGTCGGCCACGGGTTGGCCGAGGGGCGCTCGTCGGGCGGCCGGGGCAGGATCTCGAACTGGTGGATCGACGCCGCGCCCTGACGGTGCGCGGTGCCGAGGCAGTCGGCGCCGGTGTCGCCGCCGCCGATGATCACGACGTGCTTGCCCTCTGAGGTGATCGGCGACGCCGCGAGGTCGCCTTCCTGCACGCGGTTCGACGGCGGCAGGTACTCCATCGCCTGGTAGATGCCGTTGAGGTCGCGTCCGGGGATCGGCAGGTCGCGCCAGTTGGTGGCGCCGCCCGCGAGCACGACCGCGTCGAACTGCGCGCGCAACTCGTCGGCGGTGATGTCGACGCCGACGTTCGACGCTCGTGCGGAACACGCGTGCCCTCCGCCTCCATCTGCTCGATGCGGCGCTTGAGGTGGCGCTTTTCCATCTTGAACTCGGGAATGCCGTAGCGCAGCAGCCCGCCGATGCGGTCGGCGCGCTCGAACACGGTGACGGTCGTGACCGGCGCGGGTCAGTTGCTGCGCGGCGGCGAGACCCGCGGGTCCCGATCCCGACGACCGCGACCTGCTTGCCCGTCTGCACGCGTCGGCATGACCGGCGTGATCCAGCCCTCGTCCCACGCCCGGTCGACGATCGTGACTTCGACCTGCTTGATGGTGACGGGGTTCTGGTTGATGCCGAGCACGCACGCGGTCTCGCACGGCGCCGGGCACAGCCGGCCGGTGAACTCGGGGAAGTTGTTCGTGGCGTGCAGGCGCGCGATGGCCTGGCGCCACTGGTCGCGGTAGACGAGGTCGTTCCAGTCGGGAATCAGGTTGCCGAGCGGGCAACCCTGATTGCAGAACGGGATTCCGCAGTCCATGCAGCGGCTCGCCTGCACCTGCAGCTCGTCGAATTCGGGAACGGCTCGTACACCTCTTTCCAGTCGCGCAACCGCACCGGCACCGGCCGCCGCGTCGGCGTCTCCCGGTCGTGCTTCAAGAAGCCTTTGACGTCACCCACGAGCGGCCGCCATGACTGCTTCGACTGGGTCGCGCCCTAGCGACTCGGCTTCGGCCATGGCGTCGAGCACGCGGCGGTAGTCCTTCGGCATGACCTTGCGGAACTTGCGCACCTCGGTGTGCCACCCCTTCAGGATCGCGTCGGCGACCGGCGAGCCCGTCTCGCTCGAAGTGCTGTGCGGATGGTGTCGCGCAACCACTCGACGTCTTCTTCGTCGAGGCGTTCGAGGTCGACCATCTCGAAGTTGAGGCGCTGCACGAACTTGTCGTCGGTCGTCGTAGACGTAGGCGACGCCGCCCGACATGCCGGCGGCGAAGTTGCGCCCGGTCGGACCGAGCACGACGGCGCGGCCGCCGGTCATGTACTCACAGCCGTGGTCGCCGACGCCTTCGACGACGGCGGTCGCGCCGGAGTTGCGCACGCAGAAGCGTTCGCCGACGATGCCGCGCAGGTACATCTCGCCGCCGGTCGCGCCGTACAGGATCACGTTGCCGGCGATCACGTTGTCTTCGGCGACGAACTCGTCCGCAGTGTCGTGCGGCGGGCGCACGACGATGCGTCCGCCCGACAGTCCCTTGCCGACGTAGTCGTTGGCGTCGCCGAACAGCCGCAGCGTGATGCCGCGCGGGCACGAACGCGCCGAAGCTCTGGCCCGCCGAGCCGGTGAAGGTGATGTCGATGGTGTCGTCGGGCAGGCCGGCGGCGCCGTACCGCTTGGTCACCTCGTGGCCGAGCATCGTGCCGACGGTGCGGTTGACGTTGCCGATCGGCATGCCGATCTTCACGCCCGGCCCGTCGGTCAGCGCCGGCTGCGCCAGCTGCGATCAGTTCCTGACGTCGAGCGCGCGGTCGAGGCCGTGGTCCTGGACCTTGGTTTGGTACAGGTCCTGCTCCCACGGCGACGTCGGCTGGAACAGGATCGGGTCGAGGTCGAGGCTTCTGCGCCTTCCAGTGGTCGATCGGCCTCGGTCGCGTCGAGCATCTCGACGTGGCCGATCGCTTCCTCGAGCGTGCGGAAGCCGAGCATGCGCCAGGTGCTCGCGCACTTCTTCGGCGATGAACTCCATGAAGTTGACGACGAACTCGGGCTTGCCGGTGAAGCGGGCGCGCAGTTCGGGGTTCTGCGTCGCGATGCCGACCGGGCACGTGTCGAGGTGGCAGACGCGCATCATGATGCAGCCGCTCACGACGAGCGGCGCGGTGGCGAAGCCGAACTCCTCGCCGCCGAGCAGCGCCGCGATCATCACGTCGCGGCCGGTCTTCAGCTGCCCGTCGACCTGCACGACGATGCGGTCGCGCAGACCGTTGAGCAGCAGCGTCTGCTGCGTCTCGGCGAGGCCGAGCTCCCACGGCGCGCCGGCGTGCTTGAGCGACGTCTGCGGCGCCGCGGCCGTGCCGCCGTCGTGACCGCTGATCAGCACCACGTCGGCCTTGGCCTTGGCCACGCCGGCGGCGACGGTGCCGACGCCGACTTCGGCGACGAGCTTCACGTGCACGCGCGCCGACGGGTTCGAGTTCTTCAGGTCGTGGATGAGCTGCTTGAGGTCTTCGATCGAATAGATGTCGTGGTGCGGCGGCGGCGAGATGAGGCCGACGCCGGGCGTGGACTGCGCGCGTCTTGGCGATCCACGGGTACACCTTGGCGCCCGGCAGCTGGCCGCCTTCGCCGGGCTTGGCGCCCTGCGCCATCTTGATCTGCAGGTCGTCGGCGTTGGTGAGGTACTCACTGGTCACGCCGAAGCGGCCCGACGCCACCTGCTTGATCGCCGAGCGACGCGAGGTCGCCGTTGTCGTCGGGCGATGTAGCGGTCGGGGTCTTCGCCGCCCTCGCCGGTGTTGCTCCGGCCGCCGATGCGGTTCATGGCGATGGCGAGGTTCTCGTGCGCTTCTTGGCTGATCGACCCGTAGCTACATCGCGCCGGTCGAGAAGCGCTTCACGATCTCCGAGACCGGCTGCACTTCTTCGATCGGGACGGGCTGGCGCTCGCCTTCCTTGAACTTGAACAAGCCCGCGCAACGTGGCGAGGCGCTTGGCCTGGTTGTCGACGGCCTGGCTGTACTGCTTGAACACGTCGTAGCGACCTGGCGCGCGTCGAGTGCTGCAGCTTGAACACCGTGTCGGGATTGAACAGGTGGTACTCGCCCTCGCGGCGCCACTGGTACTCGCCGCCGACCCACAGGTCGCGGTGCGCCTGTTCGCTCGGACGGTCGAAGTGGGCGTAGCGGTGACGCAGCGCGACTTCGTCGGCGATCTCGTCGAGGCCGATGCCGCCGAGCTTCGAGGTGGTGCCGGTGAAGTACTCGTCGACGAAGCCGCCGCCCAGGCCGACCGCTTCGAAGACCTGCGCGCCGGTGTAGGACGCGACGGTCGAGATGCCCATCTTCGACATCACCTTCAGCACGCCCTTCGAGCACGCCTTGATGTAGTTGCGAGATCGCCTTGCTGCGGCGTGACGCCGATGAGCTCGCCGTGGGCGATCATGTCTTCGATCGTCTCGAACGCGAGATACGGGTTGATGGCCGCGGCGCCGTAACCGATCAGCAGCGCCATGTGATGCACCTCGCGGGCGTCGCCGGTCTCGACCACGAGACGCGACGCGCGTGCGCGTCTTCTCGCGGATGAGGTGGTGGTGCACGGCGCCGGTCAGCAACAGCGACGGGATCGGCGCGTACTCGGCGTTCGAGTGACGGTCGCGACAGGACGATGACGTTGGCGCCCTTCGTCGATCGCCGCGCTCACGAGGGTGCGCACGTCTTCGAGCGCGGCGCGCATGCCTTCGCCGCCGCCGGCGACGGGATACAGGCCGTCGATGGCGAACGGCGTGAACCCGTCGACGCCGCCCTCCTCGTGGATGTAGAGGATCTTCGCCAGGTCTTCGTTCGACAGGATCGGCGACGGCAGCACGATCTGCTTGCAGCTAGTCGGGGCCGGGCGCGAGCAGGTTCGACTCGCGGCCGATCGTGCGCGCCATCGACGTGACCATCTCTTCGCGGATGGCGTCGAGCGGCGGGTTGGTGACCTGCGCGAACAGCTGCGAGAAGTAGTCGAACAGCAGCCGCGGCCGTTCCGACAACACGGCGATCGGCGTGTCGGTGCCCATCGACCCGAGCGCCTCGCCGCCGGTCTTGGCCATCGGCGCGAGGAGGATCTTCAGCTCCTCGCTCGTGTAACCGAACTCGCGTTGATGCAGCACGACGGTGGTGTGCTGCGGCGTGAGCATGAACCGGTCGGGCAGGTCGGCGAGGTGCACGAGGCCGTCGCGGATCCACTCGCCGTAGGGGTGCTCCGACGGCGAGCTGCTCCTTGATCTCGTCGTCGCGGATGATGCGGCCCTGCGCGGTGTCGACGAGGAACATCTTGCCCGGCTGCATGCGGCCCTTCTCGACCACGGTCGCCGGATCGATCGGCAGCACGCCGGCTTCCGACGCCATCACGACGAGGCCGTCGTCGGTCACCCAGTAGCGGCCCGGGCGCAGACCGTTGCGGTCGAGGACCGAACCGATCACGGTGCCGTCGGTGAACGCGATCGACGCCGGTCCGTCCCACGGCTCCATCACCGACGCGTGGAACTCGTAGAAGTTGCGCTTCCACGCCGGCATCGACTCGTGGCGCTCCCACGCTTCGGGAATCATCATCAGCACGGCGTGGGGCAGCGACCGCCCGCCGAGGTGCAGCAGCTCGAGCGTCTCGTCGAAGCTCGCCGTGTCGGACGCGCCCGGCGTGCAGATCGGGAAGGCGCGCGACAGGTCGCCGGGGAACAGGTCGCGACTGCAGCAGCGCCTCGCGCGCGCGCATCCAGTTGCGGTTGCCCATGCACCGTGTTGATCTCGCCGTTGTGCGCGATGAAGCGGTACGGGTGGGCGAGCGGCCACGACGGGAACGTGTTGGTCGAAAAGCGCGAGTGCACGAGCGCGAGCGCGGTGTCCATCCGCTCGTCGTGCAGGTCGGGATAGAACTCCTGCAGCTGCAGCGACGTGAGCATGCCCTTGTAGACGAGCGTGCGGCTCGACAGCGACGGGAAGTACACGTCGGTCACTTCGTGCTCGGCCCGCTTGCGGATGATGAACGCGCGCCGCTCCAGGTCCAGGCCCTCCGATCCGTTGCCGTCGATGAACACCTGGCGGAAGGTCGGCTCGACGTCGCAGGCGAACGCTGCCGATCATCGAGTTGTCGATCGGCACGTCGCGCCAGCCGAGCACGCGCAGTCCTTCGTCGGCCACGAGCTTCTCGATGCTCTCCACCGCTTGCGCGCACGCGGCGGCTTCGCGGGGCAAGAACGCGGTGCCGACGGCGTAGCGTGCCGGCAGCGGGCAGCTCGAAGTCGACCACGGCGCGCAGGAACGTGTCGGGAACCTGGATCAGGATGCCGGCGCCGTCACCGACGTTGGCCTCAGCGCCCGTAGCGCCGCGGTGATCGAGGTTGCACAGCGACTTCAGGCCGAGCTGCACCATGTTGTGCGAGCGCCGACCGTGCATGTCCACCACGAACGCGACGCCGCAAGCGTCGTGTTCGAAGCGAGGGTCGTAAAGGCCCTGGGCCCAGGTGCCTGGGCATGCATGCGTCGTCTCCGGGGAGCTAGTGAGTTTTCGAAGCTCCTGCGGTTAGGGACGACGCTGGCCCGAAGCAGGTCGAGAAAGTGAACTCGCGTTGCGAGGGTAGGTCAAGTTGGTTCCGGCAGTATGTCGGCCGACCCATTTCGTGCGAAACTGCCCAAATGCGTCGACTTCTGATCCTCGTGTTCGCCCTCGCCGCCTTCGTAGTGACTGCGGCCACGCCCGCGTCGGCCGCCGCGATCGGAAAAACCGGGCTTTATAAGGACGGGTGCGGCAACACCCACGTATGGCTCAACGGCCAAGACCTGGGCCCGCAGTACCTGGTCTGCATGCCCCCGTCGCCCGACGCCTAGCCGATCAAATCCGGGCGCGGGTTGTGCACGCGCTCGGATGAGGCGGGAGCCGATTCGAGCAGCGCCGTCGGGCGCTGCGGGCGTGCCACGAGGTTGCCGCCGCAGTTCGGGCACACGCCGTTGAGCGCGGTGGCGCAGTCCTCGCACCACGTGCACTCGAACGTGCAGATCCACGCGCCCGGTTGATCCGCTGGCAGGTCGCGATCGCAGTGCTCACACCCGGGCTTCATCGTCAGCATGCGTCCAGCCTGCCACCGGCAAGCCAGACACGTTCGCGCCGGTCCCGGGCCTACGTAGCCTTGCGGATCGTGAGTGCCGAGCCGACGCCTGAGCAGCTGCGCGAACTCACCGCGCTGATCGAACGTTTGGCGAGCGACCCGTCGCCGATCTTCGCGTTGGCCGAAGAAGAACGGGTCAGGCTGATCGCCGCCGCGGGCGACCTGTTCAATCCCGACGCGGAGGAGCGCCGCCAGTACTTCCGGGCGCGCAAGCGGCGCGAGAAGGCGGAGAAGATCGCCCGCGACGAGGCCGTCAAGCAGGAGACCGGCATCCGGCAGCTTCGGGCCCGGCCGGTCTTCACCACGCCGAACGTGTTTCCGCCCGTGCTCGACGATCGATTCGAGGAGCTCCACGAACCGCAGCACTGCTACGTGTGCAAGAAGGAGTTCGTGGAGGTGCACCACTTCTACGACCAGATGTGTCCGCCGTGCGCCGAGCTCAACTTCCGCAAGCGCACCGAGACTGCCGATCTGAGCGGACGCGTCGCGTTGCTGACCGGCGGCCGCGTGAAGATCGGCTACCAAGCCGGGATCAAGTTGCTGCGCTGCGGCGCAACGCTGATCGTGTCGACGCGCTTCCCGCGCGACGCGGCGTCGCGATACGCCGCGGAACCGGACTTCACCCAGTGGGGCGACCGGCTCGAGATCTACGGCCTCGACCTGCGGTACACCCCCGACGGTTGAGGACTTCTCGCGCGCACCTGCTGCAACGCGTACGACCGGCTCGACTTCATCATCAACAACGCCTGCCAGACGGTGCGCCGCCCACCGGAGTTCTACGCGCACATGCGCGAAGGCGAACTCGAGTTGGAAACCAAGGCGCCGGCGCTTGCCGCGCTGTTGCCGGCCGTGGTGTCGCCCGACGCGCACTTGTTCCCCGAGGGCGTGCTCGACCAGGACCGCCAACAGGTCGATCTGCGCGACCGCAACTCATGGCGGCTCACCCTCGCCGAAGTGTCGAGCGTCGAACTGCTCGAGACGCAGCTGGTCAACGCGGTGGCACCCTTCGTGTTGAACGCCCGGCTCAAGGCGCTGATGCTGCGCACACCCGATCGCGACAAGCACATCGTCAACGTGTCAGCGGTCGAGGGGCAGTTCTACCGGAAGTTCAAGACGACCAAGCACCCGCACACGAACATGGCCAAAGCAGCCCTGAACATGATGACGCGGACCTCGGCGACGGACTACTTCGCCGACGGCATCCACATGAACAGCGTCGACACCGGCTGGGTGAGCGACGAGGATCCGGTCCACATCGCCCAGCAGAAGCGCGAAGAGCACCGGTTCCATCCACCGCTCGACATCGTCGACGGCGCGGCGCGCATCTGCGATCCGATCATTTCGGGCTTCAACACCGGCCATCACATGCACGGCCAGTTCCTGAAGGACTACGCGCCGACGGACTGGTAGTTCCGGTTTGTTTGTGACTACGGGTTGTTTGTGGTCGTGAATCGCGTCAACGGCGACACGAACACATTGCCGGCGAAGTCGGTCACGGTGACCTTCGCCGTGCGGGCGCCGAGCGTGGCCGGACCGGCGACGCTCCAGGTGCACACCTTGTTGCCCGAGTAACACACCACCGCCGGCGCAGCCGCCGGGCCGGTGTCGTAGGTGATCGCGATCGTCTTCACGCCCGACAAGCCGTCGGACGCAGTGCCCGTCAACGTGCCGCCGGGTGCGAGGCGGCTGCGACGCGGGGCGTTGATGGTGCCCTTGGGCAAGGTCTTGTCGATCTTGAGTGGAACGTCGACGGTGGTGATGTGACCCACGTTGTCGGCCGCCACCGCCTTCAGCGTGAAGATGCCCTCGGTCGACACCGTCTTGGTCGACGGGCACGAGCGCACGCCGCTACCGGCGTCGTTGCACGTGTAGCTAACGGTGACGTTGCTGCGATAGAAGCCGTTGTCGCCGAGCGTGCCGTTCTTGTTCGCGACGATCGTGGGTCCGACCGTGTCGATCTTCACGGTGACCGACGCGTTCGTGTCGTTGCCGGCGTTGTCGGTGGCCTGCTTGTTCACGAGCGTGGAGCCCTCCGCCACTACAACTTGGTCGGCGGGACACACCGCGACGCCCGAGAGGCCATCGGCGCAACTCGAGTGGACCGTGACCGGCCCGTTCGCGTAGTTGCCCGTGGCCGGTGGATTGGTGGTGAGTTGCAGGATCGGACCGACGGTGTCGATCTTCACCGTGACCGAGTCAGTGGCCTGGTTGCCTTCGTTATCCACGGCCTGGCCGGTGATCACGGTGATGCCGTCGCCCGATACGGCTTGGGGTGGTGTGCAGCTGGCGATGCCCGACTCGGCGTCGTTGCACACGAAGCTCACCGTGACCGGGCCGTCGTTCCAGCCCGCCCCAGTGGGCGGCGGGTTGATGGATCCGACGATCGTGGGCGGGGTGGTGTCGGCGGCTCCGGCCGCGGGTGCGACCGCCACAACAATCCCCGCGATAACGACTAGTGCTAATGCGCCCCTACGAATCACAGGGCCAAGGCTACGCCGATTCGGCTGCCGCCGCTCGGTCTTGTGACACCGCGTCGAGCAACTCGTATTCGATCGACGTGTCGGTCCACGACTCGAACTGGGTCAAACCGATTATGTCGAACTTCTTGCGCAGCCAGCCGTCGTTCGCGTCGAGCAGACCCAGTTTGGACAGGTTCGGGACGATCTTGGAGAACAGCATCTGCTGGAACGGGTCGTCGTTCTTGTCCATCCCCGGCGGACGCATCGTCATGATCGCCACCTTCGGGTCTACGCCCATGCGCTCCCACACCTCGGCCGCGACAGCCGGTCGCGCAGGCGCACTGCCGCCTCGTAACGCGAACTCCTGGCGCTCGGCCAAGCTCCGCGGCGGTCATGCCTTCGTACAGTTCCTTCAGCGACAGCACACCGAATGCGACGTGGCGCGCCTCGTCGCTCATGACGTAGCGCAGCAGTTGCTTGAGCAGCGGTTCGGGGTGATCGCCTGTACGAGGCCGAACGCCGCGAGCGCGAGGCCCTCGACCATGATCTGCATCCCGAGATAGGTGAAGTCCCACCGCTCGTCGCTGATGATGTCGTCGAGCAGCAGGCCGAGGTGCGGGTTGAACGGGAAGTGACCGTTGAGTTTCTCGTCGAGGTAGCGGGCGAACACTTCGACGTGACGCGCCTCGTCCATCACTTGGGTGGCGGCGTAGTACTTGGCGTCGATCCACGGCACCGTCTCGACGATCTTGGCCGTGCACACCAACGCCCCCTGCTCGCCGTGCAAGAACTGGCTGAGCATGAAGTTCTGCTGGTGGATTGCGATTTCGGTCCACTCTTTTTGGGTCCACTTGGCCATCGGCGTGCCCGTGAGGTCGATGCCCATCGCCGCGAGCATCTCGGGGTTGGCGTCAGGCGACATCGCCGCGAGCTTCTCCTGGTCGACGTCGATCTCCCACGGCAGATCGGTCGTGCCGTTCCACTGCGACGATCTTCGCCTTCTCGTACAGCTTCGACAGCGGGGTGCGAGAGCGCTCGTAGTCCCACGTGAAGATCGTGTCGGCGTTGTTCTGGACTTCGCGGATCGTGGCGTCCCAGTCGGGCTTCACCGCCAAGATCGCGTCGAGATCGTTCATCTCGTCACGACCGAGAATTTCTGCGTCACTGGCCACGATGGGTTCCCTCCCACTTATCCAACAGCCTGTAAGTTACACTGTGTCGGTTTACTGGTCAAGAGGTACCCTGCGTGAAGATGCCCGAAACACGACGAGTCGGACGGCCCCCCGGCCCGCGTATTGATCCCGCAGTCCGGCGCGAGGAACTGCTCGACGCCGCGGTTGTGGCGATCCGTCAACACGGCTCCGACGTGTCGATGGCGGAACTGGCCGAGGCGGCGGGCGTGAGCCGGCCGATCCTGTATGACCACTTCGGTGATCGCGCCGGCGTGGCGACCGCGCTCGTGCGCCGGTTCTCGGCGGAGTTGGTACCCGCGATCGGCGGTTTTCTTGCGACCGACGTGCCGTTGCGCGACGCCGTGCGCCAAGGGATCGACACGTTCTGTCGCTTCGTCGAAAAGGAACCCGAACTGTTCCGGTTTCTCTTCGGTGCGTCGGGCGACGACGCCAACACCATGGGCACCGATCTGGGTGAGATGTTCGCGGCAACGTTCTCGGCGTCGATGAAAGCCGTCGGCGGCGACCCGCTGATGGGCGAGACCTGGGGCCACGCGCTGCCCGGTCTGGTGTTCACCGCGATCGAGTGGTGGGCGGGCACCCGACGGATGCCGCGCCAAGCGCTGGTGGACTATCTGACCTCGTTGGTCGCCGATGGGTTCGAGGCCGCGGGCGTGACCCGCCTCGTGGGCCCCAACAGTTAGTCGAGGCCGAGTTCGGCGGCGAGGCGCGAGCGTCGGATCTTGCCGTTGGCGCTGCGGGGAATCTCGGTCACCACGTGCAGCTCCTTCGGGCGCTTGTAACCGGCGAGCGCCTCGCGCAAGTGCGTGTCGACATCGCGTGGTGCGACCGCGCCGACGTACGCCGCGCACACGCGTTGACCCCAGGTGTCATCGGCCCGTGGGAACACCGCCGCGTCCTCGACGCCGTGTAAGTCGAGGAGGACGCGCTCGACCTCGGCGGGGTACACGTTGACGCCGCCCGTGAGGATCAGATCGTCGCGGCGCCCGTCGAGATAGAGAAAGCCGTCGGCGTCGAGACGGCCGAGGTCACCAACGGTGAAGGCGGCGCCGTTCCACGCCGCCGCCGTCTTGTCTTGGTCGTTCCAGTATTCGAAGCGCGCCCAGCGCGGCACCTCGCACCAAATCGTTCCGTCGGCGTCGGTCGTGAGCACGCGCCCAGGCCGCGCCTGGCCGACCGTGCCCGGACGCGCCAGCCAGTCGCTCGGCGCGCACGCGGTGAACTGGCCTTCGGTGGCGCCGTAGAACTCCCACACCGCGCCGGCGGGAAACGCGTCGATCGCCCGGCGCTTCACCGCCTCGCTGCACGGCGCCCCCGCGTGCGCGAGCAACCGGAAGCTGGCGAACTGGCGCGGGTCGTCCTTCGCGTGGTCGAGTAACCGGTGGAGGTGGACCGGCGCCATGAAACTCGACGTCGGTTCGAAGTCGCGCATCGCGGCGAGGGTGGTTGACGCGTCGAACTTGCCGGGCAGGATCACCGCTCCGCCCGCCAGGAGCGTGCCGAGCGAGAAACGCAACGGGGCGGAGTGATGCGCGTTGCCGCACACCAGGTGTCGGTCAGCGGCCTCGAAGCCCCACAGGTCGCGTTCTTCGGCGGCGAGCGCGTCGGCGTCGTCTTCGTCGAGCACCCCGGTCCACACACCCTTGGGGACACCGGTGGTACCAGAGGTGTACAGCATCGGCCGGGCGAGTGGTGCCGCCGCCAACTCGGCGGGCGCGCCCCCGTCGTCGGTCAACTCAGCGAGCACCGCGTCGTTGACCACGAGCGACGGTTGCGCGTTGGCGAGGTGGTCCGCGCGTTCACTCGCGGTCAGAGCCGGATGCAGGACCACGGGGATCACCCCGGTGCGCAACGCGCCGCCGACGAAACAGAGCCGGTCGGCGCTGAGCCCACCGTCGGTGGTCAGCAGTGCGACGCGCTCGCCGGCTGACAAACCTCGCCGCGTCAGCGCCCCGGCGATGCGCGCTTGGCGTCGCTCCGCGTCATGCGCAGTGAGGAGTTCGGCGGTCACCTACGTCGGAAATTCGATGCCGCGCGCAACGGCGGTGGCCTTGGACTCGGGAATCACGTTCTTGGTCAGGTACAGGTCGCGAATCATCTGGTAGTTCGGCGCCAGGCCCTTCACATAGCGCTCGAAGTAGAAAACCTGCTTGGCCACCAGCATCAGTTCCTGGGGCGCGTTGGCGCCCATCGACTCGGCCAACGCGATCTGGCCCTTGAAAACCTCCGACAAGTCGATCGACGACGCCGTCGAGTCGAGCAGCGGTTGCATCATCATCTCGAGGCGGGCGCCGACCTCTTCGTCGCCGCCAACCTCCTCGGACAGCACGCCCACGTCCTTGTAGTTGCGCACCACCCGCGCCCAGTTGTTGTCGACCTGCGTGGTCTTCAACAGGTCGGTCATCAACGACTTCCACCGGTCGGGCAGCTCACCCATGAGCCCGAAGTCGAGGTACGCGGCGCGGCCGTCGTCGAGCAACCAGATGTTTCCTGCGTGGACGTCGCCGTGGAACGGACCGTGCAGGCAGATCGCTTCGAACGCGACCTTCATGCCTTTGCGCAACAGCGTCTCGCTGTCGATCCCGCGGGCGGCGAATACGTCGAAGGAATCGATGGGTACGCCGTACATGCGCTCCATGCAGATCACGCGCGGTCCGCAGTAGTTCCAGAACACTTCGGGCGCGGTGACGTCGGGGTTGTCGTCGAAGTCGTCGATGTGCGCGCGGAACCGCGACTGGCGATCCGCTTCGAGTGCGCAGTTCACCTCCTGGTTGGCTTGGGTGTGCATGTCGATAACGAAGCCGGTCGCTTGAAGCCGCTTGCCGAGCTTGGTCCGCTCGGCCAAGCTTCGCGATGCGATACAGGTTGCGCAGGTCGCTGTTAACGGTGCGCCGCACGCCCGGTCGCTGCACTTTCAGCACCGCCTCGCGGCCGTCGGGCAGCGTGCACGCGTGCACCTGCGCAATCGACGCTGACGCCAGCGGCACGTCGCTGAACGTGGCGAAGATTTCGTGGACGGGCCGGCCGAGGTCCTCCTCGATCACGCGCCGTACTTCAGAGGCCGGAAACGGCGGGACTTCGTCGAGACATCGTTTGCAGGCATCGGCCAGCGGTGCGGGAAACACGCCGGGCGACGAGGTAATGAGTTGCCCGGCCTTGACGAACGTCGGACCAAGCCTTTCGAACGCGTCGACCAACCCGTCTGACGCCGCGCGCGCAAAGGACTGACCGCGCCGGCGTACGACCCAGACAAGCGCCCGCCGCAGCACGCTGAACACGATCGTGAAGTACACGACGACAAGCCGCAACAGGTCTCTGGGGCCCGCCTTGGTGACGTCGGGCGCATTGATTGCCAGGGCCGACGGTGGAGGTCCGTCGGCGAACGGTCCGCGGAAACTCGTGTCGACCGACGAACTTGCCACCTACGCGAACGTGGCGCGTCGCCACACGATCGAAGCTGACATGGACCGCACCTTATTGACTGGCATGCTTTCCGGATGCGTCGGTCCACCTACTTTGTCTTTGCCGCCGTCCTTGCACTGGTCGCGGGTGCCTGTGGCGGGAGCGGCGACGACCCGTCGACCAAGGCGGCGAAGCGAACGACCACGACTGAGTCGGACTCAACGACCACCGGCGCGGACGGATCGACCACCACGGGTGTGGCTGCAGCCGGCGGCGCGACGACCACGGCCAAGAAGGGCGCGACGCCGGCGCCTACCGCTGGGAACGTGGGTCCGGCGCCGACCACGGCGCCCGATCCCAACGCGGTGCCCGCTCCGGCAAAAACGGGCACGTACGGCTACGCCCAAACCGGGAGCGGACCCGACGGACCGGTGCCGTCGCACGGAACGCTCGTGATCAGCGGCGGGTCGACGCAGACCTTCAAGCGCTACTTCGACGAGAGCAAGCCACCGAGCGACCTGATGTTCGAGTTCAGCCCGAGCGGTCCGCGCCTAAAAAGTGCGGTTGTGCGCGCCAAAGGCGCCACGTTCACGTGCACGTTCGGGTCACCCGTGCCGTTGCCGCCGTGGCCGCCCGACCCCGGGCGTTCCTTCAGCGGGCACGCGACCTGCACCGGCCCGCTCGGCGGCGTCACCGCCGATCTCACCGGCAGCATCACATCGCGCAACGGTGACCTCGTCGGCATCACGTCGAACCTGCACATCACCAACGGCAACAACCTCGACATCACCGTGCACGACACCGAGTCGTGGTCGATTTCGCTCCGCGTGCCGAAGACAAGTCACCAAACATTCTCCGGTCAGGCGCTGGGCAACCCGATCGCCGGCGACGTCACGTCGACGCTCACCTCCACGCCGTAAACCCCGCGTTCTTGCGTCGTTTAGCGGCGCTATGCGCCGCTAAACGACGCAAGAACGCGTTAGAGCGAGCGCGGTGGGCGGGGGCGGTCGAGGAGGCGTGACATCACGATCACCGTTTTGGTGCGATCGACGCTGCTGTGCGCGCGGATGCGCTCGACGGTGTCTTCGAGTTCGCTGATGTCGCGCGTGCGCAACATCAGCAACGCGTCGGCCTCGCCGCTGACCGTGTACGCCTCGACGACCTGGTCGAAGCGTTCCACGATGGACCGGATGTCGGCCGGCGCGGTGCGTCCGCCGCAGAACAGTTCTACGAACGTCTCGGTGAATTCGCCGTCGATCGATTGGTCGATCACCGCGGAGTAGCCACGGATCACGCCTGTGGTTTCGAGCCGGTCGACGCGTCGTTTCACGGCCGGCGCGGAGAGCCCGACGTGCTCGCCGATGTCGTGGAAGCTCCGGCGGGCGTCCTCGACTAGCAGTGTGATGATGTGGCGATCGATGTCGTCACGCAACATTGTTGTGCCAACAGGTTGTTTGACGCATGAATACAAGCGTAGAACGCAACCGCCACCCGTTGTCGTGCCGGGTCACCGTCCGTACGGTGAACCCATGTCCTTGCACGCGACTACCCACGCCCAGGCCGCCGACTCGTACCGCCGCCGCCACGTGCTGATGTGCCGGCCGGAGTACTTCGCGGTCTCGTACGAGATCAACCCGTGGATGGACACCACCGTGCCGGTGGATCGGCGGCGCGCCGTGCGCCAGTGGGAGCAGTTGGTGCGCACGTACCGAGAGCTGGGACACACCGTCGAGGTGATCGATCCGGTCCTCGGTCTGCCCGACATGGTCTTCGCCGCGAACAGCGGACTCGTCGTCAACGGCGCCGTGTATCTCGCCAACTTCCGCTACGCCGAACGCGAAGGTGAAGAGGATCCGTACGCCACATGGTTCGCGTCGCACGGCTACGACACGATTCACCGGGCCGAATGCATCAACGAGGGCGAAGGCGACTTCTTGCTCGTCGGTTCCGCGCTGCTCGCGGGGTACGGGTTTCGCACCGACCGCGAGGCGCACGACGAGGCGACTCGCGTGTTCGGTGTGCCCGTCGTGAGCCTGCGTCTCGTCGACGCGCGCTTCTACCACCTCGACACCGCCCTCACCGTGCTGAGCGACGAGCAGATCGCCTACTTCCCCGGAGCGTTCGACGACGACGCCCAGCGCGAATTGCAGGGTCGTTTTCCCGACGCCGTCATCGTGAGCGAAACCGACGCGGTCGCGTTCGGTTGCAACGCGATGTCCGACGGCTACCACGTGATCTTGCCGGCGCAGGCCGAGGGGTTTGCCGCGTCGCTGCGCGCCGCCGGCTTCGAACCGGTTCCCGTCGACGTGTCGGAGCTGCGCAAGGCGGGCGGCAGCGTGAAGTGCTGCACGCTCGAGCTACGCGACGCGGCGATCTCATCGGACGCGCCTACACCGATCGAACTCGAACGGCAACACGCCGCGCACAATTACAAGCCACTCGACGTCACGCTGGCGCGCGGCGAAGGATCGTGGGTCTTTGACACCGAGGGACGCCGGTACCTCGACATGCTGTGCGCCTACTCGGCGATGAATTTCGGCCACCGCCATCCCGCGCTCGTCGCCGCGGCGCACGAGCAGCTCGACAAGCTCACCCTCACCAGCCGCGCGTTCTCCAACGACATGCTCGGTCCGTACTGCGCCGAACTCACCGCGGTATGCGGCAAGGAAGCGGCGGTGCTGATGAACACCGGCGCCGAAGCAGTCGAGACCGCGATCAAGGTGGCGCGCCGGTGGGCCTACGAACGCAAAGGCATCCCGGCGAACGCCGCGACCATCATCGTGTTCGACAACAACTTCCACGGCCGTACCACCACGATCGTCGGATTCTCCTCCGATCCAGACGCGCGTGAGGGCTTCGGTCCGTTCACGCCCGGCTTCCGGCGCGTGCCGTACGGCGATCTCGACGCGGTGGCCGCGGCCATCGACGACACCGTCGCCGCCGTTCTCGTCGAGCCCATCCAAGGCGAGGCCGGTGTCGTGATACCGCCTGCGGGATTTCTGACCGGTGTGCGGGAGTTGTGCCGTACGTACAACGTCTTGCTGATCGCCGACGAAGTGCAGTCCGGCTTCGGTCGCACCGGCCGCATGTTCGCTTGCGACCACGACGCAGTCGTTCCCGACATGTACGTCCTGGGCAAGGCGCTCGGCGGCGGCATCATGCCGTTGTCTGCGGTGGTGGCCGACTGGGACATCCTCGACGTGCTCACACCCGGCTCGCACGGCAGCACGTTCGGCGGCAATCCCCTCGCGTCCGCGGTGGGTCTGGCCGTGATTGAACTCGTGCGCGACGCCGCGCTGATCGATCACGCCGCGGCGATAGAAGTCCAGTTGCGTGACGCGCTGCTCTCGCTCATCGGCCATGGCGTCGACGCGGTGCGCACGCGCGGCGCGTGGGCCGGCATCGACCTCGATCCACGCGTCGGAACGGCGCGCTCGGTCGCCGAGGACCTAAAGGCGCGGGGCGTATTGAGCAAGGACACGCACGGTCAAACACTGCGCCTATCCCCACCACTTACGATCTCGGACACGGACCTCGTGTGGGGTCTCGAGCGATTAATTGAGAGCGTGACTACCAAGCGGTGACCGACGACGCGGTACTCATAGAAGAGGCGGTCGCACTCGCCGCTGAACTATTGGAAGCCGCGTCCCATTTTGAGACTCGCAAGCAACGCCGGCACCGTCGCCGCCTCGCGGGAATGCTCGCCGACGAAGGCAGCCGCCGTTTCAGCCTCGACCTCGCCGACGAAGTACTGCGCATTCGGGCGCCGCGTCGCGCCGCGCGACGTTTTCGGGGGCTGGTGGCCGACGGCCTGCCCTCATTCCTCGGCCCGCTCGACCGCACGCTGTTGCGCGTCGGCGCCGCGTTGTCGGCGGTGGTCCCGCGCGTGGTCATGCCGCTTGTCGACCGACGCGTGCGCGCCGAGACCACCACGGTGTTGCTTCCAGCGGAAGAGCCGGCCCTACGCCACCACGTGGAACGGCGCACCAAGGACCACGTGCGCCTGAACGTCAACCTGTTGGGCGAGGCGATCCTCGGCGAGGACGATGCCCGCCAACGCGTCGCCGACGTGGTGGACCTGCTGCGCCGTCCCCACATCGACTACGTGTCGGTGAAGATCTCCTCGATCTGTAGCCAGATCGATCCTTTGGCGTTCGATCAAAGCGTGGACCGCATTGCCGAGCGACTGCGGGAGCTGTATCGCGCGGCGATGGCGCCGACGCCGGCGAAGTTCGTAAACCTCGACATGGAGGAGTACCGCGATCTCCACCTGACGATCGCCGCGTTCACCGAGGTGCTCGACGAGGACGAATTCGCCGGCCTCGACGCCGGCATCGTGCTGCAGGCCTACCTGCCCGACTCGTACTGGGCGCTGGCCGACTTGAGCGAGTGGGCGCTGCGTCGGCGTGAGCGCGGAGGCGGACGAATCAAAGTGCGGATCGTCAAGGGCGCCAATCTCGCGATGGAGACCGTCGAAGCCGAACTGCACGGATGGGCGGCGGCGCCCTTCGACAACAAGGCAGACGTCGACGCCAACTACAAGCGCATGCTCGACGTCGTGCTCAACGCCCGCTTCGCCGACGCCGTGCAGGTGGGGGTGGCGTCACACAACTTGTTCGACGTCGCGTGGGCGCTCACGCTGCGGCGCTACTGCCGCGCGGAAGGACGCGTCGAGATCGAGATGCTCGAAGGCATGGCGCCGCCGCAAGCGATGGCCACCGCCGCTGAGGCCGGGGGCGTGCTGCTCTACGGGCCCGCGACCAAGCGGCACGATCTTGAGTCCGCCGTGGCGTACCTGGCGCGACGCCTCGACGAAAACGCCGCGCCCGAGAACTTCCTCCATGCGCTCTTCGCGATGGAGCCGGGGTCCGACGTGTTCGAACAGGAGAAGCAGCGGTTCCAGCGCGCCGTCACCGCCCGCCGGTTGCCCCCGCACCGCCCGCGTCGACACCAGTCGCGCCGCGCCTCGCACGAACCCGCGCCCAAGGTGTTCGCCAACGAGCCCGACACCGACTTCATCGGCACCGGCAATCGGCACTGGATCGCCGACGAACTCGCGCACTGGACGCCACTGTTCGACTCCTCCGCCGCGACGCCCACCGTCGACGACGTGGACGCCGCGGTCGCCCGCGCCGTCAACGCGGCGGACAAGTGGCGGACGCGACCCGCCGTCGAACGCGCCGCCGTGCTGCGCCACGTCGCCCACGAGATGGTCAACGCACGCGGCGAGACGGTGGCGGCGATGGCGCACACCGCGGGCAAGACGGTGCCGGAGGGCGATACCGAGGTGTCCGAAGCGATCGACTTCGCGCGCTACTACGCGTCGTGCATCGACCTCATCGGCGAAGTGAGCGCCGAGGGCGTCACCTTCGATCCGTACCGCGTCACGGTCATCGCCGCGCCCTGGAACTTCCCGTACGCCATACCGGCGGGCGGCGTGCTCGCCGCGCTGGCGGCGGGAAGCGCTGTGGTCCTCAAGCCGGCACCGCAAACGCGCCTGCTCGGGCAAATGATCGTGGAGTTCTGTCGGCGCGGCGGCGTGCCTGACGACGTGGTGCAGTTCCTGCCCTGCGACGACGACGACGCCGGCCGACGGCTGATCACGCACGAAGATGTCGACGCGGTGATTCTCACCGGTTCGTGGGAGACGGCGCGGCTGTTCCGCTCCTGGAAGCCGCAGCTGGCCTTGCACGCGGAGACCAGCGGCAAGAACGCGATCGTCGTGACTGCGGCCGCCGACCTCGACGGCGCCGTGCGTGACATCGTGCGCTCCGCCTTCGGGCACGCGGGGCAGAAGTGTTCGGCGGCCAGCCTCGCCATCCTTGAAGCGCCCGTCTACGACGACGCGCGCTTCATCGAGCGTCTCGCTGACGCGGTGCGCAGCCTGCGGGTGGGGCCGGCGACCGACCTCGACTCCACCGTGGGCCCGCTCATCGCGCCGGCCGAGGGGCCGCTCCTGCGCGCCTTCACCCAGCTCGACGACGGTGAAACGTGGCTCGTCGAACCCAGGCAGATCGACGATCGGCTGTGGACGCCCGGCGTCAAGCTCGGGGTCCGGTACCACTCGTGGTTCCACACAGCAGAGTGTTTCGGGCCGGTGCTCGGTGTCATGCGCGCCGTGGATTTGGAGCAGGCCATCCGCTACCAGAACGCCACCCCGTTCGGCTTGACCGCCGGACTGCAGTCGCTGGATCCGACCGAGGTCGAACGTTGGGAGGACCGCGTCGACGCCGGCAACCTCTATGTCAACCGCTCGATCACCGGCGCGATCGTGCGGCGTCAGCCCTTCGGCGGGTGGAAGCGCTCGTCGATGGGTCCGGGCGCAAAGGCGGGAGGGCCGAACTACGTGCTGTCGCTGGGTACCTGGACCGATGCGCCGGTCGAGAACCGAACGTCCGTCGCCGACTCGTACCTGAGGGCATGGCACGAACACATCCGGGTGGGCCACGATCCGTCCGACTTGCGGGCCGAGTCAAACGTGTTTCGCTACGTGCCGTACCACCGGCCGGTCGTCGTGCGACCGAGCGCTACCACCACACTCGAAGAGATCGAACACTGCCGCCTCGCCGCCAACACCGCGGGCGTCACCTTGGTGGTGTCGCGCGGCTCCGACGAAGAACTGATGGCGCGCCTCAAGGCGATCAAGCCGGCGAAGGTGCGCGCGCTCGGTCCGATCAGCGATGCGCTCGCGGCTCGGTGCGACGAGTTGGGAATCCCCCTCGATACGTCGCCGGTCACCTCCGTCGGGCGCCTCGAGCTGCTCCACTGGGTGCGAGAGCAGTGCGTGACCGAGACGCGGCATCGCTACGGCAACGTGCGAACGACGGTCACCGAGCGCGTGACGCAGGAACTGGCGAACGACGCGCCGGCATCCAGTCATTGACCAGATTGTTCGACGCGTCCACCGTGGCCGCTTGCGCGTAGTGGTACACCATCGCCGCGCGGAGCCCGTCAGACACGTTGTCCGTCGAGCGATGCATGAGGTGGCTGTCGAACACGAGCAGGTCGCCCGGATCCATCGTCACCGCGACCGACGCCGACATGTCGTGGTCGACGATCTCGACGTAGCCGAGGTTGGCGTTGGGCCGCCGATCGGGGATGTGTTCGTGGATCGGCTCGTGGTTGCTACCGGGTAGCACGTGGAGGCAGCCGTTCTCGAGCGTGGCCGCGGTCACGGCGAGCCATATACCGACGACGGGACCGTGCGGGTCGAACGGGAAGTAGTAGCTGTCCTGATGCCACGGTTGGCCCCACGCGCCGGGGTTCTTGAAGATGAACTGCGACAGGAAGCAGTCGATGTCCGGCGCGATGAGTTCGGCGGCGATGTCGGTGACCTCGTCGCTCACGGCGAAGTCGTGGAACACGGGCTCGCGATGCAGCTTGAAGATCTTCGAGACCAGTTCGGCGGGCTTGCCGTTGCCCCCTTTCAGGTTGGCTTCGGGCAGCAACAAACCGGGACCTGCGGTGTAGTCCAGGGCCTTTGTCTCGGCGATGGCTACGACGCGGTCGAGCATCGCGTCGCATACGTCGGGTGACGCGAAGCCTTCGATCTTGATGAAGCCGTCGGCCTTATAGGCCGCGTGCTGGTCGGGCGTGAGGGCGCGGTTCACGCTCTAATACTGCCCATGTCCGAAACCGTTTTGCTTGAACGCACCACCCCAGAGATCACGACCCTGACGCTCAACCGTCCCGAGAAACTCAACGCGATGAACGACGAGCTAATCAACACGCTCTACGCGCGCTGCGATGAAATCGAAGACGATCCTGAGTGTCGCGTCGTCATCCTGACCGGCGCCGGCCGCGGCTTCTGCGCCGGTCTCGACCTCGGCGGCTTCGGCGCTGCGCCGCGGCAAAAGGGCTGGGGCGGTCCGGCGGCGGGGTTGGCGGTACAGCAACACATCGCCGGCGTGATGCCACGGCTGCGGGCCCTGCGCCAGCCGGTGATCGCCGCCGTCAACGGTCCGGCCACAGGCGGCGGGTTGGCGCTAGCGCTCGCGTCGGATATCCGCGTCGCGGCCGCCTCAGCGCGGTTCAACGTGGCGTTCGTGAAGATCGGGCTGTCGGGGTGCGACGTGGGCGTGAGCTGGCTGTTGCCGCGGTTGATCGGCGCGTCGCGCGCGACCGAGATGATGTTGACCGGTCGACTGATCGACGCGGAGGAGGCGGATCGCTTCGGGCTGGTATCGCGCGTCGTGCCCGACGGTGACGTCGTCGATGCGGCGATGGAGATCGCGCAGACGATCGTAGGCAACTCGCCCTTCGGTGTGTGGATGACCAAGGAAGTGGCGTGGGCTAACCGCGAGGTCGCGGGCTTCCAGGCGGCCATTGATCTGGAGAACCGCACGCAGATCCTCACGTCGTTCAGCGCCGACCAGCGCGAGGCAATGGTGGCGTTCTTGCAGAAGCGTCCGCCGGTCTTCACGCGCAGCTAGGGCTTCGCATGATGAACTACGCCATGACTCGATCCCGGATGACGACGCTCATGGCAGTGCTCATTGCGGTGGCCATGGTGCTGACCGCGTGCGGCGACGACGACAACGGCGACGGCGCGCTTGAACTCACCGCGTTGGGCAAGACGTTGCCGGCGGCGATTCAAGACAGCGGCGTGATTCGCGTCGGTTCCGACATCGAGTACCCGCCGATCGAGTTCTTCAAGGAAGGCACCAAAGAGGTGCAGGGTGTCGACTGGGACATCGCGCAGGCCATGGGCAAAGAACTCGGCGTCGAATTCAAGTTCACCAACGACACCGACTTCGCGGGCATGATCGGGTCGCTGAACTCGGGTCGTTACGACATCATCATGTCGGCGATGAACGATACGGCCGAGCGCCGCGGCAACGGCGTCGACTTCATCGACTACTTCCTTGCCGGCAGCTCGATGCTCGTCAAGAAGAACAACCCCGACAAGATCAACTCGCTCGACGATCTGTGCGGCCAGACCGTCGCGGTGCAAAAGGGCACCGTGCAGGAAACCGACATCCTCGCCCCGCAGGTCACGAAGTGCGCTGCGACGGGCAAGGCACTCGAGCTGCTCACCTTTGAGAAGGACGCGGACGCAGTGCAACAGGTAAAGAACGGCCGTGCGGTCGCCAATCTGCAGGACTTCCCGGTGGCGGCATACACGGCCCTTACCTCGGGCGGCGGAAAAGACTTCGAGACCGCCGGTGAACAGATCGGCTCGGGCCCCTACGGCATCGCCGTTCCCACGACGCAACCCGAATTGCGTGATGCTCTGCAGGCGGCGTTGAAGGCGATCATCGCGTCAGGCGAGTACGACGAGATCCTCAGGACGTGGAACGTCGCCGACGGTGCGTTGAGGACCGCAGCCCTAAACGGCGGCTCGTAGTCACCGATACACCAACAGAGATCCGTTCCGTCGCGGAGCGACACTGGGGACGGTGGGTTAGCGCGGCGGTTGTCGCGCTCGTTGCCGGATGGCTCGTCGTGTCGGCGATCAACGCCGAGTTCTTCGACTTCGCCACGATCCGCGAATACCAGTTCAACTCGCTGATCCTCGAGGGTTTGCGCAACACGATCCTGTTGTCGGTGTTGGCGCAGCTTGTCGGCCTTGGGCTCGGGCTCGTGTTTGCCGTCGGCCGGATGTCGAAGAACCCGGTCTTCGGCGGCCTCTCGTCGTTCTACATATGGTTCTTCCGCGGCACACCCGTCATCGTGCAGTTGTTCTTCTGGTTCAACGGCGTGCCTTCCGTCTTCCAGAACCTCACCCTGCAAATTCCGTTCACCGACGTGGTCCTGTTCACCACGCCGATGGTGAAGTTCATGACGCCGTTCGTCGCCGCGCTCATTGGGCTTGGTCTCAACGAGGGGGCGTATATGGCCGAGATCATTCGCGCCGGCATCTTGTCGGTCGACGACGGCCAAGTCGAGGCGTCGTCGGCGCTCGGGATGACGTCGCGCCTGTCGATGCGACGCATCGTGTTGCCCCAGGCGATGCGCGTGATCGTGCCGCCCACGGGCAACGAGTTCATCGCCATGCTCAAGACGTCGTCACTGGCGTCGGTCGTGACCTACGGCGAGTTGCTTCGCCGATCGGGTGACATCTACTCGACCAACTTGAAGGTATTGCCGTTGTTGATCGTGGCCAGCACTTGGTATCTCGTGCTGACGACGGTGGCGACGATCGGCCAGTACTACCTGGAGCGACGCTTTGCGCGTGGGTCGCGACCGCGAACTGGATCCCACCGCGCTGCAACGGCTGCGGCACGCCTTCACCGAAGGGCCGCGCCTTTGAGCTCGGTGCCTCCGATGTTGCACGCGGCCGGCGTACACAAGCGCTTCGGGCGCACCGAGGTCCTGCGCGGCATCGACCTAGACGTCGGTCGAGGTGAGGTGGCGGTGATCATCGGCGCGTCCGGCTCGGGCAAGTCGACGTTCCTGCGTTGCATCAACCACCTCGAGCGCATCAACGCCGGGCTACTCCTCGTGGACGGCGAACTGATCGGCTACCGGCAGGACCGCGATCGGCTCATCGAGCTGCGTGAAGCCGAAGTAGCGCGCCGGCGGTCCGAGATCGGCATGGTGTTCCAACGGTTCAACCTCTTCCCGCATCGCACGGCGCTCGAGAACATCATCGAGGCGCCGGTGTACGTGCGAAGGACGCCGCGAGCGGCGGCGGAGGCGCGCGGGCGCGATCTGCTCGCCCGCGTCGGACTCGCCGACCGCGCCGACTCCTACCCCGCGCAACTTTCGGGCGGTCAGCAACAACGCGTCGCGATCGCCCGCGCCCTCGCCATGGATCCCAAGCTGATGCTCTTCGACGAGCCGACCAGCGCGCTCGACCCCGAACTCGTCGGAGAGGTGCTCGACGCGATGAAACAGCTGGCGCGCGACGGCATGACCATGGTCGTGGTCACCCACGAGATGGGCTTTGCCCGCGAGGTCGGCGACCAACTCGTCTTCATCGACGAAGGCGTCGTCGTAGAGCGCGGCACGCCCCGGGCCATGTTGGCCGACCCGAAGAAACCGCGGACCAAAGCCTTCCTGTCGAAGGTGCTCTAAGTCAGTACGATGCGCGGCCGTGCCGGCGTGGGCAGCGATCGAACAGGCGGAACCAGAGTTCGCTGATCGGGTGCGACACCTCTTCGAGGCGGGTCGCCACAAGACAATCGCGACGCTGCGCGCCGACGGCTCGCCCCGCCTGTCGGGAATCGAGTGCGAGTTCGCCGCCGGCGAGCTCCGCTTCGGTTCGATGACCGGTGCACGTAAGGGCGCCGACCTCGAGCGGGATCCACGTTTCGCGCTGCACGGCCCAACGTTCCACCCCGAGGAAGGCAAGGAGGGCGAGTGGCCCGGCGAGGCGAAGATCGCCGGACGCGCCATCCCCGCCGGTCCCGTGGTCACCGATGAAGGCGCGGCGCCGCCGGACGGACAGATGTTTGTCGCCGACATCACCGAGGTCGTCATCACCGGACTCAACGCCGAAGCCACCAGACTCGTCGTCGAGTCGTGGACGCCGGCGCGTGGCCTACAGCGAGTCGAGCGCGACTAGCGGTCGAGGTCGGCGAACGCGGCTTCGAAGTAACCTCGCGTTCATGCGCAAGTGGGCCAGCAGCTCTCCCGTCAGTGTCGGCGTGCTTCTCGTCGTGGCCGGCTTCATCGCCTTGTTCCTCGCGTGGAACGGTGCGGCGGGGAAGGACTTCATCCAGGGCCAGTTCCCGTACCTGTTCTCCGGTGGACTCGTGGGCCTCGCGCTCGTGGGTTCGGGCCTCACGGTCATCAACGTGCAGGCGCGCCGCGCCGATCAGACCGAACTGCTGAACCGCCTCGAAGCCATGCTCGAGACCCGCGACGCCGAGAACGAAGCCGCCGCGGTCCGTCCGGCCCGGCGTCGCAAAGCCAGCTAGCGCCCTCTAACCCAAGTAGAGCGACCGGATCCGGTCGCCGTCGGAGAGGTCCTTGCCGCGCAACGTCGCGGTCACGGCGCCCTGGTCTACGAAGAAGCCAACGTCGGCCACCTCGAGCGCACCGACGTTCTGCTCGACCAGCAGCACCGTGGTGCCTTCGTCGGCCAGCCCGCGGGCGATCTTGAGGATCTCCTTCACGATGACCGGCGCGAGGCCCAGCGACGCCTCGTCGATGATCAGCACCGACGGGTTGGCCATCAACCCGCGACCGATCGCCAGCATCTGCTGCTCGCCGCCCGACAGATTCCCCGCCAACTGACTCGCGGCGTTCGTCGAGGCGCGGCAGTACGCGGTAGACGTGCTCGCGCTGTTCGTTGACCCACTTGCTGTTGCGGCGCTGCGTCCAAGATCCGACCTGCAGATTCCGCTCGACGCTGAGGTCGCCGAACACGCGTCGACCCTCGGGCACCATCACGATGCCGGCCTTCACGCACGCCGACGTGGACCAGCCTGAAATGTCCTCGCCGCGGTAGCGCACCCCGCCGCTGGTCGCGGCCACCGCACCGCACAAGGTCTTCACCGCCGTCGACTTCCCGGCACCGTTGAGTCCGAGCAACACCGCCACCTGCCCCGGATCCACCGAGATCGAGAAGCCGTGCAGCACGGGAAGGGCGCCGTAACCCGGCGTGCAGGTCGTCGAGTTCGACCATCGGCTCAGCCAAGGGAGCTCGCCCCCTCGCCCATGTAGGCCTCCGCGACCGCGACGTTGTCGCGGACCTCGTCGGGCAAGCCCTCGGCGAGGAGCGCGCCGAAGTTCAGGACGTAGACGTAGTCCGACGTGCGCAACACGAGCGGCACGTGGTGCTCGATGAGGATGATCGACAGGCCGAGTTCGTCGCGCATCTGCTCGACACGGTCGCAAAACGCGCTGCCCTCTTCATGGCTGGCGCCCGCCAGCGGCTCGTCGAGCATGAGGATGGACGGGTCGGTGGCGAGGACGGCCGCGACTTCGACCATCTTGAGCGTGCCGTAGGGCAGGCCGCCGATCGGGCGGTCGCGCATGTTGCCGATCCCCATGAATTCGAGGACGTCGTCGGCGCGTTTACGCAGCAGGTGTTCCTCCCGGCGCGCCGCCGGCGTGCCCACGATCGACGCGAGCCCGTTGGAACGCACGCTCACGTGCTGGGCGACGACGAGGTTCTCGAGCACCGTGAAGCTGCGTACGAGGCCCACGTTCTGGAACGTGCGCCCGAGGCCGCGCTGGGCGCGGGTCTCGGGCTTGAGCGCGGTGACGTCATCGCCGAACAGGCGGATTTTGCCACGCGTGGGCGTGTAGAAGCCGGACACGCAGTTGAACAGCGTGGTCTTGCCGGCGCCGTTGGGTCCGAGGATGCCGACGATCTCGGCCGGGCCGACTTGCAGCGACACGTCGGACAACGCCTGGAGCCCGCCGAAGCGGATCCCGACGGAGTCGGTCTCGAGGAGCGGCGCGCTCAGTTCACGGCCGGGCACCCATGCCTCCTCCCTGCGCTGGCGCGTGGTCCTTGTCGTGCTTGAACGATCCTCCGCCCAGCCAGCTGAACAGGCCGCGCCTGCTGCTGGGCGATCCCGCCCGGGAACATGGTGAGTGTGAGCAGCAGCAGCACCGCGCCGATGGCCGGCTCCCACGTGGCGGTGAGTTCGGTGAACGGGAACACGTGGAAGTTCGCGTGGGCACGGTCGAGGATGGTCGGCAACACCGCGAACAGGATCCCGCCTTGCACCACCCCCCAGCGGTTGCCGGCGCCGCCCACCACGGTCATCAGCAGGAACGTGATCGACAGGCTGAGCCCGAAGTCTTCCTTCGACACGATCTGTTCGATCGAGGCGAACAGCGCGCCGCCGATACCGGCGATCGCGCCGGAGATCACGAACGCCATCAGCTTGTGACCAGTGACGTCGATACCCCACGACGCCGCCACGCGCTCGTCGTCGCGCAGGGCCTGAATGGCGCGCCCGGGTCGGCTTGAGACGAGGCGCCAGTCGAAGATCAGCACGAGGAAGAGGACGCCGATGCAGAGGTAGGTGTAGGCCACGTCGCCCGAAAACAGTGACGGCCGCGGCGCGACCTGACCCGGCGCCCCCTCCGGTTAGGAACCGGATGTTGAACAGCGTCTCCTGGGCGAAAAGCCCGAAGGCGATCGTGACGAGCGCGAGGTACAGGCCGCTCACGCGCAGGGCCACCCCGCCGAGCACCGAGCGCGGCGACAACGCCGACAAGGGCGGCGACGACGACCGCCGCGCCGAACGGCATGCCGAGTTCGCTGAGGGCATAGCCCGAGGCGAACGCGCCGACGCCGAGGAACGCGGCGTGGCCGAGCGACGCCTGGCCGGCGTACCCGACGAGCACGTTCATCGACAGCGCGAGGATCCCGTACACCGCTGCCCGCGAGATCACGTTGACGTAGACGACGGGAACGACTTGGGGGATGAGCAGCAACACGGCGAGGATCACCGCGAACGCGACGACGCGGGAGGGCCGCATACTCATGCGCGCCGTCCGAGGAGGCCTTGCGGACGCACGAGCAACACGGCGAGCAGCACCACGAGCACCGCGAGCTGCGGCGGGCCGGGGACGTCGAGGTTGTAGCTCGTGACGATCTGGATGGCCGCTTGGCTGACGATGCCGAGCGCGAAGCCACCGACCACCGCGCCCACCATCGACGTGATGCCACCGAGCACGACGCCGGTAAAGGCCGGGATCATGAAGGTGCTCGTGACGAGGCCGGGTGTGAGGCTCTCGAACACGCCGGCGCCGAGCACGCCGGCGAGCGCGCCGAGAGCGCCGGCGGCGCCCCAGGCCATCGCGCGCATGCGTTCGACGGGAACGCCCTGAAGTTCCGCGGCGAAGGCGTCCTCGGCGGTGGCCAGAAGCGCCACTCCGGGCGCGCTGCGGAAGAACGCGGCCAGCGCCAGCGCCACGCCGGCGAGCACGGCCAGGATCACCAACGTGTGCCAGTCCACGATGACTTCGGTGCCGATGAGCCGGAAACCGCCGTTGACCGGACGCGGAAAGCGGCGCGCCCGCGCCTCGAACACGTTGAGCTCCACCGTGGTCAGCAGCAACGCCACGCCGGCGGTGGCCACGAGCGAAGTGACGGGCGAGACCTTCCCGAGCGGTCGAATCACCGCGGCGTAAAGGGCCACGCCGAGCCCTGCGCCGACGAGCACGGCGAGCACGGTCGCCGGCAGCAGCAGGCCGCGGTCGGCGACTTTGTCACCGCTGACCTCGAAGCCGATCATCACCATGAGGGCAACGAACGCCGGCACCGTGCCCAACTCGCCTTGCGCGAAGTTCAGGATCCGCGTGGCCTTGTAGACCAGCGCCAGCCCGAGGCCGACGAGCCCGAAGATGGCCCCTCGCTGGAGGCCGAATACGAGGACTTCGATGACGGTCTCCACGGCGGTCCGCTTAGAACCCGGAGGCGAAGGTGGCGAGCGTCTTGTGCTCGCCGGCGTTGCAGTCGGCTTTGAGCACGTGCACTTGCGCGGCACCGAAGTGATCCGATCGCCGAGTACGACAGCTGCGGGTTGGACTTCGTGGCGATGCCGGTCTGGGTCTGCAGCATCTTCACGTAGTCCTCCCGAGTGAGGTCGGCGCTTTTGAACACCTGCTCGTAGCGCTTGAACGCCTCGTGCTGGACCGACGCCAAGCCCCACAGCGCAAGCGCGATGTCATCGGTCGGTTTCCCGAACTTTTGGCCGGCGGCGAAGAACTCGGGGAGGTTCGAGCGAGCCCAGTCAAGGCCGGGGAAGGGCGAGAAGAAGATTCCCCCGTTGACGTCCGGGCACCCCGCGCCGAGCACGGCGTTGAGGCCCTTGCTGATGCCGACGCCGACGTATTGCGGTCGGAAGCCTTGGGTGCCGGCCTGCTGGGCGAACTGGATGTAGTCGACCGGCGCGGAGAGGATGAACAGCACCTCGACCCCGGCGCCCTTCATCTCGCTCGCGTAGGCGGTGATCCAGCTGTTGTTGCCCTTCGGGTGACGCAGCGTCTTGAAGTAGTTGAGGCCTTGCGCCTGCGCCGCCTTGTCCCACGCCGCCGACGGCGTCGTCGAAGTTCGGCGTGTTGGTGATGATCGCGCCCGACCTTCTTGCCGGCGAAGTTCTTCTTCACGTACTGGGCGAGCAGCCCGGCCTGCTTCGGATACGACATGCCGGTGGCGAAGTAGTTCTTGAGACCAGCGAGGCCGACCTCGGTCACGCCGGGCGACAGGTACGGCACGTTGGACTTCTCGGCGAACTGCGCGCACGCCTGGATCTGGTCGGTACCACCGGCGCCCACGAGCAGGAAGCTCGACGACGACAACTCGCGGCACGCCTGGATGGCGGTGTTGGGCGTGTACTTGTCGTCCTTGAACGCCACGTTCACCTTCGACCGACCGAGGACCTTCTCGCCTTTGGTTTCGGTGACGTAGCGCCAGTAAAGGTCGTTGGATTTCTCGAATGACTCCGCCGGCAGGGGAGCGGCGCCGGTGACCGGCGCGTGCACGGAGAGGTTGATCGCGCTCGCCGACACGCCGGTGCGGTCCTTGCCGGTCAGTTGCAGCGAACCGCCGCCCGCGCCTCCGACCGCGCCACCTCTGGTCGTGGCCGTGCTGCCCGCGGTACCACCGGCGGCGCCACCAGTGGTGACCGCGCCGGTGCCGTCGACGACGCCGACGTCGGTCCCCTCGCCGAGATCGAGCGAGTCGTCCGCGACGTCGCCGCTGGCGACGGCTCCGTTGGTCGCGGTGTTGGTGGCGACATGGACGCCAGGTTTCTGCCCGCACGCCGCCAGTGCCGCGAAGAGCGATACGCACACGATGAACGGGATGAGCGCGACGTTCAATCCTTCTCACGCGCCGCCTCCAATCTGGTTAGGGCGCCGGCCCGGCGGCGCATCGCCGCGGGCGTCGCGACGAGCGACTGGTCGAACATGAACGCGCCGACGAGCCCGAGCGGCACCGCCAGCCACACCCACCCCGGTGTCGATCCGTGACTGCGGGCGATGCGTGAGGAAGGAACCGGCCGCGCCGAGCCTGAGCCGCCGGGACCGCCGGTGGATGGCGAGGTCACACCCACGCCGAAGTCGAGGGGGGTGCCGTCGCCGGCGACGAAGTCGGGCAGATCGACGTCGCCGCCCGGATCGATCACGGACCCGGTGTCGTCAGACACCGTGGTGTAGCGGACCAGCGGCCGGAGAGCGGCGTTGGTGGTGGTGCTGTCGGCGAGTCCAACGACCCAGTTGGTGGAGAAGTCGGGGTCGCCGTAGGCGAAGTTGGGCGCGCCGAGCGGGCGCAGCATGATCCCCTGGTTGGCCAGGACGTCGCCGTCGACGCCCTCGGTCCAGGCCTGCACCGCAAAGGTGAGGTCGAAAGTCCAGGCGCCGTTTTCGAACACGCCGGTGGTGCCGGTGACGCAGTCGGTGTCGGGCAAGCGCGACCCGTCAAGCGACGCCGCCTGGCCCCGGCCGGCGTTCCAGGGCTGGATGATCGGGCACGCCTCGATGCCGGTGATCGTTTCGGCGGCGAGGGGCACCTCGCCCGTGATCGCACGCGTGATGGCGTCGCTGATCTTCGCGGGGTCCTGCTCGCCGAGTTGCGCGACGAGTTGCAGCACCACGTCGCGCAGCGCCGGCGACTCGATGGCGAAGTTCACGCCGTCTTGGAACAACACGAGCTCGAACTTGCCGAACCGCTCTCCGGACGCGAGCTGGGGCAGGTTCAGCGCGGTCAGCGACACGTAGCGCGGCTGGCCGCCCATCATCCCTACTGGTGTGGTGCCGGGGACCGCCGCGGGTTGCGCGAGGTCGCCGTCGGGCGTGATCGGGATTGGGAGGCCGTCGGTGAGGCCAAGGAGGGCGGCGACCTGCTGGGCTTCGGTGCCGCACAGCTGCGGCACGCCGACGAGCCCGGCGACGAGGCAGGCGGTGGCGGGCGGGAAGCCGTTACGCAGCACCGGCGGCGCGGTCTGGGTGATCGGGTAGGTGAAATAGGCCTCGCGGCTCACCAGCGCCGGGGTTTCCACCGTCGCCGCGTTGGCGAGCCCGAGCTGCACCACGCCAGCCGCGCCAAGCAGCGCCGCGAACGCGGCCAGCCGGCGGGCAGTCCTGCCGCGTGACCAGTTCCGTTGTTTTCCCCCATGACGACTCATGTGCGGGCGCATCCTAGGGGCGTGCGGAGCTCATCGGGGCTGGCGCGCCAGACCATTCCGTAGGGTATGGTCCCGCTTTCCAATCGCTCTCATAGGGGGAACCCAATGCCCAACCCGTTCCTGTCCGACGCCTGGCTCGAAGACGTCAAGAAGATCGCCGAAGAGGCCGGTGGCGGCGGCATGATGCCGCCGACCGCAGAGATCAACATGGTCGTCACCGACGGCCCCGAGGGTGACAAGGAACTGCACGTCGCCAACGGCCAGTTCAACACCGGCCTGCTCGAGGGCGCGCCGACCAAGCTCACGCTGCCGTACACCGTGGCCAAGGACATGTTCATCAACGGCAACCAGCAGGCCGCGATGCAGGCGTTCATGAGCGGCCAGATCAAGGTCGAGGGCGACATGACCAAGCTCATGGCCATGCAGGGCGCCGCCAACCCCGACCCCGCCGCCGCTGAGGCTCTTCAGAAGAAGATCCTCGAAGTCACCTCGGACTGAGTTACCCGTGTCCGATGACGTAGTCATCGTCGAAGCCGTCCGTTCGCCGCTTGGTCGGCGGGCGGGCGGTCTCTCGACTGTCCATCCGGTTGACCTGCTCGCCGCCGTGCAGACCGAACTGATGAAGCGCAGCGGGCTCGATCCCGCGCTCGTCGACCAGATTGTCGGCGGCTGCGTCAGCCAGGTCGGTGAGCAGACCTTCAACATCGCCCGCGGCGCGTGGCTCACCGCCGGCATGCCGATCACCACGGCGGCGACCACCGTCGACGCGCAGTGTGGGTCTTCCCAACAGGCGACCAACCTCGCCGCGGGACTGCTGGCGAGCGGCGCGGCCGACGTGGTCATGTCCTGCGGCGTGGAATCGATGAGCCGGGTTGGTCTCGGCGCCGCGGTCAAAGCCGGACCGGGTTTCCCGATGACGCCCGCCTACCCGTTCGAAGGCACCTCGCAGTTCGAGGGTGCCGAACGCATTGCCGACAAGTGGGGCATCACCCGCCAAGACACCGACGAGTTCGGGCTGCGCTCCCAAACCCTTGCCATCCAGGCGTGGAACGAAGGTCGCTTCGACCGCGAGGTCGTGCCGATCACCGCGGCGATCTTCGACGCCGAAGGTAAGGACACCGGCGAGACCCAGGTTGTCGCCCGCGACGAAGGCTTCCGCGAGACGTCGCTCGAGAAGCTGGCAACGCTCAAGCCGGTGGGTCGCGAAAACGGCGTGCACACCGCCGGTACCTCGTCGCAGATCTCTGACGGCGCGGCGGCGCTGCTGCTGACAACGGAATCGAAGGCGAAGGAACTCGGCCTCACGCCTCGCGCCCGCGTCGTGGCGCAATGCCTTGTGGGTGTCGACCCCGTCCTGATGCTCACGGGACCGATTGACGCCACCAACAAGCTGCTCGCCAAGACCGGCATGACGATCGACGACTTCGACCTGTTCGAAGTCAACGAGGCGTTTGCGTCGGTCGTGCTCGCGTGGCAGCGCGAATGCAACCCCGATCCCGAGCGCGTCAACGTGAACGGTGGCGCGATCGCGATTGGTCACCCCGTGGGTGGCACGGGCGCGCGACTGCTCACGACGGCGCTGCACGAACTCGAGCGCATCGACGGCACCCGCGCCATGGTGACGATGTGCTGCGGTGGGGGTCTCGGATCCGGCACCGTGATCGAGCGCATTGGCTAGTCACCTTTGCTTGCCGAGTCTCTGGTGAGCACCTACCCGCGGGCCGAAGACCTCGCGCTCGTACCGCTCTCGATCGAGGACACCGCGACGGGCGTCATCGGTCGTTTTACCCTCGACTCGAAACTGGCGCGCCCCGACGGCGCGCTGTTCGGCGGGACGGCGATTGCGGCGTCGGTCACATTGATGGAAGTCGCGACCGACGCGCCGGCGCTCTGGGCCACGACGCAATACGTGGCGTCGGCCACCATCGGCGAAGAACTTGAGATCGAAGCGATCGTCGCGGCGAAGGGCAAGCTGATCCGCCAAGTGCAGGTGACCGGACGGGTCGGCGATCGCCTGGTATTCAGCACGCTCGGCTCGACCGCGCTCCCGCGCGATGGCGGCCTCGAAGGACAATTCGTGACGATGCCCGAGGTCGCGCCGCCGGACGAAGGCACGCCCTTCCGGCCTGGTCCGCCCGGTCTCAAGACCGACTCGGGTTTCACGCGTGTGTCGGAGTTTCGTCAGGTCACGCTGGCGCACGAGGACAAGCGCACCCTCGGCTCGCTCGCGCTGTGGGCGCGCATGGCCGACGGATCGAACGCCTCGCCCGCAGTGTTGAGCTACCTCGCCGACATGTCGCCGATTGCGGTGGTGCGTGGCGCTGGCAAGGTTGGCGGTGGTACGAGCCTCGACAACTCGGTGCGCTTCGGACCAGAGGCGCATACCGATTGGGTGTTGCTGGAGATGCACGGTCACTTGGCGTTCGGGGGCTACGGCCATTCGTCGCTGCACATTTGGTCGCCCGAGGGCGTGTTGCTCGCGTACGGCGGTCAGACGTCGAACATGCGCCACGTGTGGGACGAGAAAGACCTGCCCGAAGAGTTCCGCACGATGCTGGCCAAAGGATGAGCACCGCGAGCGCATCGCCGCGTCTGTCGGTCACCGACTGGATCACCGCCGGCCTCGACCTACTCGCGGCGGAAGGCATCAGCGGCGTGAAGATCCAGACGCCTGTGTGAGCGCCTCGGTGTGACGAAGGGCAGCTTCTACTGGCATTTCACCGACCTCGACGCGTTCCTCGGCGCCATGGCCAAGCACTGGGAAGACGGCGCGCGCATCTTCCGCGATCGCTTCACCGAGATGGCGCAGAAAGATGCGAAGCAGACGCTGGTCGACGCGGTCAACTCGTCGTTCGAGAGCCGGCTCGGCCGCCTCGAGCGCGCCATGCGCGACTGGTCGCGCTCGACCCGCGCGCCCACGCTGCCATCCGGGCGTCGGACGAGCTCGCGTTCGCGTCGCTCGTGAGCAGCTTCGAATTCCTTGGCTTCACGCCCGAAGAGGCCGACATCCGTGCCAAGACGCTGTTCTTCGCCGGCGTCGGTTTCAGCGACGTCGGCCCCCGCCTCGGCGCTCAGGCCGATCCGCTCGGTCAGCTCAGGTCGATGCTGGAGCTACTAACCCGCCGCGACTAGGCCGTCGGTTTCCTCTGCGTTAGCTGCGCGCCGAGATCTTGTCGACGAATTCGCGCGTGGTGTGGCGGGACTGCTTCTGGCCAGCCTTTTGATACGTGTAGAGCAACGCGCGCCGGTCACGGTCTGATGTGTTCGCCGCCGACCGGTGCACGAGGAACGGTCCGAAGAAGATGGCGTCGCCCGCTTCGACTTCGACGTGGATCATGCCCGTGCTGTCGAAGGTGTCGGGGTCGATCTCGTTCGCCTCGAACTCGGTACCGCCGACCTTGCCAGGTACCCGCCCGAGCTTGTGGCTGCCCGGGAGCACTTCGAGGCACGCGTTGGTGCGGTCGGCATCGTCGAGCGCGAGCCATACCGTCACCATGTTCTCCGCGTCGTCGGCCGAGTCGATCCAGTACGGGTAGTCCTGGTGCAAGGCGTATTTGCCGCCTTTGCGGGCCCGCTTGAAGTTGAGTTTCTCGGTGTACATGTTGAGATCGTCCGGCGCGAGCCCGAGCAGGTCGCCGCAAGGTTCGGTGAAGCCTTCGTACATCTCGTACTTCATGAACGTCGGATGTAGATCGGCGAAGGGCTCAAGGCCCTGCACCACGGGTTCGTCGCCGGGTTCCCACTTCACGAAAATCCCGGTCAAGGCGTCGGGCTGGAACACGTAGTCGGTTGACACGACGAACTTGTGGCCCTGCGCGTTGGCGGCGATTGCGCCACAGAGTTCTTCTGTGGCGACGCGGAACTCTTCGATGATGTCGGCCGGCACCGCGTTCTTGCGGATGAGGTAGCCGTTGTCCTCGTAGCTCCGGCGTTCTTCGTCAGTGAGACGCATGCGTGAGTCCTTTCACGGCGGATGTAATGAATCGTTCTTGTGACCGATTCGCCACGTCGCCCATCTTCGAAGGGAAGAGGTTGAACGCGTGGAAGCCGGCTTCGTAAATCTCGAGCGTGGCGTTGCCATTCGCGGCGTGCCACTTTTCGTGAAGACCGATCGAGTCGTGCAGCGTCGGGTCGTCGGTGCCGACCGTCAGCAGCACCGGCGGCAGGCCCGACAGGTCCGCGTTCATCGGCGACAGGTCGGGGTCGCGGCGCTGCTCCTCGGTCCAGCTCGGCGTCAGGTTCTCGACGCACCATTCGACGATCGGGGTGTTGAGTACGAGGTTGCGCGAACCCCAGCGCTGGACGAAGTCGGTGAGCGCCAGGTCGTACACGCCGTAGACGAGGTTGGCGCCGACGAAGTTGTCGATCATTCCGCGATCACGCAGGCGAACCAGGGTGACCGCGGACAGGTGCGCGCCCGCCGACTCGCCGCCGATCGTCAATCGATCGGTGCCGAACTCTGCCCGCGTTCTCGACCAGCCACGTCGCCCCGACTTCGCAGTCGTTGGCCGGTCCCGGAAATGGGTTCTCAGGAGCGAGGCCGTAATCGACCGAGACGACCGCGACGTTGCACGCGTCGGCGAAGCGACGCAGACGCGCGTCTTGGAATTCGAACCCGCCGGTGTTCCATCCGCCGCCGTGGATGTGGAAGTACACGCCGTCGGGCGCACCGACATTGAACACGCGCACCGTCACGTCGCGGCCACACGCGGAGACGACCCGATTCTCGGCGCGCTCGTCTGGCGGCTCGGCGCCAACGCGCGCTGCCTCACGTGCGCCGTCGACGCCAAGATCGATCGGGGTCGGCGCGCCAGCCAGCAACGACTCGGCGTTGGCCAGGATCGCCCGCGCCTCGGCGGCCACGTCCTCGTCGAGCGCAACGAGTCCTTCCATCAGAACTAGTCGCGCACCGGATAGGAGCCGGAGTTGGCGATGGTCGTGTCAAGCTCGAAGCCCTTGGCCGGTAGCGGCGGGATCGGCTGGTCCGCGGGCCGGGGCCACGCGATCGGTGTGGCGTCGCTGTTAATCGGTTGGCCGACTTCGATGTCTCCGCGATCGACGGAGAAGTGCGGGAACGGGTAGCCGCGCGTGGATCCGTCGGGGAAGAAGATGATCGTGTGCACAGAGCGGTTCGTGTCGGTTTCGTTCGCTCCCGCAAGGTGCACCGTGAGGCCGTGATGGAACACGACCGACCCGGGTGGCACTTCGAGGAACACCGGCGGCGTGTCGCGAATCTCGGGCTCAGCGAGGATGTCCTGTGGTTCGCCGAAGAAGATGTTGACGAACTTTCGTAGGCCGACCGAGTGGCTGCCCGGGATGTAACCGAGCGCGCCGTTGTCGAGCGTCGACTTCACGAACGGGATCCAGGCCGTGATCGAGTTCGTTTCCTTGATCGGCCAGTACGGATGGTCCTGGTGGGCGTCGGTCTTGCGTCCGTGCGCTTCCTTGATGAGCGCTTGGTCGTGCCAGACGCGACACGCGTCGACGCCCATCAGCTCCGCCGCCGCTTGGCCGATCTTGGGATGGAACGTGAGCGGCGCGACATCCGGGCGGTCTTCCCACAGGTTCATGCACTGCAGGAACGACTGTTGATAGTTGTTGCGCTTCTCCAGCGGAATGGTGTGCGCGGCGGTGCGCTCGGTCACGCCACGCGTAACGGCCTCGCCGAATCGTTCGACTTCCTCGGGTGTGAGGAGATCGGGCACCATCACGAAGCCGTTCTGATGGAACGAGTCGCGCAGCTCTTGCGAAACGACTTGTTTGATCGCGGTGGAGCTAGGCATGTTCAACTTCCTTGTGCGTAAACGTGGCGGCGAGCGCCTCTTGGGGCGGAACGGGCTCGTATTCCTTGCGACTGATGTCAGCGGTGGCGGCGGCGATGTCGAGGCGGGGGACGGGTTGCGCGTCCTGGCACACCGTGAACGCGACCGCGCAGTAGTCGTCGACGCGCTCGACGATGCCGTGCGCGAGCAACGGCACCGGGCTGTCGCCGTTCATAGTGGTGAGGCCGTTGCCGGCCACCTTGCCGGCGACCTCGAACTCGGCGACGCGTTCCTCTTGACCTTGCCAGAACAGGTCGTAACCGATCTGCTGGATCGTCACCTTCATCTCGCGCTCGAACATGATCGGGTCGAGCACGTGCCAGCGGAAGAAGCCGAGGTAATCGGGATTCGACATTGGGTTGGCGCCCTCAGGCCGCACGTCGAGTTGCGACCCGGCGTAGAACGAGACGTGCGGGCCCATGCCCCACGCGGAACCGACGTAGTCCTCGAGACCGGTGCCGCAGATGGTGGGGTAGTCGGTGTCGCCGTCCTTGTAGACCTTCAGTTCACCTTCGCCGTACCAAACGCCGGGGTCGATGCAGCGAACGCCGACGACGCATCCGAGGAAGCGGCCCGGTCCACGCAGCCCGTCCTCGATCACGAAGTCGTCCTTCAGCGTGGTCGGGTTCTGACGGCGGAACGACACGTGCAGCCGGCCCGCGTCGGGCTCCGCGCCCATCGTGTAGTCGAGTTGGTAGAAGAACGACATGTCCCGGTCCGACGCGTTCACCACTTCGATGCGAATGTGGTCGCCGAATGCGATCGGGATGAACGAGTTGAAGCCGCGCCCTTCCTGGATGGCGGTGAGCGCGGTGTTCATCGGCGTCGGCCGGCCGAGCGTGGCGCCGAAAAAGTCGAGGCAGGGGACCGAGATGCTCGGCTGCGTCATCTCGTCGTAGAAGACCTCCATGTACAGCGCGCGCATCTGCTCGGGCGGGGCGCCCGGGAACGTCATCCAGATGTGGCGAATGGTGGCCGGACCGTCGATATCGGCGATCACCACGCGCTCGTCGTGCTTGATGATGCGTTGCGGCATGCCCTTGCGGCCGTCGGCGACTTTGCCGCCCGCGCCCCGCTCACCGGTGATGTTCTCGAAGGTGATGGCCCGGCTGTCGAGTACCGGTGAGACCTTGGTCAGGTCGCTGACGTTGAACAAACGAATTCGCTCCCAGGCTGCCGCTAGTGCTTCTAAAGGTATCCAGATACTAACGGAATCTGTTACTTCTTGCCGAGCGACGCCAGCAGTTCGTAGGCCCGCGCGAACGTTTCGTCGTCGACGTCCTCGTCGAACGCGCTGTGGGTCAACAGCCCGACGTAAAGCGACTGCGCGATCAGCCCAAGCGCCTTCGCGTCGGCGTCGGGGAGGTCGAGCGCGGCGCGGAGACGTTCGCCGAACTGCTCGAAGAACATGTCGTTATGCGACGACACCCACTTGCGGGTGCGGTCGCTTCGCAAGGCGGCGGCGTTCATTTCCAGGAACATGGCGACGTGGCGGCGGCTCGGGCGCTGCGAGGCCGCGTAACGCCCGAAGCTTTGGGCTCGATGGTTCGGGGCGTCGCCTTCGGTGGTGCTCAGATCGTGCGGGGCGGTCCACTCCGGGTCGGACTCTTGTAGCAGAGCCAGGAACAGATCCTCCTTGCTCTCGAAGTTGGAATACACGGCGCCCTTCGTGAGCGCCGCCTCCTCGGCGATGTTGGCCAACGACGTGGCCACGTAGCCGTTGCGAAGGAACAAGCGGTTGGCGGCGCGGATCAGCTCCTGACGCGTTTTCGCCTTGCTCTCTTCTCGGGTCAACCGCTTCCGCGCCATGACGCGCATGTTAGAAGCTGCCCCTTGGAATGATCGTGCCTGAAGTCTTTTGATACCGTGGGTATCTGTATGACGTATCCCGTCGCTGACGACGCCGCGATTGCCTCGTTCCACGAGCACGGCTTTCTCGTGGTCCACGACGCCGTCCCGCAGCCGGATCTCGACGAGCTCGAGCGCCACATGAACAAGATCGTCGACGACCCCGCGAAATACCTGTCGTTCGACTGGGCCTGGAGTGAGGACGAGGAGCGCGAGAACCGTTCGTTTCGCATCATCCAAGCCGGGCCGCAGTTGGCCTGGCCCGAGATCGACCAAGCGGCGTTTCGCAAGTGGGCCGTCGTTTATGGCGCAGCCTTGCTGGGCAAGCCGGTCGAGTTTTGGTACAGCCAATTCCTCGCCAAGCCGCCGGAGCGCAGCGTGCCCACGTACTGGCATCAGGACGAGGGCTACTGGGGACGCAACCTCGACGACAATGGCATCACGTGCTGGTTCCCCCTCCAAGACGTCGACATCGACAACGGGTGCATGCACTTCATCGACGGCGGACACAGGGACGGCGTGCTGGAACACAAGATCGTCGACGGTGTGAAGAGCGATTTGCTGACGTGTCGCGATGCGGTCGACGAGTCGCGCACCGTCGCGTGTCCGATCACCGCGCGGCTCGGTCACCTTCCATCACAGCGCCACGCCACACATGACCACGGCGAACACCGGCAACGCGTATCGCAAAGCCGTCACCCAACACATGCAGACCCCTGACGCCGGCGGCGAGGGCGACCATTACCCGTGGAAGATCTGGGTCGACCAGCGCAGCGGCAAAACCTACGTACCCGAAGATCTCGGCCAAACCCGGCGCTAGGAGAGATGGATTCATGAGTCGTTTTGGATCGCCGCCGCCGTCGGACCTCGACGTACGACCGACGCAGGACGACATTGACTTCTTCGAGGAGAACGGTTTCCTCGTGGTGCCTCAGATCACCACGCAAGAGGAGCTCGAGTGGTTGACCGAAGTGTTCCTCGCGGTGCTCGACGACAACGCCGGCACCGGCGTGTTCGAACCAGGGCGCGAGGTCGGCCAGGTTGCGCCACCGCAGATCCAGCAGTCCATCGCCCCCGAACTACGGATACCCGAGCTGCTCGAGACGACGTTCCGTCGCAACGCGAGGCACTTCGCGGCGGCCCTGCTGAAGGTGCCCGAGGACGACCTGACGTCGTGGGGTCACATGCTGCGCAAGCCCGCGCGCAGCAATCGGCCGGCGCCGTGGCACCAAGACCAGGCGTACTGGCGACCGGAGCTCGACTACCACGCCATCGGCAGTTGGTTGCCGCTGCACGAGGTCACCGTCGAGCGCGGCTGCATGCAGTTCATCCCTGGCTCGCACAAGGGCCCGTTGCATCAGCACGGGTTCTCAGGCGACCCAGCCGGCAACCTGCTCATCGTCGACGGTGTCGACGACTCGCCGGCCGTCGCCTGCCCGCTGCCCGCCGGCGGTGCCACGTTCCACCATCACCTGACGTTGCACTACACGGCACCGAACACGACCGACCTCGATCGACTGGCCGCGCCGATGGAGTTCCAGGTGATGCCGTGGCGGCGCGAGTCCCCCGTCGACTGGCCCTGGATCGAGACGTATCGCCACGCCATCGGCGGCGACCTCGGCCCGCCCGTCGTCATCGCCAACGGGAAAATGGTGACGGTTTAACTACGGGTTAGTTGAATATCGCGCGGCGTTCCCACGCGGCGTTGCCGGCGCGCACCCACGGTCGGTCGGGTTCGGAGCCGTCGTTTTTGACCGGCTCGATCTGGAACTCGTTGGCCCACGCACGCCGCACGTGGTCGCTCACGTTCGGGGGCGTGCGGTGCAGCGTGCGGCAGTGATGGAACGTCGCGCCGCCCGGCTCTAGCTCGATCGCCACCTCACCGTCGTTGGTGACCGACGGCGCTAGAAGTCCGTGCACTTCGGGGTCGTCGTTGACGTGCTGATGCGGGAGCACGGGACCGGTGTGCGAACCCGGTTGGAAGTGCATGCAACCGCTGTCGACGGTGGCCGCGTCGAGCGGCACCCACACACCCAGCGCGCGGTACTGAAAGTCGGGATCCCAGTACGCCTCGTCTTGGTGCCACGGCAACTCACCGCCGATCCGGGCGGGCTTGAGGATCATGTGGCCCCACTGCTTGATCGCTTCCGGCGGCAAGTCCATCAACTGCTGCGCGATCGCGCGCGCGTTGCGCACGAGCGTGGTCTTCCGTAGCTGCGGCCACCGCACGGTCGGGCGCGAGTACCTGCGGCACGAGGTCGTCGCCCTCCGCGTCGTACTTGCGGGCCAGGTCGAAGTAGCCACCCTTGAACGAACCCTTCGTGTCGAAGAGGTGGTCGTAGATCGGCTTGAGCCACTCGATCTCCTCGTCGGTGGTGATGCGCGGGATCGACGTGAAGCCGTCGCGATGGAAGGACTCGAGCTGCGCTTCCGTGAGGCGCACGGAGAAATCGCTCTCGGGCGGCAGCCCGGGATCCCAATCGGTGTCACGGAGGCTCACAGATACCGACAGTATCTGAAATCAGACCTCCAGGACCTCCTGAGCGGCGCGTTCACCCGAACGGACCGGAAGGTGCAGCCCACGGTCGACGCCTTCGTCGAACGTCTACTTTCGGGGGGTGACTGATACTCCTTGGCAGGGCGACGCATGTTCATTGGTGGACGCATTCCGCGCGGGCGAACGCTCGCCGGTTGAAGAAACCGCCGCCACGCTCGCCGCGATCAAGGCGTCGGACCTCAACGCATTCGCACATGTCGACGAGGCCGGCGCGCACGCGGCGGCGGCCAACGCCGATGTGTCGATGCCCTTCGGGGGTGTGCCGACGGCGGTCAAGGAACTCGACCCCGTGGCCGGTTGGCCCTGGACCGAGGCCTCGCTGGTGTTCAAGGATCGCGTGGCCACCTACACGTCGCATCACGCGCAGCGCCTGTTCGATCGCGGCGGCGTCGTGCCCGTCGGCCAAACCACCGCCAGCGAGTTCGGCGGGCTCAACATCAGCGTCACGAAGATCAACGGCATCACCCACAACCCGTGGCGCCACGGACGCACCGTCGGCGGATCGTCGAGCGGTTCGGCGGCGGCGGTGGCGGGCGGTCTCGTGTCGCTGGCCACTGGTGGCGACGGCGGCGGTTCGATTCGCATACCCGCGGGCTACACCGGGCTGCTCGGGTTCAAGGGAACGTTCGGCCGCATCACGCGCGGCCCGCACGCGTACATGCGCCCGCACACCGTGGTACTCGGCAACCTGTCCCGGTCCGTGCGCGACTCGGCGCGTTACTACGACGTGTGCGCGGGGCTCGACCCCTTCGACGGCACGACGCTTCCGTCCGCCGGTGGATGGGAAGCGGGGCTCGGCTCCCACGAGCTAAAGGGCAAGCGCGTTGCGATCGTGCCCAGCCTCGGTGGCGTGACACTCGAGCCCGGCGTCGAAGACCGCATCCGGGCCGAGGCGAAGCAGTTGATCGCCGACACCGGCATGGTCGAAGTCGACGTGAAGGTCGACCCGCCGAACCTCGCCGCGCAGTGGGCGATGGGCAATCTGGCGACGCTGCTCGCCGACATGGGCGACAAGTGGCCCAAGTGCGCCGGCGACCTGACCGACGAAGTCGCGTTCGGCATGTTCCTGTCTCAGACGATGTACAACCTGCACACCGCTGCCAGCGCCGAAGAGCAGCGGATTCAAGCCAACGAGACGATGGCGCGTGCCTTCGAAGAGGTCGACTTCATCATCGCCTCGACCAATCCCGGCCCCGCCTTCGGGGCCGAGGCATCCACGAGCGCCGCGCAGGCGAGCGTGATCGACAAAGCCTTGGCGAGCGACGCCGGCAAGTACGCGGTGCGCGGCCTGCTCGGCCTCGTACGTCTCGCGGCCACCGTGCGCCCGCAGATGCCCTCGAACATCCTCGGGTTGGCGAGTCGCTACTTCCCGGATCTTGTGAACATGGGCGCGCTGACGATCATCTCCAACATCTACGGCAACCCGGCAGTGTCGATACCCGCCGGCACCCTCGACGGTCTACCCATCGGCATGCAGGTATTGGGCCGTCACCACGAAGACGCGTTGCTCTTCGACGTGGCGTTGGCGGTTGAGCGGGAACGGCCGTGGCCGATGGTGGCGCCGACTAGCTAGCTGACGGTAAGGGTGCCCTTCATGGCCGAAGGGTGGTACTCGCAGTGGTACTCGTAGGTGCCGGCGTCGGGCGTGGCCTTGCCGGCGTCCTCGGTCTTGCCCGACTCGGCGTCCTTGTCGATGTCGAGGTCGTCGATCGTGAGGTTGTGCGTGACCGCACCGTTGTTCTGAATCGAGAAGCTGACTTCTTGCCCCGCGGTGGCGGCCAGGGTGGCCTTGTCGAACGCGAAGTCGGCAGCGATCAACGTGAGCGTCGAGCCCGCGCCCGATGCCGCAGTCGTGGCCGACGAACCCGCCGTCGTAACGGTGGTGTCGTCGTCGGTTGAATCGCCGTTGTCGTCGTCGTCTCCGCAGGCAGCGAAAACGCCACCCGAAAGTACGAGTACGGCCGCAATGGAGAAAACTCTTCGTATGCGCATTGGCGTTGTATACCCACAAATCGAACTCGGTGGTAGCCCCGACGCCGTACGCCGCATCGTGTTGGCGGCCGAGGGGCTCGGCTTCGACCACCTTCTCGCGTATGACCACGTGCTCGGCGCGGTGCATGCGGGACGCGAGCCCGCGCTGACGGGCCCGTACACCGAGCGCGACCCATTCCACGATCCGTTGGTTCTGTTCGCCTACGCCGCCGGGCTCACGACGCGCCTCGAGTTCGTGACCGGCGTGTTGATCCTGCCGCAACGACAGACGGCGCTCGTGGCCCGTCAGGCTGCGGATGTCGACGTGCTGTCGGGTGGGCGTCTCCGTCTTGGTGTGGGCATCGGCTGGAACTACGTCGAGTACGAGGCGCTCGGCCAGGACTTCAAGACGCGCGGCGCGCGTGAAGAGGAACAAATCGGGTTGCTACGCCGACTGTGGACTGAGCCGGTCGTCGACTTCGACGGACGGTTCGATCGCGTTGCGCGAGCCAGCACTCTGCCCATGCCGGCGGCGTCCATTCCGATTTGGTTGGGCGGATGGGGCGACGCCGCGATCGAACGCGCCGCGCACGTGGGCGACGGGTTCATCTTCGGCGGGCGGACCGACCACGTGGTCGCGCAGTGGAACGTCGTGCGCGACCTCGTCGCGGCCGCCGGCCGGTCGGTCGACGCATTCGGCGGCGAGACGGTGATCTTCTCGACGCGTGGGCCCGACGCCGTGGCCGAACGCATCGAGGAATGGCGCGTCGCGCACGGGACGCACGCGTCGATCAACACGATGGGGCACGGCTTCACCGAGGTTGAACAGCACGTCGATTACTTGGCCGCAGTAGCGAATGCCGTAGGCTTGCCCACCACATAACCGCCGTACTGGGAGAAGCCGGTGAAATTCCGGCACTGAGCCGCAGCCGTGACCACGTTCGCGTGGAAGTCGGATCGCCTAGTCGACGGATTTGGCGCTAATCGACCCGTCGAGACTACGGAGAAGGCCAGCTAATGAAGACCAACTGGGTTACGCGTGGGGCCGCTCTCGCCCTCGGAATCACTCTCTGCGCTGTGGTCGTAGCGCCGACGCCTGCACCGGCGCTGGCGTCGTCGGCCTCGAGCGCACTCGCTTGGATCGAGAAGGAGTTGACGGCGCAAGGTCACCGCTTCCAGGCAACCGCGGGCGACTTCACCTTCGACGACATCGGGCTGACCATCGACGCGTTGCTCGCGCTAGCTGCGGGCGGGCGCAGCGACGGCGCCGAGGCGAAGGCCACGAGCGACTTCGTTGTCGCGAACGCGGCCAACTACGTCACCGGTGGTGTGCCCGAGGACCGGTACGCGGGCGCGCTCGGCAAGCTCATGGTGATGGCGCTGGCGCGGGACTTGAGCACGACGGTGGCCGGATTCAACCTCGAGACCGAGGTCCGCAACCGGATGCACACGACGGGACCGCTGACCGGTCGGTTCTCGGACCACTTGTCTGACACCACGTTCGGCGACGACTTCTCCAACGGGGTTGGCCAGGCGCTCGACATGATTGCCCTGTCGGCCACGACCAACGGTGTGCCCGCCCCCGCCATCGCGTGGCTGCTCGCACAGCAGTGCGACAACGGCGGGTTCCGCATCGCCTACACCGAAGATCCCGAGACACACGTGAAGAGCACGGCCTGCGCGTCGAACGACGAAGCCGACCTCGACGCGACGGTGTTCGCGCTGCAGGCGTTGATCGTGGCCGACGACGACTCGCCCGCGACCGTGGCCGCCTTTACCGACGGGCTGGCCTTCGTGAAGTCGAAGCAGGCCGCCGATGGCGGCTTCGGCGACAACGGCAACTCGACCGGTATCGCGGCGTCGCTGCTGCGCGCCGTGGGCGACGCGCCGCGCGCGAACAAGGCGGCGGCGTTCGTCACGTCGAACCTGCAGCTCACCACCGGCGCCGATGCCGGCGCGATCGCATTGAACAAGGCGAGCGCCACGACGGCGAAGAACACTGGTCTGACTCCGGCGACGTGCCGAGACCTTCGATCGGGCAACGCCCCAGGCGGTGCTGGCGCTGGGGCTCCCGGCCTACGTGTTGATCGGCCGCGAGGAACCCGTCGAGCCTGCGACCACGTTGAGCCTGTCGACGTCGACCGCCGCGATCGGGTCCTCGGTCACCGCCACCGGTGGCGGCTTCCTGGTCGGCGAGCCCGTCAACTTCGTGCTGCAGTCCGACCCGATCACGGTCGGCACCATCAGCGCCGACGTCAACAACCTCGTGTCGCTCACCTTCACCGTCCCCGGGGCGGCCGGTGCGGGCGCGCACACGCTCACACTCACGGGCGCCTCGTCGGGCGCCACCGTCTCCGCGCCGATCACGATTACGGCGGCCGCGGTCGCGACGACGACCACCACCACCACTGCAGCCCCGATCGCCACGGCGACACCACGGACGATCGCGCGTGGCGGTGCGAGCACCGACGCGCAATTGTTGATCGCGGCGGCGTTGATTCTGATGGGCGGCGCGCTTGTGGTGGCCGCACGCAAGCGACGCATCGTCTACCCGTTCAAGCGGTAACGCGCCGTGTCCGCTTGTCGCCGGTTACGGGCCGTTGGACTAGCTGGTGCCGCCGCGACCATGAGCCTGCTTGTGGTGCACACCGCGGCGCGCGCTGACTCGGCGAATGAGGAGTGCGGTAACAACCAGGACATCACCGTCGTGGTCGACTTCCAGGAATTGATCGACGGCAACAACGACGACGTCAACGTGCGCTGCGCGCCGCAGCCGGTCGACAGCGGACTAGACGCGCTCAAGCGCGCGAACATCAGCTACACGATCGCGGTTCCGCCCCAGGGCGGCGGCGCGTTTGTCTGTCGGATCGCGGGCCTTCCGACCGCCGACGACGAGCCGTGCAATCGCTACCCACCGGCCAGTGCCTATTGGGTCTACTGGTACGCGGAACGCGGCGGCCAATGGACCTACAGCGATGAGGGCGCGGCAACCCGCACGCCGCCGCCCGGCTCGATCGAGGGTTGGTCGTTCGCCAAGAACCGCACAGCCGGGCAGCTGCCGCCGCCGCGCTATCCCGTGCCAAAGCCGATTCCATCGGCGACGCCGACCACCGCGGCAACGCCGGCGCCCGCGCCAGGAGCAACGTCGCCAACGCCGACTCCGGCTGTCACCACGCGCGCGTCACGGTCCACGTCGTCGACCGCGCCGGCCGCAAGCACGACAACGACCACTGCGACCACGCTGGTGGACGCGGTGTTCACCGTCGCGTCTTCGACGTCGATCCCGCTCGGCAACGTCGATCTCAGTGTGGATCAATCTGACGACGGCTCGCCGCTCGCGTTCGTGCTCGGCGTCGGCGCGGTCGTGCTCGTCGGCGCTGCTGGCGTGGCGATGGCGATGACGCGGCGGCGCGCGCGCGTGAACCTGCCCCGTGAACTACACCCCGGGGCTTGGTGGTTGTGGGCCTTGGGCTTGGCCGTCGCGGTGAGCCGCACCACCAACCCGCTGCTGCTCGCACTGGTGTTGGTCGTCGTGTTCACGGTCACCAGCGCGCGGGGCAACGCCGATCGAATCCGCGAGGCGTTGCGGGGCTACCTGATAATCGCGCTGGTGGTGATCGCGATTCGCGTCGGCTTCCGCATGCTGCTCGACGCCAACACCGGCGAACACGTCTTGTTCCGGTTGCCAGAGATTCCGCTGCCCGCGTCATCCGGCATTCGCCTCGGTGGCGCCGTGTCGCTGGAAGGACTGCTCGGCGCCGTGTACGACGGGTTGCGGTTGGCCACGCTGCTCGTCTGCTTGGGCGCCGCCAACGTGCTCGCCAATCCCAAACGGTTGATCAAGGCCGCGCCTGCCGCGTTGCACGAGGTCGGCGTCGCCGTGACCGTGGCCGTGACGGTGGCGCCGCAACTCATCGACAGCGCTCGCCGCGTTCGCCGCGCCCGCCGGTTGCGCAGCGGATCGGGCAAAGGCGTGCACCTCATTCGACAGGTCCTCATTCCGGTGTTGACCGACGCGCTCGACCGCTCGCTGCTGCTCGCGGCCGCGATGGACACCCGCGGCCACGGTCGTACGACCGACCTGCCTGACCGGGCGCGGCGGCTGAGCGGTGCGCTTGTGCTCATTGGATTGTGCGGCGTGTGCGTCGGCACGTACGGCTTGCTCGACGGTTCCGTCTCGCGTTGGCTAGGCGCACCGGCGATGGTGTTGGGCGTCGGGTTGAGCGGGCTTGGTGTCGCGTTCGGAGGCCGGCGCGTGAAGACGACCGTCTACCGCCCCGATCCGTGGCGGCAACCGGAGTGGTTGGTGGCCGCCTCGGGGGTGGTCGTGGCCATCGGACTATTCGTGTCGGCGCAGGTCGAGGCGAGCACCCTCAACCCGTCGACCCAACCGTTGCACTGGCCCGCATTGCCCGCGCTGGCCGCGCTCGTCGTGCTGGTGGCCGCGCTGCCCGCGTTCCTTACCCCGGTGCGCGCGTGATTCGGTTCGAGTCGGTCTCGTTCACGCACCCGGGTGCGTCGCGCCCGGTGTTGCGCGACCTCACCTTCGACGTGGCCGAGGGTGAGTTGGTCGTGGTCGTCGGCGCCACCGGCGTGGGCAAGTCGACGTTGCTCGGCGCCATCAACGGCCTCGTGCCGCACTTCACCGGTGGCGAGTTCGCCGGCGATGTCGTGGTCGACAACCGCAAAACGCGGCTACTCAAGCCGCGGGACTTAGCCGACACCGTGGGCTACGTGGGTCAGGACCCCGGTGGTGCATTCGTCACCGACACGGTCGAGGACGAGCTGGCGTACGTGATGGAGCAACTCGGCGTGTCGCCGTCGACCATGCGCAAGCGGGTGGAAGAAACGCTCGACCTGCTCGGGATCGCCGAGTTGCGGGGCCGGTCCTTGGCGACGCTGTCGGCGGGTCAGCAGCAACGCGTGGCTATCGGATCGGTGCTGACGTCGCAACCACGCGTCCTCGTTCTCGACGAGCCCACCTCCGCGCTCGATCCGACCGCGGCCGAAGACGTGTTGGCCGCGGTGGCGCGGCTCGTGCACGACATCGGCATCACGGTGGTGCTCGCCGAGCACCGGCTCGAACGGGTGGTGCATCACGCCGACCGCGTGCATTCGCCTCGACGGCGACGGCGGCGCTGTCATCGGCTCACCCCGCGACGTATTCGCGTCGTCGGCACTTGCTCCGCCGGTTGTCGCACTCGGCCACCTGTGTGGCTGGGAGCCGGTACCGCTATCGGTGCGCGACGCCCGCCGCTTCGCCGAACCGTTGCGCAGCGAACTCGCGGCGCGGCCCGAGCCGACGCGCGGCCGGTTCATCGACGCGACGGCGCCGGTTGGTCTATCGGCGCGTGGCGTCGTCGTGCAATACCCGGGTGTGTTCGCGGTGCGGGGCGTGGACATTGACCTGCGGATCGGTGAGGTCGTCGCGCTTATGGGACGCAACGGCTCGGGCAAGTCGTCGCTGCTGTGGGCGGTACAGGGCTCGGGGCCGCGCGCCGCCGGTTCGGTCGACGTGAGCGGACACGACCCGTCGGACTTGTCGCCAGCCGAGGCCCGCCGGATGGTCGGTCTGGTGCCGCACTCGCCCGGCGATCTCCTCTACCTCACGTCGGTCGCCGACGAGTGTGCGCAAGGCGACCGCGACGCTGACAGTCGACCGTGGCAGCACTGCCGCGCTGCTCACCCGCTTGGTCGGCGACCTCGATCCGGCGATGCACCGCGCGATCTGTCAGAAGGGCAACGCCTCGGTCTCGTGCTCGCCATCCAGCTGGCGGCGGCGCCCGCGGTGATGCTGCTCGACGAGCCAACCCGCGGGCTTGACCCCGCGGCCAAGGAGCGCTTCACCGAGATCGTTCGCTCGCTGGCGGGCGAAGGACGCGCCGTCGTGATCGCGACGCACGACGTCGAGTTTGTGGCCGAAGCAGCCGACCGCGTCGTGGTGATGGCCGAAGGCGAGATCGTGGCCGACGGACCGGCGGCCGACATCGTGTGTTCGTCGACGGCGTTCGCGCCGCAGGTGGCCAAGATCCTGTTCCCGTCGCCGTGGTTGACCGTGGCCGAGGTGGCCGACGCGTTGGGCATCGAACGGTGAACGCACTCGCCGTCGGCGTGCGCGCCCGCGTCGCGCTCGGCGCTCGTATCGATCGCGGGCCTCGCCATGTTCGCGTGGCCGCTGGTGGTGCACGCGCCAGTCGGCCCGGCCCACAGTCAGGATGCACCGCTCATCTTCGTCTTGTTGCTCCCGTGCCTCATCGGCGTGGTGCTGGCCGAGATGACCGCCGGACGCATCGACACCAAAGCCCTCGCGATGCTGGGCGTGCTCTCCGCGCTCGGCGCCGCGCTTCGCCCGATCGGCGCCGGCACCGCGGGCATCGAGACGATGCTGTTCCTACTCATCGTCGCCGGGCGCGTGTACGGCGCCGGCTTCGGGTTCGTGCTCGGATCCACCGCGATGTTCGCGTCCGCCCTACTCACCGGCGGCGTCGGACCATGGCTCCCGTTCCAGATGCTGGCTGCGTCATGGGTCGGCCTCGGCGCCGGCCTGTTGCCGTCGGTGAAGGGCCGGGCCGAGATCGCGTTGCTGTCGGCTTACGGCGTGGTGGCTGCGTACGCGTTCGGCTTTCTGCTCAATCTGTGGTTCTGGCCCTTTGCCACCGGCAGCGCCAGCGAACTCAGCTTCGTGCCCGGCGCCGCCGTCCTGTCGAACCTCCACCGGTTCGTGGTCTTCACCTTCACCACGTCGGCCATCGGCTGGGACACCGGGCGCGCCATCACCAATGTCGTAGCCATCATCCTCGTCGGCCCCGCACTTCTAGTGACGCTGCGCCGCGCCGCCCGCCGCGCCAACTTCGGCGCCGTCCCCACCTTCGTCAGCCCGGCCACCTTCACCTAACCCGACGTTCCTGCGTCGTTTAGCGGCGGTCTTCGACGCTCAACGACGCAAGAGGGGCAGCTAGGGAGTTGGGACGTGGTCCTCCAACAGGCCTTCCGACTTGAGTTCGGTCCAGACGTCGGGGGGGATGGGGGTGTTGAACGCGGCGGTGTTGGCGGCGACTTCTTCGGGGGACCGCATGCCGACGAGGACGGTTTCGACCGCGGGGTGGCCGAGGGCGAACTGGATGGCGGCGGCCGCGAGCGACACGCCGTGGCGCTCGCACACCGACTGCATGCGGCGCGCCGCGGTCGAGGACCTCCGGCGACGCCGGCGAGTAGAAGAACGTCGCGCCGTCGGACGGGTCGGCGAGCACGCCGGTGTTGAACACCGCGGCGGCGATCACCGACACGCCGTCGCTCGGCGCACAGGGGCAGCAGCTCGTCGAGTCCGGTCTGGTCGAGCAGCGTGTACTGGCCGGCGAGCAGCACGCAGTCGACGTCGGCCTCGCGGACGATCCGGGCGAGCGGCGCGGAGAAGTTCATGCCCGGCGCCGATCGCGCCGACGACGCCTTCGTCGCGCCAGCGCCGCAGCGCGGGATACGCCTCGTTGATCGCCTGGTCCATGTGGTTGTCGGGATCGTGGACGTGGACGATGTCGACGCGGTCGAGACCGAGCCGCTCGAGGCTGCCTCGAGCGAGCGGTGCACGCCGTCGGCGGAGAAGTCGAACACCGGGTGCACGTCGGGCGTGTCCTCGAAGATCGACGCTTCGTGCGCCGCGCCGGGCTCGTTCGGGACGAGCAGCCGGCCGACCTTGGTGGCGATGCGGAACGATCGCGCGGTCGACGGTCGACAGCACCGCGACCGAGCCGGCGTCTCGGAAAGCCCGTCGCCGTAGAGCGGCGCGGTGTCGAACAGCGTGATGCCGGCGTCGAGCGCGGCGCGCAGCGTCGCTGCGGCGACCTCGTGCGGTCGACGGCGTGATAGAGGTTGCCGACGGGCGCGCAGCCGAGACTCAGACGGCTGACCTCGAGGTCGCGGATCACGACGGCCTCAGCCGCCTGGTCGATCCTGCATGCGTCGCGGCTTCCGGCGCTCGAGCTCGCCGCGGAGGGCGGCGTTGATCGCGCCGCCAGCCCGGCGTCCTCGATTTCGTCGAAGCGCTCGAGGTGCGGGTAAGTGATCATCGCGGTGGCGATCGTCTCCTGCGTGACGCGCGAGCCGAGCGGCGTCGACGGCGTCGCGCGGCGTGACCGCGGCGAGCGCGTCGACCGTGCGCCGGGATGCCCGGCTCGCGTCCCTGCGTGGGTCTCGAACGCACAGAGCCGGTGCACGAACGCGACGGCCGCGTCGCAGTCGCCACAGGTCGTCGGGATCGCCCACGCGTGACAGCCGGAGTACGACACGCCGCCGGGATACATCGCGGCGCCGGCGGTGCTCGTAGAGCGCCGACGCGGCGGATGGCGTCGTAGCCGCCGGGCCACGCGGCGGCGCAGTCGACCCGACCGTCGAGCAGCGCGGCGTCGACCTGGTCGTAGTGCCAGTCGGGCAGGTCGTCCGGCGCCCGCGCCGCCAGCTGGCACAACGCGTCGCGATCGCGCGTCTCCGGCGACGGCGCCGGTCATCGTCGGCCGCCGGTCGTCGTCGAACAGCGCGCCGCCGTGCGCCGACGACGAGCTCGAAGAACAGGCCGAACAGCCCCGACTCGCGGCCGGTGAACCCGAACACCGCGTCGCCCGGCCAGAAGTCGGCCCAGCGTCGCCGGCGCCGCGTCCATGCGGTCGGTGCGCCACCACAGGATGCGCACGTCGATGTTGCGCGGCGCGCACAGCAGCGTCGCCGTTGAAGCGGCACAGGTCGACCGCCTTCGGCGCCAGCGCGCGACGTGTCGACGAGATCGTTCGAGCGGGCGCAGCCACTGCGCCTGGCTCGGCGCGTACTTGCCGTGCGTCGACAGCACGTCGATGCGTTCGCCCGCCGCGAGCATCTCGGCGACCGCGCGGTTGAGCGTCGGGTGGTCGGCGTGGACGACGACGTCGACGTCGTCGAGGAACGGCTCGTACAGCGAGTCGTACATCGGGCCGCCGACGAGCGCGACCCGGAGCCGGTCAGCCACGCGCGGCGCGCTCGGTCCACACGACGCCGTCGGGGAACGCGTACGCCGCGCACCGACTCCGGCTTTCATCTCGAGGCCGAAGCCGCGCGTCGGTCGGCGCGATGTAGCGGCCGCTCTGCGACGCGCAACTCGGTGACGAAGTGCTCGTGCAGGTGCCCGGCGTACTCGATCATGCGGTCGTCGTTGCGGCCCGACACGCGCAAGAAGTCGAACATCGAGAAGTGCTGCACGTGCTGGCACAGCCCGATGCCGCCGGCGTGCGGGCACACCGGCACGCCGAACTTCGCCGCCAGCAGCAGCACGGCGATCACCTCGTTCACGCCCGCCAAGGCGGCAGCCGTCGATCTGCGCGATGTCCATGCCGCCGGACTGGAAGAACTGCTTGAACATGATGCGGTTGTGGCAGTGCTCGCCGGTCGCCACGCGGATCGGGTGCACGGCTTGCGCGATGCGGGCGTGCCCGAGGATGTCGTCGGGGCTCGTCGGCTCCTCGATCCACCACGGGTCGGCGTCGGCCAGCGCGAGCGTCCAGTCGATCGCTTCGTCGACGTCCCACACCTGGTTGGCGTCGATGAGCAGCCGGCGATCGGGGCCGAGTTCTTCGCGCAGGATACGCGTGCGACGCATGTCGTCGTCGCGGTCGCGGCCGACCTTGATCTTCAACGCCGTCCACCCGTCGGCCAGCGCCTCGCGCGTCTTCGAACGCATCAGGTCGTCGGGGTAACCGAGCCAGCCGGCCGACGTGATGTAAGCGGGGTACCCGTCGGCGCGCAGCGCGGCCTCGCGCGTCGGCGACGCCAGCCTGCGGTCGCCCTGCAACATCGCCAGCGCCTCGTCGGGCGTGAGCGCGTCGGTGATGTGGCGGAAGTCGACGGCGGCGACGATCTGCTCGGCCGGCAGATCGGCGAGGTACTTCCACAGCGGCTTGCCGGCGCGGCGCGCGAACAGATCCCACACCGCGTTCGACCACCGCGGCGGTGGCGAGGTGGATGACGCCCTTCTCGGGGCCGAGCCAGCGCAGCTGGCTGTCGCCGGCGATCGAGCGCCAGAACGCGCCGGTATCGGCCTCGAGTTCGTCGAGGTCGCGGCCGACCACGTAATGCCGCATCGCCTCGATCGCCGCGCAGCACACTTCGTGTGCCGCGCCCGATCGTGAATGTCATGCCCGTGACCGGTCAGCGCCCGGATCGTCGGTCTCGCAACACGACGTAGGCCGCCGAGTAGTCGGGGTCGGGGTTCATCGCGTCGGACCCGTCGAGCAGGTCCGACGTCGGGAAGCGCAGGTCGTACACCGACATGCCGGTAATGCGGGCGCCACTCACGGCGGAGCATCATGCCAGCGATGCCTTCGGCGAACCGACCCAACGTCGTCGTGATCATGATGGACGACCTCGGCTACGGCGACCTCGCGTGTCACGGCAACCCGTACGTCAAGACGCCGGTCCTCGACGCGCTTTACGCCGAGAGCGTGCGGTTCACGCGCTACTCGTCCGGGCCCGATGTGCACGCCGGCGCGCGCCGCCTGATGACGGGCCGCTACCACTTGCGCACCCGCGCCATCGACACGTTCTGCGGCCGCTCGATGATCGATCCCGGCGAGGTCACGCTCGGCCACGTGTTGCAACGCGCCGGCTATCGCACCGGCGCGTTCGGCAAGTGGCACCTCGGCGACGCCTACCCGATGCGCGCCTGCGACCTCGGCTTCGACGAGACGCTCATGCACAACGCCGGCGGCATCGGCCAGCCCGGCGACCACCGCGAGAACCACTGGCGCGAGGGCGAGGCGTACTTCGACCCGGTGCTGCACCGCGACGGCGTGCCCGAGCGCACCCGCGGCTACTGCACCGACGTGTTCGCCGACGAGGCCATCGCGTTCATCGACGCCCACCACGAGGCGAGCCGTTCTTCGCCTACTTCGCCACCAACGCGCCGCACACGCCGCTGGAAGTTCCGGAGCACTGGGTCGCGCCGTATCGGGAAGTCGATGCGCTCGGCGAGATTCACGCTCGCCTCTACGGGATGGTCACCAACATCGACTGGAACGTCGGCCGCGTGCTCGCGGCGCTCGACGCGCTGGTCTGACCGACAACACGATCGTCGTGTACACGAGCGATCACGGCCCGTGCCCGTCGGCGCGCGACTTCACGCTGCCGGCCGACAAGCAGGTGCGGTGGAACGCCGGCCTGCGCGGCGAGAAGGGATCGCTGTACGACGGCGCGGTGAAGGTGCCGAGCTTCTGGCGGTGGCCGGCGGCGTGCGCCGGCGGCAGCGACGTCGACCGCATCTCGTCGCCCATCGACGTCCTGCCGACGATCGCCGCCGCGTCGGCGCGCCGCTTGCCGGACGACGTGCGCCTCGACGGCGTCGACCTGTCCCTTTGCTCCCGGTGACGAAGGTGCCTGGCCGGAGCGCAACATCTACATGCAGTGGCACCGCGGCAACACGCCCGAGCGCTACCGCAACTACGCCGTGATCACCCAGCAGTCAAGCTGCACCGGCCTGACCCAGCCAAGCCCGACGAGCTCTACGACCTCGTCGCCGACCCGTCGAGACCACCGACGTGGCCGCCGATCACGCCGACGTGGTCGCACGACCTGCGCGCCGGCTACGACGCCTGGTTCGACGACATGGCCGCGACCCGTCCGGACAGCTTCGCCGCGCCCCGCATCGTCATCGGCGCGACGCCGCTGATCCGGTCGTGCTGACCCGTCAGGACTGGCGCATCGACGACGGCCTCGCCGACATGGGCGAGCTCGCCGGATGGATGGGCACCACCGCGGGTGGTGGGAAGTCGAGTTCCGCCGCGAGACCGCGGCGCGCGTCGACGTGCGGCTCGACCCGTTCAGCTGGTCGCATCCCGACATCCACGCGACGGTCAACCTGAAGGTCGGCGACTACGAACTCGTGCAGCCATGGGTGCTGCAGTGCACCCGTTACGAGTTCGACGCCGTCATCCCGAAGGGCGAGACGATCGTGGAGGCGTGGGCCGACGGCGGGCCGACCGGTCGTCGTTCGGCGCTGTATGTCGACGTCTCACGCAAGCAGACTGCCTGAATGCGCATCGCTCGCGTCCGCACGGCGGACGACTCGACCTGGCTCGCTCGCATCGAGGGCGACGAGGTCATCCCTATTCGTTCCGCTCCGCAAAGTATTGGCGCCGACGCGCTGCGTGACGCGCTCGTGGCGGGCGACGACCTGTCGACGCACGACCCGGTCGCCATCTCCTTGCCTCTCGAAGCGGTGCAACTGCTGAGCCCGCTGACGGCGCCGTCCAAAGTCTTGGCCATCGGCCTCAACTACGCCGACCACGCCAAAGAAGGCGGGGTGACTCCCCCGACAACCCGCTCATCTTCGTGAAGACCAACAACAGCATCTGCGGCCCCGGCGACGCCATCCGTTACGCCGTCGCCGACTCCTCCCAGGTCGACTACGAGGCCGAACTCGCCGTGGTCATCGGCCGGCAGGCGCGCCGCGTGTCCGAGGCCGACGCGCTCAGCTACGTCTTCGGCTACACGTGCTGCAACGACGTGTCGGCGCGCGACGCGCAGTTCGGCGACAAGCAGTGGGTGCGGGGCAAGTCGTTCGACACGTTCTGCCCGCTCGGCCCGTGCATCGTCACCGCCGACGAGATCCCTGATCCGCAGGCGCTTGCGCATCACGTGCCGCGTCAACGGCGAGACGCTGCAGGACGCCAACACCGCCGACATGATCTTCGGCGTCGCCGCAACTCATCAGCTACTGCTCGCGGTTCATGACGCTCGAACCCGGCGACATCATCGCCACCGGCACGCCGTCGGGCGTCGGCTTCGCCCGCACACCACCGATCTTCCTGCTCGACGGCGACGTGTGCGAGATCGAGATCGAAGGAGATCGGCGTGCTCACCAACCCAGTCGTCGTCGACTGACCTAAGCGACGGTCATGCCGCCGTCGATGACCAGCGAGCTGCCGGTCATGAACGACGCGTCGTCCGACGCCAAGTACAGGATCGCCTTGGCGACTTCGGTCGGCTGACCGAGACGACCGAGAGGTTGGCGCGCGACGAGTCGCTCGCGGGCCACGGCCGGATCGTCGGCCTGGTCGAGCAGGCGACCGACCCACGGCGAGTCGACGGTGCCCGGGCACACGCAGTTGCAGCGCACGCCGGTGCCGGCGTACTGCACCGCGACCTGTTGCGTGAGCGAGATGACCGCGCCCTTGGTCGCGCAGTACGCCGCGCGATCGCGCAGTCCCATCATCCCGGCGACCGACGCGGTGTTCACGATCACGCCGTGACCGCGCTCGAGCATCGACGGCAACGCCGCCTTGGTGCCGAGGAACACGCCGCGGACGTTGACGCTGAACAGCCGCTCCCATTCGTCGAGCGAGCAACCGAGCACGTCGTGCACCGAACCGATGCCGGCGTTGTTGCACAGGATGTCGATGTGGCCGAACTCCTCGATGGCGGCGGCGATCATCGAGTTGACGTCGGACTCGCTCGACACGTCGGCCTCGAACGGCGACGCGCCGCGCGGGCACGTTGGTCGGATCGAGGTCGGCGCCGAGCACGCGGGCGCCTTCTTCCATCAGCAGCCGGGTGATCTCCGATCCGATGCCCGACGCCGCTCCGGTTACGACCGCGGTCGTGCCCTCAAAGCGCGGGTGCTCATTCACGGCATCGCGTTTCTCCACCAACCATTCCACGCGCGGCGCGCGGATGTGCGCGGCGGGCACGTCGGGTCGCCGTCGCGCACCCGCTGCATCGCGTCGCGCTTCTCGTCGCCGTCGACGGTGACGACGACGAGGTCGCCCATGCGCGATGCCGGCGAAGGTCAGCGTGCGGCGTGCGTGGAAGTTGTCGCCCGTCGGGTCGACGTTGTCGACGACGTAGCGGGTCGATCGGCGCGTCGAGCGCGTCGGAGTCGGGGAACAGCGACGCGGTGTGCGCGTCGGGGCCGAGGCCGAGGTGCATCAAGTCGAACGGCGCCGCCGCCGCGCACCAGCGCGTCGTAGTGCGCCGGCGTTCGACTCGACCCGCATCGGGAACACGCCGCGCACCGGCGGCACGCGGTTGATCAACGCCTGCGCGCACCAGCAACTCGTTCGAGTCGGGGTGGCGTCGCGGCACGAGCCGCTCGTCACCCCAGTAGATGTCGACCGTCGACCAGTCGATGACGTCGCGCGCCGTCCGCCGCGAGCTGCTCGTAGCAGCGCCGCGCCAGGTCGCCGCCCGACACCACGAGGCTGAAGTACGTGCCGCGGCCGGTGCGCGCCACGCCTCGATCGACGCGCGCCGCGAACGCGCCCGGGACGTCGTCGACGACGATCAGCTCGCCGTACACGTCACCTATGACGGCCGGTGCCAGTGCGTCGCCGTCGCGCGCCGAGCAACTCGTCGGCCTCCTTCGGACCCCACGTGCCCGGCCTTGTAGTGGCGCGAGCGGCGGGTCGTCCGTTCGTCCCACCCGTCGAGGATCGGGTCGCAGATGCGCCACGCCTTGCGCACTTCGTCGGCGCGGATGAACAGCGTCGGGTCGCCGACGAGCGCGTCGAGCAGCAGCCGCTCGTAGGCGTCGGGCGACGGCTTCGGTGAACGTCTCGGCGTAGGTGAAGTCCATGTCGACGGAGCGCACGTTGAACTCCTGGCCCGGGCACCTTGGCGCCGAACCGCAGCGTGATGCCCTCGTCGGGTTGCACGCGCACGACGAGCAGGTTCGGCCCGAGTTCGCGTCGCGTCGGTGGCCATGAACGGCAGGTGCGGGCACGCCCTTGAACTCCAGCGCGATCTCGGTGGCGTGCGCCTTCAACCGCTTGCCGGTGCGCAAGTAGAACGGCACGCCCGCCCAGCGCCAGTTGTCGATCATGAACTTGGCGGCGACGTAGGTCTCGGTGTGGCTGTCCTTGGCCACGCCGTCTTCCGTGCAGTAGCCGACGACCTTGTCGCCGTCGACCGTGCCGGCCTTGTACTGGCCGCGCACGGTGTAGTCGTTCGACGTCGTCGGGCGTCATCACGTCGATGGCCTTGCAGCACCTTCACCTTCTCGTCGCGGATCTCCTCGGGCTGGACGCGCGCCGGCGGCTCCATCGCCACCAGCGTCAGCACCTGGAGGACGTGGTTCTGCACGATGTCGCGCAGCGCGCCGGCGGTCTCGTAGAAGCCGGCGCGGTGGCCGACGCCGAGCGTCTCGGCGACGGTGATCTGCACGTTGTCGATGTAGCGGCGGTTCCAGATCGGTTCGAAGATCGCGTTGGCGAACCGCAACGCCAACACGTTCTGCACCGTCTCCTTCCCGAGGTAGTGGTCGATGCGGTACACGCTGCGACTCGTCGAAGGACTGGTGCACGGTCCGGTCGAGTTCGCTCGGCGCTCTTGAGGTCGCGGCCGTAGGGCTTCTCGATCACGACGCGCGCGAACTTGCCGCTCGCCCGACGGGCGGTTGAGGCCCGCGCCGCCGAGGTGTTCGACGATCGTCGGGAACACCGCCGGCAGCGTGGCCAGATAGAAGATGCGGTTGCCGCCGGTGCCGCACGCTGCGTCGACTTCGCGCAGCACCTCGCCGAGCGCGATGTAGGTCGCGGGCGAGTGGTACTCGCCGGTGACGTAGCGGAACCGCTTGACGCACGTCGCGCCAGCCGTCGCCGCCCGTCGGGCGCCGCTCTGCAGCACCTTCGCCTGGAACTCGCTCGTCGGTCATCTCGGTGCGCGCCGTGCCGACGAAGGTGAAGCCGTGCGGCAGGAACCCGCCGGCGTGCAGCTCGCGCGATCGCCGGGATGAGTTTGCGCGCCGTGAGGTCGCCCGACGCGCCCATCACGACCAGCGCCGCCGGCGGCGCGACGCGCGCTCACGACTTGGGGTTCGGCTGTTCGGCGTCGCCGTCTTCGATGAACACGGCGTGGCCGCCGAACTGGTTGCGCAACGCCGCCAGCAGACGCGGCGCCGAACGCGTCGACGTCGCGGGTCGCGAACCGGGCGTACGAGCGACGCGGTGATGACCGGCAGCGGAACGGCGCGGTTCGACCGCGTCCTCGCACCGTCCAGCGCCCTTCGCCCGAGTCGGCGACGACGCCCTCGATCTCGGCGAGGCCGGCTGCCGTCGGCGAGCGCGCGCTCGGTCGAGGTCGAGCAGCCACGAGCGCACGACCGAACCGTGGCGCCACACGTCGGCGATCTGATGCAGGTCGAGGCTCGAACTCGTCGGCCGCGCCCATCAGCTCGAAGCCTTCGGCGTAGGCCTGCATCAGCCCGTACTCGATGCCGTTGTGCACCATCTTCACGAAGTGACCCGGCGCCCGCCGGCCCGACGTGGGCGAAGCCGTCGTTCGGGCGCGAGCGCGTCGAACGCCGGCTGCACGACGGCCACCGCTTCGTCGCGTGCCGCCGACCATCAGGCAGAAGCCGTTCTCGAGTCCCCAGATGCCGCCGCTCACGCCGGCGTCGACGAACGCGATGCCGCTCGCCTGCAGCGTCGCCGGCGCGGCGCGACGGCGTCGGTGAAACGCGAGTTGCCGCCGTCGACGATGACGTCGCCGCGGCGACGAGCGCGGCGGCGACGTGATCGATGCTGTCTTGCGTGATCGGCCCGGCGGGCAGCATCAGCCACACCACCCGTGGCGCGTTCGAGCTGCTGCGACGACGTCCTCGGGTGACGCCGCGTCGATCGCGCCGTCGGCCGCGAGGTCGGCGCGCGCCTTGGGGTCGACGTCGAAGCCGACGACCTCGTGGCCGGCCTGCATGAGCCGCCGCGACATGCCGGCGCCCATCCGTCCGAGCCCAACCATCGCCAGTCGCATACGTGTCTCCCTAGTTGATCTCGGCGAAGTCGTCGGCGGCGACGCGTAGGACGCGGCGGCCGTGCTGCACGAGGCTTTGGTGGTCGCCGATCGCCTGCGCGTCGATCAGCGTGCCGAAGTCGTACGCGAAGCCCGGGAATGGCCAGCGGCGGCGCGTGGCGAGCGCGGCACGATCTGCACCGCCACCGACCCTGTTCGGCCCGCCCTTGTGCAGCTGGCCCGTCGAGTGCAGGAAGCGCGGCCCGTAGCCGGCGGTCACCGCCATGCCGCCGAGCGCGTCGCGCACGCGGCGCCGCGTCTGCTCGAGCCCGAAGGCGTCGCCGTAGGGCGTGTACGCCTGCAGCGACACGTAGTCGCCCGGCCGCACCTGCGCGAGCAGCCACGCCGTGACCGCGTCGGGGTCGGCGGCGCTCGATCGACGGGCAGCGGCAAGCTCGTCGAGGACCCGCTTGGTGTTGGCCTTGCTCTCGGCCACGTTCGGTTCGTCGAACGGATCGACGGTCGAGGGCGTGGCCGGCGGCGGCGGTGGCGAGCTCCCACCACATGAACGCGCGGCCGAGATCGTCGCGGCGAGGCCAGTGTCCACGGTCATGTGGTGACGGTCGTCGCCCTTCTCGGGTTCGGTGGTGGGGACCGGCACGACACCCTTGCCCTGCTTGCCCAAGCTCTCCGCGACCAGTTGCTCGACCCACAAGCCGAACTCGGCGAACGCATCGGGCACGCGGATCGTCGCCTTGTCTTGGCCCGTCAGCGCGGCCTCGCCCATCTCAAGACCGGCGCGCACCGGCGGTGACCGTGTCCACGTCACCGCGCGCCGGCGAGCAGCTCGACGACGTCGTAGCCGAGCAACGCCGCCGGCACCAGCCCGAAGTACGACAGCACCGAATAGCGACCGCCGATGTCGGGGTCGTTGCGGAAGACGCGGCCGAAGTTCGCGTTCTGTCGCCAAGTCGTCGAGGCCGGTGCCCGGGTCGGTGATGGCGACGTAGCGCGCCGGGTCGGGCTGCACCTCCCAGCACCGCGCCAGCAACGCCTGGATTTCGAGCGTTCCGCCCGACTTCGACGACACGACGATCAGTGCGTCGCGCAGATCGTCGGTCACCGCGGCCACGGTCGCCGGCTCGGTGGTGTCGAGCACGGTGAGCGCGCCCGAACCCGACCGCGGCGCGCAACACCTCCGGTCCCAGCGACGAGCCGCCCATTCCGAGCAACACGACGTGCGACCGCTCGAGTTGATCGGCCCACGCCCGAAGTTCGCCGGCGTCATCGACGAGGTCGCGGGGAAGTGTGAGCCAACCCAGGCGCGTCGACGCAACGCTTGGTGACGGCCACAGCGTCGTGTCGCCGTCGAGCAGTCGCGATGCGATCGCGGCGACGTCCACCGCGGCATGATGCCCACCGTGGCTGACGAGCTCGGTACGAAGGCGCGCCAATGGCAACACGACGGGTGGGCATTCGTGGAAGGGCTCGTCCCCGAAGCCGACATCGACGCCGCCGCCGACGATCTGGCGCGGCTCTACGGCGCCGACACATACGACAACTACAACCAGGCCGAAGGCTTCGGCGACGGCGCAGCCTGAAGGCAAGTCGTTCCGCGCGTCGCAGTTTCAGGGCATGCGCGGGTTTCCCGTCAGTGGATCCGGGGCGTTGAACGACCTGTTCGTACACCCGAACGTGCGCGCGTTCGCGAGCGCGGCGATGCAGAGCGACGACCTGCGCATCTATCAGGCCGCCGTGTGGGGCAAGTGGGCCGGCGCAGTCAACTACGAACAACCGCTGCATCAGGACGGCAACCACTCGCTTGTGCCGCCGCGGATGGAGCCCGGCTTCTGGCACCTCGAAGGCTTCTTGTATCTGTCCGACGTCGACGAGGATTGCGCGCCGCCGCGTCTCGTGCCGCGATCGCAGGTCAGCGACGACACGCCCTACGAGGATCTGTACGAGCACGAAGTCGTAGCCACCGGCAAGCGCGGCACGTTCCTCGCGTACCGGTCCGACGTGTGGCACCGGGGGAGCGACTTCGGTCGTGCCGGCGCGTCGCGGTTCGTGATGGTGATCAGCTTCAAGCTCGGCGGCCAGGAGTGGTTCGGCTACGACGCGTTCCCGCGCCTCGGCCTCAGCAGTGACTTCTCGAAGTTCCTCGCCGGCAAGTGCCCCGACGATCTCGCGCTCTTCGGTATCCCCCGGCCGGGCCACGCGTACTGGACGGCGGCGACCGTCGACGCAATGGAGCGTCGCCACCAGGGACTCGACATGAGTCCCTGGCGCGGCGGCGCTCTAAGCCGTGCGCACCGCCGTGATCAACCACGACCCGCTGTCGAGCAGGACGCCGTCGGGGGTCTCGGCCTTCGCCAGCAACGCGCGGATGTTGTCGAGCGCCTGAGCCTTTTGCGTGTCGTCGAGGTCGTTACTCAAGCCTTCGACGATGCCGAACTCACGGACGAAGGCGAACGCGTCCTCGAGGTTGGCACCGAGATCCATCGGCTCGTCAATCGGTGTGAACTCGGCCGACTCGAATCCGGCGGCCGCGAGCCGTACACGCACGCGGTCGGGATCGGCGAGCGCGAACGGCGACGGCGCATCCGGCGGTGGGACGGGCAGGTCGCGGCCCATCGCCAGCGCGTCGCGCAGGGCCATGAGCCAGGCGTTGCTCGACAAGTCACGCCACGCCAGCAACACCAAGCGTCCACCCGCTCGGACGCCGCGACCGATGTTGGTAAACGCTGCGACCGGGTCGTTGAAGAACATGGCGCCGTAGCTCGACAGCGCGAGATCAAACGAGTCCGGCGCGAACGGGTACACCTGAGCGTCGCCCTGCTCGAAGGTCACGTTGGTGAGGCCCTTCTCGGCGGCGCGCTCGCGTGCCAGGCCGAGCATGCGCGACGACAGGTCGACGCCGAGCACGGAGCCACTGGTGACGCCGGCGGCATACAACGCGCCGGCTCCGGAGCCGCAGCCGACGTCGAGCACGTCGTCGGTCGGGCGGACGAGATTGGCGGACTCGAACTGCTTCCAGGTGAGCCGACCCGCCCGTTCGTACTGATCGGCGTAGTCGGTCCAGTGGTCGCCGTCGTGGCCGTCCCACGCCTTGGCCATTTCGACGTTCGCAATCTCCACGGTGCCCTCCGTCGTCGTCATATCTGATCTCCCGCTCTCGCAATATACTCCCGAAGAGAGTATTATTACAGTCCCAAAGGGAGTAAGTCAATGGCGCAGTCTTTGTCGGCGCGGTCTTCGCTGACCACCACCTCGTACGCGATCCTCGGGTTGCTGGCGCTCAAGCCGTGGACGACTTACGAATTGGCTCAACAGATGCAGCGCGCGCTCGGCGAGTTCTGGCCGCGCGCGCAGAGCAAGCTTTACGAGGAGCCGAAGAAGCTCGTCGCGCAGGGCCTGGCCAAAGCGACGTCGGAGAAGGTCGGCAAGCGGCCCCGCACCGTGTACTCGATCACGGCGAAGGGACGCCGCGCGATGGCGGCGTGGGTGCCGACGCCGGGCGAAGGTCCGGTCCTGGAGTTCGAGCAGCTCGTGAAGGTGTTCTTCGCCGAACACGGCACGAAGCAAGACCTGGTCGCAACCATCGAGAGCACACGCGACTGGATCGACGAGCGCTTCCGCTCCGCCGCCGGCATCTCGCGCGCCTATCTCGAGGGTCAAGGGGGGTTCCCTGATCGCTTGGCCTGGCTCATCCTGTGCGGCCGGTTCCTCGACGACCTCTATGGCGCGGTCGAGCGCTGGCAAGAGTGGGCGAGCGCGACTGTGGCGACTTGGCCCGACGACATCTCACGGGCCGAGCCGGATTGGGAGACGCTGCCGCGCGATGGCGGCGCGCGAAGAGGAGTACTTCGCGAAGCATCCACCCCGCTAGACCTAACGTCGGTCCGTGAGTTTGATCCTGTTGCTGTCGACCTTCGGGTTGGGACTGCGGCACGGGCTCGACTGGGACCATCTGGCGGCGATCACCGACATCACCGGAGCCGAAGCCGATCGGCGGCGCTCCGCCATGCTCGCGATGCTCTACGCGCTCGGCCACGGCGTGGCCGTCATGACGCTCGGCGTACTTGCGATTACCGCCGGTGAGCGGCTGCCGGATTGGATCGACCCGTTCATGGAGCGGCTTGTAGGTGTGACGCTGCTCGTGCTCGCCGTCTATCTTCTCGCCAGTTTGCGGAACGGGAACGCAACACCCGTTAGCCGCGGCGTCCTCCTGTTCCGCGGCCTGGCCCGACTGCGTGAGCGCGTGCGCCGCACGCAACGCGTCGAAGTCGAACATCACCACGACCACGCCCACGACCGGTCACACACCCACAACCACAACGAGCCCGCAGCCGACGAATCGTCAGCGCCCAACGTGATCACCTCGCACCGCCATCGCCACGTGCACGCGGTCGACGTGAGCAGCTACACCACCGCTGGCGCGATTGCGATTGGTCTGCTCCACGGCGTGGGAGCGGAGACGGGCACCCAGGCAGTCGTGCTGGTGAGCGCCAGCCACGTGGCTTCGACGGCGGCGGCGATCGCCGTGTTGGCGGCGTTTGTGTGCGGCATCGTTGCCACTACCGGCTTGCTCGCCGTCGGCGCCGCGTTCGGTTGGAAGGTTATGTCGCGGGGTAACCGCGCCTTTGTCGTGTTGACCGCTGTTACTTGCATCATGAGCGCCGTTATCGGCGTGCTCTTCGTCACCGGTCACGCGGGAGCCTTGCCCGGACTGCTCGCCTGAGTCGTGGCGAAGTTCCTCCTGCGCCGGTTTGCCAACTACCTCGTACTCGTCATCCTCGCCACGTCGCTCGGTTACATCGTGGCCGCCACGAGCCTGAATCCCCGGTCGAACTTCGAGGGTCGCAACCCGCCGCCGCCCAAGGCGTCGGTCGACGCCAAGCTGAACGAGTTGAACCTCAACGACGAGGTCCCGGTCCTCACGCGCTTCAAGGACTGGGCGGTCCCGGCGGTACAGGGCGACCTCGGCAAGACCATCTACGGCCAGCCGGTGAGTTCTGAGATGTGGCGCCGCATGGGTGTCACGCTGCGGCTGCTCTTGATCGGCTCGATTCTCGGCGGGCTGCTCGGCGTGGCCGTCGGCGTCATTAGCGCCGTGAAGCAGTACAAGCTCACCGACTACTCGGCGACGGTCGTGTCGTTCGTGATCCTGTCGATCCCAGTGTTCCTGCTCGCGGTCTTGCTCAAGGTCGGCGCGTTGAATCTCAACGACCAGGTCGGCACGACATTGCTCTATTACACGGGCGAGAAAACGCCCGGCCTGTCCGGCAGCTTCTGGACCCACGCCACCGATCGGTTCCAGCACTTCGTGCTGCCGACGCTCAGCCTCGTGCTCGGACAGGTTGCGTTCTACAGCCGATACCAACGCAGCGCCATGCTCGACGTGTTGGGCAGCGACTTCCTGCGCACCGCGCAAGCGAAGGGCCTGCGTCGGCGTGAAGCCCTCGTGAAGCATGGGCTGCGCACCGCGCTGATTCCGATGGCGACGTTCTTTGCGTACCAGTTCGGGCTGCTGCTGACCGGCGCCACGTTCACCGAGAAGATCTTCGGCTGGCACGGCATGGGCGAATGGTTCATCGACTCCGTCATCGCCAACGACGTCAACGCGGTGGCGGCCGTCACCGCGTTCTCCGCGGTGTTGGTGCTCATCGCCGGCATGCTCGCCGACCTCGCGTACTCGGCCCTCGACCCCCGGGTACGGATCTCCTAGTGCCGGCCGAAATCCAACCCGGGGCCGGCCTCGCCATCGAGGCAGCGGCCGAGCTCGCCGTAGAGGACCACGTCACCCGCGGTCGGCTGGTCTTGCGGCGCTTCCTACGCAAGAAGGTCGCGGTCAGTGGTCTCGTCGTGTTGCTAGCGCTGATCGCGTTCGCATTCATCGGCCCGTACTTCTCACAATGGGATTACAAGTCGACGGACTACAACTCGTTCTTGCAGGGTCCGTCGACCAAGCACTGGTTTGGCACGACCCAGATCGGCCAGGACGTTTACGCGCAGACGTTGCGCGGGCTGCAGAAGTCGCTGGTGATCGGCTTGCTCACGGCGTTCGTGTCGACGGGCTTGGCCGCGGTCGTCGGCGCAACAGCGGGCTACTTCGGCGGATGGGCCGATCGGGTCTTGATGTGGTTCGTCGACTTGCTGCTCGTACTGCCCGCGTTCCTCATAATCGCCATCCTGAGCCCGAGCTTCCGCGGCAAGACGTGGCTGATATTCGTCTTCCTGCTTGCCGCGTTCAGTTGGATGATCACGGCCCGCGTCGTGCGCGGCCTGGCGTTGAGTCTCAAGGAGCAGGAATTCGTGAAGGCGGCGCGTTTCATGGGGGTGCCATCGCGGAAGATCATCTTCAGACACCTGCTGCCGAACATGTCGTCACTGTTGATCATCGACGCGACGCTCAACGTCGGCGGCGCGATCCTGGCCGAGACTGGCCTGAGCTATTTCGGTTTCGGCGTGCAGCCGCCCGACGTGTCGCTCGGCACCTTGATCGCCGACGGCACGCGGTCAGCCATCACGTTCCCCTGGTTGTTCTTGTTCTCGGGCGGCGCGCTGGTCATCACCGTGCTCGCGGTCAGCGTTATCGGCGACGGGATGCGCGACGCGCTCGATCCCAACTCGGCTTCGTCGAACAAGACATGACAGCCCGCCGCCCCGATCGAGCCGGTTCTGCGCGTCAGCAACCTCGTCGTCGACTTCCCGAGCGAGGCCGGCACCGTCAACGCGGTGCGCGGCGTGTCCTACGAGGTCGCGCCGGGCGAGGTGTTCGGTGTGGTCGGCGAGTCGGGGTCGGGCAAGTCGGTCTCGGCCCTGGCGGTGCTCGGCCTGTTGCCGCGGACCGCACGTGTGTCCGGTTCGGTCCAGTACCGCGGGCGGGAGTTGCTGGGTCTCGGCGACGCGGAGATGTCGAAGATCCGGGGCCGCAATGTGGCCATGGTGTTCCAGGATCCACTTTCGGCGCTGACCCCCGTCTACACCGTCGGTCAACAGATCGTCGAAGCGGTGCGGGTTCACAACGACGTCAGTCGCGACGACGCGGAGAAAAAGGCCGTGGAGTTGCTCGACCTTGTCGGCATCCCGAACCCGGGCGAACGCGCCCGCAGCTTCCCGCACGAATTCTCCGGCGGGATGCGCCAGCGCGTGATGATCGCCATGGCCATCGCCAACAACCCCGACGTGATAATCGCCGACGAGCCGACGACCGCTCTGGACGTGACGATCCAAGCGCAGGTGCTCGAGGTGCTCGAGCGAGCGCAGGAAGCCACGGGCGCCGCCATCGTGATGATCACCCACGACTTAGGTGTGATCGCGGGCTTCGCCGATCGCGTCATGGTGATGTACGCGGGCAAGCCCGTGGAAACGGGCAGTGTCGACGACGTGTTCTACCGGCCACGTATGCCTTACACGCTCGGTTTGCTCGGCTCGTTGCCGCGTGCCGATGCCACGGGACGCGATCCGCTGACGCCAGTCGAAGGCAACCCGCCCTCGTTGGTCGCATTGCCCTCCGGCTGTCCGTTTGCACCGCGGTGTCCGTTGAAGATCGACGTGTGCGAGGTGACCGAACCGCCGTTACTCCCGACCGACGACCCCTGGCATGCGAGCGCGTGTCATCGAACGGCGTTCGTCGCCGAGAACGACTTGAAGGCGACCGACGTGTTCGCCGCGCCCACGCCGCCACCTGTCGTAACCGAGACGATGCGTGAAGGCCGGCCCGTCGTGCTCCAAGTGACCGATCTGGTGCGCACGTTTCCGCTTACCCGCGGGCTTGTGTTCCGCCGCCAGGTCGGAGAAGTCGCGGCCGTCGACGGGATCACGTTCGACATCCGCGAGGGCGAGACGTTCGGGCTCGTCGGCGAATCAGGCTGCGGCAAGACGACGACCATCAACGAGATCCTCGCGTTGGCCAAGCCGACAAAGGGGTCGATCAGCGTGCTCGGCCAGGACACGGCAACGCTGTCGACCAAAGAGCGCCACGATCTGCGCCGCAACGTGTCGGTGGTGTTCCAAGATCCCATGGCGTCGCTCGACCCGAAGCTTCCCGTCAGCGACATTCTCAGCGAAGGCCTGTCGACCTATGGCGTTGACAAGGCCGACCGCAGCGAGCGCGTCCGCGAACTGCTCCAACTCGTCGGGCTCTCGCCGACCCACGCGAGTCGGTATCCGCACGAGTTCTCAGGGGGACAACGCCAACGCGTCGGCATCGCCCGTGCGCTGGCCCTGCAACCGAAGCTCGTTGTTCTCGACGAACCGGTGTCTGCGCTCGACGTTTCCATCCGTGCCGGCATCATCAACTTGCTCGAGCAGCTACGCGCCACGCTGCGCCTGTCGTATCTCTTCGTGGCCCACGACTTGTCGGTGGTGCGCCACAGCGCCGACCGCGTCGCGGTGATGTACCTCGGGCGCATCGTGGAGCTCGGTCCGGTCGCCGCGGTGTTCAGCCAACCCGCGCACCCCTACACGCAAGCGTTGCTTTCCGGCGGTGCCGCTGCCCGATCCGCAGCGCGAACGCGCCCGCAAGCGCATCATCCTGCAAGGCGATCTCCCCAGTACGAAAGAGGAGCGCGTCGGGTGCCGGTTCCGGGCTCGGTGCCCAACGTTCGCCCGTCTGGACGAGCCGCGGCGTCAAGCGTGCGTCGAGATCGACCCGGCGCTGACGCCGCAAGGCCCGGATCACACTGCGGCCTGCCACTACCCCCGAGAAGCCGACGTTTTCTAGCGCAGGATAGAAACGGGTAGGCCTACCTCCGATTGGGCTGGGCCCAAACCAGGAGGCTGCATTGTTTTTCAAGCGTTCATCCCGAGTCATCGGCGCCGTACTTGCGTTTAGCTTGATCGCCGGCGCCTGCGGCAGCGACGACGACAACAACACGTCGGCGACATCACAGGAGTCGGTCGACTCCAGCGCCGTTGACATCAACGCCACGCCGCGCGAGGACCTGAAGCAAGGCGGCACGCTGAAATGGCCGCTCACTGGCTATCCCGCCAACTTCAACCCGAACGAACTCGACGGCGGCGATCGCGACAACAACGATGTTGTAGGCGCCTTATTGCCGTCGCCGTTCATCTTCAACGGCAAGGCCGAGCCCATTCTCGACAAGAACTACGTGTCGTCGGCTGAACTCACGTCGACCGATCCGCAGGTCGTCACCTACGAGCTCAATCCGAAAGCGATTTGGTACGACGGCACCAAGATCACGGTGGCGGATTATGAAGCGCTGTGGAACGCGATGAAGACGGCCGAGGGCACCGACTATCAGATTGTTTCGTCGAACGGCTACGACCAGATCTCTTCGGTCAAGGCGGGCAAGGACGACCACGAGGTCGTCGTCACGTTCAGCAAGCCCTACGCCGACTGGCAGGCATTGTTCAGCACGTTGCTCCCGGCTTCCACGAGCAAGGACCCGAAGATCTTCAACGAAGGGTGGGTCGACAAGCCGCTCACCACCGCCGGTCCGTTCAAGCTCGAGAACACCGATTCGACCGCGAAGACGATCAGCGTCGTGCCGAACGAGAAATGGTGGGGCGACAAGCCGCTGCTCGACAAGATCGTGTTCATCTCGATCGACGTCGATGCGCAGATCGACTCGTTGGCCAACGGTGAGATCGACTTCATCGACATCGGCCCCGACGTCGACAAGTACCAACGCGCCAAGTCGCTAGCCGGCGTCAGCATTCATCGCGCCGGCGGGCCCAACTTCCGTCACATCACCATTAACGGCACCGGCGAAATCCTCAAGGACGTCAAGGTCCGTCACGCGCTGGCGCTGGCGATCGACCGCAAGACGATCGCGAAGGCGATGCTCGGCCCGCTCGGCGGCAACGCCGACGCGCTGAACAACCACATCTTCATGGCCAACCAGAAGGGCTACAAGAACAACGCCGGCGACCTCGCCACCGTGAACCCCGAGAAAGCGAAGGCCGAGCTCGACGCCGCCGGGTGGACGCTCAACGGATCCGACACCGTTCGCACGAAGGCAGGCAAGCAACTCGTGATCCGCATGGTGATCCCGTCACAGGTGGCCACCAGCGAAAAGGAAGCGACGCTGATCGCCGGGATGTTCACTGCCGTCGGCGCCAAGCTCCAGATCGACACGGTGGCCAGCGACGACTTCTTCGACAAATACATCACGCCTGGCGACTTCGACATGACGGTGTTCTCGTGGCTCGGCACGCCGTTCCCGATTAGCTCGTCGAAGTCGATCTACGCCAAGCCCGCCGGCGATGACATTCAGCAGAACTACTCCCGCGTCGGCTCAGACGAGATCGACAAGCTGTTCGACGACGCGACGTCGGAGCTCGACCCCGACAAGGCCATCGACATCGCCAACCAGATCGACAAGCTGATCTGGGACGAGGTCCACTCGCTGACCGACTACCAGCGGCCCGAGTTGTACGCGACCAAGGACACGCTGGCCAACTACGGCGCCTTCGGCTTCGCCACCACGATTTACCAAGACATCGGCTTTACGAAGTAACCCTCAGTATCTACAGACGTTGGGCTCGCAGATCGCTGCGACGCACTTTGCCGGCGTCGTCGCGCAGCGGCTCGTCGACGACTTCGAACGAGCGCGGCATCTTGTAACGCACGAGACGTTCGGCCAGGAACGCCAGCACGTCGTCCTGGTCGAACGCCTCGGTGTTCGCTTGCACGATGGCGTGCACCGTGTTGCCAAGATCCTCGTCGGGCAGGCCGATAACCGCGCAGCTCTCGATCGACGGGTGCTCTTGCAGCGCGGCTTCGACTTCGGCGGGATAGATGTTGGCGCCGCCGCTCAGGATCATGTCGCCGACGCGGTCGCCGAGATACAGGTAGCCGTCGGCGTCGACGTGGCCGTTGTCGCCGAGCGACTCCCAACCGCCGTCGCGTTGCCGCGCCTCGGCGCCGATGTAGCGAGTACGTCGGCGTGTCGCGGCCCGACCGCAGCCACACCTCGCCGTCCTCGCCGACCGGGACCTCGTTGCCGTCTCGTCGCAGATCATGATCTCGCCGAGTCATCGGCTTGCCGACCGAGCCGCGGTGCTCGAGCCACTCGACGCCGTTGATCGACGCAGGCGAGCTGGCCTTCGGTGCCGCCGTACAGCTCGATGATCTTCTCGGGGCCGAGCCAGTCGATCCACGCCTGCTTCACCCACGCGGGGCACGGCTCGGCGAGGTGCCACACGACGCGCAGCGACGACATGTCGTAGGACTCGCGCTCCTCGGTCGGCAAGCCGCGAGATGCGCTTCATCATCGTGGGGACCAGGTAGATGATGTCGGCCTTGTACCGGTCGATCGCGTCGAGCGTGGCCTCGGCGTCGAACTTCGGCAGCACCACGACGTGGTTGCCGTGCAGCAGCCCGTGACACGACCAGATCAACGGACCGTTGTGGTACAGCGGGCCGGGCATCACGAGCACGCCGTCGCGGGTGTGGCCGAGCAGCGGACCGATCTCGTCGTCGCATGGCCGCGGGATCACCCGACACGATCAGCTTCGGTCGCCCGGTCGAGCCGCCCGACGTCGGCGCCTTCCACGCCGGGCTCATCACGTCGGGCAGCGGATCGGTTTCGGCCGACGGCTCGGGATGGGCGGCGAGCCACTCGGCGACGTTGAGCAGCGGCCGGTGACCGGCGCTGCTCGGCATCGGCGGCGGTGCCGAGCACGACCGGCGGGTCGGCCAGTTCGATGATCGCGTTCAGCTCGCGCGCCGGCAGCCGCGGGCTGACCGGTTGCGGGATCGCGCCCAGCTTCCAGCACGCGATGGCGGCGATGAACCACTCCGGCGGTGTTCGGCAACGCCATCGTGACCAGGTCGCCCTCCTGCACGCCGATCGAGCGGAGGTGGCGCGCGAACGTGTCGGCGCGCTCTTCGAGTTGCGCGCGGGTCCACGTGACGTCGCCGCAGGTCACTGCGAGTCGCTCAGGCGCCTCGTCGACCAAGTCGAGCAGCCGCCGGGGGTACGAGATCGTCGCCACGGCGGCATTGTTTAGTCGGGTAGACACTCTGCATGGCTGAGATGACCTATCGCCGGCTGGGCCGGTCTGGATTGCAGGTATGCGTGTTGTCGTTCGGATCGTGGGTGAGCTTCGGGCCCCAGATCGACGTGGGAAGGCGGTCGACTGCCTCGCCGCGGCCCACGACGCCGGCTGCAACTTCTACGACAACGCCGAGGCGTACGCCGGGCGGTGAGTCGGAAACGATCATGGGCAAGGCCTTCGGCCAAGCTCGGCTGGGACCGCGACTCCTACGTCGTGTCGTCGAAGTTCTTCTGGGGCCTCAACGAAGGACCGAACCGTCGCAACACGCTGAACCGCAAGTACCTCATCCACGCGGTCGACGGTTCGCTCGCGCGGTTCGGCCTCGACTTCCTCGACCTCATCTTCTGCCACCGCGCCGACCCGAACACGCCGATCGAGGAGACGGTGTGGGCGATGTCCGACATCATCGACTCGGGCAAGGCGCTCTACTGGGGCACGTCGGAGTGGACGGCCGACGAAATCCGCGCCGCGTGGGACATCGCCGACAAGCGCAACCTGCACAAGCCGGTGATGGAGCAGCCGCAGTACAACCTGTTCGAGCGCAAGCGCGTCGAGCGCGAGTACGCCCGTCTCTACGACGACATCGGCCTCGGTCTCACCACGTGGTCGCCGCTGGCGTCGCGGCCTGCTCACCGGCAAGTACATCGACGGCCAGATTCCCGACGACAGCCGCGGCGCGCTGCCGGGCTACGAGTGGCTGCAGGGGATGTTGAAGGACCCGACCTCGCAACGAGAAGGTCAAGCAGATGCGCGACGTGGCCGACGAGCTCGGCTGCACGCTCGCCCAGCTCTCGATCGCGTGGTGCGCGGTCGAACCCGCACGTGTCGACCGTCATCACCGGCGCCAGCCGCCCCGAACAGGTGGTCGACAACTTCGGCGCCCTTGATGTGCTTCCGAGGCTCGACTCTGAGAAACTTGACCGGTCGGTCAAGATTGCGAGAGGTTGGCACCATGGCCGTTACCGAACACTGGACACCCGCACGGGCAGCGAAATCCTCGACGAGCTGCGCGTCTGGCTCGAGGAGAACTGGGATCCGGATCTCACCGTGGCCCAGTGGTGGGAGAAGCTCGGCACCGCCGGCTGGGCGGCACCCACGCTGCCGAACAACGCGTACGGCAAGGGCCTCTCCCGCGCCGACGCCGTCGCCGTCGCCAACGAGATCGGCGGCGTTCGGCGCCCTCGGCGCACCCGCGGGCCTCGGCTTGCTGCTGGCGGCGCCGACCATCGCCACCCACGGCAGCCAGGAGCAGATCGACACGCTCGTGCGCGACATCGTCACCGGCCAGAAGGCGTGGTGTCAGCTCTTCTCCGAGCCCGGCGCCGGTTCCGACCTCGCCGGTCTCACGACCAAGGCGATCAAGGACGGCGAGGAGTGGATCATCAACGGCCAGAAGGTGTGGACGTCGATGGGCCAGACCGCCGACATGGGCATGCTGCTCGCGCGCACCAACCCCGACGCCCCGAAGCACCAGGGCATCAGCTGGATGGCCATCGACATGCACCAGCCCGGTGTCGAGCGTGCGCCCGCTCAACGAGATGACCGGCCACGCCATGTTCAACGAGGTGTTCCTCTCGCGACGCCCGCGTGCCCGACAAGTGGGTCATCGGCGACCTCAACAACGGCTGGGCCGCGGCCAACACCACGCTGGCCAACGAGCGCGCCGGTCTCGGTGCCGGCGGCGGCGGCGCCGGCGGCGTGGGTGCGTCGCCCGGCACGGTCGCCAAGCAGCTCGACATGCGCGCCGGCGACTTCGCCGGCAGAGCGCGCCGAGCGCGCGGCGGGCGTCCGAAGGCGCCAGAAGGCGCGCCAGTCGACGGCGCAGCTGCTCATCGGCATGGCCAAGGGCAACGGCAAGTCGACCGACCCGACCATCCGTCAGGGTCTCGCCAAGCTGCACACGCTCGGCGAGATCGGCCGCCTCAACGGCGAGCGCCTCAAGGGCGTGCACGCCCGGGGCGGCGACATCCCCGGCATGGCCAACATCTCCAAGCTCGGCCAGTCCGAGATCGTGCGCACGCAGCGCGACCTCGGCCTCGCCATCGTCGGCGCCGCCGGCATGCTGCACGCGTACAAGGACGAGGAGCGCGCCGTGAACGACAAGGCCACCGGCAACCCGTTCCTCGGCATGATCACCATGAGCGCGCTGTACGCGCAGGCCCCGCCGATCTACGGCGGCACCGACCAGATCCAGCGCAACATCATCGGCGAGCGCGCCCTCGGTCTGCCCAAGGAGCCGGGGCCCGACTCCGCGACGCCGTTCTCGCAGCTGCCGAAGAACGCCTAAGGGCGCGGTCGCTTAGTCAGGCGTGTTGTCGACCGCGAGCACCCGCCGCGGTCGGGGCAGCGCCTCTGGCGAGATGTCGACTTCGTCGAGCACGATCTCGCCGGCCAACACCTGCTGCTTCCACGCCTCGTGGTCGCCGTGACGCTGCGCGAACTCCGGCATGACCTCGGCGGCGAATAACTCGAGACTGGCGCAGATGTCCTTGTGGGTGTTCTTGCCCGCCTGATTCAACAGGATCACCTGGTCGACATGTGACGACTCGAACTTGCGCAACTTCGCGCGGATCGTCTCCGGTGAACCAATGAGTCCGCCCGCGTGCATCTTCTCGAACTGCGGGGTCCGCCGGAACGACTGGTACTCCTCCCACAAATTGTCCGCCGTGCCTTCCGCCCCAGGCACGTGGGTGCCGTAGTACCGCAACGCGAACGCGAAGAAGGTCCAGCCGTCGGCCTTGTCGTGCGCCTCTTCGTCGGTTTCACAACACATGAAGCCGCACACGACCGCGATGTTCGGGTTGGTCGCGTAGTCGGCCAGCTTGTCGAGCCGGTGGTTGAACGCGTTGTAGTAGGTGCTGACCCACGCGTGGGCTTCGTCGGCGCTCACGAACTGGAAGCCGAGCGCGCCCATCCCGCGGCGCCCGCAGTACTCGATCGTGTCGCGCTGGGAACACGCGACCCACAGCGGCGGGTGGGGTTTTTGGCGCGGCTTGGGAATGACGTTGCGCGACGGGAGGTCGAAGTACTTCCCGTGATGTTCGGTCGGCGCGTCCCCGAACATGGGAATCAGCGCTTGCACCGCCTCTTCCCAGATCTCGCGCTTGTCGCGGAAGCGCCGGCCGAACGGGTGCAATTCGGTGGTGGTCGAGCCTTCGCCGATGCCGAGCTCGACGCGGCCGCCGCTTAGGAGGTCGAGCGTCGACACGCGTTCGGCCACGCGCGCCGGATGGTTGGTCGTGAGCTGGATGATGCCGTGGCCGAGGCGGATCCGCTTCGTGCGCTGGCTCGCGGCGGCGAGGAACACCTCGGGCGCGGAGGAGTGCGAGTACTCCTCGAGGAAGTGGTGTTCGACCTCCCACGCGTAGTCATAGCCCAGCCCGTCGGCCAGCTCGATCTGGTCGAGCGACTCGTGTAGCAGCCGGTACTCGCTGTCGACCTCCCATGGCCGAGGTAGCTGGTGTTCGTAGAAGATGCCGAACTTCACCTGTGGTCCCCCTGGTTCTTCTCGGCTTCGCTCACCGCAAGGTCAGCGTCGGCCACTTCCCATGGTTCTAGTGGATGCATGAGCAGGTCGACCGCTGCCCAGGTCGTGCGCGACATCGGAAAGAACAGGATGGGCGGGATGATCGCGAACGCGATCGCGCCGATGAGCCAAGGCGCGAGCGACGTATCGGGGTTGTTGAGGATCACCGTCGCGAACACGAGCAGGTGGATGGCAAGCAACCCTTCGCCGATCACCACGTTCATCACATAGCCCCCCAGCCAGAACCCCTCCTCGCGTATGAACTTGTAGCCGCAGGTCGGGCAGCGCGGCTTGAGCCTGAAATACGAGGAGAACAACTTGCCACCGCCGCAGCGGGGGCATCGCACGAGCAGGCTGCGCAACACCATCGTGACGGGGCGCGCGTTTGTCGTGATCACGTCACTCCCAGGCGGCCGGATTGTCGGTGAGTTTTGCGACCACCTTGGGCAACTTGCCCGACGCGATCTCGGCCAAGGTCACGTTGTCGAGCACCGAGCGCAGGCTTCCGCGCGCCGCCACCCACACCTCTTGCAAATGTTCGGCCGGGCCCTCGTACGCCGCCGCCTCCGGGCGCACGCCCCGCACGTCGGCGAGCGGTCCGTCCACCAATCGCAGCACATCCGCGGCGGTGATCTTGTCGGCCGGTCGCGCGAGGCGATAGCCACCTTCGGGGCCGCGCTGGCTGCGCACCAGCCCACCGCGTCGCAGGTCGACGAGAATGTTCTCGAGGAACTTCACCGGCAGCTTTTGTGACTCGGCCAGGCGATCGGCGGTCAGCGGTCCGCCGTCCTGCGCTGCGAGCGTGAGCAACGCCCGCATGGCGTACTCCGCCTTCGCCGTTATGTGCACCGGCTGATTCTGCCCCGTTACTCGTGCGAGCGAGCGATAGCCAGGAAGCGACTTAGCTGGGAATAGGCGGATCCCAACCCGTTCCATCGTGCGACCGAACAACTTTGGCGGGCACGCCGGCCAGCACGGAGAAGTCGGCGATACTCGCCGGCGCGCACGACCGAGCCGGCGGCGACGACCGTGTTCTTGGCCCAGCTGCGCGCCCGGCAGGATCACCGCACCGGCGCCGAGCCAGCTGCCGGCGACCGATCGTCGACTGGCGCTTCGGTCATCCACTGCTGCTTGATCGGCAGCGACACGTCGTCGAAGCGGTGGTTGTGGTCGGTGATGTACACGTTCGGCGCCATCGTCATGTCGTCGCCGACGTCGATGCCGACGCGCGACACGAAGAACGAGTTGCGCCCGATGCTGCAGTTGTCGCCGAAGCGCAGCGACCAACCGTGCGCGAGCTTCGTGCGCAGGTCCTCGCCCAACAGGCCCGCCGACATCGTCACGTGCGGGCCGATCAGCGTGTGCGCGCCGATCTCGATGAACTGCTCACCGAAGAGTGCGCCCGGGTGGAAAGACCGAGCGCGCTGCCTTCCCCGAAGGAGCCGAAGCGTCGGGCCGCCGCACTCGTGGGCCCGACCGTGCCGGATCGCTCGACCCACTGCGCGAGCGCGGAAGAGCGCGTCGGCGAGACGCGCAACTACGCGGATCGCGGCGAGCGCGGCGTTGGCGAGCGCGACGAAGGTGTCGAGCTCGTCGGCTGAGAGCACGCGAGAGCGCCTCGGCCATCGCGGGCGTCGGTTTCGGCTTCCGCCTTGTCCCAGTCACCCGCGATCGGCGTCTTGGGATCTCCGACGGCTCGCCCCACCCGAAAATCGCGACCATGTACGGCTGGCGATGGCGACAGCGCGTCTTCGGGGTCGATGCCCTCAGCGAGCAACGGCGTTGGCGTGCAGCGCGAAGCGCAGCTCGCGCAGCGAATTCATGTGGTGCACCGCCGCCGCCTTCGGGCTGGTCGGCGGCGTCGCAGCTTGCGCCACCCCTCGAACACCGGGGCGTCGCTGGCCGTCGGCGGCGGCGGCGACCTTCTGCGCGAGCGCCGCCGAGCGTCGCGGCGTCGAGGTCGTCGGGCATGTGGTCCTCGGCCCAGTCGGCGCACGACTTCTGGAACTCGGTCGCGGCGGCTTTCGCGCGACATCACGTCGCCGGCTGCTCTCCCAGTTGCTGCGACTCAGTTCGGGGTGGAAGAACACGAAGGCGTCGGTACACGGCGTCGGCGTCCACGTCGCCGAGTACGCCGCCGCGCCCGCCGAAGTAAAAGGACATGCCCGGAAAACCGATCGTGCGCCGTACTTGTACGTCGCGGGGTCGAGCATGAATCGGGCGGTGAGGCCGCTGACGGCTTCGGCGCTGGCGACGGCTGCTTCTTCAGGAGTCATGCAGCGAATCTAGCGATCCTAGCTTCAGCGTTCGATCTCTAAGGAGCTACGCATGATCGTTGTCTCCGGTGTGTTGAAGATGGATCCCGGCGAACCACGACGAGTTCGCGGAAGTCGGCGCCAAGATGGCCGCGGCGTCGAATGCCGAAGAGGGCGTGCTTGCCTACGGGTTCTATGCCGACCCGCAAGAGCCGGGCGTGTTCCGCGTGTTCGAGGAGTACGCCGACGAGGCCGCGCTCAACAGCCACTTCGCCACGCCGCACATGGCCGAGTTCATGGGCGCGATGGGCACGGTCGGCGTGACCGAGGCCGAAGTGAACAAGTACGAGGTCGAGGACAAATCGAAGCTGATGTAGTGATGGACATCTGGGAAGCGATCCACACGACGCGCGCGATGCGCCGTCTCGACACCAAGCCCGTCCGCGACGAGGACCTCTGGAAGATCTGCGAAGCCGCGACCAAAGGCCCGTCGGGTTCGAACGCGCAGCCGGTGCGGTGGATCGTGGTCACCGACGCCGACAAACGGGCCAAGCTCGGCGCGATCTACAAGAAGTGCTGGGAGCCGGTCTCGGAGATGTACAGCGGCAACATCGACCAGAACGACAAGCAGATGGTGCGCGTGTTCGGCTCCGCCGACTACCTCGGCGATCACATGGGCGACGCGCCGGCGATCATCATCCCGGCGTCCAAAGGCGGCGACCCCGGCTCGGTGTACGGCGCGCTGCAGAACCTGTTCCTCGCGGCGCGCGCCCTCGGTCTCGGCACGACGCTGACGACCGTGCACCAGTTCGCCGAAGACGAAGTGCGCGCCGTGCTCGACATCCCGGCCGACGTCAAGACGTGGGCGATGGTGCCGGTCGGCTACCCGACGGGCAAGTGGGGCGAGGCCAAGCGCCGTCCCGTCGAAGAGGTCACCTACTGGGACGGCTGGAAGGACGACGTAAGCCCCGGCCGTAGCGCGGGGTTGTGGTGGTCGCGCAGCTTGCGGCAGATCGCCTCGAGTTGCTCGCGCTCGTTCGGCTGACAGCACGTCGACGAACTCACGCTGGATGTCCTCGACGTGCTGCTTGAGCGCGGCGACGATCAGTCTTGTTGCCCTTCGGCGTCATCTCGGCGTGCGAACCGCGCGGTCGGTCCTCGGGCAGCTGCACGCGGCTGCACGAGGCCGTCGGCCGCGAGCCGGTCGACGGCACGCGACACGCCGCTCGGGGTACAGGCCGCACTGCGCCGCCAGGTCGCGTCATGCGGAGGCGTTGGCCCTCGGAGCGGGCGAGGCGCAACAGCAGCTTCGTAGTTCGGCGGCATGCCGCCCCATTGCGCGCCTGCGCACTCGAGCGCGCCGCGCACGGCGTTCGTCGCCTCGAGGAGCAGGCCGAAAGAAGTGATGCGTTCGTCGTGCAGGACGGGATCCACGAAGCGAAGTGTACAGGAATTACTTGCGCACGCAACGACTTGGAGTATAGTTGCTTTGCACACGCAACTACTACGACCAAGGAGACCGCATCCCATGACCACCACCGCCCCCCAGACCAACACCCGCAGCTTCGAAGGCCTCGACATTCCCGAGGCCGGCACCTTCGCCATCGACGCGTTCGCACAGCGCCGCCGCCTTCACCGTCCGCCACCTCGTGGTCGCCAAGACCCGCGGCCGCTTCACCGACGTGTCCGGGGCGATCACCATCGCCGACGACCCGCTCGAAAGCTCGGTCGACGTCACCATCGAGGCCGCGTCGATCACGACCGGCGACGACACGCGTGACGACGCACCTGCGCAGCGCCGACTTCCTCGACGTCGCGCAAGTTCCCGACGCTGACCTACAAGAGCACCGTCGGTGCGCCACGTCAAGGGCGAGAACTTCGTCGTCGACGGTGACCTCACGATCGCCGGCGTCACCAAGCCGGTGACGCTCGACGTCGAGTACGCACGGCGTCGTCATCGACCCGTGGGGCGGCGTGCGCGCCGTGTTCAACGCGTCGACCAAGATCAACCGCGAGGACTTCGGCCTCATCTGGAACCAGGCGCTCGAGACCGGCGGCGTGCTCGTCGGCAAGGACGTCGTCATCGACCTCGAAGTCGAAGCGGTCAGGCAGTAAGAAGGCACTCATGCCAGCAGTAACTGTTGACGACGTACTCACGCTCGATCCCGATCGCGCCCGCGCCTCCCGACGTACCGGCTCGCCCGGTGCGTCGGGTGAGCACGGCGCCGACCGGGTTACGAGGGCGAGGGCTTCCCCGTGCGCCGCGCCTTCGCCGGCGTGCCGCACGAATTGCTCGACCCGTTCATCCACATGGACCAGATGGGCGAGGTCGAGTACGCGCCGGGCGAAGCCCGCGGCACGTCGTGGCACCCGCACCGCGGTTTCGAGACCGTCACCTACATGATCGACGGCGTCTTCGAACACCAGGACTCGATCGGTCAACGGCGGCGTCATCACCAACGGCTCGACGCAGTGGATGACCGCCGGCGGCGGCATCCTGCACATCGAGAGGCCACCGGAACACCTCGTGCGTACGGGCGGCCTGTTCCACGGCGTGCAGCTGTGGGTCAACCTGCCGGCGAAGGACAAGATGATGCCGGCGGCCTACCAAGGCATCGAAGCCGACGACGTGAAGCTTGGCGCGCAGCGCCGACGGCGGCGCGCTGCGTGCGCGTCATCGCCGGCGACGCCGGCGGTATCGCCGGACCGGGCTCGACCCACAGCCCGATCAACTACGTGCACGCGACGCTCGCGCCCGGCGCCGAGCTCGTGCTGCCGTGGCGCGCCGACTTCAACGCGCTCGTCTACGTGCTCGCCGGCGACGGCTCGTCGGGCCCGACGGTCAGCCGCTCCGACCGGTCAGCTGGCGGTGCTCGAACCGAACCACCCCGGGCCCGTCGTCGTGCGCGCCGACGCATCAGCAGGACAGCCGCGCACCCCGCGCTCGACGTGCTGATCCTCGGCGGCCAGCCGATCGGGGAGCCGATCGCGTGGCAAGGCCCGTTCGTGATGAACACCCGCGCCGAACTGGCGCAGGCGTTCGAGGACTTCCATGCCGGGAAGATGGGCGTCGTTCCCGACTAGGCGGACGGGCCGAAAACCCCCAGCTCATTCGTCAGACGTAACGCTCCGCAAGAACACCGCCGCGGCCTCGGCGGCTTCGTTCGTGCGACAGCCCGGCGTCTATGCGCCACGCGGCGGCGGCCTCGGATCGCCCCAGCGCGCCAGCGAGTCGGGTAGCGGCGTCGAGGCTCTCGACGAGGTCGTCGTCAGCGCCTAGCTCTTGGCCGAGCACGAGCGACTCGCGCAGGTAGCGGTGCGGCACGCAACGCGTCACCGGCGTCGAGCTCCACCAGGCCCAGCCCGTAGACCGCGTACAGCAACGACTGACGGTTCTCCACCTTGCGGGCGGTGGCCACCGCATCGGAGTAGATGCGTCGCGCCTCGTCGAGTTCGCCGCGTTGACGAGCGACGTCGCCCACGATCGCCGTCATCGCGAAGCTCGAGGTCGACCCATCCCAAGCCGCGGGCGGCCTCGAGCGCGTCCAAGCCGTCGGTCCACGCCGCGAGCCAAGTCGCCGCGCATGGCTCGTGACTCGCGCGAGGTGGGCCAAGCACAGCGCAATGGCTTCCTTCTTCTCTAGCGCGCGAGCGGCCTCGAGCGCACGGCGATACAGCGCCTCCGCCGTGTCGAAGTCGCCCTCGCTCGCCGCCAACTCGCCGAGGTCACCCAGCACCAACTGCGCTTGCTCAGGGCCACCAGTTGCGGCGGCGAGTTCGGCGGCCTGCTCGAAGTACGCCGCGCGCCGTCGCGACGTCTCCTTGGTTCGATGCGAGTTGGCCGGCGTAGCCGAGCGCGCGCCGCCGTGCGGTCGTCCGCTGGTCGGCGGTGGCGTCGAGCACTTCCTTGCTCAGCTCGCGGCCTCTCGCTCCAGCGCCCCCTTCGCATCCAGAAGGGTTGCAGCTCCACGAGTCGCGCGTACCTGAACGTCGGGATCGTGTTCGCCTCCCCATCGCAGGGCCGCCGCGAGATCCTCCTGGATGGTGTCGATCCATTCAGTGTCCGAAATTTCGCGATCGCCGACGCTGTCGACGAAGTAGCGGGCGTGGCGCTCGGCGAACTCGTCGAGTTCACCGTTTTCGGAGAGCCGGTCGCGTGCGTAGGCACGAATTGATTCGAGCAGGCGAAGCCGTGTCGAGGGCGACTCGGTGACCAGTGACTTCCGGAGCAGGACCGGCAGAGCGTCGTCGACGTCGACTCCGTCTCCGCCGCATACGGCGTTCGTAACGCCGAAGTCGAACTCGGATGGGAACACCCCCAGTCGGCGGAACAGGACGGCCTGTCGCTCGTCGAGAAGGCCGTAACTCCAGTCGATTGCGCCCCACAGCGTCTTCTGTCGATCGAGCGCGGTGCGGCTGCCGCGGGTCAGCAGGTCGAAGCGGTTGTCGAGCTGCTCGGCAATGTCGTCGAGATGCAACGTCGACGCGCTCGCCGCTGCCAGTTCGAGCGCGAGCGGAAGGCCGTCGAGACGTCGAGCAATCGTGGCCGCGGCGGCTACGAGGTCCGCCGTGAGCTCGAAGTCGGGCCGCACCCGGGCGACGCGCTCGACCAGCAACTGCACTGCTTCACTCGACGCGGGGTCGTCGTCGTCCACTGCGAGCGGGGCCAACGGCCACGTGCGTTCACCGTCGATCTCGATTGCTTCGCGGCTGGTCGCCAGGACGCGGACGTTTGGCCCGCTGCGCAGGATCTGTTCGATGACGCGGGCGACGTGATCGATGACGTGCTCGCAGTTGTCGATGACGAACAAGCACGTTGCTGTCGCGCACGAATTCGACCACGGTGTCCAACAAGGGCCGGTCGCGCTCCTCCCGCACGCCGAGCACAGCCGCGACCGCATTGACGACGCCGATCTCGTCGTGAGCGGAATCGAGTTCGACGAACCACACCCCGTCGGTGTGGCGGTGCAACCGCTCGCTCGCCAGGCGAAGCGACACCCGGGTCTTGCCGGTCCCGCCCGACCCGACGATGGTGACGATCCGGTCCTCGTCGAGCATCTGATGCAGGCGGGTTAGGACGGCGGTGCGCCCGACGAAACTCGACGGCGGAACCGGCACGTTGTTGCGCACGACGTCGATGCCGCGCACCACGGGGAACTCGCGCTCGAGGCCGTCCGCCGTGATCTGATAGATCCGCAACTCCGACGGCAAGTCCTTCAGCCGGTGAAAACCCAGATCGAGTATTCCGAGGCCGTCGGGCAAGGTCGCTTCGGCCGCGTCCAGCGTGGCTTGCGTTATGAGCACCTGCGCTCCGTACGCCGCGGACTCCACGCGCGACGCAGCGTGAACGGTCAGCCCGGCGTAGTCATTGTCGTGCGGCCGGAACCGAGCCAGACCGGTGTGCATGCCCATGCGGACCTTGACCGGCGGGCTCGGTGACCAGTCGTGCGCGGCGATCGCGCGCTGCATGGCGACGGACGCCTCGATCGCGTGCGCCGCGTCTTCGAACACGAGGAAGAACGAGTCACCCGCGGTACTAACTTCCAGCCCGCCGTGCGCGGCGAACACCGGCCGCAGCAGAGCGTGGTGCGCTTCGAGCACGCCGAACCAGTTTTCGCCCAGCTCATGCGCTTTGCGCGTGGAGCCCTCTATGTCGGTAAAGAGAAAGGTCAGGGCTCCCGACGTTGGAAGCGGATGCGCCTCGCGTTCGTCGGCAGCCACTAACGCCTTAGCTCGGCCTAGGCGTCGTTGGACCCGAGCTTCAGCCCGCTGAGGGGCGGCAGCTTGACCGGGTCGCAGCTCGTGACGCCGAGTTGGATGTCGACTACCCCGAGGGTTTCGGCCACGTCTGCATAAAGGAAGAGGTGGGCGCCGACGACGTAGATCACGCTCGGGAAATAGCGCTCGCCGTAATTCGGCGGACCGTCGGGAATCGTCGGGTCAGGCTGGTACACACCTTCGAAGTACTGCTCGTTCAACACGAGGACGCCGATGCCCGGTATCACCGTCTCGGTATTCGGGGCCGGTTGGTACACGGTTCCCGCGGCGTCGGTGACTGTGGTCGTGCCGCGCGCACCAGCGCGGTCCCACGTGCACACCACGTCCAACGCGCCGATCTTGGTGCCGGCGATGTCGATGCCCTTAAGGAGGCTCTGGGCGGTGGCGAACGCGGGCTTGCCGTTGCGGGCGCCGCTGATCTTTTGGTACAGGCTCTTGACCTTCACCGGACCGACGGTCTGGTTGACGGCGAACTTGGCCTGCGGATTGCCGCCGTCCTTGCCCAGCACGACACGGGGGTAGACGTGGGTGACCTCGACGTAGTCCTGATCCACCACGTTCAAGACCGGCGTATCGGCCAACAGGAAGGCCTGGATGCCGGCAGCGCCGCCACCGACGTCGGCGTTGATGACCTCTTCATCGGCAGTGGCCGACGTAGCCAGCGTGCCTGCGCCCACCAACGCCAGCGCGATGGCACCCGACAGCAACGTACGAAGCTTCATTTCGTTCTCCCCATTTTCCCCGGTCGACGGCAGTGTGCCAGTAGAGCGTTTTCACGCAATGTGACCTGGGGCACATCCGCCATGGTTACTTCGGGATTGTGGCGGCCGATTCCTGCAATTTGTCCGCCTAGCGGTAACCGGCCGCTTGGATGCCGTAGAGCTCGGCGTACAGGCCGCGCTTGGCCATGAGGGTTTCGTGGTCGCCGAACTCGGCGACGCGTGATCCGTCGAGCACCACGATCAGATCCGCCATGCGCACGGTGGAGAATCGGTGCGACACGAGCACGGTGATGCGCCCGTCGGCGGCCGCCGCGCGCGACGACTCGGCGAAGCGCTCGAACAGGGTGTGTTCGGTTTCGGCGTCGAGCGCGGCGGTGGGCTCGTCGAGCACGCACAACAGCGGCCGGTCGCGCATGAACCCGCGGGCGACCGCGATCTTCTGCCACTGACCGAAGCTGAGATCGCTTGCCGTTGAGCCATGACGGGCCGAGCTGAGTTTCGAGGCCCTCGGTCAGCTTCTCGATCACGTCGGTGGCGCCGCCGCGATCCACCGCGACCTGCACGGCGGGCCGCTCGTCGAGCCGCGGAAGGTCGCCGAGCCCGACGCTGTTGGCGGCGAGGAACTCGAAGCGGAAGAAGTCCTGGAACGCGCCACCGAGGCGTTCGCGCCACGAGTCAGGGTCGATCGTTGCCAAGTCGACGCCGTCGACGGTGATCCGCCCGTCGGTCGGGTCGTACAGGCGGCACAGCAACTTCGTGAGGGTCGACTTGCCCGCACCGTTTTCGCCCACGATTGCGATCACCGAACCAGCGGGCAACCTGAGGTTCACGTCTTGCAGCACCATCGTGTCGGTGGCCGGGTACTTGAACGACACGTTCTCGAACGTGATGTCGTGCGCGATCGTGAGCGGCGCGTCGCCTTCGTTCACCCCGGTGCGCGACTCGACGTAGCGCTCGAGCCACAGCAGCCGTTGCGCCGCTTCGATGTTCCAGCGCAGGAATTCGGTCTGGCCCACGGTCTGGCCCAGATACCGCGACAGCGCGGCGCCCGCCGCCAGCGTGAGCACGACGTCGCCCGCGTTGGTGTTGGCCCGCTGCGCGACATACGACACGGCGGTCACGTATGCCGCGCCGAACAACAACCACGCCGCCGCGTTCTGCCACGCCGTTATCCAGCGTTCGCGGGCGACGGGCTGGTAGCCCTCGAAGAACGCCTCGCGGCGACGCCGGGCGATGGTCTGTTCCGCCGACGACACGCGGAGTTCCTTCGCCGCGCCGGGCGTGGTGCCGAGTTCGAAGAAATGGCGCGCCAAGCGCACGCTCGGCGCCGCGTGTTCTTCGGTGCGTCGCTCGATCCCGGCGCGACGCGTGGACACGGTGATCGTCGGCACCGCGAACAACACCAGTAGGCCGAGGACGGGCGAGATCGACATCAATAGCCCGACGGTGATGACGAGGCGCGCCGCCGAGCCGATGTACTGCATGAGCGACGGGTAGATGTGGTTCAGCAGGAACGAGTGGTCGTGCAGGATTTGCAGGCGGTTGAGGTAGTCGGCGCGCTCGTGGTGCTCGATTGTGGAGACACTCGCCTGCAACTGTGCGACGTGGGTCTCGACCGCCAAGGCGATGCGGTCGCCGAAGATGGCGACGTAGCGCGACCCGACAGTGCGCAGCAACCACCCGGTGCCGCCGGTGAGGGCGAGGCCGATCGCGGCGCGCAGCGTCTCGCCGTCGTTGCCGGCGCTGATCCCGTGTAACAGGAGGCGAAGCCACAACGCCGAGAGCGCCTCGGGAATGAGCCCGCCGATGGTCAACCCAAACGACACCACGAGCAGCATTGGCTGGGCCTGGTACGCGAACTTGAGCGAGTGCAGAAGCGACGCCGGCATGGACGGAAGGTCCTTCTCCTCCGTCGGCGAAGGGATGCCCCGCATCATGAGACGTGCACCTCCCCAGTTTCAATCGAAGCTGCTTCGTCCGACGCGTCTTCGGGGTCGCCGGTAAAGCCGTCTTCTTCGAAGCGCGCCGCCTGCAGGTCGAACATCGTGCGGTAGCGGCCGCCTCGGGCGATCAACTCGTCGTGGGTGCCCAGCTCGATCACCTTGCCGTGTTCGAGCACGCAGATGAGATCGGCGTGGCGAACCGTGGCGAAGCGGTGCGAGATCAAGATGGTGGTGCGACCCTTGGTGGCTTGCAGGATGCGGTCGAAGATCTCGGCTTCGCCCCGCACGTCGAGTTGCGCGGTCGGCTCGTCGAGCAGCACCACGCCCGCCCCCGCCTGCACCGCGAACAGCGCGCGCGCCAGCGCGACGCGTTGCCACTGGCCGCCCGACAGATCGGTGCCGCCGCCGTACGCCCGCGACAGCACCGTTTGTTGATCGGCGAGTTCGTCGGCGCCCGCTTGGCGCAGCGCGTCGGCGACGAGTTCGACCGAACCGCCGGTAGGCGCGACGTTGTCGGCCAGTGGCAACTCGTAGCGGATGTAGTCCTGGAACACGGCGGCGAGGTTCAACCGCCACTCCGGCAGGTCGAGGTCGCGCAGGTCGGTACCGTCGACGCGGATCGCTCCGTCGGTCGGGTCGTACAACCGGCACAGCAATTTGGCGAGCGTGGTCTTGCCGGCGCCGTTCTGCCCGACGACCGCGATGGACTTGCCCGCTGGGATCGACAACGTGAGCCCGTCGAACACCGGCGGGCCGTCGCGGTAGGAGAACGTGACGTTCTCGAACGCGATCGCGTTCTTCGGTGCGTCCTGCACCGGCGCGCCGGCCGTGAGCGGCACGACGTCGGTGTTGCGCATGTCCTCGACGAGGTCGAGCACGACCGGGACCGACTGCGAACCCTGCCGGAACCACCAGTCGACTTCACCGAACGCCAGTGCGCTGGCGCCAAGCGCCGCTTGCGCGAACACGGTGACCGACCCGATGGCGATATTGCCCGCCGACGCGTCGCTCGCGATCGACCAGAACAGCGCCACGTTGCCGCCCACGATCGCGGCAACCGCCAGCGTGATGGGCGTCTTCTTCAGCGACCGCGCCTTGATGGTGAGTTCGACCATGCGCTTGCGGCGCGTGAAGTAGCGGTCGACGGTCCAGTCGGCGAGCCCGAACAGGCGGATCTCCTTCGCCGCCGGCGCCCGCACGGCGAGGTTGTACGCGTAGTTCACGTGGCGCATCTCGTCGACGACGGTCGGGTCTTCCCACGCCTTCCACACCGAGCTCTTGCGCAACAACCGGTGACTCCAAAGCCAGCCGAAGCCCGCCAGGAACGGCGCCCACCAGCGGTAACCGAACAGCAGGCACGCGAGGCCAACGCCGCCGCCGACCTCGACGAAGCCGTCGGCGATGCGCGGCATCGACGCCGTCATCGGCGGTCCGGTGATCGCGAGGTCGAAGTCGCGCGCCTGGGTCAACCGGTCGTTTAGCTCGGTGCGCTCGAGGTGCGCGATGCCCGCGGGCACCAACGCCGCCTCAAGCAGGAGATCGTGCAGGTAGGTGGTGGTCTTGGACGCGAGGTTGGCGGAGATGGCGCCGTGAATGGGCGGCAGCATCTGCATCGCAAAGAACAGGCCGCCGACGGCGTACAGCGAGGCGCCGACCTCGTTGCCGTCGTTGACCGCGGTGATCAAGGACCCCATGGAAAGGGCGAACGCCGCGGGCAGCACGGCCCGCACGAGGATCAACAGCCACCAGCCCGCGCCCAGACCAGCATCCACCCGCGTGAGCAGGGTCAGAAATTGGTACTCCGCCGACTTGCGGACGCGCTCCAGCACGCTGCCAACGTACGCCGTGGGTGTGACAACCAGCGTGGTCGAAGCCCTACGAGACGGACCTAGGAGACGAGAACGGTCACCTTGTCGCGCACCGAGTCCGTGAAGGCGGCGTGCGCTCCGTCGCCCAGGACGATCCAGATGGTGTGCTCGCCCGCCGCGAGCCCGGTTACCGAGATCGGCGAGGTCGCGGAGTGAATGATCGCCGGGTCGCCGGTGGGGATGAGTTCGCCCGGCAACACCGGCGGCTTGTCGACGAACGCGTGGAGGTGGCCAGTAGCGCCGGAGGTGTCGCCGTCGGCCGTGGTAAGGCGGACTCCGTCGACGGTGACGTCGATCGAAAGCGGCGCGCCGGCGGCGAGGGTGGTCGGCGCGGTGGCCTTCAGCGACGGACCGGCGATCTTGATCTTGACCGCGACCGCCTTGGCGTCGATCCGCTTGTGCGTGCCGTCGCCGAGCACGATGGTCAGCGTGTGGTCGCCCTTCGACAGGCCCGGCACCAGCACCGGGTTGTCGGCGGAGTGGATGATGCCCGGCCCCTTGTCGATGAGCGCGCCGACCGCGGGCGGCTCCTTGTCGACAAACACGTGGAAGTGCCCGGTCGCGCCGGAGACGTCGCCGTCAGCCTTGACGACCTTTATCCCGCCTACCGCGAGGTTCAGGGTGACGACGTTGCCTTTGATGACGGTGCCGTCGCGCGGCGACGTGATCGACACGCCCGGACCGACCTTCTTCGCGGTCGTGGTGGTGGCGTCGGACGCGGACGCGGTGTCCGACGGAGTATCGGCGTCGTCGCCGCCGCACGCGGAGGCCACCAGCGCGAGCAATGACAACAGCACGAACGGAATATGACGACGTGAACGCATGCAGCGACCGTAGCGCACCGGCGGATTCGTCTTATTGACAAACGATAAATAGTGTCTTATCGTTTATCGATATGGAGACCGCTTCACCTAGACCCGTTCCCAACGCCCGGCTCACCAACACCCGCGGCGCGCAGCCTGCGCGTGCTCAACACACTGCTCAACGTTGCCGTCGTGTTCTTCGCCATCGGCACGTTGGTCGCCGTCGGCACTGCACCGGCGACGATCACCGGCTCGGGCATCGGTCTGAACGCCACGGTCGACCCGCCGTTCGCCGTTACCAGCGTTGCCGACGGCCCGAGCTTCCGCGTGTCGTCAGATGGCGAGGTGGGCGGCACCGTGTCGGACAACGGTCGACCGCTCAAGATCGAGCGATCCAAGCTCACCGTCAACGTGCACGTGGCCAAGAGCGACCGCGACACTCGCGTGCTGCTGGTCGTCGGATTGTTGGCAATGATCGGCCTGGCGTGGACCGGTCTCCTCGCGTTGCGAAAGGTCGTGCGCGTGGCACGCGACGGCGATCCCTTCGACAAGCGCAACGTCGGGCGCCTACGACTGCTCGGCGGCGTGCTCATCGCGGCGCCGGTCGTCGTCTGGCTGCTCAATCGCATGCTCGAGGGAACCTTCGAACCGCGCGCCGTGCACCCGAGCGTTGCGCGGGTCGACGCGTTGCCGATCGTGGTGATCGCGCTAAGCGTGTTCGCGCTGGCCGAAGTGTTCCGAGCGGGCGCCGAGCTGCGCGAGCTGGAGTCGGCGACCATCTAGTGCCGGTGGTCGTGCACCTCGACGAAATGTTGGCGGCGCGCGGCATGACGCTGACCGAACTGGCCGACCGGGTTGGCATCACGCTCGCCAACCTGTCGATCCTGAAGACCGGCAAGGCGCGCGCCGTGCGATTCTCGACGCTGGAAGCGCTTTGTGAGGTGCTCCACTGCCAACCCGGCGACCTGCTGTCGTGGGAGCCCTAAGTCGCGCCGAAGATCAACGCGAGTTCCTCGCGTAACGCGGCGGTGGTGGTGGGCTCGATGATCACGCGCAGGCGCCCGGACGAGCCGTGTTGCGACGAGGGCACCAACCACCGGCCGGTCGCGTCGTGGCCGGCGAACGCGACCTCGCACCCGACGAAGCGGCGGCCGTCGTGGCCGAGCCCGGCGACCTCGGTATGTCGATGTGCAAATGCGGCGACCAGCGCGGCCGACGCGACGGCGTCCGCGCCGTCACCGACGAGCGCGGCGACCGCGCGCGGCTGATCTCCCGCGCGCGCGAGTTCGGCCATGCGCAGATAGGCACCGAGGGTGGCGTCGAGGGGTTCGTATCCGGGCGCATCGACGTCGTGTACCAGCCCGGCGCGGTCGAGGAGCAACACCGCCGCGTTCTCCACGTCGGCCGCGTGGAGGTGATGGGTGTCGCCTTCGATGACGTGTTCGGCGAGCCAGGCGCCACGGGTCGCGATCACGTGCACGACCGGCCACTGCGTGACGATCGCGATCGCTTCGGGCTGGGCCAGCACGCCGAGCGCGGTGAGTTGCTCGTCGCTGAATTTCGCGACCGCATTCGTGTCGTGGCGCGCCGGCGGGTTCTGCGCCGATGCGATCACCCCGATTGGGGTGCGTAGCCCGAGCGTGTGACACAGCTCTTCGATCGCGGTGGCGCGTAACCCGGTTGTCATTCGTCGGTCTCCCCAGTGGTGTCAAAGCGCGTTAGCAGCGAGTGTTCGGGGCCCGCCATGTCGCCGAGCGCGTCGGCGGCCGCGCCCCGTTGGCCGAGCACCGCAACCGACAGCGCGTCCTCGTCGAGTTCGGTCGCGACGCGCTGCAGCAACGCGACTGCCTGGTCTACGAGCGCGTTCAGGGTCATCGACACGTCGGCGCCGAGAAGGGGCGTTACCGCGCCGACGCGGTATTGCGCCTCGGTGGCGATGCCGGCCGCGTCGTAGGACGCGTTACGGCACAGCGCGCTCAACGCTGCCAACTCCGCCGGATCGATGACGATGCGCGTCACTGCGCGCTCGCAATCTGCAACGTGTGGGCCGCGTCGCGTAGCGCCATCGCCGCGGTGCGCATGGCGTTGCGGCGCTCGAGCATCAGCAATCGGAAGCGGTCCGCCGCCGGCCCCGCCCACGTGGCGGTCGCGGCGCGGGCGGCGAGAGTGTCGGCCAGCGCTTCGACGCGTTGCGCGCGGTCATCGAGCAGCGCGGCGACGAGCGCGACCTCGTTCACGCGCCGGCCGCCTCGAGCGCGGCGCGCCGCCGAGCCACTTCGGCCGCCGCTTCGTGCAGCGCGCCTTCGAGCCGGCGCAACGACGGGTCGTGTTCTTCGCGCCACGCCGCGCGGAAGCGTTCGGCCGCCTGGCCCTGCCACTCGGTGGCGTCGATCTCGTTGGCCAGCCCGGCGCGCAGCTGCTCCAACGCGGTGCCGTGACGCACGACGGCGGCTTCGAGGCGGGCGAGCGAGGCGAGTTCAGCGCCGACGACTGTCATGGCCCGAACCTAGGAACCGCCGCCCGAACAATCCATGGCGCGTTCGCGCCACACTCGCCTCGTGGATCGCGTGGTCGTGACGTTTCCTGACGGCCAGACCGTCGCGTTCGACCTGCCCGAGGGCGCCACCGTGGAAGTCCAACGCCCGCCGCAGAAACTTGAGCGCGAGGCATTCAAGGCGTCGCTTACGGGGGCAGAATCGCGGGTACTCGCGGAGCTTGCGCATCGTCCCGATACCCGCAGCCGCCTCGCGCAACGCCTCGGTGTTACTACTTCGACCCTCGACAACCACCTCGCGGCGATCAAACGCAAGCTCCTCGATCACCTCGAAACCGCAGGTCAGGGGCCGGTTGACGGCTATTTGTCGATCGAGGCCGTCATCGGGTGGGCGCATCGCTATTTGGGCGATCAGAAAAGTTGACAGTCTCACTATCAACTTTGTATAGTTGTCCTCCCAAGTCCTGTAGTTACTAAGGAGTCACACATGTCCAAGGCCGTCGGAATCGACCTCGGTACCACCAACAGCGTCGTGAGCGTGCTCGAAGCAGGCGAACCGACCGTTATCCCCAACGCCGAGGGCGCCCGGACGACCCCGTCCGTTGTCGGCTTCAGCAAGACGGGGGAGGTGCTCGTCGGCGAGGTCGCCAAGCGCCAAGCCATCACCAACCCGGACCGCACCATTCGTTCGGTCAAGCGCCACATGGGCACGTCCTGGACCGTCGACATCGACGGCAAGGCGTACACCCCTCAAGAGATCAGCGCCCGCATCCTGCAGAAGTTGAAGCGCGACGCTGAGGCTTACCTGGGCGACACCGTCACCCAAGCCGTCATCACCGTTCCCGCGTACTTCGACGACGCGCAGCGCACGGCCACCAAAGAGGCGGGCCAGATCGCCGGTCTCGAAGTACTGCGCATCATCAACGAGCCCACCGCGGCCGCGCTCGCGTACGGCCTCGACAAGGAGAGCGGCGAGGACCACACCGTGCTCGTGTTCGACCTTGGCGGCGGCACCTTCGACGTGTCGGTCCTCGAGATCGGCGAAGGCGTTTTCGAAGTGAAGTCGACCCACGGCGACACCCAGCTCGGTGGTGACGACTGGGACCAGCGCGTCATGGACTGGCTCGTCTCCGAGTTCAAGAACACCGAGGGCGTCGACCTGTCCGTCGACAAGATGGCCGTGCAGCGCCTGAAGGAAGCGGCCGAGAAGGCCAAGATCGAACTGAGTTCGGTGCAAGAGACCACCGTGAACCTGCCGTTCATCACCGCGACCAGCGACGGCCCCAAGCACCTCGATCTCAAGCTCACGCGTTCGAAGTTCCAAGAGCTCACCGCCGACTTGGTGGAGAAGTGCAAGTCCCCGTTCGAGCAGGCCATCAAGGACGCGGGCCTCACGGTCGGCCAGATCGACCACGTCGTGTTGGTCGGTGGTTCCACGCGCATGCCCGCGGTGCAGGAGCTCGTGCAGAAGATGACCGGAAGCGAGCCGCACAAGGGCGTCAACCCCGACGAAGTCGTGGCCATTGGTGCCGCGGTGCAAGCCGGCGTGTTGAAGGGCGACGTGAAGGACGTGCTGCTCCTCGACGTCACGCCGCTGAGCCTGGGCATCGAAACCAAGGGCGGCATCATGACCAAGCTCATCGAGCGCAACACCACCATCCCCACCCGTCGCACCGAGGTGTTCACCACCGCAGAAGACATGCAGCCCTCGGTGGAGATCCACGTGCTGCAGGGCGAGCGCGAGATGGCGAGCTACAACAAGACGCTCGGCAAGTTCCAGCTCGTCGACCTGCCGCCCGCGCCGCGCGGGGTCCCGCAGATCGAGGTCACCTTCGACATCGACGCCAACGGCATCGTGCACGTGAGTGCGAAGGACCGCGCCACCAACAAGGAACAGTCGATGACCATCACCGGTCAGTCCTCGCTCAACAAGGACGACATCGAGCAGATGGTCAAAGACGCCGAAGCGCACGCCGAAGAAGATCGTCGGCGCAAGGAAGAGGCGGAGGTGCGCAACAACGCCGACTCGCTCGTGTACCAAACCGACAAGTTGCTGGCCGAGAACGGCGACAAGCTGAGCGGGCAGGAGAAGGACGACGTCGAGACGCACCTCGCATCGCTGAAGGAAGCGCTCGCCGGTGACGACCTCGAGGCCATCAAGTCGGCCACCGAGAAACTGGTTACGTCCTCGCAGGGCTTCGCCCAGAAGCTGTACGAGCAGGCGTCGGCCTCGCAGAACGGTGCGCCCGCCGACGCGGCGGCATCCGAGGCGGCCAACGACGACGACGTGATCGACGCCGAGATCGTGGATGAGTAATCCGGAAGACGCGTTCGACGCGTTCGACGAGCCCGAGCGTGGCGAAGAGATCGGCGACCAAGAACCGGTCGTCGATCTCGACGCGGAACTCGAGGCGATGCTCGCCGAAGAGGCCGTTGCAATCGCACCAGGCAGCGAAGTCACCGACGACATCGATCCGCTCGACGCGCTCGCCACCGAACGCGACGAGTACCTCGACGCGTTGCGCCGTACGCAGGCCGATTTCGAGAACTATCGCAAGCGCGTCCAGCGCGAAATGGCCGAGGCTCGCGACACCGGTGCGGCATCGCTGGCCGCAAAGTTGATCGACGTTCTCGACACGGTTGACCTGGCGTTGGCGCACGATCCTTCTGACGCAGTTGCGCAAATTGCTACTGCGCTCGTCGAAGCCCTGGGCAAGGAAGGCCTCGAACGCATTGATGCGTTTGGCGCCGCCTTCGACCCCGAAATCCACGACGCCGTCCTCCACGAAGAGGGCGACGGGCTCCCTGAAGTGATCGAGGTCTTGCGCGCCGGTTGGAAGTGGAACGGCCGCGTCCTTCGCCCCGCCATGGTGAAGGTCAAGGGCAGCTAGGACCGATAGGCCCATGGCCCCGCAGCGCGAGTGGTACGGGACGGACTTCTACAAAGTCCTCGGTGTTTCCGACACCGCGACCGACAAAGAGATCACGCGCGCCTATCGCAAGCTCGCGAAAGAGAACCATCCCGACGCCAAGCCCGGTGACGACGCCGCCGAGACGCGGTTCAAGGAAGTGTCAGCCGCGTACGACGTGCTCGGCGACGCCGACAAGCGCAAGGAGTACGACGAGGTTCGCCGGCTCGGTCCGATCGGCAATGTGTTCGGCGGTGGCGGAGGTGGTGGCGGCTTCGGTGGCAACTTCCGCGTCGACGACCTCGGCGACCTCCTCGGCAACCTGTTCAACCGCGGCCGCGGTCGCGCCGGCGGTGGCGCCGGGCCAGGCGCCGGTGTCGGTCCCCAACGCGGTGCCGATCTCGCGGCGGAGCTGCACCTGAGTTTCGTCGACGCCGTCCAGGGCATCACCACCCAGGTCAACATCGAGAGCGACGCACCGTGTTCGGTCTGTAGCGGCAGCGGCGCCGCGCCGGGCACGTCGCCGGTGATCTGTCCCACGTGCGGCGGTCGCGGCGTGGTCAGCGACAACCAAGGCATGTTCAGCTTCAGCCAGACGTGTCAGACCTGCGGCGGTCACGGGATGAAGATCGAGACGCCGTGCAGCAACTGCCGCGGTAGCGGAGTGGAGCGCAAGCCCCGCAAGGTGAAGGTACGCATCCCGGCGGGCGTGGTCGACGGCCAGCGGATCCGGTTGAAGGGCCGCGGCGCGGCCGGCCACAACGGCGGTCCGTCGGGCGATCTTTATGTCACGGTGCGCGTCGGCACGCACCCGTTGTTCGGCCGTTCCGACCGCAATCTCACGCTAACTGTGCCCGTGACGTTTCCGGAGGCAACTTTGGGTACCACGGTGAAGGTGCCGACGTTGAGCGATCCCGTCACCGTGCGCATCCCGGCTGGCACCGCGGCCGGTGCGGTGCTGCGCGTGCGCGGGCGAGGCGTGCCCGGCGAGAGCCGCGCCAACGGCGACCTCTTGGTCACCGTGCACGTCGACGTGCCTCACAATCTGTCCGACGAAATGCGCGCGGCTGTCGAATCGGTGGCCGCCGCCGAACCCGATGCGGGCGCGCAGTTGCGCGCGCATCTCGGTGTGTAGGAGGTAGTGCATGTTTGGTGATTCCGACGACGACCGCGGCACGCGGGCCGTCTATGTGATCTCGGTGGCGGCGGAGCTTGCGGGTGTGCACCCGCAGACACTGCGCATCTACGAACGGCGCGGCCTGGTGGGCCCGGCGCGCACGGGTGGTGGTAGCCGTCGCTACTCCGACCAGGACATCGCGCTGCTGCGTCGCATCCAAGAACTCACCGCCGACGGCCACAACCTCGAAGGCGTGCGTCGCATCATGGCGCTCGAAGCCGAGAACGCGCAGCTGCGCCAAGAGCTGGATCGGATGCGTCAGCAATATCGCCGCGACCTCGTGCCGTTCAACGAGGCCGCCGCACCCTGGAACAAACCGCGCCGTAGCTGATACCGTCCGACAAAGGTGCTGTCTGCTGACGACACCTAGATCGGGGGGTGCCGATGGCACCGAATCCGCAGGACGGGTTGCAGGCCGGTAACGGTCCCGTAGAGCCCGATCCCGAACCCGATTCCAACGGTGTGTCACGTCGTCAGTTCATTGCCGCCGCCGGTGTCGCGGGGGTTGCGGCGTCGCAGATACCGGGAACCGCCGACGCACTTTCGCTTCAGCAAGTCCTCGGTGGACTCTTTGGCTTCGTCTCCGGTCTCGTGCCGACCCTCAACTTCAGCGCCTGGCTGCGGCGACGTGAGGATTTCTTGGCGCTCCGCTTCCACTTTTACAACCTTCGGGTTGCGAACGGATCGCTCGTAAAGGTCATCGCTGGCCGACCGTCGTACTTCGCCGTCGAGTTCCCGCCGCAGAGCATCACCGAGCGCGCCTTCTTCGAGACCGAGGGGGCGCAACCGACCGACCCCGAGGATATTCCACCGCCGCCAAGCGAGGGTGAGAGCCCGCCGCCGGCACCGCCAGGTGGGCCGGAGAATCCGCTCCCGTCACCGATCGACGCGCTGCTCGCAGGGCCGACGCGGCTGGCCTTCGAGGTGCCCAACAGTGCCTTGCCGTTGCCCTACACCACCAGCGCGCTGCTCTCATGGGCCAAGTTCGCCCTGCGCGTCGTTCCCGCGGCGGCCGCGCCCAACTTCGTGCCCGGCCGCGCCAAGCCACGGCTGGTCGCGCCGGGCGACGTCGAGACGCAGATCGAACTGCCGCGCTACCTGGTGCTGTCACCGCATGTTGGCGCGGCGTGGGCGCACGCGTTGGCGCCCGTCGACCACGGCGGAATGCGGACCGAGCTGTGGCACACGCGTCTGGCCCGTCGCCGGACCGGCCCCGCCGGGTTCTTCGTCGATGAGGTCGACACCGCCAACCGCACCGTGCGCGGGATTTGGGCGCGTGACCCGGGTTTCGCCAACCAACTCGCGAACAACAACGAGCCCAACGAGACCGAGCCGCCGCAGCCATTCCGCTCGTCGCTGACCTCGCTTGACCGCTACGACATCGTGCGGCTGAGCGCCGACTTTACGCTGCCCGATTACGTGCCGGAGGCGATCGATGTCGACCGGCTGATGTTGTCGAGCCTCGGTGGCTGGATCGACGTCGACGGTGTGTGGGATCCGCCGACCAATCCGCAACTCGCGTACACGTCCGACCTCATTCAGTGGCGACACCAGGGCGTCATGGCGCGGGATAACTACGTACGGGTTGTGCGCCGCGGGCACTTGTTCCCGTGGGGCCACAAGGCGGTCCTCATCAAGATCACCGAGCGCAAGTTCGCGCGGCCATTCGGCAACGGCCAACGCGGGGCCTACCTGCGCCAGCGGCTGTTCGTCGTGGTCACTCAACCACGAAAGACCTACGACGACGCGCCGGGGCGACGGTACGACTCGCGCGCCTTCCCCTTCCGCTCGCTCAAGATCACCAACGTCGTTACCCCCAACCTCGAGCCCAAGGTGCCGTTCGGCTCGCAGGACATCACGAAGGTCTTCCTGCTGCGGGTCGGCGGTCAGCCGCATCCGTTTCATTTCGTGGCCAAGGACTTCGCCGACCAGACGGTGGAATTCGATGCGCCAGCGGTGTTCGTCTCGTCGACGCGCGCGTATTCGATGCTGCACACCGGCCCGATCGTTAGCACGTACAACAACTTGGCCGACGACGCAGTGCGACTCACAACGCTGAAGGGTCAGAAGGTCGCGGTCGCCCAGCCGGGCACGCTCGGCGACACGACGATCCAAGTCGAGACGATGCGGTTCGGCGCAGACGAAGGCGCGTTGCTGCCCGAGTACGGAGAAGTCGAGAGCGACGGCGACCTGGTGTCCGAGGGCCAACCCCGCTTCTACCCGACGATGACCGACGCGTCCACGCGCATGGCTGCGGCCGAACAGGCGTCGGGCGGGCCGCTGACGCCGAGCGTCGTGAGCTACGACGCTGATTACCTCAAGAACGCGTTCGGCGCGGCCAACGCCAGCGGCGTGTTCCTCAAAGTCAGCGGCGCGACCGACCTGCAGTTTCCGACCGAGCGGTCGGGTGGCGTGCTCACGCCGAACTTGGCGATCACCGGTCTGTCGCGCACGCTCGGTCCGGTCGGCGGCGACCTGGGTCCTGGTGGCGCGCTAAAGGGCGGCAACTTCGACGCCGCCGAGTTCTTCGGAGGAGCCGAAGCGAAGATCCTCGGCGGCATCGATCTGTTCGCCATCATCAAGACCGTCGCCCTGCTCGGCGGCTCGCCACCGGAAGCGATGAAGCTCAAGCAGCTCGAACTACCCGACCGCATCGAGACCAAGCTCGACTGGCATCCGGACCTCGACTCCGATCCGCTCGGCATCTTCGTTCCTGGAGGGGCGAAGCGCCTCGACCTCGAAGCGGTACTCACGACGCGGCGCACGACTCCGCCGACCTCCACGTTCGTCATCCGGGGCGAGCTACGCGATTTCACGCTGAACCTGATCGGCGACAACGAGGCGAGCAAGTTCCTGATCATCGAGGTGGCGCGCCTGGCGTTCACCTCGGGTACGGATCAGAAATCCAAGGTCGACGTCGACATCACGAACACCGGGTTCGCGGGAGTCCTCAAGTTTGTCGAAGCGCTGTCGGAGTTCTGCTCGTTCGGCGGCGGCAGCGGGCCGACAATCGACGTGCTGGGCGATCGCATTTCGGCGAGCATCGGCATCGAGCTACCCAACATCTCGGTCGGCGTTTTCAGCCTGCGCAACATCGCGGTGTTCGTCGGCATCGTCATCCCGTTCGACGGATCGCCGGTGCGCGTGCGCTTCGCGTTCTGCGAGCGCCAAAACCAGTTCATTCTCACCGTGTCGATCTTTGGTGGCGGCGGGTTCTTCGCGGTGGAGATCGGCGCTGACGGTGTCGAACTCATGGAAGCGGGCCTTGAGTTCGGCGCGTCGTGCGCGGTCGACCTCGGCGTTGCCAGCGGAAGTGTCGAGCTCATGGCCGGCATCTACTTCAAGGTCGAAGCGATCGAAGGCGGCGGCGAAAACTGCACCCTCACCGGCTACGTGCGCCTTGCGGGCGAGCTCGACGTGATGGGCTTTATCACTCTCTCGCTCGAGTTCTACATGGGCCTCTCGTACCAGACGTCGCCTGAGAAGGCAGTGGGTGAGGCCACGCTCACCGTCGAGATATCCGTGTTCGTCTTCAGCGGATCGGTCGAAATCACGTGTCGGCGCGGCTTCGGCAACGGTCCCGACGATCCGACCTTCGGCGACCAGATCGACGCCGCCGCGTGGGACGAGTACACCGACGCGTTTGCGATCGGAATCTGAGATGGCGACGCAGACGATCTTCTGGACGGCGTTGCCGAACGGCGGTGAGGGCAGTCAGGTGCGGCTCTCGGTGCACGTGGCTCCACGTCTGGTTGCCACCGGTGGTGGACCCACGACGCTGGCCACGTTTGACGACTTTGCGAACTGGCCCAACACCCTCGCGTCGTTCTCGTGGAGCGTGCACTTTCCGACGCTCGCGTGGACGCTTCCCGCCACTGCGACCAGTACTCCTGACCCCGCGTTGTGGGCCGCGCTCTTCCCGCCCGCGACAACCGTTCGGTCCCACGTGTTCAAGGCGTTTAACACTGCCAAGATCCGTTCCTACAACGTCAAGCACGTCGTCGGGTTCCTGCAGGAGCAGTACGCCAAGTTCGCCGACATCGCGGCCGAGAACTATCCGTCGTGGGAGGAGATCGCCGGTGACGATGCGCTGGGTCCCGCCGGCTTCTCGGCTCGCGGCGACGTGCCCGAGATCGGAATCGAACGGCGCGCCCGGCTCAGCGAGGATCTCGAGGGCGAACTCACCGCCAACAAGGCGGTGCCGTACTCGGTTGCCGCGCCAGCAACCCCCGACGAGATCGGCAAGCAGTTCCTCCAGCTCGAGACGTTCCTCAAGCCGCGCGGCAAGGTGCTCCTTGGCACGATCCCAAGGCCCGTGCCCGACTTCCATGACGTTCTGGCGTTCGTGTTGCAGCACCCACCGCTGTTGCGCCTTCTCGGGCTGGTCGTCGACCTGGTCGTGGACACGCCGATCGACCCCGGCGGCACCCCGCTCGACGCGACAGTCGAGGTGCTCGCACCTTGGACCGCCTCGTCGCCCACCGAGACCGCCACGCGTCGCGACGTGACGCCGCAGACGCACTGCAAGTTCGCGCCGCCGGTGTTCGAGACGTCACCAAGGGATCCGGCTTCAAGTGTGTTCGAGCGCGGCCACGCGTGGCTGGCCGACGAGGACCGGTTCGATGTCGTGGTCGTCGAACCTGACGGCGCCGGCCTCAAGGCGATGATGCTGGCGGACAACCTGCAGCGCGCCCGACCGGATCTGAACCCGCTCAAGAAACTCTCGCTGGCCAGCCCGACCAACTACGCGCTTCCGTCGTTGCGCAGCAGCGGAATTTCCGTAGCCCAGTTGGGCATCGCGCCCCACTTTGTCATCGCAATGGAGAGCGGATCTGACCTCAACGCGTCGGCGGTCGACAGCAACGGGGTGCCCCAGCCTGCACATCCGCACATCTATCTCGAGGACATCGTGCGCGGCTACCGCTTCGACGTTCACGACGGTCTGCCCGACGAACCGAGCCCGCTCGGTTGGCGCACGCTGATGGCGCGCATCGGAACGTACAAGTTCTTGAATGCCCCAGGGCAGACCACGGTCGACTTCGACGACGAGGGCACCTTCACCGCGGCACCGACGGGCGCCGCCGACCATTCGTCGACCGACCTGTACCTGCAGGAATCACTCATGCGGTGGGACGGGTGGAGTCTCGTCGCCTCGCGTCCAGGCAAGACGATTTCGCCGACCGATCAGTTGGAGACGTCGGACAACACGTCCGAATCCGAGTTCGGTCTTGAGATCCGGCCCAAGGCGAAGCCGGGTTCGTTGCCGCGGCTGCGCTTCGGTCACATCTATCTCGTCCGCGCCCGCGTCGTCGACCTCGCCGGCAACAGCGTGCCGTTCGACCAAGGCGCCGGCGCCCGCGACGAGGAGCTCGTGACCGCGCCCGAAATGTTCACCCGCTTCGAGCCGGTGGCGCAGCCGACACTGTTGTTGCGCGCCGTGCGCATCGAAGGCGAGTCTCCCGAGATCGTCGTCATTCGCAGCGAGAACGCGGCCGACGATCCGGGTCCGCTAGTGGTCGACGAGTCCGATCGCCACGTGATGCCGCCGCGCACGAGCGAGCTCACCGCTGAACACCACGGCTTGTTCGACGACGGTGCGTACGGCTCTATCACCAAGTTGACGCACGCGCAGATCGCGGCGCTCGACGCCGGCACACTCGAAGGCCACCCGGCGGCGGTGCCCGAACCCGGCGGCCCGGTAGTCGACGGGGCGCCGACCACGTTCATTTATCCGACGTCACCGCTCGCGCTCAATTACATGCCCGACGTGTTGGCGCGCAAAGCGGTGTTGCGTGGCTTGCCGGCGACGGCTCCGACGCCGTTGGACGACGGCACCACCGCTTCGGTCCCGTTCGAGCCCGATCCGCTTTTCGACGGGCCGCGCTGGCCCGGGTACCGCCCGTTCCGTATCGCGACAACGAAGGCACCAACGGCGTCCTCGTGGCAGTTCTTCGAAGTCGCCGACCGGTTCCTCAACGTGAGCCTGGTCAAGTCCGACGTGTTCGACGTGCGCATCAGCTGCGGCGGCATGACCGATGACGACGTCGACGTGATGGGGCAGTGGCAGTGGTTGGTGAACCGGCTTGGCGCTGCCAACCCGTCGTTGGAGGGTCGGCGTCGCCACGTCCAGGCGGGCCGCCACTGGATGTTCACGCCTTACCGCGACGTGAAGTTCGTGCATGCGGTGCGCACACCGCTCGCGTCCCCCGAGTTCCCGCAGCTGTCGGTGAGCAAGGTCCTGGGTGACACGTTCGCCACGCTGCAGCGCGAGCTCACGTTCCACCGCCAGAGCACGGTGAGCATTGACGTCGACGGCGCCTGGCAAATGCCGATCGACACCGGGCCACGACCGCGCAATCCGACCACCGGTGCACCGGTGCCGCTGACGGTCGAGAACAATCCGGTCCCGCCGCGCAACTTCAGGTCGCACGCGTTCACGTTGCCGATCGAGAGCCGCAACGGTCAGCCTGGTGTGCTCGATTTGAACAACCGCCACGAGTTCGGCGACACCAAGTACAGGCTCGTGGCGTATCAAGCAACGGCAACCTCGTCGTTCACCGAGTACTTCACCGAACACCGAGCGGGATTACCGATGACCTCGGGACCGGTGTCGGTGGCGCCGCAGCTCGAGGAGTCGGCGGTGGTCGTTCGCAAGAGCGGTCCCGGCGGTCAGACCTATCGACGCGGTCCGGAGGGCGACTTCGTCGTCAACGAATCCGCAGGCACTATCACCCGCGTCGGCAACGGCATTCCCGTCGGGCACCCTTGTCGACGTCGACTTCGTGCAGCCTGAGATCCACTCGTCGGGAACGCCCGTCGTGCGGATCGTGTCGAACTCGGCGCGACCCCAGGCGCCGAAGGTCTTGTACGTCGTGCCGACCTTCGACTGGGACAAGTCCCCGAGCGGACTCACCAGCACCCGTCACGGCGACGGTCTCCGGGTCTACATGGACCGTCCGTGGTGGTCGTCGGGCGACGGGGAGCAGCTCGCGGTCGTGCTGTGGCGACCCGACGCCGGCCAGATCGACCCAGTGCCTTTGGTGGCGCCGCACGTCACGATGTGGGGAATCGATCCCGTCTACAAATCGTTCCACGAGCCGGGTGTGCGACCGGTCCTCAGCAGCTTCTCGCGGCGCGACGCGTCGCACGACAGCGTCCGTGCCTTAGTGGAACGACCGGGCGTGTTCGTCGATGTCGCCGCGCACAACGTCGGGTTCGACGCCACGCGTGATCTGTGGTTCTGCGACATCATCGTCAACCACGGCAAGTCCTACACGCCGTTCATCCGCTTAGCCTTGGCTCGGTACCAGCACAACTCGGTCCCAAACGCGCATCTGTCGCCCGTTGTGCTCGCCGACTTCATCCAACTGTCGCCGACGCGCACCGCGTCCGTCGTTCCCCTCGCGTCGTTGCCGCGCGGGCCGCTGAAGTATGCGGTCAGCCTGACCGGACGCAGTTACGCCTCGGTGGTCGGACGGGCCGGACCGGCGGAGGCGCGCGTCACCGTCGAACAGAAGTCAGCCGGCATCGTCGACCCCAACTTGGGCTGGAACCCCGTTGGCGATCCGACGTTGCTCACGCCGTCGAGCAACGACATCAACAACGTCACGTGGCAAGGCCAGGTGAACGTGCCCCGTTCGGGTGGGGCGAAGCGTCTCGTGTTCGAGGAGTTCGAAGTGTTGTTCAAGGGCACCGAGTTCTTGAACCGTCCCTCCGGCCGCCGCCTTGTGCACACCGACATCATCAACCTCTAGCGGGAAGACATTCAGGAAGCCTTTCAAAGGATTGTGGTTGACGCCGCGAACAGCGGGTATGTACCGGCGTGTTCCTCGTGGCAAAACCGGGCGCAACTCTCGCTGACGAGATGACGCAATGCCCGCTGTCACCGGCGCGGGTTTCCACGATCGCCCACGACGTCTTGGCCGAACTCACCTCCGCCCATGAGGCCGGCGCCGTGCACTCCGGGATCACCCCGGCGAGCATTCGGCTGACCGACGACGGCCACGCCGAGATCACCGACTTCGGTGTCGCAAATGTCCGCGCGCCGGCATACATAGCGCCGGAGCGGCTGCGCGGCGAGACCGCCACCCCGGCGTCCGACGTGTTCGCGGTAGGCGTGGTTCTCTACGAAGCGTTGACCGGCGAGCATCCCTTCACCGGCGAGACGCCGATGGCGGTGGCCAACGCGGTCATCTCCACGTCGCCGCCGCCGTTGCGCGCAGTCTGTCCCGACCTTGATCGAGCGCTCATCGGCGCCGTCGACTGCGCGATGGAAAAAGACGTGGCATGGCGACTGCCGACCGCGGCGGCGATGCTGGCCCGTATCGACGGCGACGCGTCGCCCGTAATCGCACTCTCTTCGTCCACAAAGCCGGCCATAAAGGCCAAAGACGGCGCGACCGGTCGAAAGAATCGCTTACGGCGAACCCGATCTGTCCGTACGCTGACTTCATGCGCATTCCCGGGGCTTGTCAACGATTCGGTATCGCTCTTGCACTCATCAGCTCTGCGATTGGGCTGATAACCAGTCCGGCCGCCGCGGCCGACGACGTCACGCCGCCAACGCTCACGCTGACCACGCCGGCCAACGGTGCGACGTATCAGCAGAACGCGATCGTCAAGGTGTCGTATTCGTGCTCGGACTCAGAGTCCGGAATCGCAGCGTGCGTCGGGACCCAGTCGAGCGGATCCAACCTGATGACGCAATCGACGGGCGTGAAGAACTTCTTCGCCAGCGCGTACGACAACGCCGGCAACAAGACCAAGATCGAGCGCACCTACACCGTCGTCGCCGCGCCGGCGCCGGCGTCGGTCCGGGTGACCTCGCCGAACGGCGGACAGGTGTGGGCGCGCGGCACGTCGCACGCGATTACATGGACGCATCAAAATCTGGCGTCGGGCGCGCGGTTGAAGGTCGAGGTGCTGAAGGGCCTCGCCGTCGTGGCGACGCCCGGCAGCAACGTCAACCCGTACGTCGGCTCGGTCAACTGGTCGATCTCGAACGCGCTGACCGCCGGCAACAACTACAAGGTGCGCATCACCGTCATCAGCACCTCCACCTCCGACCTAAGCGACGGCCCCTTCACCGTTACGTAGACGCCGCGCCGGGTGGGCGGCGCCGCGCCTGCTCAATGATGCGTGCGAGGCGGCGTCCGGTCACCTTCGGCGAGTAGCGCACCTCCGTCCACGTCGCCCGATCGCACAGCCACCCCATTGCGGCGACGACGCGTGACTCGCGATTGGCGTCGTAAACGGGTTGGCCTTTGTGCTGTTGGCCATCAAGTTCCTGGAAGACGCCAACGTCACGCCACGCGAGGTCGACGAACGCCACAAACTCGCCGTGTTCGTTCTCCACGCGGCACCTGTCGTTCCGGCTCGTGCACGCCTGGCGTCGCCCGCGCCATTTGGACCGACAGTGTCTCGAGCGTGTTCCCAATGGATGTCGTTCATGACCGCGGCAAGGTCGACGATCGTCTGCAGGCCGTTCACACACAAGATGCCTTCGACGACGACCAGCGGTCCGGTGAACAGCCCGGCCCGGGTTCGCCGAGGTGCGGCGCGCACTTTGACGCTGTCGAGCCGTAAAGCTCGCCGGCGACTAACCCGCGCGCCGCGGCCCTACATGCGATTACGCGACCGAGAGCAAGCTCGAAGGCGTTCGGCGGTTCGTGACCCGGCGCGTACACGCCGTGATCCACCCGCACCCATCGCCCCCGGCGCTCCCCCCAGTACAACTCGGACTTCGTGCGGCCTCGGGCGAAGAATTCCGTCCGGGTGAAGAGCTTGCGGCGCATCCGCGATCTCCCCGTCATGTTTTTCGCGCCGTGAAAGTCCCGTGTTGGGCCGCGAATACGGCGCAATCACGTGACTTTCGTGGCGACAAACGTGTGAGGGGGAGTGGCGCGGGAAGGGTGAGCGGGGAGTGGCGGGGAACAATTTCTCGTAGATGTGTCCTCTGGGGCAAGGGCCGTTCGTAGGAGAAGTACAGGCCGGTACGGTGCCGGTCAGTACGACAAGGAGATTTCGATGACCCAGTACATGCTTTCCGTTTGGAGCGATCCGAGCACGGCGACCGAGGGCTACGGCGAGTTCGGCGGTTACGAGAGCAAGGAAGCGATGGAGGCCGCGTTTGCGGCGACCGCTCGCTTCAACGACGAGATCGTCGAGAGCGGCCACTACGTGTTCGCCGGCGGTCTGAACGATCCGACGACGGCCACCGTCGTGGACAACACCAAGGGTGACAACGTCGTCACCGACGGTCCGTTCGCCGAATCGAAGGAACAGCTCGGCGGCTTCTGGATCATCAACGCCAAGGACCTCGACGAAGCGATGGCACTCGCAGCCCGCGGATCCGTCGCCTGCGGTGCGCCGGTCGAGGTGCGTCCGTTCCAGGAAGGGCCCGACGCGTAGTTGACCACCCCGGCCTCGCAGCACGCGATCGAGGCGACGTTCCGCACCGAATTCGGTAGCGCCGTCGCCACCCTGGTCCGCCTCTTCGGCGACATCGACGTCGCGGAAGAGGCGGTCCAGGACGCGTTTGTCGTCGCGACGCAGAAGTGGCCGACCGACGGCGTGCCGCCGAAGCCCGGCGGCTGGATCGTGACGACCGCAAAGCGCAAAGCGCTCGACCGGCTCCGCCGTGAGTCGACCCGCGGGAGCCGCCAGGAACGCGCCGTTGCCGAGTCGGTCGACGAACCCGAACAAGAAGAGGAGGTGGGCCCAGTGCAAGACGACCGACTACGGCTCATCTTCACGTGTTGTCATCCGTCGCTCGCGCCGGCGTCGCAGATCGCACTCACGCTGCGTCTGCTCGGCGGCCTCGAAGCGCCCGAGATCGCCAAGGCGTTTCTCGTGAGCGAAGACACGATGGCCAAGCGTCTCGTGCGCGCGAAGGCGAAAATCCGCGACGCCAACATCCCCTACCGCGTCCCCGACGATGCGGACTTGCCGGACCGGCTGCGCGCCGTTCTCGCCGTGCTCTACCTCGTGTTCAACGAGGGCTACTCGGCGTCGTCGGGCTCACTCCAGCGCACCGACCTGTGCGACGAGGCAATCCGGCTGACACGCGTGCTCGCACAACTCATGCCCGACGAGCCCGAGGTATTCGGTCTCCTGGCGCTGATGTTGCTCACGTCGTCGCGTCGGGCCGCGCGCGTCGACGACAAGGGTGACCTTGTGCTGCTCGCCGATCAGGACCGGTCGCGCTGGTCCCAGGAATTCATCGCCGAGGGTCTCGACCTCGTGCACACGCTGGTGCGGCGCAACCAACCCGGTCCGTACCAAATCCAAGCGGCCATCAACGCGGTGCACGCATCGGCCAAGACCGCGCCCGACACCGACTGGTCGCAGATCCTGGCGAACTACGACCAGCTCCAACTGATCGCCCCGACGCCGGTCGTCGCGCTGAACCGCGCCATCGCCGTCGCCGAAGTCCACGGACCCACGCTCGCGCTCGCCGCCCTCGAGCCGCTGGCCGCCGAGCTCGACGGCTACTACCCGTTCCACGTTGCACGCGCCGACTTCCTTCGTCGCCTCGATCGCATCGACGAGGCCCGCGCCGCGTACGACTCGGCGCTCGCGTCGGTCGGCAACGACGAAGAGCGCGCCCACCTTCAGAGGAAGCGCGCGTCGCTTTCGGCGTAGGGTCGCGGCATCGCAAAACCACTCGTCGTCCTGGAGAAGGTCAACAAGTACTTCGGGGATCTGCACGCGCTTGTCGACGTGGATCTCACCATCGACGCCGGTGAAGTCGTGGTCGTGATCGGCCCGTCCGGGTCGGGCAAATCCACGTTGTGCCGCACGATCAACCGGTTGGAGCCGATCGACAGCGGGACCATCACCGTCGACGGCCAGCGCTTGCCGGAAGAAGGAAAGGCGCTGGCGCATCTGCGCGCCGATGTCGGCATGGTCTTCCAGTCCTTCAACCTGTTCGCGCACAAGACGATCATCGACAACGTCACGCTCGGTCCCATGAAGGTCAAGAAGATGACCAAGCAGGACGCCAAGGCACACGGCATGGCGTTGCTCAAGCGCGTGGGCATCGAAGAGAAGGCCGGCCGGTACCCCGCCGAACTCTCCGGCGGTCAACAGCAGCGCGCCGCGATCGCCCGGGCCCTCGCGATGGAACCGAAGATCATGTTGTTCGACGAGCCGACGTCGGCGCTCGATCCCGAAATGATCAAAGAAGTACTCGCGGTGATGATTGAACTGGCGAATGCGGGTACGACGATGCTCGTGGTCAGCCACGAAATGGGTTTTGCGCGCTCGGCGGCACGTCGAGTCGTCTTCATGGACGACGGAGCAATCGTGGAAATCGCGCCACCCGAACAGTTCTTCAGCGCGCCGAAGTCGGCGCGCGCGAAGGACTTCCTCTCCAAGATCCTTGTCCACTAGGAGGACGAATGAAACCAAGCAAGCGCCCCACCACCCGTCTGTTGGCCGTCGTGTTGGGCCTCGCGCTCGTCGCCGGCGCATGCGGTGACGACGACGATCCCGAAGTCGCCGAAGACACCACCACCACGCTCCAGGAGTTCGCGGCGGGCACGACCATGGCGCGCATCCGCGACGCCGGCACGGTCAAGGTCGGCGTGAAAACCGACCAACCCGGATTCGGTTTGAAGAATCCGACGACTGGCGCGGTCGAAGGCTTCGACGTCGAGATCGCGAAGCTGATCATCGCCGCGATCGACCCGGCGGTGAAGATCGAGTTCGTCGAGACGATCTCGGCGAACCGCGAGACCTACCTCGAACAAGGCACCGACGACATGGTCGTGGCCACGTACACGATCAACGACGCACGCAAAGCGCGTGTCGACTTCGCCGGCCCCTACTTCGTCGCCCGCCAGGACATCATGGTGAAGACGGCCGACACCACGATCAAGTCGGTCGAGGACCTCGACGGCAAGCGAGTTTGCACCGTTACCGGCTCGACGTCGGAGAAGAACCTCAAGGCCAAGGCCCCCGGTGCCAAGGTCACGCTGTTCGGCAAGTACTCCGAGTGCGCGGCCGAGTTGGGTGCCGGACGGGTTGACGCGGTCACCACCGACAACACCATCCTCGCCGGACTGGCCAAGGACAGCGCCGGCGCGTACAAGCTCATCGAGAACCCGTTCAGCGACGAGCCCTACGGCATCGGCGTGAAGCTCGGTGACGACGCCTTCCGCGACTTCATCAACGATCAGCTCGAGGAAATGTTCGAGAACGGTGACTGGGCCGACGCGTTCGAAGCGACGCTCGGCGCGAGCCTCGGTCTGAAGACCCCGGAACCGCCGGACGTGGACAGGTACGAGTCAGGCACCGCTCCAGTGGTCACGACGACAACCGCTAAGCCGTAGACAGAATTCGGCCGTAACAAGAATTCGACTGGCCCGGTAGCGCGGCGTGGACGTCGTCCTCGACAACCTCGACGTCTTCGTCGGGGGTATGCGCAGCACCGCGACGCTCACACTCCTGTCATTCGCCCTGGCGATGGCGATTGGCATCGTGCTCGCCGCCTGCCGAGTCAGTCCCGTTCCGCCTCTGCGCGCCGTAGGCGCGTTCTACGTGGCAACGATTCGCAACACGCCGCTCGCGGTGCTGTTCGTGCTGTTCTACTTCGGCCTCCCGCAGGTCGACCTCGTGTACGCCAACTTCCCAACGGCGATCGCGGTGCTCGGCGGCTACACCGGCGCCTTCGTCGGTGAGGCGGTGCGCTCGGGCATCAACTCGGTGAACCGCGGCCAAGCCGAAGCGGCGCGTGCGATCGGCCTCACGTTTCCGCAAACACTCACCATCGTCGTACTGCCGCAGGCTCTGCGTACGGTCGTGGCGCCCATCGGCAGCCTGTTCATCGCGCTGATCAAGAACAGTTCGGTGGCGAGCGTCATCGCCGTAACCGAGCTTGTGCACCGCACCGACAAGCTCTCCAACGACACCGCGGTCGGCGTGCCCATCTACCTCGGCGCGGTAGCCGCGTACCTGCTCATGACGATCCCGTCGGGCGTCGCGTTCGCGGCGATCGAGCGACGCGTGGCGATCAAGCGATGACGGCGCCTGTCCTCGCGGACGCCCTCGGCCCGCGAGCGCGCCGGCGCGCCCAAATCGCGTCGCTCGCGGCCACAGCCGTGATCGCGCTCGTGCTGTTCGTCGCCTATCGCCGTCTGAGCGACAACGGGCAGCTCGCGTGGGCGAAGTGGGAGCCGTTCACGCAGTGGGCCGTGCTGAAGTTCCTGCTGCTCGGCCTCGTCGCCACGCTGAAAGCCGCCAGCTTGGGCATGGCGATCGCGATGGTGCTCGGCGCTGCTCTGGCACTGATGCGCCTTTCTCGCACTGCGCCGGTGCGATGGTTCGCAGCCGCCTGGGTGGAGTTCTTCCGCGGCTTCCCACTGTTGCTACTCATCTACTTCTCGTTCTTCGCGCTGCCCGACTACGGCATCGACATGTCGCCGTTCCGCGCGCTCGTGCTCGCGCTGTCGCTCTACAACGGCGCCATGCTCGGCGAGATTTTCCGCGCCGGGATCCTGTCGCTCGACCGCGGCCAGACCGAGGCGGCCTACGGCATCGGCATGACGTACTGGCAAACGATGTTCCTGGTAGTCATCCCGCAGGCGGCGCGACGGATGCTGCCGTCGATCATCAGCCAAATGGTCACGCTGCTGAAGGACACGTCACTCGGTTTTGTTATCTCGTACGAGGAGTTGCTCCGACGGAGCCGTAGCAGCGGCGAGTTCTTCAAGAACCCACTGCAGACCACGCTGTTCGTGGCCGTGGTCTACATCGCGGTGAACTTCGCGTTGGGTCAGATCGCGCAGCGTCTCGAAGCGCGCCAGCGTCGCCGCTACGGCGCCAGTTCGATCGCGGGCGCGGGTGCCGAGGATCTCGCCGTGGTGTCGATCGCCGCGGAGGAGAAGGTCTAGGTAGCCTGCGGGCAACCCAAGGGGGAACGATGGCGCATGCATTCCCGCATCAACCCGAAGACCTGACCGCGGCCTGGATTAGCGAAAAGATCGGTGCACCGGTTAACGACTTCACGATCGAACAGATCGGCGTGGGCGTCGGGCTTCTCGGCCGCCTGTATCGGCTGACGTTGACGGGCGACGCGTCGACCCCGGCGTCGGTCGTGGCCAAGTTCCCGACGCTGGACGAAGGTCGCGCGCCAACGTCACCGGGCCGACGGGCTTCTATCCGAACGAGGTCAACTTCTACTGCGAAGGGGCGGCGCTGACCCCCATCGCCACGGCGCGTTGCTACGCCGCCGAGTTCGACGCGCCCACCGACGACTTTGTGCTGCTTCTCGAAGACCTAGGCGATCGTCGGTGCGTCGACCAGCTCGTCGGGTGCGAAGTGCGCGACGCCGAAGTCGCCATCGACGCGCTGGCCAAGATGCACGCGCACTGGTGGAACTCGGACTTCACGCAGATCCCATGGGTGAAGTCCTACGTCGACCCGCCCTATCCCCAAATCATCGAGGCCATGTTCAAGCAGTCGTGGCCCGTCGCCGTCGAGATCATCGGCGACGAAATGGCGCCGCACATCCGCGACTACGGCGATCGTTTTGCCGACCTCGTGCCGTGGTTTCTCACCGAGGCCACGCAGCCGCCGATCACGCTCTGTCATGGCGACTATCGCCTGGACAATCTCTTCTTCGCCGTCGACGACGATCACGCGCCGATCACGGTTCTCGACTGGCAGCTGTCGTTCCGTGGGAGTCCCGGCTACGACCTCGGTTACTTCATGAGCCAGAGCCTGTCGACCGAGACGCGCCGGGCGCACCAGGAGGCGCTCATCCAGCGCTACCTCGACGGGTTGGCGGCGCACGACGTGGCGATGGATCGCGCCCCGCTCGACGACGCGTTCCGCCGCACCGTCGCGTACTGCTTCATCTACCCCGTCGTCGCCGCCGGTTCCATCGAGGTAACGAGCGACCGGATGGTCGCGCTGGTCAAAGGCATGTTCGACCGCTCGGTGACCGCGATCGACGACACCGAAGCGCTGGAGCTCCTGCCGCCCGCGTCAGCGCGATCTTCGTGGATGGACCGTTCGTACCTGGGTAACACGAACCGGTCCGGACGAATCCAAGGAGAGTTATGCCGACAGCGAAGAAGGCCGCCGCCAAGAAGGTCGGCGCGGCGAAAAAGACCGGCGCCAAGAAGGCTGGCGCGGCCAAGAAGGCAGTCAAGAAGGCAGTGAAGAAGACCGCGAAGAAGGCCGTCAAGAAGACGACCGCCGCCAAGAAGACTGTTGCCAAGAAGGCCCGCGCCGCGAAGACGAAGTAGCACGAAGCGTGGTCAAACCCACCGCGAAGCGGGTACGTACTCGCCGTGACAACCCCGCTTAGGGAAACGCCCCTGCTCAACGATCGCTACGAAGTTGGCGACGTCATCGGAAATGGCGGGATGGGCGTCGTGTGCCGCGCCCACGACCGCCGGCTCAACCGCGATGTGGCCGTCAAGTTCCTACGCGCCGACCTCGCGGCGCAGCCCGAAGTCCGCGCCCGGTTCGAGTCCGAGGCCCGCAACGCCGCACGCGTCACGCACCCCAATGTCGTGCTCGTGCTCGACACCGGCGAGCAGGAACACCGGCCCTATCTCGTCATGGAGTGCCTGCCCGGAAACTCACTGCACGACGAGATCGCGGCGGGCCCGCTGTCGGAGGAACGCGTGCGCGGCATTGCGCTCGATGTGCTCGGGGGCCTGGCCACCGCCCACGAACTGGGCGTGCTCCATCGCGACATCACCCCATCCAACATCCTTCTGACCGAGGACGGTCGCCCCAAAATCGCCGACTTCGGCATCGCCAAGAGCACCGAAGGTATGGGCACGACTGTCGTCGGCCAGGTGCTCGGCACACCGGCGTACCTACCACCCGAACGACTTGAGGGTGAACCGGCGACGCCATCGAGCGACATCTACGCGCTCGGTGTCGTGCTGCGCGAGGCGCTGACCGGCGAGCGGGCCTATTCGGGGGACACGCCGATCGCGGTCGCGGTGTCGGTCCGCACCAAGGACCTCACGCCGCTGCGCGAGGAGCGGCCCGACATCGATCCGAACTTGGCTGAAGCGATCGACCGCGCCATGCAGAAGGATCCCGAGCGCCGCCTCGCTGACGCGAAGTCCATGATCGCCATCCTCGTCGGCGTGCAGGACGTGGCGCCCGTCGTGGTTGGTCAGCCCACCATGCTGGTCGAGCGCGGTGAGCGCGGAGGCGACCGTTGGCGCGGTGACCGCCGCCGTCACGATGGTCAGTGCCAATGCGGCGCCGGCCACGCTCGTCGGCAGCGACAATCTGTTCGCGCCAGTTGTCGAGATGCACCGGCGGTCAGCGCTTAGCTGGCTGGTGCGACTCTTCGGTCGTGATCGAAGCCGCTCGTCAGTACGCCGATCCACACGACCGAGCCCAGCAGCGGCGGAATGATCATCCAGAACATCGCGAAGTACGGGACGGTCGCGATCAGGATGAGGCCGTTGGCACCGGAACGGGCAAACGGGCGTCGCGTGAGCGCGTAGAGCACCGCGCCGCCGAGCGCGATGAGGATCGTGCTGCCGAACACCCGGCCACCCCAGTTGCTGGCGTAAAGCCCGTTCCCGACACCGGCGAGGATTTCGACCGCGCCACGAGCGCGGCCAGCGGCGCCCACCAGGCCTGGGTGACGGCGCGACGCAGCGGCACGCGGTCGCCGCCGAACATCGACGCGAAGAACTCGCGCTGGGTTAGCACTAGAGCGGTCAGCGCGATTGCGGCAACAAAGATGATGCCGGGACCGCCGGCACCGATGACGGCGGCGACGCCGACGACCACACAAATGACGATGACGCTGGCGGAGTTGGGTCGTTTGGACATCACTGCCTCGATTCGTTGTTGGGGAACGGAGCGCGCGAGGTCGGGGACCACGCGCACCCACGCTTTGGCACCGACGTCGCGCACGCGGTCGGCGAAAAGTTGGGTCATCGGCTCGCCGTAGTCGCGGCGGAACGAGCGGGGGTAGGCGTGTAGCACGGCGCGATAGGTGCGCGCGTGGCGTGTGGCGTTCATGCGCCCTGGATTCGCGGGACGCGTCCGGCGACGCGGCCATAGGAACCGGCGCGGCGCACGAGCGCTTCGAGACGCGCCAGTTCCGATCGGGCGGCGCGCTCGCCCAGCGCGCTCAGCCGGTAGTAGCGACGGCGCTGATCGTCGAGATTCGGGTCAGGACGCTCGTCGGTTTCCTCGATAAGCCCGTCGGCGAGCATGCGTTTGATCGAGCCGTACAACGTCCCCGGACCCATGCGCACGGCGCCGTCGCTGATGGACTCGACGTCGCTCATGATGGCGTAGCCGTGCTTCTCGCCCCCCATGAGGGACACGAGGATGTGGAGCGCGGCGGCCGACACCGGAGGGAGTTGGTCCTGGTCCTGCTTCGCCATCAACGCCCCTTCTATCGGTAGTCGATATATCGACTACCGATATAGTGCGCTACGCGGCGGACGGTGTCAACCGGCGTTACAAACCGAGGCCGGCGATGGTGCGATCGACGCTGTGCACCACGTCGCCCAGACCGGGGTCGATGCCGCGCACCGGCGGCTCCACCGCTTCATGGACCAGGCCCGACACGATGCCGCTGTCGGCCACGGCCGGCACGTTGGTACCGGCGTGGAAAGGTCCGCTCACTACGTAGGTGAGGCCGACTCCGATGTTGCCGACCTCGGGCACGTTGACGGATTGACCGCCGCGCTGCGAGCTGAAGTAGAGGTGCTGGAAGTCGGGACTGAATGCGGGTCCGGTGATCTCGGAAGCCGGTTGACCGACGATGCGTAGCAGCGGCTCGATCCTGGGGGCCGGTCCCGGGCTGATCACGTTGATCTCCATGTTGCCGCCGTCCTCGGCTACGAAGATCTCGCCGGCGGTGTTGACGATGATGTTGTCGACTCCGTGCAGCAGCGGATCCGGTCCCGCCTGCGCGCGGTCATAGATCAACTCCATCTTGGACGTCACGACGTTGAGCATCCACACGCGGTTGTCGCCTTTGGTCGTGAAGTAGATGCGATCGCTGTCGTACCAAAGCCCTTCGCCGCCGTTGAACTTCGTCGTGGCCGGCACCTGCTGCCGCGTGAACTTCGTGCCTGGCAGAATGTTCGGGTTGGGAATCCGTCGCCACGTGACGTCCCAGAGTGGGTTGGCGGTCGTCGAGCCCACCGCCGGAGTCAGCACCGCCGCCTCGAGCCTGCCTTCGTTGAGATCGGGCCAGCGCTTGGCGGTAAAGCGGTAGAGGCACCCATCGGTCTCGTCCTCGGAGAGATAGACGTGCTTGCGGATCGGGTCGACGGCTGCCGCCTCGTGGGAGAAAGTGCCGAGACCGGCGCGGCGCGACGTGGCGTATTCGTTGAGTCCCGCGGGGTTGCACTCGAACACGAAGCCGCCTTCGTGCTCCTCGCACGTGAGCCACGTTCCCCACGGCGTCGGTCCGCCGGCGCAGTTGACGCTCGTGCCCGTAATCACTCGGTGCGCGCCCACGACGTTGCCGGCGGCGTCGAAGCGCAGCGCGCCGACACCGCCGATGCCCGGTATCTCGCTGTTGGAGGTGTAGATCCATCCGCCGTCGCTGGTCGAGAACACCGCGCCGCCGTCGGGCGCGCCGTGCCACACGTAGCCGGTCGTGCCGACGGGCTGGAGCGACGTCGCCAGAAGCTGGGACGTAAAGCCCAGCGGCAGCATGATCCCGTTGGCGTCGGGCGGTTGGAGCTCGCCGTAGATGAAGCCCGGAACTGGTTGTACGGCGAAGGCCGCCTTCCAGAAATCCGGTCCCAGGGCCACCGCGCCTGCGGTTCCGAGCGCGGCGGTACGAATAAACGAACGACGATCCATGCGGTCATCCTTCTCTAAATCGGCCGCGATCACCTGCCGTGGCTTGTTACGCCCGAAAACGGGGAAAACTCTCGAGTGGTGAACACGTTGGGGCCCGACAAAGTTCTGAACGAGCGGTACGAGATCGGTGAGTTGATCGGTCGCGGCGGTATGGGCGACGTGCATCGCGCCGTGGACCTGCGTCTCGGGCGCGACGTCGCGGTGAAATTCCTGCGCGCCGACCTCGCGGCGCAGCCGACCGTGCGCGAGCGCTTCGAGGAGGAAGCGCGGTCTGCGGCGCGCCTGACGCATCCGAACGTGGTGCTGGTGCTCGACAGCGGCGAGCACGACGAGCACCCGTATCTCGTGATGGAGTGCCTCCCCGGCCACACGCTGCACGACGAGATCACGCGCGGCGCGCTCACGCCAGCAGCGCGTGCGCGAAATCGCGGTCGACGTGCTCGCCGGCCTGGGCGCGGCGCACGACCTTGGCATCGTGCATCGCGACATCAAGCCCGCCAACGTGTTGCTCACCGACGCCGGCGTCGCGAAGATCGCCGACTTCGGCATCGCCAAGAGCGCTGACGGTCTCGACTTGACCCTGGTCGGTCAGCTGTTCGGTACGCCGACCTACCTGTCGCCCGAACGTCTCGCCGGCGAGCCGGCCACGCCCGCCGCCGATCTGTACGCGCTGGGGGTCGTGCTCTACGAAGCGGTCACCGGTCGAGCGCCGTTCAGCGGCGACTCGCCCGTCGCCATCGCGCATGCGGTCGCGGCCGACGACGCGCCGCCACTCACCGGGGTCGAACCGGCGTTGCGCACGACGATCGAAACCGCGATGGCAAAGGATCCGGCGGACCGGTTCCCGTCGGCCGCCGCCATGCGCGCCAGCCTCCTGGATGCGGGGGAGCCGACGGCGGTGCTCGACGACGACGCCGAGGCGACGACGGTCATCGAGGCCACCCACGCGATGGAGGTCGACGTCGACGGCGCGGCCGGCGCGCCCGCGGAACCGCCGTGGCGCACGATGCTGCGCGAGCGTTGGATCGTGGCGGCGGCGCTGGCGTTCGTGCTCGTCATATTCGTGTTCGTCGCCGCCAATCGCGGCGGCGACTCGCCCAACACCGCGCAGGAACCCGCGACGACGGCGGTGACCGCCGCGCCCGTGACCGCCGCCGGAGGCATTCCGGGTCCGCTCGCCGACGCGATTGACCGTCTCGACGAGGCGGTTCGGCGATGAGGCGCGTGGTCGCGGCGCTCGCCGTTGTTCTCGTCGCGCTGGGAGTACTCGGCGCGTGCGGCAAGGACGACCCGACCGCGGTCGGCGACGAGGCCACCAGTGCGCTCGCGCCCCACGTCGAACAGATGCGTCACGCGGCGGCGATGCACGACGCCGCCGGCGTGGCCGCACACCTCGCGGCGCTCCGCAACGCTGTCGCGTTGTTGCTCGAGGACGGCAAGCTCACGCCGAAGGCGGCCGCCGCCATCGAGGCCGAAGCGGCGGCGGTCGAACAGCAGACCGCGCTCATCACCACGACGACCACAACGTCGCCGCCGCCCGTCATCTCCGTCCAAATAGGCAACAACGACCGCGGCGACGAAAAAGGTCGCGACAAGAAGGATCGCGACGACGACGACTAACCCCGCTTCTCAAGAGCGAGGGGGTGGGGGTTAGGAGCGGCGGCTCAGCATGTAGGGAATGAGGTCGCGGATGAAGTCGCGGTCGGGACCGGGGCTGGCGTGTTCGAAGGCGGCTTCGTAGGCGTCGTAGGCCGCCGACGCGATGCCTTCGGCGTATTCGACGGTGAAAGGGATCGACTCGTAGGCGTCCATGAGGGCGCGGATTTCCGCCACGGTCGACGGGCTGCGCTCGTCGCGCGACATCGCCGCGTACGCCGCGACGGTTGCGGCGTCGGACCCGGTGGCGTGCGCCATCAGATGGATGAGCGGCAGCGTGCGCTTGCCCTCGTAGAGGTCGCCGTTGATCTCCTTGCCGTACTCGGCCTCGTCGCCCATCAAGTTGAGGACGTCGTCCTGGATCTGGAACGCCGCGCCGAGGTGGAACCCGAAGCGCACCATCGGCCGTAGGTCGACCCGGCCGCGCCCACCGATCAGCGCGCCCACGCGCAACGGATGGATGGTCGTGTACCAGCACGTCTTGTGCATGATCAGCTCGAGGTAGTCCTCGGGCGTGAGGCCCGTCGTGGCGTCGCGGCGCCAGCCGAGTTCGGTGGCCTGGCCTTCGAGCGTGCGCATGGCCATCGTGTCGAACTCGTTGTGCACCCGCTCGGCCAGGTCGCGGTCGAGGTTGCGCAGGTGGCGGCGCATCACCTGGTTGGCGATGACGGCCAGCGCGTCGCCGGCGTTGAGCGCGAGCGCGAGGCCGTGCGTGCCCGGCAACGTCGGCTTGCCACGACGCTGCTCGCTGCCATCGGCGATGTCGTCGTGCACCAAGAAGGCGTTGTGCAGCAACTCGATGCTCACCGCGAGCGGCATGGCGTCAGACGTGGTGCCGCCGAACGCGCGGCAGGCGGCGAGACACAACGCGGGACGGATCGCCTTGCCGCCGCGCATCGGGTAGTCGCGCACCGGTCCGTACAACCAGTCGAACGGTTCGCCGTCGGGGATGGCGTCGACCATGCCGCGCCGCACCGACTTGCCCGTGTCGCGCAACACCTGCTCGACCGCCGCGGTGACGGCGTCGCGATCGGCGGCGATGGTCACGATTCGGGTACGCGAATCTCGATCGGCAGCCATTGATCAGGTAGTCCCTCGACCAACAACAGCGTGCGATAGACGCCCGGCGAAGCGTCGGGCGCGCACACCGTGATCTCCACGCCGCGGCTCGAACGCGCCGGCAGATCGAACGCATCGGGGTCGGCGATGAACGACAGCGCGTCGAGCGTCGCGCCGTCGTGGGCCTGCGGTGCGCCACAGTGCACGCGCAACTTGTCGAGCCCAGCGTTGGTCGGGTTGTGGATCCATACCTCCGTAGACGCCGTCATCGTCGTTGCATCCACCGTGATCGCGATCGGTGTCGACGTGCCGATAGCGGCAACGTCGATGTGTGGCGCCCGGCCCCCGTTGACCGCTGACGCGAGGCTCGTCATCGAGTCGCGCCACAACTTGGCGAAACCCGCGAGCCCGTCGTCGGCTTCCGAAGGCGCGGCGTCGGACGGCTCCGCGTGGTGGCCGTCGACCGACGCGACCAGTCGCTCCACCAACGCGCCCGCGGCTTCCACACTGCGACGCTGCACATCCGCCATCGCACCGATCGCTCGTGCGAACTCGTCCGCCATCTACGTAGGCTACGTCGGACGTGCAGACCTCCATCGAGGAACTACTCGAGAAGGCCATCGCCGCGTTCAACCGCGGCGAGGTAGCGCACGCCCACTCCATCGCCGGCGAAGTGCTCGCGTCCGATCAGGGAAACCTCGACGCCGGCGAGCTGCTCGCCAACACCGTGCGTCCCGAAGGCGAGATCCGACGGCTGACGGTGATGTTCTGCGACCTCGTCGGATCGACGGAAATGTCGTCGCGTCTCGAGCCCGAGACCTACCGCACGATCGTGGCGCGCTGCCAAGCGATCTGTCGATCTGTGATCGAGCAGCGCTACGGCGGGTCGATCGTGTCGCTAAAGGGCGACGGGATCCTCGCGTCGTTCGGCTTCCCGGTCGCCCACGAGAACGACGCCGAGCGCGCCGTGCACGCGGGACTCGACCTGCTCGCCGCCGTGCGGCCGCTGACCGACGACGTGGCGCGCGAGCTCGGTGAGACCGTCAGCCTGCGCGTGGCGGTGCACAAGGGCGTCGTGTTCCTCGACCTGACCGAGCGCGACCTGTACGGCTTCGCCGTCAACGTGGCCGCCCGCCTCGAAGGCCTCGCCACGCCGGGCACACTGCTGATCTCCGACGACGTGAAGCGTCTCGTCGCCGATCGCTTCGACCTCGAGGAGCACGAGCCACGCGCGGTGAAGGGTGTTGCCTCGCCGCTCGTGACCTACACCGTCCTGGGCGAGCACGAGGGTTCAACCCTGCGGCGCTTCACCGGGCAGTTGATCGGCCGCGACGAGGAACTCGAGGCACTGCGCGACCGCTGGAAGCGGGCGCGCGACACCGAGCGCGAGCCGGCGGAGTGCGCGGCCGTGGTCGGCGACGCCGGTATCGGCAAGTCGCGGCTGGTCGCGGCGCTGGTCGACGCGGTCGAGGGCGACGGTGGGGTGGTCGTGGAGATCGCCGGTGCGCCGCTGGAGACCGGCTCGGGCCTGTGGCCAATCCGTCGCCTCATCGAGACGCGGGCGGGCTTCTTCCGCGGCGCCGACAGCATCGAACGCCTGCACCGATTGCGCCTCGACATGACTCTCAACGGCGTGTCGCCCGACGCGTTGCCGGCGCTGGCCACGCTGCTCGGCATCCCGCCTGACGCCGGCTACGCGCCGATCCAGTCCGACGCCCGCCGACTGCGCGAAGAAATCGACGACGCCGCGTTCGACTACCTCGCCAGCTGCTTCGCCGGTAGCCGCGGCGTATTCGTGTGCGAAGACGCGCACTGGTTCGACCAACAAACCGCCGACCTCGTGAAGCGGGCCACGCAGAAGCTCGGCTCCGAGGTGCTGACCGTCATTACGAGCCGTGAGACCGCGGCGGTGCCGATCGGCTCACTCGTCACCACGATCAACCTGCGGCCGCTCGCGCCCGACGACGCGCTGGAGTTGCTGCGCGCCATGCGCGCCGAAGGCGGTCAGTCGCACGACGTCCTACTCGACATCGTGCTGCGCGGCGACGGTGTGCCGCTTTACCTCGAGGAGCTCTATCGAGCGTCGGTCCAGGCAAGCTCCGCGGCGAAGTCGGCGCAAGCGGCCGACAGCGTCGTACCCGAGGTGCTCTACGAGTCGTTGCTGTCGCGCCTCAACGTGTCGACGACCGGTGCGACTGTCGCGGCCGCCGCCGCCGCGATCGGTCGTGAGGTCGACGTCAGCCTGCTGAGCGCGGTGGCCGAGTTGAGCCCGCGCGACCTCGACGAAGCGCTCGACGCGTTGGCCGCCTCGCTGATCCTCGTGCCCATGAACGCGGTCCTCGACCGGTACCGGTTCCGTCACGAACTGCTCCGCGAGGTCGCATACGAAATGCAACCGCCCACGCGCCGGCGCGAGTTGCACGGCCGTATCGCCAGCGCGCTCGTCGTCGGCGTCGACGAGGACGCGGTGGAGTGGCAAACCGTGGCCGTGCACTACGCCCGCGCGCTCAAGGCGGCCGACGCCGCCGACGCGTACGAAAAGGCGTCGGAGTCGGCGCGCCAGCGCGGCGCGCTCAGCGAGGCGCGGTCGCTTTTGACCGAGGCGATCGAGCAGGCGACCGGTGACCCCGACAGCCCGCCCGAACGCGAGGTCGGGCTGCGGCTCCAGCGCGGCTACCTGTCGCTGTCGATGGAGGGCAACTCGAGTCCCGACGCCGCGGGCGACTACGAGCGCTGCCTCGAGCTGTCGTTGAGCGCGGTCGGCAGCGGCCAGATGTTCGCCACGCTCATTTCGCTGTGGGCGTATTACTCGAGCCGCGCCGAGTTCGACCGGGCCATCCAGGTACTCGACCTGTTGCACGCCAACGACGCCGCGTTGCCGCCGGCGATGTCGGCGATGATCGAGGGTTGCTACGGACTTGTCGCGTGGTACCGCGGCGACTACGTCCAGGGGCGCGAGCGTTACGCGGTCATGCAGACGATGTTCGAAAACGTGGTCGCGGGCGCCGACCTCTCGAGCTGGTGGTTCATCCCGACCGACCCGTATGTGGTGTCCACCACGAATACTCCTCTGATGGTGGCCATGTCGTGGGGCGACATATCGTCAGCCGAGTCACTGCTGGCGAAGGCGCGCGCCTTGGTGGCCGACGCGCAATTCCCACGCGGGCCATACACACTCGTGGCCGGGATGAGCTTCCACTCGTGGTGGAACGTCGAGATCGGGAACTTCGACGGGGCGTCGCGCATCGTCGACGAAATCGCCGAGATCTGTGCTCGCCACGGCTTCGACAGTTGGGGCGTAGTCGCCGCGACGCAACGTCAAGTGTTCGATGGGCTGCGCATCGTGTACGAGGGGCGCGCCGCGGAGAACCAACCGGCGCTGTCGGCGCTGGCGTCGACCATCGGTACCTACATGTCGATGTGGAAAATGATGGAGCAGTGGGTGTTCACCACCTACTACACGACCATGCAAGGAGTGATCCACGCGGCGGCGGGTGAACCCGAGTTAGCCATCGCGGCGTTCGACGAAGCCCAGGCCATCGCGGCGCGCACAGGTATGGCGTTCTATGAGGCCGAGACGCGACGCCACCGCGCCAACCTGGGCGACACGCACGCGGAGAAAGAAGCTGGTTTGCGTGACGCGATGGACCTGGCTGAGCAACAGGGCATTCCGCTGTACGAGTTGCGCTCTGCCATGGATTTGGCTGACTTGATCGGCGACGACCGCGTGCTTGCGCCCGTGGTCGAGAAATTCGCCGCCGAGATTTCCTTCGCCGATCTCGAGCGCGCCCGCGCTCGCGTCAACCCCGCGTGAGTGTCGCGAGAAACCCGTCGACGAACGCCGCCGCGCCGGAGGCGTCGAACTGCTCGCGGCGGTAGCGCACGTTCAGCTGAAGTTGGTCGCCGATCGTGAAGAGCGCGATGGCGAAGCCGACCTCAGGCATCGCCGGTGTCGAGACCCACACCGTTGGTTGGTGGTCGTCGGCGAAGCGCGGCACGTCGGCAATGACGCCGACGTTGGAGATCACGCACGTGTCGAACTGACCGGGTGAGGCCGCCGCGACTGCGGTACGGCGCACCGCTTCAGGGACAAGCCGCGCCGCTCGGGCGACGCCCGCGATCTCGCGTGCCTGCTCGACCCGGCGATCGTGATCGAGCTGGGGGATCACGGCGGCCAACGCGGTGTCCAGATCGGTGCGGTCGGCGGGTTCGGTGACGACCGAGGTGAACGCCGCCAGGTTGACCACCACGTCGTCAGGCCATGCGGCGGGGCGCAGATTGACGCCCTGGGACACGCCGACTCGTTCGCATGGCGCGCCGTGCGTGCGGTTCCATTGCTCGATGCTCGTCTGCAACGCTGCCATGGCGTAGGCGTCGAATGAGCCCGCGCGGTCGCGCCGCGCTCTCGCGATCGAACCCACTTCGACGCGGCGCACTACGAGCCCGAACCCGCCGCCGTCCGATCGGCCCACCGACGCGACGCGAGAACGTTCCGCCATTGCCGCGCTCGCAAACTTCGAGACGCGTCGCCCACCGTTGCGCCAGGTCCGACAACGTCCGGGCCGGCGCGGGAGCGAGCACGCGGTGCGCTGCGACGATGTCGACGGCGGGAGCGGGGTCAGCGACACCGCGGTAGGCCCGCCCCACCGACCGCGCGAGCCGGAACACCGACATGCCGTCGCACATGACGTGGCTTACACACGACAGCAGCACGTCGTCGGTCGGCGTGCGCGCGATCACCGCGCGGATCAGCGGCGCCCTATCCATGGCGAGTGGCGCGTCGAGGTTGGCCATGCGCAGTCGGTCCACCGCCTCGTCATCCCGGCACTCGACAACCGCTATCTCACCGATGTCGGGCGATGGGTCGCGTACCCACTGCAAGCGTCCCCGTCGATCGCGTCGGATCGCCGACCCCGCCAACGGATGGTGGACGAGCGCGGCGTTGTAGGCCACGCGCACGCGGACGGGATCGAGCCGCGGGGCCGACACGTCGACTTGGCTGTTCCACGGAACCGATCCCTGTTCCCAAATTAAGATCGCCTCTTCGATCGCCGACAGGTCGATCGGTCGTTGGCTGACCATGGTCTGGAGAACATAGTGAGCACGCGGCGAGTGGCGATCCTCGGCGGCGGCATGGGAGGACTCGCCGCCGCGTGGCGTCTAAGCGAGCCCGGCTGGCGCGACCGCTTCAGTGCGATCACCGTGTTCCAGCGCGGGTGGCGCCTCGGCGGCAAGGGCGCGAGCAGCCGCGGCGAACACGGCCGCATCGAGGAGCACGGCCTGCACGTGTGGCTCGGCCACTACGACAACGCGTTCCGGCTCGTGCGCGACGTGTACGAATCGCTCGACCTGGACTGGCGCGACGCGTTCATCCCGTCCTCCGACATCGGCATGGTCGACCGCCACGACGGGGTGTGGCGCCCCTGGATCGGTCACTTCGCCGAGAACGACCTGCTGCCGGGCGACGGCAACCCGGCGCCGGCCACGCAGTTCGACTTGCTGCGGCGCGCCGCCCGCCTGCTGCGCGACTTCGTCGAGTCGTTCGACGACGCCGAACCGCTCCCCGTGCTCACCCCGTCGCCCGAACGGCCGCGTCCGGTCTCCACCCCGGCCACGTCGATCCTCGTGGCCGGCGCGCTGGTCGAAGGGCTCGCGCTGGCGAGCGGCCCGGTGGCCCAACGCGCGGGCGCCGAAGCCATCGCCGCGCTCGACGTCGCACTCGCCGAAGCGCGCGACGTCGTCTCCGCGCTGGCGACCGATGTGTGGGGTGCACGCCACGGCTGGCACCTGATCGGGATAATCGCCGCGGTCGTGCGCGGCGCGATCGCCGACGGTCTGTTCAGTCGCCCGGGCGCCATCGCGGAGCTTGACGACGAGGAGTTCTGCGACTGGATCCGTCGCCATGGCGCGTCGGAAACCACGATCGAGTCGACCTACGTGCGCGGCCTCTACGACCTCGTGTTCGCTCACGCCGGCGGCGACCCGAACCGGCAGGGGTTCGGTGCCGGTCTCGGCGCGGTGCTGAGCATGAAGACGCTGGTGGACTACAAGGGCGCGTTCTTCTGGAAAATGACCGCCGGCATGGGCGACGTGGTGTTCGCGCCGCTGTACGACGTGCTGCGCGGCCGCGGCGTCGAGTTCGAGTTCTTCCATCGCGTCGACGCGCTGCACGTCTCCGACGACGGCGAGTCGATCGAGTCGATCACGCTGGGCCGGCAGGTCGCGCTCGCGGACCGCGTCGAGCGCTACGAGCCCCTGGTGCGCGTCAACGGCATGCCGTGCTTCCCCGCGGAACCGCTCGCCGAACAGTTGGCGTGCGGCGACGCCGTCGTCGGCCAACCGCTCGAGGCGGCGTGGTGCACGTGGCCCGACGCCGAAACGCGTTCGTTATATAGAGGCGTCGACTTCGACCACGTCGTATTCGCCATCCCCCCGCCGATGGCGGGCCACGTGTGCGCGGAACTCATGGACGCGCGGCCCGAGTGGCGCGACATGGTCGACAACATCGCCACCGTCGCCACCCAGTCCTTGCAGCTCTGGCTGCGCGAACGCGAAGACGACCTCGGCTGGCCGACACCGGGCACCACCATCACCGGCTACGTCGACGGGTTCGACACGTGGGCGTCGATGCCCCAGCTCCTCGGCGTCGAGGACTGGCCCGCGAGCGACGAACCGAAGTCGATCGCGTACTTCTGCAACACCTTCGACAGCGCGTGGCCCCCGTCTACGGGCGACTGGGCCGCCCACGCGGCGCGCGAGACCCAACGCGTGCGCGACACGTCGAACCGTTTTTGCGAGACCGATCTCGTCCGGCTCCTGCCCGGTTTCGGGCCCGATGTCGTGTGCGGGCAGTACTGGCGGGCCAACGTGGATCCGTCGGACCGCTACGTGCAGTCGCTGCCCGGCACCAACAAATACCGGCTGCGTCCCGACGAAAGCGGCTTCGACAACATGGTGCTCGCCGGCGACTGGACCGACAGCGGACTCAACGCCGGCTGCATCGAAGCGGCGGTCCTATCAGGACTCGAAGCCGCCAACGCACTGGCCGGCCGTCACCGCTTCCACCGGGTCTTCAGCGACTGGTTTGTCTAACGTACGTCGGGGCAGGGAGGGAGATTCGATGGGTAACGGCGGAACATCGGAAGCGGCGCAGGCGGCGGCGATCGTGAGCGAAGCCGTGCAGGTCGGGCTCAACCAGCTGCAACACGTCTACGAGTTGGTCAGCGACGCCGACACGACGTGGGACGCCGAGACGATCAAGAACGAGGCGTCGGACGCGATCGACCGGGCGACGCCCGTCATCACCGAAAGCATCAACCTCGCGCTGTCACTCCTGCGACCGTGGTCGAAGGCGTTCAGCGAGCGCACGCAATGAGCGACGAACCCGTCGCCAAGATCGGCGAGTTGCTCGGCGGCATAGCGGAACGCATGGGTCAGTACGGCGAGGTCTGGCAGCGCGCCGCCGCCGCCAACGCGCGGGGCGAGTACACCGCCGACGACGCGGTCGCCGACATGACCAGCGTGATGAAGCAAGCCGCCAAGGACATGATCGAGACGAGCGCGGCGATGATCGAGATGATCGGCGCGTTCGCACCGGCGGCATCGGAGTCGCGTTCGGCAACGGCGACGGCGACGGCGAAAAAGAAGACCGCGACGAAGAAGAAGGCCGCGACGACCAAGCGCGGCAAGTGATCGCGGTGCGCCGATGCTGACCGACGTCGACCTCGGCCTGGTCGTGCTCTATCGCGAGCTCACGCCGGACATCGACCCGACCCAGCTGGGCGACGACGCGCAAGCCGAGGTGTTCGCCGAGACTGGTGTCGAGGAGGCGCTGACCAACCTGACGGCGTCGCTTGATCTCGACACGCGGCGCGACCGCTACGCCGCCAACCTCGCGTACGTGCTCACGCTGCGGCTGTTCGACGCCACCGGCGCCAACGAGGCCGAACTGGCGGCGCTCGGCGCGCTGATCGTGTCGCGGTTCCCCGACGTCGGCGATCCCGTCGCGTCGGAGATCGAACTGCGCGACGCCGTCGGCCGGTTGCTCGCCTTCCACGAGGTAACCCAAGACGTTGTCGACAAGTTCAAGGCGGCGTTCGTCGGCGCCTACGACGCCGTGCCCGTACCCGGCGGTTGGAACTGCACCGGCGCCGCCGCCGAGACCGCGGCGATGCTGTCGGAACTGGTGACCATGGAGTTCGTCAGCACGGCGCGCCCCGGCACCGTCGAAGTCAGCGGTCAACCGCTCGACGTGCTGTATCTCGAGTTCGACATGTGCACGAGTGCGACGTGGGACCGTTGCCGCGGCGGCATCGACCCGCGCAACTGGCCGACGTACAACCCGTCGTTCTTCCAAAGCGTCGACGTGATCTCGGGCACGCCCGCCTCGTCGGGCAACTGGACCGGCACCATTCAGGAAAAGGTCGGCCCGCTCTTTAGCGGCACACCGCTGACCACCAACCTGCTCGTCAGCTACATCGAACAGCCGGGCCTCGTCGTGACCGCGTACGACCTCGCCGGGCACAACACCACGTTGCCCCCCGACGACGGCAAGGTCACGGTCGACTACGGGTTCGTGGCGTTGACCGACGAGGGCGTGCACCGAAAGATGCGCGTCCTGAAAGTCGTGCGCATCGAAGGCATGGTGCTGCCGCCCAAGTGGCTGTGGCCGCTGTGGACCCAGCAAATGGTGATGGCGGGATGGTGGTTCTGAAATGAGCAAGAACGACAACAAGGCCGTCGGCGACGCGTGGGGCAAGCTCGCCGGGGTCTTCGTCGACGCCGCGCTGAGCCATCACAACTCCCACTGCTGCGACGACGAAACCCATACCGGCACCGACACCTCGAGCGCGAAGGGCGAACGGCGCCGCCCCAACCCGATCGGCGAGATCGTCGACATCTTCGTGTCCGCGCAACTCGGCTGTCGCCCGTCGTGGACCGGCACCAAGGGCGAGGTGATCGTGAAGTTCACCGCGCCCAACCCGATGAGCCTCGGCGGCGTCCAGATGCACGCCGTGCGAGCGGGCGAGAACATGGGAACGGCGGTCCACGACGGCGTGCCCAGCCCGTTGCAGATGCAGCCGGGCGACAACGAGGTCATCGTCGCGCTCGACCCGTATCTGCCCCGCGCCATGTATCTGGGCCGGATGCGGCCCTCTACCGGCGCGCAACCGGACAAACCGGTCGTCATCTATATCGACGACGTCGTGTAGGACCGGCGCGCCGACGGGGTAGGAATGGACATGGCTGAAAACGCTGCGAAGAAGGCCGCGCCCAAATCACCGCGCAAGTCCGCGCCCAAGTCCGCCCCCAAGGAGGCGACGATGGACCGCCAGCGCGAGCTGTCGTTCGAGCGGCGCCTGTCGGACCAAGAAGCGCTGATGTGGAACATCGAGAAGGACCCGTGGATGAACCCCAACGGCTCCGCGCTCACGATCCTCGACAAGCCCGTCGACTTCGACCTCATGGTGAAGAAGATCCGCTACGGGCTGACCCGCGTGCCGCGCTTGCGCGAACGCATCGTGCCCGGCCTCGGCCGTCTCGCCCCGCCGATCTGGGCGACGGATCCCGACTTCGATCTCAACTACCACCTGCGCCGCATCGCGCTACCGGCGCCGGGATCGCTGCGCCAGCTCTACGACCTGATCACGCGCTTGCACGAGGAGCCCTTCGACCGGACGCGCCCGCTGTGGATGTTCTACGCGATCGAGGGCGTCGAAGGCGGCAAGGGAGCGCTGCTCACCAAGCAGCACCACGCGGTGGCCGACGGGGTCGGCGCGCTGCGCATGGCCGAGGTGTACACCGACCTCGAAGCCGACACGCCGGCGCCGCCCGAGGTCGACATCGATCAGATCTTCGCCGACGCCGTCGCCGCCGAACAGGGCGAACTCATCGAGGCCGGTGCGGACATGAGCGACTCGATCCTCGACACCGCCACGCTGACGTTGCGTCACACGCTGCGCCGCCAAGGCGGCATCGTGTCGCGCGCCGTCGGTGACGCCGCCGGCATCGTGACCAACCCGTCGAAGATCGCCGGCATGGTCACCGGCGCGGCGGACTCAGTGCGTTCCACCATCAACACCGCGTCCGGCGGACGCAGCGTGAAGGCGCAGGCGCCGTTGTGGACCAAGCGCTCGCGCAAGCGGCAACTCGAGGTGATCCACGTGAACCTCGACGACGCCAAGCGCGCCGCCAAGGCGATGGGCGGATCGGTCAACGACTTCTTCGTGGCCGGCGCGGCGATGGGCGCGCTGGCGTATCACGCCGAGCGCAACACCCCCGTCGAAGCGATCAACATGACTTTCGTCGTGAGCACCCGCACCGACAAGGCGATGGGCGGCAACTCGTTCACGCCCGTGCCGCTGCAGGTGCCGGGTGGCGAGTCGATGTCGCCCGAGGAGCGCTTCACGCAACTGCTCGAGCTGATGGAGCAGCGCAAGAACGCGGTGAGCGGCCGCGGGGCGATGAGCACGATCGCGGGCATCGCCAACCTGTTGCCGACGTCGGTGACCACCCGCGTCGCCCGCCAGCAGGCGGCCAGCATCGACATCGCGACGTCGAACCTGCGCGGCGCGCCGTTCCAGACCTACATGGCGGGTGCGAAAGTGCTTTCGCTCATCCCGCTTGGCCCCGTCGCCGGCACCGCCGCCAACATCACCACCATCAGCAACAACGGCTCGCTCGACATGGGGCTGCTCGTGGACCCCGTCGCCGTCGAAGACCCCGCCGGTCTGCGCCGCAACATCGAAGACGCCTACAACGAACTACTCGCCGCCGGCGGCGCGGTTTAACCCTCCTCTTTCGCAAGAAGCGGGAATTAGACCGACGGCGTCCACCAGACGGGCTTGGGGAACAGGCTGCGCACGAGCGCGTTGGGTTTGAACGGTGCCCAGTCGCCCTCGGCGCGCGCCAGACGGTCGCTGATGGCGATGATCGCGGCGGGACTCACGCCGAGCCCCACGTGCGAGGCGCGCACCTCGATGTTCTCGCGCAACGGACCCTCGGCGTCGACGCAGTGTGACCAGTGGACGATGCCGTCGGTGCGCGTGTAGATCGACGTCGACGGCATCTCCAGCGGTGGCATGTCCTGCTCGGCGGGCATAGCGGCGCGGTCGGCCGCCGACAGCACGTGCTGGCTTTGGTAACGGCGGAACATGCGCCCGACCGGCGTGGAGTTGGCGTCGCGCAACCGGTACGGGCTGCCGAGGGTGATGACTTGGCGCACCGACTCGGGGAACAACCGCGCCAGTGCCCGGGCGTAGATACCGCCAAGGCTCCAGCCGATGAGGCTGACCTTGGCGTCGTGGCGTTCGTTGAGCAACTGCAACCGCTCGACCATGCCGGTCACGATCTTTTCCGTCGGCCCGATGTTGCGCCCGAGCCCCCACGTGTGCACCCAGTAGCCCTGGCTGCGGATGATGCCGCGCAGCGGCACCGTCGACACGTCCGACGCCGAGAACCCCGGCAGCACGAGCACGGGGTGGTTGTCGCCGCGCCCGAGCGTGCGCAGCAACGGCGACGCCGCCAGGAACGCGCCCATCTCGAACGGAATGCGCTGCTCCAGCGCGAGTCGACCAAACCCCGGTCGCGCCGCAGATTTCGCCTCGGTCACGTAGCGAAGTTACTTGCCATGAGATGGTCGTGAATTCAGTCCAAACCGCTCTGAACACGACCGTCTCGTGCCATCAAACCTGCGGGCGCGGTTGTCGACGGCGACGACGCCAGACACCGCCGCCCGCAGCAACCGCCGCCGCTACCGCAGCGGCGACGCCGCCATAGAGCAGCGCGTTGTTGCCGTCGTCGTCGTCGTTATCCTTCGTCGCCGAGGTGTTCTGCGCCAGCAGCCGTTCGGCCTCAGGCACCGCGCCGGCGACGCGCGGCGCCGGTCGCCCGTCGTCGACAACCGTGAACGATGTCGTCCCGCTCACCTCGTTGCCGTCCTTGTCACTGGCCGTTGCGGTGACGACGTGATCACCGAGCGACAGCGATCGGGTCTCGAGCACCGTGCCGCGTCCGATTGTTCCGTCGACCGACGACGACCAACTGATGTTCGTCAATCGGCCGTCCTCGGGGTCGAACGGGCTCGCACCCAGGCGTGTGAGCGCGTATCGCGGCACGGTCGCGCCCGGGCCGCTGATCATCATGTACGGCTTCGCCTCGGCCACGGTGAACGGCTTCGATGTTGCCGACGCAGTGTTGAACCCGTCGCTGACCCACACGTGTACGCGGACCTTGCCGCCCGGCAGCGCTAACGCGTCGGTCACGTTGACCGACGCGTTGGTCAAGCCGGTGCCGACGGCGTGCCACGTGGCGCCGTTGTCGTTTGTCCACTGCACGTGCGACGTCAATGCGTCGCCGTCTGCGTCGCTCGCCGACCAGGAGATCGTGAAGTCGCGGCCGACGCTCGCCCCCGCGGTGGGAGCGGTGATCGCAACCTTCGGCGCGCTCGCGGTGGCAGTGCGCGCTGCGAGCTCCTTGTGACCGGGGCCCTCGAGCCGCATCTTCTTGACGCCTTGGGTCATAGGCACCGTCTCGAAGTACACGGAGTGCTCGAGATCTGCGTCTTGGTCGTTGCCGTGACCGGAGCCCTCCGTCCTCACGGGGACGCGCGCCAGAACCTTGTCGTTCGCGTCGAACAACGCGATCGCGTACTGCGAGGTCGAACCCGCCTTCAATACGAGATTCGGGTACTTGAGCCTGCCCTTCTTGGGACCGGACAGCGGCTGACTGAAGTCACCGACCGCGGTCTGCTTGATCGTGCCGGTGCCGTGCAACAGGTCGAGCCCGCCCGAGATCTGAAACACGTTGACGGGATCTTCAGGGACGAGAAATTCCGGTTGGGCGTCGTTTCCGACACAGAGTTGCAATTTGATGCCGTCTTTCTTCGGCTTGCAGTCCGCCTTCGGACCGCCACCGCCGCTCTTGCCGGGAATCCCCAGATCGTTGGGACTGCAGGGCACGCCGTACGCGGTGAGCAACTTGCAGTAGTGATACGGATCGCTCCATTTGGATTTCGAACTCATGTAGCTCATCTGCGGCCAGCCCGCGTTCGGTGACGACGGGTCATTGCTGAAGACGAACGGCTTGTCGCGATAGGTCTGGAAGCCGTAATAACCCCGCTTGTCGAGCGGCGCGAACTTGCAGTTGGGAAACGCGAATGGATACGACTCGTCGAGGCCGCCGCCCTTCAGCTCGTCAGGAACATTGTCGACCGGTTTGGTGTCCTTGCACCCGACGTGGCCGAGGCCGCGGTCGTGCCCGAGCTCGTGTGCCGCCACGCCCGCGGCCTTCATTGTCCAGAAGGAGTAGTACGAGGGGATCGACCATCCTTTGTAGCCGCTCGCGTCGAGCGTCTCGTTGAAGATTCCGGCCAGCTTCATGTCCTCGGAGAAGCCGACCAGGTTGTGCAGCCACAAGAGGCGCAGCAACGGTTCGCTTCGCCTCTTCGTTAGATCCCAAATGCCTTTCTCTTCCGCTTCATCTCCTGGCACGACGGGATCCTTGAACACGAGGAAGCCCGGGTCAGTGACGGGGTGGAGATCGAGCAGGTCGTTGCCCAACCACTCCTGCACCGTGCCCATCACCGTCGCGCTGGGCTCGTCGCCCGGGTTGGCCGACGGGTCGAGCGCGGTGACGTAGAGGTAAGGGTTCTCGCCCTTCCAGAAGTGCTCAGTCACCTTCAACTCGTTGTCTTTGGGATTCGTCTCGTTCTTGATCGATGACGGACTGGAGGCCCACACCAACACCCGGAACGTCGTATCGCCAACGGCGGTGTGCGCGTTCGGGATGATGAAGTTGAGGGTGTGGTCGAGGTTGGTGCGATCAAGCGACCCGTGCGTTGAGATCGGACCGTTCTCGGGATAGATCACCGTCGTCTTGTTGCCAGTCTTGAGCTGCATGGCGCCGTCGATGTTCGGCCACTCGAACAACGGCCCGTTGTCGGACTCGGGATAAACGCGCACCCACGTTCGCCTGTCGGCGACGAGTGGGACGCGGTTCTTCAGGTCCTGCACGCCCTGTGTGATCTCGATCGCGCCGACCTCGATGTCGGGTTGGTCGGTGTTGCCGGACAGGCCAAGTTGTGTCGTTGTCGTCGCTACGCCAAGCGGCAACGTGCTCGACGGCGCGGGCGGATCGCCCGGGTTGGTCGTGGACGGGTTGGTGATGCCCTTCTGCGTCGTGGTTGTGGCCCGCGTCGGCGGCGTTGTCGTGCCTCCCGGCGGCGGCGTTGTCACCGTGGTTGTCGTCGTGGGGGCCGGCGGCGGCGCGTCGATTGTGAAGGTGGCGCTGGCTTGCTCGACGCACGCCCCTGCCCGCCCGCCTTTGCATGCGATCACCGTGTGGGGGCCGACGGACTTGTTCGGCACGACGAAGCTTTTCGAGAACCCGCCGCTGTCGTTAATCGTTGCGGTCGTGAGTTGGTTCGCCTCCACCGCAGAGTCCATGTAGAGCGTCGCCGTCCCGCCGGGCGAGAAGTTGGCGCCGGTGGCCGTCACCGACGAACCGACGACGCCGTGTGTGGGATTCAGGCTGAGCGACGGCGGGATTTGACCGATCGCTCCCACCACCGTGGAGAGCAGTAGTGCAACTACTGCGGCCAACAGGACGTGCCGACGTAGTCGCATGTGCCGACGCTATGCCTTTTGTGCACTCCCGCGACGACGACGCAAAAGGACTGCCGTCGTGACGACGGCGAGCACGGCGACTACCGCCGCCACCACGATGCCAACCGACGACGAACCCCCGTCGTCGTCTTTGTCCGACGATGCCGCCGCCAACGCAAAGCGTCGTTCGGCGTCGGGGACCGCTCCCGCAATCCGCGGGGCCCGCCGCCCGTCGTCGACAACGCTCAATGAAGTCGTCCCGCTCACCTCGTTGCCATCGGAATCCTTGGCGATTGCGGTCACGACGTGTTCGCCGACGGAAAGACCGCGTGTTTCGACCACGGCGTCATCGCCGAGCGGGCCGTCGAGCGACGACGACCAGTTCACTTTCTTGAGAACGCCGTCTTCGGGATCGGTCACGCTCGCCGAGAACGCGCGATGGCATAGCGCGGCACCGTCACACCCGGACCGGTCAGCAGCATGCGCGGCTTCGCACCCGGCACGGTGAACGCCTGGGACGCGGCGCTACCCGTGTTGAACCCGTCGGTCACCCACACGCGCACGCGCACCGCGCCGCCCGGCAACGCCATCGCGTCGTTGACCGCAACCGAAGTAGCTGACGTGGCGAGCGCGGCGACGTGCCACGTGGCGCCGTCGTCGTTGCTCCACTGCACGTCGGCGGTGAGCGCGTCGCCGTCCTCGTCGGTCGCAGTCCACGAAATGGTGAAGTCGCGTCCGAACCGACGCTCCGGCGGCGGGAGACGTGATCGTCACTTTCGGCGTGTGCGCGCTCGCGGTGCGGCTGGCCAGCACCTTGCCGTCGGGTGCTTCCAGCGCGATCGTCGTAGCGCCATCAATGAGAGGCGCTTGGGCGAAGAAGCCCCCCTTGGTTGGATCGCCCGCCTGCTGGTTGCCGTGACCGGTTGCCTCATGGTCGACCGGGACACGGGTGAGCGCCTTGCCCTGCGCGTCGAGCACCGAGAGCGTGTAGATGTGGTTGTCCTCGACGTCGGGCGTGATCGACATCGGCCCCCAACTCAACGTGCCGTCCGTGCCGCGCTTCAACGTGACGGCGACCCGCCAAGCGCGCGCCCACGCGGCGCACGCTGACCCCGCGAAGCGGTCGTCGATGCCGCCATGGCGCTCCTCGACGAGGGCGGGAGTAATGGACGCCCCTCAACATGCGCGCGGTCGCCGAGCGCCTCGGCACCGGGCCCGCCTCCCTCTACGCGCACGTCGAGGGCAAGGAGGAGCTGCTCGCGCTGATGATCGACCGCCTCGCGGGCGACCTCCCCACCCCCGAGGTGGGCAACGGTCCGTGGCAGGACCAGCTCAAGGCACGCGATCCGCGAGCATCCGCAGCGGCCTCGGTGCCCACCGCGACCTCGCCCAGGCGTGCACTCGGCAACAATACCCGACCGGCCCGAACGCCCTTCAAGTTAATCAACGGCCTGCTCGGCGTCCTGCTTCGACGCCGGCCTCCCGGACCACGTCATCGCCTACGCGGTCGACGTCCTCCCGCTCTACGCGACCGCCACCGCCTACGAGGAGTTCCTTGTACACCCTGCCCAAGAGAACAGGCCGAGGCACGCTATTCGTCGAGCTGCGGCAGCTACTACGGCCCTCGCTGCCCTCAGACCGCTTCCCGCACATCGTGGCGATGGCGGAGCCGCTGCACGTCAGAGGCGGAGCCGGACGCGCGCTTCGAGTTCGGCCTCGACGCGCTCGTGCGGGGGATCGAGTCGATGAAGCCTGCCAGCGCCGGAAACCACTGCTCTGCAGAGGTGAGTGGTCGTTTTGGTCGAACCCCGTCCGCGGCGGCCCCTCTCGATCACACCCGCGCGGTCGAGTTGGCGCGTTGCCGACGTGCGTTACCTAACGGTCGCGTGCGGCAACATACGTAACGCACGTCCGCGCGGCCGGTCCCCTTGCTCGCGGAAATCGATCACGGCAGCCCGCTTCGGCCGGGGGTGTCGGTACCACGCCCGTATCTGTCGGTGTCCCAACACCCGGCAGCGAGCGCGAGAGCCGCGCCTAGCGCAGGACGACGGCGAGTCTGACCCGGAAGGGGGCGCCACTCCCACCCCTCAGTGCTTGCCGTTCTAACTCAGGGCGAACCCCGCGGGGAACGGATCCTCGGCGTCGAGCAGGTACTGGCCCATCCCGGTGATCCACGCGCGGCCGGTGATCTCAGGGATGACCGCGGGCCGCCCGCGACCGTGGTCTCCTCGACCACGCGGCCGGTGAAGCGGGTCCCGATGACCGACTGGTTGACGAACGGCTCACCGACCGCGACTCGCCCCGGGCGTGCAGCTGGGCCATCCGCGCCGAGGTCCCGGTGCCGCACGGGGAGCGGTCCAGCCACCCCGGGTGGATCGACGTCGCGGCGACCGCGTCCGCGCCGTCGCGGCCCGGCTCGTGGAAGACCACGTGGTGGCAGCCGGCGATCCGGGCGTCCGCCGGGTGGACCGGGCGGTCGGCCGCGTTGATCGCCGCCATCCCGCCAGGCCCGCCTGACCAGCTCGCGCGAGCGCGCCGGGTCGACCACCAGCCCGGCGTCGGCGGCGGGGGTGAGCGCGTAGAAGTTCCCGCCGAAGGCCATGTCGTACGTCACCGCGCCCAGGCCGGGCGACGTCCACGACCTGGTCCCGGGCGTGCAGGAACGACGGCGACGTTGCGGATCGTGACCGAGCGGGCGCGGCCGTTCTCGACCGCGACGCGCGCCTCGACCAGGCCCGCCGGGACGTCCAGCCGGATCACCGTCTCGGGCTCGGTGACCTCGACCATCCCGGTCTCGACCAGCACCGTCGCGACGCCGATCGTGCCGTGCCCGCACATCGGCAGGCAGCCGGGACCTCGATGAAGATGACGCCCCAGTCGGCGTCCGGGCGCGTCGGGGGCTGCAGGATCGCGCCCGACATCGCGCCGTGGCCGCGCGGCTCGCGCATCAGCAGCAGCCGCAGCTCGTCCATGTGGTCTCGAAGTGGAGCTTGCGCTCCAGCATCGTGGCGCCGGGGATCGGGCCGACGCCGCCCGTGATGACGCGCGTCGGCATCCCCTCCGTGTGGGAGTCGACGGCCGCGAAGTAGCGGGCGGCCCTCACGCCGGCGGCCGGCTCGCGCAGGATCGCGAGCGCGGCCTCGAGCGCCGCGACCTCGTCGGCCTTCAGCGGCAGGCGCGGCGCGCGGGTCGGGCCGCCGTGGAAGCCGACGGCGTCCTGCGCGGCCTTGAAGTACTGGACGAGCTTGGAGGTCATGTCGAAGCGGGCCACGGGGAGCAGCCGACGGTACACGTCGCGCGCGCGGGCCAGGTCGTTGGGCGACGGTCATAGAGCTCGACGCATCTCGCGCGGGGCGAGACGCCGACGCCGGTGATCCAGCCGTCGCGCCGGCCGCGAAGCCCTCCAGCGCCCAGTTGTCGCCGCCGACGATCACCTCGAGCTCGCCGTCGAGGTCAGCAGCGCGGGGATGCGGCGCGCGTCGCCGGAGCACTCCTTGATCGCCACGACGCGCGTCGACCTCGCTCGTAGATGCGCGCGATCAGCGCGGCCGGCATGTCGACGCCCGACGCCTCCGGGTTGTTGTAGGCCATCACCGGCACGCCGCCGCGGCGGCGAGCTCGTCATAGAAGGCGACGACCTCATCCTCGTCGGCGCGGTAGCCGAGCGGCGGCAGCGACATGACGCCGTCGCCCCGGCCTCGCGCGTCGGCCGCGTAGGCGAGCGAGGCGCGACCGAGCCGGAGGACACGCCGGCGGTGACCGGCACGCGGCCGGCGGCGGCCTCCACCACGGCGCGCACGACCGCGCGGCGCTCCTCGCTGCTCAGCGAGCCCGCCTCGCCCATCGTGCCGGTGGCGACGAAGCCGTGCACGCCGGCCTCGATCAGCTTCTCGATGTTGTCCTTGAGGGCCGGGACGTCGACCGCGTCGAGGCGGTGAACGGCGTGGTGACGGCGGGGATGATGCCTTCGAAGCGCATGTCAGGAGAGCTCCATGTAGGTGCGGACGCGGTTGATGTGCTGGGAGGAGTAGAAGGCGGCGGCCTCGGCGTCGCCGGCGACGATCGCCTCGTAGATCATGCGGTGCTCGGCCGACGTGGATGCGGGTGCGGCCGGGGGTGGCGACCGAGTCGTCGCGCAGGCGCTGCCAGAGCGGCTGGTCCATCAGCGCGGCGACGTGGTCGGCGAACGCGAGCAGGACCGGGTTGCCGGTCATCGCCGCGAGCTGGCGGTGGAACAGGCGGTCGGAGGCGTTCCAGGTGGCGATGTCCACCGGCTCGGCCTCCATCGCGGCCAGCAGCTTCTCGGCGGCGGCGTCCGGCTGCGCCCGGGCGGCGGCCAGGCGGGCGACCGCGGGCTCCAGCTGGGCGCGCGCCTCGAGCACCGCCGACGGGCTCGCGTCGTGCGGCGCCCTCGCGCCGGCGGCGGCGCCGGCGACGAACGTGCCCGCGCCCTGCCGCGTCTCGACCACGCCCTGCACCTGCAGCGCGCGATCGCCTCGCGCACCGAGGCGCGGCTGACCTCGAGCGAGCGCGCGAGGTCGCGCTCGGACGGCAGCCGCTCGCCCGGCGCGAGCACGCCGGACCGGATGTCGGCCGCCAGGCGCTCGGCGATCTGCTCGTAGCGCTGGAGCGGGCGGAAAGTGGTCCGTTCAGCAGACAGCATGGCGTCCAATTGGTCCGCTGACCGTACCACAGCGGCGTCGGCCATACATGAACGTCGGGTATGGCCGACGCCCAGGTGCTGATCGTCGACGTGCGCGGCGCCGCGTCACTCGGCCATGTCCTCCTGAGCGCACGACGTGGTCGGCGACGCGGCTGGCGAGCGCGGTCACGCAGCACGCCCGCGCGACCTGCGCGACGCGCTTCGCTCCAGGCGGGTTCGGCGTCGACGGCGGCCGAGGCTGCGGACGAGCCAGCCGGCGCGAGCCCGGGCGATCGCCGCTGTGCGCCGCCCGACGCGTGCCGGCGACGGTCGCGAGCGTGCGGCCGCGGAGCGGCGTGGCCGGGCGGCCTCGCGCTGCCGTCTCGGCGGTCGCTGCTGGTGCGGCACGCTCTGGGCGTCGCGGGCGGCCGCTTCTGCGCCATGCGGCCGGGCGCGCCGACGCACGCGCGTCGCTGCACCTCCTCGACCGCGCTGCAGCTCTCCGCGCCGGTCCTCTTCCAGGCGCTGCTGGTGGTCTTCTACTTCGCGTCGAGCGGCGAGCGAGTTCGTCCATCTCGTTCCTCGCCGACGCCGGCAGCTACGCGCCGCTGGGGAGGACCCGCTGCACTTCTGCAGTGCGATGTGGGTGCCGTGGCTGCTGCGCAGCTCTCCCGCTCGCAGCGTTCGTCGCTGCGGATCACCGAGGCGTCGCTGCCCGAGGACCTGCAGGAGGACTTCGTCCGCACCGCGCACGCCAAGGGGCTGCGCCGAGCGGCGCGTGGTCTACCGGCACGCGCTGCCGGTCGTCGTCCCGCGATCGCGGCGATGAGCGGCGTGAACGTCTCGACGCTGCTGATCAACGTCGCGTGGTCGAGTACGTCTTCGGCATCCCCGGGTTCTTCCGGGTGATCGTCATCGCCGTCCGCGCGCCCGCCGTCGTGCCGTGCTGCGAGGCGCTGGTCTTCGAGGGCGTCGTCCTGTCATGCTCGCGAACCTCCTGCCGACGCCCATCCAGCCCAGCTGGAACCGCGGGTAGCACGGCCAGCGCGCTTGACGTACTCCGCGCCGCCGTGCAACGCGACCGCGCGCACCGGGTCCCACGGAACCCGTACTGGCGGCGCACGCCGCGGCGGCAGCAGGCCGACCGTGATCTGGTTGACCAGCTCGACCAGCGGCCGCAGGCCGCGAGCGGCACCGGCGGGTGCAAGACGATGTCGATGCGCCAGCTCGCGCGCCGGCGGCGTGACGTAGCAGGTCGCCGCTCGCGTACATGCGCGGCCATGTAGGCCTCGAAGGCCGTCGATGTCGCGCGGCATGTCGCGCTCGCGCAGCCCGAAGCGGCCGCCCGACGACGCGGTAGTCGCGCCACAGCGCGTCGAGCTCGTCGCGCGACAGCGAGCGCACGTACTTGCCGTAGACGAGCATCGCCGACTCGGCCAGCGCGGCCAGGATCCACAGCAGCAACTCGGGTCGTCGGCGCGGTACGGCGTGCCGGCCGGGAACGGGCCCGCCGGCCTCGGCCAGCTCGCCGGTGACCCGTCGGTGCATGGCGCGCACGCGCGCCGTCAGCCGGTCGGCCGCGGCCGGTGCCGAACGCGACGCGTCCATCACCGTCGCGGTCCGGCGCAGGCGCGCGTAGGGGTCGTCGAGCGCGCCGGTGTGGGCGAAGAAGCCCGCGAACGCGACCGGGTGCGCGGCCATCACCAGCAGCGCGCGCGGGCCGGACAGCCCGGTCAGCCGATGCCCCACGACCTCGCCGTAGGAGCGAGGAGTCGTCGAAATACCCGCTCCATCTGCAGTTAGTACGGTGGTAGCGACATGCCAGCTCAGGCCTATGCCGGGAAAGAGTGCGTCTGCCAGTACCGCCGCGGGATCTGCGACCAGACCTGCGTGCGCGACATGCTCGACACGCCGTTCTACATCGCGTGCCTGAAGCTCACCGGCCGGCGCTGCGTCGTCGTCGGCGGCGGCGAGATCGGGCTCGAGAAGGTCGAGGGCCTGCTGGCCTGCGACGGCCGCGTCGTGCTGATCGCGCCCGAGGCCGAGCCGGAGCTGCAGAGCTGGCCGCGGAGGGCTCGATCGAGTGGGTCCGGCGCGAGTACGAGACCGGCGACCTCGAGGCGACGTTCATCGCGATCGCCGCGACCAACGACACCGACGTGAACATCGCGCGTCTACGACGACGCCGAGCGCGCGGGCGATGCTCGTCAACGTCGTCGACGTCCCGCCGCTGTGCAACTTCATCCTGCCGGCGATCGTGCGCACCGGCCCGCTGGCGATCGCGATCTCCACCGCGGGCGCCTCGCCCGCGCTGGCCAAGCGGATGAAGGCGCCAGATCGCCGAGACTTCGGCGAGCCCTACGCGCGGCTGGCCGTGCTGCTCAACGAGGTGCGCGGCTGGGCCAAGGGCACGCTGCCCACCTACCAGGACCGCAAGGCGTTCTTCGAGGGCATCGTCAACGGCGAGCCCGACCCGATCGCGCTGCTGCGCGCGGGTGACGAGGCCGGCCGTGCGCGAGCTGATCGCGGCCGCCCAGCGCGGCACGACGCAGCCGACGCCGCGGCCCGAGCGCTACCCTCCGCGCATCCGCGCCGCCGATCCTCACCGTCTCCACCTCCGTCTCGCGCCGCGAGACCGAGGACCTCTCGGGCCCGAAGCTCGCCGCCGCCGCCGAGGAGGCCGGCTGCGAGGTCGTCGCCATGGAGGTCGTGCCGGACGACTTCGCGCTGATCGAGGACCGGCTGCACCACTTCATCGCCGACGGGCTGCGACCTCGTGTTCACCACCGGCGGCACCGGCCTGACGCCCAACGACGTCACGCCCGAGGCGACGCGGGCGGTGATCCAGCGCGAGGCGCCCGGGCTTCGCCGAGACGATGCGCGCCGAGGGGCTGAAGTACACGCCGCTCGGCATCCTCACCCGCGGCGTCTCCGGCATCGCGGGCGCACGCTGATCGTCAACTTCCCGGGCTCGCCGAAGTCGATCGACCAGCTCTTCCCGGTGCTCGCGCCGACGCTCAAGCACGTGGTGCGCACCCTGCGCGGGGACTCGTCGCACCATGAGAGCGATCGAGCTGGCTGACGTCGGCCGGGCCTACGGCGAGCGGGTCGCGCTCGCCGGGGTCACGCTGGCTGTCGAGGAGGGCGAGACGCTCGCGGTCTTCGGCGCCAACGGCGCCGGCAAGACGACGCTGCTGCGGATCCTCGCCACGCTGCTGCGCCCGCACCGCGGGACGGCGCGCGTGCTCGGCCGCGAGCTGCCGCGCGAGGGCTGGGCGGTGCGCGGGCGGATCGGCTTCCTCGGCCACGAGCCGCTGCTCTACCGCGACCTGACGGCGCGCGAGAACCTGCGCTTCCACGCGCGGCTGCACGGCGTCGCGCCGGCGCGCGTCGAGGAGCTGCTGGACGCGGTCGGGCATGCGCGCGCGCGCCGACGAGCCGGTGCACACGTTCTCGCGCGGGATGGTCCAGCGGACCGCGGTCTGCCGCGCGGTGCTGCACGAGCCGGAGCTGCTGCTGCTCGACGAGCCGCTCGCGGGCCTCGACCCCGGCGCCGCCGGCGCTGGTCGCGCCGCTGCTCGGCGGCGGCGGGCACGCGCGTGGTGATCTCCCACGACCCGAGCACGGCCTGGCCGAGGCCGACCTCGTGCTCGGGCTGCGCGGCGGGCGCGTCGGCGCTGCTGCGAGCGCGGCGGCCGTGGCCGCCGCCGACGCTGCGGGCGCTGTACGCGTGAGGGCGCGGTCGTCGGCGCGCTGATCCGCAAGGACCTGCGGCTCGAGCTGCGCACGCCGCGAGTCGGTCCCCGCGATGGTGCTGTTCTCGCTCGCGACGTTCGTGCTGTTCCACTTCGCGCTCGACCAGCCGAGGTCGACGGGCGACCTGGCGGCCGGGATCCTGTGGGTGACGCTGCTGTTCGCCGCCGTGCTCGGCATCAACCGGCTGTTCGTGGCCGAGCGCGAGGAGGGCGGCTTCGACGGCTTCCTGCTGGCGCCGGTCGACCGCACCGCGCTGTTCGTGGCCAAGGCGACCGTGCTGTTCGTGTTCCTCGCGCGGTCGAGGTCTTCGTCGGTGGCCGGCGTTCACGATCCTGCTGCTCGGGCCATCGCCGTGGCCGCGGGCTGCCGGAGCTGGTCGCTGTGCTCGCTGCTGGCCGACGTCGGCCTCGCGGTGGTCGGGACGCTGGTCGCGGCGCTCGCCGTGCAGACCCGCGCGCGCGACCTGCTGGTGCCGCTGCTGGCGCTGCCGCTGTCGATCCCGCTGGTGATCGCGGGCGCGCGCGCGACGCGCGCCACTGCTGGCCGAAGGCGGCGCGGGGGCGCTCGAGGCGCGCTGGCTGGCTGATCCTCGGTCTCTATGATCTGGTCTTCGGGCTGCTCGCCTACGCGATCTTCGACTTCCTGCTGGAGGAATGACGCTGTGTTCGGCCGGGGTCTGAAGACCCTCTCGCTTCGTCACCGTCGTGCTCATCGTCGGCGCGTTCGCGCTCGTGTTCTTCTACGCGCCCAACGACGCCGACCAGGGCTTCATCCAGAAGATCTTCTACCTGCACGTGCCGCTGGCGATCGTCGCGCTGTGCGGGTTCGTGGCCGGCGGCGTCTACGGGATCCGCTACCTGCGCACGGGCGACCGGCTGCACGACCTGCGCTCCTACGTCGCGATCCACCTGTCGCTGATCCTCGCGGTCGGCGCGCTGATCACCGGCTCGATCTGGGCGCGGCCTCGTGGGGCCATGGTGGACGTGGGACGAGCCGACGCTGGTGAGCTTCCTGATCGTCTTCCTGCTCTACGCCTGCTACCAGCCGCTGCGCTTCTCGATCGAGGACCCGGAGCGCCAGGCGCGCTACGCCGCGGTGTTCTCGATCATCGCGGGCGCGTTCGTGCCGCTGAACTTCATGGCGGTGCGGATGGCGCGAGTCGCTCGTGCACCCGCGCGTGCTGTCGACCACCGGCGGCTCGATGCCCGGCTCGATGCGGCTGACGTTCCTGGTCTCGCCTGGTCGGCATGGCGCTGCTGTTCGTGACGCTGTGGAAGTACGAGCTGGCCTCCAAGCACGCGACGTTCCAGCTGCGGGCGCTCAAGCGCAAGCTGGCGGGCGACGACGAGTGGGCCCCGAACCCGCGCCGCTCGGCGGCGCCGCAGCTCTGATGCCCGCGCTCCCGCTCGACGAGGCGGGCAAGTACGTCGCCGCGGCGTATCTGGTCTTCCTCGCGCTGATCCTCATCTACGTGGCGATCATGGCCGGCCGGCTGGCGCGCATCGAGCGCGACCTCGGCGAGGTGACCGAGCTGCGTCGAGCAGCGCGACGCGAGCCGACGAGCCGAGGAGCCGGTCGCGCGGTGAGCGAGCTGCTCGTCGCTCGGGGCCTCGCACAAGACGGCGCCGCTCGCGGTGCGCGAGCGGCTCGCGCTGCTCGACGGGCAGGTCGAGCGCGTTCCTTCCGAGCTGTGGCGCGCCCGGGATCACCGAGGCGGTCGCGGTCTCCACCTGCAACCGCACCGAGCTCTACGTCGTCGCGGCGACCCGTGAGGCCGAGTCGCGGTGCCGCGCTGCTCGCGCGCGCGCGGCCCGCCGACGGAGCTGTCGACGCTCTACGTCGAGCGCAACTGCGACGCCGCGCGCCACCTGTACCGGGTCGTCGCGCGGCCTGGACTCGATGATCGTCGGCGAGGCCGAGATCCAGGGCCAGGTCAAGCGCGCCTACGAGCGGGCGCTGGCCGCGCGCACGACCGGGCCGATGACCAACCGGCTGTTCCGCGCCGCGCTGGCCACCGGCAAGCGGGTGCGGACCGAGACGGCGATCTCGGCCGGGCACGCGTCGGTGGCGCTCGGTCGCCGTGGATGCCGCGCGCGCGCGTCGTCGGCGACCTGCCGAGCGCCACGTGCGTGATCGTCGGCGCCGGTGAGACGTCCGAGCCGGTCGCGCGCGCGTTCCACGCGCATGGCGTGACGACGATGTTCGTCGCCAACCGCCGCCGCGAGCGCGCGATCGCGCTGGCGGAGCGCTTCGGCGGCGCCTCGGGCTCCTTCGACGCGCTGCCTGCCGAGCTCGAGCGGGCCGACGTCGTCGTCTCCTCCACCGCCTCGCCGCACGCGATCATCGGCGCCGAGGAGCTCGCCGCGCGTGATGGAGGCGCGCGGCGGGCCGGCCGCTGCTGCTGGTCGACCTCGCGGTGCCGCGCGACATCGATCCCGCGTGCGGCGCGCTCGACGGCGTGACGCTGCTCGACATGGACGCGCTGCAGGCGTCGGTGCGCGCGGCACATGAGCGTGCGCGCGCGCCGAGGCACGGCGGGCCGAGGCGATCGTCGAGGACGAGATCCAGACGTTCGCGGGCTGGCTCGGGCGGCTCGACGTCCTGCCGACGCTGACCGCGCTGCGCGCGCTCGGCGACGCGTCGTCGCCGGGCTGCTGGCCGAGAACGCCGGCCGCTGGGAGTCGATGTCCGAGCGCGACCTGGCGCGCGTCGAGGCGCTGGCGCGCGCGGTCGTCAACCGCCTGCTGCACGAGCCCACCGCAGCGCGTGCAAGCGAGCTCGACGCCGAGCACCGCCACGCGCGGCTGCGCGCTGCTGCGCGAGCTGTTCGGGCTCGAAGAGCCGGCCGCGGCCGACGGCCGACGAGGCCGCCGAAGTCCGCCGGCTGCTCGGGTGAGCGCGCTGCGGCTGGGCACCCGCGGGAGCGCGCTGGCGCTCGCCCAGGCGCGCGAGGTGGCGGCGCTGCTCGGCGGCGCCGGTCGAGCTCGTGACGATCACGACGGCCGGCGACGTCGACCGCGCGCGCGGCGACAAGTCGCGCTGGGTCGGCGCGCTGGAGGCCGCGCTGCTGGCCGGCGAGATCGACCTCGCGGTCCACTCCGCCAAGGACGTCCCGGGCGAGCTGGCGCCGGGACCGCGATCGTCGCCACGCCGCGGCGCGGCGAGCCGTTCGACGTCCTGGTCGGCGAGGCCGCGCTGGCGTCCCTGCGCGAGGGCGCGCGGGTGGGCACGAGCGCTTTGCGCCGCCGCGCGCAGCTGCTGGCGGCGCGGCCGGACCTGGAGGTCGTCGAGCTGCGCGGGAACGTCGACACGCGGCTGGCCAAGCGCGCCGCCGGCGAGGTCGACGCGCTGGTGCTGGCCGCCGCCGGCCTCGACCGCCTGGCCGCCGCGGCGAGGCCGGCGCGCTGCTGCACGACGGCGTCTTCGTCCCGGCGCCGGGCCAGGGCGTGATCGCCGTCCAGGCCCGCGCGGGCTCGCCCGCCGCGTCCGCGGCGGCGCGCCGACCACGCGGCGACCCACGCCGCGCTGGAGCCGAGCGCGCACGTCGTGCGCGCGCTGGACGCGTCCTGCCACACGCCGGTCGGCGTGCTGCCGCGGCGCGACGCGCATGCGCGGGTTCGTCGGCCTGCCCGGACGGCTCGAGTCCTGACGATGCGCTCGTCGACGAGGCCGACGGCCGGCGAGGCGGCTCGGCCGCGGTCGCGCACTGCTCGCCGCCGGCGCCGCCGAGCTGCTGCGCGAGGCGGCGCCGACGCCGTGACCGTCTACCTCGTCGGCGCCGGCCCGGGCGACCCGGGCCTGATCACCGTGCGGGCGCGCGAGCTGATCGCGCGGCCGACGTGATCCTCTACGACCGCCTGATCCCGCCCGGCATCGCTCGACGGCGTGCGCGACGCCGAGCTCGTCTACGTCGGCAAGCAGGGCGGCGGGCCGCAGATGCCGCAGGAGGAGATCGACCGGCTGCTCGTCCAGTACGGCACCGGCGGGCGCAGCGTCGTGCGGCTCAAGGGCGGCGACCCGTTCGTGTTCGGGCGCGGCGGCGAGGAGGCGCTCGTGCTGCGCGAGGCCGGGCATCCCGTTCGAGGTCGTGCCCGGGATCACCGCGGGCATCGCGGCGCCCGCCTACGCGGGCATCCCGGTGACCCACCGCGAGCTGGCGCAGCGGCGTCGCCTTCGTCACCGGCCACGAGGACCCGGCCAAGCCGGAGACCGCGCTCGACTGGCCCGCGCTGGCCGCGTTCCCCGGGACGCTCGTGTTCTACATGGGCGTCAAGGCGCTGCCGCGGATCGCGCCGCGGCTGATCGCCGGCGGGCGCCCGGCGTCCGAGCCCGTCGCGGTGGTCGAGCGCGGGACGCTGCCGGGCCAGAAACGGTCGTGTCGACGCTCGGCGACGTCGGCTGCGGTCGCAGCGGGCATCCGCGCGCCGGCGATCACGCTCGTCGGCGCCGTCGCCGGCGCTGCGCGAGCAGCTCGCCTGGCTCGAGACGCGGCCGCTGTACGGCCGCACCGTCGCGGTCACGCGCGCGCGGGCGCAGGCGCAGCGCGCTGGCCGCCCGGCTGCGCGACCTCGGCGCGGCGGTCGTCGAGGCGCCGGCGATCCGCACCCAGCCGCTCGAGGTCGACGCTGCCGACGTGAGCGGCTACGACCTGCTCTGCGTGACCTCCCCGACCGGCGCCGACGAGCTCTTCCGCGCACCTGCGCGACGCCCGCGACCTGGCCGGCGTGACCGTCGCGGCGATCGGCCCGGGCACGGCGCGGGCCCTGCGCGCGCACGGGATCGAGGCCGACATCGTCCCGAGCGGGCGGTCGCCGAGGGCCTGTCGAGGCGCTCGCCGGACGTCGCCGGTGCGCGCGGCGCGCCTGGTCGCGCGCGCCGCCGAGGGCCGCGACGTCCTGATCGACGCCCTGCGCGAGCGCGGCGCCGAGGTCGACGTCGCTCGCGCTCTACGAGACCGTCGCCGGAGCCGCTCGACGACGCCACGCGCGCGCGGCCGCGGCGCGGCCGACTACCTGCTCTTCACCTCCGGCTCCTCGCGCGCGCTTCTTCGCCGCCGCCGGTGGTTCGCTCGACGGACCACGGCTGGTGTCGATCGGCCCGGCGACCAGCGCGGAGCTGCGCGAGCACGGCGCTCGAGCCCGACCTCGAGGCCGACCCGCACACGCCCGACGGCCTGATCGCCGCGCTGCTCGCGGACGCCGTAACGTCTGCGGCATGAGCCTCGGAGAACCCCGCGAGCACCACGAGACGATCGGCTCGACCAACGAGCGCGCGCGCGAGCTGGCCGAGGAGGGCGCCGCGCACGGCACGCTGGTCACGGCGGACGAGCAGACCGCCGGCCGCGGCCGCCAGGGCCGCGGCTGGGTGACGCCGCCCGGCGTCGCGATCGCCGCCTCGCTGATCCTGCGCGACTACGACGACCTGCTGCCGCTGCGGGCGGGCCTCGCGGTGGCCGACGTCGCCGGGCCGAGCGCGCTGTCAAGTGGCCCAACGACGTCTGGGTCGACGGCCGGAAGGTCGCGGGCATCCTCGTCGAGGCGCGCGGCGACTGGGCGGTGCTGGGGATCGGGGTCAACGTCGCCGCTCGACCCCGCGACGCTGCCGCCCGAGGTCGCGGCGATCGCCGGGACGCTCGGCCGCGACGAGTCCGAGATCGAGCGCACGCTGACCGAGCTGCTGGCGCGCTCGAGGCGCGCCTGGACGCGCCGAAGACCGACGACGCTCGCGGCGCTGCGCGACCGCGACGCGCTGCTCGGCCGCCGGTCCGCTGGGACGGCGGCGAGGGCCTCGGCGCGGGCATCGACGACAACGGCGGGCTGCTCGTCCGCCTCGCCGACGGGACGCACCACCACGCTCAGCGCGGGCGAGGTCACGCTCACAACCTGACGCCCGCGCGCGTTGGGAGGGCATGGATCTCGAACTGGACGGCCGCGTGGCCGTCGTCACCGGTGCCTCCAAGGGCATCGGCCTTGCCATCGCGCGGACGCTGGCCGCCGAGGGCATGACCGTCGTCGCGGCGTCCCGCACGCGCGCCCGACCTCGACGTCGATCATGTCGCCCGTCGACCTGATGGACCCGAGCGCGCCCGCGGAGGTGATCGCGCACGCCGTCGAGCGCCACGGCGGCGTCGACGTGCTCGTCAACAACCTCGGCGGCCCGCCGCCCGGCGACCGGCTGCCGCACGCGGGCTTCCTCTCCCGCGACGACGCGCACTGGCACGCGATCCTGGAGTTCAACCTGATGACGGCCGTGCGCTTCTGCCGCGCCGCGCTGCCGATCCTGCTCGAGCGCGGCGGCGGCTCGATCGTCAACGTCGCCTCGGTCGTCGGCCGCCAGCCGGCGCCGATGAACCTCGACTACGGCGCGGCGAAGGCGGCGATGCTGAACCTGACCAAGGGACTGTGGAGGAGTTCGGCGCGGCCGGCGTGCGCGTCAACACCGTCTCGCCCGGCCCGACCCTGACGCCGTGGTGGACCGACGCGGGCGGCGCGGCCGACATCGTCGCGCGGCTGGACGGACTCCGACGCCGACAGCGTCGTCGCGACGCTCGCGCCGGCCCAGATGCAGCTCACGACCGGGCGCTTCGTCACGCCGCAGGAGATCGCCGACGCGGTCGCGCTGCTCGCCTCGCCGCGCTCGGCGAGCACGACCGGCGCCGAGTGGGTCGTCGACGGCGGGATGCTCAAGGCGCTGTGACCGCCTCGATCACGCTGAGGCCCGCGGGCGAGCCGGTCGGGACGACGCGCCGCACCTCGAAGCCGGCGCTGGCGAGCAGCGCGCGGAACTCGGCCTCGGTGCGCTCGCGGGCGCCGAGCAGCAGCAGCATGTGCAGGTCCATCCGGATCGCGGCCGGGAGGTCCTTGGCGCGCTCCGGGAGGATCGCGTCGACGACGAGCAGGCGACCGTGCGGCGGGCATCGCCGCGCGGCACGACGGCGAGGATGCGGCGCGCGGGCTCGTCGTCCCAGTCGTGCAGGACGCGCGAGAGCAGGTAGGCGTCGGCGCCGGCCGGCACGCGGTCGAAGAAGTCGCCCTCCACGCACTCCGCCCGCTCGCCGAGGTGCTCGCGTGCGGCGGCCACCGCGGCCGGGCGGTCGACGAGCGTGGCCCGCAGCGCCGGTGCGGCTCGCAGGATCGCGCGCAGCAGGATGCCGCGACCGCCGCCGACGTCGACGAGGCGCCGAAGCCGCCGAAGTCGTACGCGGCGACGACCGCGCCCGCCTCCTGCTCCGCGCGGCCCGCCATCGAGGCCTGGAACGCGGCGCTCGCCGGTCCGCGTGGGCGTCGAGGTGGGCGAAGAACGGCGCGCCGTGGACGCGCTCGAACGCCGTCCCGCCCTCGCGCACGGCGTCGAGCAGGCCCTCGGCGCCGTGGTAGTAGACCTTCGCCGCGCACGCGCAGCGGCGCCGGCGAGCGGCTCGAGCTGCTCGCCGATCGGGGTCAGCGCGAAGCGCCCGTCGCGCCTCCTCGACGACGTCCTCGAGCGCGAGCCCGCGCAGGACGCGCGTGAGCGCGGCGGGTCCGCGCCGACCGCCTCGGCGACCTCGGCGCCGGTGCGCGGGCCTCGGCGAGCGCCCGCGCCACGCCGAGCTCCTCCGCGACGTAGAGCAGCTGCGTCATGACGTAGCCGTCCATCAGGCGGAGGAGCTGCCACTGCGGTTCGATGGACCGAACCCTAAAGGGGCGTCAGACCCCTTTAGGGTCCGTCGCGGGTCCTTTTACGGCGTCGTGGTCGACAGCGTGAAGGTCAGCGTCTTGCTGTAGGTGCCCGTTCGCAGCGCGTCGGTGGCGCTGATGTGCTGCTTGAAGTTGATCGTGACCGGGTCATTGGAGACCGGAGCGGTCCAGGTCGACTTCGAGAACGTCACCTCGCAGCGGGGACGGCAGCGCGAACGTGCCGTTGATCGAGGTAGCCGGGGTGCCGGAGACCGTCAGCGCCGCGTCGCCGGCCGTGGAGATCACGTTGGCCGCCGTGCGACGCGGTGTAGTCCTTGGCGATGCCCGGCGTGAACGCGCCGAACGCCGGCGTAGGCGCCCAGCGTCAGCGCCGAGCGTGGCCGGCACGGAGCCGCCGACGCCGCCGGTGGTGCACGGCGAGACGTTGGCCACGTCGCCCTTGTCGACCAGCACGTTGGTCGTGCCGAGCAGCGTGCCGTCGGCGGCGGTGCAGGTCAGCGTGTAGCTCTCGGCGTAGAAGCCGCGCGGGCCGGCGTGCACGCCGTCGGCCTCGTAGGCCGGCACGGGACGCACGGACGGGTTGACGTCCCACTTGAACGTGCCGGAGGCCGGGACCGTCAGCGAGGACTCGATGTGCGTCGGGATCGCCTGCGGCGGCGTCGACGGCCGGCTCGGGATTGTCGCCCCCGCCGACCGTGTTGCCGATCTGGACCGGCGCCGTGTAGAGGTTGAAGTCCTTCGTGATCTTCAGCGTCGCGCCCGGGACGGCCTTGCCGGTGATCTGCGAGTGCGCGCCGGCCAGCGACGCGTAGACCAGGTTCAGCCAGATCGCGTTGCGGACCGGGTGGCCCTGGAAGCGAGCGGTCTGCGCGGCGGTCGAGCCCGGACCGGCGGTGCCGGTGTAGTCCGGCGCCGTGCACTGCTGGTACGGCGGGAGCGCCTGCGGGCAGCCCGCGCCGCCGCCGACGAGCTCGAGCGTGTTGGCGATGCCGCGGGTCGCGTAGTAGGACCAGTCGACCGTCTCGCCGCTGGTCTCGTAGTCGTGCGCCGAGTCGCGGACGTTCGTGTAGCCGTCGGCGGTCGCGTGGGCCATCGCGAGCGCGAGGTCGCGGTAGCCGTTGTTGAGGTCGGCGTCTGGCCGGCGAAGATCTCCAGGCCCGGGTAGAAGACCGCGCGCGAGTTCGTGTGCTGGGTCACCAGCGTCACGACCTGGTTGGACTGCACGATGTCCATCGTGTTCTTGACCTCGGGCTCGGAGCCCGGGCCGGCTGCCGCGAGCGGCCAGGGCTGACGCCGATGTTGGAGCCCCAGCCGAACGGATAGTTGCGGTTGAGGTCGACGCCCGTGGTGCTGCACGTGGCGGGCGGGACGATCGCGCCGACGGACCGCAGCTCGCGCGGCGCGGGGCGGCGTTGCCCGCGGCGTTCTTGAACGCGTGGCCGTCGGGGTTGGTCGAGCGGCAGGTCGATCAACCGCACCTTGTCCAGCAGCGCGGCGACCTTCGGGTTGGTCTTGGCCTGCAGCAGCACGTCGTAGGCGAACTCGAGGCTGTCCTCGGCGGCCGGCGTCTCGTTGCCGTGGATCGCGCCCATGTTGAAGAACACCGGCTTGCCGTCACTTCGACCGCCGGGCGTTGTTGGTGATCTCGATGTACTTGATCGTGCGGCCCTGGATGCTCTTGTAGGGCGCGTCCTTGACGACCACCTGGGTCGGGTACGTCGTGGCGAGCGCGTGAGCTCGGCGTTGAACTCGTCGGTCGTGCGGTACGTGGTGCGGCCGCTCGGCATCCCTGTGAGCGTCCCGATCCCGAGATCGTTGAGCTGCGCGACGGCCGCGTCGACGACCGGATCGGCCTTGGCGATCGACGGCGCCGCGCACATTCCGATCGCCGCACCGCGGCCAGCATGCCTGCTGCCCGCTTGACGGGTGACATCCTTGGGACCCCCTCTTGCCTAATTAGCTTACTCCTCCTACCGGACCGGCGACCGACTATGGGTTGGCCGGGGACGGGTCAATCGCGCGGGCGTGGAGGTCTATCCTCGCTCCGATGCTCTGGGCCTTCGTTCCGATCGCCGCGCTGGTGACGATCACGCCGGGCGCGGCGACGGCGATGGTCATCCGCAGCGCGATGCGCGGCGGCTGGCGGCCGGCGTGCGGACGATCGCGGGCAACTCGATCGGTGTCGTCGCGTGGGCGCTGCTCTCGATCGCGGGCATCTCCGCGCTCGTCGCGGCCTCCGAGGTCGCGTTCGTGCGCCTGAAGCTGACCGGCGCGGCTCGTGCTCGTGTGGCTCGGGCATCCAGTCCTTCCGCGCGCGCGGGCGCGCCGGCCGCGCGAGCCACGGCGCTGCCGCGCGTTCCGCGACGGGCTGGTGACCTCGCTCGCCAACCCGAAGCTCGCGGTCTTCTTCGTCGCGCTGTTCCCGCAGTTCGTCGGCGAGCGCGGCGACGTGCTGCCGACGACGCTGGCGATGGCCGCGATGATCGTCTCCTTCGACGTCGTCTGGTACACGACGCTGGCCGTGCTGGCGAGCCGCGCCAAGGCCGGCTTCATGGCCTCCCGCGCCGGGCCGCTGGCTGGAGCGCGTGACCGGGACGCGTGCTGATCGCGCTCGGCCTGCGCGTCGCGCTGGACTAAGGCCAGGCCGGCTTCGACGCGGGCCTGGAGGCGGCGCATGCCGGCCAGCCAGCGGTCGTAGTCCGCCGCCTTGCGGCGGAAGAACTCGAGCACCTCGGGGTGCGGCAGGATCAGGAAGCGCTCGTCGCGCGAGGCCGTCGACGACCGCGTCGGCGACGTCCTCGGGCTCGAGCACCGGCGCGGCGGCCGCGACGACGCGGAAGCCGAGGCCGTCCTCGCCGCCGAGCCGTCGGTGAGCAGCGGCGTGTTGACGCCCATCGGGCACAGGCAGCTGACGCCGACGCCGCGGGCGCCGTACGTGATCTACAGCCACTCGGCGAACGCGACCGCGGCGTGCTTGGTCACGGCGTACGGCGCGGAGCCGATCTGGCGAGGCGATCCCGGCCGCCGACGCGGTGGTGAGGAAGTAGCCGCTGCCGCGCTCGAGCCAGCCGGGCAGCAGGCGCTCGGCGGCGGCGATGTGGGCGCGGACGTTGACGTCGAACGCCAGGTCCCACTCGGCCGGCGTGGCCAGGTTGACGCCGACGGCGACGCCGGCGTTGGCGCAGAACAGGTCGACCGGGCCGAAGGCCTGCTCGGCGGCGGCGATCAAGACGTCGGCGTGGCGCGGATCGGCGACGTCGCAGCCGACGGCGATCGCGTTGTCGAGTCGGTCGCGACGTCCGTCGCGCCCTCCTGGTCGAGGTCGGCGACGACGACGCCCGGGCGCCCTCGTCGGCGAACCGCTACGCGAGCGCGCGCCGATCCCCGACGCGCCGCCGGTGATCACCACGACCTTGCCGGCGACGTCCATGGCCCAGGCCGCGGCGTCCTCGACGCGCGCGCGGCGGGCTTCTTCCCGCGGCGGGCTTCGCCGCGCCTTCGGCTTCGCCTTCGCCTTGGGCTTGGCGGCGGCCTTGGCCTTGGCGGCGGCCTTGCTTGGCTTCGCGGCGGCCTTCGGCTTCGCGGCGGCCTTCGGCTTCGCGGCGGCCTTGGGCTTCGCGGCGGCTTTCGGCTTCGCGGCCGCTTTCGGCTTCGCGGCGGCCTTGGGGCTTCGCCTGGCCTTGGCTTGGCGGCGGCCTTGGCTTCGCCGCGGCCTTCGGCGCGCGCTTCGCGGCCGCCTTCGGCTTGGCCGCGGCCTTGGGCGGCGGCCGGCGGACGAGCGGGCCGGGCGCGGATGGGCGCGCGGGCCGCGGCTCGCGGCTCGCCTTCGGCTTGGCCGTGGCCCTCGGCTCGCCGGCGTGAGGACGCCCGGCGCGGGCTCGTCGTCGAACACGGGCGCGGGCTTGGCCGCGGCTCGGCGTGCGCGGGAGTCGTCCGCGGCGAGCGACTTGGCGCGCGGCTTCGCGCCGCGGACGGCTCGACCACGGCGGTCCCGGGCACGTCGAGCGGCGGCGCTGCGCCGCGGGCGCTTTCGGCGCACGCGGTCTCGGCCGCGACGGCTCGGCGCGTCCCGGGCGCGGCGGCGGCGGGCTTCGCGGCGCGCGGCGCGGCTTGCGCGCGGCCTGCGTGCGCTTCGGCGCCGGCGGCGTCGGCGCGCGGCGTCTGGCGCCTCGGCGGCGACGGCCTCGGCGGTCGGCTCGCGGCGGGCGCGGCGGCGCTTGCGGCGCGGCGCTCTCGGCGGCCTCACGCCTTCGGCCGCGACGACCTCCGGCGGGCTTGCGGCGCGGCGCGCGGCTTGGTCGCGGGCTGCTCGGCGGCGGGCTCCGCGGCGGGCTTCTCGACGGCGACTCGTCGACGCGGGCACATCCGGCGCCTCGGCGCTTCGCGGCGACCTCGGCTGCGGCGGCGTCGCGACGCGGACGTGGTCGGGCCGCGAGGACTCGGCGGCTGCCTCGCGGCGGCTTCGCCGCCGGCTTGCGACGGCGCCGCGACGCGCGGCCCGGCCTCGGCCGCCTCGGCGGCGACGCTCCGGCGGGCGGCCGGCTTGCGGCGCGGCGCGACGCGTCGGCGAGGCCTCGGCCGATCGCTCCGCCTGCGACGGCTCGGCCGCCGGCTTGCGGCGGCGGCGCGGCCTCGCCGACTCGGTGGCTCGTCGGTCTCGGCCACGGCCGGCTCGGCCGCCGGCTTGCGGCGACGCGAGCGCGACGGCGCCGGGGGTCTTCTTCGGTGGACTCGGCCTCGGCGCGGCTCGCCCTCGGCGGGCTGAGCGCTGGGCCGGGCGGCGCGCGAGCGGCCGCGGCGCGACGAGGGGCGGCTCGGGGTCGGTGTCGACCGGCTCGCGGCGACGCGACCGGCGCGAGCGCGGCGGGGCGGCCTCGGTTTCCTCTTCGCCTTCGGTGTCGACGCTCGAGCTCCAGCTCGAGCTCCGTCGTCGTCCAGCACGGCGCCGTTGTGGCGGCGACCAGCACGGCCTCCGGAGCCGTCGCGTCCCCGGCGCCCTTGCGGCGGCGGCGGCGCTTGGCCTTGCCGCGGCCCTTCGGGAAGTTGCGCAGCAGCTCCCGCGCCAGAGCGGCGGGCTTGCGCGACATCCGCGTGCGGGCGCCGTTGATGACCTCGCCGGCTTCGGCGGTGTGCGGGATCGCGGCGGCCAGCAGCGCGGCGCGCAGACGCCGGTCCTGCAGCCGCGCCTGAGTGCACGAGCCGCCGGGCGTTGCGGGCGTGCGCGCCACCCGAGGAGTTCACGAGCAGCCCCGAGCAGCCGCTTCGTCTCGGGCCAGCGCTGGACGGCGTACTCCTCGTGGACCTCGCGCGTCATGTTCGCGCAGCGCCAGATCCAGTTGTTGGCCTGGTCGCGGCGGCCGATCTTCTTCTTGGACAGGGCCTGAAGGACGACCTTGACGCCCTCGCGCTTGTCCTCAGCAATACGTGGAACTGAAGTCGAAGACGGGAGAACA
>CAVYNR010000011.1:0-663840 GCA_963769985.1 uncultured Actinomycetes bacterium | reverse complement strand
GGCACCATCGTGTCGCCGTGGCCGCCGAGCACGAAGGCGTGGATGTTTTCGACCGAGACGTTGAGGTGCTGCGCGATGAACGTGCGCATGCGCGCCGAGTCGAGCACGCCGGCCATGCCGATGACGCGCTCGCGCGGGAAGCCGCTGACGCGGTAGACGGCCTGGCACATCGCGTCCAGCGGATTGGTCACCGGCACGATGATGGTGTTCGGCGAATACTTGACGATCTCCGCCGTCACCTGCTGCATCACCTTGTAGTTGGTGTTGAGCAGATCGTCGCGGCTCATGCCCGGCTTGCGCGCGATGCCCGCGGTGATCACCACGACATCCGAATCCGCCGTGTCAGCGTAGTCGTTGGTCCCGAGCACGCGCGAGTCCGAACCTTCGATCGGGCACGCTTCGAGGATGTCCAGGCCCTTGCCCTGCGGCACGCCCGGCAGGATGTCGATCAACACGACATCCGCAAGCTCCTTGTCGGCGATGCTGCGCGCCGCGGTGGCGCCGACATTGCCCGATCCGACGACCGTCACTTTTCGATTCATTACACTCCTCGACTCCCCTCCTACGTTGCCGCTTCACGATACCGACGCGGCGCGCGATCTTGCGTGCCACACATCTACATGTTCTTGATGATCGCGTCGGCGAACCCTGAAGTCTTCACTTCGGTCGCGCCTTGCATCTGGCGCGCGAGGTCGTACGTGACCTTCTTCTGCCGATCGTCTTCTCCAGCGCGTGCCGATGAGGTCCGCCGCCTCGCTCCAACCCATGTGGTCGAGCATCATCACGCCCGAGAGGATGACGCTGCCGGGTTGATCTTGTCCTGGCCCGCGTACTTCGGCGCCGTGCCGTGCGTCGCTTCGAACACCGCGATGTCGTCGCCGATGTTCGCGCCCGGCGCGATGCCGAGGCCGCCGACCTGCGCGGCGCCGCGTCCGAGATGTAGTCGCCGTTGAGGTTCGGCGTCGCGATCACCGAGTACTCGGCCGGGCGCAGCAGAATCTGCTGGAACATCGCGTCGGCGATGCGATCCTTGATGACGATCTTGCCCTCGCGGCTCGCGCCGGCCCAGACTTCCGCCTCGGTGACGGTCTGGTCGCGGAACTCGCCTTCGCGAGCTCGTAGCCCCAGTCGCGGAACGCGCCCTCGGTGAACTTCATGATGTTGCCCTTGTGCACGAGCGTCACGCGTCTTGCGCTTCGCGGCGATCGCGTAGTGGATCGCCTTCCGCACCAGCCGCTTCGATCCGAACTCGGACATCGGCTTGATGCCGATCGCGGAGTCCTCGCGGATGCGCTTGCCGATCTCCTTCGAGATGAACTCGATGACGCGCTCGGCCTTCGGCGGCCCTTCGCCCACTCGATGCCCGCGTAAACGTCTTCGGTGTTCTCGCGGAAGATCACGATGTCCATCTTCTCCGGTCCTTCACCGGCGCCGGCGTCCCTCGAAGTAGCGCACCGGGCGCATGCACGCGTAGAGGTCGAGCACCTGACGCAGCGTGACGTTCAGCGAGCGGATGCCGCCGCCGACGGGCGTCGTCAGCGGACCCTTGATGACGCGATCTTGAGGCCTGCACCGCTCGATCGTTTCTTCCGGCAGCCACTCGTTGTACTGCTGGATCGCCTTCTCGCCGGCGGACACTTCGATCCAGACGATCTTTCGCTCGCCCCGTAGCGCTTCTCGACCGCGGCGTCGAACACGCGCACTGGCGCGCCAGATGTCGGGACCGGTGCCATCGCCTTCGATGAAGGGCACGATCGGCTCATCGGGGACGACGAGTTCGCCGTTCTTCCGGGTGATGGCCGCGCCTTCGGTCGGCGGCGTGAGATGCGCGAATTGAATCATGGTCGTGAGCACGCGTGAAACCTCGTGCCACGATCCTGCGAACCGCGGCGCGAAGTGTGTGTTGAAAGCGGCGAAATGTTTGTTAGGGCGTGTCCCCCTCAGCGCCCTGGCTCGTCACGGGATCTTCACAGGATCTGTGGAAAACCTTGTTGAAAACGTGGCCATCCGTGGGCGCGCATCGCGATGAATCGGGGGATCCTGCGGTTTGCACCAACGTAGTGCGCGCGGCCGTCGCCGTCACCGCATGACGACGAACGCGGGCAACATTATACTGTATGGATGTCAGTGGTCGCCGCGACCCGGCCATCAGGGCTGGGCCGGCGGGCCGGAAGGTCCCTCGAGGTCGAACATTCCATAATCGTGCCGGTCGCTCGCGCGGCGCGGCGCCGTCTCGCTATCCAACATGAAAATTGTCATTGCCGATGACTTGCCGCAGTCCGCGGTGGCGCTGCTGCAACAGGTCCCGGGCTTTACCGTCTCCGCAACTCCTGGCCGGCCAAAGCCGGAACTCCTTGCCGATCCCGCCGATGCCGACGCGCTGATTGTCCGAAGCGCCACCAAGGTGACGCCCGGAGCTCCTCGCCGCCGCGCCGAAACTCAGGATCATCGCGCGCGCCGGTTCTGGTGTCGACAACGTCGACCTCCCCGCCGCCTCCGCCCGGGGCATCGTCGTCACCAACGCGCCCGGCGGCAACAGCATCAGCGTCGCCGAACACGCCCTCGCGCTCATGCTCTCGCTCGCCCGCTCTGTAGCGAGCGCCGACGCGGCCATGAAACAGCAGCGCTGGGAAAAGAAAAATCTGCTCGGCGCGGAACTACGTGAGAAAACGCTCGGCGTTGTCGGCTTCGGCCGCATCGGCCAGGCGGTCGCGCATCGCGCGCGGGCCTTCGGCATGAAAATTCTCGCGCACGATCCGTTCATCGCCGAACACGTCGGCGGCGAGATGGACGTCGATCTGGTCAGCCTCGACAAACTCTGCGCCGAAGCGGACTACATCACGCTGCACCTGCCGGTCACCGCGACCACCAACAAGCTCTTCGACGCGGCGCGGCTGGCGTCGTGCAAGAAGGGCGTCAAGTTGATCAACACGGCGCGCGGCGAACTGATCGACGAGCAGGCGCTCGCCGCTGCCCTCGCCAGCGGACACATCGGCGGCGCGGGCCTCGACGTGTTCCAGAAGGAACCGCCCGTCGACTGGTCGCTGACGTCCTCGCCGCGCGTCGTCGCCACGCCGCACATCGCGGCATCGACGGCCGAAGCGCAGGAGATCGTCGGCTTGGACGTCGCGGAAGGCGTCCGCGACTTCCTGCTGGCGGGAGTTGTCCGCAATGCGGTGAACTTCGCGTCGGTGCCGGCCGAAGAATTCAAGCGACTGACGCCCTACATGCAGCTCGCCGCGCGACTGGGCAAGACCGTCGCGCAGTTGAGCGGTGGGCGCACGCAGAGCGTCGGCATCCGCTACTACGGCGGACTGGCTGAAGGATCGACGGAGCTGCTCGCATCGTCCGTGCTGATCGGACTGTTCGAGCCGATGCTGTCGGCCGGCGTGTCGCTGGTGAATGCCCGGGCGATCGCGGCGGAACGCGGCATCGAAGTGGTCGAGACCCGCAGCACGCGCGCGCGCAACTTCACCAACCTGATCTCGGTCAAGCTGACGACGAGTGAAGGCGAATGCTGGGTCGAAGGCACCGTCTTCGAGAAGAGCGGGCCGCGGCTGGTGCTGCTCGACGGCATCACGATTGAGGCGCCGCTCGAAGGCACGCTCGTCGTGCTGCGCAACGAAGACAAGCCCGGCGTGATCGGCGACGTCGGCACGGCGCTCGGCCGCCTGAACGTCAACATCGCCAACTTCGCGCTCGGCCGCAATGACGACGGCGCCATCGGCGTCGTCAAGGTCGACGAGCGCGCCGCTGGTGATGTGAACGATCAGCAGGTGACGAGCGAACTGAAGAAGATCCCCGCGGTCAAAGACGTCCGCGTGATCCGGGTCTGAGCTGACCAGCCGTCCCCTCTCCCCGAAAGGTGAGGGGTTTCCTTCTATATTAGCTGATCTAGCTGCGCATGCGGCGGACGCGCTGGCGTAGCCGGACCAGCTCCTCGCGCAGACTTTCGTGGCTCGCCCACATCGTCTGCTCCCGCGCCTCGGCCGCCTCGGCCAGCACGCGCGATGCGACCGACGCGTGGCCGTTGCCGCTGGCCGCCGACTCCGCCGCGGCCATCGCGGCCGCGCTTCCGACTGGACGCGCTCGATCTCGGCAAGGTATTCATACGGCTCGTAACGATCCAGCCAGCTGACCGGCCGCGCCAGCGGCCCGACGAGCGTCTCCGCTTCTTCGCGCCTCACGTAGAAACGATTGATCCCATCGTCGGCCGCGAACACGTAGCCCGCCTCGAGCATCGCCGGCTCCCACTCTTCATGCGTCGTGATGACCGTCAGCGCGTCGAGACTCTCGACGATGACGATGCGGGGACGGAAGCGGCGCCAGTCGGCGCCGGCGATCAAGTCGGCCACAGCGCCTTCGACGTCGATCGACAGGAAGTCGATCACCGGCGGCGCGTGCTGTTCGCACACCTCCGCCAGCGTCACGACGGGCAGCCGGCGTTCGACGATGGCGTGTCCGACCTTGCGGAGTCGGCGGCGCGCGTCGGATTGGCGGTCGAGACTTCGCCAAGCTCGGATCGCTCCATCTCGAAGAACGTCGCCTCTCCCGCCGCGCGGCCCGCGGCGCTCTCCACTGTGATGTCTCGCGGACGCGCATCCCGCAGCGCCGCGGCGCCCGCCGGACGCGGCTCGATGTTCACGCCGTGCCAGCCGCGATCCGAGAAGTGACGCGTGATCGAAAGCTGCGTGGGACGCGATGCGCCGACGTCGATGTAGAAGCCGGTCGGCGCCGTCAGGACGCGCGCCAGCCTGACGTCCTCGCGATTCTGTGCAAATGACACGATGCCCATTGCTCTGCTCCGCGCCCGCGATTCGCCGGGGCCGTCGGGTGTTGCGCCGATCGCGTTCAGGCCCGCCCTTCGTCGACGGTGATTGGCGGCGGCATCGGCGGCATCGGTCCTTTCACCGCCAGATGATCGCGCACGATTTCATTCTGCTGATCGTCGGGGCGCACGCGCGTCAGACGCCCGGCGCCGACCGCGTAGCTGCGATACCCGTGCGCCTCGAGCGCCGCCACGACCTGCCCGGCCGAGGTGCCGGCGTGATGATGGGTGTGAGGTGCGATTCGTGGTAGCGACCGGCGCGTCCGGCCGCGACAGGATGCGTTCCAGTCCGGCAATCGCGCAGTTCCGCACCCTCGACGTCGATCTTGATCGCCGCCACGCGCGTCCAGCCGAGCGCATCGGCGAGATTGTCAGAGTGCACCGCCGGCCCGACTTCGGTGGCCGGCTCACCCGGCGGCACAACCCATCCCCACGCGCCGGCAGCCGATGCGGCAAGCGGCAGCGATCCACCGATGCGCCCGCGTCGATCACCGCGTCGCCTGGCTTGACGAACGCGCGCGATCAGCCAGAACCCGACGACATTGATCTGCGCGCCAGTCCCTTGAGGAACGCGTCGACGAGGATGTCGCGCTGCTCGGTGCGATTCGACGAGCAGCACGTACGGCGGCACCTGCGGGAAGCTCAGCGGTATCGGCACCCAGTTCTCGGGCAGCCCCGCGAATGCGCCATTGCCGCCGACGGGTTGGGCGGCCAGCGCCTCGCGAGAGGACGCCTGCGACGCGTGCCGCTCGACCTCCGAACGTAGACCGTCAAGGTCTGACGCCAGCGTCACCACGTGGTGCCGCAGCAGCCGCGTCGCCGCGCGAGCCGGCCTGCGCGTTGGCGATCTCCCAACCATCGACGGGAGCGACGAAGACCGTGCTGGAGGGCGCCGATGCGCCGTAGTCTTCAATCACGCGGCGATAGTCCTCATTGATGTTCGATCCACCACCGGCGTCGGTCGCGCCCAGGCATTGGCGGCGCCGCATCCCGACAGCGGTTTGCGCAGGGCGAGGTGCACGGAATCGAACGTGAAGCCCTTCCAATCGAGCGCGATGCAGGGAAACACTCCGTGTTTGTAGTCCTCCTGCAATCCCTTCAAGCCACGCGCGGCGGAATCGCCCAACACCGCCGTCAGCACCTGTTCCAGCGAACGGTGCACGGCGTGAGCCGCGGGCGTGGCGTCGGTGTCCAGCGCGTCGACCAGTTCCAGGCCGCTGGCCTCGACGATGTAGCGCAGGGAGATGCTCGCGCTGGAACAGGAGCAGGTACCGGGCACGCCGCCGAGACGTCCGGGCGGCCCGGCGATGGCCATTACCGTCGACAGGGACAGGATTCCGCCGGGCTTCAGCACGCGGCCCATCTCGTAGGCCGAGTGCGCGACGTCCATCAGGCCGCCGAAGTGCTCAATCAATCCGCTGGAGAAGATGCCGTCGAAGCGATTGTCGGGAAAGCGCAGCCGCCGCGCGTCCATATGCTGGACGACGAGGCAATCGGATTGCAGCCGTCCTGCGCGCCCAGCTCGGGCGTGACGAGCATCCACAACGGCGAATTGAGCTGCCAGACGCCGGATTGCACGTAGCGATCGACCGTCATCACTTCGCCGACGTGTCTGGACAGATAGAAGATCGTGTCTTCCATCCCCGCCGCGACGCTGCGCGCAGATCCGGCTCGCGATGCCGAAAGAGTTGGCCTGCGTGGCCACGGCCGCCGGTACCGCGTTGGTCCGGGGATCGCAGTCGACGAAGAGCCAGGCGCTCGGAAACAGTTGATACAGATCGGCGAAGGCGAGCAGCACCATCTCGGCGAGCGTTCCGCCGGATTCCGGCCACGCCACCACGAAGCTCGTGGTCGACAGATCCAGATAGCTGCGCGCCTGCTCGCGCTGCAACCGCGGCTGCGGCAATCGACCGCCATACCATGGAACAGAACCAATCCGATTGAACGTCACGACACCCTGCGACGTGCGTGATGGCGCTGGAGTCCTCGGCGCGGCCGCCAGCCGGCGCTCGTCCATGCCGCCGACGCGTTCGAACGCGTCGCGGCGAATCATCATGCAGGCGCCGGAGACCCAGTCCACCTGCTTCGGCTCCGTGTCTTCCGCGGTCAGCAGCAGATTGCGGCGCGAGAACCAGTTGCCGGGCGCGGTCGCGGTCAGCCACGAACGGCGCCCGCCGAACGCGGTCGTCACGTCGGGAAAGCGCCGTCGCCGATGACTGCAAGCGGCCGCCTTGGTCGAGCATCCGCGGACCGACCACGCCGACGTCGGGGCTGGCATCGAGATAGGACGCAAGACGCTCGCGGACGGCGCCGTTCAGCAGGCAGTCCGGGTTGAGCACGATCACGGAGGGCGTGGTGCAGTCGCGGACGCCGCGATTGACCCCGGCGGCGAAGCCGGGGTTGCCTGGGCTCAGGTATGAAGCGAGCCCACGCGAAACGCTGCACGATCGCTTTCAGACGCTCCGCGGAGAACGCGTGATCGATAACCATGATGTCGCCCGGCGTCTCGCACTGCTCGATCGATTCGAGACACGCGGCCAGATCCGTATAGCCGCGACAGTGGACGATGACGAAGGTGGTGTCGTTCGTCTCGTGTGTCGAGTGAGATGCCAATGCAAATTCCGCTAAATGCCGCTCGCGCGATCAGTGAGCCGATCGAGACCATCGTGGTCCTCGACGGCACACACAGCAACGCGATAACAGAACTGTCGCAGAGGTATCCGCGGGTGCGAGTCATCGGGACGAGCGCGCGGCGTGGCTTCGCTGTGGCGTGCAATCTCGGAGCGCGCGAGTCGCGCGGCGAGCTGCTCGCGTTCCTCAACGATGACACGCGGCCGGATCCCCGCTGGCTCTCCCGGCTCGCGGCGGCGCTGCGCGCGCGATGACGCGGGCATGGCCGCCTCGCTGATCGTGAGCCTCGACGGTCAGACAATCGACAGCGCGGGCGACGGTTATCTGCGCTGCGGAGGCGCGTTCGAGAAGGGCCATGGCGAGCCGGCGCACGACGTGATGCCCGGAGAACACCGCGCCGCGCAGCCCGGCGAGACGTTCGGCGCGTGCGGCGCCGCCTTCATAATCCGGCGGACGCTGTTCGACACGCTCGGCGGCTTCGACGAAGACTACGAGATGGTGCACGAGGACGTCGACCTGTCTGTATCGCGCCCGGCTCCGCGGCGCGGCGTGTTTCGTGCCCGATGCGATCGTCGAACACGCGGGCAGCGCGAGCCTCGGGGTGCTGAGCGTGCGTGCCGTGTACCTGGGTCAGCGCAATCTCCAATGGACGTATCTGAAGAACACGCCGGCCTCACTGCTGTGGCGGACGCTCCCCTCGCACGTGGCGTATGGGGCGGCGGCCGGCATCGGCTACGCCCTCAGCGGTCATGGCTGGACGTTCCTGAAGGCCAAGGCGGCGGCCGCCGCCGGTCTGCGCGATCCTGCGCAAGCGGCGCGCCGTCCAGAGCGCACGCCAGGTCCCGGCGGACGCGATCGCCGCGCTGATGGATCGCGACTGGGTGCGGCGCAAATACCGCGAGAAGCGCCACGCCCGCGAACGCCGCGACGCGACACGGGCAGCTTCTTCACACAGTCGGCCACGCCCCGGTCTTCCACACCCAGTCTTCCACGACGGCGGCATCCCGCAACTCGTGAGCCGCGCACGCCCTCCCACCAGCGCCGCGTCCCCTGCGCGTCGCTTCACCTCAAGCCCTTCCCCCCCCCCGCGTGCGGCGCTACTTCGGAGTTGATGGCGGCGCTTCCGCTCGTCGCTCCCCGGGATCCAGCTGATCCCCATCGACGCCGCCGTGTCGCTTCCGACCAATCTCGAGCCGCCGTGCACCGGCCTGCCGCGCGCGGCGCGGTCGGCGCGGCTCGACGTGCTTCCATGCGCCGGCCTATACCGCGCCGCCGTGGGGCGTGCACCCGCTCGTGCTGACCATTCACGACGTCAGCTACGCACGCCATCCCGAGTGGTATCCCTACCGCCGCGATCCGCTGCGCCGCGCGTTCTATCGGGCGGCCGCGCGCGCCGCGGACGTCATCATCACCGATTCCGATTTCTCGCGCGGTGAGATCGCCGCCGCCTACGGCATTCCCGGCGAGCGGATTCGCGTCGTGCCGCTGGGCGTGACCGACGCCTTCCGTCCCGCCTCGCCCAGGCAGACGAATCGGCGATCGCGCGACCGGCTCCGGCCGCGTATCCGACGGCGCCGCCGCCGACGATCCTGCACGTGGGCGATCTCCATCCGCGCCGCAACGTCGGCCTCCTGATCGACGCGGTCGCCTGGCTGCGCGCGCATCATGCCGGACTGGCTTCGGTGACGCTGACGCTGGTCGGCCGGGACGCCGGAGACGCCGCGCCGCTCCGGGCGCGCGCCCGCGCCGCCGGGCTGGAGACGGACGCCGTGAGATTCGTGGACGATGCCGACGACCAGGCATTGATCGAGTGGTATCGGCGTGCGGCGGTGTTCGCGTATCCATCGCGCTACGAGGGGTTCGGCTTGCCGGTCCTCGAAGCGATGGCGTGCGGCGTGCCGGTCATCGCCTCTACCGCGGCGTCATTGCCCGAGGTCGTCGGGAACGCCGGCCTGCTGGCCGATCCTCTCGACGTGCGGGCCTGGACCGAGCGCTCGCCGCGGTGTTGTGTCCCCCGCCGGGCCGCGGCTCGCGACGCCGGCATCGGCGCGCCGCGCGGTTTCCTGGACGAATACGGCGGCGCTTACGCTCGACGCCTATCATGCCGCGCGGGCCGCGCCAGTTCCGCCATGAAGACGGGCCGGACGTAGTAGACTTCCCCGCTACGATGCAGCGCGTCCCGTGATTCCCCCCGATCGTCTTCGAAGCGCTCGACGACCGCCTGATTCATCCACGCCGGCCGCTCGCGGAGGCATGGCGCTTCCGCCCGCTGCTCGCCTACTGGCTGCGCCGCAATCTCTCCGCGCGCTATCGCCAGACGTCGCTCGGCCCGATCTGGACGGTGCTGTGCCGATCCTGAGCAGCCTCGTCTACGCGTTCGTATTCTCGCTGCTGCTGCGTGTCGAGACCGGAACGGTGCCCTACACGCTGTTCGCGATGACCAATCTCGCGTTGTGGATGTACACCACGCGATCGCTGCAGACCGGGCCGGCGGCGCTGCTCGGCAACCTGGATCTGATCACGCGCGTGCGCTTCCCCCGCGAATTCCTGCCGATCAGCGTCTGGCTCGAATCGCTCGTCGACCTCGCCATCGGCCTCGCCATCGTCGCCATCTTCGCGGCGTGGTACGGCGTCGCGCCGACGCCCTTCGTCGCGCTCGCGCCGGTCGTGCTCGTGGTTCATTCCATGCTCACCGTCGGGTTGATGCTGATCGTCTCGGCGATCTCGTGCGGATCCGCGATCTCACCTACATCCTGCCGGTCGCGCTGCAACTGGCGCTGTATCTCGCGCCGATTCTCTATCCCATCGATCTGATCCCGGCGCATCTGCGGACGTGGTATCTGCTCAATCCGTTCGCGACGATCTTCGGCGTGTACAACGAGACCTTGTATCAGGGCCGGTTCACGCTCGGAAAAGAGCTGATGATCTGCGCCCTCCTCTCGCTGGTCACGCTCGCCGCCGGCTATCGCCTGTTCAAACGGCAGGAATGGCGGCCGGCTGATCACTCTGACACGCATGGCGGCGATCACCCTCACCGACGTCTCGAAGCGCTATCAGTTCGGCGAACCGATTGAGCTGCGCCGCCTGCTCGGCCGGCTCCGGCCGCGCGGCCCGTCCGGCGGAGACCGCGCCCGGGCATGGCTACGCGCTGCGCCACCTGTCGCTCTCCATCGGCGCTGGCGAGTCGGTCGGGGTGATCGGCCGCAACGGCGCCGGCAAGACCACGCTGATGCGCCTGCTCGCCGGCGTGACGCTGCCGACCGAAGGACGCATCCGCGTCGAAGGCACGCTCGCGGCGCTGATCGGCCTGGGCATCGGCTTTCACCCCGATCTCTCGGGACGCGAGAACGGCGGACTCTACGCCGCGCTGATGGGCTATCGCGGCCGCGAGGCGCGCGATCGCGTCAACGAGATGCTGGCCTTTGCCGATGTCGGGGAGTATGCCGATGTCGCCTTCAAACGCTATTCGTCGGGGATGATGGCCAGACTCGGCTTCGCCGCGGCGCTCGCGGTCGAACCGGACATCCTGCTGCTGGACGAAGTGCTGGCGGTGGGCGATTACGCCTTCTATCAGAAGAGTCACGCCGCGCTGGCGCGGGTCGCGGCGAAGTGCACGGTGATCCTGGTGTCACACAACCTGGAGGCGCTGCCAGCCTTCTGCCAGCGCGCGATCTGGCTCGAACGCGGCGCGCTGCAGCAGGATGGCCCGAGCCGCGAGGTCGTGGCCTCGTATCTCGACGCGCAGATGGCGATCCCGCCCGCTGATTGCAGCAACCGCATTCGCGCCGCGGCGGCGTCGACGTACCGAAATTCAATAAGAATTGGTGCTACTGGAGCGCGAGACGGATGGTCTCGCCCGTCGTCACGTCGCGCAGTTCGACGGCGTCGGCGCCGATCGCGGTGACGGTGTAGCGGGTGCTGACGGTGTCGCCGACCTTGGCGAAGAACAACTGGCCGAGGCCGGAGATGACGGCGGTCCGCACGACGCGCCGTCCGCGCCGGTCTTGTCGGCAATCCCGGACAACGTGAAGAGCGGCGGCGGCGGCGGCGGCGGCGGGGCGCGATCGCCTCGGCGGGCGGCGGCGCCGGAGCGGCTGGCGCGGCGCGGCGCGACGAGGCGCGCGTAGTCGAAGGGGTTGCGGCCGCCTTCGCGCGGCGCCGGCGACTCGCGCTGACGGTTGCGGAGGCGGGTGGCGGCTTCGTCGACGTCGAACAGCGACGGCGCGGGCTTACGGTTGTCCTCCCTGGCGCGCCGATCGCCCTGATCGCCGGACCGCGCCAGCGGCAGCGAGGCAGACGCCCCCCACACGGCGACCAGCACCGCGAAGAGCCCCAGCAGCACGATGCGCGAGCGATTGTTCATGAAGCGCCAGAAAAAGCGGCAACCACTAGCGTAGCACTTCTCTCTACGCCCGGCGAGACGTTCCGGATCGGGTCCGACGCTCCGGGTCAGGGTCCAGACGGCTCCCGGACGGCGCCATGTCAGCAGTTTCGTGGGGTCCGTGTGTTACACTTCAACGTGCGCCCGGTACGGCTTCCCGAACAGCAGCGCCTCACCTCCGTCGCGATCATCCCCGCCCGCTATCAGTCGACCCGTCTCCCCGGAAAGCCTCTGCTCGATCTCGAAGGCTTCCCGATGATTGCCCGTGTGTACGACCGCGTCGCGGCGACGCCGGGCCTCACGCAGGTGATGGTCGCGACTGACGATACGCGCGTGCACGAGGCGATGGTGAAGCACGCCGGTGAAGGCTCGTGCCGGATGACCAGCGCCGAGCACCGCACCGGCACCGATCGGCTGGCGGAAGTCGCGCGCACGCTCGACTGCGATCTCGTCGTCAACGTCCAGGGTGACGAACCGCTGATCGAGCCGGCGATGATCGCCGAAGCGCTCTCCGCGTTCGACGGCGACGACGGCGCCGGGGTCGAGATGTCCACGCTCTGCCGCCGGCTCACCGACGAGCAGGAATTCCAGAATCCGAACCTGGTGAAGTGCGTCTTCGGCCTCGACGGCTTCGCGCTCTATTTCTCGCGCGCGCCGATCCCCTACAACCGGACGACGGCGAACCGCGGCGCGCCGCCGCGCGCCTTCAAACATATCGGACTGTACGTGTACCGCCGCGAGACGCTGCTTCGGCTGGCGTCGCTGCCGCCTACACCACTCGAATCCGCCGAACTGCTCGAGCAACTCCGGGCGCTCGAACACGGCATCCGCATCAAAGCTGTCGAAACCCGTTACGACTCGATTGGAGTCGACACCCCGGAGGATCTCGCTCACGTCCGCCATCTGCTCGCGCGCGACGTGGCGAGAGCATGACCATGCACAGTGCCACTCAGCGTCCCGTCAAGTACATCTTCGTCACGGGCGGCGTCGTCTCGTCGCTCGGCAAAGGCCTCGCCGCCGCCTCCATCGGCTGTCTCCTCGAAGGCCATGGCTACAAGGTCACGTTGCAGAAGTTCGATCCGTACATCAACGTCGACCCCGGCACGATGAGCCCGTATCAGCACGGCGAAGTCTACGTGACGGACGACGGCGCCGAGACGGACCTGGACCTCGGGCACTACGAGCGCTTCACCAACACGGTGACGAGCCGCAACTCCAACTGGACCACCGGCAAGATCTATCTCTCGGTCATCCAGCGCGAACGGCGCGGCGATTATCTCGGCGCGACCGTGCAGGTCATTCCGCACATCACCAACGCGATCAAAGAGAGCATCCGCGCGGTCGCCGATGGCGTGGACATCGTGCTGATGGAGATCGGCGGCACGGTCGGCGACATCGAGAGCCTGCCGTTCCTCGAAGCGATTCGTCAGTTCCGTCAGGATGTCGGCCGCGAGAACACGCTCTACATCCACCTGACGCTCGTGCCCTACGTCGGCACCGCCGGTGAGCTGAAGACGAAGCCGACGCAGCACAGCGTGCGCGATCTGCGGTCGATCGGTATCCAGCCCGACATGCTGCTGTGCCGCACCGATCGCATCCTGCCGCCGGACATCAAGCGCAAGATCGCGCTGTTCTGCGACGTCGACGAAAACGCGGTGATCACCGCGCGCGACGTCTCCAGCATCTACGAGGTGCCGCTCGCGCTCTCGCAGGAAGGGCTCGATCGCATCCTGCTGCAGCATCTGGGCCTGCCCAACACCGAACCCAACATGCGCGACTGGGAAGACCTCGTCCAGCACATCAAGGTGCCGGACGACGAAGTCACCATTCACGTGGTCGGCAAGTACGTCGGTCTCGAAGATTCGTACAAGAGCCTGCACGAAGCGCTCGTGCACGGCGGCTTGAAGCATCACCTGAAGGTGAACGTGCGCTGGGTGGAAGCGGAAGCGCTCGAGCAGGAGGGCGGCGACGCGCTGCTCGACGGCGCGCACGGCATTCTCGTGCCCGGCGGCTTCGGCGATCGCGGCACGCGCGGCATGATGCGCGCCGGCGCAGATCGCGCGCGAACGCAACATCCCGTTCTTCGGCATCTGCTACGGCTTCCAGTGGGCCACCGTCGAATTCGCGCGCAACGTGTGCGGACTGATCGACGCGGATTCGACCGAAACCGCGCCCGAGACGCCGACCAAGGTGATCTACAAGCTGCGCGACCTGCTCGGCGTCGACGACCTCGGCGGCACGATGCGGCTCGGGTCGTACGCGTGCCAGTTGAAGCAGGGCTCGCTGTCACATTCGCTGTACGGCTCGGACGTGATTCACGAGCGTCATCGTCATCGCTACGAGTTCAACTGCCTGTACGAGCAGACGCTGGTCGACAAGGGCCTGCAGATTGTCGGCCGGTCGCTCGACGGCAAGTTCGTCGAGATGGTGGAGCTGCCGGGCCACCCGTGGTACGTGGCGGTGCAGTTCCATCCTGAATTCAAGAGCAAGCCCCGCAAGCCGCATCCGTTGTTCGCGGGATTCGTGGACGCGGCGCGCCAGCACAAAAACAAGGCGGCCACGCGGCCGCAGCCGGCTGAAACGGTCGCGTAGGAGCCGGAGCGCGCGACCCTCGGGCGTGAGGGGGCTTCCGAGCGGCTATAATCGTCCCGTGACGACCATCGATCTCGGCCCATACCAGATGGGCCCGGGTGCACCGCTCGTCTTCATCGGCGGCCCTTGCGTCATCGAGAGCGAAACGCACGCGCTGGAACTGGCGCACGCCATCAAGGCGATTGCGCAGGCCGCCGGCGTGTCGTACGTCTTCAAGGCCTCCTTCGATAAAGCGAACAGGACATCGATCGCGTCGTTCCGGGGCCCCGGCCTCGACGAGGGGCTGCGGACGCTCGCGCGCGTGAAGGAAGAAGCCGGCGTGCCCGTCCTGACCGACATCCATGAACCGTGGCAGGCCGAGCCGGTCGCGGCGGTCGTGGACATCCTGCAGATCCCCGCGTTCCTGTGCCGGCAGACCGACCTGCTCGTGGCGGCGGCGAAGACCGGGCGCGCGGTCAACGTCAAGAAGGGACAGTTCCTCGCGCCGCTCGACATGCGTCATGCGATCGCGAAGGTGAAGGACAGCGGCAACGACCGCGTGTTCATCACCGAACGCGGCGCGACCTTCGGGTATCACAATCTGGTCGTCGACATGCGCGCCTTTCCGCTGATGCGCGGACTGGGCGTGCCGGTCGTCTTCGACGTCACGCACAGCCTGCAGCTCCCGGGCGCCGGCGACGGCGTGACCGCGGGTCAGGCCGAGTTCATCGAGCCGCTGGCGTCGGCTGGCGTCGCCGCGGGCGTCGACGGCGTCTTCCTCGAAATCCACGAAGAGCCGTCGCGCGCGAAGAGCGATGCGCAGAACGCGCTGCGGCTCGACAAGCTCGCGCCGTTGCTCGATCGCCTCGTGCAGGCTCGACGCCATCGTGCGGACGCGACGGCCGCGCGTGACGGCCGCTGCCATGATCAGTCCGCTCCCGCAGAACCGCGCCAGCACGAGCCTCGATCTCGCGCGCAAAGTGCTCGAAATCGAGGCGGCGGCGATCCTGGGCCTGCTGGAGTGCCTCGATCACCGCTTCGAGCAGGCGGTCGACTTCGTCGCCGGATGCCGCGGCCGCGTCATCGTCACGGGCATGGGCAAGTCGGGGATCATCTGCAGAAAAATCGCGGCGACGCTGACCAGCACGGGCACGCCCGCGTTCTTCCTGCATCCCGCCGACGCGATCCATGGCGATCTCGGGGCGCTGCAGGCCGAAGACGTGGTGATTGCGCTGTCTCACAGCGGCGAGACCGAGGAAGTGCTGCGCGTGCTCGAAACGATCCGGCGGATCGGCGCGCGCCTGATCGCGTTGACGGGCACGACGGACTCGACGCTCGGTCAGGCCGCCGACGTGGTGCTGGATTGTCACGTCAACGAGGAAGCGTGTCCGCTGAATCTGGCGCCGACGGCGAGTACGACGGCGGCGCTGGCGCTGGGCGACGCGCTGGCGATGAGCGTGCTGGTGCGGAAAGGGTTCAAGGAAGAGGATTTCGCGAACCTGCACCCGGGCGGCAAGCTTGGCAAGCGCCTGATGCGCGCCGAAGCGCTGATGCACAAGGGCGACCTGCTGCCGCAACGTCGGCCTCGATGCGCGGATGAAGCGACGTGATCTACGAGATGTCGCGCAAGGGGCTCGGCATGACCTGTGTGCTCGAGGCCGACGGCCGGCTGGCGGGCATCATCACCGATGGCGACCTGCGGCGGCACATGAGCACGATGCCCGACATCCTGGAGCGGACGGCCGCGCGACGTCATGACCACGCGCCCGGTCATCATCCCGGGCACGATGCTGGCCGTGGAAGCGCTGAAAATCCTCGAAGAGCGCAAGATCTCCTCCTTGATCGTCGTAAATGACGATCGAGTCGCCGGCGTGCTGCACCTGCACGATCTCTGGCGCACGGAGATGTTTTAGCGAGGCCGGCGTCTCTTCATGACTCCCGAGATCGATGCGTCGCGCGCGGGGACTTCGACTGCTGCTGTTCGACGTGGACGGCGTGATGACGGACGGCCGCATCCTGCTGCACAGCGACGGCACCGAGTCGAAGCAGTTCCACATCCGCGACGGCACCGCGCTCGTCTGGGCGCGGCGCGCCGGCCTGCTGACCGGCCTCCTCTCCGCGCGCTCCTCCGCCTCGACCGCCCTTCGCGCCCAACAACTCGGCATTCCGATCGTCAAACAGGGCGTGGAGGACAAGCTGTCGGCGTACGACGCCATCCTCGCGCGAACACGGGCTGACCGACGATCAGGTGTCGTTCATGGGCGACGACGTGCTCGATCTGCCGGTGCTGGCGCGGGTGGGGCTGTCGTGCGCGCCGGCGGACGCGGTGCCGGACGTGCGATCGCGCGTCCACTGGGTGAGCGAGATGCGCGGCGGCGAAGGCGCGATTCGCGAGTTCATCGATCTCGTGCTGCGCGCGCAGGGCCACTGGGACGGACTGCTGGCCAGCTATCTGCCGGTGCCGGCGACCGTGCCGCCGCGGTGGGGGGAGGCGCGCTGATGGACCCGCTCATCGCCGCGCTCGTCGCGCTGCTGATCGGCCTGGCCGCCGGCAAGGCCTGGGAGCGCTACAAGCTCCAGGAAGGCCGCTGGATCGATCGCCGCAAGGCGCGCGAGTCTCCGCACTACATGCAGGGCCTGAATTTCCTGGTCGGCAATCAGCTCGATCTCGCGATCGACGAGATCAGCCAGGCCGCCAAGATCGATCCCGACGCGCTCGAGATCCACATGATTCTCGGCAACCTGTACCGCGAAAAGGGCCAGGTCGGGCGCGCCGTGCAGATCCATCAGCAGTTGCTGCAGCGCCCGCGGCTGCGCCCGCTCGAACACACCTACGTCCAGCTCTGTCTCGGCCTCGACTACAAGCGCGGCGGCTTCGTCGATCGCGCGATCGTGTCGTTCAACGAAGTGCTGCGGCTCGATCCGCGCAACGAACACGCGCTGCTCCACCTCGAACGGCTGCTACGAAGATCAGCATCAGTGGGAGGAAGCGCGCGCGATCCGCGAGCGGCTCACGAAGATCGTGCGTCCGAGCCTGCAGGCGCGGCATCAGGCGATTCAGGCCTTCCTCGAAAACGAACTCGGCATGCAGGCGCGCGGACGCGGCGATCTCACCGACGCGACGCGGCATTTCAAGACGGCGATCGATCTCGATTCGCGCGTCGTGCCGGCGTATCTCAATCTTGGCGACGTCACGCTCGCGCAAGGCGACCCGAGCGGCGCGGCGGAGATCTGGGAGAAGCTGACGGCGGTGGCGCCCGAACGCGCGTATCTCGCGTTCGGCCGGCTGGAAGTGGTCTACACGGAGCTCGGCGCGCCGGAGCGGTTCGATCGGCTCTGCCGCACGCTGATTGCCGGAAGTCCGCTCGACTGGCGCGCCCGTCTCGCGCTCGCGCGTCATCTGCGCGCGAAGGGCCAGCCGGAAGCCGCGGCGGAACTGCTGCTCGAAGCGCTCGCGCACAACCCGCACGCGGTGATCATTCATCAGACCATCTGGGAAACGGTGCTGGAGCTGGGACTGCCGCAGGCGCTGGTCAGCCGCTACATCTCGATCAGCCGCGAAGCGGTCTTCTACAGCGATCCGCACATCTGCATCCGGTGCCGCTACCGCAGCAACGAGCTGCTGTGGCAGTGCCCGCACTGTCACGAGTGGAACACGTTCGTCGAGGAACGCATCGCGCCGGCGCAGGATGGCGAAGAAGCGGAAGGCTGATGCGCAGCTGGAACGCGGGCCGCGTCTATTCGTCGAAGCGGATATGCGTATCTACAAACTCGCCCTGACCGGGGGCATCGCCACGGGCAAGAGTCACGCGCGCGAGCGCTTCGAGGAGCTCGGCATTCCGACGGTGGACGCCGACGACATCGCGCGCAAGCTGCCCCGCCGTCATTCCGAGGCGCTCGAAGCGATCGTGCGGCGGTTCGGGCCGGCGATTCTCAATCGCAACGGCACGCTCAACCGGCGCGCGCTCGCCGCGGTCGTCTTCGCCAATCCCGACGCGCGTCACGATCTCGAAGCGATCCTGCATCCGGCCGTCTATCGCGCGATCCAGGCCTGGTTCGAGCACCTCGAACTGCTCGGCCGTCACCGCATCGGCCTTGCGGACATCCCGCTGCTGTTCGAGACCGGGCGTCACGCCGGATTCGACAAGGTGATCGTCACCTGGTGTCCCGAGGAGATGCAGATCGCGCGGATGCTCGATCGCGGCATGACCGAACAGGAAGCGCAGCAGCGCATGGCCGCGCAGCTTCCCTCCGCGGAGAAGAAGGCGCGCGCCGACTACGTGATCGACACGAGCGGCTCGAAGGAAGATAGCAACCGTCAGATCGACGCGATCTTCGACCAGTTGGTCGAGATCGTCCAGCCGTCCGCTCCGGCGACGACGACGCAGGCGCCTTCCGCGCCCGTCGCACCTCCGGCGCCCCCAGAGCCAGAAGAATCCAAGGCAGAGGAATCTAACGAGTAGCTTCGCGCGCTTCGGCCGCGACGATCACGTTGTGCAGCAGCATCGCGATCGTGAGCGGGCCGACGCCGCCGGGCACCGGCGTGATCGCGCCGGCGATCTCCGCCACCGCGGGGTGGACGTCGCCGACGACGAGCGAGCCGTTCTTCTGGAAGACGGCGCGCCGCGGGGAGCTCTCAGGATAGAGCGACTCGACCAGCGCCGCGTCGGTGACGCGATTGATGCCGACGTCGATCACCGTCGCGCCAGGCTTGACGAAATCGGTGGTGACGAACGCGGTCCGGCCGAGCGCGGCGACGAGGATGTCGGCCTCGCGCGCGATCGCCGGCAGATCTTTCGTGCGCGAGTGACAGATGGTGACCGTGGCGTTCGCGTGCAGCAGCATCAGCGCCATCGGCTTGCCGACGATGTCGCTGCGGCCGATCACGACGGCGCGCTTGCCCGCGATCTCGATGTTCGAGCGGCGCAGGATCTCCATCACGCCGGCGGGCGTACATCCCATCAGCGACGCGCGATTCTGCACCAGACGGCCGACGTTCACCGGGCTGAAGCCGTCGACGTCTTTCGCGGGATCGATGGCCTCGAACACCGTGATCTCGGCGGTCGGGCCCATCGCTTTCGGAAGCGGCGACTGCACGAGGATGCCGTCGTGCAGCGGACTGGCGTTGAGGCGCGCGACGACCGCGAGCAGCTCGTCGAGCGTCGCGGTCTCGGGGAGTTCGATCAGCTCCGCGAAGAGCTGCGTCTCGGTGCCCGTCTTGATCTTGCTGCGGACGTAGATCTGCGAGGCGGGATCGCTGCCGACGATGACGATGCCGAGCCCTGGAGCGCGGCCCGTGCGGGCCTGGAAGGCCGCGACGCGCGGCGCCAGATCCTCGCGGATCTGACGCCCGATCGCGGCGCCATCGAGAATGCGTGCTGCCATCGAAAAACGGGGCTGCCGAGCGGTTACTCGCGAGCAGTGCGGTGCGTTATCGGCCTTTCGCCCGCAGCTTGCTGTGATTGTAGCCGTAGAGGAAGTAGACGATCACGCCGAGCACCATCCAGATGATCAGCCGCAGCCAGGTGTCCACCGGCAGGCCGGCCATCAGCCCGAGCGAGACCAGCGCCGCGAGCGGCGCCACGACGAACACCGCGGGCGTCTTGAACGGACGGGGCAGATCCGGCCGCTTGATGCGCAGCACCATGATGCCGAGCGACACGATCACGAACGCGAGCAGCGTGCCGATGCTGACCAGTTCGCCGAGGATGTTGATCGGCGTGAAGCCCGCGGCGATCGACACCGCGATGCCCGTCATGATCGTCGTGATGTGCGGCGTGCGGAACTTCGGATGCACGCGATTCGCCCACGACGGCAGCAGACCGTCGTTGGCCATCGAGAAGAACACGCGCGTCTGGCCGAGCACCATCACGACCATGACCGAGCTGAGGCCCGCAATCGCGCCGAGCTTCACCAGGAACGGCATGATCCCGAACACCCCCGCCCACGCGGTGCCAGCCGCGTGCGCCTTTGCCGCATCAATCGCGACCGCCATCGGCGCCGCGACGCCGAGCGAGGTGTAGGGCACGAGGCCGACGATCACCGCGGAGACGAGCACGTAGAGGATGGTGCAGACGACGAGCGAGCCGAGAATGCCGATCGGCATGTCCTTCTGCGGATTCTTCGCTTCCTGCGCCGCGGTCGAGACCGCGTCGAATCCGATGTAGGCGAAGAAGATGACACCCGACGCGCGCAGGATGCCGCTGTAGCCGAACTCGCCGAACTCGCCGGTATTCTCCGGAATGAACGGGTGCCAGTTGGCGGTGTTGACGAACATCGCGCCGGCGACGATCACCATCAGCACCACCGCCACCTTGACGACGACGATGACCGCGTTGACGCGAGCGGATTCCTGAATACCGAAAACGAGGAGAGCGGCGACGAGCACCGTGATGATCACGGCCGGCAGGTTGAAGACCGCCGTCACCGAGCTGCCGTCGGCGAGCGTCACGAGCGTGCCGGGCGCGGCGCTGAGCGCGGCGGGAAACTGGATGCCGAAGTCGTGCAGGATGCTGACGAGATATCCCGACCAGCCGACCGCGACGGTGGCGGCGCCGAGCGCGTATTCGAGAATCAAGTCCCAGCCGATGATCCATGCGACGAATTCGCCGAGCGTCGCATAACCATAGGTGTAGGCCGATCCGGCGATCGGCACGGTCGACGCGAACTCGGCGTAGCAGAGGCCCGCGAGCGCGGACGCGATGCCCGCGAGCACCATGGACAGCACGATGGCCGGCCCGGCGTGCGCGGCCGCGGCTTGTCCGGTCAACACGAAGATGCCCGTTCCGATGATGGCGCCAATGCCAAGGGAGACCAGATCGACCGGGCCCAGCACGCGCTTGAGCGTGTGCCCGGTCCCAGTTCCGGAGGCTTCCGCCTGGATCTGGTCAATGTCCTTCGTCGCGAAAATCGACATCTACTCTGTCCTCCATCGGAACCCTGAGAGGGGTTGTTCGCTCGAATGCAGGCGCACGCCGCGCACCTGCAGCGTTCGTCGGCAGGTCTGGTCGCGCGGAGCCGGCGGCATTATACGCTGGGCTGATGCCTTGCCGTTACAACCCTCATGGATGCCGCCCTGATGGCTGTTAACGGAGACCAGTGGTGAATTCCGCCGCCCGAGCGGCGGGATCTCCGGTCGAGACCAGGTCCGTGATGATCGCGACGGAACTGGCGCCCGCGGCCAGCACCGACGGCGCCGAGGCCAGCGTGATCCCGCCAATCGCGACGACAGGAATATCCCCCACGGTCGCGGCGCGCGCCGCGGCGTGCCGGACGAGGTCGAGCCCCACCGCTTCGTAGCCGGTGTCCTTCGTGCGCGTGCCGAAGACGGGCCCCACCGCGAGATACGCTATCGGCTGCTTCAGCGCTTCATCGATCTGTTCGGGCGTGTGGGTGGAGAGGCCGACGAACGCGCCCGCGCCAATTACTCTACGGACGGCGTCGACGGGCAGATCATCCTGACCGACGTGGACGGCGGGAACGCCCGCGAGCGCCGCGATGTCCGCCCGATCGTTCACCACGAACAATCCGCCGTGACGCCGGACGTCGGCCGCGATCTCGCCGGCCCATGCCAGGAACTCGCGTCCGGTCGCGTTCTTCGCGCGCAACTGGAGGAAACGCGCGCCGCCCGCGAGATACGCGCGCGCCAAGGCCGGCACGGACATCCCCGCGCGTGCGGCGATGTCGGCGTCGACGATGGCGTAGAGCGCGGGAAGTGGAGGGGGCGTACGGCTCACGCGGGCGGAAGGATCAGACGGCTTCCGCCAGATTGGACTCTTTTTCGGCTTCTCCACGATGTAGCGGTCCATGAACGCGGTGGACAGCTTGCCGGCCTGGAAGTCCGGATCGTCGAGAATCTTGAGGTGGAGCGGAATGGTCGTGTGGATGCCTTCCACGACCGTCATCTCCAGCGTGCGCCGCATGCGGGCGATCGCTTCGGCGCGATCGCGGCCGTGGGTCATGATCTTCGCGATCAGCGAATCGTAGTACGGCGAGATGGTGCAGTCGGAGTGCGCGAAGGTGTCGACGCGCACGCCCGGGCCGCCCGGCGTGCTGAACGCGTGAATCAACCCGGGGCTCGGCGTGAACGTGTCGGGATGCTCCGCGTTGATGCGGCATTCGAGCGCGTGGCCGCTGAACTGCACGTCGCTTTGCCGGAACGGCAGACGAGCGCCCGCCGCGATCTTGATCTGCTCCTTCACGATGTCGATGCCGGTGACCATCTCGGTCACGCCGTGCTCGACCTGCAGGCGCGTGTTGGCTTCGATGAAATAGATGTTGCCGGTGGAGTCCATCAGGAACTCGAACGTGCCCGCGTTCGTGTACTGGACCGCCTTCGCCGCATCCACCACCGTGTTGCCAAGCTTGCGGCGCATCTTCTCGGTGAGCGCCATCGACGGCGCCTCTTCGATCAGCTTCTGATGCCGCCGCTGGATCGAACACTCGCGCTCGCCGAGATGCACCACCGCGCCGTGATGATCCCCCAGGATCTGGAACTCGATGTGGCGCGGCCCCTCGATGTACTTCTCGAGATAGACGTCGCCGACGCCGAACGCCGCCTGCGCTTCACGCTGCGCGGTCTTGAGCGCCCCGCCCAGCTCCTCGGGCGCGCGCACGATGCGCATGCCGCGGCCGCCGCCGCCGTTGGAGGCCTTGATGATCACGGGATACCCCATGTCCTTGGCCACCTTCAGACCGCGCGCTTCGCTGTCGACCGGTCCGTCGCTGCCGGGCAGCACCGGCACGCCCGCCTTCTTCATGACGCGGCGCGCGCGGGCCTTGTCGCCCATCAGGCGAATCACGTTGGGGGACGGCCCGATGAACTTGATGTGGCAGGCCTCGCAGACCTCGGCGAGGTAGGCGCTCTCGGACAGGAACCCGTATCCGGGATGAATCGCATCGGCGCCGGTGATTTCCGCAGCGCTGATGATCGCCGGCACGTTCAGATAGCTGTCCCGGCTCGCGGGCGGGCCGATGCAGACGTCCTCGTCGGCGAAGCGGACGTGGAGCGAGTTCTCGTCGGCCTCGGAATAGACGGCCACGGTCTCGATCCCCAGTTCGCGGCACGCACAGATGACGCGCAGGGCAATCTCGCCGCGGTTCGCAATCAGAATCTTCTTGAACATCGTCACTACTGAAGGACTATCGGTCTAGGTCTTGATGGCGAACAGGCGCTCGCCGTACTGCACCGGCTGACCGTTCTCCGCGTAGACCTTGACGACCTCGCCTTCGTACTCCGACTCGATCTCGTTCATCAACTTCATCGCCTCGATGATGCACAAGGTCTTACCCTTCTGCACCTTCTGGCCGATCTCGACGAACGCCGGCGACGATGGATCGGGCGCGCGGTAGAACGTGCCGACAATCGGCGACGTGACGACCGCGAGCTCCAGCGCGTCCGCATCCTCGAGCACCGCGGCCGCGCCGCCAGAGGCGGCGGCCAGAGCCGGGGCCGGGAGGCCGGCCGGCGCCGCCGGCGCCAGCGACAAGGCCGGCGGGGCGGGCATCATGACGGCCGGCGCGCTCAATGTGTGAACCGCGCCCTGCTTCCGGACGCGGATCTTGATGCCTTCCTGTTCCAGTTCGAACTCCGCAAGGCATGGTCGAGGTCGAACGAGCTCGCGAGGCGTTCCTGCGTCGCGCGTGGGGCGAGGCGTATGCCGAACTCGTTGCACTCGACGTGGCCACGCTCGAGCCCGACGACTTGGAAAGGCTTGCCGTTACCGCGTATCTCGTTGGTGAGGAGCCGGCGAGCGAGCAGGCGTGGGTCCTCGCCCATGCTGCGCACGAGGAGGCCGGCAGCGCCGAGCAAGCGAGCGCGCTGCGCAGTCTGGCTGGGCATGATCTTGTTCCTGCGCGGCGAGCTGACTCGCGCCGGTGGTTGGTTTGCTCGGGTCGAGTATTTAGCTGCTCATTCCCCGCCCGGGGGCCGTGGCGGGGGCTTCGGTTTGATTGCCGCCAACCTTCTGGCTGTGCTGAGGGAAGATTTCGACGCCGCCCGTCTATTGGGTGTCCAGATGGTTGCCGTCGCCCGGGGGACCGGCGACCAGGAGCTCCTGGCGTGGGGACTCATGTGCGCCGGTGAGGCGGAGGTCGCGTTAGGCGATATCCGCATGGGTTTGCAGCGGCTCGACGAAGCGATGCTCGCCCTCGGTAGCGGGGATTGCTCGCCCCTACCCGCCGGCGTCGTCTACTGCGCCGCCATTGACGTGTGCATGGCGGCGTTCGACCTGCAGCGCGCTTCGGAATGGACCGACGCCCTAACCGCGTGGTGTACGTCCCAGCCCGACCTCGTTCCGTTCCGGGGCCAGTGCCTCGTGCATCGGGCGCAATTGCTCCAGGCCAGAGGTGCGTGGGACGAGGCCGCGGCCGAGGCGGCTCGAGCGAGCAGCCGGCTCGGGACCCCACCGAGCCCGGCGTTCGGCGGAGCGCGCTACCAGCAGGGTGAGATCCACCGACTCCGCGGCGAGTTCGAACTCGCAGACGAGGCCTATCGAGATGCGGCGGCACGTGGCCATGACCCGGCGCCCGGCCTCGCGCTCCTACGCCTCGCGCAAGGTGAAACAGAAGCCGCTTCAGCACTTGTCCGCCGGATGCTCCTGGAGGACCACGACGCTCCGCAACGGCCGGTCATACTGGGCGCGGCGGTCGAAGTACTGGTCGCGGCGAAGGACTTGGTCGGCGCAGCCGCCGCAAGCGCCGACCTGATACGCCACGCTGATAACCGCGCGATTCGACTGGTGCATGCCATCGCTGATCATGCGCACGGAACCGTTGTGTTGGCCGAAGGCGACGCCGGCGAGGCGCTTTCACATCTTCGACGCGCGTGCAGAAACTTCCACGACATCGACCTGCCCTACGAGGCGGCGCGCAGCGAGGTCCGAATCGCCGAAGCGTGCCTCTCGTTGGGCGATCGCGAATCGGCACACCTCGCTCTCGACAATGCGCGCGCAACGTTCGTTCTGCTCGGCGCTGCGCCTGACATTAGAGGCCTCGATCGTTTCACTACCGACGCCTCGTGGGACCAGCCCGGGGTCCTGACCCAGCGTGAGTTGGAAGTGTTGCGGCTGGTCGCCGCCGGTAAGACCAACCGGGATATCGCGGACGCTCTCACAATCAGCCCACACACCGTGGGCCGACATCTCCAGAACATCTTTATGAAGCTGGACCTGTCGTCGCGGGCCGCCGCGACCGCCTACGCCTACGAGCACAAACTCACCTAAACCGCCTGCGCGTGGCGAGAACGCACCACGCGCGCGACTGAAAGATGGCGGATGCAGTCGATCCGCTCTGGCCGGCTCTTCCTTACGGTGCCTCCTTGGGCGCCCTCCGCCCCTTGAGAAGAGGAGACCCCAGATGCCCGCGATCCATGCCGCGACGCTCACCGACCGAGCAGAGGCCGAGCGCCTCGCCTGGGCCCTCTGTGACTGCTACGAGACTCTCGATGCGGCCGACGACCTGTTCGCCCCGGACGTGTTCCTCGACTCGTTCCCTCCGCAGTGGCGATTCCAGATTCAAGGCCGGGCGGCGCTTCGCGCCCAATTGCGCGCCGAGAGCGATGGAGCCGCAATTACTGCTCGCTTGCTCAGAGTTGTTCCCACTGCGACTGGCTTCGTGATGGAACATCAGGAAACGTACGTGGCCGACAAGACCGAGACAGCCCGCCACCTCGATCTCTGCGAGGTACGCGACGGCAGAATCGTCAGCATCGTGAGCTATTGCAACGGCGGGTGGGACGACGCGCTGCGGACCCGCCATGCAGGAGAAGCGCCGATGGTGCGCGCAGACCAGGAGCTGGTTCGATGACGGTCCTCGCTGGCGCGGTTCGAACAGTCGAAGACGTACGTCGCGACGTTGAAAATCTCACGGCCATCGTCGCGGCTAGGGCGCCAGAAGTTGAAGCGGCGCGTCATGTGCCTGGCGACCTGCTCGACGAATTAGCGGTCGCTGGCTGTTTCCGGATGCTGCTGCCCGCAAGTCACGGTGGCGTCGGCGCTGACCTTCCCTCTGCCATGCGCGTCCTTGAGGCGCTCGCCATGGCCGATGCTTCCGTGGCGTGGACAGCGTGCATCTACACCGGAAGCTGGCTCGACGTGATCGGGCTGCCCCGCCCAAGTTTTGATCGGATCGTTGGCGCCACGCCCGAGGTCACGCTCGCCGGCGTGTTCCGGCCTGCGGGCACCGCAGTGCCCGTCGACGGCGGCTACCGCGTGTCGGGTCGATGGAGTTTCGCCAGCGGCTGCGAGTACTCCACCTGGGTGTACGGCAACTGCATGGAAGCCGCCGACGGCGCCGCGCATGACGGTCATCCTCCCATGCGCGTCGCAGTCTTTGACCCGAGCGAGATCACCATCGAGGACACCTGGCACGTTTCGGGATTGCGAGGAACCGGCAGCCACCACTTCAGCGTCGACGACGTGTTCATCCCGGTTGACCGCACGCTCGACCCGATGGGCGACCCACCGTCGCTGGACGCGCCGATCACCCGTGCGCCATTACCCACTGTGCTTGCGCTCAGCGTGACCAGTATTGCCCTCGGCATCGCTCGTGCGGCGCTCGATGACATCGCCGCTCTCGCCGCAGGCAAGGTGCCGATATTCGCCGCCGATTCCCTCGCGACCGCCCCGCTGTTCCAGTACGAGTTGGCCACGGCCGAGACCGAACTGCGCGCTGCACGTGCGCTCGTCTACGAACTTGCCGAGGCTGCGTGGGTGACCGCGTCAAGCGGTGCCCAGGCCACGATGCGCGACCGTGCGTTCGCACGCGCCGCCGGTGCCTGGGCAACCTCGCGGGCGGCTGCAATCGTCGACATGGCGTACCGCAGCGGTGGTGGCACGACGCTGTATGCCGAACACCCGCTGCAACGGCGACTCCGCGACGTGCACGCCGTTACCCAACACTTTCTTGTGAAGGCGGACACACTCGTTTCCGCCGGTGCCATTTTTGCGGGCCTCGATGCGGGGGACCCACTGTTCTGAGTCGGCTCCGTCCTAACGACGCCCGGTCGGACGGTGTTCACGGCGATCCGGCCGCCGTCAGCGAACGTGACGCGGGACGCGCCGAGTTCTGGGTCGCGAGTTGGCTCATGGAACCAATCCAGGAGTGGCTGAGCCTGGCCGAGTTTGCGCAGCGCCTTAAGGACGGTGCGGTCTTCGACGACTGAGCGCGGTTCTGCAAACGCAGTTGCAAACGCACGCAGCCGGACAGCACGTCACGGAGGCGGACCAAGGCAGTGAACGACCACTGAAACGCGAGCAATTCCGGACCCACACGGACTGGACGGCACCCAGCCGGACGGCGCCAACGGACTACGGATCAGAAGGTTGTGAGTTCGAATCTCGCCGAGCGCGCTTGGAATCTGGGGGGCCAGCTGATGGCGCCCCGGCGGATTCGTGAGAACGCCACGACGCCCTCGGCTACGCGGTCGGTACAGTTCAACCACGGCGCAAGGCCGGTACGTGGTTAGGGAGGGGCACTCATGCAGATCAGCAAAAAAAGGGCCGTTGCGGCGGCCGTCGGCTTAGTGATGGTGGGTTCGGCGGGAACAGCTGGTGCAGCGTCAGTGTTCGACGTTCTCGATAAGCCGCTCGGCTCTCAACCGATATCGCTCTGCACCACGAAGTTCAGCGCCAGACCCGCTGACTCCGGTGGCTGTGGCAGGTTCGAGGTCAAGATCCAGGTTGCCTCCGACGCCCAAGCGCAAGAGCTCCTGGCGCGCACCCAGCTCCTGTGGAGTTTTGTCCAAGGCCTGCAAACTCGCGTCCAAAACCTGGAAGCTGCCACCCAGCCGTAAACGCGCTCTGGCCGGTCCGAGCCGCGTCGGTGACGCCAAACGCCGGGCGTGGAAAGCGCGCTTTAGATAGCGACGTGAACGTCGAGCAGCACGAGCGGCCAGGCCATGACGGCCAGCGCGGCCGACAAGATGCCCGACAGGGTGTTGAGGTGATCGAGAAAGTCGTGATTGGCCGCGACGATCAGACCGATCACGATCCAGATGACAAAACCGAGACTGATCCGTCTCCGCACGAGGAGCACCTCCAGAAGAGGGGCGCTACCCGCATTCCCGAGCGCCCAGCCGTTTGCGGGCACGATGGATCCGTGGACACCGTTGTTATCGAACTCGACACCACCGGTCGGATCGTCACGAACCTCACCGACGACGCCAACGACTTTTGCCGCGACCGCGGCGACGGGTTGCTGCAGGTCTTCGCGCCGCACGCGACGGCCGGACTCGCGCTGATGGAAACCGGCTCAGGATCCGAAGCGGATTTGGCGGAGACGCTCGAACGCCTCCTACCCCGCGACGACCGCTACCGCCACCGCCACGGGGCGCCGGGCCACGGCGCTGACCACCTGTTGCCCGCCATCGTCAGCCCCTCACTCTCCGTGCCGGTCTTCGGCGGGCGAATGGCGCTCGGGACGTGGCAGTCGATCGTCTTTGTCGACACGAACACCGACAATCGCCACCGCGAGGTCCGTTTGTCGTTCATCGTTAGTTGAGCGTTAGCGGCCCCGGACGCATCGATCGGGCGCCGCTGCGATGATTCCGATGTGGCGGAACGGTCGGTGCGCGGTCCTGGCTTGGCGCCTTGGCCCGATGGGTGGCTGATCGGGCGCGACGACCTTATGGACGAGCTCGTCGCATCGGCGCGGAACGCGGCGAGCGGAGCGGGTTCGGTCGTCGTACTCAGCGGCGAAGCCGGCATGGGCAAGACGAGCGTGGCCAGGGCGTTGGTGCACAACGTTCGGGACGCGTTCGCAAACTCGTGGACGTCGTGCTCGGCTGACGGCAGCGCGCCGCCGTTCTCGCCGTGGCGTGACCTCATCGAGGACGATCACCCGCCGGCAAAATCACCCGTGGAGGACGAGGCTGCTGGCGCGCTCCGGTTCGAACGTTTGCGCACGCGGCGCGAACAGATACTCGTAGCTGCGCGGACGCACCCGCGGTTGCACGTGATCGAGGACTTGCAATGGGCCGACGTCGCCTCCGTCCTGTTGCTCGAGCAGATCGCCGAACGCGCCGGGGATGTGCCGCTGCTGGTTCTCGCGACGGTGCGCACCGGCGAAGCCCTGTCGCCCCAGCTTGACGGCGCGATCGAGCAGGTCCACCGGTTGGCGCGCCTGCGCGTGCTGGCGCCTCTCACGGAATCCGACATCGCCACGATGGGAAGGCTCGGTGGTCTACCGGAGGATCCCGAGATGGTGCACCTCCTGCACCACCGCACTGGAGGCGTGCCGCTGCTGGTAAGCGAACTGCTCCGTTCCGCGCCGCGCAGCGATGATCCGGCGTATCGCCTCGATGCGTTGCGCGACGCCGTCCCTACCCGCGTCGCCGACCTCGTCGCGCATCGGGTCAGCCGGCTTCCCGGCCGAGTTGGTGACGCGCTCGCCGCTGCAGCCGTTATGGGTGCTGAGGGCGAAGTGCGAACGCTGGCATCGATTTGCTCCACCGACGTCGAGGCTCTGGTTGGGTTGCTCGACCAAGGGCGCGCCGCTGACCTTCTGGATGCGGCACCGGCCGGTCGGTGGCGATTCCGGCATGCCCTGATTCGCGACGCCGTGTACTCGGGCGTGGACGATGTCGCTCGGGCGCGACTACACGCGGACGTCCTCGAAGCGTTGGCGGTCGACAACCAAGCGCCGCCGTCGGTCCTCGCCCACCACGCACTCGCGGCGCAGCCCCGCCTCGACGCCGACCGCGCCGTGGCGCTCGCGGCGCGCGCGGGCGAGTGGGCGTTTGCGCACGACGCTTACGAGGAGGCGATCACGTGGTTCGAACGCGCGCTTGCTGCATCACCGCCGGAGTCCTCCCCGCGTTGGCGCGCCGAGCTGCTCGTACTCGGAGGCGAGGCGCACCGTCACCTCGGCGACATTGGCGAGGCGCGCCGCGCGTTCCTCGGCGCGTCCGAGTTGACCGACGAACCGGCGCTCCTGGCCCGGGCGGCGCTCGGGTATGCCGATCCTGGCGCCGACCTCGGGATCGCGTACCGCAGCGACGATCCGAAGACGGCCGATCTCCTCAGCCGCGCGATTGCGGCCCAACCCGAAGCCGACTCGCCGATGGTGGTAGCGCTCGAGGCCCGCCTGGCGGCCGAGCTCTACTTCTCCGACGAGCCCGGTCGGGCTGCTGCGTTGGCGACCTCCGCGGTAGGCCGCGCGCGACGCCTCGGTGACGAGCGCTCCCTGGGTGCGGCCACAGCAGTGGCCCACGACTCCTTCAGTGTCGGGCAGATTGACATCCGCGACCAGCTCGCCGAGTCGGAACAACTTCTTGCGTGGGCGCGGACGTCCGGTTCGATCGCCGGTCTACTGGCCGCGCATCGCGCTCGAGTGTTCGACCTGCTCGCGGCCGGAGACATCGCGGGTATGGACGTGGAGATCACCGCGTTCCAACGCCTCGCAGAGCCGTTGCGCGCACCGGGCTACCTCTGGTGGCCGGCGCTGTGGTCGGCCATGCGCGCACTACTCGAAGGACGCCACGATCTCGCCGAGGCCCGCGCGCTGGCCGCGTACGAAATAGGCCAGGCGCCGTTTCCCACGCTCGCAATGTTCAACCTGTCGTTCCAACTCTTCTTCCTTCGGCGCGAACAAGGTCGGCTCGGCGAACTCGAGGAGATGACCCGCGACGTTGCCGCGTCGCGCGCCGACATCCCGGCGATCCGCGTCGCGCTCGCGTTCCTGCTCGCCGAGTGCGGGAAGCTCGAGGAAGCGGCCGGAATGTTGCGCGCGTTCGACGAGAGCGCGTTGCACCGCTTGCGCGACCGCAACTGGCCGGCGTCGTGGTTCCAGTTGTCGCGGGCGGCGTTCTTGGTAGGCGATCAGACCCTCGCCACGCGCCTGCTCGCCGACGGTCGACCCAGCGAACCGTGCGTGATGGTTTCGCTCGCGACGGTGTGTCTTGGCGCGTCCGCGCTCGCCATGGCGTGGCTGCACCACACGGTGGGCAACATCGATGCCGCCGACGCGTCGTACGCGGCGGCCGCGGAAATGAACGCACGGATCGGTGCGAAGTCATGGCTGGCGCAAACCCGAACTGATCACGCGCAGCTGCGCGGTCCGCAGCTACACGCGGCCCCGACGGAGGCGAGTTTCGTGCGCGTCGGCACCGTGTGGGAGTTCGGCTACGGCGACCGCATCGCTCGCTTGCCCGACAGCCGGGGGCTGGTCGATCTCGCGCTCCTCCTCGCCCGACCGCACGAGGCGCTGTCGGTGGTCGAACTGGCCGGTGCCGCTGCCGCGAGCACCGCCGCGGGCGCTGAGGCACTCGACGACCGGGCGCGTCGTGAGATCCGTGACCGCCTCCGCGCCCTCGATGCGGAGGTGGCCGACGCCGAGGCGGCGGGCGACGGCGAAGGAGAGGCGTTGGCGCGCGAGCAGCTGCAGGAACTGGCCGAGGCGGTAGCGGGTGACTTCGGTCTTGGCGGGCGGGTGCGCCGGATCGGTGATCCCGTCGAGCGAGCGCGGAAAACCGTGTCGACGCGGCTTCGTCGTGCCATCGCGGCCGTCGGACGCGTGCATCCCGAGCTTGGCCGTCACCTTGAGCGGTCAATCGACACCGGCCGGTGGTGTGCGTACCGCCCGGCCGAGCAGGTGCACTGGAAGACCTGACCTTGTCGCGACGCGACACGCGATGTCGCGCCTTTCTTGATGTCAGCTCCGGTGCGGGCTGCGTCACGAAAGAGAGTCAGTGCCATGTCGATCGACGAAGCTCGTCTCGGGGATTTCATCAACCGCCTTGCCGGCGATTTTGGCGCCGCGCTCCACGCGTCAACCGTGGTGATCGGCGACAAGCTCGGCCTGTACCGGGCGCTCGCCGAGTTGGGCCCAACCGACGCCCACGGCGTCGCCGCCGCAACCGATTGCGACGAACGCCTCGTCCAGGAGTGGCTCAACGCACAGTTTGTGTCCGGCTACTGCCATTACAACGCGGAGACCGCCACGTTCTGGCTCAGCCCGGAGCAGGCGGCGGTGCTGGCCGATTCGAACAGCCCCGCGTTCATGGTCGGGAGCATGACGATTGCCGCCGCCACCGCGAAGGACGAGGAGAAGGTCCGCGAGGCGTTCAAGAGCGGCAAGGGCCTCGGCTGGCACGAGCACCATCACGACCTATTCCACGGCACCGAACGCCTCTTCAAGCCGGGCTACGTCGCCAACTTGGTCTCGCAATGGATCCCGGCGCTCGACGGTGTCGAGGACAAGTTGCGCGGCGGCGGCTCGATCGCCGATCTCGGCTGCGGTCACGGCTCCTCCACAATCCTGCTGGCGCAGACGTTCCCGGAGGCGACCGTTACTGGGTTCGACTACCACCAGGCGTCCATCGACGTGGCGCGCAAGCGCGCCGCCGAGGCCGGTGTGGCCGACCGCGTCAACTTCGAGGTCGCATCGGCGCAAGCGTTCCCCGGAACTGGGTACGACGTGGTGTGCATTTTCGACGCCCTCCACGACATGGGCGACCCGCTTGGCGCGGCGCGACACATCCGCCAGGCGCTGGCCGACGACGGCACGTGGATGCTCGTCGAGCCCATGGCGGGCGAGCAGCTCACCGACAACGTGAACCCCGTCGGGCGGATCTTCTACGCCGCGTCGACGTTTATTTGCACGCCCGCCGCGCAGGCCCAAGCGGGCGGGTGCGCCTTCGGAGCCCAAGTGCCGGAATCGACGTGGGCGTCGCTGCTGGACGAAGCCGGATTCAGCCGGTTCCGCCGGGCAGCGGAGACCCCGTTTAACCGGGTATTCGAAGTTCGTCCGTAAACGCTTCACAACCCAAAGGAGAAACCGACATGCCAGGCATCGAAATGAACGACTTCGCAAAACCTGACGAAGTCCGCAGCCCCGACCGCACCACCGTCGAACTGGTCAAGCTGGCCGGCGGCGAGATCGGTCGCTACACCTTCCAGCCCGGATGGCGCTGGTCCGAATGCATCAAGCCCGTGGTCGGCACCGATTCATGCCAGGTCGACCATGTCGGTTACGTCGTCTCCGGAAAGCTTCGCGTCGAGCACGAGGACGGCTCGTCCGGCGAAGTGACCGCCGGCACCGTGTACCGGATTGCCCCCGGACACGACGCGTGGGTGCTCGGTGACGAGCCGTACGTCGGCATCGAGTTCCAAGGAGCGGCCAACTACGCCAAAAAGTAACGCCGCTTACGCCGGCTTCGCTTCGATGTCTCCCTCGGCCCCCGGCGGGTGCCCGCCCTCCGCCCGCCAGCGATAGAAGCTGCTGATATTGACAGCCAACGCGATCAGGGGCACGGCGAGGAACGCGCCGAGGAGACCACCCAGCACGAAGCCGGCGGCAACGGCCCACACGGTGATCAACGCGTGCAGTTTGACGGCTCGCTCGAGGATGAAGGGCTGGAGCACGTTGCCCTCGATCTGCTGCACGCCGATGGTGACCGCGACCACGATCAGCGCGGTCGTCACGCCGCCGTCGACAAGCGCGACCAGTGCCGCCACGAGGCCCGCGAGGGTCGCTCCGATGATGGGGAAGAACCCGCCCATGAACGTGAGCACCGCGAGGGGCAGCACCAATGGCACGTCGAGGATAGCGAGAGCGACGCCGATCAGGATGGCGTCGATGAGTCCGGTGAGCGCGGTAGCGACCAGGTACTTCTGCATGATGAAGCGGGCTCGTCGCGTCATCATCTGCGCGTCCTCCACGTAGCCGCCCGGGATCCGAGCCAGGAACCAGGCGCCCATGCGTTCGCCGTCCTTGATGAGGAAGAACACGGTGAAAAGCATGAGGACGATCCCGCCGAAGATCTCGGTGACAGTCCGGGCTCCTTTAAGGGCACCGGCGGCGACGCCGTCGCCGCCGCCCGAGCGGAGCAGGTCGCCGAGCCCGTCTTTGATTTCCTCGACCCGCTCGGTCGACAGGTTGAGCGGACCGTCCTCCAGCCACTTCTGGATCTCAACCGTCCCGTCCTCGACTTGTTGCCCGACGTCGCTGAACTGGGTGGCAACGCTGGACGCGATCCACCCGACGACCGCCACAAACACGGCGAGCGCGCCGAGGAACACCACGAGCGCGGCGACGGCGGGCGGAAGCCCGCGCTGGCGCAGGCGCGCCGCCAGAGGCTCGAGTGTCGAAGCCACGAACAACGCGAGCACCACCGGCACGACCACGACGTAGATCTGGATCAAACCGAGCCACAGGATCGCCAGGGCGATTGTGCCGACAATGATCCGCCATCCCCACGCTCCGACGAGAGCAACGACGAAAGGAACCTTTACTCGATTCGGGCTCTGCCATCCCGCGGTCTTAGCGCAAGCGGCTGCGTAGCATCAGGCTCCATGCCACTTCCCGACCGCGGGCTGACCAAAGACGAGGTTCTCGCCGCGCTCGACGCCAAGCGCGGCCGCGACGTGCGGTGGCAGGAAGGCCGCACGTTCGGCATGGTGTTCGACGGCGGCGCCGAGTTGCACGACGTCGCCGAAGCCGTAGCGGTTCGGTTTCTGCACGAGAACGCGCTCAACACGCAGGCGTTTCCGAGCCTCGCTGAGATTCAATCCGAAGTCGTGACGAGCACCGCCGCGTTGCTGCACGCGCCGGAGGGCGCCGCCGGGTTCATGACCTCGGGTGGCACCGAAAGCATCCTGTCGGCGGTCAAAGGCGCGCGCGAGCAGGGCCGGATCGACCGCGGCATCACCGCCCCCGAGATGGTGCTGCCCGACACTGCCCACGCGGCGTTCCACAAGGCGGCGCATTATTTCGGCATCACGGTCCGCAAGGTGCCGGTCGGCGCCGACTTTCGCGCCGACGTCGACGCGACGGCGTCATGTATCAACGACAACACGGTGCTCGTAGTCGGCTCGGCCCCGCAGTATCCCCACGGCGTGATCGATCCGATTCCAGAACTGGCGGCGCTCGCCGTGGCCGCAGGCGCGAACTTCCACACCGATGCGTGCATGGGCGGTTTCGTGCTGCCGTTCATGGAGATGCTCGGCGAGGACGTCGCGCCGTGGGACTTCCGGGTCGAGGGCGTCACGTCCATCTCCGCCGACGTGCACAAGCTCGGCTACGCGCCGAAGGGCGCGTCGGTCGTGGTGTATCGCTCGAAGGAGTTGCGTCGACACCAGACGTTCGTGTTCGACGACTGGCTGGGCGGCTTCTACGGCTCCTCGGGTGTGCTCGGCTCGCGCTCGGCGCTGCCGATGGCCACGGCGTGGGCGGCGATGCATCACCTGGGAATCGACGGCTACAAGCGGCTCACCGAAACCACGATCCGGGCGACCCGCCAGCTGATTGCCGGTGTACGCGCCGATCGAGGGCGTCACCGTCATGGGCGAACCCGAGGCCCACCTGTTCGCGATCAGCGCGGCGACGGGGTGGGAGGAGCGGATCGACATCTTCTCCGTCGGCGACGCACTCGCGCGCAATGGATGGTTCCACGATCGCCAGACGCCGCCCGACTCGCTGCACGCGACGGTCAGCGCCGGCAACGCACCAGTCGTCGATGCGTACCTGGTTGACCTCGCGGCGGCGGTCGCCGAAGTAGGCCGCACCCGCGCCGAGGACCGTTCGACGAACTACGCCACCTACGAGTGATGGGCGAATTGTCCGACCACGAATAGTTTGGAGGGTGTGACGTGACCAAAGTCACTCGTCTTGTTGCGCCCAGCCATTGCCCACGTCGGATGCCATCCGTAGTGTCGTTGCCGGGACGGTCCTCCGGGTAACGGGGAGGAACAAGTGGGCAAAGAGTTCTCGGCACCACCGGAATGGTTCGTCGATCCCGGTGGGCGCGTCGTATCGCGACGTCGTGTTCTCGGACTCCTCGCGGGCACCACCGTCGCCACCGGTGCGGCGCTGCATGACTCGCTCGACCTTCGCTCGCTGTGGCCCTTCGATCTCGCAGCCACCAGTGCTCCCATCCCACCGCCGGCGTCGTTGCTACTCGCGCGCCAAGGCGACGGGCTGCTGCTGTCGTTGTCGTTCTCGAACCTCGACTTCCAGCCGCGTTCTGGCCAGGTCTCCCAACTCGTCTTGCGCGACAAGACCAAGGCGGGCTTCGTCATGTTGGGGTTCCCGGCGCAGAGTGTGTTCGAAGAGACGTTCTTCCACGACGGCGTGAACGTTCCGCACCCCGGTCCGGCAACCGTCGTACGAGCGAACACATCCGGGCCGAGCCGTGTGGTGTTGACGATTGCGGCCGGGTCGGCGCCGATCAACCTCGACCTGCCGACGCTGATGAACCTCGGCTCGTTCCCGATCTCGGTCAACGCTCGCGCCAACGGCGGCGGCGTCGCCCTACCGAGTGGCGCGCCCGGTCCGAACGAGACGGCGATCGAGGCTCCGTGGCGTCTCGTGTTGTCACCGCCGTCCACCGCGTTGTTCACGTCGGTTGCCACACCGGTTACGCGCAACGGGCGTACCGAGTTGTGGCACGCGCGCGCGGTCGCGGGCCGTCTCAACGGTGTACCGGATCAACGCCCGCACCAAGTGAAGGTGCGTGCGATCTGGTCGCCCGATCTTCCGGGCGGGACGCCTCTTCCCAACCCGGAGTGGACGAGCCCGAAGGAGACGACGTCGCTGGAACCACACCACCGGGTCAGCATCGTCGAGAACACGACGGTCGACCGCGCCGGCGATCCCTCCACCCCAGTCGACGCGTCGCTGCTGCTTGTATCACCGATGGGCGCGTCGCTCGACGTTCTCGGACAGTGGCCGGCGCGCGAAGTCATCCAGTGGCGCCACCGGTCATGGATCGGTCGCGACAACTACGTCGCGCGTCGACGAAGCCGGGTTCTTGTTCCCGTTCGGTTTCCCGGCGGTACTGACCAGCATTTCGGATCGCGTCCGCGCCGACGACGGCGCCGCCTTCCTCCGGAAACGACAGTTCATCACCGTCCGAATTCCAACCCTCACGTACGGCGGCGTACCGGACGCGCAACCCCTCGACGGGCGCAACCTTCCCTTCAAAGCCGTCGAAACCACAACGCTCGTCACGCCGCCGCTCGTGGCCGCCCGCGAGCCCCTCGGTGCCGGCGACTGGGTGCAAGTCGCCGACGCCAACGGGGCCCCGTCCGATCTGCGCTTCAAGCTGATTCTCACCGGGTGGGACGGCAACAAGGTGACCGCCGATCTGCCGCTCGTGTTCATCCTGAAGGCGAACAACCCCTCGACGTTGGCGGGAGTGGGCGCAACGGTCACTGCGTACAACCTTGTCACCGCACATCGACGGACTGTTGGCTTGCACGGTCAGAAGCTTGCGTTCGTGCCCACACCGACGGGCGCCACCGAAGACCCCTCGCTTCCGACCTTTGACGTCGTTCTGCAAGCTGAACCGGCGACGACCGATACCCCCGAGGCGCTGGCGGCGTTCCCGAAGATGCTCAACGCCGGCGTGCGTATCGAAGTGCTCGATGCGGTCAACCCGCAGGCCGCCGGCTTGCAGGCGCTAGTGGCCCCGCCGCCGACGACGATCATTCTGGACAACGTGTACACGGCCAACGGGCTTGGCGGCGCCGCCAACAAGAACGAGGTGTGGGCGAAGATCACGGACGCGGAGACCCCGGCGCTCGGCGTGCCCCAGCAACTCGGCGGTGGCATGGCGGCGCCGTCGCTCAAGGTGCAGGGCTTGTCGATGGTGCACGGGCCCATCGCCGACATTGCGAAGCTCGCGGACCCCGCGGCCAACTTCGATCCGTCCAGCTACTTCGACCTGGGCGTCACGCTGCTCGGCGGCATCAAATTGTCCGATGTCGTTCCGTCGATCCCGTTCCCCGATCCGCGCAACGGCGCCGACAAGGACGCGGTGCCGAAGGTCGTGACCACGAAGACGGCCACGGCGATCGACACGGTGATCACGTGGAGGCCGAAGCTGCAGCCGGTCTTGGTCTTCCAGCCCGGCGCCGCTGAGAACGCCACCGAGGAGGACAAGCGCCTCGATCTCACGGCGGTGTTTCACACCGACATCGCTACCGGTGCGACGACGTCAAAAGTCACCGGGGAGCTGCGCAACTTCGCGCTGACCTTCGTCGAGAAGGAGCCGTCCTCCCTCGCCTTCATCCGCCAAGAAGTCAAGAAGCTCCGGTTCGAGAGCGCCAACGGCGCCAAGCCATCGCTCGACGTGCAACTCGGCAAGTCCGAGTTTCTCGGCCAACTCAAGTTCCTCATCAAGCTGCAAGAACTCATTCCGGCACTGCCGGGCGGCGTCAAGATCGACGTCGACGCCCTCGGGCATCAGCGCCAACCTGTCCGTCGCGATCCCCACCGTCGGCATCGGCGTCCTGCTCATCGAGAACCTCGCCATCGTCGTGGCGCTCGAGATCCCGTTCACCGGCGAACAGACAACGCTCGGATTCGGTGTCAGCACGCGTGAGCACCCGTTCCACTGCACCGTGTCGGGTCTCGGGGGAGGCGGGTTCCTCCGGCATCCTGCTCGGCATCCGCGGCGTGCAGGGCTTCGAGGGTTCGCTCGAGTTCGGCGCCGCGGTTGCGATCGATCTCGGCGTCGCGAGCGGGTCCGTCTCGATCATGGCCGGCATCTATTTCCAGTTCAAGCAGAAGGAACTGCCGACCGGCGCGCCCGACGGAAAGGTCGGCAACTCGGTAGTCATCACCGGCTACGTCCGTGCGGTCGGCGAGCTCGACGTTCTCGGGCTCATCCACATCACCATCGAGTTCTACCTCGGCCTGACCTACGCCGACGACGGCGACGCGAAACGGGTCGAGGGCGTCGCGCGCGTCTCGGTGCGGGTCGAAGTGCTGTTCTTCAGCGAGTCGATCTCGGTGGAAATGCGGAAGGAGTTCGGCGCCGGCAAGGACCCGTTCTTCGGCGACCAAATCACATCCGGGGACTGGAACACCTACTGCGGCGCGTTCGCCTAACCAGGGGGAATTGGATCGATGGGATTCAGTGAGACGTTTCTGAGCACGGGCCTCCCCGCCGGGCGGACCGCGAACCAGTTGCTGTTCGATGTTCTCGTGAGCCCGCGGCTCGGAAGCGACAGCACGGCGAAGGCCGCGCTCGAAAACTGGCCGGATGTAGAGGAGTGGCCAACGGTGACGCCGACGTGGCAAGTCACGATCAAACAGGGCGACACTGAACACACCTTCACCGCCACCGAAGTGCTTCCGAGCCCGGCCTACGACACGGCTCGCGTGGTCGCGGCTGTTCCCGTCGGAACAGTTGCAACAGCCCTACGCGCCTATCCCTAAACACGAGCTGCCGATTTTCTCGTACCCGGCGGCGGCGGTGCGCGACGCGGTCCGCGATCTGCATGTGCAAGCGCTCGTCAACTCGCGCAGCGAGTTCCCGGCTGTCACCGATCTACGCAACGACGAGGTGTTCGGCTGCCTTATGGAGGCCGCGGACCCCGCGATGCAAGCGCACGTGCGCGAACTGCAATTGTCCGGCCCCGTGCCCGATGCTGAGGTCGAGTGCCATCAAGCCTTTGCCATGGCTGACGTGAGTCACGGCATTCGTCCAAGTTCGAACCCGCCGCTCTCGATTTCGTCGATCACACCGAATCCAGTGCGCAATTTCTCGGACAGCGCTCATCACGGTGCGCGGTAGGCGGCTCGACGAGGTGACGGGGGTCTTCCTGTACGACGAAGGCGTACCGACCACGGTGGCGTTCACGATCGTGTCGAGCGAAGAGCTCACGTTCAACGCGCCGGACAGGTCTGGCCCCGGGGACTCGATTGTTCGCGTCAACTCACCCGAGGGCATCGCCGAATCGCCGCTGACGTACTACAACCCCGGTCCGCCGGTTATCACGTCGGTGAATCCGAGTGTGCTCAGTTATCGGAATACGACGAATTTCATCGATGTCGTCGTGAGCGGCCAGAACTTCCTGGGCGCGACCAGCGTGCGGCTGACCGCGGACGCCAGCTTGAACACGTCCGACCCGGATGCGGCCAGCGAGTCGTCGCTGCCGCCGCCGTCCATCGCGTCGGATACGCAACTCACGATTCGGGTCTCGAAGCTCGTCCGGTTCCAGCAGTGGTACGTGCGGGTCACGACCCCGCTTGGCGAAAGCCCGACCGGGCCCGCGTGCATCATCCGACTCGAGTTCCGGCTCGCATAATGGCGACGACACCCGAATTCGACCTCCCTCGTGGTCTTTCGGCCATGGCGGACTATCCCGCTGTCCTGAAGCGCCTCGGCGTCATCCGCCGGTTGCAAGTCGATCTGACGAACAACCCCCTCACGATCGACCCGAACGGTGGACCGGTCACGATCACCGTCACGCCGAGCATCACGGGCAAGGACGAAAACGTCGCGGTCAACGTCGCGCCGGTCAGCGTGCCGGCGTTTTTGTCGCCGACACGCTTCGCGTTGACCGACAACGGCCGCGTCGATCTCTCCGAAGCCAACGTCGGCCTGGTCGAGATCGACACCGACAGCGCCGCCCTGCGATTGGTCGATCTTGCGCGGCAGATCGTCCGCGCTGACGCTGACAACGCCGCCGCAGAGGCCGAGAACGAACTGCCACCCGTGCAACTGCCCGAACGCATGGCGCTGCCGTCGCTGCGCAACGCCGGCCTCAGCGTGAACGAAGGCGACCGCGCTTCGCATCTCCGGGCGAAGCTGGTAGCCAACGCGCCGCTGCTCGACGCGGCGGGACCGGTCACCTTGACCGACCCCACGCAGGCCGTAAAAGGTCACGTGCTCGACGTGTGGGACGACCGCACGAAACGTTGGCACAGCCTGTGCGCGCGGCTCGGCACCTACACGCTGCCCAACGGGGAGGCGCCTTCACCCTTCCGGATGAAGGCACGATCTCGCTGGCGGCGACGTCGAACGCGGATGTCGACGAAGAAGTGGCGCCGATGTACCTGCATCAGTCGCTGATTCGTTGGACCGGTTGGAGCCTTGTGGCGCCGCGACCGGGCGCACTGGTCGACACCGAACAGGTCGAGCCGACAGACCGCACTCCTGATCCTCCGACCACGCCGGGCTTGCCGGGATTCGACGCCAAGTTCGTCGCGCAGCCGGGCACGCTTCCGCGACTTCGCTTCGGTGTTGGCTATCGGTTCGGCCTGCGCTTGGTCGATGTCGCGGGCCACGCCGAGCCACTCAACCCGACCTCAACCGACTTCAGCCGCGCTACGCCGCCGGCGAACCAACCGCTGGCCCGCTACCTGCGGTTCGAGCCGGTCATCGCGCCAGTGGTGGTGCCGACGGCGCCGATGACGGAGGGCGAGTCCGTTGAGACAATCGTGTTCCGCGCCGGATCTGGGATCGCCGCGGGCGTGTCGAACTCGCTTTCGCCGATCGTCGCGGGCGCAACGGCCCGGCACATCGCGCCGCCAAAGGTGAACGTGCAGCTGTGCGAGGACCACAGCATGTTCGACTCGGCGACCCGCGCCCCCGACCCCTCGAAGTACAGCATGATCGCGGCGCGCGATCGCTCCGACCTGTCCACGGTCGGGACTCCGGATCCGGGTCGTCCGAACCAGCGCTACGCCACAACGCTGTCGATGAGTTGGCTGCCGGATCCACTGAGCCGCGGCGCTGCGTTCAACGGGTTGCCGAGCGGGACGCAGAAGGTTCGCTTCGACGCGCTGAACCCCTTCGGTGCCTGGCCGACGAACGTCGGAACGTTCCGTGTGCAACTGGCGGATGGAAACGGGGCGCCCTCTTGGAATCCCATCACGCGCGTGTTGACCATTCCCGTGCCGCGCGGGGAGATGCGTTCGCCGCGCCTCTCGAGTTTCGTCGACACCGCCGATCTCGCGTTGCTCGGTCACCTGGAGTGGCTCAAGAGCAGCGGCGCGTCCGCGGCGACCATGGCAGCGGTCCAAAACGACATCGTGGCCGGCAATGCGTGGCAGCTCACGCCCTACCGAACGCTGACGCTCGTCAACGCGGTCCGAGTGCCCGTGCAGGTGCCGGTACTCGGTTTGAATTTCGCCACAGCAGATCGGCGCGCCGTCGGGTCAACGAAGGTGGATCTGACCGGTCTGGCGACGGTCCATCGCCCGAGTACCGGCTCGCTGACACTCGTCGCGAAGTGGACCGAGCCCATCGACGACCCGAGCCCGCCCGACAATCCGGCACCGCCCAAAAACATGGCGATGAGCGCCAGCCCCACAATGGCGCCGCCTGGCGGCGCCCCCGGCTCGGAGCTGCGCGTCGACTACGACCCCGACCCCACCACGGGCGCCGGCGTCGCGTTCTTGGCGACGCACCTTTTCAACGACACCCGCCGCCACAAGGTGACCTACACGGTCACAGGCACGACCCGCTACATGGAGTACTTCGTCCAACGCGGCGACATCAAGCTCACCGGCACCACGCCGTTCAAGGTGTCCGACGCGGGCATCGTCCCCGGCACCGACTCGATCCGTTCGACCGACGGGCAGACCGCCTACCGGCGCGGCATCGATTACGACGTGAACACCGACGCGGGAACATTCACTCGTCGTCCCGGTAGCGCCATCCCATCGGGCACACCAGTTGAGGCTGCGATCGTCGCGCCCCCGGTGAGCGTGTCGAGCACGCCCGGTGTGGTCATCGACGTGCCCAGCACCACGCGACCGTTGCCGCCGAAGGTGGCGTGGATCGTGCCGACATTTGGCTGGACCGAAACGCAAAACTCCTCCACCCGCACTCACCAGCGCACGCGCGGCGGCGGCGGCCTGCGGATTTTCCTCGAACGGCCCTGGTATTCATCGGGCGTGGGTGAGCAGCTTGCGGTTGTGCTCGCCGACGGATCGATCGCCAACAACGATCAGGAGTTGCTCGGTCTCGTAACCCAACTGGGACGCGACCCCGTCGTCGCGTCGGCGAACCCGACCCGGTTCCCCGCGGCGGCGGAGTTCACACTCGCATCGATTCGCAAGTCCGGCGTCAAGCCGGCCGAACTCGCAGTCACGCGTCCGGCCGTGACCGTCGCGGTCGCGGCGCACGACGTCGTCTGGGACTCCGAGCGCCAGCGTTGGGCGTGTGACGTCGTGTTGCCGTCTGGTCAGAACTACCAGCCGTTCATGAAGCTCGCGTTGGCTCGGTACCAGGACAACTCCGTCGGCGACACGGCGCTGTCTCCCGTTGCCAGCGTCGAGTGGGTGCAGCTGTCGCCCGACCGCAGCGCGACGGTCGTCAGAGGAGGCTGGCGCGAGCCACGACAGCTCACGCTCACGGTTGTCGGCCGTTCGGCCGGCGGCACCGCGGCGTTCCCGAACCAGCCGAACGCGTTGTCCGCAATCTTGCAAACGACAACGGCGTCGAATCCGACCGACCTCGACTGGCGCCCTGTCGGTTCCGACGCCGGGCTGCCGTTGCCGGCTACTACCCAGTTGGACGGCACGACGATGTGGACGACGCCGCTGCAGCTGCCCACGGCGGGCGGCGCATTCGATGCGAACAAGTACCGCCTCGTGCTCGTCGAATACGAGCAGTTCGGCGGTGGCAGTCGCCTCGTCTACACGGACGTCATTCCGCTCTAGACGAGTTGGCGGCGGCGTAGGCGTCGAGCTCGGCGAGAAAGGCCTCGCGTGCGCGCTCGGGCAGCCACGCAATCTCGAACGCGTTGCGGGCGAGCCGGGTGACGTCGGCCGCCGTCAGCCCCGCCTCGGCGGCCAACGCGACGAAATTCTCTCCGACGTAGCCGCGGAAGTACGCCGGGTCGTCGGAGTTCACAGTGACCCGAACGTCGTCGCGCAGCAGGCTCACGATCTCGTTGGCCTTCATGTCCGATGTGACGAACGAGTTCGAGATCGGGCAACACGTGAGGCCTATGCCGCGCCGCTTCAGTTGCTCGACGAGCGGGGGCGACTCGACGATGTTCGTGCCGTGGTCGATGCGGTCCACGCCGATGTCCTCGAGGGCTTGACGGATGTTCTCGATGCTTCCGACCTGGTCGATGTCGCAGTGCATTGTCAGCTGGTAGCCCTCGCGACGCGCCCGCGCGAAAACTTCCGCGAACTTGCTGGGCGGGTTGTCGCGCTCGTCGGAGTCGAGACCGACGCCGATGATCCAGTCCTTGTACGGCAAGGACTCCATCAACGTCGCCATCGCGAACTCGGCCGAGAGATCACGCAGGAAGCACATGATGAGTTCAGCCGAGATTCCGAATTCCGCCCGCGCCGCCACGATCGCCTGGCGGTAGCCGCTGACAACGGTTGCGAACGGCACGCCTCGCCCCGTGTGGGCCTGCGGGTCGAAGAACATCTCGACGTGGCGCACGCTCTGCGCCGCCGCCCGTTTCAAGTAGGCGTACGCGAGGTCCCGGAAGTCTTCGGCGGTAACCAGTACCCCCATGGCCGGGTAGTAGACGGCGAGGAAGCTGGCCAGCGAGTCGAAGTCGTATGTGGCCTCCACTTCGTCGACCGTGGACTGTTCGAGCGCGATGCCGTTGCGTCGCGCGAGCGCGAGCTTGAGTTCGGGTTCGAGGGTTCCTTCGAGGTGAAGGTGAAGCTCGCACTTCGGCAGGCCGGCGATGTACGCGTCGAGATCCATGCGTTGACGGTAGGTCGCCACCAACGAGTGATGCCCACGTGATACGACGGGCACATGGACGACCTGTTACTCCTGGGCCGTATCGCGCTGGGCGCGCTCATCGGCTTTGCCATCGGCGCCGAACGCGAAAGACGTGGCTCTCGCGCCGGTGACCGTACGTTCGGCTTGGTGGCCCTCGGTTCCGCGGGGTTCACAGCGCTCGGAGTCGAGAACTTCCCGGAGACGGCTGAGAAAGTCATCGCCGGCATTGTGACCGGTGTCGGCTTTCTTGGCGCCGGACTCATCATGAAGAACAACGACGGTTCCGTGCTGGGGCTCACGACCGCCGCATCGATTTGGGCGACGGCGGCCGCTGGTGTGTATGCGGGCGCCGGGGAGCCGATACTCGCCATCGGCGTCGCCGCGCTCGTGTTGCTCGTGCTGGAGAGTCCGTACCTTCCGATCTTGCGGCGTTTTCACACCGATAGCCGCCGTCGCGCCGACGAACGCGATGACGGGACGGTCATCGAGACATGAGCGCGGCCCCCGTTCGATGACGGGTTGAATTCAGAGCACGGGGCGTTCGTCTGGTGTCGCGGCGTCGAGCGCGGCGGTCGTGGTGAGGCCCAGGCCGAGCACCAAGGATTCGAGCGCCGCCGCCCAACTCTCGTAATACGGCCGCTCGGGTTCTGAGGCGATCTCGGCGATGAGTCGTTCACGGAACGCGTCCCACGGGAGTTCGAGTTGGCGCACGAGCCCGACCGCGAGCGCAAAGGCTCGCGCCTCCCACGGCGCGCTGAACACGAGCTCGCCGTTGTCGCGGGGCGGCGCGGCCGGTCCGTCCATAAGCAGGGGATCGTTCACAGCCGCTGCACACCGATCATCGAGTCGCGGGTAACGATCGCGGCCAGCGCTTCCTCGTCGAGGCCCGCCGTGCCGGAAGGACGTTCGGGAAGCACGAGGTACCGAACCTCGGCGCTGGAGTCCCACACGCGGATCTCGATGCCGTCATCCAATGGAGTGCCCATCTCTGCCAGCAGCGCACGCGGCTCGCGCACCGCGCGTGAGCGGTACGCCGGTTCCTTGTACCACTTGGGCGGCAACCCCAGCGTTGGCCACGGATAACACGAGCAGAGCGTGCAGACCACCAGGTTGTGTACGCCCGGCGTGTTGGGGACCACCACCATGTGATCGCCCTCGGGGCCGCCGAAGCCCAGTTCGGCGATCGCCGCTGTGCCGTCGGCCAGCAGGCGCTGGCGATAATCAGGATCGACCCACGCGCGGGCCACGACCTTCGCGCCGTTGAGCGGGCCCAGGTTGTGCTCGAAGTTGTCGACGATGGCGTCGAGCATGTCGGTGTCGAACATGCCGTTGTCGACCAGGACGGCCTCGATGGCGGCGACCCGCGCCTCGATCGGCGCGAGCGGTTCGGGGTGATGGTCGTGGTCGTGCTCCTGATCGTGGTCGTGGTCGGTCACTTCTCCGGCTCCAGGTAGCGCTCCCAAAGGTCGACGTTCACCGACGCGCCCGGCTCGGCTCCTTCGCCCCACAGTTCGGCGGCGCTGAACCGCACCGAGTAGGTCGGATCCAGAATCGTTCGGCCGCCCGCGTGGGCTTCGAAGTCGGGGATGTTGGCGGGGCCGTCGAGCCGTTCGACCACGCCGCGCTTGCCTTGCACGTACCGCGGTGCCCGCGTGTGGCCCCGCGGATGCCACGCGCGTACTCGAACGGCGTCGCCGGGTGCAAAGCGCGGGTCCACACGATCGGACTCCGACGCGTGGGGTGCCTCGCCTCGATCCGGGCCCGACAGCGGAAAATGTCCGCCGGCGCGCTCGTCAAGATCGGCTTGCGACGTCTTTCCGGCTTCGACGAGCAACGTCGACACGCCGGTCAACCAGTGCTCGTAATACGACGACGACAGGTAGTGCGCCGGCTGCATCCTCTCGATGCTGTGACGGAACTGGCCGCCGCTGACGCCGAGCGCGATGTTCGTGGCCAACATCGCGCGCAGGGCGCGTCGCTCCCAATCCGCCGCAAACACCGGTTCGGTCGGTGGCGCGTAGACAGCTCCGAAGCCTTCGAGACCACCGAGGTCGTGGACACCGTCCATATGCGTCCCAATGTAGGTTGCGCGGCGCTTCAGCTAGCCAGACCGTCCACGGGTTCGCCGCCGACGGCGGTGAGTAACGCCGGCGGACCCACGAGTTTGCACGACCGGCTTCCGCCGCCCAACACGATGCGCTCGCGCGTCATCACCCGCTCGTCGACCCAAATCGGTAGTCCCTCAGGAAGCCCGAACGGCGTGACGCCACCGATCGTCATGCCCGTGAGTTCCTCGACCTCGGGCGCACTCGCGAAGCTCGCCTTGCGCGTGCCGATGCGGCGGCGCACCGCGCCGTTGACGTCGAGCCGCGTCGTGGCCAAGAGGATGCAGGCCACGAAGACCGGCGGCTCCGACTTGCCCTTGACCACCACGCAGTTGGCCGAATCTTCAAGGGCGTAGCCGTATGTCGCGCAAAACTCTGCGGTGTCGGCCAGCTCCGGGTCACACGCCACGACGTCGAACGGAACCGCAGTTGCCTCAGCGGCGTCGCGGACCCGCGTCTCGATCTGCTGGTCTCTGTCCATCGTCATAGCTTCGCGGCCTACGGTCGGTCGTATGGAAATTGAGGTCGTCGTCGAAATACCGAAGGGCTCGCGCAACAAGTACGAGATCGATCACGCGAGCGGCGCCATCTGGCTCGACCGCCGCCTTTTCACCGCCATGTCGTATCCGGCCGACTACGGGTTCATCCCCGGCACGCTGTCCGAGGACGGCGATCCGCTCGACGCCATGGTGCTGCTCGACGAGCCGACATTTCCGGGTTGCCACATTCGCGCGCGAGTGCTGGGCGTGTTCTGGATGACCGACGAGGCGGGGCCCGACGCGAAGATTTTGTGCGTCCCTCATGCCGACGAGCGATGGGAGGACCTGAAGGATCTGTCGGACCTGCACCGCACGCACATCCTCGACGAGATCGGTCACTTCTTCGAGACCTACAAGGCGCTCGAGCCCAACAAGGGCACCGAGACCCGTGGGTGGGAAGGGCGCGATGCTGCGCTGGCGGAGATCGAAGCCAGCCGGGCCCGCTTCGTGCCGCACTAAGTGATCGCTCAGTCTTCGAACACGGGCGGGCGCCCGTCGCGGCGGGCGCGGACCGCCTCTTCGAAGTTCTTGGTGGTCAGGCGAACGAAAAGCTGCGTGTGGGTTTCCATCTCAATCGCGGCGCGCAGGCTGCCCATCTCAAGGCCGGCCCACATGGTGCGTTTGGTCAGTGCGACACCCTGCGTGCTCCAGCCGTTGATCTGATCGGCCACGTCGAGCGCGGTAACGAGGAGCTCGACATCGGGCACGACCCGCGAGACCAGGCCCATCGCCGCGGCCTCGTGCGCGTCGATGTCGCGACCCGACAACATGATCTCGAACGCGCGCGACGACCCGATCGCACGCGGAAGCAAGAAGCTGAGCCCGAGCTCGGTCGCCGTCAAGCCGTTGTTTATCCCCCCGGCGCGGAAGTACGCCGATTCACCGGCGATGCGGATGTCGGCGCCCAGTGCGAGGCACAGGCCGCCGCCGATCGCGGCACCGTTGATGGCGCAGATCACCGGTTGGGGCATGCGCTGCATCGCCGGAACGAGGTCGGCGAGGATCGACATGGCTTTGGTGGCGATGCGGCTGAGCGTCAGCCCGTCGATGTTGGGCGGCGGCTCGCCTTCCTGGGTGTCGGCGCCGGAGCAGAACCCGCGCCCGGCGCCGGTGAGCACGACACAGGTCGTGTCGTTGTCGTCGGCGACCGCGGCGAAGGCCTCGTGTAGCGGAACCATGAGTTCGAACGCCATCGAGTTCATGCGGTCCGGCCGGTTCAGGGTGATGACCGTGGTGTGCGGTCGCGGCTGGTCGATGAGGATGAGCGCGTCGTCGGCTTGAGCCATAGGCGACGTTACGGCCGTAACGTGGGCCGATGCCTCTCGACGGTGAATACGAACCAAGCAAGTGGGACTGGGTCCGGGAGCAAGTGGAGACCTATGAACGGACCGGTGGCGCCGAGGCGAACACGCTGATGAACACCGACATGCCGATCATCATCGTGACTACACGTGGCGCGACCTCCGGCAAGATTCGCAAGCTCGCGCTAATGAGGGTGGAACACGACGGTGAGTACACGTTGATCGCTTCGGTCGGCGGCGCACCCAAGAACCCCGGCTGGTACTACAACCTCAAGGCCGACCCGACGGCGGTCGTGATTCAGGACGGACCGGAGCCCTTCGACGCGGTTGTCCGCGAAGTCGACGGCCACGAGCGGGAGCTGTGGTGGGAACGTTCGGTGGCGGCGTACCCGCCCTACGCCGAATACCAGACCCGCACGGACCGGCGGATACCGGTCCTTGTCGCTACGCGCGCGTAGGCGTCGCGTTACCGACCGGTGAAGGTTGGCGGTCGTTTCTCCATGATGGCCTGGACGGCTTCCTTTCCGTCCTCGCTGTTGAGACCCCGCAGGGCGAGGCTCACCTCTTCGCGCACCGCGCGCCTCGAGATCTCCCGTCAGCAGTGCTCGCGCCACTAGGCGCTTGGTTTGCCGTACCGCCAGCGGCGCCTGTTGCGCGACCTCGGCGCAGTATGCGAGCAGACGGTCATCGAGTTCGTCGGCTGGGACGACTTCGCCGACCAGTCCACCGCGCGTGCGCCTCGGTCGCGTCGACGAAGCGCGATTCCAATAGGAACCGCATCGCCGACTCGTGACCCACCAAGGTCGGAAGACTCCACGTGAGTCCGCCGTCGGGCGAGGTTCCGGCGCGCAGGTAGCCCGGATGCAGTCGGGCGGTGTCGGCGGCGATTCGGATGTCGGCGGCCATCGCGAGTGACAAGCCCGCGCCTACGGCCACGCCGTTGACTCCCGCGATAACCGGCTTATCCGTGTCGAGTCGTAGTGCGAGAAGAAACCGGCCGACCCAACCCTTGCCGTCCAGGAGCTGCTGCTGCTCGGAGAGCCCACTGTCAACCTCGTCGCCGTCGCCGTCGTTGGGTCCAAGGTCGAGGCCGGAGCAGAACGCGTCACCGTTGCCGGTTATCGCGACGACCCGCACGTCGTCGTCGGCGTCCGCGCGACGGATCGCCGACACCAGTCCCCACCCGAGTGCGGTGGTGAGCACGTTCTCCGCGCGGGTCGATTGAGTCGCAGGACGCGGACGAAGCCGACGGTTTGCTCTTCGAGAACATTCTCGGTTGGTGCCATACGTTCACGATTGCACGTCACCGCTAGCGACGCCGCAGGACCGCCTGGGTCTGGGTGACCTTGGCCACGAGCCGACCGCCGGCTCGAATTTCGGTCTCGACGACGATCGTGGTCGAACCGACGTGCAGGGGTTTGGCGGTCGCGACAACCACGCCGTCACGCACCGCGCCGAGAAAGTTGGTCTTCGACTCGATGGTCGACGTGCCGCCGGCGTTGGGTGGCAGGTTCAGCGAGGCGCACGCCGCCCCCGCGGAGTCAGCGAGCGCCATTAACGCGCCGCCGTGGAGGATCCCGTTGCCGGTGGTGAGTTCCTCGGCCCACGACATCGACATCACGACGCCGGACGCGTCGAACGTGGTCGTCTCGATACCGAGGGTGGCGCATAGCGGCATCGCGGCTTGCATCTGGGCGGTCAGGTCAGACATGTCGGCCATCCTTAGTCGAACCAGTCCCAGTTGCCGAACGGATCGACGGCCGCGAGCGTCGCGCTGAAGTGCGTGTGTGGGTCGTCAGTCGAAAGGTGTGGGGCGAGCGCTCGGGGGTCGGCGTCAAGCCAGCACCACGTAGCGGTCACCTCCCGAAGCTCGGGAGGGCTGAATTCGTCGCCCGTGAACGTCCAGACCCCGGCCACGCCCGGTCGGTCGACCACGCCGTTCAGGTCAGCGTCGCCAACCCCGAGTCGGACGTGCACGCCTCGATTGGGTCGGTAGGGGACCGCGTCGAAGGACACGACCGCGTCCGACGAGGTGGCGCAACTGCGCACGGCGAGGGGTCCCGAGAGATGCGAGGTGCGGTGCAAGTGAAAGCGGTCCTTCTCGCGCAGCTCGACCGCGAGCGACCGGAAGTCGGCGAGCGTGTTCTCGATCGGAGCGGCCAACAGGTACAACGTGACGTAGTGGATCCGGTCGAGCGGCGCGTTGCGCCGCACGCGCGAACGGGCGGAGGGTCGGCGGCAGCACCCAGCGCTGGCCGAACACGATGCCCGGTAATGGGAACTGCTCGGGCATGTGATCGAACAGGTGCCACTGGTTGTAGCTGCGGTGCTCGCCCGGCTCGACTTCGGTGAAGGACACGAAGCCGTGGGTGACGTTCACCGGGCCAACGCCATCGTTGCTTCGAGCTGGTCGACGTAGTCGGCGGGTGAGTGGTGCACGAAGCGCAGCGTCGCGTACGTTGCGCCCGCCTGGCGCAACTCGTCGAGCGTCTCGCTGGCGCGCTGAGGTTCGCGCACCGCGTCGAGCGGCCGCGCCGGTTGCAGGATCACGTCCAAGTCGGGCGCGCCGACGCTGTCCAACAGGGCGCGAGCCGCCGGGGGCTTGAGCCCGAACGGCGCCCATCCGTCACCGAGTTCGACGGCGCGCCGCAACGAGCGCCCGCCCTGCCCCCCGACCCAGATCGGCACGTCGCGCTGCACTCCGTGGGGTTCGACGAGGACGTCGTGGAACGCGTAATGCTCGCCTTGAAACTCCGGACGGGTGACGCCGAACGATGCGCGCAACGCGCGTCAGCGCGTCGTCGGCGCGCGCGCCGCGACCCTCAAAGGGCGCGCCGAGCAACTCGAATTCGGGTTCCAACGTTCCGACTCCCACGCCGAGGATGAGCCGGCCGCCCGACACCTGGTCGAGGGTGCCGTAGCGCTTGGCGATGGCGAGCGGGTGGTGGTATCCGAGCACCAGCACATAGGTAGCGAAGCGAATGCGGGTGGTGACTGCGGCGAGGAAACCGAACGTCGCCAGCGGATCCCAGTAACGAGCGCCGCGCGCACCCGCGTCGGCTTTCGGCACGGCGATGTGTTCACTGCAGGTGAGGTGGTCGTAGCCGAGTCGATCGGCGGCGCGTGCGATCTCCACGACGTCGTCCCACTTGGCATCCTCCTCCCACGCCGCGTGCGCCGATGGCAGCATCGTCAACGCGGGCGTGATGATGCCGAGCTTCATCCGCGCAACTACGGCCTGCGGCCGGTGAACGCGAGCAGCTTTGTCTGTTCGTCGGCGTCATCGGGCACCTCGACGCGCGCGCCGAAGTGGCCGGATGCGCGTAGTGCCGCGTCCATCGGCAACATGCCCTCGTACATGCCGTGGACTTCTTCGGCGTCGAGGGTCTCGTCGAGACCGGTCGCGCGCGCCAGATCCCACGTGTGGATGAGCACGTCGCCGAGCACGAACGTTCCGATCGCGTCACCGATCGTCGTCGGGCCCGCCGGCCCGTCAATCGTGCGTCCCGCGATCGCTCTGTCGTCCAGGAGCCCTTGAAGGTGGTCGCGCAACGAGGCCCACGCGCGGGCGGGATCCTCGTCGACCGAGAGCGCGATGGGAAACTCGAGCCCGCCGTACGCGGCGAAAAATCCGGGTACCCACTCGACGAGGTGGCGTATCACATCGAGCGCCACCCACCCTTCGCACGGTGCCGGGCTGTCCCACTTGTCCGCCGGAACCCCGGCAACGGTCTCGGTGAAGCGGGCGGCCACGGCGCGAAATCGCGGTGCTATTTCGTTCATCGGCAAATCCTGCCAGGATCACCCCAGCGCCTACGCAAGGAGGACCAATGTTCGTACAGGTCATCGAAGGACGAACCAAAGATCCGGAGGGCATGAAGCGCCAAGGCGAGCGCTGGCAGACCGAGGTTCGCCCCGGCGCCACTGGCTATCTCGGCGTCACCGCCGGTGCCGCGGCCGACGGCCGCTCGATTGCGATCGTGCGCTTCGAGTCCGAAGAAGCGGCCCGAGCAAACAGCGAACGCCCTGAGCAGTCGGCGTGGTTCGAAGAGATGCAGCAGTACTGGGACGGCGAACCGTCGTTCACCGAGTCAACCGACACCGACGAATTCATGGGCGGCGGATCGAATAAGGCGGGATTCGTACAGGTCATGAAGTCGACCGGCGTCGATCGCGCGCAGGTGGAGCGACTCGACAAGGAGTTCGAGAAGCTCGCGCCCTCGCGGCCCGACATCATCGGCATGTTCCGCGTCTGGACTGCCCCCGATAGCTGCATCGACGTGGCGTACTTCACCAGCGAAGCCGAAGCCCGCGCCGGCGAGAAGGCGCCCGTGCCCGAAGAGATGCAGGAAATGATGAAGGAGTTCGGGGAAATGACCCAGAACACCGAGTTCATCGACCTCACCGACCCCCAGATTTATTGAGCGAGCCTCCGGCGTAGCTCGACGAACACGGTCTCGCCGACGATGTCAGTGAGCTCGTCAGCCATGGAGTCGACAACCGGTTGGGTGCCCACATAGGCGCGCTCGCCTTCGGTGCAGCACCACGCCATCGTCTCGCCCTGCTCTCCCCAGTCGCGCCGCTCCCACCGTCGCAGCGTTGCGATCTCTTTGCCGTTCGCGCCGTCTTCCCAGTCCACCTTTATCGGCAGCTGCCAACACACCGACGGCTTCCACTCGACGGGTGACTCGCCGCGGTCGAGCGCGCCGAGGTGGAGCGCGCAGCCGGCGCCGCCGTCGAACCCTGGACGATTGAGGAAGATGCACGCGCCGTCGACGACGCGGGTGTTCGTGCGCTCGTCGTCATTGAAGATGCCGTTGGGGGAAGCCGCGTCTGCGTGGTACTCGAAGCGCTCGGGGCGCAGCATCGCCGCCATCGCGCTGATCAGCCGCGCTTCGTCCTCGCCGTCGAGCGCGGCGCCAATCGAGCAGCAACCTTGCCCCAGGTGTTCAGCCGGCTCGTCGAGAATGCCGAGGCACCCGCGTCCCCAGATGCAGGTCCAGTTGGAAGTGACGAAGGATCGCTCAATTCGCCACGTGACGTCTCCGTCGACGATCTCCTCGAGCGACGGGTCCACGCCGCCAGCGTAGGACTCGTCACGAAACGGGTAGGAGGCTCGGCATGGAATTTGAGTCCGACGCCGAACTCGACACATCTCAGGTCAGCGACGAGCGAGGCCGCGGCGGTGGCGTGTCCGCATTCCCAGGCGGGCGAATCGCGGTGGGCGGTGGCGGGATGGGCTTGCTCGGCTTGCTGGTCGTGCTGCTGCTCAACTTCACCGGTGGAAGCGGAACCAACGTGTCCTCGGGCGATACCGGCCCAGGCATCAACCAGATCGAGACCGAGTGCCAAACCGGTGCTGACGCCAACGCGCGCACCGACTGCCGGGTTGTAGGTGTGGTGAACAGCGTGCAGAAGTTCTGGACCGATGAGTTCGCCGCGTCCGACCAGATGTACGAGCCGGCAGCGCACGCGCATCTTCAGCGGCCAGGTCGACACCGGCTGCGGTGCGGCCAGCTCGGATGTCGGACCGTTCTACTGCCCGACCGATGGGAACGCGTATCTCGACCTCGGGTTCTTCGAAGATCTCCAGACCAAATTCGGCGCCACCGGCGGACCGTTCGCGCAGGCGTACATCGTCGCCCACGAGTACGGCCATCACGTGCAGAACCTCCTCGGCACCATGAGCCGCGTTCGCCAGGGCGCAACCGGTCCGTCGAGCGGAGCGGTGCGTTTGGAGCTTCAGGCCGATTGTTACGCCGGCCTGTGGGCCAGTGGCGCGCAGGCGACCGGCTACCTCAAGCCGCTGTCCGACGCCGACATTGCCGATGGGCTCGACGCCGCGGCGGCCGTCGGCGACGACCGCATCCAGAAGGAGTTTCAAGGCCGGGTGACGCCCGAATCGTGGACGCACGGTTCGTCGGCGCAGCGACAACACTGGTTCACGACCGGCTACCGCTCCGGCGACGTGAATGCCTGCGATACCTTCGCTGGCTCGGAGGTCTAACTCGGAGGTTTCGCCCATGCCGGATTACAGCGACTTGCCGCGCGTTGTTCATCAACTGCACGTTGAAGAAGTCGCCCGAGGTGTCCAACACGCAGGGGCTCGCCGACCTCTCGATCGAGATCATGCGCAAGCAGGGCGTGGCCGTCGACGTAATTCGCGCGATCGATCGCGACATCGCGACAGGCGTGTGGCCCGACATGACCGAACACGGCTGGGCGACCGACGAGTGGCCGGCGATCTTCGAACAAGTGATGGCCAGCGACATCCTCGTGCTGTGCACCCCCATCTGGCTCGGCGAAAAGTCATCCGTGTGCACGCACACGATCGAGCGTCTGTACGGCAACTCGAGCCTGCTCAACGACAAGGGCCAGTACGCGTACTACGGCCGCGTCGGCGGCTGTCTCGTGACCGGCAACGAGGACGGCGTCAAACACTGCGCGATGAACGTGCTCTATTCGTTGCAGCACCTTGGCTACGTGATCCCACCTCAAGCCGACGCCGGCTGGATCGGTGAGGCGGGCCCGGGCCCGTCGTATCTCGATCCGGGTTCAGGCGGTCCTGAGAACGACTTCACGAACCGCAACACCACGTTCATGACATGGAACCTCCTACATCTCGCGCGCCTGCTCAAGGACGCGGGCGGGATACCGGCGCACGGCAATCAACGTTCGGAGTGGGACGCCGGTTGCCGCTTCGACTTTGTGAATCCCGAACATCGCTAGCGGGTACAGCCACGCCAGCTCAACAACCCTCTACGTGTGAACGGAGATCCCAATGCTGGTTTGGCTCATCGCAGTAATCCTTGCGGTCGTCGGTGTGGTGCAACTGCTGCAAGGGCAAGTGCTGTTTGCCCTGGTGCTGTTCGTCCTTGCATGCGTCGTCGGCCCGGGCGGCTACAGCATCTTCAACCGACGAGAAATCTGACGCACTAGGTCGCCCAGTGGCCGGACTCGCAATCATCACCGAGGCGTGCATCGACACCAAGGACCGCGCCTGTGTCGATGTATGCCCGGTGCAGTGCATCTACGAATACGACCCGGCGAAGAACATCTTGTTCTCAGAAGAGGTCGCCGGCAGCGGAACGATCGAGAACACGCACACACCGAACGCGGACAACATCTCGATCTTCGGCGACAGCATCCTGTATGTGAACCTCGACGAATGCACGTCGTGCACGGCGTGCTACCAACCCGACGTTTGTCCCGTCGGCGCGATTTACGACGAGGATCACCTGCCGAACGGCCAACCCAACGGCCCGAAGTATCAGTCGGCCGACCCAAACAAGGGGCACGACCACACCTTCTTCCTGCAGCTCAGCCGCGACGTCTTCGCCGACTAGCGGTCGAGGTCCGCCGACGTCAGCGTGCCGTCGATAACGGCGCCGGCCACGTCGGCGAGGCGCAGGTTGTGGGCACGCGCGTAGGTGCGTAGCGAGCCGAACGCGTCCTCCATACTGAGGCTGCGGCGTTCCGCGACCATGCCCTTGGCTTGTTCGATGACGATCCGTGTGTTCAACGCGTTCTGCAATTGCTCGTTGACGAGTTGGCCCTCGATCGCGGCGCGATGTTGCAAGATGGCGATCGTCGCGACGTCCGCGAACGCTTGCGCGGCTTCGATGTCGCCTGCCCGCATTGCGCCGTGGTCGACGTGGAACAAGTTGAGCGCACCGAGCACCGTGCCGCGTAGGCGCATCGGCAGTGCCTGCACGGATCGAAAGCCGGCGGCCAGCGCTTCGGGTGCGAAGCTTGGCCACCGGTCACTCGCGGCGGCGAGGTCACGGTCCTCCACCGGCTCGCCGGTGCGATAGCAGTCGAGGCACGGCCCCTCCGCCGATTGGAGTTCGAAAAGTTCGAGCACCCGCATGGCTTCGCTGGAGGACGCCATTACCCGCAGGTCGCCGTCGGGCGCGACGACCATGAGTCCGGCGGCGCCTACGTCGAGCACCTCCACGCAGCGGTCGGCGAGCAGGGTGAGAAGTTCGACCACATCGAAGTCGGCCACGAGCGTGTCCGCCAGTTCGACGAAGGTCCTGGCCAGCATGGTCTCTCTAGGCATCGGGTCTCCAGTCAACTCTGTTCCGAGGCGTCGAAGTCGTCGTGGGCCTCAAAGCGCAGTGTGCGGCCAACGACTTTTCGTGCCACCTCGGACACGGATAGTTCGTTCCCAAACGCATAAGCCCGTATCCGGATGAGCGCAAGGGCAACGCTGATGTCGAGTTGGGCGGCCACCATTCCGGCCGCCTGGTGGACGACGTACTGAAAATCCGAATTCACCTCGAGCTCGAGTGCCAGCTGGCCGGGTTCGGCTTTGGCCTGCATCACGAGCACGGCCTGCGCGGCGATATCGGCCATAGTGAGCGCATCGGCGTGTTGCTCGTCGGTGAGATGACCGGGCTTATCGCAATACAGATTGAGTGCCCCGAGGCGGACCGAACCAACCTGCAAGGGAAACCCGAAGACCGCCTTCACTCCAGCATCGATCGCCGGACCTCGAAAGCCGAGCCACCGCGGTGCGTGCGGTGCTACGAGATTCGGTTCCAGCACCGGCCGATCGTGGTTGTACGCGTCGACGCACGGACCTTCGCCCAGTTCGTATTGGAGCTGTTCGATCAACGCGCTGACGTCGTTGGTAGTGCAGATCGAGCCCCGCGGCACATCGCCGGACATGAGCATGATCCCAGCGCCCGTCATCCCCGTGACCTCGGCGCTCACCTCGCAGAGCCGTTTCGTCTCGCCCGTCGGCGCGGTGGTACCCAGCAGCGTGAGGATGTGGAGGCGCCGTTTACCTGACACAGCGCGGTGCTCCGTCCGCCGAACTTCGCTAAGCGGCGTCCACCGGGAGCTCGGTGGACGCGTTGAGCGGGATGCCGCTGGCCCCGGGGTGTAGCAAGACACCGAGGCCACAAAGCGCCAACGTACGGCTCGCCGCGTTCGACGCGGCTACGAGGATGAGCGCCCGCGATCTCTGGTTGAGGAACGAGCGTGCCCGCATGATGACGTCCACGGTGGCGGCGCCCATAAAGGTGACACCGCTGAGGTCGACTTCGAGATCGCTGCGGTCCTGCGCCATCGCCTGCGCCAGCACGTCCGACAAAGAGGCGACCGTCGCGGCGTCGTGTTCACCGCGTAGCCAGACGCCAGCCTCACTGATACCGCACGTACCTACACGGAAGTCATGAGAGGGCGCTACAAACCGGGACTCGAGAAGAGCCATGGCGATCTCCTGGATAGGCGCTACGAATGTTCGCGCTACCAGGGTCTGGAGCACCGCTGGGGCTCAAGGTACACCCAATACCCCTTTCTGGTAGGAAACCTCGCATGCCTGACGCATTGATCATCGACGCCATGCGGTCGCCGCGTGGCAAGGGAAAAAAAACTGGCGGCCTGCACGGGGTGCATCCCCAGCGCCTTCTGGCGCAGGTGCTCAACGCGTTGCGCGACCGGCACGGCTTCGACACCAAAGACGTCGACGACGTGATTATGGGATGCGGGGCCGGCAGCGGCGACCACTCGATGGACATCGCCCGGATGGCGGCACTGGACGCCGGCTGGGATCTCGACGCGCCCGGGGTCACGCTCAACCGCTTCTGCGGTTCGGGTCAACAGGCGGTGAACTTTGCCGCGATGGGCGTGCTTTCTGGCCATCAGGACTTCGTTGTGGCCGGTGGCGTCGAGTCGATGTCGCGTCCCGCGCCGATGCACGTCGACGGTTTCACCGCCAACAACGCGCATTTGTTCGAGCAGTATCCGATGGTCGCCCAAGGCATCAGCGCCGACCTCATCGCCACGGTCGAAGGCTTCAGCCGCGAGGAGTGCGACCAACTTGCCGTCGACAGCCAGACCCGCGCCGCGACGGCGCTGGCCGAGGGGCGATTCGACAACAGCCTCGTGCCGATTTTCCACGACGACGGCACACCGGCGCTCGACCAAGAGGAGTTCCCGCGTGCGGGCACCACGATGGACGACCTCGCCAAACTGGCGCCGAGCTTCGAACAGATCGGCGCGTACGCGCCGGAAGGTCGCGACCTCACGATGGACCAGACGGCCTTGTTGTCGTATCCCGACCAAGGCTCGATCCGTCACGTGCACCACGCTGGCAACTCGTCAGGCGTGGTCGATGGCGCTGGCGCGGTGATGGTCACCTCGCCCGATTATGCGAAGGCGCACGGCCTTCGCCCACGGGCACGCATCAAGATGACCGCCGTCGCCGGCACCGAGCCCGTCATCATGCTCACCGCGCCTGGCCCTGCCACGAAACGCTGCCTCGACAAGGCGGGCATGACGATCGGCGACATCGACTTGATCGAAGTAAACGAAGCCTTCGCCGCGGTGGTGTTGAAATTCCTCAAGGACACCGGCGCCGACTGGGAGCGCTGCAACGTCAACGGCGGGGCGATGGCGCTAGGTCATCCCATCGGCGCCACCGGCTCGATGCTCATCGGGACAGTCCTCGACGAGCTCGAACGTCAGGACAAGAACGTCGGCCTCATCACGATGTGCACCGGTGGCGGGATGGGTACCGCCACGATCATCGAGCGGGTTTAGCCGACGGTCTCGCGGGCGAACGACGGCGGCGGCCCGAGGATCTCGACGCCGCGGGGGTTGGCCTGCGCGGACGCCTGCAGCCGCCCGATATCGACCATGTCGGTCGTGTCGTCGGTCGCGGGCTCGCTGGCGTCGCGGTAGAACGACTGGCCGATCCCGGGTGTCTGGAAGCCCAGCAAGCGAGCGCCGCCTTCGGACACGACCAGGAATGCGTGCGGCGTCCCGCGGGGCATGAAGCTCACACCGCCAGCGCTCACTCGCCGCTCGACGCCATCGGCGTTCACGATGATCTCGCCCTCGAGCACGTAGACGGTCTCGTCGGCCTCGGGGTGTTGGTGCAGCGGCGTGGTCTTGCCGGCGGCCATCACGTCTTCGAAGAGAAAGAACGCGTCATTCGTCTCCTCGGACAGGAGCTTCCAGGTATGCAGACCACCGCCGAGAAAGGCCCGCTTGTCGCCCTCGCCAGCGTTTCGGATGATGGGCACCAGTGCGCTCATGTTGCTCTCCTTGGCTTCGTGGGACTCGAATCCCATAACGAAAGTACGATACCGTGAGCGCGATGTCAATGGCCTATGTGATGAACGGTCGGGTCGACCAAAAGCGTCGGACCCGTGACGCGCTCGTCGCGGCAGCGCGAGATTTGGTCGCGGCGGGCGAAACGCCCACCGTGGAAGACGCGGCGGCGGCCGCACGCGTGTCGCGCACGACGGCCTACCGGTACTTTCCGAGTCAGAGTGCGTTGTTGGCGGCCGCGCACCCGGAGATCGAGACCACCTCGCTGCTGGGCGACGATGCGCCCGCGGACGTCGAGCAGCGTTTGGCGATCGTGATGGATGCGTTCACGAAGATGGTGGTTCGCACCGAAGCGCAGCAACGCACGATGTTGCGGCTATCGCTCGAACCGTCGTCGCCGCCGTTATTGCTGCGGCAAGGCCGCGCCATCGGTTGGATCGAGGAAGCGCTGGCGCCGCTCGCGGCCGAGTGGGCGGCGGAGGAGATTCGTTCGCTCACCCTGGCACTACGGGCCACGTCGGGCATCGAGGCGCGGGTGTGGTTGCGCGACGTGGCCGGTCTCTCGAACGCCGCCGCGACGGAACTGACGCTTTGGATGGCGCGCGCCATGCTGCAGGGCGCGATGACCGAGCGGCCACCGGCGATGCCGGTCAAGATGCGCGAGTGACGATCGATCCCTTCGCGCCGTCACACCTCGGCCCGCTCACGCTGCGGAACCGCTTCATCAAATCGGCGACGTTTGAAGGGATGGGTCGCGACGGCCTCGCCACCGACCGGCTGATCGATTACCACCTCGCCGTCGCGCGCGGGGCGTGGGAATGACGACCGTTGCCTATATGGCAGTGTCGCCCGAAGGCCAAGGGGTGCCGGCCGAGATCGTGCTGCGCGACGAAGCCATCTCGAGCCTGCGCAAGCTGACCGACGCCATCCACGCGGAGGGCGCCGCCGTCTCCGCTCAGGTCGGACACGCCGGTCCGGTTGCCGCCGGCGTCGGTCGCACTGCGTTGGCGCCGTCGCGCGTCTTCAGTCCGATGGCGATGAAGTTCACCCGCGCCGTCACCGATGCCGACATCGCGAAGGTCGTCGATGACTTCGCAAACGCGGCGCGCGTCGTGGCCGATTCGGGCTTCGACGCGATCGAATTGCACATGGGCCACGGCTATCTCATCAGCGCGTTCATGAGTCCGCGCTTGAACCGTCGCCGCGACGGGTGGGGTGGGAGCTTGGCCAACCGCGCCCGGCTCGCGCGAGAGGTCGCATTCGCGCGTGCGAGCCGTAACGCCCGATCACGTCGCGGTGCTCGCCAAGCTCAACATGACCGACGGCGTTCGCCGCGGCCTTCAGGTCGACGAGAGCCTCGAGATCGCCCGATTGCTCGATGGCGACGGAGCGCTCGACGCGATCGAACTCACCGGAGGCAGCTCGTTCCAGAATCCGATGTACCTGTTCCGGGGCGACGCACCGATCCACGAGATGGCAGCCGCGTTTCCGCAGCCCATTCGCACCGGGTTCAAGTTGTTCGGGCGGCGATTCCTCCACTCCTATCCCTTCGAGGAGGCGTATTTCCTCGAGGACGCGCGTCGATTCCGCGCTGTCCTGAAGACGCCAATCGTGTTGCTCGGGGGCATCAACCGCCTCGATACCGTCGTTTCCGCGCTCGACGAGGGATTCGCCTTCGTGGCCATGGGCCGCGCGCTACTGCGCGAACCGGACCTAATCAACCGATTCCAGGACGGGCGCTCACAAGAAGCGTTGTGCATCCACTGCAACAAGTGCATGCCCACGATCTATCGAGGTACGCACTGTGTGCTCGTGCCGGCGAACGAGCGTCCCGGGCATCCCTCGACGCCGTGACATCCGACACGCATGCTTCTGAACACACTGGGTACTCTCAATGCCTGTGGCATCGGTCGGGCTTCACGCGGTAGCGAACGAGCACGTAGTCAACTTCTACGACTCGGATAACGACCTCGTTCTTGCCGTGGGCCGCTACATCGCCGACGGGCTCGCTCTCGACGACATCGTCGTTGTCATCGCGACACGTGCGCATCGCCATGCGCTGCGCGGGTGGTTGCAGCGCCACGAAGTCGACGTGAGTGCGAAGACGCTCGACGGCAGCTACGTGGCGCTTGATGCCGCCGACACGCTCGCCGCCTTCATGGTCGACGGGCATCCCGACAAGGAGCGCTTCGCGCTCGCCATCGAGCCCTACATGCGCGAGGCGGCGTGCGACGGACGCGACCTGCGAGCGTTCGGCGAAATGGTCGCCGTGCTGTGGGACGAGGGCAACGTCACGGGCGCCGTCGAACTCGAGGCCCTGTGGAATGAACTGGCCGAGCGGCACACATTTTCGCTGTACTGCGCGTATCCCGCGACGTCGTTAGCCGGCAGCGCCGAGCTGCAGGCCGCCGCGAACGTGTGCTCGCATCACTCTGCGGTGATTTCTCCTGCGAGCTACGTGTTCCGCGGCGCCGACGAAACCGGACTGCGTAACCGCGAGTGGTCCGAGACGTTCCTGCCGACGGCGGAGGCAGTTGGCGCGGCTCGTCGGTTTGTCGCGCGCGCGCTGCTTTCGTGGGGTTGCGACGATCTGATCGCTGACACCACCGTCATCGTCTCCGAACTCGCCACCAACGCTGTCTTGCACGCCGGCAGTCCGTTCCCGCGTGGTGATCACCCGCGGCGAAATGATTCGCGTGGCTGTCGAAGACATCGACGACCGCGTGCCGCGACCGGGCCACGTCGCCACCGACTCTGTCGGCGGGCGGGGCATCAAGGTGGTCGAGAGCGTCGCCGCGACGTGGGGCGTCGAACGGCACGACTCGGGAAAGACCGTCTGGGCGACGCTCGACTAGTCGAGCGTCGGTTCACCCGCCGAGCACGAGTTCATTCCGTGAGCTAGGAACTGCGGTGATGTGGGCAGGATTCAAGCGATGGCGCGAGGAGTGGCGGCCGTCGTTTGTCACGATGGGAGCGCCGACGTTCCCACTGTTCGTGCTCTTCGGCCTCAACGCGGTTGACGAACTCGATCGTGCCGCGTTCGCCGTGCTGTTACCCGACATCAGGGACCATTTCGGGCTAAGCAACTCACAAGCGCTGCTGATGGTTTCGCTGACGACGATCGCGGTGTTGCTCATCGAGATCCCGTTGTCGTTCTATGCCGACCGCGGCAAGCGCGTTCGGATCGCAGCCATCGGTGCGGCGCTGTGGGGGTTGTTCTCAATCGGGACCGGCCTGGCGATCTCGGTCGCCATGTTGATCCTGATGCGCGTGGGCGCAGGTGGTGGGCGCGCTCGTCGTAACACCGACGCACAACGGGCTGTTGTCCGACTACTACAAACCCGAAGCGCGGGTGAAGGTCTTCTCGTTCCACCGCCAGGCCAACTCGGTCGGTTTGATCCTCGGCCCCGCGATCGGAGGCGTACTCGGCCAGACCCTCGGATGGCGGGCGCCGTTCTTCCTGTTCGCGATACCAACCCTCATCTTCGTGCTGCTCGCGCTGCGCCTCGAAGAGCCGCCGCGGGGATACCACGAGCGGGTCGCCGCCGGCCTTGATCCTGATGCCGAGTTCGTGGCCGAATCACACGAGACGGTGCGCTCGACGATGAAGGTGCTGTACCAGGTGCGCACCATGCGCCGGATCTGGATGGCCATGCCCTTCCTCGCGATCGCGCTGCTGGGCATCGGTAGCCTGTTGGCGCTCGTCTACGAGGACGTGTTCGAACTCAACGCCGCCCAACGAGGACTGATCGCGGCGGGCGTCGAGCCACTGCAAATCATCGGCATCTTCGTCGCGATCCCGCGCGTGTCGAAGATCGCGATGACCGATCCCGGTTTTCTGTTGCGCTTCGTCGCCGCCGTCGGCGTGTTCATCGGCGCGATGCTCGTGGTGCTCGCGTACGCGCCGCACGTGGCCTTCGCGATCGGCGCGCACGCCCTGATCGCGGGCTGCATCGGAACCTTGGCCCCGGCGTTCTTCGCCATGATCTCGATCGTCTCGCCCGCGCGCGTGCGCTCGGCGTCGTTTTCCACGGTGTCGCTCTTCGGCATTCCCGGCATCGCCATCCTGCTCCCCGTGATCGGTTCGATTTCGGACAATTGGGGCGTGCAAAAAGCGATGATCGCCATGATCCCGGTCACGATGGCCGCAGGATTCATCTTGCAATCGGCGGCCAAATTCGTGCGCGACGACATGGCGGCCGCGTTCGCGCCCACGCCCCAACCAACGCCTGCGTGAATGATCCAGCACCCCCACGGGTCGCGCGGAGGTAACCGCCTACCCGCAAAAAGGAGCAAGGACATGAAGCGCGAGAAGATCGGCACTGGACCGAGGGCTCGCTACGTGCGTCGTGACGAACAGGGACGGTTTACGACCGAACAAGTAGGTGTTGGTCGCAGCCTGGCCGCCGACCGCCGCACGAAAGCCAAGACGACCGCCAAGTCCGGCCAAGGCGACCGCGGTGATCGCAGAACAAAGGTCTGATCAGGGCCACTGGTAGACCATCGGCGTGGGGGACGCGCCGGCTTGGCTGGACGAACTTGACCTGACGCCCGGGCCGCCCTGGCTCGCAATGGGCACACGCTCGCTTCGCGGCCGTGCTTGTGGTCGACGAGGATCGCGCCCGCGACCTGGCGACAAAAGCACAGTTGGTGGCCGAGCGACACGATGACGTGTTCGCCGCGCTCGACACCCCCGCCGTGCGCGCCGCGTCGGAGGAGACGCTGGCGATAGTGCAATCCGCCACCGCAGAAGGCGGGGACGCGTCGTTGCATCCGCTCGATGCCGCCGGACGCCTCGTGCAAGAGGATCTGTGCGTGCTGGTGTTACGCGATGGCGCGCCCCATCTCGACGCCGCATCGTTGTGTTTCCCGTCGTATTGGCGCCTCGCCGACAAACTCGGTCGTCCGCTGACGGACGTGCACGGACCGGTCCCGCACTATCGCGACGAGCTGGCGTCAAAGGTCAGCGGCTTCTTGGAACGCCTGCGTCCCGACCGACCGGTGTGGAGGCGCAACTGGAGTATTCACGACGACCCGTCGTACTTCTTGCCCACGGCCACGACGCCGGTTCCGGTCGAGCCGCCGAAGGGCTTGTACTTGCGCACCGAACGCCAGACGTTGCGCCGACTCACGTCGGCCGACGCCGTACTGTTCACGATCCGCACGCAGCAGGTGCCTCTCGCGGTGCTGGCGATGCGCCCGAGTTGGCGCGGGCGATGGCGACTGCGATCGATGCGTGGTCACCCGAGATGCGGGCGTACAAGGGCGGCCACGGCGCGCTCGCGGCGCGCGATTGGCTGGCGTCAGAGTTGCGGTGACACCGTCATTCCTTGTCGAACACCTGACCGAGCCCTGTCAGCAACCATGCGTCGTCGTCGGCGAGATCATGCGTGAGCGGCGCCCGGAAGCTCAGACCTTCGATGAGGTCTACGGCGCGGCCGCGCAACTTCGGCGTCTTCGCGTCCTTGTCCCCGTCAGTCACACGAACGCTTGTGCCGGCTTCAACGCGCAACGACAACGGTGGCTGGGTGGTGGTCACGGTCAGCGTCCCGGCGTGCGCGGAACCATCCGCGGCGTGGAACGCCGGGCTGAGCGCCACGGCGTAGCGCAACGTGAGCTCCACTTCGTCGGACTCTTCGACGGGGGAGAGGCCGAGCGGGATCACGATGTCGCGCTCGTGAATCCACACGTCCCACAGCGCGTGGAGTGCGGCCACGCGTAAGGCAACGTGGCCCGGTGGCGCCTCGACCGACATCGACCACCGGTCGGCGTCGAGGTTCACCACGACGGCCTCGAGTCCCGCCACGTTGTCGTGGTAACGGGCGAGAACCTCGGCGGGCGTGAGTGAACGGGTGGCATCGACCATCTGTGCGGGTGTGGCCACCGGATCGAATGTGGTCAGAAAGCGCGTGGGCTCGCCGCGCAGGCCGGCCGAAAACGAGATCGCCCAGAACTGGTCGGTGCCGGTGAGATGGGCGACCACGTCTTGCACGGTCCATCCCTCACAACGACTCGGGGTTGACCATTGCCCGTCGGTCAACGCGTCCAGCACCGCACCGAGTCGATGCCGTTGGCGCAACAACGCAACCGATGGGTCGCCGACGCCTTCGACGTCGAGCACGGTCGGTCCGTCGTAGCGGGGACGTATCTGCACAGCAAACTTCTAGCCGATTGCCAGGCAACACCCACAGCGAATGGGTAAACCGACGTAATGGAACGACGAGACGTTTTGCAACTGATCGCGGGCGCGGGCGCGGGATTCGTGCTCGCCGCGTGCGGCAAGAGTGGAAGCGACGCCGATGCCGCCGCGACGACAACGTCGACCGCATCGTCCGACGTTGCGTCGACCGGCGCGTTAGAGGCAATACCCGCAGAAACCGCCGGACCCTTTCCCGGCGACGGCAGCAACGGCCCGAACGTGTTGACCGCCGACGGCGTCGTGCGCCCCGACATCCGCAAAAGCTTCGGGCAGTACTCCGGCACCGCCGAGGGCGTGCCCCTCACGATGAAGCTGCGCGTCGTGCACGCCGAGGATGGCTCGCCGTATCCGGGCGCAGCGATCTACGTATGGCAGTGCGACGCCGAAGGCGGCTACTCCTTGTACTCGCCCGGCGTCACCAACCAGAACTACTTCCGCGGTGTGCAGGCAGCCGACGCCGACGGGATGGTCACCTTCATCTCGACGTATCCCGGCGCCTATTCCGGCCGGTGGCCGCACATCCATTTCGACGTGTTCCCGACGTTGGCTGAGGCGACCAGGGCGGGCGAGCCGCTCATCACGTCGCAGATCGCGCTGCTCGAGTCGGCGAGCGAGGCGGTCTACACGGCCGACTCGCGCTACGCCGACAGCGTCAGCAACATGGCCCGCACGTCGCTCGCCACCGACAACGTGTTCCGCGACGGTGCGGAGTTGGAGACGCCGACGATGAGCGGCGACCCGACGTCGGGATACACGCTGGCGATGAACATCGGCGTCGCCTAAGGGGTCAGCGGGCTGGCGGGGCATACGCTCGCCCGATGCGGTTCGGCACGCCTCAAGCGCGCTGGGTCATCGCCGCGGCGGCGCTCGGCTCGGGCATCGCCTTTCTCGACGGGACCGTGGTCAACATCGCGTTGCCTGCCATCGCCGAAGACTTCGGCACGTCGCTCGCCGGCCTGCAATGGGTCGTCAACGCCTACCTCGTCATGCTGTCAGCGCTCCTCCTCCTCGGCGGCAGTCTTGGTGACCACTTCGGACGGAGGAACATGTTCGTGGCCGGCCTTGGTGGGTTCACCGTCGCGTCGTTGTTGTGCGGACTGGCGCCGTCCACCGAGTTCCTCGTCGCGGCGCGCGCGATTCAGGGTGTCGGCGCCGCGCTCCTGGTGCCCGGCAGCCTGTCGATCATCGCCGCGACCTTCGACGTCGAAGACCGCGGTGCCGCGATTGGCGCGTGGTCGGGTCTGGCCGGGGCTTCGACCGCAGTGGGACCGTTCCTCGGTGGGTGGTTGATCGAGTCGGCGAGTTGGCGCCTGATCTTCTTAATCAATGTCCCGCTCGCCGCGATCGCCATCGCCATCGCGTTCAAGCACGTGCCGGAATCTCGGGCGCACACGAAACGTCCGCTCGACCTGCCAGGCGCCGTCGTGGTGACCGGCGCCCTCGCGTTGTTGTCGTATGCGGCTATCGATCACGCGGGAATTGACAGCGCGCTCGCCGCCGCCGGGGGCGTCGTCGCACTCGTCGCGTTCGTCGTGATCGAGCGGCGGAGCGACGCGCCGATGCTCCCGCTCGAGCTGTTTGCGGTGCCGCAGTTCACCGGCGCCAACTTGGTAACCCTCGCCGTCTACACCGGGTTGAGCGGCTCGCTTTTTCTTGCGATCCTCCGGCTGCAGACGGGCCTGCACTACTCGGCGCTCGAAGCTGGCGCGGCGACCGTGCCCTTCACGCTGTTGCTGCTGGCGTTCTCATCGACGGCCGGTCGCGTCGCCCATCGCGTCGGCGCACGACTGCCGATGACGGTAGGTCCGTTGCTGGTGGCCGTCGGTCTGGTGCTCTTCAGCCGGCTGGGCGCGGGCGACCGCTACATCACCGACGTCCTGCCGGCCGTGCTGTGCGTCGGCATGGGCATGACCATCACCGTCGCTCCGTTGACGACCGCCGTACTCGAACACGTCGACGAGGAGTTCACGGGGATCGCGTCCGGCGTGAATAACGCCGTCGCCCGCGTCGCGGGGTTGCTGGCGGTGGCGGCGCTCCCGGTGCTCGCGGGTATCGGCGCCGGCGTTTCCTTGGAGGAAGGACTCAGCGAGGGCTACACCACCGCGCTGAACATCTGCGCGGTTACGTGCGTTGTCGGGGCCGGCGTTGCTTGGGTGACGATTCGCGGCTCGGCCAAGTAGAGCGCACCGACTGCTCGGGCCGCCGTTCCCCCTGCTGGGCGATGTCGTCGAGCGTTTGAATGTCGGCTTCGGTCAGTGGCGGCTGCACGAGGCTGCGCGGCCACAGCTTGCGCGCCTTCACGACGTTGACCTCCGCGGCGTGGAGCGTCAACTGCGCGCCGAGGTAGATCCACCAGAGCAAACCCAGCACCGAACCGAAGTAGCCGTACACCTCCGACGCGTTCCGCAGTTGGTGACCGACGAGCAACGCGCCAGCCATCTGGAGAATCGACCATCCGACGCCGCCGACGATTGCGCCGGGCACCAGATCGCGGGTCTTGATCAACTTGACGGTCAACACGCGAAACGCCGCGAGGAACAGGGCGACGTTGACCGCCACCGATAACAACGGGATCAGCCCGCGCGTCACGAAACTGGTGTCGGAGATCACCGCGATCGCGCTTACGAGCGTCGTGACGGCGATGCCGATACCGAGCGTGCCGATGAGCGCCAGGCTTCGAAGCAATCTGGGCACGAACCCCGGACGGTCGACGTCGCGAACGTTCCACACCTCGGCCATCGCGAGTTGCGCCGCCTGGCTAAGGCCGAGTGAGCCCCAGACGAGGCCGACAAGACCAATCGCGAGGGCAACCGCGCTGCCGCGCAACGGATGGACCGACTTGGTGAGCTGCGCTCCGATGATGGGGAAGTCGCGCAACGCCGAGTCGAGGATGGCGCGCTGCGCGTCCGAGTTCCGGTCCATGACGAAGCCGAGGATGGTGGTCAACAAGAGCAGCAGCGGGAACAGCGCCAGGAACGCGTTGTACGTCATGAACCCGGCGAGCGCGCCAGCGCGGTCGTCGCCGAACTTCTTGATCACCGCGAAACTGAAGGCGATCGGGCGGTGGCCCTGCTGGAACCTGTCGACCCGACGGATGACCCGCTCCGCCACGTGCATAACTATTTCGTCGCGTCGGCGAGTTCGCGCAACGGCGTTGCGAAGGCCTCCGCGAACGTCGGGAACGGGTGTACGACATCGGCGAGCACGGCCAGGGGAACTTCGGCACGAATCGCGAGCGTCGCCTCGCTGATCCACTCGTCGGCATTCGCCCCTATGGCCGCGGCACCGAGGAGTACGCCGCGCTCGCTGTCCGCGGTCAGCACGAGCCGTCCGCCCGATGCCCCGTCGGTCGTGTTGCGCGCTAGATCGCTCAGCTCGAAGGCCGACGTGATGACGGACAACCCGCGCGAGGTGGCCTGCGCGTCGTTGAGCCCGACGCTCGCGACGGGCGGATCGGTATAGACGGCCCGCGGGATCGCGCGGTAGTCCGCGGCGCGGTCGCCGCCGAGGAGGTTCTCCGCGAGTATCTCCGCCTGGTAGTTGGCGGTGTGCGTAAACGGTGCGATGCCCGTAACGTCGCCCGCGGCCCATACATGGTCCTGGCCCCGCGCGTGACCCTTGTCGTCCACGGCCACCTCACCGTGCTCGCCGATCACGACGCCGAGGACGTCCAGCCCTAACCCTTCGGTGTTGGGCGTTCGCCCGGTGGCGATCACAATCCGCTCGGCGTTGATCTGCGTATGGTCCGACAGCTGCGCGCACACGTGGCCCCGGTCGTGGACCTCGAGCGCCGACACTTCGACACCGAGCAATACCCGTACACCGTCATCGCTCAACACACGCTGCATGCCTTGGGCGATCGTGCGCTCTTCCTCCCCGAGCAGCTGCGACGACGACTCGACGATCGTCACGCGCACGCCGAAGCGGGCGAAGATCTGCGCCAACTCACAGCCGACCGGTCCGCCGCCCATGATGACGAGCGACTCCGGCCGGTCCTTCACGCTCAAGGCGTCGTCACTCGTCCACGTCGGCACGTGCTCGAGGCCGGTCACGTCGGGGATCTGCGGGCGGGCGCCGGTCGCTATCACGAGGTCCCGGAACGCGACGTCCACGCCGTCGACGGTCAAACGCGTGTCAGAACGGATGACGCCGCGCCCGTGCAACACGTGCACGCCATGACGCGCGAGTTCGGCAGCCTTTGTCCGATCATCGCGTTGCATCGACAAGCGGTCACGTCGTTTCGCCGCGTGGTGGAACGCGTCATCGGCGTCATCGAGCGCGAGCAGCGTCGAGGTGCCGCCGACATCGGCCGCGTGGCGGACCATTTCGCGCGACTGCGCACTATGCAGCATCGCCTTGGACGGGATGCATCCGATGAAGGGACACACACCGCCGACGCGTTCCTGTTCAATCAGCGCGACGTCGCGCCCGGCGTGCGCCAGACGTGTGGCGATACCGACGCCGGCCGTGCCTCCGCCGAGTACCGCGACGTCGAATGACGTCATGCCAGACCGACTGCCTGTTGTCGGTACACCTGGGCGAGCTTGGCGGCCAGTTCTGCCGCTAGCGCGTCGCTCGCCAGATCGCATTGCAGTTTGTCGAACGACAGCAGCTCGATGACCGCGCCGACGCGGGAGCCGAGCACGATCGGGAATGCACCCGCCGACTGGATCCCGTGGTTGCGGAGCACCACGCCGAGACCCTGCCAACCAAAGCGCGGCACCGACGCGGTCCACACCGGGCGCCCAAGGCGCAACGCGGCGGCGGTCAAGGCTGTGCCTTCGTGGCCGAGCCGGAAGATCGCGCTCGCGAGGGTGCCGTAGTTGATTGCCTCGTCGCCAAAGAGCTTGCCGAGGGGCCGGAGCGGCTCGCCTTCTTCGCGTGACCACATGGCGTGCGCCAGGAGGTCGGGCCTTCCTTCGCAGAGTTGCAGGCACGCCGCGGCCAACGCCGAGTCGAAGCTCGCGGCCGTTTCGATGGCGAGGTCGGCGTCGCTGGGTTCGTCCCGGAGGTACAGCACGTCGTCCGTTCCGCCCGTGGGCGGCGTGAGCGTGGAGGTCATGGCGACTGGTACCCCGGCGTTTGCGCCCACAACCCCCGATTTCCTGGCGTTTAGGACGGCGGATCGGCGTTGAGCATGACCGCCGGTTCGCCCGGGGGTCGGTCGTCGTTGAGCCGCTCCAACACGTCGGCATCCTCGAGACTGGCCGAGGGCCCGTAGCCGACCACCACAATGCCCGAAACCGAACACCACGGACATGTGACGAGCGCGACGAGGGCCATGTCGGCGGGGTCGCTGGGACCCTCCGCCCGGGCGATGGCGTTGACCTGCATGGTGTCGGCGTGGCTGACCGTCCGACACGCCCCACACTTGAGCTTGCCGCCCTCGACCACCGTGAACGACATGACATATCCCTGTTTTTCGTACTCCGCGACGATCTCTGAAACGGTCGTCGCGTCGGGCACATCTCCGATAGGCATCGGGCTGTCATACCCCTAGGCCCAGGTCAGCAACCGATTCGGGATAGCCCGTTTAGTTCCGCGGAGGGCCCGGGTACCGCGGATGCAGCACCAGACACGGGTGCTCTATCCAAGGAGGTTTCACGATGGAGAACACCGATCAGGTCAAGGGTCGTATCAAGGAAGCGGCTGGCGATCTCACGGGTAACCGCGATCTCAAGCGCGAGGGTCAAACCGACCGGGCCGCCGGTCGCGTGAAGGAAGCGATCGACGACGTAAAAGAAAAAGCAGAAAATACGGTTGACGCTCTAAAGGACCGGGTACATGACTTGGCGAACCGGGACCGATAGCCCGGTTACCCCCGGGCGCAAGCCCAATTTCATATAGGACTGCTCGGTGCGGGTTCTCGGACCGCCCCGCCCCGCACTCGCACCGAGCTAACCGTCCATGAGCCCTCGTTCCCTCCGGAGCGGGGGCTTATGGCTGTTTACGGGGCTTTTACGCGCGGGGCCGGACGGCGGAGAGGCGTTCGAGGGCTTCGCGTAGTAGCCGGGAGACGTGAACCTGGCTCACACCGATGCGATCGGCGATCTCCGACTGGGTCAAATCCTCGAAATAGCGGAGATACACGATGTTGCGCTCCCGCTCAGGGAGTTTCTCCATCAGCGCTCGCACCGTCATCCGAGCCTCGACGTGGCTGAATTCGGGGTCGTGTTCGCCCAGGATGCGCTCGTCGGATCGCTCCCCGTCGGTATCGGGAGCGGTCAGCGAACTCGGCTTGTACGCGGCGCCGGCTTCCATCGCCTCGATCACGTCTTCCTCGGCGGCACCGAGACTGGCGGCGAGTTCGGGGATGGTGGGCGCGCGTCCGAATGCGGCGTGCAACTCGGCTACTGCGGGCGCTACGCGGAGGTGTAGTTCCTTCACGCCGCGGGGCACGCGCACCGACCACGTCTTGTCCCGGAAGTGGCGCTTGAGCTCACCGAGCACGGTTGGCGTGGCAAAACTGCTGAACGCCGCGCCCTGCTGCGGGTCGAATCGTTCGACGGCTCCGACCAACGCCATGCTGGCCACTTGAATCAAGTCGTCGAGCGGCTCGCCCCGGTTGTCGAAGCGGCGGGCGAGCGCGACCGCCAGACCGGTGTATTGCTCGACGATGCGATTGCGGACGGACTGCTTACGACCGTTGGCGTACTCGCGGAAGAGCGCTTCTTCGTCCTCGCGTTCGATCACGAGTCAATCGCGGCGTTGCTTCGGGACATCGTGAACTGCACCTCGGCGCCGTCAGCGACGAATGAATGACTGTCGGTGACCGCGGTGAGGATTTGCTCGCTCAGTTCGTCGGCAACGATCGGCGCGCCAACCTCGGCGATAGGCGCACGACCCGTCACCGTGAGTCCGGTGGCGTCGCCGCGACATGTCAGGGTGAGCTCCGAGCCCGGGATGGCGGCCGCGATCAACGTGCCGCACAGCTCCGACACCGCGATACGCACATCCTCGATGGCGTCGTAGTCGAAGCCGATCTTGCCCGCGACGTTCGTCGTGACGAGACGCACGAAGCTGATGTGGTCATTCGCCGCCGACACAACCAGCGTTACCGCTGCGGTCGGGATCTCGAGATCAGCGCTAGGCATAGCGGGCACCGTACCCGGCGGCGACCGATCCGAACCGATCGTCTGGTTCGCGCGCCGCCGGGGTAGAGGCGCTCCATGTCAACGCGGGCGCGGCTACGTCGATCGAAGCCGGACATGCCCGCGCTCACGCGGCGCCGAGCCGGTAACGGCTTTAGCTACTGGGACGACGAGGGTCGGCGGGTTGCCGACGCCGACACGATGGAACGAATCCGTCGACTCGCGATCCCACCAGCGTGGGTGGACGTGTGGATCTGCCCTTGGCCGAACGGTCACATCCAGGCGATGGGCACCGACGTCAAGGGGCGACGCCAGTACCGCTACCACGATGACTGGCGCACGATGCGCGACCAGGAGAAGTTCGACCGCATGCTGGAGCTCGGCCGCGCGCTGCCCCAGCTCCGCGATCGCGTTGCGGAGGACATCAACGCCGACGCGTTGACCAAGCCGCGGGTGCTGGCGACGGCGGTGCGGCTCTTAGATCTGGGCTTGTTCCGCATCGGAGGTGAGGAGTACGCCGAGGAGAACGGCTCGTTCGGTCTGGCCACGGTTTTGTGCGAGCACGTGTCGGTCTCAGGAAGCGAAGTGACCTTCGCCTACCCGGCCAAGTCGGGACAGGAGCGCGAACACACGGTCGTGGACCGAGAGGTCGCCGCGGTGATAGGCGCCTTGCGCCGACGCCGCAGCGGCGGCCCCGAACTGCTCGCCTACCGCGACGGCCGCGCGTGGGTCGACGTGCGTTCGAGCGACGTGAGCGACTACTTGCGCGGGCTCACGAGCGTCCCCGCGACAGCCAAGGATTTCCGCACGTGGAACGCCACCGTGCTCGCCGCCACCGGCTTGGCGCTCGCGCCGCTCGCAACCGACACCGCAAAGGAGCACGCCAAGGTGATTCGCCAAGTGATATGCGATGTTGCCGAGAGCCTCGGCAACACACCGGCGGTGTGTCGGTCGTCCTACATCGATCCCCGCGTCGTTGACCGATTCCTTGCGGGCGAGACGATCGTGTCGTCGATACGGCGGTTGACGTCGATGAGCCCGACCGCGCTACGTAAGCGTCACATCGCGGCGGAACGTGCCGTCGTGCGCATGCTGCGGAGCGAACGAGCGCGGGCGGCGGCGTAGAGGTCGCGGAAGAGTCGGTCGTTCACCGCGGAGCGCCAGCGCGCGCCACGCAGAACGCGCTCGGCCCACTCCGGGTGCTCCTCGACCAGTGGTTCCACTGCGCCGTCGAGCCACTCTTTGCCGTGGCGCGGGTCGGTCTGCGCGTGTTCGGCATAGAACGGCAGCGCGTCGGCCGGCGCGCGTAGCCGTTCGAGGGCGCGCAACACGCGACGACAACGGGGACCGGCTTGCAGCTCGAGCAACCCGAGCGCGCCGATCATTTCGGGTTGGAGCCAGCGATTCGTCGCGAGTAAGCCGTTGAGCGCGGCACGGTACAGCGCGGAGAGCGGCAACTCGTCTCGGGGAATGCGCGGCATAGCCACGGCGGCCACGAGCTTGTCGTGCAGCGTCGTGTGCACGTCCTCGGGCCGGCCTCTTCCCATTTCGTCCCAGTAGTTCGCGCCGAGCACGACCTTCGCCGGGCCGCGGATTCCAACCTGGCAAAGCGCCACGAGGTCGTCGAACCCGCCGTCGGGTCCGCCTTCGATTGCCATGAACCGCACGAGTTGTTTCCAGTCCGCCGAGGTCGCGAGCCAGTCGTAGATCGAGTCATCCGAGTCTCGGGCGATGCGCCGCAACGCTTCGGACACGTTGGCGGGGGTCGGACGCGGCGGGCCCACCCAGCCGTCGAGCCGAACGAGCAACTCTTCCTCGAGGCGCCATTTCATCGCCGCGACCTCGGGATGGTTTTGCTGGCGTTCGCGGCCACCCAGCGTCTCGATAGGCGCGGTCCAAAGGTCGTATATACCCAGCAGGGTCAGCAACTCGTCGCGTTCGTTCCTCAACCGACTCCGATCATCGCTCACGAAAACTGTGTCGATACGAGCCCGACTGTTTGAGCGTCGGCCGACGCTGTACCCACTTTCCGCGCCTTCATAAGGAATGGGTCAGCGACGGCACTCGATAAGTGCAACTGCGCGGTCATGGCGCGGGGAACGCACTTCGGTCACGGCGAGCGGGCTGGAGAGCAGGAGGTCTGCAACCGCGTCGGCCTGCGCGTGGCCTCGTAGCTGAAGGAGCATCGCCCCGCCCTCGGCGAGGTGCGTGTCGGCGGCGGTGAGACACGCGGCGGACCACGACTAATCCGTCCACGCCACCGTCGATTGCGGTCGTGGGGTCGTCGGGAAACATGTTGACCTCACCGGTCGGGACATACGGCGGGTCGGCGAGGATCAATGCGAAGCGTTCGTCAGGTCGCATCGCCGATTCGAGAGTGGCGTTGCGGACGTCGACGCGCGTCAGACCAGCGGATGCCGCGTTTCGTTGCGCGTACTCGGCGGCCGCCGGGTCCGCCTCGACCTGCACCAGAGCGCGGTCGGTGAGACTCGCCGCGAGGAGGCCGATGTGTCCCGCGCCCGTGCACAGCTCGAGGATGGGTCCGTCGGCCAAGCGCGTCGAAACCTCCGCCGCCCACTCGGCCTGCAACACCGTCCACGGCCGCGGCGCGAGCACGCCGTCGTCGTAGATGATCGCCAATCGACCGAACGAGGTGTTTGCCATCGAATCGTTCTTACCCCTGTTTCGAACGCGGTTCTGCGGGTATGTCGGAGGCACCCCCTCGAAAGGAGCCAACCATGGACCCGACCAAAATGCTTGAGGCCGACCATCGCGAAGCCGAGGAATTGTTCTCGAAGATTCAGAAGGCAGAGGGCCAGGAACGCTTGCCCTTGATCGAAAAGCTCGTGACCGCGCTCCGGGCACACATGCAACTCGAAGAAGACGTGCTGTATCCCGTCATGCAGCCGGTTACCGGCGCCGAGGCGGTCGAGGAGGCGAACACGGAACACGAACTGGCGCGCAAGGCAATGCAGGACGTCGTGAAACTCGCGCCGGATGAGCCGGGCTTCGGGGCGGCCCTTGAGGCCCTCGAAGCGGGCATCAAGCACCACGTGAAAGAGGAGGAAGACGAGATCTTCCCCGAGCTTCGCTCCGACGGAAAGAACGTGCTTGAGCAGATCACGACGCCGTTCATGAAACGTCGTGCCGAGCTCGGCATGGAGATGCCAGCCGGCGCGCTCGCCGCGTCCTTCACCAAGGACGAACTCGTAGCCGAAGCCGAGTCGGTTGGGCTCGAGGACGCAGCCGGGATGAACAAGGAACAGTTGGCGGAGGCGCTCGCCGACGCGATGGCCGGTTAGTTAACGGGTCAGCTCGGCGAGAGCGGGACGAAGCTTGTCCTGCCAAAACTCGAGGAAGCCGTACTGGTCGGGTCCGATCTGGTGGAAGTAGACGTGGTCGAAGCCGGCATTGACGAACTCCTGCACCAATTCGATGATGGGCTCGACGTGAGGTCCGCACGGTGTGGACTCGGTCGCCGCGTCCTCGTCGACCAACTGCACCGCCTGCTCGAAATGTGATGGGCTGAGCAGGTCTTGCGATAGTTGCCCGGGAAGTGCCTTCGTCGGCCACACCTGATGCACGGTCTTACGTGCGGCTGCTTCGTCGTGGTCCCAGCACAAGCTGAGTTGCGCGTAGCGAGGCCCGCCGCCACCCGCCTCGAGGTAACGGTCTACGAGAGCCGATTCGGTGCCGTGACTCCACAGTCCGTCGCCGAGACGGGCCGCGAGTTCAATCGCATCGGGACCGAACGCCGAGACGATCACGGGCAGGCGAGTCGAAGGCGCGTCGTAGAGCTGCGCGTTCTCGACCGTATAGAAGGCACCCGCGAAGTCGATCACCTCACCGGTCCAGAGGTCGCGAATCACTTGCACTGCTTCCTCGAGCATCTTGAGGCGTACTTCGTGCGGCGGCCAGCGGTGCCCCAGCACGTGCTCGTTAAGCGCCTCGCCGGTGCCGACTCCGAGAAAGAACCGGTCACCCAACAGAAGCGACGTCGTGGCCGCGGCTTGAGCGATGATCGCCGGGTGGATGCGCGTTGTCGGACACGACACGCCCACGCCCACGTCTATGTGAGTTGTCGATGCGGCGATGCCACCGAGCACCGACCATACGAACGGGCTGTGGCCCTGCGCGGCGATCCACGGATGGAAGTGGTCTGAGATCGACACGAAGTCGAATCCCGCCTCTTCGGCCAACCGAGCGTTGTCGACCAAGGCCCGAGGCCCGTGTTCCTCGCTGGAGAGGGTGTAGCCAAATCGGATCACGCCGTCGCTGCTACCCGAACACGCGCCGGATCACACACTCGGGGAAGATCTACCGCAGCCAGGAGTACGCTGACAACAACGCGGTTTCCTGTCGAACAGCTGGCAGGTTGCCGAGCAACCGAGGTGGAGACCATGCGGGGTGCAAATGATTCGGAGCCCGACGCGGCGGCTCCGGATCCGACTGATCGAAATTCCGTCGCGGCCCAACGCCGCGCCCTCGCCAAAGTGCGCGCCGAACTCGCGCGGGCCGGCCTCGACATCGCCGACAATCGCGAGAGACGCGCCGACGATGTCGAAGCCGAACTACGCCTTCTAATGGAGCAGACCGAGAAAGCACTAGACCTGAATGCACAGGCGCGCAGAACGAACACGAGTGATCGTGCGCGGCATCGTGAACGCATCGAACTCTCGTCGAACTGGCAAGCGCCCGAGGTTGCCGCCGACGACTGGGAGGCCACGAAGGCCGACTTCGTAGCTGACGACCACCAACTCCAAAGCGACCGGGAAGAGGAGTTGTCCAACGCGCGCGAAACGCTTGCCGACGCGCGCGAAGAACTCTTGCGTGTACTCGGCGATAGCTCGGACAGGATGCGTGATGGCGCGCTGGAGAGCGACGACGATCGTTCGGCGCGCCACGACGCGCGCGCGGCCCGATCGACTGCGGCCACGGCTCGCACGGTTGCCGATCAGCATCGCCGAACCCACACCAACGCCTTGGCGGCGGAGTTGGTCGAGATCAGCAGGGTTCTGTTCCGCGCCGACAACGTGAAGGACGCGCTCGGACATGTGGCCGAGGCTGCGCGTCGCGCGATCGACGGTTCTGACTCCTCCAGCATTACCGCGCGCGTTGACGACGAGTTTGCGACGTTGGCCGCGACGAGCGACCTGGCAAACAGCCACGACCAAGTCCAGTACCGCGTGCAGGAGGGGCCGTGCCTCGAAGCCATCGCATCGGTACAACTCGTCTCCGCGCCCGACATCCACGCCGACGAACGGTGGCCGACGTTCGTCGAAGAAATCACCGGGATGCAAGCTGGCAGCGTGTTGTCGGCCCCGCTCGCGAGCGGCTGGGAGACGGAGGCAGAGGCAGGCGGCGCGCTGAACAACTACAGCCTCGAGGTTGGAGGGTTCAGCGACGGCGACGGCGAGTCCGCCTCACTTCTGGCCGCACATATCGGCGTCCTTCTCGGATTGAGCCAGTCGGTCGAGGCGCGTGTGGGCGAACTGTCGAAAGCCATCGAAACCCGCGACGTCATCGGGCAGGCCAAAGGCATCCTGATGGAACGCAATCGGCTCACCGCCGACCAGGCGTTCGACGTTCTTCGCAGGGCGTCGCAACGACTCAACCGCAAGCTGCGTGACCTCGCTGACGAACTCGCAACCACGGGGACGCTCGACTGAGGCGAAGCCGCATGAAATACAGTTCCCGCATGTCGTTGCGGGCGCGACTGACTTTTCTTTGCGTGGGCTTCCTCGCGCTTGTGATCGCCGCGTCCTCAATCGGGGCTCACCTTGTCATCGAAGCCCATGATGCCCGCCGCCTTCGTGCCCAACTCGGCACGGCCTCGACCGTGGCAATGGAACTCGAAACGACGTATGTGAACAAGGCGGCGTCGGTGCGGGCTTACTTCCTGAGCGCCGATCCCAAATCGCTCGAGGAGTACGTAAACGGTCGCGCCCATGCCCAGGATGTGATCGGCCGCCTGCAGGGCCTATTGCTCGAAACCGACCTGCAACCCCGGCTGGACAAGGTCGCAGAGGCCGGGCGCGCCTGGCGCGTCGAAGCTCTTAATCCGTTGATCGAACTGCAAGAGCAAGGCCAGGCTGACGCGGTCATCAGCGGCTACCGCGACGGCCCGTCCGTCCTGCTGTTCCAACGGACGGCCGACGCGTTGCAGGAGCTGCGGGACAATGTCGACTCCGAGTTGGCGGCGGCCAACCGCAAGGAGCGGGCGTCGCGCGGCAACGTTGCGCGGTTCATCGCGGGCGCGGCTCTCGCCACCCTCTTGGCGTTGCTCCTCGTTCGCGTCCTCTCGCGCATCTGGATCGCCCGCCCGGTTCGCCAGCTCGCCAGCGCAGTGCGATCCGAAGACGCCGGGGGCGCGCCGATTCGCAGCACAGGTGCGGCCGAGCTCGATGAGCTCGCTACCGAAGTAGAGAACCTGCGCGGCCGCTTGCGTGAAGAGCTCGACCTTGCCACGCGCACCCGTGAGGGCTTGAGCCAGAACGCCGCCGTACTGATGTCGCTGCGCACGCAACTCGAAACCTCGCCCGACGACCTTCCCACGGGATGGAGCGTGTCGGCTCAGCTCGTGCCAGCGATGGGCATCGTCGCCGGCGACTGCTACGACATCGACTACCTGCCCAATGGTGGCATGGCGATTCTCGTGGTCGACGTGGCCGGTCACGGCGCCAGTTCGGCTGTCGTGGCGCTACGCGCTAAGGAACTCCTACGGGCCGGGATCCGCACCCAGCCCGATCCCAGCGCGGCCATCGCGTGGGCCAGCGAGCAGCTTTCCGACCTCGAATCCGACATGTTCGTTACCGCGTTCGCCGCCGTCGTGGACTTCTCCACTGGACTGGTGCGCTTCGTCAACGCCGGTCACCCTCCGGCGTTGCTGTGCGACGGCGTGAACTGCCTCGAACTTGGTCCCACCGGCCCGTTGCTCGGGCCCTTCGACGGCCAATGGAGGACGCGCGAGGCCATCATCGGCCCCGGCCAGATGCTGGTCTGCTACACCGACGGCCTCGTCGAGGTCCGCGATGAGCGGCGCGAAGAGTTCGGAATGACAAGGCTTCAGACCGTCCTGTGCGACAGCTTCGGCGACGACACCGAGGGCATTGTGAAGGAAACGCTGGCGGAGGTGGAGTCGTTCGGGGCCGGTCGGGCGCACGACGATGTCACGCTCACGGTTGTCGCCCGCGCGCCATCGCAGCCGTAGGCGGCGGTATGACCCTGTGGGGGTCGGGTAAGCCACCTGCATGGTTCACAACCGAGCCGCGAGGCAGGCGTGATGGTTTTCGAGCGACATTTCCCCCCGGATCACAGTCAGCTGGCGCCGTTGCGCCACGACGTGGCCGATGCGCTCGACGCGACCGTGGAACCTTCGCTCGTAGCCGATGCGGTACTCGTGGTTTCGGAGTTGGGAACTAACGCGATCACGGCATCGCGCACTTCGACGTCGGACATTCTGGTCCGCGTACACGTACCGCAACGCGATGCGGTGGTCGTCGAAGTACAGGACGAGGGGCCAGGGTTCGCGCTCGACCGCATGACTCGGCGCGTCCGCCTCACCGCCGAGACCGGTCGGGGGCTAAAGATTGTCGAAGCCGTAGCTGATCAGGTCCGCGTCGATCGCGTCGACAATCGCACCATGGTGCGGGCGCTACTGCGCCGGCACGAAGCGTTCTAGCTGACCGGTGATCTCGAGCAAACGCGTAACCGGCTCGGACGGCGTCCGCACGCTTAATTGGCCCCCCGCGGCGGATGCCGCCTTGTAGCCGGCGATCAGTACACGCAGGCCCGACGAGTCGATAAACGATACGTCGCTCATGTCCACCGCCACCGTCGACTGACCGCCTTCGATTACCTCGGTAATCACGCCGCGAAGCGTGTCCGCCGAAGCGGCATCGACTTCACCGGCGACCGAGACCAACGTGTGATCGCGTTCGGCGGTTGCGGTTACCGACAGGGGATTGACGTTCGCCTCCGGGGCCATGGGCTGCACCCTATCTACCTCCGCGCCTTCGACGGTCAAGGTGTCAGCCACGGCCGAGCCGTCGACCGGTGAGCGCGCTAGCTATCAGCAGCGCGAGCGCCACGATCAGCGCCCACTTGAGCGATTCGACGAACAGGCCCGCGCCGCCGAACACGAGCGCAAGCAGTACAAGAAAAACCACCAAAGCCACCAGCCGACCTCCTTGAGAAGTTGGCCATGTGTACCCAGCGCGCATCAGCTTCAGACCCTTGGGCGTTCGTTTCCGATGGGCGCGTTACGGGTAGCACTGCTGGGTCCCCACCCCATTTTTTCTCAGGAGGCTCAACCCATGGGCATTGGCACCAGCATTTTCCTCTTCGCAGTAGGCGCCATCATGCGCTTCGCGGTGAACGTCGACACCAACGGCACGTTCGACATTCACATGGTCGGCAACATCCTCATGCTTGTCGGCGCACTCGGCGCAGTCTTGTCGCTCCTGTTTTGGAGTTCGTGGGGAGGCTTCGGCCGTGACGGTGTCGGCGGCGGCCGCGACACCTACGTCGATGCCCGCGACACGCCCCGCGACACAGTGGTCGTAGAGCGAGAGCGTCCGCGCCGTACCGTCATCGAGCGCGAAACGCGTATCTAGCAACAAACAAAAAACGCCTCCCCGTCTCCGGCTTTGGCCAGGGGTGGGGAGGCGTTTTCGCGTCAGCGCGCCCGCGCCGCGACCGACCGCGCGGCGCGCACGAGCGCCGGGACGAATACTGCGGGATTGGTGACGCACACGTCGTGTCCTCCCTCAACGCGATACGCCTCGCCGCGTGTGAGTTCGGCGAGCTTGGCCTGACGGCGCGGCGGCACCAGCCGGTCGTACAGCGGTGATCACCGATGCCGCCGGTACGTCGAGGTCCCCGATCCAGGGTGTGGAGTCGAAACCGCCGATCGCCATCGCTGCCTCGACCAACGCCGCCGGGTCGTGGTTGTTCAGTTCGTCGATCACCCAACTGGGCCGCCCGCGACGCTGCGGACTGAAGCCGATCGCGCCGCGCATCATCTGTTGACGCACCAGCCGCGGCGTAAAACGCAGGCTGAACCCAAGCGCTGTCGCCGCCGGCATTAATCGCATGTCGACAGGACCGAAGCGATAGCTCGTCGCGCACAACACCACGCCGCGGACCACTTCGGGATGACGGTGCCATGTCAGTTGCGTGATCGGACCGCCCATCGAATAGCCGACGAGGATGGCGTTGTCCGACCCCGAGTTCGTCGATCAGTGCGGCCACGTCGTCGGCGCAGTCCTCGAGGCGGAACGGGCGGCGTGACCTGATGCCCCGCCCGTGACCGCGGTGATCCATGGCGACGACGCGGAAATGGCGTGCGAGGGCACCGAACGCGGGGAACCAGTTCAGCGCTCCGGTGGCGCCGAGACCATGCAGCAGCACAACGGTTGGCGCGTCCGGGCTGGGTCCGTGCAGCTCGCGAATCCAGGTATTGCCGCGGCGCGGGAATCGTGATGCGTCGCCCGTCGGGAACCACGAGAGGGGACGTCGTCGCCATCGGGCCATTGTCACCCACAGTTGACGGCGGCGGCCGCAGGGAACAGCATTTCGGTATGAAGCGTGACGTTGCGAAAACGCTGCGGCCGCTGGTGTCCCATCTGATTGGTGACGCCCCGGTACGCATCGACTTCTGGGACGGCAGTTCGCTTGGCCCCGACGACGGCAAGGGCACGCTGCGCGTGAAGTCGCCCAACGCGCTGCGGCGCATTTTGTGGGCCCCCAACGAACTCGGGCCGGGGCGGGCGTATGTGGCGGGCGAAATCGAGGCCGAGGGCGACATCCTCTCCTTGATCGAGGCGCTCAAGCCTGCCGGCGTGCACCTTCGCTCGGCCGACGTCCGCCGTGCCCGCCGCGGCGCGGGCCGCGGCCCGATTGCGGCTGCTCGGTCGGCCGCCTGCGCCTCCTACGGAGGAAGCGCGCCCGCGGGGTCGCCGCCATTCGAAGCGACGCGACGCCGCCGCCGATCAGTCACCACTACGACGTCGGCAACGAGTTCTACGAGATCGTGCTCGGTCCGGCGATGACCTATTCGTGCGCTCGCTTCAGCGATCCGAAGATGAACCTCGCCGAAGCGCAGGCGTCCAAGCACGACATGATCTGCCGCAAGCTCGGCCTGAACGAAACACCCGACCTGCGCTTGCTCGACGTCGGCTGCGGATGGGGCTCGCTGGCCATGCACGCCGCCGAGCGTTACGGCGCGCGGGTCGTCGGCATCACGATCAGCCGCGAGCAGGCCGAGTTGGCACGCGAGCGCGTGAAGCAGGCCGGCCTCGAAGACCGCGTCGAGATCCGGCTGCAGGACTACCGCGACCTGGGCGGCGAGACCTTCGACGCCATCTCGTCGGTCGGCATGTTCGAGCACGTCGGCGCCGAACGTCTCGGCGAGTACTTCGCCGTGCTCAAGGGGCTGTTGCCCGATCACGGTCGACTGCTGAACCACGCGATCTCGTCGGTCGGTGGTTCGAGGATCAACAAGCGCAGCTTCGTCGGCCGCTACGTGTTCCCCGACGGCGACCTGATCGACGTCGGCGAGGTCGTGCTGGCGATGGAGGCGGCGGGCTTCGAGGTGCGCGACGTCGAGTCGCTGCGCGAGCACTACGCGTTGACGCTGCGGGCGTGGGTCGCCAACCTCGAAGCGCAGTGGGACCGCGCCGTGGAACTCGTCGGTCGCCGGTCGCGCGCGGGTGTGGCGTCTCTACATGGCGGCGTCGGCGGTTGGGTTCGAAGACGGCGGCCTCGGCCTGCACCAAGTGCTCGGCGTGATCGATGACGCCGACGGCGGCAGCGGCATGCCCCGCACCCGCGACGTCTGGACTAAGCGCTCGGCGGTAAAAGTCAACGGCAATTTCGCGGGGCCCCAGATGCCGATGTTGGCGGCCTTCCACTCGATGTCCTCGTAGGTGCCGAGGTTCGGCATGCGCCGCGCCAAGAGCGGGAGCGCTTCCTGCAGTTCGGCGCGCGCCAGGTTGGCGCCCATGCAGAAGTGGATGCCGGAGCCGAAGGTCATCTGCGGTGAGGAACTCGGCTCACGCGTGATGTCGAAGCGTGAACGGGTCGTCGAACACGTCCTCGTCGAAGTTGGCGTTGGCGAGGCTCGTGCCCACGATCGTGCCCTGCGGGGAAGAGCACGTCGCGGTACTCGATGTCTTCTGACGCGACTCGCGCCGTGCCGCTGACCGCGCCGAGCACGCGCATGGTTTCTTCGACGGCCCGCGGCGCCAGTTCGGGCTGCTCGGCCAGCAGCGCCCACTGATCGGGGTTTTCGGTGAACAGTGCGACCGAGCACGCCAGTTGGTTGCGCGTCGTGTCGGTGCCGGCCATCAGCATCGCCTCGGTCATCATCACGAGCTCGTCGGTCGACATGCGGTCGCCCTCTTCTTCGGCGGCGATGAAGTCGCTGACAGCAGGTCGTCGCCCGGCTTGCCGATCGGCGCTCGGCGATAAGTTCGCGCACGTACGCGTCGAGTTCCTCGCTCGCGGCGGCGATCTTGGCGCCGTCGTTCTCGAGGTCGTTGTTGAAGATGCGGAAGATGTCGGTCGCCCAGTTCGAGAAGAGCTTCCAGTCCTCCTTCGGCGCGCCGAGCAACTCGCAGATGATCGGGATCGGATACGGCTCGCACAGGTCCTCGACCAGTTCGCACCGGCCCGTCGGCGACGAACCTGTCGACGAGGCCGTTGACTACGTCGCGCATGAACGGCCGCAGGCGGTCGGCCGACTTTGGGGGTGAACGCCGGCGCGGCGAGCCGACGCAAGCGCGAGTGGTTCGGACCCTCCATCGTCAAGATCGATCCCGAACTTCGCGGACCCTCCGCGGATTCCATCTCGATCATGTCCGGCATGTAGGCGAGCGCCGAATGCCACCGGCGGTCGCGCAGAATGGCGACCACGTCGTCGTAACGCGTACACGCCGTAGCCGAACATGTTCTTCATGAGCCAGTGCTCGCCGCGGGCTTCGAGTATCGCGGTGCGATCGAGGCGGCGGTCGATGCTCGAACATGTCGATCTCGGGCAGATCCAGTTCGTGTACCGGCGTGGGCATTTCGTCAAATTAGGCCGTCGCCGAGAAGAATGGGCCGGTGAACGGACTCGAGGCCGTCGCGATCGTCGCCGGCGGCATGGGCGCCGGCGCGATCAACGCGATCGCCGGTTCGGGCACGCTGCATCACGTTCCCGACCTGCTCGCGGTCGGGTTATCCCGCCGTGACCGCGAACGTGTCGAACAACATCGGCTTGGTGCCCGGCACCGATCAGCGGCGTCTACGACACCCGCGACGAGCTGGAGGGACAGGCGCCGCGTGCTGCGGCGCCTGGCGGTCGGGTCCGGCGCTCGGCAGCCTCGTCGGCGCCTTCCTCCTCCTGACGCTGCCGACTCCGACGTGTTCGACGCGGTCGTGCCGGTACTCGTGATCGCGGCGGCGACGCTGATGCTGTTCCAGCCGCGCGTCGCGGCAACGCGTCGCCGCCGCGCGTGAGGCACGCGGTCAGACGCTGCCGGAGGCGGGCCTCATCGCTCCTGTGGTGTGCTTCTTCGCCGGCATCTACGGCGGGTACTTCGGCGCCGCGCAGGGGATCATCCTGCTTGGCGACGCTGGGAGTACTGCTGCCGGACAAGTTGGCGAGGACGAACGCGCTCAAGAACGTGCTCGCATGTGCGGTGAACGCGGTTGCGGCGGTGTTCTTCGTGATCTTCGGCACGTCGCGTGGCTTGCAGTCGCGCTGATCGCGATCGGGTCGGTGATCGGCGCGGTGATTGGCGCGCGGGTCGGCAAGCGGGTACCGGTGCCCGTGCTGCGCGCCTTCATCGTCGTGCCTCGGCTACGGCGTCGGCCTCAAACTGCTTCTCACCTAGCGTCGAGGGCGTGAAGGTTCGCATCGGCATCGGGCTGGGCGCGCGCACGTGGGGCGCGGGGTTCGACGGGTTCGGCGAACTCGTCGACGACCTCGAGCGACTCAAGCTTCGACTCGCTTTGGCTGTCCGAACGTGCCACGGGCCACGCGCCGGACCCGATGATCGGCCTTGCCTTTGCCGCCGGACGCACCAAGAAGCTCAAGTTCGGCACGAGCGTGCAGGTGCTGTCGGGGCGCAACCCCGCGCTCGTGGCCAAGGAATGGGCCAGCCTCGACCGGCTGTCGAACGGACGCGCGTTGCCGGCGTTCGGCCTCGGTGTTGTCGACCCGAATGAGCAGCAGGCGTTTGGCATCGCCCGCGAAGACAGGGCGTCGTGGTTCGACGAGGCGCTGCCCCTCATCCGCCGGTTCTGGACCGAGGACGCCGTCGACCACGACGGCGCGCACTTCACCTACAAGGGGTTGGGCATCGGGCCCAAGCCGGTGCAGTCGCCGCCCGACGTGTGGCTCGGGGGCGCGGCGCCGTCGGAGTTGCGTCGAGTCGGTCGGCTGGGCGACGGATGGCTGCCGAGCTTCTGCACGCCCGATGACGCCGCCGCCGGTCGCCCGATCGTCGAGGAGGCGGCCGACGAATGCCGGCCGCGAAATCGATCCCGAGCACTTCGGTGCGCTGGTTATTTACGTGGCGGCGACGAAGTGCCGCCGTTGTTGGCGGCGATCGTGAACCGTCGTCGCCCGGATCTCGACCCGGCCGCCGTCATCCCCACCGGCCACAAGGCACTGGCGGCACAGCTCGAAGCCTTCATCGAGCGCGGTTTCACGAAGCTGGTCGTCGTACCCGCAGGCGAACCGGCCTCGTGGGCGGAGGAACTCGGCCAACTCGCCGAATCCGCGCTCCCACTGCAGAACTGACCGATCACGGGCAAGGGTCCAACGCGGCGGATATTTGTTCTGCTACACCGAGTGGTCTTGTCGTTGTTGGGTAACAACTCCGTAGGCCATGACAGATGTAGTCCTTGAGCGCGTTGTCCCGGCGCGTTATCCCGAGGTCGGGCCGCTTCGTCGCGACACAAGTGCATTTCTCGAGGGCTCGTGGAGCATGGAGCTGCGCGACAAGCTGCTGCTCGTCGTGTCCGAACTGTGCACCAACGCCATCGAGGCGCTCGGCAACGAGGGGTTGAACTTCACGTTGCGGGTCCGCGACCTCACCCACTGTGTCGTGGTCGAGGTGGAAGACGCCGGGCCGGGGTTCGGGCGGGCGTTCGGCAAACGCGGTGCGGACGACGAAACCGAACGAGGACGCGGCCTAGCCGTGGTGCAGTCGTTAGTCGACGAGTTCTCGGTGACGCGACGGCGAGGCATGACGACCGTGCGCTGCGTGGTGAACCGCTAGCGCTTCAACGCGTTCTCGAGCTGCGACTTCGTCATCTTCGAACGGCCCTTCACGCCGCGATCCTTCGCTTCGTTGTACAGCTGTTCGTAGGTGCGACCGCCCGGACCCTTGTGCGAGCGCAGACCGCCACGCCGGCCGGACGATATGTCCTGGGTCGACGACCGGCTCGATGTTTTGGCCTCGCCGCTACGGGCCCGCTCCTTGTTAACGGTTCGCGCCGCGATCTCTTCGGCCTTGTCGCCCTTCACCCCGCGGTCGTGCAGGCTTTCCTTGATGTGCTTGTACTGACGCTCGCGCTTGCGACTCCAGATCCGCGGCATGACGACTCCTCCTACGAAATGGTCAAGCTCCGCGGTACCCGCGGGCGCGCGCCCGGATACGTCGGCTACGCCTGTCCGGTGAGGAGAAAGCGGCTGCTGGCTTGGAGGAATTCAATCGATTCCTTGGGCGCCTTGAGCGGCGAGCCGGCGTCGAAGGGCGGCTGCGGGTCGTATTCGATGCCGAGCTGGATCGTCTGGGCGACGAAGTCGCCGGCGACCTGCGCGGCCAGCGTCAAGGCCATGTCGATGCCCGAGGACACACCCGCGGCGGTAATGACTTTGCCGTCGACGACCACCCGATCGAGCGTCGGTTCGGCGCCGAAGTCCTTGAGGCTTTCGAGTGCGAGCCAATGGCTGGTGGCCCGCTTGCCCTTCAGCAGGCCGGCCGCGCCCAGCAGGAGCGATCCGGTGCACACCGACGTGGTCCACGTGCTCGTTTCGTGCGCGGCGAGCAGCCACGTCATGAAACGCTCGTTGTCGCGCAACTCCTGCTCGCCGCGCCCGCCAGGGATCACGATGATGTCGGGGTTCGGGATGGCTTCGAAGACCTCGTCGACCTGAATGCCGACGCCGGCGCCCTCTTCGGTGCGCACCACGCCCGGTTCGAGGCCGACCCAGTGAATGGTGGCGTCGGGCAGGTGGGCGAGCACCTCGAACGGACCGATCGCGTCGAGGGCGGCCATGTGATCGAACGCAGCAATAGCGATGTGCATACCGCCATCCTGCCCCCCACATCCTGCTTCTTGCGTCGTTGAGCGGCGGTCTAGGCCGCTCAACGACGCAAGAATGCGGAAATGGTGGAGGAACTGTTTGATTTGGCGGAAGTTGACCGGCTGCTGACCACGACGCGGGCGGTGCGAAAGCGGCTCGATCTTGATCGGGCCGTCGAGCCGGAGGTGGTCCTCGAGTGCATCCGGTTGGCGGTGCAGGCGCCGACGGGCGGCAACCAGCAGGGTTGGCGTTGGATGATCGTGACCGACGCCGACAAACGCGCCGCGATCGCCGACGCCTACAACGCGGCCGGCAAGGGCTATCTCGCGATGGCGGCGGCGAACGCGGACCAGGACCCGCAGACCAAGCGCGTCTACGAAAGCGCGCTCGCGCTCACCGAGACCCTCGCGCGCGTGCCGGTGCATGTGATCCCGTGCATCGAGGGCCGCGTCAACCTCGGGTCCAACGGCGCCGCCGCGTCGGCCTACGGGTCGATTCTGCCGGCCGTGTGGAGCTTCAATTTGGCGCTGCGCTCGCGCGGGTTGGGATCGGTGTTCACGACTCTGCATCTGTTCAACGAAAAAGACGTCGGCGAGCTGCTGGGCATCCCCCAGGACTTCACGCAGGTCGCCTTGCTCCCCGTCGCCTACACCGTCGGTACGGACTTCAAACCCGCCGCCCGCCCGCCGGTCGAGGACATCACCTTCTGGGAATCGTGGGGAGCTACGCGCTAATGCAGCGCCACGAGGTGTCGTTCGTCGTCGACGCACCGCCGCACCGCGTGTGGCGGCTGTTCCATCCGAAGACCGTCGAGGGCGACACCGTGCCGCGCACCATCGAGCATCCCGGGGGCACAATCACGATTCTCAAAGAGCCCGACGACGACGGCGCCGGGCTCGTTCGCACGGCGACGTTTCCCGTCCCGAAATGGTTGCTGTCTGGCGGCAAAGCCGAGTCGTTCGAGGTGGTGACCGAAGCGAAGAAAAACGAGTTCGCCAAATACGAAGCGGTGGGCAAGCCGCTGTGGTCGAAGGTGAGCGGGTGGCACACGCTCGAGCCGGTGAATGGCGGAGAGTCGACTCGCCTCACGTTCGTCGAGATCTACGAGGCAAAGAACCCGATCCTGCGCGCGCTGTTCGAGCGACGCGTCCACCGGTTCATCTCGCATGACAACACCAAGATCTACGAGACGGTCCTCGGCTACCTCGGCACCGTCACGCGCGAGACGTAGTTACCGCGCCGCGAGGATGTCTTCGCGGGTGAGGGTCTTGCGCGGCGGCGCATTCGGATCGCGGGGTTTGGGCGCGGCGGCGTCGTTGAGTCGGGCGACAACCGCGGGATCGCCGAACACCTCTTGCGGGGTGAGCAGCAGGCTCATCATCTTCGTCATCAAGACCGCGATCTCGGGATCGGTTGAGCCGGCAGCGCGCCGCATCGACTGGAGGTCGAACGCGGCGAGATTGGCCGCCTCGGGCTTGTCGGTGAGCAGCGACATCTCGTACCAGGGTTCGACCTTGTCGGCACTCGCCGCTTCGTAGGCGCGCGACGCCGCGTCGCGATCGGTGGGATGGGCGGCGAGCGCGTCGGTCACCAGCACCGCTTGCAACACGGCGAGCGACGAGCCGCGCCCGTACAGCGGGTTCGTGCACGTGTGGGCGTCACCAATGGCGAAGAAGCCATGGGCGAGCGGCACGTTGTGTTCGTCCACGAAGCGCCGGATCCGGTTGATGAGCCCGCCCATGGTTTGCACCGACGTGATGGGCGTGCCTTGGCGGCTCACAACCGGTTCCATCTCGCGAAACAGCGGCAGTGATGCTTCGAAGCGGTCTTCGTCGAGGAGGTGGGCGCGCAATTCTGCGTCGTTGGCGTCGACGGCCAGGGTGGCCGAGTAGGTGCCGTTGTCTGCGCCGGCCACGACGAATCCGAGTCCCGCCCGTCGCCCACCGAGATAGCCCATGGGCGCGTCGTGCGTCGCCCGGTAAAAGCGCGACAGATAGATCGTGCCCGTCGGGTGTTCCTCTTCTTGCACGGCCACCCCGTGGGCCGCGAACCATCCGGGCAGGTCGCCGCGGCGCCCGGTGCTGGCGACGACCGCGTCCGCTATCGCCTCGGTGCCGTCGTCGAGGCGCACGCCCCGCACGTCGATCGGTGTGTCGCGGCCGGGCTCGGCGATCAAACCGTCGACGCCCACGCCGACGCGGAAGGTGACGTTTGGTTCCGCGAGCGCGCAGCGACGCAACACCCACTCGAGCGTGGTGCGCCGGCAACTGAGTACCTGAAGATCCTCGGCGTCGCGTGCGAAGTTCGGCGCGTCGGGCGGCACCGCCGCCGGCATGATGCTGACTTCACCCACACCCGCTGCGACGAGTTCATGCAGCACGTCGGGGAAGCGGTCGCGCAGGACCGTGCGGATCAGTGCGGGAAAGCCGTGGGTGTGCCGTACCTGCGGCGCACCGCGTCGATCCCATTCGAACGCGCCCTCGACGTCTTCGGGCATGGGCGTGTCATCGCGCTCGACGACCTCCACCGCGTGTCCCGCGCGCGCCAACGCCATCGCCGCGGTGAGGCCCCCCACCCCCGCTCCCACTACGACGACGCGCACGCCTTCATCGTGTCGCACTCTCGGATACGGTGCGTCGCATCGTCCTCGACGCGTGGGTCAACCTCATCCCGAAGGAGTTCGCCGCCCAATGGGCCGCGCAGGATGAGAACGCGGGCGCCCGCGAACTCTTCGGTGAGAACGTCGCGAATGGCGCGGGCGTTGAGGACCTTGTCGCCGCGATGGACGGCGCGGGCGTGACGACGGGTGTGCTGACGAGCGGGCTGCGTGACCCCAAGCGCGCCCACCACAAAGGGATGTACGCGGCCGAGGACTTCCTCGCCGTCGCCGACGAACACCCGGGGCGCTTTCTAGTGTCGATGGCGGTCGACAAAGCCGAACGACCGGTCGACAACTGCCGCGCGCATCCGCGAACTCGCCCAGCACGAACGCGTCGCGATGGTGCGCGTCACGCCGCTGGTCGAACAGTACGGATTGAACCACCGGCTCTACTACCCCGTGTACGCCACGTGCGCGGAACTGGGCCTTCCGGTGTCGATAAACGTCGGCATCCCGGGCCCCCAGGTGCGCTCCTCGTGCCAGCACCCGACGCTGCTCGAAGACGTGCTCATCGACTTTCCGGAGTTGACCGTGATCGGTGCGCACATGGGTCACCCATACGAGGCACTGCTCATCCAGTACATGCTCAAGTGGCCGCAGCTGTTCCTCATGACCTCGGCCTACTTGGCCACGTACATCGACCCGGCGCTGGTGAAGTTCATGGACTCGTCGCGCGGCCGCGGCCGCGTCTGGTTCGCATCGGACCATCCAGTGCTGCCGGTGAACAAGGCGCTGGACGCCGCGCGCGCGTTGCCGCTCTCGGACGAGGCAATGCGTGAGTTTCTCGGCGACTCGGCCGCCCGTGTGCTGACGCGGCGGTAGCGGACTAGGCCAGCACCCGTACCTCACCCACCGTGCCGGGGTTCTGCGCGTTCCCGGCGCGGTCGGTGGCGACCGACGTTGCTCGATACGACCCGATCACTGTGGGTGCCTTGACCGTCCACGAGCACGACGTGCGGGGCTCGGCGCAGTTCACCGTGGCGTTCGCGGTTTGACTCGACCCGGTGAACGTGTTGACGAACTTCACCGTCACGCCGGAGATGCCGCTCAGGTTGTCCGACGCCGACCCGTTGATGTTGCCGCCCGGCAACACGATGATCAGGCCGCTGCTCGAGAATTGCGACGTCGGCGCGACGTTGTCGACCCGTACCTGCACGGTGATGGACTTGGTGTTGCCCGCCTTGTCCGACACGGTGCGCGTGATGTCGTTGATGCCGTTCGTGGAGACGACCACATCGGCTGGGCACGCGACCACACCGGACCGGTCGTCACCGCAGGTGAAGCGGACGGTGACCGGGCCCTTGCGCCACGTGGTGTCGTTAGGCGTCGCGGTGATCGTGGGCGCCGTGCGGTCGATGTTGATACCGGTGAGCGTCGAGGTAGCGGTGTTGCCTGCCTTGTCGATGGCGGAGCCGGTGATCGACTGATTGCTGCCTTCGGTCGCGAGCGTGATCGGCTGCGCGCACCAGTCGAGACCGGAGAGCGCGTCGGCGCACTGGAACGAGGCGGTGACCGGGGCGTTGTACCAACCGAAGCTGTTCGGCGACCGGTCGAGCGCACCGCTGATTGTCGGCAGCGCGTTGTCCATGTTGATGCCCGACACCGTGCCGGTTCCGACGTTGCCGGCGCGGTCGGTCACGGTGGCGGTGACCGACTGGTTGGCGCCGTTGCTGCTGATGGTCTGCGTTGGCGCGGATGCGGCCACTCCGGAGCCGCCGGGATCGGCGCACGCGAACGACATCGTGACCGGCGCGCGGTACCAACCGGCGCTGTTGGGCGCGCGATCGGGTGTCCCGGTGACGCTCGGCGCGGTGGTGTCGATGTTGATGCCCGACACCGTGAACGCCATGGAGTTGCCGGCCACGTCGGTGGCGGTGCCGGTGACGCTTTGGTTCACACCCTCGGTGGCGATCGTCTGGTCGGCCGGGCACGACGCGACGCCGGAGCGCTCGTCCGTACAGGTGAAGTGCACGGTGACCGGGCCGTTGTACCAACCAGCGGCGTTGGGCGACGTGGTGGCGGCGCCGCCGATAGACGGCGCAGTGGTGTCGATGTTGATGCCGCTTACGGTGGCCGTAGAGGTGTTCGCCGCCTTGTCGGTGGCGCGGCCGGTGACCGACTGGTTGGTGCCGTCGGTCGTGACAGTGCGATCGGGCTCGCACGAATCCACGCCCGATTCCGCGTCGGCGCAGTCGAAGTGGACCGTGACCGGCCCGCGGTACCACCCGGCGGCGTTGGGCGAAGTCGTCGGGGCGCCCGTGATCGTCGGCACCGCCGTGTCAATCGGCACCGTCACGTCGCCGGATGTCCCGCCGGGTGAGGCGAGGAAGTGCAGCGTGTGCACGCCGGAGCCGTGGACCGGGATCGGCTGGTTGTTGCCCCAGGTGCTCGCCGGCCCACCGTTGTCGCTGACGCTGAAGGTGGTCCCTTCGGGTCCGCTGAGCGTCACGGTGGCGCCGTCCTGGTACCAGCCGTTGTCGCCGTTGCCAGTGACGGTTGCGTCCACGGGCGGCAACTCGGCCGGCTGGTTGGCGTAGTCGAAGAACGTGCCCTTGTTGGTGGTAAGGCCGACCATGCCGGCGGCGTCAACGGCCTGGGCGATGAAGCGAATACCGGTGCCGGTGACGGGGAAGCCACCGACCCAGCTGCCGTCGGGTGCCAGCGCCAAGTGGCGGAAGGTCCAGTCAGGCGAACTGCCGTCGCTGAACAGGACGTTGACGTCGCGAACGGTCCCACCGTTCGGATCGGTCGCGACGATCCGGAAGCTGGCGGTCGCGCCGTTCCTGAGCACACTGGCGCTCTGGAAGACCGGCGGCGTGCGGTCGCTGTTCGACGACGGGCTGAACAGCACCCGCGCGTCCATCTTGGTGAACCGCGTCTCGGCGCCGGTGAGGCGGGTGGTGCCGTTGGCGACGCTTTCGAAATGAGCGGGAACGAGCACGAGTTGATCGCGGGGTCCGCCGGGCGTCTGGGAGCGCGTGACGGATTGCTGCGCAGTTGGGAACAGAACGTCACCGAACTGCACCTCGTGCTCGTTCGCCGCTTCTCCCACGACCACGCGAGCCAGTGCGGGGTCGAAGCCTTGCTGGGTCACGGACTGCAGGCGGGTCAGCACCGCGCCGCGGGCGTCCATGCCCGGCTGGGTTACGTCGAATACGAGCTTGGGTTGGATGGGGCGGTTGGGGGCAACGGTGAGAAGTCGCGCCGGCGCCAGCTGCCAGTACGACCCCTCGCCGTTGTCGATGAGCTCCCAGTTGGTCGAGCTCACGGGGTTCGACGTGCTGATGTCCACCGCGGTGAGTCCGGTGGTCGCGTCGGTCGTGGTCGGCCGCGGCGGTGCGGGCGTCGGCGTATTCGTCGCACCCGGCAGATGGAACATGGGCAAGCCGAAGTAGGTGGCTTCGGCGGTCACCTTGTAGTCGTAGACGTTGGGCACGCCGCCACCGAGGTAGTCGCGCTTGGCCTGAGCCAACGCGGTTCCGAGAGGCATCTGCGACATGTTCTTGGCGAAGTCGGCGGTAATGCGCGCCGAGAACGCCACCGTGTCGCGCAGACCGATGCCGTAGCCGGTGTTGCCGACGAATGCGGCGACGCCGCGGGCGAGCATCGCCTCGGGCCAGTCAGCAGCGCTTCCGCCCGCGGCGAGGAAGTTCGTGATGCTGAAGCCGGAGTGACAGCCCATCTCGAACAGGATCCGCCGCGCGATGTCGGGCGGCGTCGATCCGCCGAACGCATCGGTCCCGAAAATGCCGCCACTGTTATTGGCGGGCAGCAGCGCGTCGGGTGAGTAATGCGCGTTGGCGGAGATGATGTCGGGGATCGTGCTGGCGCCCGGGAACGCGTTCACGAGATCGGCGCGCGTCCAGTTCTCGCTGATAAGCGACTGCACCTGTCCGGGGGTGACGCTCGAGTTCAGCGTCTGCTTGATCTCGTTGGCCATCGCCGTCATGAAGTCGTAACCGGTCACGAGGCTCTTGCTCGGGCGCAGCACGCCCGGGCCGTCACCGGACTGCACCGGCGTGAGGAACTGATTGACCACAGCGGCGATGTCCTCGGGCGACTCGACGAGGCGACCCAGCGCCACGTCGGGCGTGTAGAGGTAGGTACCGAGGAACGGCACGGGATGGAACGAGCCGTAGGCGTCGTCGCTAAGGATCATCCCCGCCGCGGCCGCGCCGAGCAGCGCGTTGTTGCCGCCCGTGGCGCGGGCGAGGTCGAGCAGTTCCTGCGCGAACGACCGCTCGTTGGCCGTGGCCGTGAGGTCGGGCACGCGGCTCATGGGCAGGATCTCGTCGGTGCCGACCAGGACCATGTACTGCAGCGCGTCACGGGCCGAGCCGAGCGACGAATCGACGCGGGCGTTGATGGCGCGGATCACGTCGTTCGAACGCTCTGGATCCGAGGGTCGGGCGTCGAGTGCGGCCATGGCGGCGTTGACTTCGGGGAACGCGTCGACGTACAGCGTGCGAGCACCGATCCCCGCGCCTTCGAGGCGGCTGAGGGCGTCGATGGCCACCGTGGCCCGGGCGTCGCCGAAGGCACGGCGCAAACGCGTGCGGTCGGCGATCACCAACGCGTTGGTGCCCGTCCACGACGCCGGCACCGATGGCGTGTCGCGCGTCGCGTCTGCGTCGTGGGGCAGCACGCGCGGGTTGCCGTCGGGCAGATCACCGACTGGCTCAGCAATGGTCACGTACAGGCTGTAGGCCGCCGTGCTGATCTGGCCGTTGTAGCCCGACACTTGGATGGTGTACTTCGAGCCGGCGGGGGCGTCCCATGCCACCGTCTCCACGGAGTCCGCACTCGTGCCCCGGTTGGCGGACACGCCGGCGATGGGCAGGTCGGCGATCGAGATGTCGTCCAGCGCCTTCGGGTCGAGCGGCTCGCCCTGATTGCCCAGCGTCAGCGCGCGGTCAGGTGTCGCCTGCACGGGGGGCAGCGCCGCGGGCGGGCGCAACGCGTTGTGGGGACGGGCCGAACTCGGGTGATACACGACGAGGTCGGCGTCGCTACCGCCCTGGACGAGGTGCACGACGACATTGGAGCCGGGTGCGGCGGCCACGCTGAATGCGTCGAGGTCGCCGGGATGGTTGATGTGACCGAAGTAGAGGCGACCGGGCTGGATAGCCGACGGGTTGTTGACCGTGTCGCCCGCTTCGAAGTTTTCGGTCACTTGCAGCGGCGACACGGTGGCCGCCACCAAGTTGAACGCGCCAGCGGTGATGGCGACCGACGCGTTGAGCGCGCCCACGTTGAGACCAGGACGGGCGAGGAAGCTGATGGCAAGCACGCGACCCGCAGGAATCGACGCCGCGCCGAAGTCCCACGTCACGTTCTCGTTGCTCGCCTGTGGCGTCGGCGCGCCGTTGAACGCGCCGCCGTCCACGGTGACCGAGGACGAGCCGGTCACGAACCGGAACTGGGACGGCAATGTGACGTCGACCAGCGCGTTGCTGAGCGGGTTAGGCGCGCTGAACGTGACCGTGTAGCGCACGTCCTGCGGAGCGGATCCGCCATAGCCGAGCACGCCGAGTTCGTCGGGCGGAAGGTCGTACGCGTTCGGGCCGGCGCCGCCGCCCAAACCGAGTGCGAGCTGCACCAGGTTCGTGCCCGCCACCGCCGCGCCTAGCGAGCTGATCGTGGCGTCGGTGCGCAACGCACCCGCACGCTGCGCGTCGTACAGATTCGCGGCTGACGCCGCGCCGCAGTCGACCTTGGTGCAGTCCAGGACCGACGGGGCGTTGCGGGCGAGGATGCCGCCCAGGTCCGTGATCGACAGGTCAAGCGAATGCAGCAGGATCGAGGGGAGTACGGCGCGGTTGGCGGGGAACGTCACGTCACCGAAGTCGACGGTCTTGATCGCTGGCATGTCGTCGAGGGCGACGCCGCTGATCTCGAGGCTGAGCAGGCTGGCCGACGCGCCCCTGTCGGGGCTGCCGGGCACGCCGAGCGCGGCACCGCAGTTGGGCTGACCCACCCGCTCGAGTTCGGCGCACCAGTCGACACCGCTGATGTTCTTGAGGCGCGTGTCGCCCATATAGAGGCTGAGGCTCGTGAGGCGACCGAGCGGTCCGACCGTGAGGTCGAGTTGGCTCAGGCTCGGCATCTTGTCTTCGGGCAGGTGTGCGGCGAGAACGTCACCGAAGGTCAGCGTCGCGAGCGTGCCGTCAAGGCCGGATCCGGCCAACCGCGTCGGCCAGTCGTCGCCTTCAATCACCGGCATCGTCGACAGCGGCAGCTGGGCGAGCCCCGCTTGTACGAGCGCCGACCCACCGAGGTCGGCGCTGTTGCCAAGGCTGTCGAAGCCCATGGGAGCGCTGAGCAGCGGGAGCTTGAGCAGCGGAGAGCTCGTGAGTGGGAGCTTGAGCAACGGTGCGCTGAGCAGCGGGAGTTTGAGCAACGGTGCGCTGAGGAGCGGGAGCTTGAGCAGCGGAGCGCTGAGAAGGGGAAGCTTCATCAGCGCAGCGCTCTGCGCGTACGGCGAGTTCGGCTGCAGCGGAATGTCGGTAGCCGGCACGTTGCTCGGGCCGGCTGCCACAGTGGAGCGGTCGGCGGCGATGTTGAGCGTGGCCGGGCCGAGCACGCGCACGAGGGCGGTGTTGCCCGTCGGCGTGACAGTCATGTTGCCGGTGGCGGCGCCGCCGGCCTGGTTGAAATAGTCGCCCGGCGATGACGACGCGGTCGCGCGGAAGTGGATCTGGGCCGTGCCGCCACTGGCGACGCCAAAGGCGCCGGACCACTGGAGGTGACGACCGCCGTTGGTCACCACGGGATCAGCGGTCGTTGCGCCTGTCGTCGAGCCCGGCGCGTACGCGAAGCCCACCGGCAGGTCGTCGGTTATGGAACTCAACGTCGCGCCGACAACGTTCGGGTTGGCGATGCTGATCGTGTAACCCGCGAGCCCCCCGGGACTCACCTGCGCGGCGTCGGCGGTCTTGGTCGTTGTCAACGGAGTCGTCGGGATCGGCGAGAACGTGAGCAGTTGCGAACGGGTCGTGCTTTGGAGCGCGGCGAGCGTGACGCTCCAACTCAACCCCGCGCCGTTGTCCTGGTAGGTAGAGCACTGACACGTGTTCGGGAACGGCGTGCGGGCCGTTACCGCGTTCCACACGTTGGAAAAGAGGCCCTGCATATAGCGACTGCCCGCCGAGATGGGTAGCCATTGTTCAGTGCGACTGCTCGGCGTGTGCGTGCCGTTTGGCCCTGACGTCGCGCCAACGCAGGACACGGCGCCGGTCGCGGTGTCGACCGCACCGAAGCCCCTATCGTTATTCTGCACGTAGCAGTCGCCTGCGCGGTAGAGCACGACGCTGACCGAACTGAGCCCCTTGTTTTCGGCCACGACATCGGTGCGGTAGGACTGCTGGCCGGTCACGTAGGTGTCGGTCTGCGTAAGGCGAACCTTCGTGGTGCCCGCGTCGACGACGGTGATGACCTTGTACGGGCTCGCCGACGTGCCCGCACCGGTGACCGTGGTCTGGCTGATCGGGGTGAACTTCTTGTAGCTCGACGGCGTCCCGTGCTTCGGGCCCGCCGGAATCGTCGCGGGGCCGTACGTGGAGTTGCCGATGGCCACGAACGTGCCGCAGGCGGTGTCGTCGAAGAACTCGCCGTGGCTGTCGCCCGCATAGTTCACGGCGCAGTTCAGGTCAGGCGTCGTGGTGATCTTGGTGAGCGGACCCGTCGACGTGATTACGCCCGGCGTCGCCGCAGCGATCGCCGGGCGCGTCACGACCGTTACTAGACCCGCTGCCATCGCCACGGCCGAGACGACCGCCGCTATGCGGCTCCAATTCTGGCCCTTGCCCAACGTCCATCCCCCGTTTCAGTGCCCCAGTGCGCCGGGAGTAAGCCTCGCAGTTCGGGGCGTTTCGCTCTGTGACAAAGGTCACGCGTGTGGGGATGATTTGTCCCATTTGAGGACTTCCCAGGACTCGGACATGGCGCGAAGCTCCTTCGATGGACCATGCGAGCGCTGTGCTGGAAGCAACAAGGGTCGCTGAAGTAGCGAAAGCCCACGCCGAGGAGAGCGAGCGCGGCCGCCGGCTGGCGGCGCCGGTCGTCGACGCGTTCGAAGCATCAGGCCTCGCCGGCCTCATGATGCCGACCGCGCTGGGCGGGGCGGCGGCTCATCCTGGCACCCTCGTCGACGTCGTCGGGACGATCTCGGCTGGCGACCCTTCAGCTGGGTGGTGCGCGGGTATCGGTATCGGTTGCAATGCGACGAGCGCCGTGCTCAACGAGGCCGTCGCCAAGGAGATGTTTGCCGATCCGCATCGTGGTGGCCTCGGCGCGTTCCCGCCCGGGGGTCGTGTCACCTCCGATGGTGATGGCCTCAAGCTGAATGGCCGCTGGGGTTTCGGCAGCAATTGTCACCAGGCGGCGGTAGCAGCCGTCGGCACTTTGCGTATCGGCGACAACGGCGCACCGGTCATGACTCCTGCAGGTCTGCCGGAGGTACGGATGGCGTTCATCCGGGCGGAGGACTTCGCCATTGACGAAACGTGGGACATGAGCGGCATGCGCGGGACGGGCAGCCACGACATCGTGGCCGAGAACGTTGCGCTAACCGAGGAGCACCTCGCCGACTTGTTCGGGCCGCGGTGGCCCGACGACGCGCTGTTCCGGCTGCGGATGTTCGACATGCTGCTGCCGTGCCTCGCGGCGGTGCCGCTCGGTATCGGCCGCGCCGCGCTCGACGAGGTCCTCGCGCACATCGACGCGCACGGTGACGATCCCCAGCGCGGTCCGCGTCCGCCGTTCGGCCTCGACCCGGCGACTCAAATCGAGGTCGGCCATGCCGAGGTTCGCCTGCGGGCGGCCCGAGCGCTGGTGCTCGAGCTGCTGGACCAGGAGTACGACCATGCGTTGCGCGGCGATGTCCCGCCGAGGCAACTCTCGGCGCTCGCCGCGCTCGCCGGGATCGACGCGCTGGCCGCGGGCAACCAGGCCGTCGACACCGCGGTGCGCGCGCTCGGCACCTCAGCCTCACGCGAAGGCTCGCTGCTCGACCGCCTACGGCGCGACATTGCGTCCGCGGGCGGTCACGTGCTGTTCGCCGCGGCCAATGCCGCCTACCTCGGTCGCCAAGCCGCCGGCATGTACACCGTGGCGCTGCCGTTCTTACCGCCCGACTAGATCAGGCCGGCGGACTCGCGATCAGGCTGAGGTTCACGATGAAGAGCAGCGCTCCCGCGGTGACGCCCATGACGTGCCAGAACTCGTGGTAGCCGAACCAGACGGCGTGAAGCTTCGGGCGCCGACGCAGGAACAGGATCGCCCCGACCGTGTACAACACGCCGGCGGCAATGATGAGCGCGAGCTGTGCCGGCCGGTGGATGAGCGCGGGCAGCGCCGCGAGCGCGCCCCAACCCAGGATCAGGTACAGCGCAACGCCAAAGCGGGGCAGCCGCGGCCGGCGCGGCACCCACAGACCGATGCCTACCGCCGCGCCCGCCCACATGGCGGCGAGCAGCAGCCAGCGCCACCACCCGCTCATGGCGAGGATGGCGACCGGCGTAAACGTGCCCGCGATGAGCACGTAGATCATCGAGTGGTCGAGTCGCTGCATGAACGCCCGGGCCCGTTCGGTGCGGGCGGCGATGTGATAGCTGGAGCTGGCGAGGTAACAGAGCACCGCGCTGATGCCGTAGATCCACGCCGCGACCGTCGCCTCGGTCGAATCCGCCACCCGCACCAGCCACACGAGTGCGGCTACTGACAGTCCTGCCGCGACTGCGTGGAGGTACCCGCGCAGTTTCGGGCGGTCAAGCGCAGCCATCAGGCAATGGTGCCCCACCGCGGTTCCACGTGGGCATCGCGTGACCTATCAGCTGGCAGCGCAGGCCGTCGCAATCGCCTGTATGTGGCGAGGGTCGGTGCCACAGCAACCGCCGAGGACCTGCAAGTGCGGGTGGCGACTGACCAGCTCGGCGTACTGGCTGGCCAACTCCTCCGGATCGCCGTCGTCGAGTTCCTCGGCTTCGTCCAGTTCGGCGTGGCTCATGCGCGATGCGTTGGCGCGCAGCAGACCGATCCGTCCGATCGCGGCGGGGTCGGCGTCAAGCGCAGTCGTGAAGTGATCGGGGTGCGCGGAGTTGACGCCGAAGAAGAGCGCGGCGGCGTCGGTCGCGGCGTCGACTTCGGCGATGGCCTCGTGCAGCGGCTGCCCGCTGGACGAGCCGGCCGTCGGTCTCGACCGTGAACGCGATGACCGTCGGGAATTCCGGCGTCGACCGCGGCGCGCACAACGCCGATCGCTTCGCCGGTGTGGGTAGCGGTGAGCATCGTGACGCGATCGGCGCCGGCGGCGACGAAGGAGTCGATCTGCGGGCGGTGGTACGCCGCCGCGTCGTCAGGGGTCAGTAACTCGACGGGGTTGTAGCCGTCGCCACGCGGGCCGACGTTGCCGCTGACGATCAGGGGGACGGTCGGAAATTCTTCGCCGAGCGAACGGAGAAACAAGACCGCCCCCTGGTTCAGGCTGTCGAGGGCGGCGGCGTCGTGACCGAGGCGCGCGCCCCAGTCCGGATTGGCGCGCCAGGTCGGGGTCTCGAGCACGACTCCGGTGCCGGCCTGCTCCGCGACACGAAGGTGATCGCGGAAGTACTCGGTCAACAGCGCGCGGCCCTCGGCCGTTTCAAGCAGTGGAAACGACGCGAAGTCGGGCAGGTCGACGCCGCGGAGAAAGATCAGCCACGTTTCGAGACCGCTGTCGGTCAGGAGGAGGGGAGTGGTTGGCATGACGCGTTCTTAGTCGCCGCGCCTTCGGACACCCCGCGGCTTCTGAGCTACAGGTCGTCCGGTGGCATCGCCCCGATGCCGATGAGTTGCCCGCGAAGCCGATCGGACAACAGGCCGATCCTTGACAGGTTCGGCGTGATCTTGGCGAAGATCACCCGTTGGAAGAGCTGCAGCATCGGGCTGTCCTCGACGTTGCGGAGCGCGTCGCTCTCCGACACGCCGAGCGACTCCCACACTTCGAACGCCAGGAAGCGGTCGCGCATGAGCCAGGCGCCTTCGAGCACGAAGTCCTCGCGCTCGTGTCGCTCGGCACTCGTCATTTCGTCGTAGATGCCGGCGAGGCTCAGCGTGCCGAACGCGACATGGCGGGCCTCGTCACGCATGACGAGTCGAGTGATGTCCTTGATGAGCGGTTCGGTCGAGTACTGGTGGATCAGCCCGAACGCCGCGAGCGCGAGGCCCTCGACGATGATCTGCATGCCGAGGTAGGTGACGTCCCAACGTGGATCGGCGATTATCAACTCGAGCAGTTCTTGCAGTTTTGGGTTCGCCGGGTAGGTGAGTTGCAGCTTTTCGTCGAGGTAGCGCGCGTACGCCTCGACGTGGCGCGCCTCGTCGATCACCTGGGTGGCGCCGTACAACTTCGCTTCGTACGCGGGTACCTGCTGCACAAGTTTGGAGGTGGCGAGCAGCGCGCCCTGTTCGCCGTGCAGGAACTGTGACGTGATCCAGGCGTTGAAGTGCCAGCCGGCCTCGCCGCGCTCGCGCGGACTCATCTTCTCGAACGCGCTGCTAGCCATCATCGGGAGCACTTCCCCCAGCCCGCCCGACGCGAGTGGGTCTACGTCGATCGACCAGTCGATGTCGGTCGTCGCGTTCCACTGACTCAGCTTTGACTTCGCATAGAGCTTCGCGAGCCCGACGTTGTCGGCGTCGTACTTCCAGGTGAACGTCGCGTCGCGGCGGGAGTCGATGATCAGACCGCCGCCGGGTGCGTCGAGCGCGCGGGTTTCGGGCCGCACCGACAGGCGTGGACGTTCGACGGCGCCGGGCGCGGTGTCGTTGTCACCCAGCAGGTGCTCCACGATGCGCGAGTCGGCCAAGATCCGGTAGTCGGGCGCCAGTTCCTTGGCGTAGCGCTCGAAGTAGAGAAGTTGCTTGACCACGAGCACGAGTTCGCGGGGAAGGCGGACCCGATATCTGCCAGCGACCCGCAAGATGTGGCCGAGGATCTCGCCGTAAGCGATCTGGCCGAGTGGCTGGAAGAGCAGCGGCTGTACCAGGGCCTCCACTTCGGCGGCGGCCGTCTCGATGTCTACCGGCCCGCTCGCCGCGCCCAGATGGAAGAACGCATGCACGACCCGCTCGTAGTCGCCCTCGATGAGCAGCGCCGGCAGCGCGCCGCGCAGGACGCGTCGGGTGCGCTCGTCGAGTCGACCGACGATGCCGAAGTCCAGCATCGCGACTTCGCCGGCCGAGGTCACCCGGAGGTTGCCGGCGTGCACGTCGCCGTGGAACATGCCGTGTTCCAGCGCGCTCTCGAGCCAGGCCCGCACGCCCGCGCGCAGCAGTTCCTGCGGGTCATGGCCGGCCGCGCGCAACCCGTCGACGTCGTCGACTCTGACCCCGTCGACAAAGGTCATCACGAGGACGCGTTCAGAGATCATTCCTTCGATCGGTTCGGGTACGACGACGCCTTCGTTGGTCCCGAAGCCGCGCAGGTGCGTCGCATAGTCGACCATGAATGCGGCCTCATTGCGGAAGTCGAGCTCCTCACGCAGTGTGGAGGCGAAATCGTCCACGACTGCGACGGGGTTGAGCACGCTCCCGGCCGAGCCAACGCGTTCGAGCCCGAACGCGAGCAGTCGCAATAACCGCAGGTCGCCCCGTACGCGCCGGTGCAGCCGCGGGCGGCGTACCTTCACCGCGACGCGCGTGCCGTCGTGCAGCGTCGCGGCGTGCACCTGCGCGATCGACGCCGATGCGCATGGTGCGTCGTCGAAGGCGGCGAAGAGTTCGTCGATCGACTCGCCGAGAGACCGCTCGATTACCCGACGCACCGACGGTGTGGGCTCGGGTGGCACGGCGTCGAGCAGCCGACGAAACTCCTTCGACAGGGCCTCGGGAAACAAGCCCGGGCTCGACGCGATGATCTGGCCGAACTTGACGAACACCGGGCCGAGGTCGACGAAGCTGCGGCGCAGCGCGACCGCCATCGCGCTCGGCGCGCGCCGCGTCGGGCGCAGCACGAGGAGCGGTCCGCGCCGCGCCGCGACGACCACGCCGTGGCGCGCGAGCGTGAAGACGATCTCCACGAGTCGCGCCGCGTCCGCTGGTGACAGGAGGCGCAGATCGATCGGCGGCATCGCTCGGCTAGCGGGGTCGTCCGGTGGCGAGAGCAGGACGTCGGTGAGCGTCACGAGTTAGCTCCTGTCAGGTGAGAGCGCAGGCACGAGAAGTTGGTCGAGAAAAGCATCGACCGGAACGGGTGGCGGGTCGACGACGAGCACAACCGCGATGCGAATCAACCAGTGCGCGAGAAGCAGGGAGTCCTGGTGGCGTATCAATCCTGCGTCCATGACGGCTTGTAGAATGGGCTGCGCCATCTCGGCAATTTGGCCCGTCGCTTGGGGCGCATCTGCGACCAGGTACGGCCCGATTATCTCCGGCTCGTGCAAGATGATCTTGTTGAGCACGGGATGTTCGCGTGCGTACGTGATGATCTCGGCGAGCAACGCGACAATTGCGTGTGGCCCCGTCGCTGCCGCAAGCGTCGCGCCGAGGCGATGGTTGAACAGATCGTGCACCTCGCGCGCGAGGAGAAGGTGCGCGGCGCGCTCGACCGAGCCGAGTTGGCGATAGATCGTGCTGCGCGACACGCCGGCCTCGCGCCCGATGTCGCCCATCGATGTGCGCGTGATGCCGTGCCGGGCGAAACAACGCCGCGCCGCGTCGAGCGCCGGACCTAACTCCGTGGGCGGCTCGGCGGGCAAGCCCCGAACGAGCAACGGGAGATCGAGAACCTCAGCCACCGCAGACCGTCCTTTTCCTTGAAACGCTGGGACGAATCTACGCCTTTATCCCAGCGTGTCAAGACACGGCCGGTAGTTGCACCGTGACGCAGAGCCCCCCGGCCTCGCGCCGGATGAGGGTGAGCGTTCCGTCGTGCGCTTGCGTGATGCGTTCGACGATCGCCAGGCCAAGGCCGACACCCGCCTGCTCGGTGCGCGCGCGTTCGGTGCCGCGACGAAACGGCTCGACAAGCGTGGCGATCAATTGACGCGCGAGTTGCTCGCCGGTGTTCTCGACGGTGAGCGTCACAGTCTCGGCGTGACGGCTGGTCGTGACCCACACGGCGCCCTCCGTGCGCAGATTGTGGACGATCGCGTTCTGCACGAGGTTCGTCGTCAGCTGCAGCAAGAGGGCGTGTGAGCCCGTCGTTCGCGCCACGTCGCCCGAGGTCTCGATGGTGACGCCGCGCTTCTCTGCGAGGGGAAGCAGCGTCTCTGCCGCCTCCTCCGCGACGAGGGAGAGGTCGACGGGTTCCCGCGTGAAGGAACGCTGGTCGGCGCGGCTGAGCACAAGCAACGCTTCCGTGAGTTCGATCGCTCGGGTGTTGACGGCGTGGAGGCGGTCCACCAGTTCGTCGGTGTCGCGGTTGGGATCGTTGCGGGCGACGTCGAGCAGCGTCTGCGTGATCGCGAGCGGGGTGCGCAGTTCGTGTGAAGCGTTGGCTGCGAACCTCCGCTGTTCGGCGACGTGGGCTTCGAGCCGGGCGAGCATGGCGTCGAAGGCGTCGGCGAGTTCGCGGAACTCGTCGTTGGCGCCTTCCAACTGGATGCGGTGGGCGAGTGATCCCGTCGCGGCGGTGCGTGTTGCCTCGGTGATGTGAGTAAGCGGCGCAAGCATTCGGCCGGCGAGAATCCATCCGCCGAGCAGCCCGAAAACCAGCAGGAAGGCCATCACGAGAACCGCGATCGGCGCGAAATTGCGCAGGAGGTCGCCGTGGCTGCGCACCACGAAAATCACACCAGGGTGCGCGCCACGCGACAGCGAGAAGTATCCGGCGACGAGCAAGACCGCACCAGCGAGCATGAGGAAGCCGGCGTAGCTGAGCGTGAGTTTGAGGCGGACGCTCAAACCCTGCGGTCTATCCACGCGCTTGTCCGTCACTCTTGTCGGATTGCGCGTCGATGCGGTACCCGGCGCCGGTCACGGTGGCGATGATCCACGGTTCGCCGAGTCGTTTGCGCAATGCCGAGACCGTGATGCGCACCGCGTTGGTGAACGGGTCCGCGTTCTCGTCCCACGCGCTCTCCAGGAGTTGTTCGGCGCTAACGACACCGCCCTCAGCGGCGACGAGAACTTCGAGCACGGCGAACTGCTTTCGGGTCAGCGCGACGTAGCGGCCGTCGCGGTAGACCTCGCGGCGGAACGGATCCAGGCGCAGACCTGCGATCTCTCGCACGGGTGGCCGGTTATGCGCGCGCCTGCGATCGAGCGCCCGGAGACGGACCACGAGCTCGCGGAGCTCGAACGGCTTGGTGAGGTAGTCGTCGGCGCCGAGCTCGAAGCCGGCGACCTTGTCGTCGAGCCGGTCGGCGGCGGTGAGCATCAGGATCGGGATGCCGCTGCCCGAGGCGACGATGTGCGTGGCGACCTCGTCACCGGTCGGTCCCGGCACATCTCGGTCGAGGATGGCGATGTCGTAGGCGTTGACGCGCAGCAATTCCAACGCGGACTCGCCGTCGGCGGCGACGTCGGACGCGATCGCTTCGAGGCGTAGGCCGTCGCGGATGGCGTCGGCCATGTAGGGCTCGTCCTCGACGATCAATACACGCATGCTCCGATGCTAAGGAGCCGCCGCATATCGCTGGCATATGCAAAACCGCAGACGTGCCGGCAACGCCCCAATCCCTTCACTGATGGGCGTGATCGTCCGCGAACGTGCACGGGCCACGACCCGTTCGATTCGTACTCGCCTGACCCGCGTCGCCGGGCTGTTAGCCGTCGCCGCTGCGATTCCCGCGGCCCTCAGCTACCAGTCGTTGGTCGCCTCGACGTTGTCTGACGCATCACCCGTCGATGTCCCGCGAAGCGAGCCGCGCGTTCTTCGCGGTGCGCCGCAAGGTGTGCCCGGTCAACACGGTGGCGCGCTGGGCGCGGCGGACGGTGCTGTTCCTGATGGCACGACGGTCTTCGACCGCGATATTCCCGGCGTCGGCAACCTCGACTCGGATCTACGCCTTGCGCTGCGGCGCGCGGCAACGGCCGCCGCGCCCGATGGGGTTGTGTTCCTCGTCGACAGTGGCTGGCGTTCCTCGGAGTACCAGGAACGACTGCTGCGTGAGGCGATCGCGAAGTACGGCTCGGCCGCGAAGGCGGCGCGGTGGGTGGCGACCCCGGACACGTCGGCTCACGTGTCGGGAGACGCGGTCGACCTTGCGCCATCCCGCGCCACGACGTGGCTGTCGAAACACGGCGCCAAATACGGGCTGTGCCAGATCTATCGCAACGAACCGTGGCACTACGAACTGCGCCCAGAAGCTATTGGTGGCCGGTGCCCAGCTATGTACGCCGACCCAACGCGCGATCCAAGGATGCGATGACTGGACCGGTCGCGGATCGCCGCGCTCTATCGGCACCATATGCGTCCGCGCCCGCGTTTCGTGCGCACCTAGAGCCATGAAAGACGCCTGATCAGTGGACGCGGCGGCCCCAAATGCACGTGAAAGCCACCACTCGGTATTGCCGGATATCAAGCGTTGTGGGGACTGCTGCAAACAGACGTTCTTGAGCGCGATTTTCGCACGATGAGTGGCACGTTTTGTGCACGCGCAATCGTTTCCGACAGCGAAAGCGACTACCTGCGACAACTTTGGAGCGGGTGACGGGAATCGAACCCGCGTTCTCAGCTTGGGAAGCTGAATTTGGTGGATCGTCGGCGGACGGCCGCGAACGTTTGCGCAGGTCAGTCGGGGTGAGGTACTTCGGCGGACGAGGGCGAATCTCGGGGGATGCGCCATAAATGCGCCATCGGGTGGAGTCTGCGAGTGCGAGTGCGAGTGCGAGTGCGAGTGCGAGTGCGAGTGCGAGTGCGAGTGCGAGTGCGAGTGCGAGGCCGTCGGTCGTAGGTCCCGTCGTTAAGCGGTACCGGTCGCGTAGACGGCTCGCTCGACGGGCTGTTCGCCTGTTTTGATTCGTTGCATCAGCCCCATGACACGGTCGAATAGCTGACGCCGTTCCTTCATCAATCCCTCGATCTTCGAAACAGCGTGGATGACCGTGGTGTGGTCGCGTCCGCCGAACTCTTTCGCGATCGCCGGATAGGAAAAGTCTGTTAGCTCACGGAAGACGTACATCCCGACCTGACGGGCGATTACGAGTTGCCGCAGGCGGCTGTTCCCGCACAGATCGTCGACTGAGAAGCCGAACTCTGCACCGGTCGCTTCGAGGATTACGCGGAGTGATCGGCCGCACCCGGTCAACTTGAACAATCTCGCGAAGGGCATGAGTTGCGAGCTCAAGATCGAGAGGCTGGCCGTTAAGCGACGCGAATGCGATGCAATGAACAAGTGCGCCTTCGAGTTCGCGGATGTTGTCCGTCAAATGTGTAGCGATGAACTCGAGTACGTCGTCCGGGACGCCGGTCGACCCGCCAACGTCTTTCGCACGGAGGATCGCCAGACGCGTGACCATGTCGGGAATTTGAACGTCAGTGAGCAGCCCTGCAGAAAATCTGCTTCGTAGCCGATCTTCGAGCGTTGGGATATCCTCGGCGGGCGGTCGGAGGTGATCACGATCTGCTTGCGTGCTCCCGTCAGGTCGTTGAACGTGTGGAAGAACTCCTCCTGGAGTCCTTCCTTGTTCTCAATGAAGTGGATGTCATCGACCAGTAGGACATCGCTCTGCCGGAACTCGCGCTTGAACGAGATCGTGCTGTTCGTCCGGATCGCATTCACGAAGTCGTTCATGAAAGTCTCGGTAGTCACATACCTGACGTGGAGACTGGGGGAGTTCTCGCGGATGTAATTGCCAATCGCGTGCAACAGGTGCGTCTTGCCGAGGCCGGACCCGCCATGGATAAACAGGGGGTTGTACGCCCGGGCCGGATTCTCAGCAACGGCACGCGCTGCGGCATGGGGAAAGCTGTTCGACTGGCCTATGACGAATGAGTCAAACGTGAAGCTCGGATTCAGGCCGATCGACGGTCGTGCCGTGGACCTCGATCTGTCCGCGGCGAGATCGGCCTCCTGCGGTCCGCCATTCGTCGCTGGGTAGACGTCCGGCGGCGCCGCATCCTCGTGCCGGGCAGCGGGCCGAACCTCGAACTCGACCGTGGTCCCTGTTCTTCCGAGCTCTTCGAGCGACTCGAGAATAAGTCCCATCCACCGACCCTCGATCCGGTCCTTCACAAGCGCGCTCGGAACGCCAACAAGCAATCGATCCTCCTCGGCCTCGAGGAGCTCCGTTGGTTGGATGCAGCTGTGCCATACCGACGCTGGAGCTGTGGCTTTCAGAAGTCGGACACAATCGAGCCACACGTCTCCGCTGTCTTCTACCGACGATGCGGTTTTACGGCTCAATGTCGCCTCGCTTGTACTTAGCGGCCTGCATTGTGGAAAAATCCTAGTCCTTCGCCGGGTAAAACGGCGTCATCTGTGTATATAATCACACGAATGCGGGAATCGATCGAGTAGAAGCTGGGTAACCCTGTGGATTTACACTCAGCTGAGGAACACAAGGCGATCCCGCCGGTCTGTGCGGACCCCTGACCGGCCTATGCGCTATCCCGAGCCGCCGACCGCCTGCGACACGACGTCGCGTGTGTCCCGTGCCCTTTGGTGGCTCAATCTCCGCGGCTGGGATCTGTTGTGGGCGATCGTGCCTTACGCCGCGGTCGCCGGGGTCGGCGGCGCGGCGTGGCTATTGCTTACCCACCCAGATGTCGTGTCCGGGGGCGTGGCCATCGGTGGCGCCGGCGCCATAGCACCGGCAGCAGTTGTCATTCATCAAGTTCGCAAGCGTGTTTCGAAGCGGAACGAGCATGTCTGAATCGCCTTCAGAGCGCGGCGTTCGGGCCCCTCGCACCGAGCGCGACTCCGCTGACATTCCAGAGTCGACGTCAGCCGACCAGCGACGTGCGGCACCACGCTCCGTAGAGCAGGTGCTCGATGTCGCGTTGACGCGCCTCGAAGAGCTCTTTGATCGCGGCGAGCGCATCGCAGGACTGGCGACAGGCTTTGCAACGATTGACGAAAGGCTTTCCGGATTACAGCCATCAAGTCTCAATGTGATCGGCGGGAGGCCGGGCACGGGCAAGAGTGCGATCGGCCTTGCGATAGCAAGCAACGCGTCGCCTGCCACGCGGCGGCCCGTCTTGTACTTCTCGCTCGAGATGACGCGTCGCCGAAGCCGTCCAACGCCTCGTGTCTGCCGAAGCTGGCGTTGACAGCGTCCGGATTCGGAACGGCCAGCTGACGGATGACGAGTGGGTTTGCGTCAGTTACGCGATAGGTCGGCTCGTCGAAGAACCGCTCTTTATAGACGACAACCCGAGGACGTCGATGACCGACATCGAAATTACGACTCGGGAGTTCAAAGCTCGACAAGGCGACCTTGCGCTCGTGGTTCTCGACTACGTCCAACTCATGTCGGGAGGGCGCGACGGCGTTGGCCGGCAGGAGGCGCTATCCGAGATCGTAAGGCAGCTGAAGCTTCTCGCTCGAGAGGTTGAAGTGCCGATTCTCGTCCTCTCGCAGGCGTCACGTGGGCTCGAGAGTCGGCAAGACAAGCGTCCCGTCCCGTCCGACCTTCGCGAGTCGGGGAGTCTTGAGGCGGATGCTGACGTCGTGATGTTTCTTTACCGCGACGAGTTGTACAACCAGGACTCGCCCGACCGAGGGATCGTGGAGATAATCGTCGCGAAGCATCGGGGCGGCCCATGCGGCACGGAGAAGCTGGCCTTCTTTCCAAACGAACACCGGTTCGCCGACATCCGCCGACGAGAACCGCCCGGCGACGTAATAACCGCATCACTTCACAACGACTGATCCCCGTCGGCGACTCCGTAAAGGGCGTTGCTGCAAATGGTCGTCGCGGGAAAGCTATTGCGCCGGCGGGCTCAGGGTCGGGCTTGAAGTCCGCGGCGGACGGTCGCGCCGTAACGGCAGGTTGGGCGAGCAACGCGGACGGCAACGACGAGTGGCGACTGAACGCGAGCGTGCACAAAGCGCGCACGCGAGCCCCCCAAACGGCACTTGCAGGCCGCGCTACCACCCGGAGGTGGAGCGCCGGCGGGCGATCGTTAGCTCTATTCCGCTGTGACCGCCATGGTCTCGAGGTAGGCCGGACGAAAGCGTCGGCGGTTGACGCCAAGTTCGAGTGACGCCCAAATCACGGTCTTGCCTGCTTCATACCGGGCGAACATGTAGTCGATCAGCGCCTTGAGATGCCCCGGGGCCGACCCAAGCCACCCGTCGCCTACGAGTTCGGCGAACGTGCTGTTCGAGAGATAGCGCGTGACGTCCTCGTAGAGCAATCGTCGACCACCCTTCGGGCCTGTCATTAGTCCGTGGGACCGCATGGTTCGCCAGGTGGCAAGGTCGAGGTATCTACCCGCGAGACAAGTCAGCGACCTCCGCTGGCTGCATCGTGTCGCACAGCTTGAAGAAGCAGAAACCGGCGGTGAGCCGCTGCTCGTTTAGGTCCCCGGTCGATGCCGCCGACCATGGGAACTTCGACTCGAGTTGTTCCATTCGTTTCAGCTCGGCGGAGAGCTGCTCGTCAAGTCTCACAACGAAACGGTTATCCCGACTCACGACCCGCTTGTACTGCACGAGGACCACGGACTGGTACTCGTGGATGAAATAGACCAAGTCGACGCCAGTGGTCTCTTCGATGCGGTTCTTGTTCGTGTGGAGGATGGTCAAGCGCCGTCCGGAGCCCGGAGCGGTGTAAGACGCGGCCCGCTGGGCGGAGTTCGGCTACTCGCTCCCATCCTGGGTAGATGTCGAGGTCGTCGATGACAATCGAGTCCTCGTTGACTTCCACGAGCGGAACGAGTGAGAAGTGCTGCGGCTCTTCCGGCAACCCGATGCCTTCGAGCGCGGCATCTCGGTCGAGCCCGGCGATCTCAAGCGCAAGGTTGACCGCGTCGCGCTCCATCCGAAGCTGAGCTCCCACCTCGGGATTCGTGACGATCCAACCGGGTTCTTCGGCAACGAGGTCGTCTAGCAGAGCTGCAACCTCCGGTCGCGCAGTGCTGATCCAAGATCGGATGTCCTCGCTCGCGGACTCCGAGAACAGGCCGAAGCCCTCCTCCGCCACCGCGGCTGCTGCGCGCTTTGCTCGGGGGCGAACTGCTGCGAGGAGCTGCTGCAATGGCAATGGCTCGATGACTGAGATTCGCTCGAAGGTCGTGTTGCTCAAGAAGTCCGAGGCCTTGCCTCGGCGGCCGCCTCGAGCGAGCCCGCTTACGAACAAGCCGTCTTGACTCAGCAGGGTTGCTCGTCCAGAATTGAAAGACGAGTTGTTAGGCAGCGTGTCCATGACGGTCTCGTCTTCGTAGACCGTGCGATTCCACCAGTCCCGCTCTGACGTGAATAGCGACAGCCGGATTGGCATGCTTACACCTCTCGGCTCGGGTACCGCTTAGGGACGTCCGTGTTCGATGGCTCGCGTTCGGTCACGGCGCCAGGCTCGCGCAGCTTGGCTGGCGGGGCGAAGGCCGCGCTCGTATCGTGGTCGACTCTCCGTTGGCACCCCCTCGTGTCGCGGAATTGAGGCACCGTGGCAGGCTTCCAGGCGTGATGGGCGACGCGATGACCTCCGGCGTTGATCTGATCCGGAGCTACGGGACGGTTGCCGTCGTTGGCGCAGGGCTGTCGATGTCGAGCTACCCGATGACGGCTCAGCTCCCGGCGATGCTCGCCCATGCCTTCGACTTCTGCCTCGATGAGCGTCGAGAACTCGCCGACCGCGTAGGACGTCCTGACGGTCCGGCGAAGGGGCTGCTAGTTGATGACACGGCGATTGCGCGCCGGGTGGGAGATCGCTCACCGGATCGGTCCGACGAGGACCGCCTTCCAACAATCGGTCGCGCGGCACGACCTCGACCGGGAACCGGGGGCAGCCCACAAGGCGCTCGCTCGACTGGTCCATGCCGGCGCTGTCCGCTACCTCATCTCATTCAACTGGGACACGGCTGTCGAGAGGGCATACGAGCAATTTTTCGGCCGACCGCTCCCCGATGGCGTGCTCGCCAAGCCTCACGGGGATGCGGCCAAGCCTGATGAGGAGTGGATTCTGCCGTTCCAAGCCGAGATCATTCCGCAGCCAGTGATAGAGAGGATGGCCGAGCTGCGGAATGCTGGACCTCACCTTCTTCTGATCATCGGATACTCAGGATCGGACCCTGTCGTGCTCAAGGATCTGCTCGATCCGATCCAGGCCGTCTGGCCCACCAGGCGGGTGTCTCCGTCTGCGACCGGAGACGAAGGCATCCCTATGACAGCGGACGTTGCTCTCCCAGCGATCGCCGACGCTCTCGGAGCGATCACTGACGTACCCGGCTGGCTCTGGGTCAACTACGAGCGGAAGCGCGACTTGGGGGCGGCGCTTCTCGGACACAAGCTCGGCCCGCAGGATGTCGATGCCTGCCCTCAGATGCCAGCGGTCGATGTCGCAGCCCGCCATCTCGCCCAAGCGGGCTTTGCGGTCATCTCGGGAGAGTCGGGCGGCGGGAAGTCTCTCGCGGCGTTCCAGGCGGGTCGACTCCTCAACCTCGACGGTTGGGGCGTGCTGGAGCTCGTGAATCAGGGCGTCGCCTCGTCTGATGACGTCCGGACATTCGAAGACCTGACCGGTCCGGTACTCGCTATCGTCGATGACTCCCAAGCACTCGACCCGGCTATTCGCACCGCGTTTGAGCGTTCGGTCGACGCTAACCACGCAGTGCTGATGGTTTCGACCGAACGATCAGACCAGGTCGGACACTCGACAATCCGGCCAAGCCAGGCGATCGCCACCATCAAGCGGTTCTGTCTCGACCACCAAGACGAAGTATCGCGGTTGGTCTCCGCCGCGGATGACCGGGTCGGCAAGGGAATGACCGACGAACGCTTTGAGCACCGCGTCGAAGCATCGGGGTTCGCCAAGGTGCCATGGGAGTTCATGTTCACGCTCGGCGGCGGTGAGCGTCGCGTATCGGACTCCATCGATGAGCTCACCGACACCGAGGACGGACCGCTCCTCTTGGGTCTCGTCGCGATCACGGAGATCCTGTCGCTCGACATCGGGGCTGACGTGGACCGGCTCGCCGAGCTCGCCGTCGAGGTCGGCCGCGACCGCGAGTGGGTCCTAGCGACCCTTCCCGTCCTGGTTAGTCGCCGGCTCGCATCGATTCGCGACGGCCGCGTTCGCACACCGCACATCCGACTCGCTCAGCGAGCGCTCCAGGTTCTCTGCCGAGACACCGCCGGGGACCACTGGGAGCGGCTCGCAGATCTCATCGCCCGACGGTTTACCGACTCGACCGAGAGCCTTGAGGGGCGGCGATGGCTGTCGAGCATGCTTTCCAATTCCGACTCCAACCGACGTCACCGCGAACGGCTCTTTCCCGACGACGTTGCTCGCGCTCGTCGTGGAGGAGGCGGCGACTGCCGCCGCAGGTCGCGAACGCCGCATTGCTGGCAGCATGATCTGGGAAGTTGGCTGGTGGTCGGCCATGACCGACGAGCTCGCGGACAAGGTCGAGCACACTCTCATTGCCTGGCTGCCCGAGATGACCTCCGATGACGTGCACGGGATCCATCAGGCCTACAGCGCACTCAGCCGACACAGGTCTCATGCTGGCCGGGTGAGCGCGTCAATCGCACCTGACCAGATCGCGGCCATCGTCAGCGAAAATGTCGACGTCGCATGGGGTCACGACTGGGGTTGGCTGCTCGGTTGGCTCGCGGCGGCGGACGGAATCGATTCCGAGCAGTGGCGAAACCGCTTCGCGGACGCGCTCGACGTCGACCTACTCGTCGAGCGGGTCGCCGCTGAAGTCGCCGACCGGATCCCCGGCGCGGTGGACTTCATCCACTCCCTCACGCAGCTGGCGCCCGCGGCGTCTGCCGGATGCGTTCGAGCGATTTCGCCCGAGGTCGTCCGACTCATCGAGTCCGACTTGCCGGCGGCGGCTCGTGCACTAGTTGACTGGTGTTTCGGCGAATTTATCTTCGCAGCGAGTGTCCTCAAGCGGGGTGACGAGAACGACGTCGTCGAAGAGACGGACGAGGATGCCGTCGACGAACACCCGTGGCACGCGGTCGCGGTCGCGATAGACGACCTTGTCAAGGCCGCAGACTGGACTTCTGCAGGCCGCTCCATCGCTGCGACCAAGGCCGATCTTGACGACCTCCGTGAACTCGATCTGCTCGGCCACTCGCTAGGTCGGCTCGCTCCGGACCTCTGGTTCGAGGCCATGTCCGCAATCGATCTCGATCACCTGGACCAGATCTCACAGGGAGAGTGGACACCGACCGACCGCGTCGCGCGACTCGTCTACACGATGGCGAGCGGCTCAGACCCATCTCCCGGGAGGAGCTGGGCTCGACGCCACGCCGACGCGCTCGACCACGCCCCGTCGTTTCTTGCAGCGGCAGATCCCCAGCTCGCGGTCGACCTGAAACACAGCGGACGTGCGATCGTCCTCGCGGACGCCGGCCGAGGACACCTCGCAGCGGAAGCGATCTCTGCGATCGCCGAAGTCGACCGCAACGTCGCGGCGGACGTGGTGCGCGAGAACGAAGGCCAGATCCTTGCTGCCATTCGTAGCGAGGGAAGCCAGCTGTCGGATGGGATTGAGGACCTCGTTCGCGCAGTTGACAGCGTCGATCCCGACTGGCTCAACGATCGCCTGGTTGTCGTAGGCCTTGAGACACTCCGCGCGGGTGGGTGGAAGTCGCGAATGGCGGAAGCCCGCGAGTGAGAATCGCAAGGTTCCTGATCGACCGCACTGCGAGGCTCGTCTGACTCGTGCTGCGCCAATCGCGGAGGCAATTCGACGACTCTGCACACGGTTAGGTTCACGAGCGTGAGTTCCTCCGCGAGCTCTTGGCCTTGGTGTCTTACGCGCTCGACAAGTTCGACGACGCAGCTCTGCCAGCATCAGTGCGACGAGCGCTTCGCGTCGTGCAGCTGGGCGGCGATAGCTCGGTCGCGATGCGCCTGTTGATGGAGCTCGATTATCAGAAAGCCGGTGAGCGTCTTGAGTCGCTTGCCGATCCGATCCATCTCGAATATCTCGACAATCGCGGACTTGGTGTTGCGGGGTCCGTGGTCGGATATTCCGACGTAGTCAAGAGCGACCTAACTCCGCTTGAGGCGTTGCTGGGCGAGTCACCTCCGTCGTCGATCGAGTTGTCCGAGGCCACTCGGACACAGCGCAGAAACCTCGCCCTGATCCGGGAACAAATCGCCGCGGGTGTCCGCGCCTTCACCTTCGACTACCTAACTCGGCGTGAATCAGAGCTACGGCTCACGTCGGCGGCGGAACGAATTTTCGACGAGCACAGGAACCGAACCGAACAGTTCCTTAGTGATGCCGCACCCGATGTTTTGGAAAAGCTCAACGCAGCGATCGACCGTGCTTTTAACGATGAAGACGCCGAACAGCGCAGTCAGGCACTGCTTTCGTGTCGACGGGTACTTGTCGCCATCGCTGACAGCATTTTTCCCGCGCAGGGGAAGCCGCGGATCGGCAAGGACGGCAAGCCACACGACATCGCCGCGACGAATTACCGCAACAGATTGTGGGCGGCACTTGAGGAAGCCGGCGTAGGCGAGACGTTGGCCGAATCGGTTGGTGCGACACTGACCGATCTCGCGGCACGTATTGATGCGCTTGATCCGCTCACGCACAAAGGCGTCCACCACGCGGTCTCGGGCCGCGAACTCAGCCACGCGGTTATTCAGACGTATCTACTCGCCGGCGAGATTCTTGAGCTGGTCTCGTAGTTCGCCGCGACCGCGGTTGGCTGGTGGAGTCGTTGATGCTGGCCGCGAATGCGTCGAAACCGGCGTCGTGCATGACGATCTCGGGCGGCCAATCAAGTGTTGCGGTCGCGGTCGGCCATAGCTGAGCGAATGCGCGGTTCAGCCCTGTTCGGGTGTCGTTCATGGTCACCGAGCCCCGGTTGAAGTGCGTGACTACTTGGAACGCAATGTTGTACGCCGTGAATGTTGTGATGACGGCGTTCGGCTCGGCTGGCGTTGTGCCGCCGGAATAGCCGATCAGGAGAGGCTGCGACACGGCTTTGGCTGCGAAGTCCCCGGTGTACGCGCCGATGAAGACGCGTGAGTTATCTGGCGGGCGCCGAGTCATCGCGAGGTCGATCCCGAAGCCGCGGGGAACGACGCCGTTTTTGACGCGGTCGACCATGAACGCGGTTTTCGTCGCCCACGTCGCTAGAACGGCCTGTTCGCCGAGTCCGAGTTGGACGCGGTATCCGCGGAACATGGGTCGCATGATCGCGGCGGCGTCGTTCTCAAGGACTGACATCCAGTCGTTATTGCAGTTTGTGCACACGGGCACGGTTACTTCGATCTGGTGTTTGGTCGGGCGACGGCCTTGGCGTGGAGCAAGTGATCGTCCGAGAAACCGGAGCTCCTTCGAGACCCATTTTGGCCACACGTGTTCGTTGCTGAGGCCGGTGGTCGTGCTGCAGAAGGGGCAGGTCGAGTCGTCCGCAGGGAGGTGGAGAGTCGGGACGAGGTCGTCGGCATCGTCGAGGTAGAGCCGGATTCGGTCGGGTGGTACTAGAAGTGTTTGCTCGGTCGCGCGGGTTCGGACACTGTCGGTGCAGCGTCTATGTGCGATGCCGAGGATGAAGATCTCGGCGTCAGGGATCGGCCCCGTTGTCGCGAACCGATCGGGCCCTGTCGGCCACATTGTTAGCCATGAGCCGTCGAGCGTCCCGCCGACAGTGACGTAGCTGTCGCGGGCGCGAACGACGGTGCCGTCACACCCGAGGCAGACAGCGCGTCGCCATTTCCCGAGGATCGCGGGGACATCGGCGTCGGCGTTTCGCTGGACACCCGGGCCGCTTCGCGAACCCGTCGCGGTGGCGGCCGCCGTTGAGACGGGCGGTGGCGCGGCGGTGTCCGGCCGGATCGAACCCCAATCAGGGAGGTTCGGGTTGTCGGCGCGTGGCGCGACGAACATTTCGAGCGTGATCGTCTCATCGACCTCGGGCGAGTAGGCCTCGACGGTGACGATCAGCCAAACCGTCCGGCATATTGTCTGCCGGTTCGGCCGGCCGAATGGGGCGGAGCCATTCGACGAAATGAAGCGGGCCTCCGTCTGCACGAAGAAAGCGAGGGTGGGCCTCGGATTCTTCGCTGAAGCTGACCTCGATCTTCCTGTCCCTAGTCATCCTTCGGAATCGCTCGTAACAGGGTGAGCAGCCGGTGATCCTCGGCCTTCGAAGGGGCGTCCGCGACCGTGACGTCCGAGATGAAGTTCTTGCCGTCTACGACGAACTCGATCACCTTCGCGATGGGGTCGACCCGGTCACTTCCGATGACAACTTCCCATCGGTGCGTTCCGATCGCATCGCTGGCTTCGTTTCGGTTTCGGCCGGCGCGTTCGTCGTCAACAGACACCCGGAGTTTTCGGCTTGTCGTGGCGAGGACGGCGAGTTCCGCAAACTCTGACGCGCCTCTTGCAATTTGCACGTGCGGCCCGCTGGGCCCACGGTCCACAGCAAAGGGCAGGCTCGACCATCGCAGCGCTACAGGATCCTGTTCGACGAGTTGCCAGCCCTCGAACCTGTAGGGCTTGACTTCGGAGTCAGCCCAGTCGTCGGGGTTGAGCGGCAGGTCGTATCGCCACCGTCGGTTGATCTTCGCCCAGCATCCATCTGCGGTACTACGGCCGACGTTGCGCGCTTCGATGCGCAAGACGACTTCATCGACCATCTTGAGGCTTAGGCCCGCGCCTTTGACGGCGATGCAGTGCGGTTCGGTGTCTCCGACGAAGACCTCCAGCCGCGGTCGACGCCACCACTGGCGAACCGTTGGTGCCAGCGCGATACCAAGCGCGATTACCACCGCTGCGCTCGTTGAGATGGCGGCGAGGATTTCCCATCGACTCGTTTGCATGCTCAATCCTCCACCATCAACGTCGCGGTTCAATCGGCCACGCGGCTGTCGACGCTACGACGGCAGTCCCCGCACAGGTGAGCAATCGCCAGGTCTGACACGACTACCGACAAGCCGCCCGAAGTTCGAGTCGACTAGTCCTCCGATCGTGACTCGCGCCAGTTGCAACGCTCAGGGCCGGCGCCGAGACCTCCCTTGAGTCAGTCAACCCAGCGGATGGGACACGTAGGGTCCGAACGAGCGTGAAATCGGGTGCCACACAGTTGCACTGAGTGCGAAATTGTCCGGAACGGGTCTCGCGAACGGCTTAGGGAGGTGTGCTGAACCTGCCGGAACCCCACGCGCCCGAACCGTTGCTGCTCACGATCGTCGAAGCCGCTCGGCTGCTCGCGGTTGGCCGCACGACCGTATACGAGCTCATCGAGCGAGGTGAGTTGCGGGCCGTCCACATCGGCCGCTCATGTCGCGTGCCGGTTGTCGCCGTGACCGACTACGTCGAACGACTTTTGGCTGTTGAAGGTGCCACACCCTCTTCGTACCGTGAGACGGCATGAGCATCGGCACTCGGAAGTTGGGCAACGGCAAGATCGTCTACGACGTCAGGCTGCGCACGCCCGACGGGCACCAGTACAAGCGAACGTTCCGCACCGAAGCGCGAGGCTGAGACATTCGAGGCCCGTGAGATCGCCGACCGCAGCCGCTCGACGTGGATCGATCCGAGAGCAGCAGGCATCTCGCTGACGGAGTACTCAAGGCGTTGGCTCTCGACTCGCGCACAGCTTCGCCCACGGACGCGTGAGCTGTACGAGGGTCTCTTGCGGCTGCACATTCTTCCGACGCTCGGCGAGTTGTCCCTCGGGCAGTTGTCCTCGGCCGGCATCCGTCAGTGGCACGGCGACCAGTCCGCTGCGAAGCGACCGGGTGCGTCGACCGTGGCGAAGGCGTATCGGCTGCTGCGCACGATCCTCAACACCGCTCTCGAGGACGGGATAATCGGCAAGAACCCGTGCCGCATCGAAGGCGCCGGCGTCGAGCGTGCAGCCGAGCGTCCGATCGCGACGATCCCGCAAGCGTTCGCGCTCGCCGACGCGATCGACGAGCGGTACCGCCTCATGGTTGTGCTCGCGACCTTCGGTGGCCTCCGGTTGGGCGAGCTGCTCGGCATGAAGCGCTGCGACGTCGACCTGGAGAACGCGAACGTGCGGATCGACGGCCAGGCGCTTGAACTGAAGAGCGGCGCCCGCATCACGGGCCCGCCGAAGAGTGACGCTGGTCGGCGCGTCGTCGCGCTGCCGCCTCAGATCATCCAGGAGCTACGAAGCCATCTGGTCACATGGACAGATGCTGAGGCGGATTCGCTCCTGTTCACGGAGCCCGACGGGTCACCGCTCACGCGTCGGATCTGGAACCTCCGATGGGACGCAGCGCGCACGAAGGCGAAGGTTGAGCACCTCCACTTCCACGACCTGCGCCACACGGCCAACACGTTGGCCGCAGCAACTGGAGCGTCGACGAAGGAACTCATGGCTCGCATGGGTCACGCGACGGCTCGCGCGGCGCTGATTTATCAACACGCCACGCGCGACCGCGACGTAGTGATCGCGAAGGCGCTCGGCGAACTCCTCGAAGCCTCGGAGATCAAGCCGACCGACGACGCGACAGTGACTCCGATCGAGGAGTTGCGGGCGAACCGCGAGAGTCGTCAGCAGTCGTTGTTCGAAAGCGGCGAGACCCGAGCTCGCTGAGAACAATCTCAAGCGCGTCGCGGACTATTCGACGTCTATCAGGACGCGACTGACTGAGCCACTCGCGCCCACTCATCGCGAGTCGTGACCCAGAAGGACCCGCGGCCAGTGCGTGCGGGGGCCGCTATTGCAAGCTTGCCCTCGCGCCGCAAGCGGTACCCGAGCTTGCGAGGGATCGCCGCGCTCGCACGGTTGGCGACATCCATGTGGATGTGAACGCTGTCGACGTAGTCGAGGTGCTCGAAGGCAGCGCGAGTTGCTGCTCGTGCTGCCGCGGTCGCGTAGCCGCGACCAGTGCGATCCGTACGAACCCAGTAGCCAATCTCGGCTGCAGTCGTCGACGCTCGGGGATTGAGTCGGAGTGAGCCGACCACGGAGCCCGTATCCCGCTCGATGAGGGTGAACTCATAGTTGCTGCCTTTAGTGAAGGCGGTCCCAGCGTCGATGGCTAGCTGCGTTTGCTTTGCTTCGTCCAGCGGTTCCTGCGCCCACTGAAACCACGCAGTGAGTTCGGCCCAGCTCGCGGAGGGCGTCGACAAACACAGGTACCTCGGACAGGTCACGCCGGCGGAGCAGCACTGCGCCGCCGTCCAGCTGGTCTGGCACGCGGGTAACCACAGACCGAACGGTAGCGAGCAGGTGTGACACTGCGTCCGATTGCTCCGGGTCGTGAGTCACGCTCCGCGATTCAACATCCGGAACGCGACGTCAACCGCGCGAAGAACCGGGCCACTCGCAGGTCGTTGAATTCGTGACCATTGACGCGAGGTCCAACGTCTCCTGGTCCGAGGTGAACTCACCTGCCTTCCAGGAGTCATCGACTTGTGGAAGTGCGCCGGTTACAACGCTGTCGAGCGCGACAAGCGGCGGCCGTTTGGCGACGATGAGTTTCGACTACTTGGTCGCGCCCATACGTTCGCCAGCGTTGGATGAGGCCACGCGGCACTGCCGAGGATGTCACGCAGATGCCGGAGCGACCCGTTAATCCGAACGAGGCTGGGCCACGCGGCGTGTCGCTTTGTCGCTCTCATAACGCCAGATCGCGTGGTCTAACTCGTTGGGCTGGACTCCGAGCCGCGTAGCCGCCGACCAAATCGCCGCTTCAGCTACTTCGTTGCTGACGTCGTGACCGATTGCCGCAGTTAGGAACCGATGAATCATTCGGTCGGGCTTAACGCCGGGCGCTCCCAACAGCATGAAGAAGTAGTTCGCTGTCGCGTAGCCGATGCCGGGAACGTCCATCAGGGCGGCTCTCGTCGCCTCGGAGTTCTCTGGCGTGATGTCACTCGATGTGTTGACCTCGACGCCTGCCGAACGAAGAACGTCGCAGGCCTGTCGCACAGTCGCAGCTTTTGAACTTCCTCCTGGAGCGGAGGCTGGTCTACTGGGTGAGTGCTGGAGATTGCCGAAACCCGCGGCCCAACCGTTAACTCCGGCCTGATCGACTTCAGCCGCCAGCGCCGCAAGTGAGAACACACTCCGCCTGCGCGCGCGTCGCGCCACCTCACGACCGCCGCGTGGACACCGCCCGTGCGCGTTCGGTAGCGGGCGCGCGCTGAGAACACAGAATCGACGAGAGCGGATTCAATGTCGCCCTTCCAGCCGCCCGGCCATTTCGCCCATTCGTTCACTGGCCCAACGGTCGCGCGGCAATACGTCAGAATCGCGTCGATCTCGGCAGTAGTCACGGCCGTCAAACCTGTCGCACCTCATCTATAGGGTTGGTCTTTATGGCACCGAGAGAGATCGGCGTGGCCCACGCCGATGGCGTCAACGCCTTCTTCGGTCTCGACATCAACGAGTTCTATCCGTTCCTGGTGAAGGAGGGGACTCCGAATCGAACGCCTGATGAACTCGAACGCGAGATGGACGAGATGCGCTTAATCCACGAGACGCGCCTGTTCGTCGTCCTTGCCGCTGGCTCCTTCGACTTCATTGCCCGGTACCGCAAAGGCATCCGACCGCAGCTTGGTTTGTCGCGTGCGCAGACGAACCGACGCTCGATCGCCTCGGCATCGCCGCGGCCGATCGCGGTTGGACCACGGAACGGCCAAGGCTAAATTTCAACGAAATCCTTTTGGACTCCAATACCTAAGCCCGATGGCCGGTGCTGATCCGGTACTTCTGCTCCGGCGGGCCGTTTTGGAACGTGACGGTCAGCTCGTCATCGCCCGTAACCACCGCACTAACAGCGGGATTGCCCGGGTTCGGCACGTCGATCTGCGTTTCTTGTCCGGTGTTCGTGTCCTTGACGTAGACGTAGCCGCCACTTCGGATTTCAGCTGTGTACATGCATCTCACCTTTCCTGATGTCGACGCAGGCTAATCAGGGGGTGTGATGAGCCGCCGGGAGCGGACGCGGATACGTGCCGATGAGGGGACGACCGGTCCGCGTCCCTGCTTGTGCGGTTTCCGTCAATCAGGCAAACCTTGGGAGCATTAGAGGCCGAGCGAGTGCAGCGCTGCCGCGCATGAGCGCCACGGCCGCTGGTTACGTCCCCGGTTTGTAAACCCAGTTCGCGTGCGCCATAGAAGCGCCATGCATGTCCGATTTAACGGACTCCAGAGCCGGTGACGGCGCTCTAACCAGGGGAAACTCTGGAGCGGGTGACGGGAATCGAACCCGCGTTCTCAGCTTGGGAAGCTGATGTTCTGCCTCTGAACTACACCCGCAAGAAGCGCAGCGATCCTACCTAGGCGGTTCCCGAAGCGATCAAGGCGCAGCCGATGACTGCGAGCACGATGACGGTGACGCCCGCCGCCACACCCTCGGCCTTTCCCCGCGACGACGACGCGGCCCGCAACATGACAAAACCGACCGCCGCGCCGCCGGCGAGTCCGCCAAGGTGCCCGCCGATGGAAATCCCGGGGATGGCGAAGCTGAGCAAGACGTTGATGACGATCAGGCCGCCGATGCCGCCCTCCCAAATGCTCCGGCCGCGCTGGTACAAGCCCACCGCCATCGCTCCCATGAGCCCGAACACCGCGCCCGATGCGCCGCCGGTGAAGGCGTCGGGCGTCAGGATGAGCGCGCCCAACGAGCCGGTGAACAGCGCGGCGACGTAAAGCAGCACGAACCGGGTGCGCCCGAGCGCGCCTTCGAGTTCCGTCGCCCAGTTGGTAGAGCAGCGCCATGTTGAAGCCGAGGTGCAGCAAGTTGAAATGTAAAAACCCGCTGGTAAGCACGCGGTAGATCTCGCCGTCAGCGATGGCGGGGCCGAAGAGCGCGAGCCGCAACTCGAGGTCGCTGCCGCGACTGCGGCCACCGCTCAGTGCCGTCAACACGAACACCGCGACGTTGAGCCCCAGCAGAACCTTGGTGGCCAAGGGTCCGGCCGTCGCGTTCCATCGCCGGGCACGTTCCTCGCGCGGGTGGGCGGGCAGCGCGGATGCACTCGAAGCAGTGCGAGCCGACTGCGGCCTCGCGCAGGCAATCCGAACACGCGGGTCGCCCACAGCGCGTGCAGGACCGTCCGGTCTCGCGGCCCTTGTGGTGAAAACAGGTAGTCGCCGCGGTGTCGCTCACCCCGAGTTGACGGCGAAGCCGAAGGGGTTGGCGAACTCGGGTCGCACGACTGAGATCGGGTCGCGCAGGTCGTCGATGTAGCCGAGCGCGAACGCGCCCTTTTGGTAACCCATCAACCGCAGCAGGTCCTCGTCGAGCGTCTCCGCGCACTCGCGCGACACGGCGAGGTACTGGTTCTCTTCCTGGCGAAGCCAGCCGCGGTTGTAGGTGATGTTGACGCCGATACGGGTCTCGTCTTCGGTCGTGTTGGCACCGCCGCCGTGGTAGACGCTGCCGGTGTAAAGCACGACCGAACCGGCGCGCATCACCGCGCCGACCGTGTCTTGTTGGTCCAGGCGCAGCTTGTCGGCGGAGTGGTTGGAGCCCACGGCGACGCGGGTCGCGCCGTTCTCCTCGGTGAAGTCGTTGATCGCCCAGATCGTGTTGCATTGCACGTCGAACCCGTCGGGGAACGTGAAGAAGTCGAACGCCCACTGGTCGCGGTGGATCATCTGGGCGGGACTGTTCGGCCCGATGCAGATCGCTTGGGTCAGGTGCAGCTGAATGGCCGACGCGCCGTCAAGCAGCTTGCGGGTGACGTCGAGCACGAGGGGATGCATCACCAGCGGACGCGTGCTTGGCGCGCGTTCGATGAGCGCGCCGAACCGGCGCGTGTTGCGCCCGCTGAACTCTTCGACACCGGGCGCAGTCGCGCTCAGCGGTGGCTCGAGTTCGGCGCGCAGTGTCGCAAGGGTGGTCGAGTCGAGCACGTCGTCGACGATGCACGCGCCGTCGCGCACGAGCGCCGCGTGCACCTCGTCGGCGGAGGCGGTGGCGGGGAAGTGTTCGAGTCCTATCACCGGCACACTACGAAGACGTGCACGGGGTCGCTGAAACCCGTGAGTTCTAACTTGCGCTCTTCGGCTTCGATGTCGGCGCCGGCCGCTTCGTAGGCGCGCACGTCGACGAGGATCTCGCCGTGCTTGGCGGTGTCACTGAGCCGAGACGCGAGGTTCACGACCGGTCCGAGCGCCGTGTAGTCGCTGCGGCCCTCGAACCCGATCACGCCGAGCGTCGCGTATCCGAACGCGACGCCGATCCCGTGGCCGAGCGTAAAGCCGCGCCGGGCCCACTTCGCCGCGAGGTGGTTGAGGTCCTCCTGGATCTCGCACGCGACTTGCAACGCAAGCCCCGCGGGATCATCGCAGGGCACCGGGTCGTTGAAGTACGCCATCAACCCGTCGCCCGCGAACGCCCCCACGGTTGCGGTGGCCGATCGAAGGCGCTGGCCCGTCGCCTCGTAGTACTCGTCGAGTACCAGCACGACGTCTTCGGGATCGTGGCTCGCGGTGAAGTGGGTGAAGCCGCGGAGGTCGCAGAACAACACCGCGATTTGCCGCCGGTGCGGCTCGAGCACGTCGTCGTCACCCGACGCCAACAGGGCATCGGCGACCTGCGGCGCGAGGAAGCGGCGGAGTCGGCTGAGCTGGGTCGACTCGTCGACGCCCTGTGTGAGCAGCGCCCCAAACGTCAGGCCCACGGCTACGAGTACACCGAGGAGGTACAGCCATTGCGCGAGCGGTGCGGTGTAGTTGCCGTCGGCCGCGAGCACCGCGGCGTGCGCCGCTCCGGCTATGGCGACAAATCCAAACGCGAACCGGCGCGGCAGCAGGTAGAACGCCAGCGCCGTGAGTTCGACGTAGACGATCGACGCGACCACGAAACGCGGGCCGGCCGTGAACTGGGCGGTGGCAACGAGGGCGACGCTGCCGACCAGCCCTACGTAGACGACGGTCGGGAACCAACGCGTGAGTCGCTCCCACGAAAACGACGCGAGCAGAAAGCCCAGTCCCATCGCTTGCGCGGCGGCCGACGCGCCGATGTGGGCCTTCGCGTTGCGCAGGTCGTCACCCACCAGACCGCCGACGAGCATGCCGCCCGTGCCGGAGGTGAGGCAGAGCGCGGCCGATATCCGCACCAGGAGGCGCTGCGTCTCCAGTGCGACCGGCCGGGCTAACGGCAGTGCGCGATCGGTTCTCTAGCTCCCGCGGTACCACCAGCCCATTCTGGTCTAAAGGCGTAGGTTGCCCGCATGAAAGCCGCCGTCTATTACAAGAACGGGCCACCCGAGGTCCTGCAGTACGAGGACGTGCCCGATCCCGTGTGCGGTCCGGGCATGGTCTTGATCAAGGTCGAGGCGATCAGCATCGAGGGTGGCGACACCCTCAACCGCCTGGGCGGGCCGCTGCTCGCCAACCCCCACATCGTCGGCTACGAGTGCGCAGGCACGATCATCGAAGTCGGCGAAGGCGTGACCGACCGATCGGTGGACGACCGCGTCGTGGCCACGATGATGAACGGCTCGCACGCCGAGCTTGTCGCCGTGCCGAGCTTGATTACCTGGAAGATCCCCGACGGAGCCGACATCGTGGCGTGCGCGTGCGTACCCGTCGCGTTCGGCACGGCGCACGACTGCCTGTTCGAGTTCGGTCGGCTGACCGAAGGCGAGACCGTGCTCATCCAGGCCGGCGCGGGCGGGGTCGGCATGGCGGCGATTCAGCTGGCCAAGCGCGCCGGTGCGACCGTGATCGCGACCGCGTCGTCGCTCGACCGGCTCAAGCCGCTACTCGACCTCGGGCTCGACCACCCGGTCGACTACTCCAAGGACGGCTGGGTCGACGAGGTGCGTCAGCTTGCGGGTGGCCAAGGCGTCAATCTCGTGGTCGATTCGGTCGGCGGCTCCACGCTGCAAAAGTCCGTCGCCTGCCTCGCGTACCGCGGCCGCGCCATCACCGTCGGCAGCGCCGGACGCGAGTTCGTGCCCTTCGAAGCGGGCGTGCTCGGCATGAACAACCAGTCGTTGACCGGCGTGTTCCTCGGCGCCGAGATCGCGACGCCGCGCGCGCAAGCGATGATCGGCGAACTCGTCGACGAGGTCGCCCGCGGGGACCTCACGGTGCTGGTGGACCGCACGTTCCCGCTCGAAGACGCGGCCGGCGCGCACGCGTTTATCGAGAACCGCCAAGCCATCGGCCGCGTGGTGCTGATTCCGTAATGCACCTGACGCCGCGCGCCGAGCGCGCGCCGTCGGACTCGGCGCGATGGCTTGTGGTCGGCGTCCTGCTCGTGGCGATCGCGTGGCTTGGCCTGTACATCGCGTTCACGCACGTCTATCCCAACGCCGCGGGCAGCAGCTCCCTGTACCGATACCGGGACGACGCACTCATCACGCTCAGCCACGCCCGCGGGCTGATCGAGAACGGCACGGTGAGTGTCAGTGTGTCCGGAGCACGTGTCGAAGGCTTCTCTGCGCCATTGCAGTTCGTCATCGCCGCGGTGTTCTACGCGCTCGGGGGCACGGGCTTCCGAACATTCTTCGACTCGCAGATCCTGCTGTCGTCGGCGGTACTGGGCGCCGCCGTGTTCTTGGTGCTGCGTTTCGGCGCAAGCCGCGGGCGCGAGCGGCTCGCGGCTCCGGCCGCACTGCTCGTGGCGATCCCGCTCTTCGGGACGTACTCGTTTTTCAGCTGGCATTCATCGGGCATGGAGAACTCGATCACCAACGCGCTCACCGTCGCTTCGGTCGCGGCCGTCGGGATCGCGGTCGCGCGGGGACGCGGCCTCGTCGTAGCCGGAACGATCGTTGGTCTGTTCGCGTTGTCCCGCGCCGAGTTCATCGTGCACGCGGCGCCGCTGTTGGTAGTGGGCGCGTTCTGGCTCGTGCGTCGCGAGCATGGCTGGCGATCCGTCGCTCGTCTGGTGACGCCCGCGCTCGTGTTGTGGGCCGCGGCCCAGGCGGTCCGCGTCGCGTACTTCGGCAGCCTCTACCCCAACACCGCAGAAGCCCAGTCGATCTCCCCAATTGACCATGTGGAGCCGTGGTTGCGGGTCATGTGGCCGATCGCGCTGGTCGCGGTCGTGCTGGTGGCCGCGCTCATCGGGCGCCGACGGGTGCCGCGGATTAGGGCGGTCCTCGAAGACGCGTCCCCGCTCGCCTTGAAGATCACTGTTGTCGCGGCGTTGACGGCCGCGTGCCTGGTTGCGTGGACGCTGCCTGGGCGTCCGAGTGTGCAGCCGGCGATCGATGCCTTTCACCCGCTCGGATTCACGTGGTGGATCGCGCTGATAGCCGGTCTGGGTCTGCTCGCACGACGCCCGTTCGAGGTGATGCCCACGTTGCTGGCGGTGCAGATCGCGACGGGCTTCGCGCACGTTCTCGTATTCGGTTGGGCGCGCCTCGCGCCGGAGCGGGTGATCACCTTCGTCCTCGTTCCTTGCGTTGTGTTGGCCGCGCTGCTGGCTATCAACCTTGACGCCGCTCGCGTCCGGGCTGCCGTGAGAGGGCACCTGCTTTACAGCCCGCTGGCGATCCTGGCATTCGTCGCCTTGGCCCGCGCCGGCACCGGCGGTTGGAACGATCGGCATGACTTCACGACCCGCTCGGGAGTGTGCTGCGACGTGTCCAGTGTCGTGGGTCGCATCGAGGCGGTCGCCGCGCAATACCGCGACCGCACCGGCGGATCGGTGGTGAACGTCGCCGCGGCAGATCTGGGTTTGCTGTCCTGGAACAAGCGGTTCAACATCACCGACGAGGGCTGGCTTGGCGACCCGCTGCTCAACCGGCTCTGGCGACGCGCGGGCGCGCAAGGCCGTATCGGCGTCGCGGTCGGTTACCTCAACCACTACGCGATGCCCGACGTCGTCGAACTCCACGACGTGTGGAGCTGCACCTATGGCGATTGGTGGTCATCCGACGCGTTCAAGGCCACCTACCGCCAAGTCCAAGACGACGCCTACACCACGCAGTGGGCGCAGACGAACTGTCAGCGACCCGACGGGCTCGCGGTTCCGGGCGGCATCTGGGTGCGCGCCGATCTGCTCGCCGACGCGCCGTCGCCCGAAGCCACACTGACCCGCCGGTTGGGCGCGCACCCCAACGCCAGACTCGTCCGTCAGGCGCTGGCCCGGTGTCGCACCGAGCAAGCGTGGTCATGCCAATTCGTGACCCCGCGATCTACCGGAATCTGCCCGCACTCGAACGCGCAGGCGCGCTAGCGGAGATCCGCCAACTCCTGGGTCGGCGGCCCACGAGTCAATACGACCTCGCGCTGCTCAGCGCCCGTTCGAAGGGGACGTGGTACGTGGACGCCGCCGACTTCTTCTTGAACTCTCCCGAGATGGCCACCGGCGGCGAGTCGAAGACGTTGTAGGTCGGCTCGCTACGCTCCCCGCCATGGTCCTTTCTGACCGCACCATTCGCGAACAACTCGCCGCCGGACGCATCCTCATCGAGCCGCTCGACCCCGACTGCATTCAGCCGTCATCGGTCGACTTGCACCTCGACAACCTGTTCCGTGTGTTCCTCAACCACACGATGGAAGTGATCGACGTGAAGGCCGATCAGGAAGACCTGACGGAGCTCGTGAAGATCCCCGAGGACCAGTTCTTCGTGCTGCACCCCGGCGAGTTCGTGCTCGGATCCACGTCCGAGCGAGTGCGCCTGCCTGACGATCTCGTCGCCCGCATCGAGGGCAAGTCGAGCCTCGGCCGTCTCGGGCTGCTGATCCACAGCACCGCCGGCTTCGTCGATGCCGGTTGGGATGGCCACCTCACGCTCGAGTTGGCCAACGTGGCCAACCTGCCGATCAAGCTGTACCCCGGCATGAAGATCGGCCAGGTCAGCTTCTTCGAGATGACCACGCCAGCCGACAGTCCGTACGGATCGAAGAAGGTCGGTTCGAAGTACCAGGGCCAGCGCGGCCCCACGCCTTCGCGCTACTTCGAGAACTGGAAGAACAAGGAGTAGCTACGTAATCGAGCCGCCGCGCTCGAGCGCGTCGAGTAGGTGAATCGAAATGTCCGCCACGACCACGTCGTCGCGGCCGTGTTCCTTCACGCCGTCGTCGATCATGATGTAACAGAACGGGCACGCAGTGGCGACGCGTGACGCGCCGGTCGCCAGCAACTCACGCGACCGCTCGGTGTTGACCTTCGTGCCGACGTGTTCTTCCATCCACATGCGCGCGCCGCCGGCGCCGCAGCACATGCCGCGGTTGCCGTTGCGCGGCGCCTCGACGATGTCGACGCCCTTGAGCGAACCGATCACGCGCCGCGGCGCTTCGTACACGTCGTTGTGGCGGCCGAGGTAACAGCTGTCGTGGTACACGACGCGCTCGTCGAGCGAGGCGTCCGACATGTCGAGCTTGCCGGTGTCGATGAGGTGCTCGAGGAACTGGCTGTGGTGGACCACCTCGTAGTTGCCGCCCAGCTGCGGGTACTCGTTCTGCAGCGTGTTGAAGCAGTGCGGGCACTGCGTGATGATTTTCTGCACGCCCATGCCGTTGAGCGACTCGACGTTGGCGCCCGCCAGCATCTGGAAGAGGTACTCGTTGCCCGAACGGCGCGCCGGGTCGCCGGTGCACTGTTCGTTCGGCCCGAGGATGGCGAAGTCGATGCCGGCGCGTTGCAGCAGCTTGGCCGTAGCGATCGTGACCTTCTTGTTCTTGTCGTCGAAGCTGCCCGCACAGCCCACCCAGTACAGGTACTCGTGATCAACGGGGCTCGAGCCGTCGAGGATGTCGATGCCGGTGAGCCCTTTGGCCCAGTCGCTGCGTTCGCTCTGATTCATGCCCCACGGGTTCTGCTGGTTCTCCATCGAGCGGTACATGTTGCCGAGTTCGGTGGGGAAGTCGGACTCCATGAGCGACAGGTACCGCCGCATGTCGAGGATCTTGTCGAGGATCTCGATGTTGACGGGGCAGATGTCGTCGCACGCCTTGCAGGTGGTGCAGGCCCAGATCTCTTCGGACGAGATGCGTTCGAACACCGAGTTCGACGACACGGTGAGCTCCTGGTCTTGGCCCACGACCGGTGAGACCGGTCCGCCCGCCGCGGTGGCGGCCATGACGTGGCCGACTTTCAGCACGATCTCGCGTGGGTCGAGCGGCTTGCCGGTGGCGTGCGCGGGACACACGCTCGTGCAGCGTCCGCACACCGTGCAGGCGTCGGTGTCCATCAGCTGCTTCCACGTGAAGTCTTCGACCACGTTGGCGCCGAAGGATTCGAGCGACGTCTCCATCATGTTGGGCAGCGGTTTCATCGCACCCTTGGGGCGATCGCGGTCCGACAGGTACATGTTCACCGGAGAGGTGAACATGTGGCGCAGCTTCGTCGTTGGTAGGACGAGCAGGAACGTGACGAACGCGAGCGCGTGCAGGATCCAGAACGTCTGGTGCCAGCCGAGCATGTGCGTGTTGTTCTCGAACAGCGCCGACAGCGGGTAGCCCACGACCGACCACTTCTCGAAGTCGGGCCGCCCGACGATGGCGATGCGGAACGCCTCGACGAGGAAGCCGCCGACGCCGATGACCGCGAACGTGCCGAGGATCACCATGTCCTCAGGACGCGACTTGATGCGGACGCGGTACACACGCTGGATGTAGCGGCGGAACACCGCCCAGCCGATGCCGACGAGGAACAGCGACGCCGGCCACGTCGGCGACGAACGAAAGCGCCTGGTACGCGGTGCCGTGCAGGAACTTCAACGACTCCGGCGTCAGCTCGTTGAAGATGACCAGGTTCGTCACTGCGAACAGGATCAGGAACGGGAAGTAGATGAGGCTGTGCATCAGCCCCGCGGCGCCGTCGCGCAGCAGAGTGCGCATCCAGACGCCGGAGCGGAATGCCTCTACGCGGCGTTTGGCGTTCTTCCTGGTGGTCTTGCGCCGGTCGGGTTGGCCGCGCTCCCAGTTCTGCACCCGCAGGGAGAACAGGTAACCGACGGCGAGGAACGTGGCCGCCAACAACACGTAGAACACGCCCTTGACCGGCGCCGGCACGTTGAGGAAGTCGCGGCGCGAGACGGGCGAGTCGTCGTGAAACTGGAACACGGTGCCGCCGACGCCAAAGGCGATCGTCAGAACGCACCAGAACGCGCCGATCAGGAGCGCGATATGCCGCGGCCGCAACCGGCGCGACGGGGACGAAGGTGCCGCCATGCCCAGGAACTTACCCGCGGGTAAGCCGAAGGCTGATGTTCAGAACGGTCTTAGTTGCTGCCGGCGTCGGCTTCGCTGAGACGCGCGGCCATCTGCGCGAGCAGCTTGTGGGCCAAGCCCGGAATGCTGTCGAGCACGCCCGAAAATTCACGCTGGCCAAGCACGAGCAACGTCGTCTCACCGTTGGCGATGACCGTCGCGTTACGCGGGCCGCGGTGCAGCAGTGCGAGCTCGCCGAAATGCTGGCCGGGGCCGAGCGTGTTGAGCTTGCGGCCGTTGCGCTTGACGGTGACGCCGCCCTTGAGCACGAGATAGAACTCGTGGCCCGGTTCGCCTTCCTTGCAGAGCACTGCGCCGTCGGGAACCGTGACTTCGTCCGACGCGCGGCCGATCGTGGTCAGTTCCTTCTTCGAGCACGCAGAGAACAGACGAACCCGCGCAAGTTGATCGAGCTTGGTGTCCTTCGCCACTTGATCTCCCCCCAATGGGACTAGGTCGCCGCACGATAGCTGCACTACGTAGCTTCACGACGCCGAAACGTGTCCGCAATGTTCCGTTTCTAGGTTGACCGCCCATGGACGTGGTGCTGTTGCGGTGGCCCTCCGAGTCCGCCCGCCGGGACGACCTAATCGAGCGCGGCACCGCTCGACTTGCTGCTGGTGGAGGACGGCGCCACGCCCCCGCATCCGCCGGACTGTCTCGAGGACTGGATCCGCGTGCCCGCACCCGAGCTCGACCTGCGGGCCCGGCTGGCCGCGCTCGAAGGCCGCGCCGAGCGTCACGCGCCGGCCGTTCCCACCCTGGATGTCGACGGCGTGCTCCGCTTCGACGACGCGTGGGTGTCGCTGCCGCCCGTCGAAGCCCGCCTCACCCGGGTGATGGTCGAGCGCTTCGGCGCCGTCGTCGGCCGCGAAATCCTCGCCCGCGCCGGCTGGCCCGACGCCACCGCCGGCCGCAACGCCCTCGACGTCCACGTGCTGCGACTCCGCCGCCGCCTCACGGCGGTCGGCCTCGTCATCCGCACCGTCCGCTCCCGCGGCTACCTCCTCGAAGCCGCCCACGCCGCCCAACACGCCAGCGAGGCCTAATCGGTCAAAACCAGCGGCCGTTAGGCGACGAGGTAGCGCTCGGAGGTGACGGCGTAGTTGTCGTCGAGGTCGAAGACCCAGGGTTTGCCGGTGGGGATTTCGAGGTCGACGATGTTCTCGTCGCTGATCTTGAGCAGGTGCTTGGCCAGCGCGCGCAGGCAGTTGCCGTGCGCGGCGACGAGCACGGTCTTGCCGACGTGCAGTTCGGGCGCGATGGCGTCGTCCCAATACGGCAGGACGCGGACCAACACGTCGGCCAGCGACTCCGAGGCCGGCAGCAGTTCGGGCGGCACGTCGACGTAACGCGGATCGTTGATCGGATGGTGCGGGCTGTCACGGTCGACCGGCGGCGGCGGCACGTCGTAGCTGCGCCGCCAGATGTGGACCTGGTCGGCGCCGTGCTTGTCCGCCGTCTCCTTCTTGTTGAGACCCTGCAGCGCGCCGTAGTGGCGCTCGTTCAGTCGCCAGTGGCGATGCACCGGGATCCACAGCCGATCGGCGGCGTCGAGCGCGAGGTTGGCCGTCGTAATCGCGCGGCGTAATAGAGAGGTGAAGACGAGATCGATGTCGATGCCGGCCTCACGCAGCGCGATCCCGCCGGCCTTGGCCTCCGCGACCCCTTGCTCCGTTATGTCCGGGTCCTGCCAGCCGGTGAAGACGTTGTCGAGGTTCCAGGTGCTCTGCCCGTGCCGTAAAAGCACCAATTGGCCCATGGTTTCGACGCTAGTTGCCCCGTACAGTGGCACCTAAGTGGGGTGGCGACTGGGGCCGTACCGCGTAGACGATCGACCGTTTGCGGCGGGTGCAACAGCAGAAGTCTTTGCCGCGAGGCGGGGTCGGACGGGCCCGCGTGTCGCGATCAAGGTGCTCCCCCTCCGCAGCTTCCGCGAACGCGCGGAGGCGGAGGCCGACGTTGGTGCGATCAGCCATCCACGGCTGCTGTCGGTTTATGACCGCGTTGTCGACGAGCGCCGCGGTGTTATCGGTCTCGTCATGGACCTGGCCGCCGGAGGCGACCTGAGGTCGGCGCTTCGCAGCAGTCAGCGCGCCGTCGTCTGCGGAGATGTTCCAGATCGTCGACGACGTCCTCGCCGCGCTCGACGCGTTGCACGAAGTCGGCCTCGTGCATCGCGACGTCAAACCCGAAAACGTGATGCTTGAGCGAGTCGACGGCGCGCTGCGGGGTCGCCTTGGCGACATGGGCATCGCTCGTCCTGCGGACCGCACGCGCAGCAGCGGTTCGGTCCTCGGCACCGATCTCTACATCGCGCCGGAGGTGCACGACGGCGCGGCGCCATCGCCGCAGTCCGACCTCTGGGCGGTCGGCTACGTCCTCTACGAGGGTCTGTTCGGTGCGCCACCCCACGCCGACGCGTCAACCACCTATCAAGCCATCGGTCGCTTGCGCGCCGAAGGACCGGATCGGCCGCCGCGCGTGCCCGATCCGATTTGGAATGTCGTGGTCACGCTGCTGGCACCGTCGCCGGGTGATCGGCCCTCCTCGGCCGACGCGGCACGCGCCCTTGTCGTATCCGGTCGACCGGCCGCGCTCGCGGTGTCGCCGGTGGCGGCGACAGATAACGCGGCCCGCCGTCGCCTCACACCTCGCCGCATTACGCCCCGCGCTCGGTCCTCGGTGCGATTCGAAGCCGCCGCGCAGCGATCGCCGACGTTGACCCGCGCGCTCGCGGCGACGGCTGCGACCGCGCTCGTGGTCGGTGGACTCGCGTGGGTTGGCGGACGCGACCGGCTCTTCGGCACGACCGATCGAACTGATCGCGGCGCGATCAGTTCGATCACGCCTCTATCGCCAGAGTCTCGCCACGTTGTCCCCACGCAGTACCAGTGGCGTCTCACGAACGGCGTGCTGACCGGCCGCCTTGAGGTAAGCAACCCGTCGTGGACCGCGACTGAGGCGACCGCGATGCCGGAACTCTTCCCGGGGAGCGCGGCGACCGACGGCGCGCTCGCTCTCGTCGGCTTCAACGGAAAAACCGAACGACAAAAGGACGGATCGGTCCTCGTTCGCTTCGCGGTACCCCCGCTCGCGCCGCGCGCTCATCACGTTGTGTCATTCCGTTTGAGAGTGGCCCGTGACTTCAACGACCCGCGCGATTTGGCGCAGCTTGTCCGAGACCGGGAAGCGGCGATCCAGAAGTATTCCTTCGCGCTGAGCGACGCGCCCACGCTCAATCGCTTGGTCGTCGCCGTGACCTCGGCGTCGCTGATAGTCGGCGAACAAGCGCAGGTGTCGGTGCAGGGTTTCGACCGGCATGGAAGCGCGGTGCCCGCCGAGTTGCTGCGCGACTTGCAGGTCGCCGTATCGGTCGGGCACGCGGTGGCGCGCGTCGAAGGCTCAGCGTTAGCCGCGCTCGCTCCCGGCAATGCGGTGATTCGCGCCGTCGTGGGCGACATTCGCGCCGAGACGCCCGTCACGGTCGCGGCCGCTCCGGCTCCGCCGACGACTGCGCGGCGCGGTAGTGAAAAAGCCCCGGCGCGCTCCGACGACGGAAACCACCGACACGACATACGTCGAGGAAGTCCCCGACTCGTCGCAGCCGACGTCGGTTGTCGTGTGAACACCTTCGAGCTCGCGTTGATGATCGTCGGTGCCGGCGGCCCGCGACCGATCGTCGCCACGGTTCGATCCGACGCGCGCGTCGAGCATCTGGCGTCGGCTTTGGGCGGAACGCTCACGCGTCTGGGCCAGAGGTTGGACCCGACCGCGACCCTGGTCGAGGCCGGCGTGCGGTCCGGCGAGACCCTTGGGCTGGATGCCGTCGGTCCCGTCGACTTGCGCCAACTTGGGCCCGAGTTGCGCGTCATCGGCGGCGCGGGTGCGGGGGGCCGCCGTCGGCTACACGGCGGCGCGCTGACGGTCGGGCGCGCGCCCGATGCCGACGTCGTGGTGCCGAGCGAGCGCGCGTCACGGCGCCACGTCGAGGTTCGGTTGGACGGAGATTGCTTCGCGGTGCGCGACCTCGAGTCACGCAACGGCACCTGGATCAACGGGATCGCGATCGAGGTCGACGCGTGGGTATCGGTCGATCACGGCACCCCGGTACGGATCGGCGACAGCGTGTTGACCGTTGCCGCCGCGGCCGAGGCCCCGTCGCCTTCCCGCGATATGAGGCCCTTCCACGTGGGGTTCCTAGGTGGACGGAGAGCGAGCGCCGCCGCGGTCACGACTCGGGCGGCCACCGCGACGACGCCACTGAGCGCGCGGCGGTCTCTCGTGCCCTACGTCGTGCCGACGGCGGGCGCGGTGGCTCTGGCCGCGGCTGCAGGCGGCGCACCGGCACCGGTCGCGTTCGGTGCGACGCCCGCGGCGGTCGTGCTGGGCCTCCTGGCCGACCGGGGCCTTCATGCGCGGAGCGCGCGCAAGGCGTCGGCGCTGCTGCGCGACTCGTTGGCTCAGGACCGCGCGGAGATCAGCTCCGCCGCGAAGGGGCTGGCCGTGGCCGCACGCATACTTCATCCTGATCCCGCGACGCTCGCCGCCGCCGCTGAACGGCAGTCGTCGGCGCTGTGGTCTGTGCCGGCCGCCGAGCTCGAGCTGCGGGTCGGTCTCGCCGACCGAGCGGGCGCGATTGCGGTGGAGGGTGAAGCGGCAAGCGTGCAGCGGCTCGCGGCGGAACGGGTTGCGCACCTGATGCCGGAAGTTGTGGGCTTTGCTGACGGTCCCGTCGTGCTGGCAGGACCCGAACCGTTCCTCGACGACCTCACGACCTGGTTCGTGATGCAATCGATCGGCCATACGAGTCCGCACGAGCTCGAACTCGTGGTCCTTACCGATGACGGCGAGCACTGGGCGTGGACCGCCTGGGCGCAGCACGCGGCGCGGCCCTGCGTATTGCCCGCTCACGTGCGTCCGCACGAGTTGCCGCAACGACGAGCTCCGCATCGTCTGCTGGTGCTCGACAACGTTCCTCCATGGTCCTGGGCCGACGCGGGACACGACAACTCGATGGTGGTGTGGCGGTCTACGCGCGCCGATGCCGCACCAGCCCACGGCGGCACGCGCATCACCGCCGGCGCGCCGTTCCATGTAGATATCGAAGACGCAGACACGCGACGCGAAGGCGTCCTCGCGGACGTGATCACCAACACCTGCAACCCCGATGATTTTGCGTTGCGTATCGGCGCGCTCAGAAGCCTCCGGTCGCGCGAAGAGCAATCCGACTCGGCGGTGTTCCTTGACGAGTTGGTGCCGCAACTACGGCGAGTCGACGACCTCGTGCGAACGTGGGCGCAGTCAGGTTCTGAGCTTGAGGTCGTTCTCGGGTTGTCCGATGGCGACACGGCGCGCCTCACGCTCGCCGGTCAGAACAGCCACGTGCTGGTCGCCGGCACGACCGGCTCAGGAAAAACACGGTTACTCGAGACACTCGCGTGCAGCCTCGCGGGCACGCACGCGCCCAAGGATTTGCACGTCCTCGTCATCGACTTCAAGGGCGGCAACGAACTCGCCGCCCTCGCCGGCTTGCCCCATTGCGTGGGATTCATCAGCGATCGCGACCCCGCGGAAGTCGATCGTGCCATCACCGCACTCACCAGGGAGGTAGCCCGCCGCGACGCCGCCTTCGCGTCAGTCGGCGCGACGGACTACGACGACTACCGACACAAGCGCGGCGCCCCAATGGCGCGGCTTGTCGTGATCGCCGATGAATTCGGACAGTTCCGTCGCGACGACACGCACGGTTCACGAGTCGCGGCGTTGCTGCGGATTGCGACGCAAGGTCGATCAAAAGGCGTCCATCTTGTGTTGGCCACGCAATCTCCGTCGACCGACGTTACGACCGAAATTCGGCAGAACGTGGGGGTCCGCCTTTGCTTGCGGGTAGCGGAGCCGGCCGAGAGCGTCGCCGTGCTCGGCACGCCCGACGCCGCGCTTTTGCCGCGTGTTCCGGGCCGCATGCTGATGGCAATCGGCGGGGATCCCACGACCATGCAGGTCGCGACCAGCCGTGCGAGCCGCCTCTCGCGCCCCGAGCCCGTCATGGTGCGCGACCTTCTCGACGCGGCGACCACCGCGGTAGTCCCTTCACAGCGAGTCGACGCAGATGTATTGCGAGAGATTGTCGAAACGATTGCCAAGGCGGCCGCGCTCACTGGCGACGCACCGGAACCTTTGCTGTCGCCGCCGTTACCCGAGCGCCTGATGCGCGCTGACGTGGCCGGTGCGGATCGACCCTGGACCGTCGGCGGGCTCGTGCTCGGCGTGCGCGACCGACCCGGTGCCCTTGACGCCGTGGCGTTCGGTTTCGATCCGGCGCGAGACGGGTCGCTGACGGTGGTGGGCGGCCCGCGCTCGGGTCGCACTTCCACGCTGCTCGCAGTGGCCGAGGCGGTCGCGGCGCAGGCGGACCAACGGCATCGCCTCGTGGTTCACGCCATCGACTGGGATCGCGACGAGCTGTCGGCGCTCGACGGGAGCGCCTACGACGGCGGCGTCGTGCGCCGCGAAGATTTCGAACACTTGCGCCGGGTGATGCGGTGGTTGGCCGCAGCCGGCGAACCAAGTGTTCAGCGCGTCGTACTCATCGATCGGCTCGACGCGCTCCTGCGCGATCTTCGCGAGGTCGACGGCGCGCTGGCGTCGGACATGACCAACCTCCTTAGTACCGGTCCCGCGCGCGGCGTTTTCCCGGTGGTCACCGTCGACGTGGCCGCCCTGCTGTCGGCTACAAGCGCAACGCTTGCGGGCCCGCGTCTCGTGCTGCGTGTGGACGATCCGATGATCGCGGCGGCGGCCGGTGTCACCCCGCGCCCGCGCGTCCCCGGGAGAGGGCTCGCGCTGCCCGACGGTGACGACGTACAAATCGGCCTGGCTAACGGCTACGGCCGCGCAGACGCACCTGCCGGTCGGGTCGCGCGTATGCCCGACCGAGTTCACGTCGGCGATCTCGACGCGGCGCAGAGCGAAGGAATCGCGCTCGGCACTGGTGGGGCGACCACGCTCGCAACCGTGGCCGTCGACCTCGACGAAGTGGGCCCGATCCTGACTGTCATCGGGCGTTCCCGCAGCGGCCGGTCGTCGGTTCTCGACGTCGCGGCTGCGACCTACGTCGGCCGCCGCGACGGTGTTCGCGTGTCGCCTCGAAACGACACGTCCTGGGACCCATCCTTCGCGCCCTCCCTGGTCTTGGTCGACGACGCCGCGCGACTAGCGGCGCGATTCCCGTGGCTGGCGAGTGGCACCCTCGGCGAGGAGCTGCGATCCGCTGGCCACGTGCTGATCGCGGTGTTCGAACAATCCGACCTCAACTCGCTCGGGTTTGGGCACTGGCTCATGCGTCGTCCCGGCCCCGGCGTGTTGCTGGCGCTCGATCCCACCCCGGATCGGATCGTGGCCGGTGAACGGCTCGGATTTCATCCGCCGGCGGAACTGCGCGCTGGGCCACCAGGCCGCGGCTGGTGGTGCGAGCGCGGCCGCGCCGTGTCGCTCCAGGTCGCCCTCAGGAATTAACCCTGCCATCACGCCGGGTCCTTGCGCTCGGGGATACGGTCAAACAATGCGTTGGCGTCCCGTTGCCGCAGCGGCAGCCGCGGTCGTCGCCGCCATCGGGTTGAGTGCGCACAGCGCCGCCGCCGACGACGAAACCGCCGCCCCCGAGACCCCCGAGTCCTCCACACCGCCCACCACCGAGGCGCCCCCGGCCACCACTTCCACGACGGTCCTCGACCTGGTCGACCCCGAAGACCGGGCGCGGGTAGAGGAAGCCAACGAGCTCAACCAGCTCGCCGACGCGTTGCCGCCGACGCCGCCCAAGCCGAAGCCGGCGGCGGGATCCGACGTGTCGGCGGCCACGGTGCCCGCGATCGCCGAGATCGCGCCCGCGGGGCTACCGGCCGCCGACCAAGCCGCCGCGCAACAGAAGATCGACGCCGCGGTGGCCAAGCTCGCGACGGCACGGGCCGCGGTCGCGTCCTATGCCGCACCCGCGCCGACCTCGTCGCTTGGTGGAGGCTCCTCGACCCCGGGGGAGCAGTTGCCGGAGGCGACGCCGGCCGACGATCCCAACTCGCCGCCAAACGCCGCGAATAACGCGGTGAGCGGCACCACCGTCACCACCGCCAGTTCGAACACGACGAACCCGTCGCTGCCGCCGTCCTATGTCCCGTCGGGTTCGTCGGAGGAGTGGTGGCCGAGCTGGGCGACCGAGATCGCTGATCAAAAAATCGAACAAGCGTGGCGCGGTACGCCGGTGCGCGGGCCTCCGCCCGGTTCTGCGTCTGCACTCGGCAACGAAGGTCGAACCACGATTTACCAGGTGTCGGTCATCGACGGCAGGGACGGGTTCGAGGTTGGCATCACCGCCCAAGACGCCACGGTCGCAAATGCGGGTGTGGCGGGAGCGGCGGCGGTAGCCGAAGGATCCGCATCCTCTACCGGAGATCACGCAACGACATCGATCACTCAGGTAACCGTGGTCGTCCAACGAGGAACCGGAACCGCCACCGTCGTGCAGGACGCATCAGTCGCCAACGTTGGCGTCGCGCAGGCCGCATCAGCCGGTCCGGCGAATGCCCACGCGGTCGGCAATGCGTCGTCGACGACGGTGAACCAGACGGTCGTGGTTTTGATCCTCGGGTCGGGTGATGCGCAGGTCAGCCAAGTCACCGACGTGACAAATGCCGGTAGCGCGCAAGCAGTCGCTATCGACAGGCAAGCGTCAGCGACCGGCACGACCGCGACAACAGGCGTGACGCAGACCGCGGTCGTCGTCGTGCATGACGAGGACGTGACCGTGAGCCAGACCAGCACCACCGTCAACGTCGGCCTCGCCCAAGCGGGCGGAGGCACGGCGGTCGGCAACAACAGCACCAACATCGTGAACCAAACAGCGGTGAAGCCATAAGGGTGAGATTGCGAGGGCGGCCCGATCAGGGGCCGCCCTCGCCGCGTGTCCTAACTTCTGTGGCGACATGGCCGACCGCAAGCGCATCTCCGCCCAGGAACGAAAGCAACGCCAAGCCGCGGCACGCCGCGCCAACGCCGAGCGCAAGCGGCGGCGCGGCGTGGTGCTCGTCGCCACGATCGGGCTCGTCGCGATCCTGTTCGTCTTCGGCGTGCTCGGCCAGAACCTGCGGGGCGACGGCGGGGACAACAACAACACCGCCACCACCAACGCCGTCGGCCAGGTCCGCTGCCCCCGCGAGGACGGCACCTCACCCCGTCAGGTGTTCTTCAGCCACGCGCCGGGCCGCTGTATCGACGGCACCCGCACGTACCGGGCGGTGATCAAGACCAGCGCCGGCACCATCACTGCCGACCTGGATCCGTCCTATGCGTTCAACGCCGTCAACAACTTCGTCTTCCTCGCCCGCTACCACTTCTATGACGGGCTTTCGTTCCACCGGGTTCTCAAGGACACGTTCATCCAAACCGGCGATCCCACCGCCCCCGGCGTGACCGGGCCGGGCTACGAGTTCCCCGACGACGGGCTGCCGCCGTCGAGCGCGGCGTATGTACCCGGCGCCATCCTCTACGCCCACGAATCGGCCAATACCAACGGCAGCCAAATCCTGATCATCAGTGGCCCCGGCGGCACCTCGCTCAACCCCACGTTCCCGCTCTTCGGTCAGGTCATCAGAGGCATGGATGTGGTTACCAAGATCAACTCCGGAGCCAGCGACACCACCGCCACTCCACGGGTGCGCTACTCCGTTCTGAGCATCGACGTCACCGCGCGCAAGCGATAAGCCGCCAAACCCTCAACCTGCGCGATCCGTGGCCGTTTCGGGCTGAAATCCCACGAACGGTGAACCCTCAACCTCAGCTATAACCCATGGTTGAGGCCGCTTCGGGGGCTTGTGGCGGTGTTCTAACGCCTTTGGTGCAGCGATGGTGTTTGACCTTGCCTACACACACCACTAAACCTGCACCGCCGACGCGCGTGCCCTCAGTTCAGCAGGGCCGGCGGCGGGGCTAGGCGGTTCTTCCGCCCTCCTTCCGATGACAACGCATCGGGCACCGCTTTACCGCTTCACCCGCGGCGTCCTTCGTCGCGGTCATACCTATCCAAACCACAACTAACCACGAAAGGAGGTGAGAAATTGGTTACGAGCAAAGAGAGGACCGGTTCCAAGACTGGAGCCATTGCCCTCCTGTTCTCCAGTGCAGTGATGCTTTTCGTCCTGCTATTTGGTGGCACAGCTTCTGCAGATCAAGAAGCGGACACCACCAACGCAGGCGTTGGCGGCGCTAACACCGGAGTAAACGGGGCAGCGGGTAATGGCTCTACGAATGGAGCCACAAGCGACCAGACAGCTACAGCTTCAGGCACGGGTGCTGATGCCGTTGCTCCGGATTCAGCGAGCAGCGGTAACTCGTCGACTGGCAACGCCACCGTAAAAACGGGCGATGCCAACGCGACGGGAAACTCGGCAACGAACAACACCCAGCAGACAGTCGTTGAGGGTCATAACGGCGCCGTAGTGATAGTCGACCAGAACGCGACGATTACCAACATTGGTGTTGGTGTCGCGAACACGGGCGGCAACATCGCTGTCGGCAACCTATCGATCAACAACGCGTCAGCAGTGCAAGTTGCAGATGCGACGAATACTGGTGGTGACGGAATTGCGTCTAACAACGCAACGGTTCGAAACAACTCTGGTGGAGACGCACGCGTAGATACGGGTGACGCGACCGCCGTGGGTTCAACTTCGACCAACACCGTCAACCAAACGTTTGACGGGGACTTCGACGGACTCGGCGTTGTTGTTCTGGTGGATCAAAACACCACTGTGAACAACATCGGTATTGGCATTGCCAACACCGGCTTGAACGCTGCCGTAGGAAACGGCTCTCAGAACACCGCTTTTGCGGATCAAGATTCTGAGGCTGCGAATACGGGACCCGGAGATTCAGTCGCCGCAAACAACGCTACGTCTACGACAAACTCGGGCGGGTCGGCCGGCATCATTACGGGCGACGCGACCGCGACCGGAAACGTGGCGACAAACAACATCAGTCAAGTCGTAAATGTCAACGCGCAAGGGTCGTTGGGATCAATCGTTTTGGTTGATCAGAACGCCGCTGTGAACAACATCGGCATTTCCCTAGCGAACACCGGCTTGAACCTTGCTGTTGGCAACTTGTCGTCTTCGACAAGCAATGCCATCCAAGGAGCTGTTTCTGGAGCAGGTCCACCAGGCGATTCCATCGCATCTAATGACGGAATCGCATCGACCGACAGCCAAGGCACGGCCAGCATTAAGACTGGTCACGCCGAATCTGCCGGCAACCGCTCTACTACCAATCTCACCCAGGTAGTCGACGTGAACAGCGAGGCCGGTGGCCTTGTTCTCACGGATCAGATTGCCAACGTATTCAACATCGGAATCGCTATCTCGAACACCGGTGGCAACCTTGCTCTGGGCAACTTGTCCCAGACCAATGACGCCACTGTTGATCAGACCGCGGCCTCCGATTCCATCGGCGGCGACGCCGTTGCGGCGAACTTCGGTTCGGCTACCACCAACAGCAACGGTTCGGCTTCGATTGATACAGGCAGTGCAGGTGGTGTCGGTAATGCCTCGACCACGAACGTCAACCAGACCGTGGACGCGACCATGAATGGTGGTCTCGCGCTCCCCGATCAGGAAGCGACAGTCGTGAATCTTGGCGTTGGCATCGCTAACACCGGTCTCAACCTTGCAGTCGGTAACGCCTCGACCAACACGGCCGATCTCGGTCCGCTAGGTCAGACGGCAACTGTTGCCGGTTCCACGGATGATGCCGTTGCTTCAAACTTCGGCGACGCTTCCACCACCAGCAATGGTGATGCGAGCATCAAGTCCGGAAACGCCAACTCGATTGGCAACGATTCGGCAGCTACTACGAACGTCTCGCAGACGGTTGACGCCAACGGTGTCGACAGTGTTCTGAGTGACCAGGTCGTGGTTGTCGCCGACATCGGCATTGGCTTCTCGAACACCGGTCTTAACCTTGCCGTGGGCAACATTTCCACGAATACGGCTTCGACCATTCAGACAGCCACCGTCACCGATGCAACTGGTGACGCAGTAGCAAGCAACTTCGGCGACGCCGCTACGAACAGCAACGGCTCCGCCAGCATCACCACGGGCAATGCCTGGTCCTTGGGCAGCTCGGCGCGCACGAACATCGCGCAGACAGTCAACGCCGATGGCGATGGCTTCCTGCTCACCGATCAGAGTGCAACGTCGATCAACCTTGGCGTTGGTATTGCCAACTCCGGTGTCAACCTTGCCATTGGCAACGGTTCCACCAACAGCGCGACCATCGACGATCAGGTGGCGGATATTCCGGCAGCTGGCGACGGTGACGCTGTGGCGGCGAACTTCGGTTCGGCGAAGGCCTCGAGCAATGGCTCGGCGACCATCCACACCGGCGACGCGCGCGGTACGGGTTCGATCAGCACCACGAACCTGGCACAAACTGTCGACTCCGACGGTGGGGCTTTCGCTCTGCCTGACCAGACGGCAGTCGTAGCGAACATCGGCATTGGCGTCGCCAACACCGGTGTCAACCTTGCAGTAGGCAACATTTCACCCACGAACGTGGCGACGGTCGACCAGACAGCAACGGTCGCTTCCGACGATCCGATCACCGGTGACGCAGTTGCTAGCAACGACGGCATTTCCTCGACTGAGTCGAACGGCAGTGCCGAAATCAGCACCGGACGTGCAGACGCGATCGGGAATGATTCCTCGCACACTACGAACATCACGCAAACTTCCAATACAAACGGAAACTTTGCTTTGGTGACGCAGGCTGCGGTGGTCATCAATCTCGGTGTTGGCATTTCCAACACCGGCGTGAACCTTGCAGTTGGCAATGCCAGCAGCAATGTCGCGACGGCCGTACAAAGTGCCGACGTGACCGAATCTGGTCCCGGCGACATCGTTGGCGACGCTGTTGCAGCTAACAGCGCGGTCAACTCCACCAACTCGAACGGCAGCGCCAAGATCACCACCGGCGCCGCTGACTCGATTGGTAATGCGGCTACTACCAACATCACGCAGACGTCGGACTACGACGGGACCGGTTTCGTTCTCGTCGATCAGACCGCCATCAACGCCAACATTGGTATCGCTGCAAGCAACACCGGCATCAACCTGGCAGTCGGCAACATCTCTCCTGTGAACACCGCGACGACTGAACAAGACGCCTCGGTTGAAGAGGAAGACGCCGGCTCCATCTTCGGTGATGTCGTGGCGAGCAACCAGCTCACCAACAGCGTCACCTCGAACGGCTCGGCAACCATCAACACCGGTTCTGCCAAGTCGCTCGGCAATCTCTCCACTGCAACTCTCAACCAGACGTCCGACGTGAATTCAAGCGGCGGGTTCGCTCTGATTGATCAGACTGCTACGGAGATCGACCTCGGTATTGCTATTTCGAATACCGGTGTCAACCTCGCCCTCGGCAACGGCTCGACGAACACTGCTGGCACACCTGCGGGACAACCGCAGGAAGCCGACGTGGACGAAGAGCTCGGCGGCGACATCGGAGCGGTTGACGCTCCCGTTGATGTGGTCGCGTCTGAACAGCGCGATCAACAGCATCAACAGCAACGGCAGTGCCAGTGTCACAACTGGTAGGGCCGATTCAATCGGTAACAGGTCCTCCTCGACGACCAACCAAGTTTCCAACGCTGATCTTGGCGGCGGATTCGTGTTGAGCGATCAGGAGGCAATTGTTGCCAACATCGGTATTGGTATTTCCAACACCGGTATCAACGCCGCCATCGGCAACTTGGCCACGAGCAACGCTGCTTTCGAGCAGGACGTCTCGGTCGAGGAAGAAGGCGACGGCAGCATCTTTGCTGACGATGTTGTGGCGGCTAACACCGCTGCCAACACCGTCAACTCTGATGGCACGGCCAGCATCGTTACTGGTGCTGCTGATTCAATTGGCAACGACAGTGCTTCCACGACCGTCGTGAACCAGGTCAGCGATGTCAACATCGCCGGCGGTGGTTTTGTTCTGACTGATCAGAACGCGACGGTCATCAACCTCGGACTTGGCATTGCCAACTCCGGCGTGAACATTGCCGTTGGCAACCTCTCCACCAACACCGTCGACCCGTTCACACAGGAAGCCGAAGTTGTGGAAGAGGATGGCGGAGATATCGACGCTGATGACATCGTGGCGGCCAATACGGTCAACTCCACGACCAACAGCGGCGGCTCTGCCTCTATCAAGACTGGTGATACGCAAGGTATCGGCAACAAGTCGACCACCACGTTGAACCAGGTCAACGACGCTGACATTGACGGTGGGGGCTTCATCCTCACTGATCAGGTCGGCACCGTTGTCAACGCTGGCGCCGGTATCGGCAACAGCGGCATCAACCTTGCAATCGGCAACCTCTCTACCAACACGGTCGGTCCTATCGATCAGACCGCGACAGTGGAGCAAGCCGGCGCAGGGGACTTGTCAGCCGATGACGTGGTGGCGGCCAACACGGCCAATCTCACGAACAATTCGACTGGCTCGGCTGATATCACCACTGGCCTTGCCTGTGGCTATGGCAACACTTCGACAACTGACGTAACTCAAATCGCTGACACGAATGTGGATGGCGGTTTCGAGCTCAACGATCAGGAAATCACGGTGTTCAACCTTGGCCTCGGTCTTGGCAACAGCGGTGTGAACTTGGCCGTTGGCAACTTGTCCACCAACACCCAAGAGGCTGACCTTGATGCACTGGTCACTTCGGCAGGTGCGTTTGACGCGGAGGACGTAGTCGCCAGCAACAACATCGGCGCGACAAACAACTCGTCGGGGTCGGCAACGATCAAGACGGGTATCGCGACCGGTTTCGGGAACACGAGCACCACCACCGCCGATGGCGATGACGCGACTGTTCTCAACCTCGGAATCGGGCTTGCCAACTCCGGTATCAACCTCGGCGTCGGCAACCTCTCCACCAACACCATCACTGCAGGAACACCAGGCGACCCGATTACGGCGACTGTTGACCTGACCGCGGTTATCGCGGGTGACGGTGTAGCCAACAACTCCATCACCGAGGTAAATAACTCGACTGGATCTGTTGACATCACTACTGGTGATGCCTACGCGCTGGGCAACCGCTCGGCTACTGGCATCGTGCACTCGTCAAGCGCCGTTACCATCAACCTTGGTATCGGTTTGGCGAACTCCGGCATCAACCTTGCTGCCGGGAACCTGTCGACCAACACCACGACCCACGACGCTGACGCAACTGCGCCCGGCGGAGTGGCCTCGAATACGGCCGACTTGAGCAACACTTCCGACGGCACGGCGAATATCCATACGGGTAACGCCAATGGCTTCGGAAACATTGCGTCCAACGCGACGTGTCAGGGTGTCGATTTCGGCCCCCTGTGCCCGCAGCCGACGCTGCCACCGCAGCCACTGCCTTGTTGCCCGAAGGGTGACAAGCCTGGTGTTCCGCCGGTACCTCCGGTACCGCCGGTTCCCCCGGTGGACGTTCCCGGCACCAATCCGACGCCGCGAGGCTCGGTGCTAGCCGAAACTGGCGTGTCAGCCGGAACTCAAGTTCTTCTTGGGCTCCTGCTCCTCGCTTTCGGTGCTCTCCTTCGACGGAGGGCGCGCACGGCGTAGGTGATCCCACCCACGCTGTAGGAGAGGGGGTGGCCTTCGGGCCACCCCCTCTTCTTTCCCCGGGCGGGCACCCCGCAGGCCCACCCTCCTCCGCAACGTGGGGCCCCTCGCTTCGCTCGCCCCACGGCGGCCGTACTGTGGCCTCCATGCGCATTGGTGACGGCGTGGTGCAGATCGACACGTTGCTCGGCGGGTGGACCGAAGTGACCGCCGGCTATCTCGTCGAGGGTCCCGAGCCGGTGCTGGTGGAAACGGGCTCGCAGTCCTCGGTGCCCCAGCTACTCGCGGCGCTCGACGCGCTCGGCGTCGGCGCGGAGGATCTCGCCGGCATCGCCGTCACCCACATCCATCTCGACCACGCGGGCGGCGTCGGCGACGTGGCCCGCGCGTTCCCCAACGCGACGATCTACGTGCACGAGAAGGGCGCCCGCCATCTCGCGGATCCGTCGAAGCTCGTGAGCTCGGCGGCGATGGTCTACGGCGACCTGCTCGACTCGCTCTACGGACGCCTCGATCCGGTGCCGCAGGAGCGCATCCACGTGCTCGAGGACGGCGAGGACATCGTGATCGGACCCGGTCACGTCTTGACCACCGTCGACTCGCCCGGACACGCCAAGCACCACCTCGCGTTGCACGACTCCAACAGCGGCCTGTTGTTCGTGGGCGACGCCGTCGGTGTGCGCCTGCCCGATGCGGGCGTGCTGCGGCCCGCCGCGCCGCCGCCCGACTTCGACCTCGATCAGGCGGTGACGTCGCTGGCAAAGTTCGCGGCGCGTTCACCAGTCGGCATCGCGCTCGCGCACTACGGCCTCGTGCCCGACCCCGCCACGGTGTGCGAGGAGGCCGAGGACATCCTGCGCAGCTGGGCCGAGGTGGCCGAGCGGGCCTGGCGCGCCGGCGAAGACATCGCCGCCGCGCTCGAGGCGGCGTTCTCGACCGAACTCGACGGCGTCGCGCCGGAACACCGCGAGAAACTCGAAACGCTCAACGGCGTGCACTCCAACGCGGCCGGATTCCGTCGCTGGCTCGAGACGCGCCCTCAAACCCACAGCCACAACGGGATCGAGCACACCCACTGATGGCCGCGCCGATCGAGGCCGTCATCTTCGACTGGGGCGGCACGCTGTCGCAGTGGATCAACCAGGAACGGATTCCGGAGTTCTGGCGGCTGGCGGCGACCCAACTCGACGAGGAACGCGTCGACCGGTTGGTCACGGCGCTGATCGCGGCCGAAGACAAGGTGTGGAACGACGTGCGCGCCGCCCAAAAATCCGGACGGCTGCGCGACATCATGGTCGCGGCGGCGGAGGAGGAGGAGCTGGCGTTGGCCGAGGAGTGGTTCGAGCGCGCCGCGGCCGCCTACCTCGAAGGCTGGGAACTGGAGCTGGAACACAAGCCCGACGCCGTTCCGATGCTGGCCGCGCTCAAGGGCATGGGGCTCAAGACCGGGCTGGTGTCCAACACGCACTGGCCACGTGAGTTTCACGAGCAGTTGCTGATACGCGACGGTCTTGACGAGCTCATCGACGTGCGCATCTACACATCGGAGCTGTCGCACGTGAAGCCTCACCCGATCGCGTTCCGGGCCGTGCTCAGCGGGCTGGGCGTCAATCCGGCCCGTGCCGTGTTCGTCGGCGACCGCCACTACGACGACATCTTCGGTGCGCAGTCGGTCGGTATGCGCGCCGTGCTCGTGCGTCCCTCAGCGGAGACGGACTACCCGGTCACGCCGGACGCGACCATCGATTCGCTGGCCGAGTTGGTGAGGGTCATAGACGGCTGGAAGGATGACCCGCATGCGTAAGTTTCTGATTGTGTTCGCCGCGGCGGGGCTGCTCGCGGGCTCGGCGTGCGGCGGTGGCTCCGACGGCGACAAGCCGACCAGCACGACGAAAGCCGGCGCGGCGCCCGCCGTGTCGATCAAGGCCCAGGGAACGACCTGGGAACCCGACGACGTGAAGATCAAGGCGGGCGACATCGTCGAATGGGATGTGTCGGGCAGCATCGTGCACGACCTCAAGGGCGACGAAGGCATCTCCCACAAGGCGGCGTCGATGTACAAGGTGACCCACACCTACAAAAAGCCCGGCACCTACTCCTACTCCTGCACCATCCACCCCGGCATGGTGGGGACCGTCGAAGTTTCGTAAAACGTTTCGTGACGCAACCGGAGGTTGCGTCACGAGCTTGATCGACGCCGCCTTCGGCGGCGGCGCCTGTCGCTCAGGACCGGCAAAGCCGGATCCTTCGCGGCCCGTGGCCGTCCGTTTACGTCTCGTTATTGCTCGCCGCTCCGCTGCTCGCGGGCCTTGGCTATCTCGCCGCTAGGCGTTCTGTTAGCTCCGCGTAGAGGCCGCCGGTGGCCATGAGTTCTTCGTGGGTGCCGCGCTGGATGATGTTGCCCGCGTCGACCACGAGGATCAGATCGGCGTTGTGGATGGTCGAGAGCCGGTGCGCGATCACGATCGCCGTGCGTCCGGCGAGGGCAACGCCGAGCGCGTCTTGCACGAGGGCTTCGGTTTCGGCGTCGAGGTGGCTGGTGGCCTCGTCGAGGATCATGATCGCCGGGTCCTTCAACAACAGGCGCGCGATCGCCAACCGTTGCTTCTCGCCGCCCGACAGCCGGTACCCACGTTCACCGACAACCGTGTCGTATCCGTCGGGCAGACCGGCGATTACATCGTGGATGCGCGCCTTGCGACACGCCTCGTGGATTTCCTCCGACGTCGCCGCCGCCTTGGCGTAGCGAAGGTTGTGCTCGATCGTGTCGTGGAACAGGTGCGGATCCTGCGTGACGACGCCGATCGCGTTGGTGAGGCTGTGCAACGACAGGGAACGCACGTCGTGGCCGTCGACCTTGACCGCTCCGCCGACGACGTCGTAGAGGCGGGGGATGAGGTTGGCCATCGTGGTCTTGCCCGCGCCGGACGGGCCGACCAGGGCGACGAGTGTGCCGGGCTCGGCCCGAAACGACACGCCGTGCAGGATCTCGTCGGACGGTTCCGTCGGCAGCGGCGTCTCGCCGTCGCCTTCGAGCGACGCCACCGAGTACGTCGACGGCGCGGGGTAGCGGAACACGACGTTGTCGAACTCGACCTGGCCGCGGCAGTCCTGCAGCTCTATCGCGTCGGGTGCATCGGCGATGGCGAGCGGCGCGTCGAGGATCTCGAAGCAGCGTTCGAAGCTGACGAGCGCGCCGAGCAGGTCGACGCGGGCACTCGCGAGGTCGGTGAGCGGCGAGTACAGCCGCGCCACGTACTGCGCGAGCGCGACGAGTGATCCGATCGTCGAGCGCGCCGTTGATGACCGCGCGGGCGCCGAGCCAGTACACCGCGGCGGTGCCGAGCGCACCGACGAACGCGAGCGACGCGTAGTAGAGGCGGCTCGCCATGGCGAGGCTGACGCCGGTGTCGCGCACGGTGCCGGCGGTCTGGGCGAACATCTCGCGCTCGGACGCGCGCCTTCCGAACAGCTTTACGAGTAGCGCGCCGCTCACGTTGAACCGTTCGGCGATCGTGGAGCCCATCGTGCCCTGGAGCTGCATGCGCTGACGGTTCAACGCGACGATGCGCGGGCTGAGCAACTTGTCGACGACGACGAGCACGGGCACCACCGCCAGCGCGGCGAGCGTGACCTGCCACGACAGCGCCAACATTGCGCTCACGACCACGATGAGCAACGACACGTCGGACGTGACGGTGGCGACCGTGCCGACGGTGGCCTGCGCGCCTACGACGTCGGAGTTCATGCGGCTCAACAATGCGCCGGTTTGGGTGCGGGTGAAGAACGCCAAGGGCAGCTTCTGGACGTGTTCGAACATGCCCATGCGCAGATCGAAGATCAGGCCCTCACCGATGCGGGAGCCGAACCATCGCGAGACCGACCGAAGCGCCGTCTCGCCGAACGCGAAGGCCACCGCGAGCATGAACAGCAGGTTGACCTGCGCGAGGTTGCGGTCGGGGATCGCGGTATCGATAAGGCGACGGAAGACCAGCGGCGGAGCGGCCGCCACCAGTGATGTGAGCACGATGCTCAACAGGTAGATGAATAGCTGCAGGCGATAGCGCCGGGCGAAGCCCCACGCCCGTTTGAGGGTGGTGCGATTGACCTTGCCGTTCGCTTGGTCGCGACGCGCCAGCTTGTACATCGGGACCATGCGCTGTGGATGCATCTCGAGCGCATCGTACCGAGGGGGTGTGACGCCTAGATTTGGCTGATGCGCCGGCTCGGAATCGTGTGGTTGCTCGTGGCGCTCGTCGGCGCCGGATGCTCGGACAAAAAGAGCGACGACGAGACGACGCCCACCACCGGCGACTCGTCGCTCAAGGTCTTCACCGGCCCGCCCCCGTGGCCCGTAGCCGACCGGCAGGGCGAGCGCATCGTGGAGGCCGGACTGCCGACGCTGCGGATCGAGGGCGAGCGCATCCATTTCCACGCCCACCTCGACGTGTTCCACAACGGTGATCCCGTCGTTGTTCCCGAAGGCGTCGGCATAGACCAGGTACGGCGCCTGATCTCACCGTTCCACACGCACTTCGACACGGGCGTGCTGCACGTCGAGGCTGACGACGACGATCCCTCGACGATCGGTCAATTCCTTCAACAATGGGGTTTGCGCGTCGACGGCGACTGCATCGCCGACATCTGCGCGCCGCAACCGATCGAGCTGTACGTGAACGGCGTCAAACAGAGCGGCCTGGTCACCGAACACGTCGTAGAAGCCGACCAACAGATCGCCCTGATCCTCGGCTCGCCGCCGGCGAAGATTCCCAAGGGCTACGCCTGCGTCCACCCCGAAGACGCCTGCCCGAACACGCCTGCGCCTTAGCGCCGGTTGCCAATGCCTCAAACCGGGCACCACATCTGACTGCGTCTCGGTACGGCCTCTTTCGGGTTGTCTCATTCGACGCCCGAAAGTTGTGAGTCATGCGCAATGCAGCCAGCCGGGTCAGCCTCTTCTCGAGGGGGGTGGTCGCCGGTATCGCTCTGTCGATCGGCCTCGTCGTCGCGCTCTTCGAGCGCGAACTTCGCCGGGGCGGCGGAAGCGCCAGTACTACTTGGCACCGCCGCCAGCTTCGGTGTGCTCGCCGGTGAAGGAGTGCAGAACACTGGCGACACGACCGTGCAAGGCGATCTCGGTACTTCGCCGAACCCCGCGGTGGTGGGCTTCCCGCCCGGCATCGTGTCCGGGACCATTCACGCGGCGGACGAGGTGGCAGAACAGGCCCAGGCCGACGCCCTCGTCGCGTACAACTCCGCCGCTGGTCGTTCACCGAGCGGTCCACCGTTCGGCGGTCCCACCGACCTCGGCGGCATGACGCTTCCTGGCGGCGTTTACAAGTCGCCGTCGTCGCTGGCCATCACCGGCACGCTCACGCTCGACGGTCAAAACGATCCCGACACGGTGTTCATCTTCCAGGCTGCGTCGACGTTGATCACTGCGGTCGACAGCACCGTCGCGCTCGTAAACGGCGCGCAGGCGTGCAACGTGTTCTGGCAGGTCGGTAGCTCGGCGACCCTCGGCGTCGACTCCGAATTCGTCGGAACGATCCTGGCGCTCACCGCTATCAGCGCGAACCGCGCGAGCCGCAGTGGTGGGCCGTTTACTGACTCGCACCGCCGCGATAACTCTCAACGACAACACAATTGCGGTGCCCCCCTGTACCGCGCCCGTGTCGACATCGAGCTCTTCTTCTTCTTCTTCTTCTTCTTCTTCTTCTTCGACAAGCACGACGAGCGCGACTGCACTCGGCGGCACCACGACGACAACGACGTCCTCGGGACCCCCGGGGTCCGTCTCCTCAACGACTCGTCCGGATTTCCTCGTAACGGGTCAAGGCACAGGGGGACCACCCTCGGGATCACCCTCCGGCGGTACGACGCCGCTGTCTACGACTAGCCGATCGGTTGGTCCGCCCATCGCCCGATCGGGTCCGTTCATGCCGGATTGGATGCCGCTCGCCGGTTTTGCCCTGCTAATTGTCGGCGCAGCCATGAAGAGGCGCGCGCGGGTTACGTAGCAGTGGCGGAGGGGGTGGGATTTGAACCCACGGTGAGGTTGCCCCCACAACGGTTTTCGAGACCGTCCGATTCGGCCGCTCTCGCACCCCTCCTACTGGGTGAAGCGGAGACGACAACTTACAGGTTCGCCGCCCCGCGCCGGTCAGCGAAGAAGCCCGTCAGCAGCTGCGACGCCTCGGCCGCGAGCACGCCGCCTTGCACCTGCACCTCGTGGTTGAGCCGCGGGTCGACGCACAGGTTGTAGAGCGTCCCGCACGCGCCGGCTTTGGGGTCGGTGGCGCCGAAGACCACCCGGCCGACCCGGGCGGCGAGCAGCGCGCCGGCGCACATGGGGCAGGGTTCGAGCGTGACGACGAGCGTGGTGTTCGTAAGCCGCCAATCACCCAAAACGGCGGCCGCGTCGCGCAGCGCCAGGACCTCGGCATGGGCCGTCGGGTCGTCAGTAAGCTCCCGCTCGTTGTGTCGCTGGGAGACGACTTTTCCGTCATGCAGTACGAGCGCGCCCACGGGGACATCCCCATGGGCGGTTGCCGCGACCGCCTCCAGCAGCGCCACCGCCATCGCCTCCTCGTCGGTCATGAATTCGTCACCTTCCTTTGTGCGATGAGGCAGGAATCCCACCGAGTGTGGTCGAACACTTCCAAAGATCACATCATCGTTCGGGCGGCGCTGGGGCCGTCCGGTCGACCTGATCCTTCCAGGAGCCCAAAAGCCGTGACCCACACGTGATGCGAGTCCGGCACCGCCTGGCCATCTCGGCAGTGATCGCCCTCGTCATCGCCATTGTCGGTGGCGGCCCTCTCGCCCGTGACCCGCAATCCAGGAGCGTCGTCGCGAACGAGACGCCCGATCAGGGTCTCACCCAGGAGATGGCCCTGGCGCCGGTTGATCCGGTGTCGTCTGACGGGGAACTCCCCGCGCTCGCACCGGTGCAGGCGCCGACGTCGACGCGCAAGCACCGCGAAGCGGTCATAAAGCCCGCGCCGAGCCGGTTCCAAGGCGAGGCCCCCCGTGCGGTAGCGCCGCCCGCGGCCATCGCCGACGGCAACGTCAGCGCGCAGGGCGCGCAGCAGGCCGGCACATGGGCGGTTGTGATCGGCGTGGACGACTATCCCGGTACGGGCGACGACCTGCACTCCGCGGTCAACGACGCCAACGACGTCGTCACGGCGCTGGGGATGCTCGGAGTGCCCGACGATCACATGCTGGTCCTGCGCGATGGGCAGGTCACGAGTCGCACGCTGCTCGACTCGGTGGCGTGGCTCGCGGCGCCACGCGGCGCCCGACGCGGTCGCCGGGTTCTTCTATTCCGGCCACGTGCGCAAGTCCAACGCCGGGAACGAGGAGATCGTCACGAGCGACGGCTCGTCCGTCTCGGACTCCCAGCTGGCCAACGCGCTGAGCCGCGTCGTCGCCACCCGGTCATGGGTCGGCATCGCGGCGTGCTTCGGCGGCGGGTTCACCGAAGTATTGCGACCGGGTCGCGTGCTCACGGGTGCCGCGGGCGCGAACTCGTTGGCCTACGAGAACTCGAGCATCGGCCGCAGCTACATGGTCTATTACATGATCCGCCAGGCGATCATCCAGGGCCGGGCGGCGTCCACGGTGCAAACCGCGTTCAGCTACGCCGTCGACCGCATCTCGCAGGAGCATCCCGGCAAGGAACCGGTGCAGATCGACAACGGCAACGGCGCGCTCGACCTGCGCCCGCCCGGCGGCACCAGCCGCACCCCGAACAATCCTGATCCGCCGCCTCCGTCGTCGTCGCCCCCCACGAGCGAGCCGCCTGCGGGCGATCGTCCGCCCAGCGGTGGCCAGAAGTGCAACGGCTCGGGTCTGTTCCGCATCTGCACCAACGGCTAGCGGCGCACGGTCCGACGATCCAGAGCGACGGCCAGGCTGGCTGCGGCACACCGCACAGACCGCTGAGAGCTGCTGCCTTCCGGCCCTGACTCGGTTCACGGAGATGCTGTTGCGCAGGTCCCGGCCGCCGCACTGCACCGTCGGACCGTGGGGCAGGTTACCTTTTACGGCTCAGCTTCACCCCACGGAGGGCATCGAGTACATGCGGCCGATTCGGCCGATCTCGATAACCTGACGACCTGTTTTATCCCCCGGAGGGATGCGAGAGCGGCCGAATCGGCACGACTGGAAATCGTGTGTCCTGCAAGGGACCGTGGGTTCAAATCCCACTCTCTCCGCCAATTTTTGTCGCACCCGTCACGTAGATTGCAGTCAATGGCGGACGAGGTCGCGTATCAGTCGCTGTATCGACGGTTCCGTCCGCAGCGTTTCGCGGCCGTGCGCGGTCAGGATCACGTCACCGTTGCCCTGCGCAACGCCGTACGCGACGACCGCGTCGGCCACGCCTACCTGTTCAGCGGGCCGCGGGGCACTGGCAAGACGACCTCGGCGCGCATCCTCGCCAAAGCGCTCAACTGCGAAAACCCGACCGGTGGGGAGCCGTGCGACGTCTGTGAGAGCTGCATCGCCATCACGTCGGGCTCGTCGCTCGACGTCCAAGAACTGGACGCCGCGTCCAACAACGGCATCGATGCCATCCGCGACCTCGTGAGCAGGGTGGCGCTGGCGACGCCGGGCCGCTGGAAGGTGTACATCATCGACGAGGTCCACATGCTGTCGCCGGCGGCGTCGAACGCGCTCCTGAAGACGCTGGAGGAACCTCCCGGCCACGTGGTGTTCGTGCTCGCGACCACCGATCCGCAAAAGGTGCTGCCCACGATCCGCAGCCGTACGCAGCACTACGAGTTCCGGCTGTTGAACGCCGACACGCTCACCGAACTGGCCCGCGACGTCGCGAGTGCGGCGGGGCTGGGCGTGGACGAGGATGCCTTGCACGTCGTGGCGCGCCGCGGCGCGGGCTCGGCGCGCGACACGTTGTCCGCCCTCGACCAGGCGGCGGCGTCGGGTGGAATCGCGTCGGAAGAACTCGACCCGGCGGTCGACGTGGTGGCGGCGCTCGCCGCCCGCGACGCCGGCGCCGCGCTGGTGGCCGTGGCGCGTGCGCTGGCGGCGGGTCGCGACGCCCGTCGCATCGGTGAAGCGGTGCTGGCGCGGCTGCGGGTCGGGTTTCTCGCATTGTTGGCGCCCGACCTCGAAGTCGACGAACGCGACGCCGCCATCGACGCCGATGCGGCCGCGCTCACACCCGCCGGCATTACGCGAGCGCTCGAAGTCGTCGGTGACGCGGTGACGTCGATGAAGGAATCGGTCGACCCGCGCGTCGCCCTCGAAACGGCGCTCGTGCGCGTCGCGCGCGCCGATTTGGACGTTGCGCCCTCCGCTTTGCTCGAGCGCATCGACCGGCTCGAGCGCGGCGTCGCTCCCGTCGCACGCGCCGAGGGTCCGCCGCCGGCCGAAGACGCGCGCGCCGTGCTCAAGAAGGTCGCCGCCGCGCCCGAGGCCGCGTCGCCGCGTCCGTCGTTGCGCATGCAGAAGCCGGCGCCGAAGACGGCGGCGGTGCCCGACGAACCGGCGGCGCCGACACCTCCGGCGCCGAACGCAGCGAAGGCGAACGGCAACGCCCCTGACCGCGACGCTCTGACGCTCGCGTGGGGCGACGTGCTGCTCGACAAGATCACCCCGCGGGCCAAGGCGTTGTTCCGCGGCGGTCACTGGGTGGAGGCCGACACGCCGACGTTCGCGTTGCCGAGCGACGTCCACCGGCAGCGCTGCGAAGAAGTGCGGCTGTCGGTGCAGGAAATATTGAGCGCGCACTTCGGCACCACGCTCACGTTGAGCCTGGTCGTCGACTCGTCCACCCTCACCAAGCCCGAGCCCGCCGCGGCGAAGGTGCGCCCGGTGCCCGACGATGTCGTCGAAGACCTGGGCGACCTGTCCGAACTGGAGGACGCGCCGCCGTTAGCGTCACCGGCGGCGAGGCTCCTCGAAGCCTTCCCGGGAGCCACGGAGGAAGCCGAATGACCGATTTCACACCAGATGCGGGCGGACCCGATCTGAGCGAGCTGTTCCGGCAGGCGCAGGCGATGCAAGAGCAGTTGGTGCAGGCGCAGGAAGCGGTGGCCGATCAGGAAATCGAGGGCGTGGCCGGCGGCGGCGTCGTGCGCATTGTGGCCACCGGCGGTCTCGAGTTTCGATCGGTCCACATCGATCCCGCGGCGCTGGCCGACGGCGATCCGTCCATGATCGAAGATTTGGTGTTGGCCGCCTTGCTTGATGTGGTCGAGCAGGTGCACGAGCTCAACGCGTCAGCCCTTGGTGGGCTGCCGGGCTTGAGCGGACTGCTCGGGTAGCCGTTCTCCGTGTCGGTGTACGCGTCCTCGGTTCAAACACTCATCGACGAACTCGGCCGCCTACCGGGGATCGGCCCGAAGTCGGCGCAACGTCTGGCGTACCACCTGCTGCGACTTCCGGCGGAGGACGCGTGCCGGCTGGCGGAGAGCATCGAAGAGGTGAAGCGGCGCATCACGTTTTGCCGGCGGTGCTTCGACATCGCCGAGACCGACGGCACGCCGATCAACGGCGATGGCGCGACCGTCGAGTGCGGGTTGTGTCAGGACTCGCGACGCGAGGACGGGGTGCTGTGCGTGGTCGAGGAACCCAAAGACGTGGTGGCGGTCGAAAAGACGGGCCGCTACAAGGGCCGCTACCACGTACTTCAGGGCCACCTCGATCCCATTCGCGGGATCGGCGGTGAACAACTTCGCGTGGGCGAACTCATCGCCCGCATCGAGACCGAGGCGATCAGCGAGATCATCGTGTGCACCAACCCCAACATCGAAGGCGAAGCCACCGCGCTCTTCGTGGCCAAAGAAGTCCGCGAGCGCTACCCCGACGTCAAGGTGACGCGCATCGCCAGCGGGCTTCCCGTTGGCGGCGACTTGGAATACGCCGACGAACTAACGCTCGGTCGCGCCCTCGAAGGGCGCGTGAACCTTTAGAGGGTCTTGAGGATGATGGCGTCGCCTTGGCCGCCGCCACCGCAGAGCGCGGCCGCTCCGGTGCCGCCGCCGCGACGCTTCAGTTCGTGCAGCAACGTGAGCGCGACGCGGGTGCCTGACGCGCCGATCGGGTGACCGAGGGCGATGGCGCCACCGTTGACGTTGACGATGTCGTCCTTGATGCCGAGGTCGGCCATCGACGCCAGACCGACAGCGGCAAACGCCTCGTTCAGTTCGAACAAGTCGATGTCGCTGACCTTCTTGTCGATCTTGGCCAGCGCGTTGTTGATCGACCGTGACGGTTGCGTAAGCAGCGACGGGTCGGGCCCGGCAACCTGTCCGTAGGAGAGAATCTCGCCGAGCGGGTCGACGCCGAGCTTTTCGGCCACGGCCTTGCTCACCACGACCACCGCGGCACCGCCGTCGGAGATCTGCGACGCGTTGCCGGCGGTGATGGTGCCTTCCTTGTCGAAGGCCGGGCGCAGGGCGCCGAGGCTTTCGGCGGTGGTGCCGGGCCGGACGCCTTCGTCGGTGTCGACGACGATCGGGTCGCCCTTGCGCTGCGCAATCTCGACGTTGACGATCTCGTCGGCGAACTTGCCGTCCTTGATCGCGGCCGCCGCGCGCTCGTGGGAGTTCGCCGAGAGCGCATCCTGCGCTTCGCGGCGACAGCGTGCCGGCGGCGTAGCGCTCAGTGCCGAGGCCCATCGCGCAGTTGTCGAACGCACACGTAAGACCGTCGTACATCATCGAGTCGACGAGCGTGCCGTCGCCGAGCTTGTAGCCGGCGCGGGCGCCCGACAGGAGATGCGGGGCCTGGGTCATCGACTCCATGCCGCCGGCCACGACGACGTCGGCCTCGCCAGCCTGGATCATGAGATCGGCAAGGTAAATCGCGTTGAGGCCCGACAGGCACACCTTGTTGACGGTGGTCGCGGGAACGTCCATGCCGATGCCGCCCTTGACCGACGCCTGACGGGCCGTGATCTGGCCCTGCCCGGCGAGCAGTACCTGTCCCATGAAGACGTACTGGACGCGGTCGGGCGTGACACCCGCACGCTCGAGCGCCGCCTTGATAGCGATGCCACCAAGGTCCATTGCGGTGAGAGATGCGAGAGCCCCCGAGAGCTTGCCAATCGGGGTACGAGCACCAGCGACGATCACGGACCCGGCCATGGGGACCTCCAGAAGAGAACGTTGTAACTAGCGGACAGAACAGCTTATGACGGATAGGCGGGCGGCGGTTACTGGCCGGTAGCGTGAGGCTCCATGAGTAGAACCGTTCGTGCCTACGCCATCGCCACCGACGCCATCGCCGCCGAGAAAGAACGGGCGGGCACCACCGACGACATGGACATCACGAACGTCGTTGCGCTCGACAAGCTCGAGCTCCGCGACGTGGGTCCCGGCGACGTGCGGTTCAAGGTGCTGGCCGTCTCGGCCGAACACAACATCAACCATGCTGCGCTCGCTGACACCATCAACATCGCCGAAGCGCGCGGCGGCAAGATCTACCCCGGCAACTCCGCGCTTGGCGAGGTGCTCGAGGTCGGTGCCAACGTCACCGACTTCGTGCCGGGCGACATCGTCGTCACGCACTGCAACGGCGAGCCCGACGAGTACGGCTTTCCGTTGCGCATCTGGGCCTACGACCAGCCCGAGTCGATCGGCTGGTACAGCGAAGAGGCCGTCGTGGGCGACTGGCAGCTCATCAAGGCGCCGCTCGATTGCGGGCTCAACCTGTGGGAAATGGCGGCGCTGCCGCTGAGGGCGCCCACGGCGTACCACCTGTGGCGCCGCGCCATCGGCATCTACCGCGTGAAGGTGCCCGTCGAGCGCCGCGCCACCATCAACGTGCTCGGTTTCGGCGGCGGCGTGTCGGAACTGTTCCTGCAGCTCGCCAAGGCCGAGGGTCACAACGCCTACTTCTGCTCCGGCTCGCCCGAGCGGCGTGAGGCGCTGGAGAAGCAGGGCATCGTCGGCATCGACCAGAAGCAGTTCAACCGTTTCGCCGGCAAGGACGACATCAAGGCGTTTCGCAAGCACGTCAGTCAACTCACCAATGGTGAAGACATGCACGCGGTGTGCGACATGTTGCGCGGCCCAGTATTCGATGCCGGTCTCGCCGTGTCGGCGCGCATGGGCGTCAACGTCAGTGCCGGGTGGCAGCTCAGTCAGGTCGTCACGTACAACTCGACGGTTATGTCGGTGAAGCAGGTCACCATCGACCACACGCACTACGAGACGCCACTTGGTTGCGGCGCCGCAACCGAACTCTACGGCCGCGTGTTCCGCCCGACCGTGCACAAAGAGATCTACGCCTTCGAAGATCTGCCGCGCTGCTTCCACGAGATGCACGAGAACACGCAGACCGGTATCCCGATCATTCGTGTGGCCGACGACATGCCCGACTCGGTGAAGGGACTCATCCCGTGACAGAGATGCTGCTGACGGAGATCGACCACGTCGCGATCGCGGTCAACGACCTCGAGGCGGCGGTGAAGTATTACGAAGACGCGTTCGGCGCGACCGTTGAGCATCGCGAGATCGTCGAGTCCGACGGCGTCGAAGAAGCGCTCCTCAAGGTGGCGGACAGCTACGTGCAACTGCTCACGCCGACGCGCCCGGACTCACCCGTCGCCAAAGCGCTCGAGAAGCGCGGCGAAGGCTTGCATCACGTCGGCTATCGCGTCGCCGATTGCGGCAAGGCGCTCGACGCCGTGATCGCCGCCGGCGGCACCGGTATCGACAAGGCGCCGCGACCCGGCTCGCGCGGCACGACCGTCGCGTTTGTGCATCCGAAGGGTTCCTTCGGCACCCTGATCGAACTCGTGCAGGAATAGGGAGCGGGACATGGCGGACATTCACGGCGAGGTGGCACCGGGTTTCGAGAAGGTGCGCGAGGCATTCGAGGCCAACTTCACGCAGCACGGTGACGTTGGCGCGGCGTTCGCGCTGTACAAGGACGGCGACAAAGTCGTCGACCTGTGGGGCGGTGTGGCCGACGAGGAGTCGGGCCGTCCGTGGGAGGAAGACACGCTCCAGCTCGTGTACTCCACGACCAAAGGAATCACCGCCGCCGCCGCGCATCTGCTGGCGCAACGCGGCGAACTCGACTTCGACGCGCCCGTCGCGCGAGTACTGGCCAGAGTTCAAGGCCAACGGCAAGGAGAACATCCCGGTGCGCTGGTTGCTGTCGCACCGCGCCGGCTTGCCCGTGCTGGACGAGCCGCTCACCGCCGAAGAGATCTACGCGTGGGATCCCATCGTCGAAGCGCTGGCGGCGAAGAAGCCCGAGTGGGAGCCGGGCACGACGCACGGCTACCACGCGGTCACCTACGGCAACCTCGTGGGCGAGGTCGTGCGGCGGATCACCGGCAAGTCGATCGGTCGGTTCGTGGCCGACGAGGTCGCGGGTCCGCTCGGTGCCGAGTTCTACATCGGGCTGCCCGACGCGCTCGAGCCGCGCGTTGCCACGATGATCACCGCCGCCCTCGGCGCGACCGAGGAGCAGCAAGAGATGTTCAAGAACTTCGATGTTTCGACGTTGCCCGAAGAGATCCGCCCGCTCGTCCAGGCCTTCCTCGACCCGACATCGATGTCGAGCCGCGCGCTGAGCGGGATCAGCAGCACGCCGATGGATCCGAATAGCCCCGCGATGCACGCGGCCGAAATGCCGGCCGCCAATGGCATCTGCACGGCCCGCGGTCTGGCGCGCCTCTACGCCGGGTTGGTAAGCGAAGTCGACGGCGTGCGGCTGCTCACCGACGAGACGATCGCAAACGCGACGGCCGAACAGTCGAACGGCAACGACGCGGTGCTGATGATCCCGACCCGCTTCGGCCTCGGTTACTTCCTGCCCTCGTCGTACTCCGAGCTCATGGGCGGTGGCTCGTTCGGCCACTCCGGCGCCGGCGGCTCGCTCGGTCTCGCCGACCCGGCAACCAAGATCGGCTTCGGCTACGTCATGAACAAGATGCAGATGAATCTCGGCGGCGACAATCGAACGACATCGCTCATCGACGCCGTCAAAGCCTCGATCTAACGACTTCAGTTCCCGACTTTGCGCGAGTTCAGCGCGCGCCGGGCGTGCAACAACTCGCGGAAAGTCAGTGGAGGGTCTTGCCCTCCGCCAACATGGCCACGAACTTCTCGATCCGGGCCGCGCGCGTTTCTGGCTTTTTCGCGGTGTGGACGCGGTAGAGGATCGCGTAGCGGTTCGCGCCGGAAATGGTCTCGAAGAACGCGGCCGCTTGCTTGTTCTTCTTCAGCGCGGTGGCGAGATCGGGTGGAACCGTCGCGGTGGACTGACTGTCGTACGCGGCCGCCCACCGTCCGTCGGCCTTGGCCTTTTCCACTTCCGCTATCCCGCTTGGTTGCATTCGCTTGGCCTTGGTCAGCTGCTCGACGCGGTCGACGTTGATCTTCGACCAGTTGCTGCGCGGCCGGCGCGGCGTGAACCGCTGCAACGAGTAGTCGTCGTCGAGCTTCTGCTTCTGCCCGTCGATCCATCCCCAACAGAGCGCGATCTCGACGGCCTCGGGATACGAGACCGACTTCTTCGTGCCGGTCTTCTTGGCGATCGCGAGCCAGATCCCCGTCGACGACTTGTGGTTCTTCTTGAGCCACGCGTCGAACTTCGCCGGAGTCTCGGCGTAGACGGTCGGGTCGTCTTTCCAGGACGTCATCAATCCGACGTTACGTTTCCGAGCGCATATGGCATTTAACGGTCCCGGTTTCGTCGATCACCACACACACCTCTTGCGCGTTGCCGCCCAGGTGAAGCCGCCGTACGACTTCACCTCGCCCGAGTCGATTGCCGCGTACCACCGCAACTTGGCGGCGAGCGGGTTCAACCCCATGGACGCTGTCGGCGACAAGGTGGACGAGCGCCTCGACGCCCAGCTGATGGCCGCGCTGACCGGCGCGGCGGACCTCGGCATTTGCCAGGTCACCGAAGCGGGCATGCACGACTGGGTATACCTCGACACGTTGCGGCGCCGGCGCGACGTCGACCGGCTGCCGTGTCGCGTGCGCATCCTGGTGGCGAGCGGGTTGGCCGCCCAGGGCATGCCGGAGCGCACCGGTGACAGCGACGTCGACCTGATTGGCGTGAAGTTCTACGCCGACGGCTGGCTCGGTCCGCGCACGTGCGCGTTGTGCGCGCCGTTCGACGACGTGCACCCGAAGGACGACGGCGTGCTGTTTTGGGAACCGCTCCCGCTGGCGCGCGCCGCGCAGCCATTTGCCGAAGCCGGATGGACGATCGCAACCCACGCCATCGGCGACCGCGCCGCCGTCGCCGTGCTCGACGCCTACGAGATGATCTTCGACGGTGACCCCGACGCGGCGCGCGCCAACGGCGCCCGCATCGAACACGCCCAGGTGCTGTCGGCGGCGATCATCGACCGCATTGCGGGCCAGGGCGTGACGGTGTGCGTGCAGCCGAGTTTTGCGACGTCAGCGACGCGGCGTCGGCGCCGGCCGCGCTGGGCGACGAGCGGTGGAAGCGTTCCTACGACTGGGCCGGTCTTCTCAAGGCCGGCGCTCACTTGATCTGCGGCTCGGACTACCCGATCGAGACGCTCGACCCGCTCGTCGGCCTGCGCGACCTCGACGACCGCCGCCACGCGCGGGTCCAAGCTCGACCTTGCGATCGCGTTCGAGTTGATGACCGACGCGTCGGTCGGCGTAACGACTCTGTCGGCCGACCCCCGCGAGATCGATCCCGACACCCTGAAGGACGTCGAAGTCCTAGGGACGCACCCGGCTTAGATCGGCGGCGGTCCAGAAGCCGGGTTGCGCCGGCGCGCCGCGGCCTGCGATCGCATACGACGCCAGCCGCGCGCGGTGCGCGTCTTCCAAGAGGGCGATCGCGTCGTAAAACGCCGACGGGCCCGCCGACCGCATGACCGTGTCGCCCTCACTCGGTCGTTTGGGCAACGACGGAGTCAAGAGCACGAAGGGCGTGTCCGCACCGAGCCGACCGCGCGCCGCGCTCGCCTTACCGAGCGCGCGCCACACCGCGTCCATCTTCATCATCCCGGCGCGGTGGCTCGTGAAGGGACCCGGCACGTCGAAGAGCCACGGATCGCCGCGCGCGATCATCGGCGCGGAAGCTGACGATGAGGCCCGCCTTCGGCACGCGGTAGTTCTCCTTGGTGATCGTGAAGCCCGACGTCTCGAGGACCCCACGGGCCAAGGCGTGCGCGTTCTGACCGTCGGCCTCCTCGGCGATTTCGGGGACGCGCTCGGTCGCGTCGAGGCGTTGCTGCGCGATCGCGATGTACTCGGGGTCGAGGTCGTAGCCGACGTAGCGACGACCGAGTCGCTTCGCGGCCACGAGCGCCGAACCGGCACCGACGAACGGATCCAGCACGAGGTCGTCTTCGTAGGTGTAGAGCCGGATGAGTTGCTCTGGCAACTCGATCGGGAACGGCGCGGGGTGCCCAACGCGCTTGGCGCTCTCGGGCGGGATGGGCCACACGTCGAGCGTGAGGTTCATGAAGTCGTCGGTGCCCACGGTATTGGCGTGGGGAAGACCCGCCGCGGCGCGCTGCTTGGTCGACTGGGCGCGATCGAACCGACCCTTGCTGGCCACGATCACGCGTTCGGTGATGTCGCGCAGAACCGGGTTGGCGGCGCTACGGAACGAACCCCATGCGCACGAGCCACTGGCGCCTTCGCTCTTCTGCCAGATCAATTCCCCGCGCAGCAACAACCCGAGGTCGTGTTCGAGGATGCGGATTACGTCGGCGGAAAGGCTGCGGTACGGCTTGCGGCCGAGGTTGGCGACGTTCACCGCGATGCGCCCGCCCGGTTCGAGCTTGCGCACGCACTCCGCGAACACGTCGGTGAGCAAAGCGAGGAACTCGAGGTAGGAGCCGGGTACGCCTTCGCGCTGCAACTCCTCCTCGTATTGCTTGCCGGCAAAGTAGGGCGGCGATGTCACGACTAACGCCACCGAGCCGTCCTTCACCGCGTCCATCGAGCGCGCGTCGCCACATACCAACGGCGAGCCGACCGGCTCGGGCGGCAGGACCGTTTCGTCGGTCGAAACGTCGGGCGGGCGGAACCGGTCGTAGAAGCCAGTGGCGTCGTGGTTCTCGCGCCGGCCGACGCCGAAGTTCGACGTAGTCGTTCCCCGACGCGGCTCCACGCGGGAACTCTGAGGAGCGCGGCGCGCGCGGAACGCTTGACTACTGTGTAATGCGTGGTACCGTGCACCGCATGGCACGCGGGCAAAACGGCACGACTGCACCTCCTGAAGCCACGACACAGCTGCTGAAGGGTGTCCTCGATCTCGCGGTCATGGGCGTGCTGCGGACCGGCGACGCCTACGGCTACGACGTCGTCCGCCGCCTGCGCGACGCCGGACTGGGTGACGTCGGCGACGCCTCGGTGTACGGGACGCTCCGCCGCCTCTTCAGCTCGGGCGCGTTGACCAGCTACGTCGTGGCCTCCGAAGAGGGACCGCATCGCAAGTACTACGGGCTCACGCCCGCGGGGCGTGAACGATTCCAACGCGAGGCCGACACGTGGCGCCGCTTCGCCGCCGCAATGGAGGGTCTCGTGAGCGAGACCAAGGAGGCCAAATGAGCACGACCCATCCGGTCGACCAGGTGGAGGCGTACCTCGCCGAAGTGCGGGAGCGCCTGTCGGGGCTCCCGGACGAGGAGCGCGCCGAACTGCTGGAGGACGTGAGTGCGCACGTGCGTGAAGTGGCCGACGAGCACGGCGCCGATCAGCTGAGCGAGAGGCTCGGAACGCCGGCGGAATTCGGCGACGAGCTTCGGTCGTCCGCGGGGTTTTCACCGGTAGAGGAATCGTCGGCGACCGCGACCCGTGCCCGCTGGCGGTCCCGACTTGACGACCTGCGCGAAACCACGTTGGTGAAACGCGTGGTCCAGGAGTGGCCGCGCCTCGAACCGACGTGGTGGTTGTTGCGCGGCGTCTTTGTTGTGTGGCTACTGGTGTCGATATCGGAAGTCGATCCGTCACTGGTTCCGCGCATTGGTGAAAGCCGGCTCCTTGGCCTGCTCGTGCTTGGTGCCGCCGCCGCGGCGTCGTTCGCGTTGGGCGATCGGCGGCCGCCGCGGGCGCAGCAGCGCTTGCGTCGCACGCGCATCGCCGGCGAAGTGGCGCTCGCGATCTTCGGTCTGCTCTTCATCGCTGACTCGTCCCAGACGCGCGTCCAGTACATCGACAACGGCTACTCCGCCGAGCGAGATCCCTGCATGCGCGACTCCGCCGGTCGCGCCATCGGCAACCTCCACGCGTTCGATCCCGCCGGACAACGCATCCCCCAGTTCTTCTTGACCGACCAGGCTGGCCGCCCGATCGACAACCTCTGCCCTGACGACGCCGAATCGAATAATCAGTTCGGACCCGCCAAGACCACCTATGCGCGCGATGCCAACGGCGCGGCGATCTACAACGTGTTCCCGCGCGCGCAGGAGCGGGTGACCGCAATGGACCCGCGTACCGGTCTGCCCTCAAAGACCGAGCCGGTACCGCCTCCCGCCGTCGTGTTCCCCCAGGTGGCAACCACGACGGTGCCCGCGCCCAGCGGCTAGCGACGGCATCCGGCGCTACCCTCCGCGGTGATGACCATCGCACTGGACGACGCCGCGATTGCCGAGCATCTCAAGCGGATCGAGGCCGACGGCTACACCGTTGTCGAAAACGCGATTGCGCCCGACCTCGTGGACGCGATCGCCGACGATCTGGCCCGCCTCGAACGCGAGCTGGAGACCCAACCCGCCGGCAATCCGTTCGAAGGCGCGAACACGCTGCGCATCTACAACCTGCTCAAGTACGGCCAGGTGTGGGAACAGATCCCGGTGCACCCGAACGTGTTGCCAGTCGTCGAGAAGGTGCTCGATCCGGGCTGTCTCATCTCGTCGTTGTCCTCGATCAACATCGGTGCCGGCGAGACTCCGCAGCCGATTCACGCCGACGATCAACTCATCCCCATCCCGAAGCCGCACCCGCCCACGGTGTGCAACTCGATGTGGGCGATCACCGACTTCACCGAGGCCAATGGCGCGACGCGCCTGATGCCGGGCACGCACCTCTACGACCACAGCCCGCGTTACGACAAGCCCTACGAATCGATTCCCGCCGAGATGGCGAAGGGGTCGGTCCTGATATGGCATGGCTCGTTGTGGCACGGCGGTGGCGCCAACACCACGAGCGAGCGCCGCATTGGCATCGCGATGAACTACTGCGCCGGCTACATCCGTCAGCAAGAAAATCAACAACTCGGGCTTCCACCGGCGCTGGTGCAGTCGTTCGAACCACGTCTGCAACAACTCGTCGGCTACGGGATCTACACCGGACTCATCGGCCACATCGACAAGCAGTCGCCCGCCAAGGCGCTGTTCGGCGAGAGCGGCGACGAGATGCTGTGGGACATGTTGCGATGACGGTCCTCGACGACTGGAAAGCCCGCGGCTCGTTCGTCGACGCAGAACACGGCGAGGTTTTCGTCATCGACGTTCCCGCGGCCACCGACGCGGGGCTCGACCCGATTCTGATCATCCACGGCTACCCCTCGTGCTCCTACGACTGGGCGGCCTCGTTGCCGATCCTGTCGGCGCGGCGACGCGTCGTGCTCATGGATCTGCCCGGCTTCGGGCTCTCGGCCAAGCCCGACCTGCGTTATTCGATCCGGCTGTACGCGGATGCGGTCGAGGCGGTCGCGTGCGAGGCCGCGTTGACGAGCGTGGCATTGGTGACCCACGACATGGGCGACACCGTCGGCGGCGAGCTGCTTGCCCGCGACCTTGAAGGTGAGTTGTCGTTCGAGGTGAGCGAGCGCGTGCTCACCAACGGATCGATCTATATCGACATGGCGCAGCTCACCAACGGCCAGCAATTCCTGCTCGCGGCGGAGGATGCACTGTTGCCCGAAGGCTGGGGTGGCGACGGATCGGCGTTCCAGGCTTCACTCGCCGCGATTTGTTCTCCCGACCATCAGCCCGCGGCCGAGGACCTCGCCGCGCTGTGGGCGTTCATGGCCTACAACGGCGGCGACCGCTTGCTGGCGCGCACGATTCGCTACATCGAAGACCGGCGGGCCGAAGAAGCACGGTTCACCGGTGCGATCGAAAAGCACGCGTCGCCGCTAGGGGTCGTGTGGGGCGCCCTCGACCCGGTTGCCGTCTACCCGATGACCGACAGGTTGCTCGAGGCGCGTCCCGACGCGAGGCGAGTCACGCTCGACGACGTCGGGCACTTCCCGATGCTCGAAGACGCGACGCGCACCGCTGACGCGATCGTGTCGCTGCTCGCGTGAAGGTCCATCTGGTCGACGGCACCTACGAGCTGTTCCGTCACTTCTACGGCCAGCGCGACGAGAACACCCGAACCGGCACCGCCGCGGTCCGCGGCGTGCTGTCCACGGTGTTGCAAACCATCGAGGGCGGTGCGAGCCATATCGCCGTTGCCACCGACCACGTCATCGAGAGCTTCCGCAACCGCATGTGGACCGGTTACAAGACCTCAGCGGGCATGGATCCGGAACTGCTCTCCGTGTTCCCGTTACTCGAAGAGGCGTTGATGGCGATGGGAGTCGCGACCTACGCCATGGTCGAGCTCGAAGCCGACGACGCGCTCGCCACCGCCGCCGCCGTCGCCGCCGAGGATCCCTCCGTCGACCAGGTCGCGATCTGGACGCCTGACAAAGACCTCGGCCAGTGCGTGCGCGAGGACAGCCGGGTCGTGCAGGTCGACCGGCGCGCCGGCAAGGTGATCGACGCCGACGCCGTGCGCGAAAAGTTTGGTGTCGACCCCGCATCCATCCCGGACTTCCTCGCGCTGGTCGGCGACAGCGCTGACGGCTTTCCCGGCCTGCCGGGATTCGGGGCCAAGACGGCGGCGGCGTTGCTCAAGCACTACAAGCACATCGAGAACATCCCCGACGCGCCGGGCCAGTGGGAGGTCACCGTGCGCGGCGGTGGGACACTGGCGGCGACGCTCGCCGCGCACCGCGACCTTGTCGGGTTGTTCAAAGAGTTGGCCACGCTGCGCATCGACCGGTCGATCATCAACGGCGTCGACGACATGCGGTGGGACGGACCGACCGACGAGTTCCGCCGCGTCGCCAAACAGTTCGACGGCGACTACGTCGCCAACAAGGCCGCCGGTCTCGCGGGCGTCGACGACGGCCTAGGCGAGTTTTAGCTGCGGCTCGCCGACGGCGTCAGCGAGCCGCGACAAGTACTCGCGACACGCGCGATGTTGACGCAGCCGAGCGAGGCCAGGTGACGCGTCGCCATTGGCAGTCGAGCAGCTTGCCGCCGCCGGTCTCGAGCCGTTCCGTCGAGCGACACGAGCGCGACCTTCGACGCGTCGGTCCGCCAGTGGAACATCGACTCGCCGGCGAACAGGCCGCCGATGGCCACGCCGTAGAGGCCGCCGGCGAGTTCGCCGGTGTCGAGCGACCACGCCTCGACCGAGTGCGCCCAACCGAGCCGATGCAGGTCGCCGTATGCCGTGGCGATCGCGTCGTTGATCCAACCGCCGTCGCGGCGCGGGTCGGCGCACGCGCGCACGACCGCGTCGAACGACGTGTCGACGCGGATCTCGAAATGGCGGCGGGCGCGGTGCAGCGACCGGCTGACCAGCACCCCGTCGAGCGGGATCACGCCGCGTGGATCCGGCGACCACCAGCCGAAGTCCAACCCGTCGCCCTCGCCGATCGGCATCGGGAACAGGCCCTTCGTGTACGCCGCGATCAGCGTGGCGGGATCGAGATCTGCGCCTACGCCGACGAGCCCCACGTGGTCGGCGTCGTAGGGGTCGGGCAGCACCCACCGGCACGTCCCTGGATCAACGGCGGGAATTCACTACCCAATCTTCTAGCCTCTCGGGATGGAACATCCGATGGCGGAGCGCCTGGCCGACCTCGCAGCGCGGAAAGAAGCGGCGCGCAACCCAGCCGAAGAACGCCAGATCGAGCGTCAGCACAACAAGGGAAAGATGACGGCGCGCGAGCGCGTCGAGTACCTGCTCGACCCTGACTCGTTCCAGGAACTCGACATGCTCGCGCGCCACCGCGCCACCGGCATGGGCATCGAGGACAACCGTCCCTACACCGACGGCGTGATCACCGGTTTCGGCACGATCGACGGCCGACGCGTGTGCGTGTTCTCGCAGGACTTCACGCTTTTCGGCGGCGCGCTCGGCGAGGTGTTCGCCGAGAAGATCCACAAGGTGATGGACCTGGCGTCATCGGTTGGCGTGCCCATGATCGGCATCAACGACGGCGCCGGCGCCCGCATCCAAGAAGGCGTCGTCAGCCTCGCCATGTACGGCGGCATCTTCCATCGCAACGCACGCGTCCAGCGGTGTCATCCCGCAGATCAGCGTGATCATGGGCCCCTGCGCCGGCGGCGCCGTCTACAGCCCGGCCATGACCGACTTCATCTTCATGGTCAACGGCACGAGCGCACATGGCGATCACCGGACCCGACGTGGTCAAGGCGGTCACCGGTGAAGACGTCACGCTCGAGCAACTCGGCGGCGCGATGAGTCACGCCACCAAGTCGGGCGTCGCCTGCTTCGTCACGCCTGACGAGAAGGCGTGCCTCGACCAGGTGCGGTACCTGTTGTCGTTCCTGCCGACGAACAACCTCGAAGAGCCGCCGCACTTCACGCCCGGCGACGCGCCGGATCGGCAGTGCCCGGAGTTGGTCGAAATTCTGCCGCCCAATTCGAACCAGCCCTACGACATGAAGAAGATCGTGTCGGTTGTCGTGGACGACGGCGAGTTCTTCGAGTACCACTCGCACTGGGCCAAGAACATCGTGTGCGGCTTCGCGCGAATCGACGGCAATGTGATCGGCATCGTCGGCAACCAGCCGCAGATGATGGCGGGCGTGCTCGACATCGAGAGCGTCGGAGAAAGCGGCGCGGTTCGTCCGCACGTGCGACGCCTTCAACATCCCGCTCGTGACTTTCGTCGACGTGCCCGGTTTCCTTCCCGGTACCGAGCAGGAGTACGGCGGCATCATCCGTCACGGCGCGAAGTTGCTCTATGCGTACTGCGAGTCGACGGTGCCGCGCATTCAGATCGTCACGCGCAAGGCCTACGGCGGCGCCTACGTCGTCATGAACTCCAAGTCGATCGGTTGTGACCTCGCGTACGCGTGGCCGTCGGCCGAGTTCGCGGTGATGGGGCCATCGGGCGCCGTCGAGTTGCTGTATCGCCGCGAGTTGGCCGCCGCCGATGATCCCGCCGCGCTCAAGGCCGAATTGGTCGAGGACTACACCGAGAGCTACGTGAACCCGTATGGCGCGGCCGAGCGCGGCTACGTCGACGACGTAATCGACCCGGCGGAGACCCGTATTGTGCTTTGCCGCGCGCTGGCGCTGCTTCGTTCCAAGCGCGAAGAGCTCCCGAAGCGCAAGCACGGGAACATGCCGCTGTAATGCCGACTCAAGCGCCGCCGCCTGAGGTCATCGCCGCCATCATCGCGGCGGTGGACGCGGTGTGGCCGCGTCCGGTCGCGGCCGACCAGCGGCGCAAGGCGGACGCCGTGCCGACGTGGCGCTTCTCGGGCCGCACCTGGGGTGCCCCGGTTGCGGCCGATCGCAGCCGGCCAGCTTTCTAACCCGGGCGGGCACCCCGCAGGCCCGCCCTCCTCCGCAACGTGGGGCCCCTCGCTTCGCTCGCCCCACGGCGGCCGTACTGTTGCGTGCCTATGCCGCCCGAACTGACGACCGTCGCCGACGACATGGCGGTCGTCTTTGACGACGCCGACGTGCGCCGCTACGACGGGCTGGCGGCCGACACCGAGTTCACGCTCGACGGCGTCACCGGTCGCACCCTGCCCCGGCCCGAAGGCGAGTTGCTGGCCACGTTCGCCACGGTCAACGACGTCCACTTCGGCGAGACCGAATGCGGCGTCATCGAAGGTATGGACATCGGGCCGGTGCTCTCGGTGGCCGAAGGCGAGCCCCCGTATCCCACGATGATGAACGACGCGGCGGTGGCCGAGATCAGGGCGATTGATCCAGCGGTCGTGATCGCCAAGGGAGATCTCACCACCCGTGGTCTACGCGCTGAGTACGACCAGTTCCTCGCCTGCTACGGCGACGCCTTCGGCGACAAGCTCGCGCACATTCGCGGCAATCACGACGCCTACTTCGGCGAAACGTTCGCGGCGGATGGACCGATCGAAGTCGTGCTGCCGGGCGCAACGGTCGCGGTGATCGACACCGTCATCCCGCTACAGACGCCGGGCCAGATCACCGACGAGACCGTCGCGTGGCTCGACGAACTCGCAGCGCGAACCGACCAGACGGTCCTGGTCTTCGGCCACCACCACGTGTGGAGCCCGACGAGCAAGAAGCGCGAGCCGACGTATTTCGGAATCAATCCCGACGACTCAGAGAAGTTGATCGGCGTGTTCGAACGGCACCCCAACCTCGCGGGCTACTTCGCGGGCCACACGCATCGCAACCGAGTGCGCCTCATGCCCACGACGGGAGACGTGCCGTGGGTCGAGGTGTCCGCTACGAAAGACTTTCCCGGCGCGTGGGCCGAGTACCGCGTCTACGAAGGCGGTGTCCTCCAGGTGATGCACCGCATCTCATCGCCCGAAGCGCTCGACTGGACCAACCGCACGCGCGCGATGTTCGGCGGCATGTATCCCGACTACTCGTTCGGCCAGATGAAGGACCGCTGCTTCGTCGTTTGCTAACGCCTTCGTGCCGCAACCGGAGGTTGCGGCACGAGCTTGATCGACACCGCCTTCGGCGGTGGCGTTCTATATGGGATCGGACTAACCAAGTGAGATCCGACCCCGCCCGTGGCCGACTGATTCAACTTCTCTTTGCTTCTCAAGAAAGCAGGGAAGTGCTCTCGTAGCTCGCGGCGCGTTCCACTGACGGGACTGTTCGTTTGCTAGGCCGACGCGCTGCGGGCAGCGGCGACGATGTCGGCGACCTCGCCCATCATCTCGGCGAGGGCGTAATCCTTGGGCGTGTACACCGCCGTGACGCCGCCTTCGATGAGTTTGGCCGCGTCTTCCTCCGGAATGATCCCGCCGACGATGACCGGCGCGTCCACACCCGCGGCGCGCACCAACCGGATCACCTCAGGCACCAATTCGAGGTGGCCGCCGCAGAGGATCGACAGGCCGATGACGTCGACGTCTTCGTCGCGCGCGGCGTCGGCGATTTGCTGGGGCGTCAAGCGAATGCCCTGGTAGATGACCTCAAAACCGGCGTCACGGGCGGCCACCGCCACCTGCTCTGCGCCGTTGGAGTGGCCGTCGAGCCCCGGCTTGGCCACCAGAAATCGCGGCGTGCCCCCGACCAGTGCCTTGACCTTGGCGACGGTCGGCGCCATCTCCGCGCCACGACCTCCAACGGCACCGCCGACACCGGTCGGGGCGCGGAATTCGCCGAAGACCGAGCGCAGCGCTTCGGCCCACTCACCCGTCGTGCCACCGGCGTGCGCCAACGCGATCGTGGCCGGCATGACGTTCTCGTTCGTCGTCGCGACACGCGTTAGCTCGGCGATCGCCTTCGCAACCGCGTCGTTGTCGCGCGCCGAACGCCACCCGGCCACGTCGTCTTTCAGCGCGACCTCGACGGCGGGGTCGACGCGCGAGAATCGCGCCCTCGCCGCCAAGTGGCGACACCGCCGACTCCTCGAAGCAGTTGACGCCAACGACCTTCTGCTCGCCGACCTCGATGCGACGCGCACGATTCGCCTGAGAACGCACGAGGCGCGCCTTCATCTCGTCGATCGCGTCGAACGCGCCGCCGATGTCGAGGATCTCATCCAGCTCGGCCATTGCCTGACCCACAAGTTCGGCGGTGCGCGCCTCGATGACTACCGAGCCGTTGAAGATGTCGTCGTACTCGAGCAGATCGGTTTCGAACGCCAGCACCTGCTGCATCCGCAAGGCCCATTGCTGATCCCACGGACGCGGCAGGCCAAGCGCTTCGTTCCACGCTGGCAGCTGCAGCGAACGCGTGCGCGCGTCGCGCGACAACGTCACGCCGAGCATTTCCAACACGATGCGCTGCACGTTGTTCTCGGGTTGCGCTTCGGTCAGGCCGAGTGAGTTCACCTGCACCGCGTACCGGAAGCGGCGCGCCTTGGGGTCCTCGACGCCGTAGCGCTCCTTGCAGATGCGGTCCCACATGATGCCGAACGCGCGCATCTTGCAGACTTCTTCGACGAACCGGATGCCGGCGTTGACGAAGAAGCTGATCCGCTCGACGACCTGCGGCAGTTCGTCGGCGCTGATCTGTCCCGAGTCGCGCACGGCGTCGAGCACGCCGATCGCGGTGGCCATCGTGAACGCGAGCTCCTGCACCGGCGTCGCGCCAGCTTCTTGCAGGTGGTAGCTGCACACGTTGATCGGGTTCCACCGCGGCACGTGGCGCACCGTGTAGGCGATGGTGTCGACGGTGAGGCGCCGCGAAGCTTCGGGCGGGAAGATGTAGGTCCCGCGGCTCAGATATTCCTTGATGATGTCGTTCTGGGTTGTGCCCGCCAGCACCGCCGGATCGATGCCGCGGTTCTCGGCGTTGGCGATGTAGAGCGCCAGCAGCCAGCTCGCCGGCGCATTGATTGTCATCGACGTGGTCAGCTCGTCGACAGGAATGTCGGTCGAATAGCTGCTCGACGTGGCCCAGGTGCACGACGGGCACGCCGACCTTGCCGACCTCGCCCGCCGCTTCGGCCGCGTCGGGGTCATAGCCAGTCTGGGTCGGCAGATCGAACGCGACCGAAAGACCCGTCTGTCCCTTGGCCAAATTGGTCCGGTACAGCTCGTTGGACGCTTTGGCCGTTGAGTGGCCGGAGTACGTCCGCATGACCCAGGGGCGATCCGCCATACCCATATGGTCGCATTGTCGTTACCATGCCGTCATGCTCAGTGCGTCGATGGCCCTGCGTGCGCTCGCCGTAGCCGCATTTGGTGCCGCGCCCATCGCCGCGTTGGAGACTGCTCCTCTAGGAGCTCCCACGCCGAATATCGCTACGGGTGACGCCCTGGCAGAGGGCCCGGGCACCGGAATCGACAACACCGGCGGCAACATCGAGCTCGGTGTCATCGAGCGCTCCAACGGCCCGGTCGTTGGCCCTGCCCCCGAAGCGGGTGGCGGCAAGACGCTTGCGGCGCCGGTACCGGTCACGCCGGTAAATCCGGGTGCCGACGCCGTTGCGCGGGCCCACAAGCTTGTCGCCGACGCGCGTGCCCGTGCTCAAGCCATGGTCGACGCCGCCAAGGCGCAGGCCGACGCCGCGGTGGAGCAGGCGCATCAAAACGCCGCGGAGGCCCAGGCGCGCTCGCAAGCGCAAAGCGATGCCGCGCGGGCACGTTCCAGCTCCGCCAGTACCCAAGCGCACGGCTAGCTCCAACTAGCCTCGCTCACTCGTTCAAGTCTCCTGGAGGACCGCGTGTCGCGGCTGAAGTTCTCGCATCTCGGATGGGCCTCGGCGGCCGTTATCGCCGCTGGCATCGCATACGGCAGCGGCGGCGGATCGCAATCGGCGGTGCTGTCGACGGCCACGGGTCAGGCCACCACGCCGCCCACACCGGTCCTGCCGGTCATCCCGGTCGTCACCAGGCCGACCACGCCGCCGCGACCGGTCATCCCGGTGGTGACGCGCCCGCCGCGACCGGTCACGCCCACGATCCCGGGCAGCCCGAACGTCACGATTGACCCCGACGATGCTCGCGAGGAGGCCGAGGAGGAAGCGGCCAAGAAGCGCGCCGACGCCGAGGAGCAGCAACAGCAGCACGAAGATGACGCCGCCGAACAGCGCGAGCAGGCGGAGGAAGACGCGGCCGACAAGCGCGCCGAAGCCGAGAAGCAGCGAGAAGACGCCCGCCGCGAGGCCGAAGCCGCGCGCCGGGCGAACGACCGCTAGTAGCTGTAGAAGCCCTGGCCGCTCTTGCGGCCGAGTTGTTGGGCGCTAAGCATCCGACGAAGCGTCGGTGCCGCGGAGAAGTTCGGGTCCTTGAACTCGTCGTAAAGCGCGTCCAGGATCGACGACGCTCGTGTCGAGGCCGACAAGATCGAGCAGCGCCAACGGCCCCATCGGGAAGTTGCAACCACCCTGCATCGCCGAGTCGATATCGGCGGCCGACGCCACGCCGCGCTCGAGCATCTTTACTGCGTTGTTCAGGTACGGGAACAGCAACGCGTTGACGATGAAGCCGGCCTCGTCCTTCACCGTGACCGGTGACTTGCCGCACGCTTCGGCGAACGCGAGGGCCTCGGCGATCGTCTCGTCGCTCGCGGTCAGCGGGCGCACGATCTCGACCAGCTTCATCGCCGGCGCCGGGTTGAAGAAGTGCACGCCGCACACGCGGTCGGGCCGACCCGTTTCCATCGCCAGGTCGATGACCGACAGCGTCGATGTGTTGGTGGCGAGAATGGCGCCGTCCTGCACGATGCGATCAAGCTCGTTGAAGAGTTCCTTCTTCGTCTCGAGGTCTTCGACGATCGACTCGAGCACGAGATCGCAATCCTTCAGGGCCGTGAGCTCCGACGTCGCGATAACGCGCCCGAGCGTGGCGTCGCGATCCTCTTCGGACAAGCGACCCTTCTCGACCTGCTTGGCCAGGGACTTTTCGAGCGACGCGAGCATCGCGTCGGCGCGTTTCCTGACGCGGCTTCGCAGCACCACCTCGTGGCCCGTCTTGGCCGCGACTTCCGCGACCCCCGAGCCCATGATTCCGGATCCGACAACACCGACACGCTTGATCGTCATGGCCCGGCAGGTTACTTCGCGGTAATCGACGGTCGCCTTGTCGGCGCTACGGTCCTGCGCGTGGGTCATTTGGAGCTCGACGCCGAACTGCGCGTGCGGCGCGAGCGGCTGCTGGCGCGTGCCCGCGGCCAGGTGCTCGACGTTGCCACCGATGGCCTCATCGGTGCAGCCGAAAGTTTCGACACTGTCGTGTGCAGCCTCGTGCTGTGTTCGGTCGACGACGTGCACGCCACCCTCGTGCGCATCCGCGAACTCATGAAGCCCGACGGCCAACTCCTGGCACTCGAGCACGTCCGGGGTACCGGCGCCCGCGGCTCGTCTCCAGGACGCATCGACGCCGGTCTGGCGTCACGTGGCCGGTGGATGCCGCGCCAACCGGGATCCCATCGGCGCGATGCGACAGGCTGGATTCGCCGTGACCGACTGCGACCGCTTCACGACCCGGCGCGGTCTTCCGATCGTCGCCCCGCATATTTCTGTTGTCGCTATCCGGCGTGCTCACGCCGAACCCAAGGGAGTCACGCAATGAACGGTTGGCTGGCGCTGGTTGGCGGTCACGAGTGGACCGAGGGGTGTCGCCCGATCGACGAAGCGCTCCTCGAGGCCACGGCGGCGAAGGAGGTGCTCGTGGTGCCGACGGCGGCCGCATACGAACACCCGGAGCGCACCGTCGAGGCCGCTACGACTTACTTTGGCTCGCTCGGCGCGAAAGTGCGCGGCCTCGACGTGCTCGGCCGGCCCGCCGCGCTCGATCCGGCCAACGTGAAGATCGTGGGGAAGGCCAAGCTCATTTACTTCGGCGACGGATCGCCCCTGCACTTGCGTTCGGTGTTCAAGGACACGCCGTTGTGGGACGCAGTCGTCGCCGCGTGGGCCGAAGGCTGCGCGGTTGCCGGTACGGGTGCCGGCGCGATGGCGTTGGGCGACCCGATGGTCGATCCCCGCGGTGGCGCGTTCACGCTTGGGTTTGGGGCTGGTGCCGTCGATGGCGGCGATGACCAAGACCCACGACTGGCACCACGAGACCAAGCGCCGCACGATTCAGCTGGCGACCAAGGGCGTGCCGCTCGTGGCCGTCGACGACGCGACGGCGCTCATGCGCTCACCGGACGGCGAGTGGTCGGTTGTCGGAGTCGGGCGCCGCGACGGTTTACGTCGACGGGGACGAGGCCGAAGCCTCAGTCGGCTTCCGTAATCCGCACGGAGTTGATCGTGACCGGCTCGCTCGGCGCGCCCGAACGTGATCCGGCGGCTTCGATCGCCTGCAGCACGTCGAGGCCCTTGATCACCTGGCCGAACAGCGAATACGCCGGCGGCAGGCCCACGCCGGAGTCGCCGCTCACGATGAAGAACTGGCAGCCGTTGGTGTTGGGCCCGGCGTTGGCCATGGCCAGCGAACCGATCTCGTAGCGACCGGCGGGCGGCAACTCGTCGGCGAACTGGTAGCCGGGACCGCCGCGCCCGCTGCCCTCGGGGCAGCCGCCCTGGGCCATGAAGCCGGGAATGATGCGGTGAAAGGTGAGCCCGTCGTAGTAGCCGTTGCGGGCGAGGAACACGAAGCTGTTCACCGTGTTCGGCGCGCGTTCGGGCGAGAGCGCGACGGTCATGTCGCCTTTGCTCGTCGAGATCACCGCGGTAAAGCTCTTGCTCGGATCGATGCCGAGCGCGGGTGCCTTCGAGAAACGCGTCGTGCGTTCCTCGAGATGGTCGGCGGGAAAGTCGGACACGTCTACTCCTCGGTGATCTTGACGGAAATGATCTTGTGCACGACCTTGGGCGCACCGTCGGGCGAACCGTCGCCTTCGATCTTCTGGACGACGTCGAGGCCGTAGGTCACGCGGCCGAACGGCGTGTACTCCGCCGGCAACGCCTCGCCCTGCGGACCGATCACCACGAAGAACTGGCTGCCGGCGCTGTTGGGGCTGGCCGTCTTCGCCATCGCCACGTCGCCGACCACGAACTTGTAGCCCGGCTGGAACTCGTCGGGGAGGTTGTAGCCCGGACCGCCACTGCCCGAGCCCGTCGGATCGCCGCCCTGGATCATGAAGTCGGGATCACGCGGTGGAATGTGATGCCGTCGTAGTAGCGATTGCGGGCGAGGAACACGAAGTTGTTGACGGTCTGCGGGCGCCTTCGCGGGATCAAGCGAGAACGCGAAGGTGCCGGCGTCGGTCTTCACCGTGGCCGAATAGTTCTTGTTCGCGTCGATGCACATCTTGGGAGCGGAGTCGAACGTGGTGAATCGCTGCCTTGTGCCGTTGGCCGGCGGGCATTCGGTGGAATCGCCCTTGCGCGGGAGTCGACGACGACGTGGTGGTGGTTGTGTCGGACGCCGTCGTGTTGGGTTCGTCGTCGCCACTCGTGGCGTAGAAGATCGCTCCGCCGAGGACCAGAACCAAGATCGTGGCGTAGGCAATGCGACGCCGTTTACGGGACCGCTGCTCAGCTGCCGCGATCGCTTCTGGCGGGCGCTTGGCTGTTCTCACGTTGACGCTGTCGTTTGTCGCTAGGCACGGCGCCGAAAGCTAGTCGAGCCTTGATTCCACTTCGAAGGCGGGCAGGGCGCGCCAGTACCCTTACCGGGTGAGCCTGGTCGTCCAAAAGTACGGCGGCACCTCGGTCGCTGACCCGGAACGCATCCGGGCCGTGGCCGAAAACGTGCGTGCGTTCGCGCCGTCACGGCGACGTCGTCGTGGTCGTTTCGGCCATGGGCAAGGAAACCGACGAGCTGCTCCACCTCGCCAGCCAGGTGTCGAAGAACCCACCTGGGCGGGAAATGGACATGCTGATCACGGCGGGTGAGCGCAAAGCCACCGCGCTTGGTCGTCGATGGCGCTCGAGGAGATGGGTTGCCGGGCCGCCAGCTTCACCGGGAGCCAGGCGGGCTTTCTTACCGACACCCAGCACCGCAACGCCAAGATCCTCGAGGTCCGGCCCGAGCGCATCAAGGAGGCAATCGCGAACGGGCTCGTGCCGGTCGTCGGCGGCGCGCAGGGCGTGTCGACCGACCGCGACGTCACGTTCCTAGGCCGCGGCGGCTCCGACACCACCGCGGTTGCGCTCGCGGCCACGCTCGGCGCCGATGCTTGCGAGCTCTACACCGACGTGTCGGGCGTGTTCAACGCCGACCCGCGCGTTGTGTCGTCGGCTCGCCGCCTGAACCGGCTGAGCTTCGACGAGATGTTGGAAATGTCGGCGACGGGTTGCCCGAAGCCCGAAATGCGATCCGTCGAGTTCGCACGCAATCACCACGTGCCGTTGCACGTCCGCTCGAGCTTCACGTGGGAGCCGGGCACCTGGGTCACCGAGGAGGACCCCACCATGGAACAGGCCATCATCACCGCGGTCACGCACGACCTGTCGGAGGCCAAGCTCACGGTCAACGCCGTGCCCGACTCGCCCGGCATCGCCGCGCGTCTCTTTCGGGCGCTCGCCGATCAGTCAGTCAACGTCGACATGATCGTGCAGGACGTCAGCCACGACGGCACGACCGACATCTCCTTCACCACGCCCCTCGAACACGTCGACGCCGCGCTCGGCGTAGCCAATGCGCTCGCATCCGAGATCGGCGCGGGCGAAGTCGCCGCCGACACCCACATCGGCCGCGTGTCGCTCATCGGCGCTGGCATGAAGACCCACCCCGGTGTGGCGGCGACGATGTTCGAGACGCTCGCTGCTAACGACATCAACATCGAGATGATCTCGACATCGTCGATCCGGATTTCGTGTGTGGTCCGCGAGGATCAAGTGGAGAATGCAGTCGTGAAACTCCACGAAGCCTTCAAGCTGGACGTCGCCTGATGTCTGTTCGTCTCGGCATTCTCGGCGCGACCGGACAGGTCGGTACGCTCGCTCGTCGACTCATCGTCGAGCGGAACTTCCCGTACGACGAGGTTCGCCTGTTTGCCTCCTCTCGCAGCGCGGGCCGCCGAGCTGTCGGTCGGCGATCGTGAGTACACCGTCGAGGACGCCGACACCGCCGACTACTCCGGACTCGACTTCGTGCTCACCTCGGTTGGCGCGACCGCGTCGAAGGAACTGCTTCCGCGCGTTGCCGCCGCCGGGGCCATCGCGATCGACAACTCGTCGGCGTTCCGCATGGACCCGGACGTGCCGCTCGTCGTGGCCGATGTAAACGACCACGCGCTTGGCTCGATCCCGAAGGGCATCGTTGCCAACCCGAACTGCACGACGATGGCGGCGATGCCGGTCCTCAAGGCGCTCGATACCGAGGCCGGCCTCCGGCGGTTTGTGGTGTCGACGTACCAAGCGGTCTCGGGCACCGGCCCGACAGGCGTGGCCGCCCTCGAGGAGCAGGTGACCAAGCTGGGTTCCGCCGCTGCCGCGCTCACCTTCGACGGCGCGGCCGTTGAGTTCCCCGACTTCGGGCCCTACCTCGGACCGATCGCGTTCAACGTTCTGCCGATCGCGGGACAGCTCGTCGACGACGAAACCAACGAAGAGAAGAAGTTCCGCGACGAGAGTCAGAAGATTCTCGAACTGCCAGAGCTGCTAGTCAGCGTCACCTGCGTTCGTGTTCCGGTGTTCACCGGTCATTCGATGTCGATCAACGCCGAGTTCGAACGCCCGCTGCCGCCGGAGCGTGCGATCGAGGTGCTGCGCGCCGCCAAGGCGGTCGAGGTCGTCGAGATGCCGACGCCGCTGATGGCCGCCGGCAAGGACCCGACCTACGTGGGGCGGATCCGGCGCGACCCGGGTGGTGTGAACGGCATCGCGCTGTTCCTAAGCAGTGACAACCTGCGCAAGGGCGCCGCCCTCAACGCGATCCAAATCGCAGAACTCCTCGCGGCGCGTTGAGAACCCGAGCGCGTCCGCGATCAACCGATCTGACCTGACGCACGTCGTCGGCCGTCGCGCGCCGGGTGAGGCTCGCGACGAGGTGACTTTGAGGTGACTCCGGTCCGCCCGCCTGGCGGTTTTCGGGCAGGCTGTCGCGGTCATGAATGCCAGGCGGCTGCGACTCGGGCTGCGGGCGCGTACCACGATTGGCTTCGCGCTCGCATCAATGCTGATCGCGGCCGGATTCGCGGTTGTGACCTACGCCGTCGGTCGCAGCTACCTGCTCGGTCAACGAGAAAACAGTGCAGTCCGTCAGGCGTACGTGAATGCGCGTCTCGCCCGCACGTTGCTGCGCGACCCGGCGGCCGATGTTCCGTCGTTCCTATCTGGGCTCGGGGGAGGGACCGCATCAGTCTCCGCGCTGCGCCATCGCGGCGAGTGGTTCTCGACGTCGGTGGCGTTTGGATCGGCCACACTGCCGCCGGCGCTCGTGAGCGTGGTGACCGCCGGCCACGCGGGCCATCAACGATTTCGCGGGAACGGCCGGCAGCTCAGTCTCGCCGTCGGCGTGCCGATCGCAACCGCCGAAGCGGCCTACTTCGAGATCTTTCCGCTCGACGAAGTGGAGCGAACGTTGATGCTGCTCGCCGGCGCTCTCGGCATCGGCGTGGTCAGTGCCGCCGCTGTCGCTGCGGCAATCGGTCGCTCGGCCGCGCGGCGACTCGTGCGACCGTTGGCGCCCGTAGCCGATGCGGCCGAGCGGATTGCCGGGGGGGCGCTCGATACGCGTCTCGAGAAAATCGGTGACCCCGACCTGCGTCGGCTTTCGGACGCGTTCAATTTGATGGCATCGTCACTTGAGGAGCGCATCGATCGTGAGACGCGTTTCGCCGCAGACGTAAGTCATGAGTTGCGTTCGCCAATCGCAGCCGTGGCTGCCGCAGTGGACATCATCGATCGTCGGCGCGACGACTTACCTCCGCAGGTGATCGAGGCGTTCACAGTGCTGGCGGCGAAGGTCGCGCTGTTCCAACGCACGGTGCTCGACTTGCTCGAGATCTCCCGACTCGACGCGGGTACCGCTGTGATGTCGGTCGAGCCGATCGAAACAGCGGACTTCCTCGATACTCTGCTGGCCTCCCACGGTGCCGACGGCGCCGTTCTCGACGTGGATCCCGAGGCGCCAGCGCGGTTCTTCGGCGACCGTCGTCGACTCGCGCAGGCGATGGGGAACATCGTGGACAACGCTCGCAACTACGCCGGCGGCGTAACCCGCGTCAGCGCGTCGCTCTCTGACGCGAACACGATGCGGCTCACCTTCGAAGACCGCGGCCCCGGGATAGCGAAGGACGAGCGCGAAGCCATCTTTGGGCGTTTCGCGCGGGTCGGCAGGGACAGATGCGGGAGCCGCGAGCGGAAGCGGCCTCGGCCTCGCGCTCGTTGCCGAACATCTTCGTCTGCATCGCGGGACCGTGTCGGTCGAGGACAACCCAGGCGGCGGGGTCCGTTTTGTGATCGAAATGCCGGTGGCCGATGCGAAGTAACTACTTCCGTCAAATGGCATCGTGGCTGTTGATGGCGAGTCTGAGTGCTGCGTGCGGCGTTGGCGGGCAAAAGTCTCCGGAGGTTCCAGACGACAATTCGGTGCCGTTCGGCCTGCTGAAGCCAAACGCGCCGACAGTGTTGCCACCGGCGGCAGCCGAGGACACCGACGACGTCATGGTCTGTTTCATCGAAGCCGACGCGGTTTCTCCGTTGCGACGACCGATTGACGCTCCCGTGAGCCTCGCAGATGTCGTCGCGGCGATGGCCGAGCCGCCAGCCGACTCGCCAGCGCTGCGAACAGCCCTCGGGCCAACTCGGTTGGTCGAGACGGTGGTTCTCAACGCCGGCGTTGTCACAGTCGATCTAACGGGCGCGGTCGCTGCATTGGGAGCCAAGAACCAACTCCTGGCGATTGCACAACTCGTGTGCGCCTTAACAGCTCGACCCGGTGTGGGCCAAGTGGCCTTTAGTCTCGCCGGTTCTCCGGTCGACGTGCCACGAGGCGACGGATCACTTACCGCGGCACCGGTATCACGTGACGACTACGCGGCGATCCTCAAATGACCGTCTCCGGCAACCTCACAACGAAACACCGGCGGGCCGGTACACCTGTCGGAACCAACTACGACGAGACTCGACGCCACTGGTTAGGAATCGGCGAATCGCCTCTTCGACATCGGGGCCGAGCTTGTGTCCGTTGGCATCGACGAGTTCGAAGCGGTCGTCCGCCACTCCATCGATCACGCCGATGCTTGCCGCCACAACCTCAACTCCGGCAGCCGCGAAGGCGGTTGCAATCGTGTGCAACAAACCCGGTCGATCTCGCGCGGTGACTTCGCACGCGGTGTGCCACGGCGATGCCGAGTGGTCGAAGTCGACGAGGAAGCTTTCCATCGGCTCGCTTTCGAGCGGCGCGGCGCACGCCGTCCGTACGGCCGTCGCGATCGCACCTGTGTCGGGCGGAGGACCTGTCACCCGGAATGCCTCCAGTGCGACCCCGTCGGGCCAGGTTGCCACAACCGCCTCGGAGACCGACAGGCGGTGGTCCTCGAGCACGCCGGTGACACCAGCGAGCAGGCCACGACGGTCGCGCGTCGCGACATCGAGAGACCAGCTTCCCCCAACGTCGGTAACGCGGACGCGCACTTCGTCGACACCGACGGGCCTGCGCAGCAACTCGGCATGCCGGGCGATCGCGGTTGCGGGCTGGCGAAGCACGTAGGAGCGCGGCGCGGATGCCACCCGCGCGGCCGCGCGACCATCCGCGGCGATTAGCGCCTCCTGCTTGCGGTCTTCGATGAGGTCGCGTGCGTGGGCGCCAGTGAGTCCGTCGTCGCCCAGCGCCTCCTGAACCAGTCGATGGAGTTCCTCCACCCGGGCGAGTTGCCAGCGTTCGGTTTGCGCGTTGTGCAGCATCGTCAGCACGTACAGCGCACGGGTCCGCTCAGGTGTTTGGAGATGCGCTGCGAGCGTCAGAACCTTCTCTTGGTCAAAGGCGGAGGCGCGAAGCGCGGCCGCCCAAAGGAGGTTGGCGTCGGCGATCAGTGATACGACGGCGCGTTGCACTTCGACTCCGATGCCTAACTCCACCATGACTGCAAGTGCCGCGTCTTGTCTGGAGCGCTCGGCGTCGAGGGCGTCGACGAGCAGGAGCGCGAGGATGAGCCGCTCCGGTTCGAGTAGGCGCTGCGCCGCGAGGGCAATTGGGTCGTCTCCCTCCAAACGTCGAAGCCGCTCGACGTCTGCGAACCGATAGCGCGCGAGTGGATCGATCGTTCGTGCATCGTCGGACCGAAGACTGATCGCCCGGTGCAGTGTTGGTGACATGCCCTCCAACACTCCGGCGACGTCGAGGAAGCGCCACGAGCGCGCGTTGCCCCGTTCGATCAGGTCGAGAAATTTGTCGAGCAATTCGATGTTCCAACGCTTGAACGCGGGGGGAACGGTAGCCAACCAGTTCGACAAGGCTGGGCCAGGCAATCGGTGAGCGATAGCCACGGCCGCGGTAAGCGCGACCTCCGTTGCGTCGGCAGATGGCGGCCGGGCCGCGAGTTCGACTTCGGCTCGGCCGATGCCCAACCATCCGCCCGGCGGTTGCGGTTCGCCCGCCTCGTCGGGTTCGGCTACCGAGCCGTGAGCCATTCGGGAGAAGCGACTCTTGAGTAGCTGCGGTGTTATCAGGGTGGTCAGGAGCACCACGAGAAGCAGCGATGCGTAAAGGTCGTCGTCGAGCACGCCGGCAGTCCGGCCGAGCGTCGCGAAGATCAGCCCGACTTCGCCTCGCGGGAGCATGCCAAGGCCGATGAGCACCTTGTCGCCAGGGCTGCCGATCGCGCCCAGCGGAGATACGAGTTTGCCCACCACTGCGACGACGAGCAGCACGGCGGCGTCGCGCAGCACAGCCACACGTGTGAACGCTCCGATATCGGCGTCGACGCCGATTAATAGGAAGAACACCGGGATGAAGAGGTGACCGACTGGCGCGAGTTCGTTGCGAATGCGCTCGGACTGATCGCTGCGACTGAGCGCGAGCCCGGCGACGAATGCCCCGACGATCGGCGCGAGCCGGGCGGCCTCCGCGACACGCGCAAACACAAGCGTGAACGCGAAGGCGAGAGCGACGAGTGTGCCCGTTGACCGTGAGATGCGGTGGATGAACGCGAACAGCGGCGGGGCGATTCGTAGCCCGATCCCGGCGCCGACGAGGAGGAACGCGATCGCCACGCCGATGATCCCCGCGACCGACACGGCGGAGACTGACCCCTCGGTCACGAGGCGAACCACCACTGTCAGCACTACCAGGCCCATCACGTCGTCAGCGACGGCGGCGCCAAGGACGATGCGTGCTTCGGCCGTCGCGAGCGCTCGCAGGTCGCCGAACACGCGTGCGGTGATGCCCACGCTTGTCGCTGTGAGGGCGGCGCCGACGAAAAGTGACGTGTTGAAATCGAAGCCCATGGCTTGCATCGCTCCGAACCCGAGACCCATCGGCGCCGCTATGCCGACAATCGCCACAAGGAACGAGGTGCGTCCGACCTTGCCCAGCTCTGCGAGGTCCATCTCCATTCCGACTTCGAGGAGCAGCAGGATCACCCCCAACTCACCAAGAGTGCGCAGTACTTCGTCGTGGTGACCGATCAGTCCGAGGGCCGAGCGGCCGATCAGGATCCCGGCGACAATCTCACCGACCACCGCGGGGATGCCGACGCGCTCAGCGATTTCGGCGGCGAGCTTGGCCGCGACGAGCACGACGAGGATGCCGGTGAGAATTTCTGCGATGTCCATAGGAGGTCGGTGGCAACCCTCCCGTACGCATGTTTCGCGGCCGCGTTCGGATTGTTTCGGCCGTATGAACTTCACATTTGAAGCTGGTAATGGAAACACGGTCGCAACGCGGCCGCGGCGCCCTCCGCGTTTCGGCGAGACTGTGACGTGCCGAGTCCCGAAGCCGACGAGCCGGAGATCGATCGCTCCCGCGTACTCGTGGGCCTTGTGGTCCTCGCCGCGGCAGTCCTCGCCGCTCTTGTCGGGCTCGTCCTAATCACTGAACCCGTGGGCCGTGCCCTGATGGTCGGAGTGCTCGGTTTCACCGGGTTGCGCGTGTTCTTCTCGCGCTCGATTCGCCGCAACTAGGCATTTGCGCGAGCCGTAGGCGGACGCGTTCCCACTGACTGGTAACAAGTCCGTCATATTCATGTGACCGCCGCGAAATGACGGCCCCGTAGCTTGACGGCGGGGCAAGCAGGAACGCCTGATGAGTGCGGGAACTGGCGCGCCGAGGTTCCTGCCGCCCTTGGTTGATTCATCCGATCCCTAAGGAGGATCCTTGCGTTTCAAAAAGCCCCTGGCCGGAGTCGCAGTCGCAGCCGCGCTGTCGCTCGTACTGGCCGCCCCCGCGGCCGCTCAGAGCGATGCGTTGACCGCCGACTCGGTGCAGGTGAACCTGGACAACGTCTTCGTCCTGTTGTCCGCCGTGCTGGTGATCTTCATGCAGGCTGGATTCGCGTTGGTCGAGGCCGGGCTCACGCGGTCGAAGAGTGTCGCCAACATCATGATGAAGAACCTGATGGACTTTTGCGCGGGAGCCATTGCGTTCTGGGCCGTCGGTTACGCAATCGCATTCGGAACCGGAAACGATTTCGTCGGGTCGAAGGGCTGGTTCCTCGGCGATGGCGCGTTCCAGTACGGCACGCTTACGGTTCCCGTGACCTTCGTGTTCCAGGTTGCGTTCGCGGCGACCGCGGCCACGATCGTGTCCGGAGCGATGGCCGAACGCACGAAGTTCAAGAGCTACTTCTTGTACTCCATCGTGATCTCCGCGGTCATTTATCCCGTGGTCGTGCACTGGAACTGGGGCGGTGGATGGCTCGCACAACTCGACACTCCGTTCCACGACTTCGCCGGCTCGACCATGGTCCACCTGACCGGCGGCGTCGCGGCGCTGATGGGCGCACTGGTGCTCGGGCCTCGGCTCGGTCGCTACGGGCCCGACGGCAAGCCCCGAGCCATTCCGGCGCACAACATTCCCTTCGCCGTTCTCGGCACGTTCATCCTGCTCGTCGGTTGGTACGGCTTCAACCCTGGCTCCGAGTTAGCCGCCGACGGCGCCATCGGCGGCATCGCCGTCACGACGACGCTTGCGGCGGCCGCGGGCGCTATCACGGCGATGGCTGCGATTTGGCTCAAGAGCGGTAAGCCCGACGTCGCGATGACGGCGAACGGCATGCTGGCGGGACTCGTCGGCATCACCGCCGGCACGGCCGCGGTCAATAGCGTGGGCGCAGTTGCGATCGGGGCGGTAGCGGGTGTCCTCGTCGTTGGCTCCGTCCTGTTGTTCGATCGGCTCCACATCGACGATCCGGTTGGCGCGATCTCTGTACACGGTGTGTGTGGTGCCTTCGGCACGATTTGCGTTGGGCTCTTTGCCACGGAATCGACCGACTTTTGGCAGCAAGGATTGTTCTACGGCGGCGACGCCGACCAGCTCGTTAGCCAATTCATCGGGGTGGGCGCTGTCGCAGCATTCGTCGCTGTCGCTGCGGGTCTTCTGTTCGTGCTACTCAGGTCAACGATTGGCCTTCGGGTAAGTGAAGAAGAGGAACTCGCTGGCCTCGACGTCTTGGAGCACGGGGCGCCGGGATACGGCCACGATGTCACGCCTTCCATGAGGCCTGTCGCCGCCAGCAGCGGCACGTTCAGTTCCACGACCGGACCGGAGGTTGCTCGATGACCAAGCTCGTTGTCGCTGTCATAAAGCCACATGTCCTCGAAGCCGTCTCCGACAGCCTCAAGGCTTCGGGCGTCAAGGGATTGACCGTTATCGAAGTGCGAGGGTTCGGTCGCCAGGGCGGCCACACCGAAACGTACCGGGGTAGCGAATACACCGTTGACTTAATCCCGAAGGTGCGTCTTGAGGTGCTCTGCGAGCCCAGCCAGGTCTCCGCGGTGATGGAGACGATCCGCGCGGCCGCCAACACCGGCAAGATCGGTGACGGAAAAGTGTGGGTTCTCGACGTCGAACAACTCATGCGTATCCGCACCGGCGAACGCGATGCAGACGCGCTCTAGGCGAGACCGCACTTCGTGTAATGCGCGGTCGTAATTGAACTAATGAACGGCGGCGTTGGGATCGTTGGAGATCCCAACGCCGCCGTTCGCGTCCGCGCTCCGACTCGAAGCGAGCAATATCGCCGCGCCGACCAGCGACGCTGCGACCGACGCCGCGAGCGCCGCGAGCTTTGCTGCCTCGCGCAGGTTTGGCGCGTCGAAGGCCAAGTTCGTGATGAACAGCGAGACGGTAAAGCCGATTCCACCCAGCGCGGCGACACCAGCGATCTGCGCCCATCGCGTGCCAAGGGGCAGAACCGCAAGCCGTAGGCGCGTGCCAAGCCAGGCGCCACCGACGATGCCAACGAGCTTGCCGATAAGGAGACCGGCGGCCACTCCGAGCGCGACTCGAGTGGCGCCTGGCGCCGAAAGTGTTCCTGCCCGAAACTCGACCCCGGCGTTGGCGAGCGCGAATACGGGAAGCACCACGAAACTGGTAGCCGGGTGGAGCAACTCTTCGAGGTGCTCGGCGGGCGAGACGGCCTCTCGGGCGCTGATGGTCAACTGGTGTACCTCGCTGGCGCTCGGCGTGTCGGAGAGATCCTCGGCCCAGCGCCGAGCAATGACAGCGGGGGCAAGTCGCTTCGTGGAGGTGCTGAACGCGAGCGCCACGCCTGCAATCGTCGGATGGACGCCCGATCGGTATGTGACGTACCAGGTCGCGACCGCGAGCGCGACATAGATCGGCGGCCAGTCGACGCGCAGGCGCCGAAGCACGAGCGAGGCGGCAATCCCAAGGCCGGCGGCGAGAAGAGCGAAGCCGTCGATCGCCTCGCTATAGAACAGCGCGATCACCACGATGGCGCCGACATCGTCGACGATGGCAAGCGTCAACAGGAAGAGCTTGAGCGACGGCGGCACGCGTGATCCGAGCAACGCCAACACGCCAAGTGCGAACGCGATGTCGGTCGCCATCGGGATGCCCCAGCCATTGCCGCCTTCACCGCCGCCCGCGACCAGCAGGTACACAACGGCCGGAACCACCATCCCGCCGACCGCAGCGAAAATGGGTAACGCGGCGACGCGGCGATCGGCGAGCTCGCCGTGGACGATCTCCCGTTTGATCTCCAAACCGACGACGAAGAAGAACAACGCCATCAGTCCGTCGTTCACGAAATGGCGTAAGTCCTCGTCGAAACTGAAGACGCCGAAACCGATTGTGACGCGGCTATGCCAGAGCGACTCGTAGCTGTCCTGCCACGGTGAGTTCACCCATACGAGGGCGGCGGCCGCCGCTACGACGAGAGCGATGCCACCCGATGCTTCGGTACGCACAAAGGTCGCGACAACCTTCGGCAGGCTGCGGGCGCTCGTGGACTGGCGGGCCGACGGGGTAGAGCGGTCTGGCATCGTGCTCCTGATCGAGGTCGAGGAATAAGTCGCCGACCAGGCTTCCCGGCACTCCGCACACGACCATAGCCGCGGGTTAATTGCGGCGTCTTGACGCCCGGATTTGACCGCCTGCCTACCCTGACCCGATGGACTTGGACCGCGGCCCGCTGCTCGCGGACCACTCGCGCACGGGTGCGGCGTGGTGCAAGGCCTACAGCGATCTGATCGACGAGTGGTTGTCGGTGGTGCTGGCCACCGTGGTCGACGGCGACGCGGAGGGCGTCGCCCTCGTAGCCGTCGGCGGTTACGGACGCGCCGAGTTGTGTCCCGGCAGCGACATTGACGTGATGCTCGTGCACGGCGGACGTCCCGACATCGACGAGATCGCCAACCGCGTCTGGTATCCCGATCTGGGACACCGGATCTGCAGCTCGGCCACAGCGTGCAGACGCTCAAACAGGCGCTCGTCGCTCGCCAACGACGACCTCGACACCGCAACCGCCCTGCTGAGTCGCGCGCCACGTCGGCGGCGACTCGCGGCTGGCCGCCGAACTTGGCGGTGTCGCCCACTCGCAGTGGGCCAAACGCTCGAAACGGTGGCTGCAGCTACTGGCCGATCGCGTCGAGGACCGCCATGAGTCGGCGGGCGAAGTCGCGTTTCGCCTCGAACCCGATCTGAAGGACGGCCGCGGCGGCCTGCGCGATGTGCACGCGTTGCGCTGGGCCGAGGCGGCCGACCGCGTGATCGTCGAGGACGACGACGCGACGTTGGTCGCCGCCTACGGCGTCCTGCTCGACGCCCGCGTCGAGCTACAGCGGGTGACCGAACGCAGCACCAACATGCTCACGCTCCAAGACCAACGCGCGGTCGGCCAGAACCTCGGGTTCGACGATCCCGACACGTTGATGGCGCGGCATCGCCGAGGCGGCGCGCACGATCGCGTGGACGAGCGACGACACCTGGCGGCGCGTGCGTGCGAGTCTGCGCGGCCCGCTCGGCCGCGTCGGTCGCCGCACCCGCGAGGTCGGCCCTGGGATTTCGCTGCACGACGACGAACTGCACGTCGATCCGCATGTCGCGGAGAACGATCCGCTCACCGCGTTGCGCGTCGCGGTTGCGGCGGCGCGCGACGACGTTGCCATCGAACGCGAGTCGCTGGAGCTGCTGGCGACGACCCCGACCCTGCCGGAACGCTGGCCCGAGGACGCGCGCCTGTTGTTCATCGAGTTGTTCCTCGCCGGTCGCCCGGCTATCCGCGTGGTGGAAGCGCTCGATCAGCGCGGTGTGTGGACCCGCATGTTGCCCGAGTGGCTTGCCGGTGCGCGCCAAGCCGCAGCACAACGCCTACCACCGCTTCACCGTCGACCGGCATCTGTTGGAGGCCACCGCGAACGCATCGGAACTCATCGATCGCGTGCAAGCGCTCCGACCTGCTCGTGGTGGGCGCGTTCATGCACGACCTGGGCAAAGGAACGCCCGGTGACCACACCGAGGTCGGTATGACGTTGGTGGCCGGGCTCGCCGATCGAATGGGCTTTTCCGATGAAGACGCGGCGACGCTCGTCGCGCATCGTCGAGCACCACCTTCTCCTGCCGGACGTGGCGACGCGCCGCGACCTCGACGACCCGTCGACCATTCAACGCGTCGCCGACGAGGTCAAGACGCTCGAACGCCTCGAACTGCTGGCGGCGCTGACCGAGGCCGATTCGTTGGCCACGGGACCGTCGGCGTGGAGTCCGTGGAAGGCGCAGCTGCTCGCGCAGCTCGTCGATCGCACCGCGCAGCGTGTCTGGCCGGCGGCGAGGCGACCGCGGTGACCGCCGGCGTCGTTCCCCACCGACGAGCAACTCGCGGAACTGGCGGAGCCCGGTCAGCGGATCGCCGGTGACGGGAACCTGCTGACGGTCATGACCGACGACCGGCCCGGGCTGTTCAGCCGTGTGACCGGAGTGCTCGCTATGCACGGCCTCGACGTGTTGACCGCCGGTATTCACTCGAGCGACGACGGCCGCGCCCTCGAGGAGTTCCGCGTCAACGACCCGTACCGCGACGTCACGCCGTGGGACCGCGTGATCGCCGATCATCGAACGCGCGCTCGACGGCCGCCTCGCCGTCCACGCCCGCGTGGCGGAACGGGCGCGCACCTACGGGCGCCAGCGCGTACTCGCCGCTTCGCGCACGGCAGTTCGGTCACGATCGACAACGACGCGTCGGCGGACGCGACCGTCATCGACGTCGAGACCGGTGACCGCATCGGAGTGCTGTATTCGATCGCGCGGGCGCTCGCCGAGCTTGACCTCGACGTGCGCTCCGCCAAGGTCCAGACCTTGGGCGTGCGCGTGGTCGACGCGTTCTACGTGCGCGACCGTTCCGGGCGCAAGGTCGAGGATGCCGAGATGCTCAAGGAGATCGAAAGGGCGATCCTGCACAACCTCGCGGGATAGCCTCACCGCACCATGAAAAGACTGATTGTTGGGGTAGCAGCGGTGGTTGCCTTCACGCTGCTTGGGCCGGTGGCGGCGGCGTCGGCAGCAAAGGTCGTCGTTTTGCCCGGTGGCGGTCCGCACGTGCGAATCTTCCAGGGCGTCGGTACCGAACTCGGCAACTTCTTTGCCTACGACACCAGCTTCCGCGGCGGAGTTTCGGTTGCGGTGGCCGACGTGCTGGGCGACAGCGAGCCCGAGATCGTCACCGGAGCCGGTCCGGGCGGTGGGCCCAACGTTCATGTGTTCTCGATGGCCGGCGCGCTGGTCGGCGACTTCAACGTGTACGACGATGCGTTCCGCGGCGGTGTGTACGTCGCCGCCGCCGACCTCGACGGAAACGGCAAGGCGGAGATCGTTACCGGGCCGGGCTTCGGCGGCGGCCCTGAGGTGCGCACCTTCGACGGCGCGGGCAATGTGTTGCACCGCTGGTTCGCGTACGACCCCGGCTTCCGAGGCGGGCTGCACGTGGCGGCGGGTGAGGCCGATGGTGGCGGCCTGGCCGAGGTCGTCACCGCCCCGGCGTTCGAGGGCGGACCGCACATCAAGACCTTCGACGGCAGCGGCGGGCTCAAGGACGAGTGGATGGCCTACGACCCGGGCTTTCTCGGTGGCGTCAGCGTCGCCGCCGGCCTCGGTCGAGTCATCACCGGCCCCTCGAGCGCAGGCGGACCGCATCTGCGCGTGTTCTCCGACGGCGTGCTGACCGCGGAGTGGATGGCCTATGACCCAGGCTTCCTCGGCGGCATCACCGTCGCCATCGGCATGATCGACGGCGTGCAGGGCGTCGCTACCGGCGCCGGCCCGGGCGGTGGCCCGCACGTACGCGTGTTCACGCCCTTCGGCCAGGACCGTTCGAGCTTCCTCGCCTATGACCCGACGTATCCCGGCGGCGTGAACGTCGCCATCGGCGGCGATCGCATCGTGACGGGTGCCGGCGTGCCTCGCGTCGTCGAAGAGGTCCTCAAGTTCGGTGCGCTCGGCCCCGGAGTCGCCGCGCTCCAAGAGCGGCTGCTCGCTCTGGGCTACTGGTTACCGGGCGTGAACGGCAGCTTCGACTCCAACACGACCCAGGCCGTCTACGCGCTGCAGAAGGCCAACGGCTTGCCCCGCGACGGCCGGATCGGGCCCGAAGACCAAGCGGCGCTCAGCTGCTGCCGGCCGACGGCGTCGAGTACTTCGGGCAACCTCGTCGAGGTCGACAAGTCGCGGCAGTTGCTGCTCGTGATCCGCGACGGCGCCGTGCTGTGGGCGTTCAATACGTCGACCGGCAGTAACGGCACGTACTCCCACGGCGGCCGTACCTATCGCTCCGTCACGCCAGAGGGACGCTTCACATTCGATCGTCAGATCAACGGCGTGCGCGAATCCCACCTGGGCACGCTCTATCGGCCGAAGTACTTCACCTCGGCCGGCCACGCCATCCACGGATCGAACTCGATCCCGCCCTACCCGGCGTCGCACGGGTGCGTGCGCTTGAGCAACGCCTCGATCAACTTCATCTGGGACGCGGGGCTCGCGCCGCTGGGTTCGCCGATCTGGGTGCATTCCTAGGTCCGTCGAAGTGCAGCGGGGCGACGTACACGCCGCCTTGACCCCATCCGCAATGGCTGATCCAGTCGTCGCCGTTCTCGTCGACGATCACCTCCGCCGCGTGTGACGCGATCGATCCGACGGCGTCGGCGCGCTCGAAGTGCAACGGGTCGTCGCTCGCCAAAACGATCGTCGACGAGTACGCCGTCGCCCAGTCAGGTTTGTCGCCGCGCGGCGATCGTCGCCATCGCTTCGGCGAAGTCGGCCGGTCCCATGAACAGGTAGTACCGGCCGTCGCGCGGCACGACGAAGGGCGACTCGGTCGGTCCCGCGCCGGTGCCCGCTTCACTCGTCGCGGTACACGATCGTGCGTCCCGACCAGTGCACGAGGTCGTCCGACTCGGTCGCGACCACGACGTGGTTGCCGCCCGTGGGCTCGCTCGTGGCCGTGTAATACATGACCCAGCGGTCCTCGACCCGCAGCACCATCGGGTCACGCGCTTCGTAGCCGTCTACGACGAGCGGATTCGCCGCGATGACGCGTCCAGTTCCATCCGTCGCTCGACGTCGCGAGGTGCAAGCGGTAGTCCTGGGGCGAAGGGCCACCCGCGCACACGAACATCCAGTACCGCTCGTCGTGCGCGATCACATGCGGCGCCCACAAATGCGATCTCGCCCAAGGCCTCGTCGGTCGACAACGCGAACGGCTGCTTCGTCCACGGGCCAAGGAGATTCGGCGCGGTCGCGTGCGCAGAGGTGACTTCTCGTCGAACGGCATGAACGGTTCGGCGTGCGTGATCCCGATCAGGTGCCACGTGCCGTCGTTGTCACGGAAGAACGTGTGGTCGTTGACGTACCACTGCTCGTCCTCGCCGACCGACGGGTCGTAGATGTGGGTCCAATCGCCGGCGCCAACCGAGGGCAGGTCGCTCACACGACGATTCAAGTCGTGCCTAAATGGGTGACGGCGGGCCGAGGTAGCAGAAGTTGTTCAGCTCGAGGTTGCCGACGATGACGCCGTAGCACGGGTCCGGTCGTGTCGATCTCGATCGGTGAGCAGTTGCGGACGCACTGCGGCGGCGGTGCCATCGCGTTCGCGGCGGTGAAGCCTCCGCCAACCAGTGAGAGGGCGCCGAGGACGACCACGGCGAGGCGGGTGCGGAAAGTCATGGCCGCCATGTTGCCATACGACGGACCGATTTGGTCGGGAAGGGGGGATTTGAACCCCCGGCCTCAGCGTCCCGAACGCTGCGCGCTAACCAAGCTGCGCTACTTCCCGGTAGGCCGACAGAGTAGTCGGGCCGATTCGGAGCGGTTACGTCGCGAGGACTGGTGACGGGGTGTGCGCGGTGTCCTCGTAGTCGTCGCCCGCCAGCAACGCGGCGACCGCCCGGCGCAGCTTGAGCGGTGAGATCGGCTTGACCAAGAAGCCCTCGGCGCCGGCGCGCCGGGCAAGGAACACATCGGCCCGGCGGTCGAGCAGGAGCAGCACCGGCACGTGGTCGATGCGACCGCCGCTCTCCTCGAGGCGCAAGTCCATCGTGGCCGCAATGCCACCCATCGAGCCCATCTGCATGTCGATGACGGCGAGGTCGATGTCGTTCTCGGCGACGGCGGTGCGCACGTCACGTCCTCCGCCCACCGCGAGCACCTCGTAGTCCCCGGCCAGGGCGGCGATGACCTCGTCGCGCACGAACGCGGCGTCGGCGGCAACAAGCACGGTCGGCACGGCCGGCATCGTATTCGCTCACAAGTGCTCGCGGACGAGGTCAAGGCCGGTGACGTCGTGCACGTCGTCGATGAGCATCGGGATGTAGGCCACGGGCGCCCCGTCGGCCGCGTCCTTCAACGCCCCCATCTGACGGTGCTCGCTGTCGTAGAGCGCGGCGAACGTCGTTGCGGTTCTCGAGCAACAGCCGCACCGCCGAGGACGCATCCGCAGGCAACTTGGGTTCGCTCGTGCCGAAGACCGGCTGCATCCGGTTCACGATGACGCCGTCGACGCCCAAGCCGGCCTCGATGAGCTTGTCGGCGAAGAACACGGCCTCGTGCGTCGCGTCGCGGCGTGGAGACGCGACTACGACGAACGCGGTCGCGTCGTCGGACAGCAACGTGATGACCGCCTGCGCGCGATCACGGAAGCCCTGCTCCATGCCCTCGAACGCCTCGAAGAACGCCACCGCGTCGTCGACCACCTCGGCGCCCACGACGCGCGCGATCGTGCGCAGGATGCGCTGGGTCGCGGCGCCGACGAGCTTCAGATACGACTGGGTCGGCATGATCAGCAACCGGAAGAGCCGGTTGTCGAGCAGCCGGGTGATGCGACGCGGCGCGTCGAGGAAGTCGAGGGCGTTGCGCGTAGGCGGCGTGTCGATCACGATCACGTCGAAGCGCCCGGTGGCGTGCAGCTCGTGCAGTTTCTCCATCGCCATGTACTCCTGCGTGCCCGACAGCGCGCCCGACACGTTGCGGTACAGGCGGTTGGCGATGATGCGCTCGGCTTGGGCCGGGTCCGTCGCGTACTGGGTGACGAGTGCGTCGAAGGTGGTCTTGGTGTCGAGCATGAGCGCCCACAACTCGCCCGACCATTTGCCTTCGACCCGGCGGGGTTCGTTGGTGAGCTCGCCCAGACCAAGCGCGTCGGCCAAGCGGCGAGCGGGGTCGATCGTCACCACGCAGGCGCGTCGTCCGAGCGAAGCCGCTTCGACCGCGATCGCGGCCGCGGTCGTGGTCTTGCCGACGCCACCGGAACCGCAACACACGACGACGTTGCTCGTCGCGCGAGTTCGCGCACCCCGCTCATGGCTTTACCTCGGCGGGGAGTTGCTCGACCTGTTGGCGCATCGCCTCTGCAAGCTGGTTGATCTCGTCGCCCGGATGGCGGACGTGAACAGCTGGGGCAACACGATCTGCGGCAGCGGCAACTCGTCGGCGAGGCGCGCAACCTGGTCGCCCTGCAGCCGTTGGCGGTGCAACCGGAACTCGGCGGCGTCGCGCAGCGCGTCGGCATCAGCCGGCGTCGAGCCCGGCGTTGTCGGCGGCGGACGGATCGAGGTCCAGCACCGGATACACCGCCGTTGACCACGAGCGGGCCGAGCTTGATGCCGACGCGGTCCTCGAGCTTGAACGCGGTTTCGATTGCCTCGTTGACCGGCGTCTCCTCGGGCAGCGTGACCAGCACCACCTGGCACCGCGACGCATCGCTCAGCATCGTCGTCGACCTCGCGTGCCTGTTCGAGATCGGCCCGACGCGAATCGCGTCCAGCAGTCCGCGCGCGGACGCGAGAAAGGTGATGGCGTGGCCGGCCGCGGGGGCATCCACGATGATCAGATCGGCGTCGTCGTCGCGCGCCAGCGCTTTCACTTTGCCAGCACGAGGATGTCCTTGATGCCGGGGATGGCCGACGAGACAACGTCGAGCGCCCCCGACTTCGCGAGGCGCTTGGACACGCGCTTCAGGCCGTGGTCCTCGAGCCACTCGACCAGCGCGTGGTCGGGGGTGACGGTGCGGGCCCGAATTCCCGGCGCCATCTCCCGGTCCTCGTATTCGAGGGCCTCGGGCTGGCCGAAGGCCGCGCCAAGGCCGCTTTTGCCCTCAATCTCGACGATGAGCGCGCGCAATCCGGCCGAGGCCGCCATCTTTGCGATGGTTGCGGCGACCGTCGTTTTGCCGACGCCGCCCTTCCCGGCGACGATGAGCACTCGGGCCTGGGTGCAGAACCCGGCAGTGTCCACGTCTTTTGTCCCTCCAACCATCAAGGAGCACGCATGCGCAAGGCCGTCCTCGGCATAGCCGCCTCGCTGATGGCGCTCGGCGGCCTGATGATCATGCCCGCTCGGGCAGGGGCGAAGACCGATCGACCGGTCGTGTCGGTCATCCAGATCAGCGGACTGCTCGACAACGTGCAGGCCGACTTCTGGCAACACGCGATTCGTGACGGCGACGATGATGGTGTCGCGGCGCTGGTTGTACAGCTCGATTCGCCGCGTTCGGTGCTCTCCGAAGCGCGCTTTGCGAAGCTCTCCGGCGCGGTTCGCCGCGCCGCCACGCCCGTCGGCATCTGGGTCGGCCCCACCCGCAACGGCCGCGTCGGTGGCGACAACGTGAAGTTGCTGCTGGTCGCCGACGTCGTCGGTGTCGCGCCCGGCGCCGACGTTGCTGGCCCGCCGAATGTCGACGTCGACGTCGACTTGCGCTCGCCCACGCTCGGCGATTTCGTCGTGAGCCTCGATGGCCGGGGCGGCATAACAATCCCGTCGACGGTGGTGCGCAGCAAGGACGGGGTGCCGCACCGTGAACCCAACGTAGAGGTGCACTTTGCCAAGCCCACATTGACGGCGCGGGCAATTCACGGCATGACGTCGCCCGGACCGGCGTACGCGCTGCTCGTGTTCGGCCTGCTCCTGGCGTTGCTCGAGTTCGCGACCGCCGGCATCGGCCTAGCCGCGGCCACGAGTGCGTTGCTGCTAGCGCTCGCCGCGCTTGGCTTGGGGGGACTCCCGGTCAACGGTGTAGCGGTTGCCGCGCTCGTGTTCGCGGTGTTCGGCTTCGCCATCGACCTGCAAGCGGGCGCGCCCCGCGTGTGGTCGGCCATCGGCGCGAGCGCAATGCTCTACGGCACGGTGACGCTCTACCGCGACGGCATGACCGTGCCGCTGGTCTGGTCGCTGGCGGTCTTCGGGTTGACCGCCGCATTCATGCTCGCGGGACTGCCATCGCTGGTGCGCGCGCGGTTCTCGAGCCCGACGATTGGTCGCGACGGCTTTATCGGCGAGATCGGCAGCGCGGTCGGGGTGTTGCATCCCGAGGGCGTGGTCTCGGTTCTCGGCGCGACCTGGCGAGCGCGGACCAATCGGGCGACACCTATCGAGGACGGCGTCGCCATCCGTGTGATCGGCATCGACGGGCTTTTCCTGGACGTCGAACCCGAGGAAGGTGCAGCGAAAGACTACAGAGATCGCTCAAAGGCATCGACATGATCCCTTGTAACGACGGTATCTGAGTTCTAGCCTGCCGTGCCTCAGCTGGAACCAGGGGGGTTCAAAAGCGATGAGCAGCAGCGTTCGTCTTGAAGAAACTTGGCAGGAGAAGGCGGCATGCCGCGGGCCTCACGCGACGGTGTTCTTCCCACCTGACACCTTCGAGCGCAAGGAACAGAAGGAATACCGCGAAACCCGCGCCAAGGCCATCTGCGCGCAGTGCTCGGTTCGTGAACCGTGCCTCGAGATGGCGATTCGCATTCGCGAACAGCACGGCATCTGGGGCGGGCTCAACGAGCTCGAGCGCAAGACCGTCGCCGGCGTCTAAGTAGTCCCGGCGCCCGCCGCAGCGCGGCCGCCACTCTCTGCGATGCTGAGCCGGTAATGACCCGGCTCCTTCGTGCGCTCAAAGTCGCGGCGCTCGCGATCGTGACGGTGCCCGTCGCTGTGACAGGGACCGTCGTGGTATCGCTCATCTTCTTGCCGCTGCCGGTGAACCTGCCTAGTGAGCGCGCCGGCGTGCAGAGCCGCATCAGCCACGTCTACGACGCCGAAGGCAACGAGATTGCGGTGTTCCGGGAATTCGACCAGAACATTCCGGTATTGCCCGCTGACCTCCCGACGAGTTTGAAGCAAGCGGTAATCGCGTCGGAGGACCGCAGCTTCTACAAGCACTCAGGCGTCGATCTGCGGGGCAGCTTCCGCGCGCTGTGGGCCGACATACGCGGTGGTCGCGTCGTACAGGGCGGATCCACGATCACCCAGCAGTACGTGAAGAACGTCTACACGGGCAACGAACGGACGATTCAACGCAAGGTGAAAGAAGCAATCCTCGCCAACCGCGTCGACCGCAAGCTGTCGAAGGACGAGATCCTCTTTCGCTACCTGAACACGATCTATCTCGGTGAAGGCGCGTACGGCGTGGGCGCAGCATCAGAGACCTACTTCCGCAAGCGCGTCAACGACCTGACACTTTCGGAATCGGCCTTGTTGGCGGCAGTGGTCCCCGCGCCGAGTGTGTACCAACCCCGCGGCAACCCCGACGGTGCCGAAGCGCGTCGTTTGTCGATCCTGAAACAGATGTTCAACCAGGGCTACATCACCCAGGACGAACACAACGCCGCCGCCGCGGAGGTCGTCTGGCCCGTCGTGCGCGGGAAGCCGCCGGGGCCGGCAACGCTCATCCAGCCTCCGGTCAAGGAGTTCCGCAAGTACCCCTATTACGTCGACTACGTCGAGAAGTATCTGCGCGCGCGCGGGTTCGATCCCGACCGGGGCGGCCTGCGCATTCAGACCAGCCTCGATCCGGCGGTGCAGGAAGCGGCGGAGAAGGCGGTGGCGGACTCGCTGAGCGGCACGTCGGCGCCGCTCGAGATGGCCATCGCAGCCGTCGAACCGCCGACCGGGTTCGTGAAGGCGATGGTCGGTGGGCGGAACTTCTACGAGGGACCGTCGGCCAACGTGAACCTGGCGCTCGGCGGTTGTCCCAAGATCCCGACGTTCCCCATCGAAGTGCGGGCGGCGTGTTGGGACGATCCGACCGCGGTGATCAGCGGTGGTGGCCCTGGACGGCAGACGGGGTCGTCGTGGAAGCCCTTCACGCTCGCCGCCGCGCTCGACAAGGGCATCTCGCCCACCAAGGTGTATCCGGCGCCGAGCACGTACAAGATTCCGAATTGCCGGGTGACCGCGAACTCGAAGTGCACGATCTCCAACAACGAGGGTCACGGCGGCGGGTCGCAGACACTGCGCGCCGCCACCGCGCAATCCACCAACACGGTGTTCGCCGCGCTCGAAGCCGACGTTGGGGTGGGCGCCGGAGTCGAGATAGCCAAGAAGCTGGGTGTCGGCAGTGCCTTCTACGTCCCCGCGATCCACGGCGTCGCGGGCGTGACCCTTGGTGTCGAGGACACCGCGCCGCTGGAGATGGCGGCCGCCTATTCGGTGTTTGCCAATAAGGGTGAGCGGCAGCCGGCGACGCCGATCGTCAAGGTGACCGATAGCGCCGGCAAGGTGCTGCTGGACAATACGAAGCGGACTCCCGAAAGGGCGCTCGACCCGATCGTGGCCAACAACGCGACCGACCTGATGCGCGGCGTGATCGCCGCGGGGACCGGCACCGCGGCCGACATCGGCCGGCCCGCCGCCGGCAAGACCGGCTCGACCAACGACAACGCTGACGCGTGGTTCGTCGGGTTCACTCCCACGCTGTCGACCGCGGTCTGGATGGGCAACACGACAGGTCGCGTTCCGCTCCTTCGGATCAAGGGTGTGCCCCGCGTTTACGGCGGCACCATCCCCGCTCGTACGTGGAAGGCGTTCATGAGCCAGGCGCTCAAGGATGTGCCGATCACCGACTTTGACCAACCGGCGCCGATCACCTCCATCACCGAGCGCCTTAGTCGCGAGCAGCGCGGCGGGTTCGACCCGGGCGACCGTCGCGGCACGCGGCGACGTAACGTCGGAGCAGCAATACGAGTTCGAGGTGAAGCCCCCGGTGGCGGAAGAACCGCCCGTCGAGACCACCACGACCACCACCGAACCCCCCGACAACGGCGGGATTCTCTTTCCCTAGCGCCGCCCTTCGTCGTCGAACCGAAGGTTCGACGACGAGCTGTAGCGGACGGCCGCCGATACACGGCGTGAGTGGTCGGCCACGGGTGGCCGGAGGATCCGACTTGCTCGGTCCGCAGGCGACAGGACGCGGGCCGAAGGCCCGTCCTCTTTGCTCGTCGTCGGACCGAAGGTTCGACGACGAAGGGTCAGCGTTTATCCCCGGCGCCTGACACGGCGTCGTTGGGGCACTTGAGAATTTTCTCGCACGCTTGACGGATCGCGGGCGCCCACCAGACGTTGTCGCTCTGGAATCCGAGTGGGGCGAACGAGCGCGACGACACGCCGACGACCTTGCCGTCAGAGTCCAGCAGCGGGCCGCCCTGGAACGCCTGGCCGATCGATGCGTCGTGCTGAATACCGGGAGACGACACATCGGCCACGAAGCCCTGCGTCGCGGCGCCACCTAACGCGCCGAGCGCGGAGAGTGCGAACACGCGCTCGCCCGTCTTCACCGATCCCTTGTCCGCAAATCCCAACGTCGGAACCTTGCCGCGCTGGACGATGAGAAGCGCCAGGTCCTTGCTCTCGTCCCAGGTCCACAACGTGGCCTTGACCGTTTGATCGCGTTGGCGCACCTCGACCGCGGGACCGGGGCGCGCGGTTGCGGCGCGCACCGTCGCGAAGCTGGTGACCACAAAGGTCTGTTCGTTGTCGGAGGCAACCGCGAATCCGCTGCCAACCGTCGGTGCGCCGCTTTCGTCGAGCGAACGGACGAAGAACAGCGACGGTGCGGTCGACTTCACCAACGCTTCGATGGTGTCACCCTCCGCGCGCAGGCGCCGCAACGGTTCGATCTGCTCCTGGATCTCCGACTTGGCGTTCTCGCTCTCCGCCTCAATCGTTTTCGTCGCGTTGTCGAAGCGCCGCTTGAACGTCTTGACGAAGTCAGCGGCGTTTTTCTCCGACTCGGCCTGGCGGTAGTCGTAGTAGGTGTAGAGGATCGCGCCCGATAGCGAGGCGCCGATGGAGAACGCCACCAACACGGCGACGATGCCCTTCACGCTGCGGGGAACGAACCGCGCCACCGAGTCGATCGCGCCGCGGACGTTGTCTCCCAACTCGGCCATGACGGCAAGTTAGAGGAACGCGCACGCACGAAGGGTGCGGGTAGGGTCGATTGGAATGTCGGACGCTGCGCCCTTGGTTCCTCGGGACGCGGCCACCGTGATGCTCGTACGGGACGGAGCGACCGGCCTCGAGGTCTGCATGATGCGCCGGAACCTCAACTCCGATTTCGTCGGCGGCGCCTACGTCTTTCCTGGCGGCGCGGTCGATCCCGCCGACAGCGGGCCCGAAGTCGAAGCACTTTGCCCCGGCCGCACCGATGCCGATGCCTCGCACCAACTGGGCATCGAACACGGCGGCCTCGCGTTCTGGATCGCCGCGGTCCGTGAGTGTTTCGAGGAAGCGGGCGTGTTGCTCGCCATGGACGCGCGCGACCAGGTGGTATCGCTGGCCGATCCCGAAACCGCGGCCCGCTTCGCCTCCTGGCGCCACAGCGTCGACCACGGTGAGACGAGCCTGGTCGAGGTGTGCGCGGCCGAGAACCTCCGCATCATGGCGGGAGACATTTACTACTTCGCGCACTGGATCACTCCGGTCGGTCCGACGCGTCGGTACGACACGCGCTTTTTCGTGGCGGCGGCGCCGCCCGAGCAACGACCGGTGCACGACGACCGCGAAACCATCGCCACCATCTGGATCAACCCGGCGGAGGCGTTGCGCCAACAGCAAGCGCGCGAACTCGACCTGATCTTTCCGACCATCAGGAACCTCGAAGCGATAGGGCGCTTCGAAACCTCCGCCGAGCTATTGGCGGCGGCCGCGGCGATTGACGAGGTCGTGACGGTGTTGCCGAAGGTCGTGAGCGACGCCAACGGCATGCGCATCCTGCTTCCGGGCGATCCCGGCTACGACGAAGTAATCGACGGCAAAGGTGAGGGCGGCACCCGCGTCGAGAGCCGCGAAATCGCCCATTGAGCACAACGAAGACGCCGACGCGAGACGCGGCGGTTGTCGCCGGCAGGATCACGCAACTCACGCCGCTCGTTCGGCGCCTCACGTGCCCGAACCCGGGCGTGTTCACCGGGCCGGGCACGAACACGTATCTGATCGGCGGCGCGAAGTCCGGCCACGTCGTGGTGCTCGATCCCGGGCCCGACAACGAACATCACATCGCCCGGATCGCCCGCGGCGGCCCGGCGCGCGCGATCAAGACGATCGTTGTGACTCATACCCATCCCGACCACGCGCCTGGTGTGGCGCCGCTGAAGGCGGCGACCGGCGCGACAGTGATCGGGTTCGACTCGCGCGACGCGCTCACGACCGACGTCGACGCAGGCGACGGCTACGTGGTGCAACACGACGACTTCACGCTGCGGGCGATTCATACACCTGGCCATGCGAGCAACCACCTCTGCTGGTACCTCGAAGAGGAGGACCTGTTGTTCTCGGGCGACCACGTGATGGCGGGCTCAACCGTGGTGATCTCACCGCCCGACGGCGACATGAAGCTGTACCTGGACTCGCTCGAGCGGGTCCGACGGATGCACGTCGGCGCGATCGCTCCGGCGCACGGCCCGTTGCTACCGAATGCCGACGCAATTGTCGGCTGGTACATCGATCACCGCGTCGAGCGGGAACGCGTCGTGGGTGCGTCGCTCGCAAAGCGCGGTTCGGCCACGCCAAAACAACTGGTCGAAGACGTGTATACCGACGTCCCGAAGGACCGGTATCCGATCGCCGAGTTCTCCTTGTGGGCCCACCTCCGCAAGATGCGCGCCGAAGGTCTCGCGAGGACTCGCCACCCCGACGACATCACCGCAACGTGGTCCGCCACGCGCCGCCTGAGAAGCACGGCAAAAGCGACATATCAGTTAGGGAATACGGGGACCGCCCGAATAGCCTCGCCCGCCATGTCGCCCATCCTTGACGCTTCGGGCGTCACGAAGGTCTACCGCACTGGCGCCGATGAGGTTTTGGCCCTGAACGGTGTGAACCTCACGATCGAACCCGGCGAGTTCGTCGCGGTGATGGGCCCCTCGGGTTGTGGGAAAACCACGCTCTTGAACTGTCTGTCGGGCCTTGACGACATCGACGAGGGTGCGGTCTCCATTGACGGGAGCGACATCCACAGGATGAAGGACGGCGATCGCACCGAGCATCGCGCCGGGCGCATGGGCTTCATCTTTCAGAGCTTCAACTTGATCCCCGTGTTGTCCGCGGTTGAGAACGTCGAGTTGCCGTTGTTGCTCACCGGCGTGAAGTCGTCCGAGGCGCGCGAACGCTCGATGGCAATGCTCGAGCGCGTCGGGCTCGGGCATCGACCCAAGCACAAGCCAAACGAACTATCCGGCGGCGAACAGCAACGGGTGGCAGTCGCCAGAGCGTTGGTCGCAGAACCCGCGATCGTGTGGGCGGACGAACCAACCGGCAACCTCGATTCGCACATGGCGATCGCCGTGCTCGATCTGCTGCAAGAAGTCAACGATGCAGGCCAGACAATCCTGGTCGTCACCCATGACGACGGGATTGCGGCGAGCGCGCGGCGTCTCGTGCGCATGGCCGACGGCCACATCGTCGCCGACGGGTCGACCGCGTCGTTACTGAAGCGCGCCAACGGCGTAGCCGCTCCGGGTACGCGCACGAAGGCGCCAGTCGAGAAGCCGACCGCGAAGAAGGCGCCAGTTAAGAAGGCGCCAGTTAAGAAGGCGACAGTCAAGAAGGCGACCGCGAAGGCACCGGCGAAAAAGGCAACAGCCAAGAAGGCCCGTTAAGTGGGCATTGTCCTGCTGCCGCTGGTCCTGCTGGTTCTGGCGCCGATCGCATTTCTCGTTGTCAGCATTTTCGACGCGGTCGCGTGGCCGACGATCCGGCGGCTGGCGTTTCGCAACCTCACGCGTCGGCGCGGCGAGGCCGCGCTCGTAACGCTCGGCGCCATGCTCGGAACGGCGATCATCACCGCCGCGCTCATCGTTGGCAACACGCTGGGCGCGTCGTTCAACGACATCGCCCGGCGAGAACTCGGTCCCACCGACCTCATCGTCCGGGCGATCGGCCTGAACAACAACCAAGGCGTCTACGACTCGCTCAAAGCACAGGCGATCCCGAACGTCGACGGGCTGCTGAAGATGAGCCGCGCGGGTGTGTCGGTGTCCACGACCGGCGAAGATTCGCTGGCCGAGCCATTCGCTGGCCTCGGCGAGGTCGACTTCGAAGAGGCCCGCGCGTTCGGTGGTGACGTAGGGGCGACGGGCATGGCCGACGCCGGCCCAACTCCTACCGGAGACCAGGCCGTGCTCAGTGAGAGCCTCGCGGACGAAATCAAGGCGGACGTCGGCGACCGCATCGTTGTCTATGGCTACGCCAACAAGATCGACCTCGTCGTCCGCACCGTGCTGCCGACCGTGGGCCTCGCCGGGTTCGGCGGACGCAACCTTTACGCGGAGCCCGGCACGATTGCGAAACTCGTTTCCGGCGGCAACGGTCAGCCGGTCGGCGCGGTCAGCGGTGAGGCACCCGCGTCGCTCGTGCTCGTGTCGAACAGCGGTGGCGTCTTCGACGGCGCCACCCACACCGATCAGGTTCGCAAGGCTCTCGACTCGCGACTGGACTCGGTTGAGGGTGTCGAAGTGATCACCGCGAAACAGAACTTGCTCGACGAGTCCGACGACATTGCGGCGCAGTTCACGCAGCTGTTCGGCGGCATCGGCTCGTTCAGTGTCATCGCAGGTATTGGTCTATTGATCACGATCTTCGTGATGCTCGCCGACGAACGGAAGAGCGAGCTCGGGATGCTGCGAGCGATCGGGCTCAAACGAAACCAGCTGGTTCGCGCCTTCGGTATGGAGGGTGCCGTCTACGCGCTGCTGTCGTCTGTGGTCGGCGTCATTGTCGGCATCGGAGTCGGTCGGCTTGTCGCGACGCTGGCCGCTGGCATCTTTGGCGCTGACGGAGGCTTCGGCGGCGACTTCGGCTTGAAGTTTTCGCTTGAACCGCAGAGTTTGATCATCGGCTTCCTGGTCGGTACGTACATCTCGTTGGCCACCGTCTGGGGCACGAGCATCCGCCTCGGTCGCCTCAACGTCATTCGTGCCATTCGCGACCTGGCCGAGCCAACCGCGCGCGGCAGGGTCCGGACACGCACCTACGTCCTGTCGGTAGTCGGCATTGTGTTCGGGTTGGTGTTGCTTCAGTCCGGTGTCGCCAGCGACGCCTGGTTCCCCGTACTCGGCGGCGTGCCGATCGCCGGCTGGTCGTCCATCCCGTTGCTGCGCGCGTTTCTACCGCGCCGCGTCGCCGTGTTCATCGGCTGTGGCATCCCGATCGTGTGGGCGATCGCCGTGTTCTCGATCTTCCCGGACGCGCTGTCGAGTACCGAGTTCGGCGCGTTCGTCGAGCAGGGTGTGATCCTCGTCGGTAGCGCGACCGCCATCGTCGCCACGAACGATGACGCCGCCAGTTGGTTCGTAGCGCGGCTCGGTGTGTCGCGTCGCACCCTCGCCGCCCGCTTGGGTTTTGCCTATCCGCTCGCCCGCGTGTTCCGCACCTCGATGCTGCTGTTCATTTTCGCGATCGTGGTCTTCACGCTCACGTTCCTGTCCGTCTTCAGCAACCTCTTCAGCGCGCAGGCCCCGCGCTACGCACAAGAGTCCGCGGCGGGTTACGACGTCCTCGTCGATAGCAACTATTCGAACCCAGTGCCGTCGAGTGCATTGGCGACCAACCGCGATGTCGTCGACGATGCGACCATCGACGTCTCGTTCCCGGAATGGACCACCGACGACATCAAGGAGCGTACGCGTTGGTCGGTGTCTGGCTTCGACGAAAAGCTGCTCGCCCACGGCGTGCCGAAGTTGAACGAGAGGCTCGCGCGCTTTACGAGTGATCGCGCTGCTTGGGAGGGCGTAATGAAGGATCCGTCGCTGGTTCTCCTGTCGAACTTCTTCTTGCAGCAGGGCGGGCCGCCCGCGAGCGGTTTGAAGGTCGGCGACAAAATTCGCGCCTTCGACACGCTCTCCGGCAAGACCGCGACGCTGACAGTCGCCGGCAAGATGGACAGCGACTTCCTGTTCAGCGGACCGTTCGTGGGCAAGTCCTTCCTCCGCTCCTTCTCGGCCACGGTCACGCCGAGCCGTCACTACGTAACAGTGAAGCCGGGCGCCGACGCGGAGGTCGTCGCTGACCGGCTGACCGCCGACCTCATCGCCTTCGGAGTCGATGCCGACACCTTCGAGCGTCACATCTCCGGACAACTCAGCCAGCAAAAGGGGTTCCTCAGCCTCATGCAGGGCTACCTGGGGCTCGGGCTCATCATCGGCATAGCGGGGCTTGGTGTGGTGATGGTGCGCGCCGTCCGCGAACGCCGACGCCAGATCGGGATGCTGCGCGCTATGGGCTTCCCCAGCCGGGTGGTGCGTCAGGCGTTTCTGATCGAGTCAGCGTTCCTGGCCATCCAGGGAGTCGTGCTTGGCACCGTGCTCGCGTTGGTGACGAGCTACAGCATGCTGACCAACAGCGACACGTTCGGCGGGCAGTCACTCAAGTTCGAGATCCCGACGACGAACATCATCATCGTTTCGGTGATCGCGATCGTCGCGTCGCTCGCGGCGTCGAACTTCCCCGCTCGCCAGGCCGCGCGCATCAAGCCCGCAGTCGCGCTGCGCATCGCCGACTAGTCAGGCAGCAGCGCCTCAAGCGCGTCGATCGCGCTGCAGCCGGCGTCGATCGGAGGCAGTGCGTCTTCGATCAGCACGTCGAGAAGTTCCTTGTACGCGTGTGCAGCTGGCCCGTCACCCAGCACCGCAGGCGTGCCTTTGTCGCCGCCGCGCGCGACCGCAGCGTCGAGCGGGAGTTGGCCGAGCAAGGGCACGCCGAGCTTGAGCGCGAGGCGCTTGCCGCCGCCCTCGCCGAACAGCGGATACGACTCGCCGTCGGGCGCAACGAACGCGCACATGTTCTCGATCACGCCGACGACGCGCAGATAGCCCTTGCGCGCCATGTCGGCGGCGCGAGCGGCTACCTGTTGCGCCGCGATCGCCGGAGTGGTGACGATCACGACCTCGGTGCGCGGCAGCATGCGGGCCAGCCCCATCTGGATGTCGCTCGTGCCGGGCGGCATGTCGATGAGGAGGTAGTCCACGTCGCCCCACTTGACGTCCTCCAGGAAGTGTTGGAGGGCGCGGTTAAGCATCAGCCCGCGCAGCATCACCGCTTCGTCTTCCTCGGCCCCTTCGATCGCGCCCATCGAAACAACCCGCAGCAGCCCGCTGCCGATTTTCTTTTCGATCGGCGTAATAAGAACGCTGTCGCCGTCGCCCTTCTCGGCTTCGACCTTGCCTTCGACCCCCAGCAGTCGCGGCATCGAAAACCCTCCGATGTCCGCGTCCAGCACGCCGACCTTGAACCCGCGTGCCGCGAGACCTACGGCCAGGTTCGCCGTGACGGTGCTCTTGCCAACGCCGCCCTTGCCGGACGCGATCGCCGCGACCCGCGCCGACGGGGACAGGTCCATCGAAAGCGTCGAGCGTTCCTGCGCTTTGAACCGGGCGCGGTCCATCAAACCGCGCTTTTGCTCGGCGGTCATCTCGCCGAACTTCACGTTGACCTTGTCGACCCCTTCGAGGCCTCCTACCCGGGCTTTCACATCCTTCATGAACTGGGCCCGTAATGGGCAGCCGGCGGTCGTGAGAGCAACGGTAACGGTGACGATCGGCCCGTCGATCTTGATGTCGCGGACCATTCCGAGGTCGACCACGCTGTCGCCCAGTTCGGGATCGATGACCCCGGCGAGCGCTCCGCGGACGTCGATATCGGTTACCACGTAGTAATTCTACCGGTTGTAAGCAGTAATATTCCCGGTGTGGATCGACTCGGCGTCTTCAAGGCGCTCGGTGACAACACTCGTTACGCCATCTACCTGGAACTCGCGCGGAGCGAGCGCCCCTTGTCGACGGCCGAGGTAGCCGAGATGCTCGACCTCCATCCCAACACCGTTCGACCGCACTTGGAGCGCATGCGCGAGGTCGGTTTGCTCGAGGTCGACCCCGCCAACCGTGGCACCGTCGGTCGACCGCAGAACCTCTACCGGATCGCCGCCGATGCGCCATCGTTGGGGTTGGAGTCCTCCTCGATGCGCCTGCTGGCAGCGATGCTGGCGGCCGCGGCCGCAGTAGGCGGTGTCGATTCCGAGGCCGCCGCCACGGCGGGACGCTTCCAAGGCGTGGCGGCCGCCGAGGCCGCGGGGATGCAGCGGCGCACCGATAGCGCCCGATGCGTGGCCGCGCTCACCGACGAGCTGTTCTCGCTCGGGTTCGACCCCGCCACGGCGGACGACGGGGCTACGGCCACGGTCGCGTTCACTCGGTGCCCGTTCCAAGAACTGGCCGAGGTGTACCCGGACCTGGTGTGCCACCTCCATCGGGGAATGGTGGAGGGGTTCGTTGATGTTCCAACTGGGGTGCGGGTCGCGGCTTTCCACACCCTGGCCGACCGGGATCCGTGCCGTGTCGATCTAGCACTGCGTTAGAAGTACCCTGAGTAGGTCAATTCCGTAGGAGGAATCGTTCGTGAGCGTCACTGAATCCGAGACCGAGACCAAGCCGGGCACCGGCATCATCCTCACGGATGCTGCGTCGGCGAAGGTGGCCGAGCTGCTGAAGCAGGAGGGCGACGATCGTCTCGCGTTGCGTGTCGCGGTCCGTCCCGGCGGTTGCTCCGGCTTCTCCTATGAGATGTTTTTCGACGCCGAGTCCGACGACGAGGATCTGCGGTCCGACTTCGCCGGCGTGCGCGTCGTCGTCGACCCCACCTCCGCGCAGCTACTTGTGGGCGCCACCCTTGACTTCAAGGACGGCCTCCAGGGCGCCGGCTTTTCGATCAACAACCCGAACGCAACCAAGACGTGTGGCTGCGGTAGCTCGTTTAGCTAGTCGTTGAACTGTCCCAACGACGCGACGCCCCTTCAGCCAGCGACGCTTGGTCACACAACGGTTCATGACTGCCCCACGTGCCAGGGCATGTGGTTTGAGCGCGACGAGTTGCGTCGTGCGAAGGACAACGCTGAGCCGTGGGTTCGCTGGCTTGACGACGACATCTTTGCGGCCACCGAAGAGGGCGAAGCGTCGACACAGTTGTGTCCGAGTGCGGGCGAACCGATGCGAACACTCACGTACCCCTTTTCGAAGGTAAGGGTCGAGGTCTGCGTCGCCGATCACGGCGTGTGGCTTGAAAAGGGCGAGTTTGAGTCGATCATCAAGACGCTCGACGAGCTGACGAACTCGATGTCGGTCGAGGACTACCAGCAGGCGACCTTGACGCAGTTGAAAGACGTGTTCCGGCCCCACGAGTCGCGGATGTCGGAGATCAAGGACTTCTTCGCCGCGTTCAAGCTGCTCGAAATGCGCTACGGCACCGAGCACCCGCACGTTGGCAGACTGCTCGACGCGGCCGCGCGGGTTGGTCTTTAACGCCGCCGCGGCGTCGTGAATATCCTCGCCCACATCCGCGTCGCCACCTACCGTTCTGACGACCCGTCGTTTTGGCTGGGCTCGGCGCTGCCCGATCTGCAACGCGAGGCCGGCGTTCGCATCGGCGACGCATCGTCGTGGAGCGCGGCGGTGCAGGCAGGCATCGCGTGCCACCACGCGGCCGACGCGGTCTTTCACGACCTCCCGGTCTTTCGTTCCCAGTCGCTCGCGCTAACCCGTTCGCTTCTCGACGCCGGCGTCCCGCGGGGCGCGGCGCGCGGTGTCGGCCACGCCGGGTGGGAGCTGCTATTCGACGGCGCGCTGCTCGGTGACACAGGGCTGTTGGACGCTTACACCCGCGCTATGGCGGTCGACGTCACCGGCCAGGGGTTCGGCTGGCAGCGTGCGCTCGCGCTACGTGCCGAGCGCGGTGCGCCTTCGTCCTACGGCGATCCGGGCAGCGTCGCCGAGCTGCTCCACCGTGTGCTGAGTCGGCGTCGGTTGTTGGCGTTCGACCGGTCGCACCTTACGGAGGTAACGGCCTGCCTCGTCGACGCCCAACCCGGCGTCGCGGCCGCCGTCGACGAAGTCTTCGCAGGCCTAGGCGAGTAGGCGGGCGACGGCTTCGCGCGCTTCGGAGCGATCGAAGGGTCCGTTGAACCGTTCCGTGACGACGCCGTTTTTGTCGGCGAAGAAGAGGACGGGCTCCGACGTCGTCTTGAACGCCGCGAACGCCGGGCTCAGGACCTTGCCGGTGGCGTCGGCGAAGACCTCGACGTGCGCCACGTTGGCCTTCGCGCCGATCGCGTCCTTCTCGCCGAGCAGGATGTCGAGCACCGGACCGCACACCGCGGAGGTGCACAACGCCGGCGTGGCCAGCAACACGATCGTCGGCTTGCCGTTGCCCAACATCGTGTCGAGGCTGCGGTCATGCCACGGGCACGGTCCAGGCGTGTGCGTGCAGATCGGGTTCACGCCCAAGGTGTTGGCCGCGGTGGGCGTAGCCACTTTGGGTAGCGGCGTGCCCGGCGTCGGCCACGCGACCGTGGCCGGGTCGGCGATGGTGATGACGGCGTCGCCGGGTTTCTTGCCCGCGACGGTGACGCGCAGACCCCAGTCGCCGGGCTCGTCGAATCGGTGCTTGACCAGGTAATACGGACGTTCTTCCACGCCTTCGGACTTGCGAACGGCCAGCACGGGCTCGGTGAGGACCCTCGTTCCCGGCTTTTGGAAGGCGGCGCGCACCACGGTGTCAGCACCAACCAGCGAGGCCGGGACGCCTTCGAACAGCGCAAAAGAGATGCGCTCGTCGATCCCGGTCTGGAACATGCTGCCGGCCATCACGGTGGACAGCACGTCCTTGTCGCCGCTAGTAGTCGACGTGTCGTCGGCGACGTTCACGTCGTCGTCCTTCTTGCCGCACGCCGCCAGAACCGCGAGCGCAGAGGCACCGATCAAGACCGAACGACGCGACAGCGGTTCTCCCATGGGAAGGGAAACGTAGTGTTCGCCGGTGCCCATTTCGTTTCGTCTCGACGGCGCCGACGTCGCCGTCGACGACGATGGCGTGAGCCTGCTAGATGCGCTGCGGGAGCAACTAGGGGTTCGGTCGGTCAAGGACGGGTGCGCTCCGCAGGGCCAATGCGGCTGCTGCACGGTGTGGGTAGACGGCGCGCCGCGGGTGGCGTGCGTAACTCCGGTGCGGCGCGTGGCGGGCCGCGCCGTCACCACCGTCGACGGCCTGGCGCCCGAGATTCGCGCCCGCTTCGGCGACGCGTTCTGTGCGACCGGCGCCAGTCAGTGCGGGTTCTGCACGCCGGGCATCGTGATGCGCCTTGCCGCGCTCGAACGCACCGCGGCGCGCGACGACGTCGAGCGGTCGTTATTGGCGCACCTGTGCCGGTGCACGGGCTGGCGCTCGATCCTCGACGCGTTTTCATTCGACGGCGGGATCGGCGAGCGCGATCTCGAAGCCGCGGCGCGTCGCGCCTCGATCGAAGGTGGCGCGCCGCAACGCGTCGGCGCCGATGTCGTCTTCGGACACGGCGGCTTCGCCGACGACACCGCGCCGCCAGACGCGCTCGTCGCCGTGCTGGACGCCGGCGGCGAATGGGTCGTAGGCGACACGCTGGCCGAGGCGCGGGCGCGGGCGGGAAAGGTGCAAGGCCGACGCTCGACGATTCCGCTGCGCCATCCGCTGACGGTTCCCGATGGCGAGTGGCAACTCACGCTGCGGACGACCTGGGTGGAGCCGGCGTATCTCGAGCCCGACGCATCGTGGTGCGCGCCCGGTGGCGAGCCCGTCACCGCGCTTGCCAACGGTGGCGCGTTCGGCGGCAAGCTTCACACTGACGTTGGCGCCGTCGCGCGCCGACTCGCCGACGAGCACGGACGTACCGTGCGCGCCGTCTACGCGCGCGAGGACGTTGTGCGACGCGGGCCGAAGCGCCCGCCATTCGCCGCGGGCATGCGCGGGGATGGCACGGGTGTCGTACGCGTGGCGCGCACGCCCGGCATCGCCGACGCGATCAGGTTGTACGCGCCTGGCCTCGTCGTGGAGGAGGTCGATGTGCCGGGTCCGGCGACGTCGCTCGCCGCCCGCGCGTGCGGATGGGCTGAGGCGGCTGTCTTACTCGCCGCCTTAGAAGGAACTGGTCGCGTCACCGGCCCGTCGACGGGCTCCGCGCACTGCCGGTTCGATGAAACTGGCGCGTTGCACATCACGGTCAACGCCGGCGAGGTGCTCGACGAGGTCGTGCTGCGCTCGTACTGCATCGGTGCCGCGCATATGGGCCTCGGATGGGTGCGCAGCGAGGCGATCGCGGTTGACGATGCCGGTGAGGTGCACGACCTGACCATCCGTAGCTTCGGCGTGTTGCGCGCCGTCGACACGCCGCCGATCGAAGTCACGATCGAGGAGAGCGACGGACCGCCGGTCAACGGCTCCGATGCCGTTTTCGCCGCCGTGGCCGCGGCCGCGTGGCTCGCCGAAGGCCTACCGGGGAAGTGGCCGACGCGCCGGACCTAACGTCCTTTCAGGACGTCAACGTCGCAGTTTTGATGGCTCGCTACGCTCGCTGGCCATGAGCAAGCCCATCGGTCCCTATACCCCCATCGTTCGCTCCGGTGACTGGCTCGTCTGTTCCGGTCAGCTCGGACTGAAGGACGGCGCGCTCGTGGAAGGCGGCGTGGCGGCACAAGCGGTACAGGCGGTGCAAAATCTCAAGGACCTGCTCGCGACCGAGGGTGCCACGCTGGAAAACGTCGTGAAGACCACGGTGTTCCTCATCGACATGGACGACTTCGCCACGATGAACGAGGCCTACGTGGCTGGGTTCGGCGACGCTCGTCCCGCGCGTTCGACGATCGTGGTCAAGGCCCTACCGGCCGGTGGACTCGTGGAAATCGAAGCGTGGGCGCGGATCGCGTAAGAATCGTCAGATGCTCGGTGTCATCCTGATCGTCCTGATCATCACGATCGGCTTGCCTGTCGCCTTCATGATGATGGGCGCGGGGATCTCGTTCCTCTTCGGCTGGACCCAGACCGACAGCCGCCGAAGCCGATCACGCGGGCTCCGAACTGATCGAAACGAACTACTAGACCAATTCGGCGACAAGCGTCCTTTAGGACCGGCACTCCGCGGCCGATGGGTGCAGGTGCCGAGATTCACCCGATCCGCGACTGCGTTCTTCATGACCTGTACGTCGCTCGTCGCGTTCGCTACTACGTGGTCGATGGCGTCACCGTTGAGCCGCGGGTGCGCGCTCGCCGCCGAAATCGTGCGCGGCGGAGTCGGGCGTTGACGCCGGGTTTGTCGATTCGATCAACGCACTGCGCGCCACCAGCGGCGCGCAGACTCTTGGGGCTGACACCACCCTGACCAACATCGCGCGGGACTGGTCAGCCCATATGGCCGCCGCGGGCGAGATTTCGCATCGCCCCGATCTCCACGCGGGCGTGTCGGCCAGCTGGAGCGCGATGGGCGAAAACGTCGGGCAGGGCAGCGGCGTTGCCGATCTGATGGTTGCCTTCATCGACAGCCCGCACCATTTCGCCAACCTGGTCGATCCGCGGTTTAACCGCGTTGGCGTCGGCAGCGTGAGGTCGACGACCGGTGCGCTCTTCACTACGCACATATTCATGGCGTTGCGCGGCGGTTCTGTCGTGGCCGCCGCCGAAGTCGAGGCGCCCGCCCCGCCGGTCACCGCGGCTGCACCGCCGCGCCCGCCCACCACCAGGGCGCCTTGGCCGGCGGCGCCACCGACACCGACACCGGCGACACCGACGACGCTCCCGCCGCCGCTCCCTGCGCCCGCAGCTATCCCCAGCGAGATTGTCCGAAGCGATAGCCAACGCTTCGCACGGTTTGAATCAGGTTGGCCTCATCGTCGAGCTTTGCCCTCAGACGCCGCACGTGCACGTCAACGGTGCGCGCCCCTCCGTAGTACTCATAGCCCCATACGCGTGACAGCAGTGTTTGGCGCGTAAAGACCTTGCCCGGGTGCGTGGCGAGGAACTTCAACAGCTCGTACTCGAGGAACGTTAAGTCGAGCGGTCGACCGTTCACCGCCGCCTGATAGGTCTCGGTGTTGAGCACGAGCGGTCCGTACTCCACGAGTTCGGGCCGCGTCCCGCGCCCCGTCCGCCAGAACAGATGCTTCAGGCGCGCTTCGAGTTCGCGGGGCTGGAACGGCCACATGCAAAAGTCGTCGAAGAGGTCCTCGCGTAGTTCAAGGCCGTCGAGGTACTGCGCGGCGACGAGTACGAGCAGTGGCTCAAGCGGTTGGTCACGCTTGCGCAACGCGCGGCACAACGCGAACGCGTCTTCGGCGTCGCTCGAGGCCACAATGATCGCGCCTGACCATCCGTCGTCGGGTTCGTCGCGCACCGCCGACTCGGGCGAGGACACGCCGCGCCATGGATATCCCGCCAACTCGAGCGCCTGCACCAGTTCAGGCGGAGCCGGATCGGGGAAGAGAAGCAGCGGTTCCACTACAGGCCCGTGAAGTAGCGCTCGAGTTCGAAGGGCGTCACGTGCGTCTTGTAGTCGACCCACTCAGCGCGCTTATTGCGCAGGAACCACTCGAACACGTGGTCGCCGAGCGTCTCCGCGACCAGTGACGATCCCTCCATCTCGTCGAGCGCTTCCGCCAACGAACCCGGCAGCGCGGTGATGCCTTGCGCGGCGCGCCCGGCGTCGTCGAGCGCGAAGAGGTTTGTCTCGGCTTCGGGCGGCAGCTCGTAGCCCTTCTCGATACCGCGCAGACCAGCGGCGAGCACGACAGCGAACGCGAGGTACGGGTTGCACGCGGGGTCGGGCGAGCGGTATTCGATGCGTGTCGGATCGGGACGACCTTCTTTGGCCGGCGGCACGCGCACAAGCGCCGAACGGTTGTTGCGCGCCCAACTCACGTAGACCGGCGCCTCGTAACCGGCGACGAGTCGCTTGTAACTATTGACCCACTGGTTGGTAACGGCGGTGATCTCGCGGGCATGCGCCAATAGACCGGCGATGAACCCGCGCCCGACCGTGGACAGATGGACCGGATCGTCGGCGTCGTAGAACGCGTTGGTGTCGCCGTCGAAAAGCGAGAAGTGGGTGTGCATGCCCGAGCCCTGCATGCCCGCGATGGGTTTGGGCATGAACGTCGCGTGCACGCCCGACTGATTCGCGATCTCCTTCACGATCAGACGCGTCGTCATCACCGCGTCGGCCATCGACAGCGCATCGGTGTGGCGCAAGTCGATCTCGTGCTGGCTGGGCGAGTCCTCGTGCTGGCTGTACTCGACGGGGATGCCCATCTCTTCGAGAGTGAGGACGGTGCGCTGACGCATCTCGCTGGCGCGGTCGGCCACCGTGAGCTCGAAGTACGAACCAGTGTCGAGCGGCTGGGGGCCGCCGGCGCCGAAGGCATCCGCGCTCTCGAAGTAGAACCACTCGAGCTCGGGAGCGGCGAAGAACGTGTAGCCGGCCGACCGGGCCTTCTCGAGCGTGCGGCGCAACACATGGCGCGGGTCGCCTTCGAACGGGGTGCCGTCGAGGTTGAGCACGTCGCAGAACACGCGGGCGACCGCCGGATCGTGGCGCAGCGGCAGGATCTGGAAGGTGCGCGGATCGGGCAGGGCGAGCACATCGGATTCCTGGACGCGCGAGAAACCGTCGATGGCCGAACCGTCGAAGGTCATGCCCTCTTCGAGGGCGTTCTCCAGTTCGGCGGGCGTGATGTTGAACGACTTCGCGGTCCCGAGCACGTCGGTGAACCACAACTGGATGAAGCGGATACCGCGTTCTTCGACGGTTCGAAGGACGTAATCCTGTTGGCGCTCCATGCCACAGCTTGCACGGTCACGCCGGAAAGGGTCGAGCCAGGCCGAGCCCGTTCACATAGCGTTCACACATCCGACACGCCTTCTGAAACGCAGCCCGGATAACTTTTAGGCCATGAGCTATATGGCGGAGTACATCTGGATCGACGGCACCGAGCCCACGCCGCTGCTGCGTTCCAAGACCAAGATCATCGCTGACGGCGATCAGCCCGGCATCTGGGGCTTCGACGGTTCCAGCACCAACCAAGCCGAGGGCGCCTCGTCGGACTGCGTGCTGCAGCCCGCGTGCGTTGTAGCGGACCCGATTCGTAAAGGCGAGAACAAACTCGTCCTCTGTGAAGTGCTGCATCCGGACATGACACCGCACAGCTCCAACACGCGGGCCAAGTTGCGCGACGTTTACGACACCTACAAGGACCAGGATCCCTGGTTCGGCATCGAGCAGGAGTACACGCTCTTCAAGGGCGCGCGTCCGCTCGGGTTCCCCGAGAATGGTGGTTACCCGGGCCCGCAGGGTCCGTACTACTGCGGCGCCGGCGCTGACGACATCTACGGTCGCCCGCTGGTCGAAGCGCACATGCAGGCCTGCCTCGATGCCGGCCTACTGATCTCCGGCATCAACGCCGAGGTCATGCCCGGTCAATGGGAGTTCCAGATCGGTCCGGGCAACCCGCTCGACGTGTCCGACCACCTGTGGATCGCCCGGTGGCTCATGCACCGCATCGGTGAGGACTTCGGCATCTCCGCCACCCTCGACCCGAAGCCGGCGCGTGGCGACTGGAACGGTGCCGGTGCGCACACCAACTTCTCGACCCGTGCGATGCGCGAGGGTTACGACCCGGTCATCGCGGCGTGCGAAGCGCTCGGCAGGAACGTCGAGGAGCACATCGCCAACTACGGGGTTGGTATCGAGAACCGCCTCACGGGCGCGCACGAGACCGAGCGCTACGACAAGTTCTCCTACGGCGTGTCCAACCGCGGCGCATCGATCCGCATCCCGTGGCAGGTCGCCATCGAGAAGAAGGGCTACATCGAGGATCGCCGTCCGAACGCGAACTGCGACCCGTACACGGTGACCCGACTGATCACGAACACCTGCTGCGCAGCTCTGGCGTAGTTAGCGCTTCTTGACCGTCGTGGTGGTGGTCGGCGCGAAGCGCGCGCCGAGTTCCGGATTGAGCGCGACGCCCTTCGCGATCTCGGCATCACCCTGCGCCCGGTCGCCCCGGTCGCGCAACAGCAGGCCGAGATTGAAGTGCGCCTCGGCAAAATTCGGATTCGCGACGATGGCGCGCCGGTACAGCGAGATCGCTTCGTCGATGGCTTGGGCGCGGCTGCGGACGATCGCGAGGCTGTAAAGCGCTCGGTCGAATCCCGGATCGAGCTTGATGGCGGCGCGGTACTCGCGTTCGGCATCGGCTGGCTTCTGATCGCTCGTTTGGTAGACGTAGCCGAGGTTGTAGTGGGCGTTCTTGTTGCGGTCGTCGAACTTGACCGCCTTCGTGAAGTAGTCACGCGCTTCGTTGACGTCGCCGCGGCGCGAGCGCGGCGTTGCCGAGCCGCACATACTCCGCGGCCTTCTCCGGATGCCGGTCGGTACCCCGTAGCTTCACGAACGCGAAGCCCGCGGCCCCGACGACAACTACTCCGGCGAGGATCGCGCCGATCCAACGCTTGCGAGACGCCATGGATGGCAGCGTATCGGCGGCGGAGAAATACGCTGCTGCATGGCCGCCCTGCGCATCGCTGCGTGCCAGTTGAACCCGACGGTCGGCGACATCGCCGGCAACGTCGACGCGGTCATCGAGTGCTTCGGCGCCCAGGCGGCCGCGGGCGCGCAGGTCGTCGTGTTCGGCGAGCTAGCCATCAGCGGTTACCCGCCGGAGGATCTGTTGCTGAAGACGGCGTTTGCCGTCGCCTGCGAGGCCGGGCTCGCGCGCGTGGTCGCCGCGACGGCAGAGGCGCCGGGCGTGGTGGCGGTAGTGGGCGCGGCGGAGCATGTCGACGCCCTCACCCGGTTCAACACCGCGGTGTTTTGCCGCGACGGGGCGATCGTGGGTCGCCACCGCAAGCGGCTCCTACCGAATTACGCGGTGTTCGACGAGCACCGTTGGTTCGAAGAAGGCGACACGCCCGTGCCCGTGGTCGAAGTAGCGGGGGTGCGCGTGGCGGCGGTTGTCTGCGAGGACCTGTGGTTCAAGGAGGGACCGGTTGCCGAGGCGGCGGCATCGGGCGCGGATGTCGTCGTGGTGGTGAACGGCTCGCCCTACGCGCGCGGACGCCTTGACGATCGGATAGAGATCGCGCGCGCTCGCGTCGCCGAATCCAAGCTGCCGATGGTCTACGTCAACCAGGTCGGGGGCCAGGACGAGCTGATCTTCGACGGGGGTTCGTTCGCGCTGCAATCCGACGGTGCGCTCGCCTCGTTGTTGCCCCAAATGGTCGAGCACTCGTCGATTATCGAGTTCGACAACGGCGTGTTGCGCGGCGAGATCGCACCACGACTCGACGACCTCGACGAGGTATACGACGCGCTGGTGCTGGCCACGCGCGACTACGTCGACAAGAACGGGTTCCGCGAAGTTGTACTGACGCTGTCGGGCGGCATCGACTCCTCGCTCGTATCGGCGATTGCCGCCGATGCCTTGGGCGGTGACCGTGTGCACGTTGTCGCGATGCCGTCGCGTTACAGCAGCCCCGACTCCGAGGGCGACGCCGCGAAACTCGCCGCGAACTTCGGGATCGACTTCCGCACGATTCCGATCGAGCCGGCGCACGCGGTGTTCCTGGAGATGCTCGAACCGCACTTCGAGGGTCGTCCGGCCGATCTGACCGAGGAAAACCTCCAGAGCCGCATCCGGGGTGTGCTCGTGATGGCGCTGTCGAACAAGTTGGGATGGGCGCCCGTGCTGACCTGCGGCAACAAGAGCGAGATCGCGGTCGGCTATTCCACGCTCTATGGCGACACCTCTGGCGGCTTCGCGGTGATCCGCGACGTTCCCAAGATGCTCGTGTTCGCGTTGGCGCGGCGACGCAACGAGCGCGCCGGACGCGACCTGATCCCGGCGGCCGTGCTCGAAAAGCCACCGTCGGCCGAGTTGCGGCCCGATCAACGCGACGACCAGAGCCTGCCGCCATACGAAATCCTCGATGCCATCCTCGAGCGCTACGTCGAGCAGGACGCGTCGGTCGCGTCAATCGTGGCCGACGGATTCGACGAAGCCACCGTGCGGCGCATCATCTCGCTCGTCGACCGGTCCGAATACAAGCGGCGCCAAAGCCCGCTGGGCCCGCGCATCACCGACAAAGCGTTCGGGCGCGACCGACGCGTGCCGATCACCAACCGTTTCTCTGGGTGAGTGAAACCCGCGCCGGCGCGGGCGTGCTGGTCGCCGCGCTGCTGTTCGGTTCGACGTTCGTCGTCATGCGCGACTCGATTGACGACGCCAGCCCCACGGCGTTTTTGGCCGTGCGCTTCGGCATCGGCGCCGCCGCGCTGTTTGCCTTCGCACGCGCGCGACGCATCCCGTTCCCGCGCCATGTCCTCGGCCCGGCGCTCGCCTGCGGTACCGCGTTGTTGGTCGGCTACGTCTTGCAAACCGTCGGGCTGCAGTACACGACAACGTCGACCTCTGCGTTCATCACGTACCTACTCGTCGTGCTCGTCCCCGTCTTTGGCGCGATCGCCCATCGCGTCCTTCCGGCTCTCCACGTGATGCTCGCGGTGGCGATTACGGCGACGGGACTGTGGTTGCTCACCGGCGGCGTCGACGCGGTCGGCCGCGGCGAAGTGCTCACGCTCGGGTGCGCGGCCGCGTACGCGATCCACATCCTCTTCGTCGGGCGATGGGCGAACGACTTCGACGTGGCGTGGTTCACGGGCGTGCAACTCCTCGTCGTGAGCGTCGCCTGCCTCGTTCCCGGTCAATTGCAGGGCGGCTACGGCTTCGACGCCCAGTCCTGGACTGGCGCGATTACGACCGGTTTAGGCGCTTCTGCGCTGGCTCTGGGCCTCCAGGTGTACGGCCAACGGGTGCTCGGACCGACCCGAACAGCCCTGCTGTTGATGGTTGAGCCAGTAAGCGCAGCGGTCGTCGGCTACCTGATTGGCGAGCGTTTGGGCGTCGACGGAGCCTTCGGCGCGGCCCTCATCCTGGGCGGCGTATCGCTCGCCGAACTCGGGCCAACCCTCACCATGCGCGAAAAGCCCGTGAAATAGGGGCAGACTGGCATTCCACAGACCCGATACAGGGAGGAACACGTGAACCGTCGCGATCTCGTGAACGCAATTGCCGAGGCCACAGGGGAAGACAAGAAACTCGTCGACACCATCCTCAAGGCCACCACAGACGTCATTACCGACACCGTGGGCTCTGGCGACCCCGTCGTCATCTCCGGTTTCGCCAAATTCGCCAAGGTGGAGCGTGCCGCCCGCATGGGCCGCAACCCCGCGACTGGCGAGCCGATCCAGATCAAGGCGAAGACCACCGCCAAGGTGACCGCCCTCAAGGGCTTCAAAGACGCCGTCCTCGCCGCCAAGTCGAAGTAACACCGGAACTGACCGGGAAGGCCCGCCATCGCACGGTGGCGGGCTTTTTCGCGCCTAGAGATGGGCGACTTGACCGAGCGGTCAAGAGCTAGTGTCCTGCGTTGGCGTCGGTGTCCCGACCCGAGAACGAACAAGGAGCATCGATTCGATGGGGGATCCCCGCGCACCACGTGCACCGTTTGCGCCCTGGGACCGGCGCGAGCTGCCGGGCGCTTTCGACGTTGAGGAAACGGCGCGACGCGTTGGTAACTACAAGTGGATCGAGATGCGCCTGTTCGAGGCCCTCGGCGGATGGGTCGCCACCGTTCCCGAACTCGACGTCAAGCTTCGGCTTGGCACGCACTGTTACCACCACGCATGGCACAGCGAGCTGTGGCACAAGCGTCTGCCGGAGTTGCGCGAGATGAATCAGGAACGCCTCACCGCGCCTGCCAACGACGAAATCGTCGCCTTCATGGACGCGGTGACCGAACCCGGCGAACTCGATCAGACGATCGAGAAGCTCGTCGGCGTGTACCGCGTGTTGATTCCGCACAAGATCGCCGCGTACACCTACCACCTGAACAACACGTCGACCATCACGGATGCGCCCACGATGCGCTCGCTGCGGTTCTGCATCGCCGACGAGTTCGAGGACTGGCGCGACGGCGAAATGATGCTGCAGTCCTTGATCCGAGACGAAGACGACGTCAAGCGTGCCTCCGCGCACCAGGCGAAGCTGGAAACATTGATAATGAACGCCGGTGGTATCACCGGACCCGGTTCTATCGGTGACGCGTACAACATTGGAGAAGGTCGATGAAGAAGCTTCTGCCCCCTGAAGAACTCGCACGCGATGCTCGGTTCACCCGCGTCGACATGGCTGAACGCTTCAACGACAAGCGCACCGCCAACCGCGACCAAGACGGCGACCCCGGCGTCAGTTCTCGCATGCAGCGCCGGCTCACTCCCGAAACCGCTGGCGCGTCCGACGCGGCGCGCTCGCTGATGCACGGCATCTTCGTAGGCGAGATCCAAGCGCTCGAAGGTGCTGGCCGTACGTGCTGGGACTTCGAGGTCGGCCCCGGCGATGACAAGGTCCCGTTCGAGCTGAAGCTCGACATGGCCCGTCAGTGTTGGGACGAGAGCCGCCACTGCGAGATCAGCATCAAGCTTTCGGCTTGGATGGGCACCGAACTCGGCGAGTTCGGCGAGTCGGCGTTCCTCTACCAGGCCGCGTGCAACCCGGATCCCGTCCTGCGTCTCACGGGCGTCAACCGCGCGCTCGAAGGTTTGGCGATCGACGTGTTCAACACGATGCGCGAGTTCGGCAAGACCGCGGGCGATCCCGTCCTTGAGTTCTGCGAGGACTGGATGCTCGCCGACGAAGTCACCCACGTGAAGATGGGCTCGGACTGGCTGCGCCGCCTAACCGCTGACGATCCCGAGCGCCGCGACCGCGCCCTCGAGTTCCAGCGCGTCGTCGACAAGTTGTTTTCCCTGGGCGGCGCCCGTGGTGAGAACGAAGACAGCCCGATCAAGCTTGCGCGTCGTTTCCGGGAGCTCGCCGGTTTCACTATGGAAGAGGTCGACGAGATCGCCGGCCTCTCCAAAGAAGCGGCCGACGAGTTCGCCGCCGCCCAAGCCTCATAACGGATGGCGAAGGTCACGGTCGAGCCGACCGAGTTTCACTTCGTCCTGTTCGACGCGGCAGTAATCGGCAAGCTCGTCGCGGAGACGGCCGATGTCGTTGGCCTCCCGGCTGACGCCGAGATCCTCGTCAAAATCGACGAGTCGACGCCCCTCGGGCGCACGCAGATTTCGTCGCTCGCGCCGATAACCATCGCCGTTGAGGGTGGCGCGTTCGAAAATGCGAAGGCGCCGCGGCAAATGAGCGAACGGAGCGTGCGCGACGTGAGCTCGAGGCTGTTGTTCCGCGTCGCCGACCGCCTGTCGGGCCGCTTCGACGCCGCGCCGGCCGAAGGCGAGATTCCTCTGCCCCAACAGGTCGCGTGGGACGTGTACGCGGTCGGTCGTTCCGCGCGCGGGAGTCGACGTGTCAAAGCCACGCCGGCTCTACCACTTCCGTAATCGCCACGGCTTTAACGACGTGGCCGACGCCGCGTTCGAGACGTTGTGGAACGCCGACGAGATCACCTGGGACGAGCTCGACGCGCTCGTCGCCGACGTAGCCGCGGCGCGGACGCCTGCGTGACCCAACCGACCCAGCGCGCTCGCCGCTGGTTGTCGCCCAAAACGTTTTTTTCCGGGGACCTATCGATTAGCCAGCTCCTGCTCCTGCCGGTCGCGGCGCTCCTCGTGATCCGCGTCATCGAGGCGCACCGCATGCTGAATGGCTACGACCTGCGGGTGTACTACGCGGGGCGCGGGCGTTCCTCGACCAGGCGAATCCGTACGCCGACGCCACGTTCGTCACGCCGCCCAGCGGCCTGCTGATCCTCGCACCGTTTCGCGTGTTTTCCGTCGGCACCGCCGTCTGGGCGATGCAGGCGGTGTCGACAATTGCACTGGTCGCAGCCGTGTATCTCCTGGTGCGGCGGTACTTCGAGGTCGTAGAAGAGACCGCGCTCGTCGCCGCGATGCTCGTGGTCCTCAGTACCGCGCCCACGTTCACGTCGATCGGTTTCGGATCCCTCAACGGCCTGATCGTCTTGACGTTCGCGCTCGCAATTCGCGCCAGCCAGGACGGCGACGAACGCGGGTCGGGTCTGTGGATGGGCGTCGGCCTGGCCCTCAAGCCGGTGTTGGCGCCGCTGTGGCTGGCCTACGTGATTCAGAAGCGCTGGAAGGCGTCGCTGTGGGCGATCGTTCCGGTCGTGGTCGGTTCGGCTGTCGCGTTTGTGATCGATCCGAAGCTCTCGCACTTCATCGACGAGGGCTTGCCGCACATCGTCAAGCTCGACCGGAAGTTCATCCGTTTCGACGTTTCGGTTTCGGCGTTCGTGCGAACCGCCGACCTACCTAGTGGGTTCGCGTCGGTCGGCCGTGCTGGGGCGCTGGTGGTCACGCTCGCCGTTGTATTCGGCTTGTGGCGCCGCTTCCGGGGGAGCGAACCCGACAGTCGGGGCCTCACCGACCAGTGGCTGATGATGGGCACCGCGTTGCTGCTGGGCACGTTGCTCGCGTCGCAGTTCTCGTGGCGCTACTACTCGATCTTCCTTCTGCCGCTGTTCATCCTCGCCGCCCGTTCCCGCAGCGCGGTGCGCAACGCCCTCGTGTGGCTCGGCGCAGTGATGCTGCTGGCGCCCGACAGCCTCGGCGTGGCCGCCGACCCCTGGCTGCCGCGCGGCTTGAGCGTCACGCGCCAGACCGCCGCGCTCGCGCTGGTGTTGCTGGGCCTCGGGCTCGCGGCGATCAGAGAGCGGGAAGCGCCAAGGGGTGCTGCTTGAGAACGGCGTAGGTGTACGACACGCCGCCCTGCCGCCCTAGTCGTCCTAAGCCGCTACGGGTTTTGCGCGCAGCATGGGCTTGGGCGTCGGTGGCACCCGCGGGCCCTTCGGGGCGATCTTGGCTACCGCCAATGCGAACGCCGCGATCCACATGCACATCACGCCGAACAAGAGCGCGTAGACCGCGTTCTTGAACAGGTTGTTGCCGGCGTGCTGTTCGCGCAGGAGGTAAGTCGTTTCCGGCTGGAACTTCATCGTGCGGTCCACCGCGGGAATTTCGCTCTTGTCGATCTCCGCGTCGGCCGGCAGGAAAATCGGGACCGTCATCAACTCGCCGCCGCGGTGTAGACGAAGGAGTGACTTCCACGTGCCCGATACAGGAACCGGCTTCTCGGTGACGTAGTGGCCGGGGGTGGTCTCTTTCATGTTGGCCAACTCGAGGCCGCCGCCCTGCCACGAACTCGCCTGGAACCAGCGCGCGTTGTCGGCGGCGTCGGCTGGAGTCAGTTTGACCTCGACGTTTGCGAACCCGCCGACTTGTTCGCCGACCTGTACCGCGGCCGTGACGTCGCCGGTGTGGCGCGGCATCGGCACTGCGAGACAAACCAACACGACGAGTCCCGCCAGCGCCATGACGCGCCCCGGCAATGCCGCGGCGCTCTCCTGGCGGCCAGCCGCACGGGCGAATGATGTCGCGAGCAACGCGGTCGCGACGCCCGACGATGAGGCACAACACAAGGGCGTCGGGCAGCAGGTTGGTGTTCCACGGCTGATACGAATTCGAACTGTTCCACCAGTACTCGCCGGCGAATCCGAGTGTGGCCACACCCACTCCCGACGCGATGGCGAAGCGAGCGCGTCGCTCGGTGCCGAAGACGAAGGCCACGATCTCGACCGCGATCGCGGACGTGATGTAGAGGCCCACGACCTTCGTCGAGATGGGTGACTCGTCGCCACCGTTGAGCAGGTTGGTCGACGTGCCGAGGTTGGCCAAAGCGATTCCGATGCCCCAAAATCGTCCCAGGACCAGCCGCACGGCGACGAACGTGAACGCGCAGGCGATGGTGAGGATCAACGGGTGGAAGATCTGCTGGAACTGGGGCACGCCGAAACTGAACTCACCGAGTGGCGCCACGAGACCGAGAAGCGTGAGCCACGCCGCGAACACGTGCACGCCCATCGACCATCGATTGTCGTGTGGCTTCACGCCCGCATCGGCGAGCACGAGCCACGCGGCGACGCCGACGAACGCGGCGCCCAAGATCATCAGCATGTGCGTTGGGCTCCACATCGTGACGTCGACGCCGAACGCGCCGTGCCACAACTCGTCGAGCGGGAAGCCCGTGACGGCCGCGCCGCCGAGCGCGAGTAGCGGCAGCGTGGACCACGGCACGCGCACCGCTTTCCACTGCAGCGCCGTGTCGACGCGTTGCAGTGACGCGAACAACACGCCGACGATGCCCGACATCAGGATCAACCCGAGGCCGATGACGATCCCGGTGTGCGGCGCGGTGAAGAGGTTCTTGTCGCGGCCCAACGCCACGTGCCATGCCACGTCGTTGTAGAACGCCTGGCCGGCGACGAAGACGCCGAACAGCGCCATTCCGACGGTGGCCGCGGCCCAGCCGGGGATGTGCACGATGCGCTCGAGGCCGTCGGGGATGCGCAACAAGAACTGCGCGGTTTTCGACGACGTATTGCCGGAGTGACCGAACACGACGAGTCCGACGAGGATCGCCGCGAACGCGCCGAGCAGCCCGTAGAGCGGGGCCCAACTCGTGAGTGCGCCGTCGTTGACTGCCTGGGCGAGGAGATTCATGACTGGGACTCCCATTGTCCGGTGAAGCCGGTCGAAAGAAATTCGGTGAGGTAGCTCACCAGTTGGGCACGCGGCATCGTCTTTCGGTCTACCCACCAGTCGCCGGCCGCGTACACGAACGACACCACGCCCCGGGCGATGACCTCGGCGCCGCCCGAATCGCGCCCGACGGCGCGCAGTTGTTCGCCGATGGCGAGCGCAACCGTGTTGCTGATGCGATCGAGAAAGCCGCTCAGGTCGACCGCGGCATTGGTGCCGGGCTGCACGAGGAAGCGGTACAGCGCGGGGTCGCGTTCGATGTAGCCGACGAACGCCTCGATGGTCCCGGCGAGAAGTGCCGCGTGTCGTTGGTGACGAGCCCGATCGCGTTGCCGAGCTGGGCCTCCAATTCGTCGCCGAACCGGTCGGCCACTGCGCGGCGCCAGTCCCGGCGCGATCGCCGAAATGGCGGTAGAGGATTGGCTTGGTGATGCCCGCTTCGGCCGCGAGTACGTCCATCGACGCCGCCGGGCCGTGCTTGCGGATGCCGGCGATGGCGGCGTCGAGCAGCTGCTCGCGCCGGTCGGCTCGCTGGACGATGCGTTCGGTGTGGCGGGCCTGCACGGCTCGGCCCGGGCGGCGTGGCGCGCCAGACGTTCCGCTTCTCTGGGATGAGCCATGTTACGGACAGTAACGTTACTGTCCGTAACAGTCAAGCGGCTATGCGAGATCGTGCGCCGACACGCCTTCCCAGAGATCCACGGAGGGCGGACGGGCGAGCAGCCCGCGGCACGATTCGGCCATCTCCACCATCTCGGCCGAGTCGAAGTGGGCCTGCTGGGTGGCCGGCGAGTCCCACTTCTGGATCAATAGATAGCGGCCGGGATGGGTAACAGAGGCAACGAGGTCGATGTTGCGACACCCCGCGTGACCTCGGGCAACGACCACGTATTTCGCCAGCACACCCAGAAGACTGCCCGCCGCGGGCTCATCGACCGCATCCAAACCCAGCGTGACCACCGTCAATTCGACTTCATCGCTCACAATCGGTCACGCTATTCGAATCACGCCCAGCGCCCATTTGGGCTATTTGCCCGATGCAGGAACGACCCGTATCCCCGTCGAATACATGTACAGCTGTCACCTGAGTGCTCCGCCCGAGACCCGGTCGGCACTCAAGTCCGCTTGACACCAACCGTATGGTGAAGAGCGGCCCGAACTCGATCGTGCATGGGGGCGTACCGGGCGGGAATCACATCCATCGGGGCAGCGTTTGTCCTAAGGCCTGGATTTTGTGAACCAGGACCAAATCATCACCTAGACAGGCTTAGAAGGGTTTCGCGTGGCGAAGGAACGAGTAGAGCGTGACGAGGAAGACCTTGTCCGCCTGTACCTCACTGATATTGGGCAGTATCCGCTGCTCACCAAAGACGACGAGGTTCGGTTGGCGCAAGCCATCGAGGCCGGCGTCGCCGCGCGTACCGAGCAGGAAACGACCAAGGCCAAGGACCTGACCGCGGCGCGCAAGCGCGAACTCCGTCGCTCGGTTCGCACGGGCGACGAAGCCCAGCGCACCTTCGTGCAGTCCAACCTTCGCCTCGTCGTGTCGATCGCGAAGAAGTACCAGGCCTCGGGCCTGCCGCTGCTCGACCTGATTCAGGAAGGCAACCTCGGCCTGATGCACGCGGTCGAGAAGTTCGACTGGCGTAAGGGCTTCAAGTTCTCGACCTACGCGACGTGGTGGATTCGTCAGGCCATCACCCGCGGTATCGCCAACACCGGCCGCACCATCCGTCTGCCGGTCCACGCGGGCGACACGCTGGCCCGTCTGCAGAAGGCGCGTTCGCGCCTCGAGCTCAAGTACGGCCGCCCGGCGACGCTCGCGGAGTTGGCCGTCGAAGTCGAAATGCCCGAGGAGAAGGTCACCGAGGCGCTTCGCTTCGCCGCCGAGCCCCTCTCGCTTTCCGAGCCGCTCGCGCGAGGACGGCGACGCCGAACTCGGCGACGTGGTCGAGGACAAGACGGCCGAGTCGCCCTTCGAGATGGCAGCGACGTCGCTGCTGCCCGAAGAGATTCAGCGTCTGCTCGGTCCGCTCGACGAGCGCGAGCGCGAGATCCTTCGCCTCCGCTTCGGCCTCGACCGCGGCGAGCCCCGCACGCTGGAAGAGGTTGGCGAGCACTTCAACCTCACGCGTGAGCGGATCCGTCAGATCGAAGCGCGTGCGATGAGCAAGCTGCGTCACCCGAGCTCCGACACCGGCGCCCGCGACCTACTGACCGGCTAAGTCACCGAACGAACGTAAACATCGTCACGCCCGCCTCGAAAGGGGCGGGCGTTGTCGTTAGGCGATGCGTGCCGACGCCGAAGGTGACGTTGTCCGGCGTGAACGCCATTTCGGTGAACCCGGCCTCGGCGAACCAGGCGCGGATGGCGTGTGTGAGATCTGGCTCGAACCGATGACGGGTCCAGATCACTTCGCCATTGGGCGCGAGTAACGACGGCAACACCTCGATGGTGTGCTTGATGTCGTCATCGGCCACGTTGCCGAAGATGCCGCAGAACAGCGCGATGTTCGCCGGAGTGTTTTCGGCAAAGGCGTCGGTGGTCGATGCGTCGCCCGTGACGACCTCGACGTTGGCGGGTGCGGCCGCGCGAGCGTTGGCCGCGAGAGTCGGATCGAACTCCACGAGGCGAGCAACGATGTCGCGGGTCGCGTGCGGTGCGCGGCCACGACCGGGATCACATCGCGGCCTTCGCCAGCGCACGCGCTGATGATCCGAACAGCGCCGGCAGGTGCGCGGTCGAGCGCAGCATTCAGTTGGCGTTGCACCTCCCGGACGCGCTGTGACAACCGCGAATCAGGATCCGCGTACTCCGCGTGCCAGCGCGACCCAGTCGGTCATTACGCCGCGGCGCGGTTGCGCCGCGCCTGCCACGCCAACCATGCGGCCACGCCGGCGACCACGACCCCGGCAACGGCGCTGGTCGACTTCGCCGATGGCACCGGCATACGGTCGCGCAACCGCACGGGGTGCGTGAAGTTCACGACGTCCCACTCGCGTTCTTTGGCGAGGCGAGCCAGCACCCGGTCAGGGTTCACGGCGACGGGATGCCCAACCGCTTCCATCATCGGGATGTCGGTGGCCGAGTCGCTGTACGCGTATGACGCCGACAGATCGATATCCATCTCTTGCGCGAGCGCCGCCATGGCCACGGGCTTGAACGGTCCCGCGCAGTAGAAGTCGACGAGCCCCGTGTAACGGCCGTCGTCGTCGATACGCGCCCGCGTGCCAAGCGAGCGGTCGACGCCCAGGAATTCGCCGAGCGGCGCGACGATCTCTTCGGGCGACGCCGAAACGATCACGACGAGCCGGCCCGCCGCTTTGTGCTCAGCGATGAGATCAGCCGCTTCGGCATAGATGATCGGTTCGACGACGGTGCGAAGGGTTTCGCGCACGATGCGCTTGACGCGTTCCTGATCCCAGCCCTTGGTCATCGCCAGCGCTTTCTCGCGCACTTGATCGAGCTTGGCCTCGCTGGCACCAAGGTGTTGATAGACGAAGTGGCCGTAAATCGCGCGCACGATCGTGCGCCGAGAGATCAATGCCCTCGCGGTAGAAGTCACGGCCGAACGCCACCATCGACGCCTTTGCGATGACGGTTTTGTCTAGGTCGAAAAACGCCGCCTCCACGCGGTAAGCGTTCCACACATTCACTCTTGTGCTCGGCCGAGCACCGTGATTTCATCGTGAACTCTTCTGCCGCTTCCCCCTCGGCTGCATTCTCGTTTCGAGGAGTCCGCATGCTCACTGCGTGCTGGTCGGTGAAGGGCGGTAGCGGCACCACGGTCGTGGCCGCCACGTTGGCGTCGGGTCTGATCACGGTCGGGCGATCGGTCGTAGCCGCCGACTTCGGCGGCGATCTGCCCGGCCGCACTCGGCGTTGCGGATCGGACGGGCCCGGGATTGCTCGACTGGCTCGGCGCCGGACCAGGCGTACCCGACGACGCGCTCGGTCGTCTGGCGCATCTCACCGAGCACGGTTTGACGATCGTGCACCGGGGCGGCGAAGACGAGGTGATGGCGTTCGCGCCGGACGCCGATGCCGGACGACGTCTGGCCGACGCCTTGCGGGCGGTGCGCGGTAGCAGTCCGGTCATCGCCGACTGCGGGCGCATCGAGTCCGCGGCAATGCGCGCCTTTGTCGCCGCCGCCGACCGCTCGTTTCTCGTGCTGCGGCCGTGTTACCTGGCGATGCGCCGAGCCGTGCACGCGCCACGGCCGACCGCGGTCGTGCTGATCACCGAGCCCGACCGGTGGCTACGGCGGGGCGACGTCGAAGACGTTCTGGGCGTGCCGGTCGCGGCTGAGATCGCGTGGGCGCCCGCGATCGCGAAGGCCGTCGACTCGGGGCTGCTCAACGGTCGCATGCCGCGACGTCTTGCGCACTCCATGCGCGCCGTCGCGTGAGAGCCGCGGTCGCCGATCGTGTCCGCGCTCGGCTGGTGGCCGACGTCGACCCGGCCGCCACCGTCGATCGCGGTCTCGTCGCCCGACTCGTGCACGAGGAAGCGCCGTTGCTGGATGCGCAGACCGCGCAAGACACCGTCGCCGCGGTGCTCGCCGACGTGTCCGGGCTCGGCGCCCTGGAGCCGCTGTTGGCCGACGACGAAGTCGCCGAGATCATGGTGAACGGTCCGGGGACGGTATGGGTCGAGCGTCGCGGCGAGCTTGTGTGTACGAACGTGCGCATCGGTGCCCCTGAGCTCGACCACCTCATCGAAAAAATCGTCGGCCCGCTCGGACTGCGCGTCGACCGATCCTCACCCGCGGTCGACGCGCGGCTGCCGGACGGCTCGCGCGTGCATGTAATCGTCCCGCCGCTCGCCATCGACGGGCCCTACCTCACGATCCGGCGGTTCCGCGATCGTGCCATTCCGCTGGAAGGCTTCTGCGCCTCCGACGTCGCCGCATTCCTGCGCGCCGCGGTTGGCGATCGTCGCAACGTGGTCGTGTGCGGCGGCACCGGCTCGGGCAAGACCACGCTGCTTAACGCGCTCGCCGGCGCCATTCCGCCTGGCGGCCGCATCGTCACCGTCGAAGACGCCGCAGAGCTTCGCCTCGAGCAGGATCACATCGTTCGGCTCGAGGCGCGTCCGGCGAACGCCGAAGGGGTCGGACACGTCCCGATCCGCGAACTGGTGCGCAATGCGCTGCGCATGCGACCTGACCGGATCATCGTCGGCGAGTGCCGCAGTGCGGAGGCCCTCGACATGCTCACCGCAATGAACACGGGACACGAGGGGTCGATGTCGACGTGCCACGCGAACAGCCCAACCGACGCGCTGCGACGCCTCGAAACGATGGTGTTGCTCGCAGGCGAAGGATTGCCGCTCGACGCCGTGCGAGATCAAGTGCACGCCGCGATCGACCTGATCGTCGAAGTGACGCGCGTCGCTGGTGGCGAGCGACGGATCACGCAGGTGGCAGAGGTGGCCCAGCCCGGAGGCGGCGGCCCCCGCGTCACGGTCATCGCCACGAACGAGCGCGTTGTCGCGGCCCTGGCGCGGCCACCGCGGTGATTTCTCCTGCCTCGCTCGTCGCGTTCGGCGTCACCGTTGTAGGCGCCGCGCTCGCGCAGTTCGGCGCGCGGCGCGCGCGCGCCGTGAACGAGCCACCCGGCGCCTTGTGGCTCACCTCGGTGGCGCGTCTGCCGAGCGCGTCGCCGTCCCGCTCTCGCTCAGACGCGCATGGCGTCATCCGCCGACGTGGCTGGTTACGCAGCTCCACGCATTCCAGTCGCCGGTCGGTCCAGAGGACGCGTGGCGCACATGGCGCAGCGCCGTCGTGGTCGCGGTCGTGCTCGGGCTCGTCGTAGGCGGCCCGTTGCTTGCTCTGATCGGTGGAGGGCTCGCCGCGGGCGCACCCGTCGTGATTGCGGCCGTGGCCCGAAGCCGTGCCGAGGCGGCATACGACTCGAATCTCGCGGCGTTTCTCGATGCGGTTGCGCGCGGCGCACGGTCGGGCGGGTCGCTTCCCAACGCGATCGACGAGGCGTCGCGGTCGGCGCGCGGCGCGGTGGCCGTCGACGCGCAACGCGTGGCGATGAGCGTCACGCGGGGCCGGCCGCTCGGCGTCGCCCTCGACGAGTGGGCGCGCCAGCGGCCGAGCGCCTCGGTGCGGCTCGCCGCAAGCGCCCTCGCGCTCGCAGTCGACACCGGGGGGCCACCGGCGCGGGTGATTGAAGAGGTAGCGGCCGCGCTTCGCCAGCGCCAGCAGGTAGACGCCGAGGCTCGGGCGTTGGCTGCCCAAGCTCGACTGTCGGCCATGGTCGTTGGGATCGCTCCTATCGGATTCGCCGCGCTCACATCGCTCACGGACCGCCGCAACGCCGAGATGATGTTCGGTACGCCGATCGGCGTTGCCTGCGTCACCGTTGGACTAGGTCTGGACGCGCTCAGGCGCCTTCTGGATGCGCCGGATCAGCGCGACCGTGTCACGGTGACCGTGTTCGCGCTCGCGATCGGCTGGAGCGTGGTGGTGGTCACTGGCTTCGGTCGACTGCGCCCGGCTTCGGTCGCTCGCGCCGTCGACCTACAACCGTCGCGGTCGGACGCTCGCCATCTTCGGTTGCCCGCATCGGTTCGATCGTTCGCACCCGCCGCGTCGCGCCGCACGATCGTCGTCGTCGCGATGATGCTGGTTCCCGCCGCGTCGGTGTTTCCACCGGCGGCGGTCGTGATCGTCGTAGTCACGGCGGTCCGCCCGGTGTTGCACCAACGGCGCAAACAGCGTGACCTGGTCGCGGCAATCGAGCGCGACGTCGGCGATGTCGTTGCGCTGCTCGGCCTCGCGGTTGGGGCGGGGCACAATCTGGTGGGCGCGTTGCGCGTCAGCGCCGAGCGTGGCGTTGGACCGGTCTCAACGGCGCTGCGGGGAACCGTCATGCGCGTCGAGCGCGGCGAGCGCCTCGCGGACGTGCTCGACGCGCTCCCGGGCGATCTCGGCGACGAGGTACGACCGCTGACTGCGGCTCTCGTGTCGTGTGACCGCTACGGCGCGCCGCTCACGTCCACCCTTGAACGCCTTGGTGCCGACGTGCGCATCGCGTCGCGCCACCGCGCCGAAGCCGCCGCGCGCCGGCTGCCGATCCGTCTGCTCTTCCCCCTGATCACCTGCATCCTCCCGGCGTTCGCCTTGTTGACGGTGGCGCCGCTTATCGCCGGCTCGTTCCAAGGGCTGCGCCTCTAGATCGCCTTCTCGGAAGGCTCGCCATGTTCATGCCTCTGTCAATGGTCGTCTGGCTCCAGACGACCGTCACCTACCTACTTGGCCGCGCCCGTCGCGACCGAGCGCGGCCAAGCCACGGCGGAATACGCGCTCGTCCTGTTCGGAGCCGCGGCCGTCGCAGTACTCGTGGTCGGGTGGGCGGCCAAAACCGACCGCATCAGCGACCTCCTCAACTCCGTGTTCGACACCGTCACCGGCAAAATCAAGTGACGCCTCCGCGTCCTGGCCGCGTTCGGAAGCCTCGGAGCGAACGCGGTCAGGCCGTGGTCGAATTGGCGCTCACCTTTCCTCTCGTCGTCCTGCTTCTGCTCGCAATCGTGCAGGTTGGCCTGATCGTTCGAGATCAGATTCTCGTGGTCCACGCGTCGCGCGAAGCGGCCCGCGCCGGCGCCGTGTCGGCTGACGCCGACGCCCCACGGCGAGCCGCCGTCGGCTCGTCAGAACTCGATCCACGCCGGCTCTCGGTCGATGTCGGAAGTCGGGGCGAACCGGGATCGACACTCAGGGTGGTCATCCGGTATCGTGCACCGACGGAAGTGCCGCTTTTGGGGGCGCTTCTCCCAGACGTAGTGCTGCGGGCGGCGAGTACTATGCGGGTCGAATTGTGACGGTACGTGAGAATTTCCGCCACTCTGAGAGAAACCAAGCAGGAATCCCGCGAGAACACGTCGAATTGCTGGTTCTGACGACGTTGCGTGGTCACAATGTCGTTGCCAGCAAGGAAGCTCAACACCAACGGGCCTCGCCCCGGGGAGAGGAAACAACAACACATGCGTATTCGCTCGCTAGCACCGCTCGCGGTCGCTGTAGCCCTCGGAGGTGCGCTTTTTGCCACCCCCGTAAAGGCTGCAAACGTCGTGACGGTAAAGCCCGAGACCTTCGCTGGCGGCGCAGCAGCACGCGCGCTCGACATCAGCATTCTCGGCAACAAGCTCACCCTCGGTGACACGGTTGCGAACATCGTCAAGGGCGTCAGCGATACCGGAGCCACGACCCTTCTTGCGAAGGCCGTCGGCACCGGTCAGCTGAGCCTCATTGGCAACACCGTCGCCTCGTCATCCCTTACCGCAGCCGGTACGAACACCGTGTCGCCGCAATGCGCCGGTATCGCACTGCCTGAATTGATTACGGCCATCCTGAGTGTCGGAATCGCCTGCGGTGGTAGCGCTGCTTCCATCGACAGCAACGGCCTCATGAACACGGTCGTCCACTGGTCAGGTCGGCGACATCGACTTGTCCCTGAACACGCTGCTCTCGACGCTCGGTCTCGACGGCATCGTCGGCACGGTGGAAGATGCACTGCCGGTTGGCGGTCTCGTCTCCACGCTGCTTGGTGTGACGTCGGCGCTCAACGTGCCGGCGCTCGACATCAACGTCGACTCGCTCCTCAGCACGGTGCTCGACAGCGTCCTCAACACGAAGACGCTCGAAATCACTCGTTGGCGACGCCTCTTCGACGGTGACCAACACGACCAACACCGTGACGGCCTCGGCGCACTCGTCCGCTGTCGACATCAAGATCCTGCCGCTGCCGCTCGTTGGTGGCATCGTGCAGAACAAGCCGCTGCTTCAGATCATCATCGCTGAGGCGGGCGCCAAGGCGACCTACGACCGTCTGACCGGTCTCCCCGTTGGCGACCCGACCTTCGATCCGGCCATCGTCCGCATCAAGGGTCTCCTCGTCGACACGCTCGGCCTTGGTGGTCTGCTCGGTGGCGGTACTGGCGCTCAGTCGTCTGGTGACGGCATCGTGCTCGCACTCGGCCAGGACATCACGCTCCTCGCCGGTACGCCGCTCGAGTCCACCATCAAGCTCGGCGCCGGCAAGATCGTCGACGACGGTGTCTTCGGCAAGAAGGCTGTTGCCGACGGCGTCGCAGTCCAGCTCCTCAAGGGCATCTCAGGCGGCATCATCCTGAACCTCGCCCACGCTGAGGCTGGTGCGATCTCCAATCTGGCCAAGACCAAGGTGCTCGACGTTCCGAGCATCGACATCTCCCGTGACATCGCGACACCGACTGCGCTTCCCCGCACCGGTGCCGAGACGGTGATCCCGCTGGCGCTTGCCGGCCTCGCCGTGGCGATCGTGGCAGCCCGCCGCTACCGCCTTGTTGCCGCCACTAAGTAGAGTAATACGAAGTGCGAACTGAAGGGCCCGGGGCAAACGCCCCGGGCCCTTCGTTTACCCTGTCATTTCCCTCTCGTCGTGAGGTGCCACGTTGGACCGCCTGTTTCAGTTCTTCCGCCGGAATCGGCTCGCCTATCAGGGCCTGTCCGTGCTCATGCTCGTCCTCGTCGTCGCGGCCGTAGGGCTGCTCGGCTTCCCCGTGTACACGAACTTCGAGCAAGGGCGGATCCAAGACAAGAAGACCACGCAGCTCGCCAGCCCCCAGCTCAAAACCAAGTACGAGAACCGTCAGCTCGCGGTCGGCGACGCACTCACACGCCTCAAGATTCCGACGCTCGGTGTCGACGTGGTTGTGGTGGAGGGCACGACTACTTCTGCGCTCAAGGCCGGTGCCGGTCACTACCGCGGTACTCCGCTGCCGTGTGAGCAGGGCAACGTCGCGATCGCCGGGACACCGCACGACCTACGGCAAGCCGTTTGCCCAAATGGATCGTTTGAAGACGGGCGACACGATCGTGTTGGAGACCCCGGTGGGCACATGCACGTACGAAGTGACCGATCGGGGCGGTTCGCCCAATCCTTTTATCGTCGAACCGTCAAATATCGGCATAGTTGCCAACACTCCGGGTGAAAGAAACCTCACACTGACTACATGTCATCCGAAAGGTTCGGCCAAGCAACGGCTCATCATTCGCGCCCACCTCGTCTCGGGAGCAATCGGGGCGTGAAGTTCGGCCGTTGTCTCGCCGCAGCCAGTGTCGCTGCGGTAGTCCTCCTTACTGTCCCGGGTACGGGGCCGGCGCGCGCCGCCGGCCCGAACCTGTCGATCGACTCGCCGCCCCCGGAAGCCACCGTTGGGGCCGCGACCAACATCACCGGCTCGGTCTCGCAAGAAAACGGCAGCGTCAAGACGATCCTGCTGAAGCTCACCAACGTCGACCGGCCAACCGAGGTCGCCTCGCATAGCTATCCGGGTGGTTCGGTCTTCAGCGGTGGTGGCGGCAACGTGTCGTTTAACTGGGCGGGCGTCAAGCCGCCGTCGAATGGCCGCTACACGATCTCGTTGAACGCGTCCACGCACGAAGACGGCTTGTTCGGTGGCACCGACTACAACCCGACCATCACCCGGACCTTCAACGTCGAGGTCCCGCCGGCGACGCCGACGGGCATCGCAGCCGGCTGGGCCGACGAAAAGGCGAAGCTGGTCAAGGTCGCGTGGAACCCCAATCCGGAGGGTGACATCGCGTTCTATCAAGTGTTCCGCTCGTACCAGAATGGCAGCCCCAAGGCCGTGGGTGCTCCAGTCGCGCCCTCGACCAAGCCGTCCTACACCGATGACCTGAGCGGCCAACCGGCGGGCGCCTACAGGTACCAAGTGCAAGCGGTGCGCCGCGCGCGGACCTGCGCGTCGAACGTCAACGACGACGCGTGCACCCGCGGCGTCGCCGGTTCACGCTCGGGATCGTCGGCCCAGGTGACCGTCCAAGGCACGGGCGTGGCGCCGACCACCACCACGACCTCGACCACGATCAAAAAGCCCTCGGGTGGCGGCGGCGGTTCCTCGGGGGGCGGCACCGGGGGAGGCTCGTCGGGCGGTAGCTCGGGCGGTAGCTCGGGTGGCACCAGCGGTGGAACCAGCGGCGGCACGTCCGGCGGGACGTCGGGCGGCGGCACCAGTGGCGCCAGTTCAGGACTCGCCGGTCGCACGACGACCAACGGTGGGTTCGCGCCCGGCAGCAGCGTCGACCTGTCGGACTTCGCCGCGCTGCTGAACGGCAACGGCAAGCTTCCGAACAGCGCCCGCGCCGTCGACGAGGGCACCTACGACCCGACGCTGAAGTACGACGCCAACGGCAACGTGATTCCCGACAGCAACAGCGAGGAAGCCCTCATTAACATCGGCGGACGAAGCATCCCCAAACCGAGCGACGACTGGGTCAAGTTCGCCGGTGCCGGAGCGTTCGTGACCGCGCTGCTCGTGCACGTGTTGTGGTTCAAGCAGCAGGTCGATCGCCTGCCGCTCGAAACCATCATCGACTGACCGGGGAACTCACCGCTCCGCGCGCGCGCCGTCCAACCCTTAGTGGGGCCGCGGCAGTATTGATTGCGGCGGGCGCGGTGGTGGCGCTGGTCGGGCCGAGCCCCGCGCGCGACAGCCTCGCGGCGACTCGCGGGGCGGCGGCGACTGAAGGCGCTTCGCTCGACGACGCGGTGGGCGCAACGCCCTCGGAGGTGCCCGCATCCAAGGGGGCGGTGCTTGCGGCCAGCGGAACACGCGCTGGTCAAGACGGCGTCATTGTCGCTCTCGGTCGGTGGCAACGCGGTGTCCGACGTGGCCGACGCCGTGAGCCGGATCGCGGGGCGTCATAGCGGCTACGTCGCCGAAACGCAGCGGCAGAACGGTGACGCCAAGGCGGCGTCGCTCACGCTGCGGGTTCCGGCTACCGCCTACGACGCCGCGCTCGGCGAACTGCGCAAGCTTGGGAAGGTCACCAGCGAGACCCTGGGCGGCTCAGACGTCACGGGCACGCTGGTGGACCTCGACGCCCGCCTGCGGTCGCTGCGGGCGCAGGAGCAGGCGCTCAACGCGCTGCTGGCCAAGGCCAACTCGGTTGGCGAAACGCTGCAGGTCGGGCAGGCGTCAGCGGATGTCCGGACCCAGATCGAACAGCTGGCAGCCCAACAGTCCCAACTCGCCGACCAGGCCGACTTCGCCACGATCAGCGTGCAGGTGCTCGGTCCGCACGGGGCCGTCCATCCGAACGCCAACCCGGAGCCATTGCTGCTCGACAGCCTTCAACGCGCCACCGCCGGCACGCTCGCGGTAACGGGGGGCGTCATTATCGTGCTCGGCTACGCGATTCCGACCGCGGTATTGGCGGCGATCGCGTTCGGCGGGTGGCGCCTCATCGAGCGCCGCCGACAGGGCGGGCTGCAACCCGACGCGGCGGTAGCCTGAGCGCGTGGCGCTTTTTCAAAAGTTCCGGACGCCGATCGCGGAGCACGATCGCGCGAAGCTCGCCGACTTCTGTGCCACGGTGGAAGGTGTCATCCCGATCGTAGACATCGAACCGCGCAAGTACTTCAGCGCGGTGGGCGAGATCACCAGTGTGCGCATCGTGCCCAAGACCGACGGTTCGCCGTGGCTCGAGGCAACAATCAAGGACGGCAGCGGAGCGCTGGTCGCGATGTGGACGGGACGCCGGCGCATGCCGGGAATCCGGACCGGCCAACGACTCAAGATCGCCGGCCGCGGCGCACCGTCGGGCACCAAGCGTCGCCTCAAGGTGCTGAACCCGGAGTACGAGCTCCTCTAAACGACTTTGGCTGCCGCCAGCAACGCGGTGAGTTGATCCTCGGCGTCGTTGGTCACGAGCGCCAACACCTCGTCACCCACCTGCAACATCGTGTCGCCGCGCGGCACCACCACGTGGTTGTCGCGGATCACGGCGACCAGGCTGGCGTCACGGGGCACGCCCAACTCGGCGACGATCTTGCCGGCCGCGGGGGAATCTCCGGCCAAGGTGACCTCGACGAGGCGGGCGCCGCCGCCCTCGAAGGTGAGCAGTCGCACGAGCGAGCCGACCGACACCGCTTCTTCGACGAGCGAGGTCAGCAGGTGCGGCGTGGAGACTGCGACGTCTACGCCCCAACTCTCGTTGAACAGCCAATGATTCTTCGGGTGGTTCACCCGCGCGACGACGCGGGGCACGGCGAATTCCTGCTTCGCCAACAGCGACACGACGAGGTTGTCCTCGTCGTCTCCGGTGGCGGCGACCATGACCTCCGCGCGTTCGAGTCCGGCCGCGTGCAGGTTCGAGACCTCACACGCGTCGCCCGCGAACCATTCGACGTCGAGCGTCTCCCGTAGACGATTGACCAGGTCCAGGTTCTGCTCGATCAGCAAGACCTCATGGCCGTCCTTGCGCAGATCCTGTGCGATATAGGTGCCGACGTTGCCGGCTCCGGCGATTGCGACGCGCATCAGTGGCCCTCAGGTCCGTGTTCGAGCAGCGCCTCAAGCTCTTGTCGCGCGTCGCGTTGCACCATCACGTGCAACACGTCACCCTCTTGGCCTATGACGTCGTTGGGGGCGAGCCGCCCGGCGCCGCCGCGCGAGATGGCGACGAGGCGGTAGCTGTCTCCCACCGTCAGCCCAGAGAGCTTTTGACCAGCCCACGCCGGTGGAAGTGACACCTCGAGCATGGATAACGCGCCATTGGCGTCGGTCCACTCGACGGCGTGCGCATCGGGATTGAGGCGGCGCATGACCTGGTCGGTGGCCCATGCAACCGAGGCCACCGTCGCGATGCCGAGGCGCTGGTAGATCGCGGCGCGGCGCGGGTCTTGGATCCGGGCCACAACGTTGGCCACTTCGTAGGTTTCGCGGGCGATGCGCGCCGTCATGATGTTCGAGTTGTCGCCGCCGGTGACCGCGGCCAGTGCGTCGGCGCTCTTGATGTCGGCCTGCTCGAGCGCGTCGCGGTCGAAGCCGAAGCCAAGCACGGCGCGGCCGCTCCAACGGTCGGGGAGGTAGCGCTGGAACGCGAGACGGTTCTTGTCGACGATCGCGACAGAGTGACCGGCGGTCTCCAAGTCCACTGCGAGTTCGGAGCCCAGTCGCCCGCAGCCGACGACGATCACGTGCATCCGGTCATTTGACTCGCTACGGCTCGTCGCCGCCAATCCGGCGCGCGGTAACGTGACGGGCAAATGGCGGGAATGCTCAAACGACTGTTCGTGGGACGCCCTCTGGCGTCTGATGAGCAGGAACACCAGAAGCTACCCAAGACGTTGGCGCTGCCGATCTTTGCGTCCGACGCCATCTCGTCGACGGCATACGCCACCGAAGAGATCCTTTTCGTCACCGCGCTGGCGAGCGGATCGAGTCTTGCGCTCGGTCTCAACGTGTTGGTCCCCATTGGCATCGGGGTTGCGGTGCTGCTCGCCATCGTGGTCACGAGCTACCGCCAGACGGTTTTCGCCTACCCGGGCGGCGGCGGCTCTTACATCGTCAGCCGCGAAAACCTCGGTCCACGACCGGCGCTGCTGGCCGGCGCATCGATTTTGCTCGACTACGTCCTCACAGTTGCGGTGTCGATCTCGGCCGGCGTCGCCGCGCTCATTTCTATCCCCGCGTTCCGTGGCTTGGCCGACCAGCGCGTCGTCATCGGCCTGATACTCATCGGCGTCCTCACTCTCGGCAACCTGCGCGGCTTAAAGGAATCAGGCCAGCTGTTCGCGATTCCGACCTATAGCTACGTCCTGCTGATCGGCGGTCTCGTCGCCTACGGCCTGTTCCGCGAGTACTTCGGCACCATCGACCACGTGGCCTTCGACCCGGCGCATTTCGAAGGCGCGCGCGCCGGTGGCGACCTCGGATTGTTCCTGATCCTCAAGGGCTTCTCCTCGGGCGCCGTGGCGCTGACCGGCGTGGAAGCGATCTCCGACGGAGTGCCCGCCTTCCGCAAGCCGGAGGCGAAGAACGCGGCCACGACGCTGATGATCATGGCCTTCATCATGGGCACGCTGTTCATCGGCCTCGCCGTGCTGTCCCACCACCTTCAGCCCTTTCCTACTCACGAGGAGACGGTGCTGTCGCAGCTGGGTCGGGTGGTCTACGGCACGGGTCCGGTGTACTTCGCGTTGCAGATCGCGACTGCGCTAATCCTCACGTTGGCGGCCAACACCGCATACGCCGACTTCCCCCGTCTGTCGTCGATCGTCGCCCGGGACGGTTACCTGCCCCGACAGTTCGGCACGCAGGGCGACCGGCTCGTGTTCTCCAACGGCATCCTGTTTCTCGCCGGCGCCGCCGCGCTACTGCTTGTCGTGTTCGGTGGCAAAACCACCGCGCTGATCCCGCTCTATGCCGTAGGAGTGTTCACGAGCTTTACGCTCAGCCAGCTCGGAATGCTGCAGTACACCCGCAAGCACAAGACCAAGGGGTGGAAGCTGCGCGCGGCGATCAGCGCCACGGGCGCCGTGGCGACCTTTGTCGTCCTGTTGATCGTGGCCGGGACCAAGTTCACCTCCGGCGCATGGGTGCCCCTCATCGTTGTGCCGGCGATTATCGCGATCTTCATGGCGATCAAGCGTCACTACGCGTCGCTCGAATCCGAACTCGCAGCCGAGCCCGAGGAGTTCCGGCGCGTACCGAATACGCACAGCGTCGTGATCCCGGTTGGACGAATTACCAAAGGCACGCTCGCGGCGCTCGACTACGCCAACTCCCTGCGGCCCAATCACATCGCCGCGGTGTTTCTTTCCTCGACCGACACGGACGCCGAGGCAATCGTGGATGAGTGGGCGCAGTTCCGGATCCCGGTGCCCCTCGAGATCGTCGACTCGCCCTACCGCGACTTCGTGGAACCATTCGTCGCGTTCCTCGACGAACTGGAGGACCGCTGGGGCGACGCGACGACCACCGTCGTGATTCCCGAGTTCGTCGTGAACCACTGGTACGAGCAGGCGTTGCACAACCAAACCGCGGCGCGCCTCAAGCTGGCACTGCTCTTCCGGCCCCGGACGGTCGTGACGTCGGTGCCATACCACGTGGTCGGCGGCAGCGACGCGGTAGGTCGGCAGGTGTCAGTACTTGTAATTTTGGTGCCCTGAAAACTAGGGTCACCCCTGGTCAAAATCTATGGACGCGGATCTCACCAAGTCGGATCTCACCAAATCTGAGCGCGAGACCTTGAAGGCCATCTATCGGGCTACTCGGGACGCTTCTGACGCGCATACAGGCGTGCTGGCTGACGCGCTCGGGGTCGCGCCGGGCACCGTCACCGCCACGGTGAAGAAGCTCGCCGACCGCGGTCTAGTCGACCACCGCCCGTACCGCGGCGTCGAACTGACGGCCGCGGGGCGACAGGCCGCGATCGCCGCCATCCGTCGTCACCGCATCGTCGAACGTTTCCTGTCCGACATGCTCGGCTACGCCTGGAACGAAGCGGACCGCCTGGCAGGGAGCTTCGAGTCCGACCTCCCCCAGGAAGTCGAAGATCGCCTGTTCGTCGCGCTCGACCGCCCGGCCACCTGCCCGCACGGGTTCCCGATTCCCGCGCCCGAGACCGCCGACATTCCGATCCTGCCGCCGCTGTACGCGCTCGAACCGGGCGACGAGGCCGTCGTGGCCGTTCCCGGTTCTACCGATCCCGCCGTGGTGGCGTTCCTCGACACGCTCGGACTCCGTCCAGGAGTGCGCGTCCGCGTCCGCGAGAAGCACCCATTCGACGGTCCGCTCGTCCTGGTCGTGGACGGCCAGGACCGCACCGTTGGCGAGCGCGTTGCCCGCCAGATTTTCGTCACCCGTGACGAACCCGTTCCTACCACCAAGAACAAAAATGAAAGAAAGGAAACAGCGTGAACTTTCTTGCCGCTGAAGGGGGGTACCAGGACTTCACTCTGCAAGGCGGGGAGTTCCTCGTACTCGCCCTTGCTGGCGCGTCGTCAATTCTCGCCATCCTCGTCGGGTTTGCGCTCATGCGCGGCGTCCTCGCCGCCGACCAGGGCACCCCGAAGATGATCGAGATTGCCACCGCGATCCAAGAAGGTGCTTGGGCGTACCTCAAGCGTCAGTTCCGCACCATCTCCATCATCCTGGTGCCCGTCGCTGCTGTCGTGTTCTTTACCTCGACCGAGGTCGTCAAGCCCGACGGGAGCGCCGCGCTCAGCTTCATGGAGTCGGCCACGTTCCGTACGCTCGCGTTCGTGCTCGGCGGTGTGGCCTCGGGCCTCGCCGGTTACATCGGCATGACGCTGGCGACCCGTGGCAACGTGCGCACGGCTGCGGCCGCGCGTGACGGGTCGATGGCGGCGGCGCTCAAGGTCGCGTTCCGCACCGGCGGCGTGGCCGGCATGTTCACCGTCGGCCTCGGTCTCCTAGGTGCGACCGCGATCATCGCGGTCTTCCAAAACACCAGCTCGGCGATCCTCATCGGCTTCGGCTTCGGTGGCTCGTTGCTCGCGCTGTTCCTCCGTGTCGGCGGCGGCATCTTCACCAAGGCGGCCGACGTGGGCGCCGACCTCGTCGGCAAGGTCGAAGCCGGTATCCCCGAAGACGACCCCCGCAACCCGGCCACGATCGCCGACAACGTCGGCGACAACGTGGGCGACTGCGCCGGCATGGCGGCCGACCTGTTCGAGAGCTACGAGGTCACCCTCGTCGCGTCGATCATCCTCGGCGTCGCCGCCTTCAAGTCCGTCGGCATGAACCCGGCTCTCGGCCTCATCTTCCCGGTCGCCGCCCGCGGTATCGGCGTGATCGCGTCCATCGCCGGCGTCTACGCCGTGCGGGCGAAGGAAGGCGAAACCAACGCGCTCAAGCCGATCAACCGCGGCTTCCTGACCGCCAGCGTCATCACCGTCATCGGCACGTTGGCGCTCGCGCTCGGCTACATCGGCAACGAGAACCTCGCGGGAGAAACCACCAACATCGGGTGGAAGTGCTTCTTCGCCGTGCTGATCGGTCTCGTCTTGGCGCAGGGCGTTAGCCGCCTGACCGAGTACTTCACCGGAACGCATTACGGCCCCGTCCAAGAGATCGCTCGTGCCGCGCGTACGGGTCCTGCGACCACGGTGTTGTCGGGTACCGCGTCGGGTCTCGAGAGCTCGGTGTACGCGATCATCGCTATCGCGGTTGCGATTGGTGCGGCGATCGGCCTGGGTGGCGGCAACCTGCAGCTGTCGCTGTATCTCGTGGCCCTGTGCGGCATGGGCATGCTCGCCACGACCGGCGTCATCGTGTCGGAAGACACCTTCGGCCCGGTGGCGGATAACGCCGCGGGGATCGCCGAGATGTCGGGCGAGTTCTCCGGTGAGGCCGAGAAGATCATGGTCAGCCTCGACGCCGTCGGTAACACCACGAAGGCGGTCACCAAGGGCTTCGCGATCGGCTCGGCGGTCATCGCCGCGGTCGCGCTGTTCGCCTCGTTCATCGAAACCGCCGCCGGCGAACTACTGCCGCGCGCGCAGATCGACAAATTGCTCACCACGTCGCGCGGCGTGTTCGACGTGATCCCGATCAACGTTGCCGACCCGAAGACCTTCATTGGTCTGCTGATCGGCGGCTCGATCCCGTTCATGTTCTCGAGCCTCGCTATCCGCGCCGTCGGTCGAACGGCGGGCGTCGTGGTGCAAGAGGTCCGTCGTCAGTTCGCCGACGGTCAGATCATGGCCGGGACCAAGCGCCCCGACTACGCGCCAGTGATCGACATCTGCACGCAGGCGTCATTGCGCGAGCTCGCCACCCCGGCCCTGCTTGCCGTGCTCACGCCGGCGCTCGTCGGCTTCGGCATCGGCTACCAGGCACTCGGCGCGTTCCTCGCCGCGGTGATCCTCACCGGTCAGCTCATGGCGAACTACTTGTCGAACTCAGGTGGCGCGTGGGACAACGCGAAGAAGTACATCGAGGACGGCAACGAAGGTGGCAAGGGCTCTGAGGCGCACAAGGCCGCGGTTATCGGCGACACCGTCGGCGACCCGTTCAAGGACACCGCTGGTCCGGCGCTCAACCCGCTGATCAAGGTGATGAACCTTGTGTCCCTGCTCATCCTGCCCGCGGTCATCACGACGCAAGACAACAACGGCGTTCGCTACACGATCGCCGGTGTGTCGCTCGTCATCCTCATCGGTGCAGTGCTGTTCTCGAAGCGTGAGACCGGCGGCATCGGCACCGACGAAGACTTCGCGGCCGCGTCAGCCGTGGTTCCGGCCGCGCCGGTAGCGAAGGCCGTCGCAGAGAAAACAGTGGTGGCCAAGGTCCCGGCGAAGGCCGCAACTGGAAAGAAAACCGCAGCTACGAAGGCGCCCGCCAAGAAGGCCCCGGCCAAGAAAGCCCCGGCCAAGAAGGCGACGGCCAAGAAGGCGCCCGCCCGCCGGTAACAGCTGCACCTAACCCAAGACCTGCCGAACCGGTCGCGGGATCCGTCGCTTTTCGGATGGATTTCGCGACCGGTTCGTCGGTTTAGGCGACCCGGTCGCGCGTGACGCGCGAGCGAGGGCCTCGAGTGACGTCGCGACTTCGTGCCGGAGCTGGCGGCGACGCATCGGTGCGCCGACGCGCCGACCGAAGACCGTCAGCGGATAGCCGTGCCAGCGGACGGTCACCTCGGTGCGACCTCCGCGGTCATACGCCTCCCAGAACCAGTCGATGTAGGACGGGTTCCTGGCCTCTCGCGTTGAGCGGTAGACGAACCGGAAGTTGGTCCGATCGACGTGGATAACCGTCGACCGGCTCTTCCAGCGCGGCAGAAGTGGCACGTTCATCACCACGAGCCAGTCCGCACCCTCTTCGACCGCGACGGGGCATTCGACTACGCGCTGGATGCAGTCGTTCCACTCCGGCAACCGTTCGAGATCGGTGAGGACGTCGAAGACCTGCGTGGTCGCCGCGTCGATGATGCGCGACACCTCGCCGCGAAAGCGCGGCTCGGCGGTCACACGGTGGCCTGCGATTCCAAGAACGCACGAATGGCGTCGTCGGTCGCCTTGAGTTCTTCCGCAGGGCTGAACATCACCAGTTCGGTTCCCGCGTGAATGTCAGTCGGCACGTGACCGGGCGCCATGAAATAGGCGTCGCCTTGATTGAAGACTTCGGTCCGGTCGGCGTAGGTCACGGTCGCTTGACCCTTGAGGACGTAACCCCAGTGCGGACACGCGCAGCGGCCATCGGGCAGGCCGGCAAGCATTCCGGTCATGTCGGTCTGCTCGTTGAACGTGAGGAAGCTTCCGGAGTAGCCGTCAAGATCGTGGTGGCGATCGACGACGGAACCGAAGTCTTCGACGGTGGCTGCGGTTTGGGCGGAGAATTTCGGCATCTTGTGCTCCTCGGTTGTGGTTGACACAAGCGAAGGTACGGAGGCGCAGGACGCGGGTCATGAGGCGAACGCCTCATCTTCTTCCCGGGCGGGCACCCCGCAGGCCCGCCCTCCTCCGCAACGTGGGGCCCCTCGCTGCGCTCGCCCCACGGCGGCCGTTCGCTTCTCAGTCGACGAGAAGGCCGTGTTGCATCGCGAACAAGCTCGCGGCGGCGCGATTGCTGGCACCAATCTTGACGTAGATGTGTTCGACGTGGTTGCCCGCCGTCTTGGGCGAGATGAACAGGCGTTGCGCGATCTCCTTATTCGACATCCCGCGCGCGACAAGGGCGAGCACCTCGATTTCGCGCGCGGTCAGCCCGGCGGCGGCCTCGCGCCGCCGGCGTACGCGGTGGCCCGCGACGGTGAGCACGGCATCGACCGCGTCGGCGTCGAGTCGCCCACTTGCCACGTCGGCGCGCAACTCCGCAGCCGCGTGCGCCACATCGAGCGGCTCACGGTAGGGGCGGGGCTCGCGCATCGACTGATAGGCGTCGGCCGCCGCCAGCACGCGGGCCGGTCGCGAGATCGCGGCGGCACTCAGGCCGCCTGGGTAGCCCGACCCGTCGAGCCGTTCGCGGTACTGCACGGCGACCGCTGAAAGCGCCGCCAGTCGGGGAGACTGACTCAGCATTCGCTGGGTGAAGTAGGGGTGCAGGCGGATGCGTTCCCATTCGCCGGTGCCCAGCGGACCGGGCTTATCCAGATTGCGTTCGACACGCCGAGGCGCCCGAATCCGATCACGAGCGCGGCGCGTCGTAACGTGCGTACGGCGTCGCGGTTCATGCCCAGTTGTGCGCCGGCGGCGCCGGCAAGCTCGGCCACGGCGGTCGTGTGCCCGAGGGTGTAGGGCGACTTCAGGTCGACGAAGTTCGCTATCGCGGTCAGCGCGTCGTCGAACTCGGCTTCGGTCAGTGGACGTGACAGCGAGGGCTCGTCGTCGATCACGACGTTCCACGAGTTGATGTCGTCGAGACCACTCAGAAGATCCTCCGGGTTGGAGACGACCATGTCGGCGAGCTTCGGGTCGAACTGCTTGCCAGCTTGCTTCCGCGCAAGGCCGGTGGCCGCGTCGAGCCCGCCCGCGGAACGCCGCTTCGACGAACTCCGCCAGTTGCGCCACGTGCGCGGCGAGCGGCACATCCTCCCCCTTTAGGTCGCCGGGCCAACCCTTTCCGTCCCACTGCTCGTAGGAGGCGGCGACGGCATTTGCGACATCATCCGGTAGGCCGAGTTCCTCGGCGAACGCTCGGGCGAGCTTCGAGTGGTGGTGGATCATCTGGTCGATTTCTTTGTGACCCCACATCGCGAACTGCACGCCGATCCGAAAACGCTCGAGCAGCGGGCGACCGACGCCACCGATGAACCTGAGTGTGCCCACGGCGGCCTTCACGCCGTGGAGGCCGTCGGAGTACTTCGATGCCTTTATCGCGATGTCGTCGCCGAACCACTTCGCTTGTTCGTGCGCGTCGCTATGACACGCCACGTTCACGAGAAGCGACGTGTGGTACAAGACGGAGCGCTCCTTGTCGTCAAGGCCGAGACGATCCGCGAGCCGCAGCGCAATGACGGATTGCCGCAGTACGTGTTCCATGGGTTGGTTGAACCCAAGATCCACGCCGAGCGACAACGCCGCGAGGAGCTCGGCGAGGCGGACCGGCGTGTCCTCGTTCGCGGCAGGCATTTACCGAATCGCCAAGGCGTTCGGTGGCGACGCGACGCCGTGCTTGAGGTTGAGCGGCGCCGACGTGAACAGGAAGGTGTAGCGGTTGTCGGCCGCGCACGCCGCCGCCAAGGGGCCGAGGTCGAACATCTCACCCAACGGGATGCCGAGCATTGGGATGAAGTGGATGTGCCCGAACAGCTCGCCGCGGTTCTCGACGTCGGCCCACCCGACGCGTCGTTCTTCGGGCGTGAGTTCCGGCGCCCACGGCATCAGCTCGACGGCCGGGTTGTCGCCGGCGATCGCCGCGATGTGGTGATCCCACAACCACGCCGCGGTGGCGCGTCCGGCGCGCACGCCTGGCGTGGCGATATTCGTGGCGAGTTCCGCTCGGGCGTCGGCGTCAAGCGAGCGGTACCAGTCGACCCAGCCGGTGTGCATGAGCAGCACGTCGCCCGGCTCCAACGCGACGCCTTGTGCCTCGAGACACCCGTCGAGATCCGACAGCTCGATCGCGTCGGCGAAGTCCATCCGCAGCGGCCGGCCCTGATCGGCGCGCCACCGGTTGACATCGACGAGGACCCCGCGGCCAACGATGCCTTTGCGCGCCCAGAAATGGATGCCGTGTTCCTCGTCGGCCAAGCCGCCGAAGTTTCCCTTGGTCGGGTGGAAGACGTGACGAAGGCCGTCCCACTGCGTGGAGGACTGCGTGTTCCAGTGGTGCAGGACGTCGTCGCGATGCGAGGGCCCGGCCACGATCTCGTGGTCGAAGCCGCCACGGCCGAACAGGGGCGGATCGGGCAACTCCATGTCCCAGTTCAGGGCGAAGGTCTCACCCGTGGTCACGAGCCCGGCGGCGGCCACCGCGCGCTCGGGCGTGAGCAAATTCAGCGAGCCGTATACCTCGTTACCTGGCCACACCTCCCACGCGGAGCCGTCCGGAAGTTCGTCGTATGAGGGGAGCTCGCTCACCTCGCCGAGGCTAGGAGAGTTACTCCGAGACCGCCCGGGAGGTGAGGTTCATCGCCGCCAGCACCAAAAGGTTGGTGGGTGCCCGACGCAGGTCGTCGGGCACCCACGTGGTGTCGTCGCGCAACTCTTCGAGTCGTTCGACCAGGGCGCGTCGGCACGCCCGGCGCCGCCGAAGTTCAACCGCAAGGTTTGCTGCGCTGATCACCACTACCGCCACCGTGCGCCTAAAGCCCTGTGGACTACAACCCTCCAAAGGTTGTGGACGACGTGTGTATTAAGGAGTGGATCTCTCGCGCCGCGCGCGCAGCACTTCGAGCGCGACCGGAACCAGCGACAGTCCGACGATGACCACGATGGCGGGCAACAGGTACTTGTCGATCGACGGGACCGTCTCGCCGAGGATGTTGCCGAGCAAGATCACACCTGCGCCCCACAAGATGCCGCCGGCGACGTTGAACACGGCGAACGTGCGCCATTTCATCGTGCCGATCCCGGCCACGATCGGCGTGAACGTCCGCACGATGGGTACGAAACGCGCCAACACGATCGTGCGTGGTCCGTACTTGTCGAAGTAGCTCTGCGCCTTCTCGACGTACTCCTGTTTGAACAGTCGCGAATCAGGTCGGCGAAACAGCGACGGCCCGACTCGTTGTCCGAATTGGTAGCCCACCTGGTCGCCGGCGATAGCGGCGATGGAGCAGCCGATCATGATCACCGCGAGGTTGAGCTTGCCCTGGCTGGCCAGCAGTCCCGCCGTGAACAGCAGCGAGTCGCCGGGCAGGAAGAAGCCAATAAGCAGGCCCGATTCGGCGAATACGACCAAGATGAGGCCGATCGTTCCGAAGGTCTCGATCAGGTCCTTGGCGTCTAGAAGCGTGGACATTTGCGGGCACGTTATGCGCTCGCTCTGAGAATTCGGCGTTTGACAATCCGGACGACGTCTGCCAACTCTGGAAAAAGAGCCATGCCCAAACCCCTTGTCATCGTCGAGTCACCCGCCAAAGCCCGCACCATCGCGGGGTTCCTCGGCGACGACTATCTCGTCGAGTCATCCGTCGGCCACATTCGCGACCTTCCCCGCAGTGCCAAGGAAATTCCCGAGGCCTACAAATCGCTGAAGTGGTCACGCGACGGCGTAGATGTCGACAACGACTTCAAGCCGCTCTATGTCGTGTCGGAATCGAAGAAGCAGAAGGTGCGCGAACTCAAGGCGCTGCTGAAAGACGCCAGCGAGCTCTACCTCGCCACCGACGAAGACCGAGAAGGTGAAGCGATCAGTTGGCACCTTCGCGAGACGCTCTCGCCGACGATTCCGGTCAAGCGCATGGTCTTCCACGAGATCACCCGCGACGCGATCGAAGCCGCCGTCGCCAACCCACGCGAGATCGACATGGCTCTCGTCGACGCGCAAGAGACGCGCCGTATTCTCGACCGGCTCTATGGCTACGGCTTGTCTCCGGTTCTCTGGTTGAAGTCTTCGGGTAAGTCGGCGGGCCGAGTCCAAAGCGTCGCGTTGCGCCTCGTCGTTGAACGCGAGCGGGCCCGCATGGCGTTCCGCTCGGCGAACTACTGGGACATCGAGGCGGTTTTTCGCAAAGACGACGCCGCCTTCAAGGCCGGCCTTGTATCGGTCGACGGCAAGCGCCTCGCCGAGGGCAAGGACTTCGACGCCGCCACCGGCCAGCTCAGTGCCGACCGCCTGTTGCTCGACGAGAGAGCGGCGCGCGGTCTGGCCGATCGTTTGGCCGACGCGCCCGTCAGCGTGCGCAGCGTCGAGGAGAAGCCGTATCGCAGCTCACCCAAGCCGCCGTTCATCACGTCGACCTTGCAGCAGGAGGCGGCGCGCAAGCTCGGCATGACCGCGTCGCGGGCTATGCGCGCCGCGCAGGGTTTGTACGAGAACGGCTTCATCACCTACATGCGCACGGACTCAACCAACCTGAGTGAACAAGCAGTCACGGCGGCGCGTCGTGCCGCGGGCGACCTGTACGGCGCGGAGTACGTGCCCGACGCGCCTCGCCAGTACAACAAGAAGGTCAAGAACGCGCAGGAAGCGCACGAAGCCATTCGTCCCGCGGGCGACGCGTTCCAAAGCCCCGACCAAGTCGCGCGCCCGCGTCGACGCCGACCAAGCCCGCGTCTACGACCTCATTTGGAAGCGCACCGTGGCCTCGCAGATGGCCGACGCAGTCGGCTTCACCGTGTCGGTGCGTATTGGCGCAGTTACGGGGACGAACGAAGACTGCGAGTTTGCCGCTTCCGGTCGCGTGATCACGTTCCCCGGTTATCAGCGCGTTTACGTGGAGGGCTCGGACGAGGTGGATGCCGAGAGCGAGGACGAACGCGTGTTGCCGGCGCTCGCGGTGGGCGACGCGCTCAGCGGCGAGTCCTACCTGCCGCTCGGCCACGACACCAAGCCTCCAGCCCGCTTCACCGAGGCGTCGTTGATCGCGGAGCTCGAGAAGCTTGGCATTGGTCGCCCGTCGACGTACGCGTCCACGATCGGGACACTGCTCGACCCAGCGCGCAAGTACGCGTTCAAGAAGGGCACCGCGCTTGTGCCGACGTGGATCGCGTTCGCGGTGGTGCAACTGCTCGAGGCGAGTTTCCCGAAGTACGTCGACTACGACTTCACCAAGGACATGGAGGACGATCTCGACCGGATCGCGGCGGGCGAGGCCGAGCGCGTTCCCTGGCTCACCGAGTTCTACTTCGGTCAGAACGGTTCCGGGCTCAAGCCGACCGTCGATTCGGCGAAGGAGCAGATCGACGCGGCAGTTGTGAACTCGATCGTGCTCGGCGCGAATAGCGACGGCGAGCCCGTCATCGTGCGCGTCGGCAAGTACGGGCCGTATCTGCAAGTGGGTGACGTGAACGGCCCGTCGCTTGCGGAGGAGATTCCCCCCGACGAGCTCACGGTGGAACGCGCGCTCGAGTTGTTCAACGCGCCGTCGACTGACCGTGACCTCGGGGTTGACCCCGCCACCGGGCTTGCCGTCCTGGCCAAGAACGGCAAGTACGGGCCCTACGTCCAGCTCGGCGAGCTCGTGACGGACGAAAAAGGCAAGACCAAGTCGAAACCGAAGACGGCGTCGTTGTTCAGCTCGATGGTTCTCGAGACGCTGACGATGGACGATGCCATGCAGCTCCTCTCCCTGCCGCGCGAGGTGGGGGTCGATCCGAGCGACGGTGAGCTGATCACCGCGCAGAACGGCCGGTACGGGCCGTACCTCACCAAAGGCGTCGACAGCCGCAGCCTGCCCGACGAGGAGTCGATCTTCGGCATCACCCTCGACGAGGCGGTCGCGATTTACTCCCAGCCCAAGCAGTGGGGACGCCGCGGCGTGGCCAAGCCACCGCTCAAGACCTTCGGCACCGACCCGATTAGCGGCAAGGCAATGCTGGTGAAGGACGGCCGGTTCGGGCCCTATGTCACCGACGGCGAGACGAACGCCACCGTTCCCGCGGGCGTCGCCATCGAAACCCTCAGCGAGGAACAGGCCATCGAGTTGCTCGCCGAAAAGCGGGCCAAGGGCCCGGCGCTCAAGAAGCGGGCACCGCGGAAGGCGCCGGCGAAGAAGAAGTCGGCGGCCAAGCGGAAGCCGGCGGTCAAGAAGGCAGCGGCGAAGAAGGCCGCTTCCAGCGACCAATAGGTTGAGCCGCGTGGGCCGATGGCCCCGTCGATAGTGTCGCGACGTGGCTGAGCCGCGAACGCCACAAGGCGACACCAACGAAGGATCGACCCGAAAACGGGGCGTCTTCTCGTATCCGGCGTTCCGGCGGATCTGGCTCGCCTCGCTCGTGTCCAGCTTCGGTGACTGGATCGGGTTCGTCGCTGTCATCGCGCTTGCCACCCGCGTATCGAAGGGTTCAGGCGAAACGGCGGTGGCGTTCGTGCTGTCGGCGCGCTTGCTGCCGGGTTTCTTCCTCGGACCGATCGCCGGCGTGTTGTTGGACCGCCTCGACCGTCGACGGATGATGCTCGCCTGCGACGCTGGCCGCGCCGTGGTGTTCGCGTTCTTGCCGTTCGTCGACACGGTCTACGGCCTGGTGTTGGCGTCGCTGTTCCTCGAAGCGTTGAGCATCGCCTGGTCATCAGCCAAAGAAGCCACCGTCCCGAACCTGATTCCCGCCAAGCACCTTGCGAGCGCCAACTCGTTGTCGATCGCCGCGGCCTACGGCACGTTCCCGCTCGGATCGGTCGCCTTCTCCTTATTCGCCAAACTCTCCGACAGCCTCAGCAACGTGGACTGGTTGTCGTCGCTGCGCGTCAACCAGGAGTCGTTGGCGCTGTGGGCCGACGGGTTCACCTTCGTCGTGTCCGGACTGTTGGTGGCGTCGATGACCTTTCCCCGCGCCAAGCCGGTTGCAGAGGCGGAGGTGCTCAAACCCAACGCGATGCGCGACCTGCGCGAGGGCTGGCGCTTCATCGGGTCGAGTCCGCGCGTGCGTTCCGTGATGCTCGGCATCGGCGCCGGACTGTTCGGCGGCGGCATGCTGGTCCCGCTCGGTGCCACCTTCGCGAAGGAAGACCTCGGCGGCGGCGCCGCCGGCTTCGGCGCGCTGATTTCAGGGCTCGGCTTTGGCGTGGCGTTGAGCGTGCTCGGCTTGTCCTTGGTCCAGCGCTACTTCAAGCCCGAACCAGTCTTCATCGGCGCGCTGTTCGCCGCCGCCGCCTCGATTTCTCTCGGCGCCACGTCATCGTCGCTCGCGCCGGCTGTGTTGTGGGTCGGCGGACTCGGTCTGTGCGCGGGCGCGGTCTACGTCTTGGGATTCACGATCCTGCAGACGAACGTGGACGACGCCCTGCGCGGCCGCACGTTCGCCACGCTCTACACCCTCATCCGCGTCTGTCTTCTCCTCGCGTTCACGCTCGCGCCGATCCTCAGTCGCGTCCTCGGGTCGCTTGGATCGACCGTCGGGCTCAACGTGTCGGGCGTGCGGCTGGCGCTGTGGATGGTCGGCCTCATCATCGCCGGCGCCGGATTGCTGTCGCTGTTGTCGCTGCGGGAACCGGTCAACTCGCCGAGCACCGCGTCGTGACGCCGTGACCGGCCGGCTGATCGCGTTCGAGGGCGGCGAAGGGTCGGGCAAGTCGACCCAGGCGGCACGGCTGGCCGCGCGCATCGGCGCCGTTCTCACGCGCGAACCCGGCGGTACGCCGCTCGGCGAAAAGATTCGTTCGGTCGTGCTCGACCCGAGCAACGGCTCCGTGGACCCCCGGGCCGAGGCGCTGCTGATGGCGGCCGCACGCGCCCAGCACGTCGCCGACGTGATCGCGCCGGCGCTCGAGCGCGGCGACACCGTGATCACCGATCGCTACGTCGGCTCGTCGCTCGCGTACCAAGGCTTCGGCCAGGGCCTCGCGGTGGACGAGCTCGCGACGCTGTCGCGCTGGGCTACCGGTAATCGGCCCGCGGATCTCGTGGTCCTGCTGGTCGTGCCGCCGGACGTGGCGACCACCCGCCTGCAGCGACCGGCCGACCGCATGGAGCGCTTGGGGAAGAAGTTCCACCGCCGCGTCGCCGAAGGATTCGCGGCGCTCGCCGCCGCGGAGCCCGACCGGTGGGTGGTCGTAGACGGTGACGGCACCGTCGAGGAGGTCGCGGCGCGCGTCGACGCCTCGTACGACGCGTGGGTCGGGTCATGAAGCCTTCCGACAAGCCGGTCGTCGGGCTATTCGACGGTGTGGTCGGCCAAGACGCCGCGGTGACGTTCCTGCGCGCCAGCGCGTCTTCGCCGGTGCACGCGTACTTGTTCGAGGGACCCGACGGTGCCGGTGCGCTGGCGGCCGCCCGCGGGTTCGCCGCCGCGCTGCTGTGCCCGACCGGTGGGTGCGGCGAGTGCTCGACCTGTCGCCGCGCGCTCGCCGCGACCCACCCCGACCTCGTGGTCCTCGAGCGCAGCGGCGCCAGCATCCTCGTGGACGAGGCGCGTGAGATCACGCGACTCGCACTTCGCTCGCCGATGGAGGGCGGCCGCAAAGTGCTCGTGCTCACCGACTTCCACGCCGTGGAAGAGGCGGCGCCGGCGCTCCTCAAGACGATCGAGGAGCCCCCCGCCTCGGCGGTGTTCTGCATCCTCGCCGACCAAATCACGCCGGAGCTCGTCACCATCGCGAGTCGCTGCGTCCGTGTCGACTTCCCTCCTCTGGCGGCGGAGGTCATTGCCGCGGCGCTGGTGGCCGAGGGCGTCGCCTCGGAGGTCGCGGCCGACGCCGCCCAACTCGCCGCCGGCTCGATCGCCCGGGCTCGCACCATCGCCGAGGACCCCGACATGCGCGCGCGTATCGCCGTGTGGCGCGGGGTGCCCGACCGGCTCGATGGCACCGCCGGAGCAGTGGTCGCGGTGGCGTCGGATCTCGTTGCCCTGCTCGAAGCCGCGGCCGCCCCGGTGATCGCACAGCAAAAGCGCGACGACGCCGAACTGGCGGAGCAGGCCAAGACCGGCTTGCCCGTGCCGCCGCGCCGCGAGACTGAAATTCGTCAGCGGCGCGCGCAGCGACGGGCGCGCACCGACGACCTGCGCGCCGGCCTCGCGGCGCTCGCCGGCGTCTACCGCGATCGCGTGGTCACCGAACAAACGCGGTCGGCCCGTCAGGCGCTCGCCGCCCTCGACGCGATCGCCGACGTGGCCGACCGCATGCAATACAACCCGGGCGAGTGGGCGCTCCTCGAAGGACTTCTCGCCCGTCTGTCCTCCTAAGCCGACATCACTTTGCGGGCCGCCAAAAGATCGGGGATTTGGCTCGGCACCTGCCCGAATAGCTCAGTCGGTAGAGCAACGCACTCGTAATGCGTAGGTCAGCGGTTCAAATCCGCTTTCGGGCTCCAAGAATTGTCGCCGCGCAGGGCCATTTACTCGCCTGCGTGGGCGGCGTACCGTGAGGATCGCCTAGAACAGTTGGGCACGACGAAAGGGATTCCGATGATGTCGGAACACGCCGCCGTGCCGTTCTCCGTGGTGGCCCGAGCGGAAGGCAAGAGCTGGATCATCAGCGTCGCCGGCGAAGTCGACATGAGCACTGCTCCGGTGCTGCGCGACACCGTCGTGAGCCTGGCCGCTATCGAGCCGGGACCAGGCGTCACGCTCGACATGCGCGACGTGTCGTTCATCGACTCCGCCGGGCTGGGCGCGCTGATCACGGGATACAAGGCGTGCGCCGCCACTGGCGGATCGCTCAACGTGTGGCCGGTGTCGCCGGCGGTGCACCGGCTGCTTGAGATAACAGGTCAACTCGATCGTTTCGCGCCACCCCACCAGACGGTCGCCTAGCTCCACCTACGAATCTGCTGTCGAGCGGTTAATCCCCTCATTGGTCCGGCAATTTGGGCAAACTGCCCACATGGCACAGACCCAGCGACCGGCGAAGCGCTCAGCGAAAAAGGCGCCAGCGAAGAAGACCACCGCCAAGAAGGCGCCCGCGAAAAGGGCAGCCGTCAAACGCGCCGCGCCGGCCGCCGCGGTGACCGCTCCGACGCCCGAACCGGCGCCCCGTGTCGAAACCGCGCCGGCGGCGCGCCGCGATACGCGACGGTGGGCGTGGCTCGCGGTCGTGATTGTTCTCGTGCTGCTCGGTAGCACGCTGCTCCTCAAACTGGGGCGCCAAGAGTGGGGTGGCCCGCCGCACACGAACGTGTTCCTCGGCGACGGGGTGCCGGCCACGCTCTATCTACCGGGCGAAGAACTCGACCGCGATGACATCTTCCCGCAGCCCAAACCAGTCGGTGAGCGGCCGGCCTTGATCGTCATGGCCCACGGATACTCGAGCGACCAGCAAGGACTTAGCACGATGGCGCGCAGCATCGCCCGTGCCGGTTACGCCACGCTGACCTTCGACTTCCGCGGCCACGGCTACAACCGCAACCGCTTCGAGGGCAACATCAGCGACGACCTCACGACCGTTGTCGACTGGGCCGAAACCTCGCCGTATGTCGACCCGACGCGGATCGTGGTCCTCGGCCACTCGATGGGCGCGGGTGCGGGCTTGGACTTCGCGACGCTCGACAAGCGCGTCGCCGCGGTCATTCCAGTTTCCGGCGGGGACCTCGCCAACGAAGTCTGGACCCCACCGCACGTCTTGTTCGTCGTGGCCGAAAACGACCCCGGCCAGATCCACGACGGCCAGGAGGCGGCGGCCAAGACGCTGAAGGAACGTCCTGACGTTGACGTCGAGTCGGTTGAGATCAAAGGCACCGATCACTTGAGTGTCGTCAACGACGGGCGCACGTTCGACGCCATCACCGGTTTCCTCGATACGGCCTTCGGCGAGACCGCCGGCTGGTCGCCTGTCGACGGGCCGCGACGACCCGCGGCGTGCGACCGCCTCGTGTACGTGCTCGTCGCTGCCGCGCTCGTCGGCTTCCTCGGGCGCCTCGCGGGCCGCGCCGTGCGTCCGTTACCCAACACCACCGCACCCGGCGCGTGGATCCTGCTCGCGGGCACATCGTTGCTCGCGATGCCGTTGATGGCGGTCGGCGGTTACGGCGTCTTGCCGCTCGGCGCAGGGCAGGCCGTGGCCATAAGCGTTGGCCTGGCCGCCGCGTTGATGTGGATCGTGCGGTACTACGCGCGCGCGGGCGTGTTCACCGGCACCGTGGCCGGCTGGGTCGGCGACGGCGACTGGATGCCGTTCCGGTCGGTCGGCGTTCCCGGCATCCTGTCCGGTCTCGCGATCTTCGTGTTGCTCGCGCCCGTGGGCGTCGTGCTGCACGCCACGGTGCCGAACCTGGAGCGCGCGATCTACTGGGCCATCCTCGCGGCCGCATTACTGCCGTTCTTCGCCGCGTTCGAGGCCATAGTGCGACGGGGCGGCACGTGGGCGGCCGTGGGTTACGGCGTGCTCGGCCGAGTGCTGTTGCTGGTGCTGCTCTTCGTAGGCGTTGCCATCGGCGCGCTTCCGGGCGTGCTCAGCCTGATCCTGGTCCCGCTCGCGTTCCAGTACATCCTGCTGGAGATATTCGCGGCCACCGCCTACGCCACCGGCCGCAACCCTGCGCTCATCGCGGTGGTCGACGCAATATTCGTCGCGTGGGTCGCGGTGATGTTCAGTCCGGTCGGCTGACCCCGGTCGGATCTACCAGACGGTGACGTGCTGGCTGGTCTGACCGATCGCGCCTTCGTTGTCGGTCACGATGAGCTGCACCTTGTACACGCCGCGCTTGACGAACTTGTGTGAAGCGGAGCTCGTCGCGCTCGACGTGCCGTCGCCCCACTTCCATAGATAGGACGCGATCGACCCGTCGGGGTCGGCGGAGCCCGCCGAATTTGCCGTGATGGTGAGCGGCACCATGCCCGACGTCTTGCTCAGCTTCAAGACCGCGGTCGGCGCCTTGTTGGGCGGCCTCGTCGTCGTAGTGGTCGGCGGCGGCGCCGTTGTCGTGGTGGTGGACGGCGGCGGCGGCGGTGGCGACGCGGTAAAGACACCGAGGTCTTCAAACGAGCCGTTCAACACGTCCTCGGCCACGTTCGCGTCGCCGCCCGCAAGGCGGGTGAGCGCGGTCGCGTGCACGCTGCGGAAGTCGACGAGCGGCTTCAGCGCGTCATTGATGCGATTCGGACGCGTCGGCCCGCCGGGATCGAGCGTCGGCGCCTGACCGAACACGCCGCGGTAAACCCCACCGCCGATGAACATCGCCATGCCGGACTGACCGTGGTCGGTGCCGTTGTCCTTGTTCAGCGTCACTTGGCGACCGAACTCGGACGTGATCAGCACGAACACGTCCCGCTCACGCGGATGACCGTTCAACGCGTTGAAGAACGTCGTAAGTCCCTGGTTGAGCTCGGTGAAGCGGGAGTTCTGCATCCCCGCCTGCGCTTGGTGACTGTCGTAGCCACCGACCCCAACGTGTAGGTCTGGCTCGGAATGCCGGCGCGCACGAGGAGCGCAACCTGCAGGAGCTGGGTGGTGATCCACTCGTAGGCCTGCGTGCCGTCGCCGGTAATCGCCGGGTCCGACGCCCTTGATCCGATCGCTCACGCCGAAGGTGGTGCGCAGCATGCTCGCGACGTCGGCCGCCTTTGAGCTGCCGCCGATCGTGGCCATCTGGCGGGCGCTAGCGAGGTACAGGTCGCGGTCGAGCCACGCCGGATCCCAACTGAACTGCGACGTGTCTTGCAGCACCAGCGTCGGTGCGGTGGTGCCGATCGCGTCGACACGCAAGTCGGCGATGCTGACACTGGCCAGCGCGTTGCTCGGGTGCCTTGATGTCGGCGTAGCGGCCGAGCCAGCCCGTCTTGCCGAGGGTGGATTGTTGGCCGGTCTCCCAGCACTTCATCGAGTCGAAGTGACTGAAGCTGGGGTTGCCAACGTTGCCGACGCCGAGCACGAAGCCCACGTCGCCGACGGTGTTCCAACGGTCGGCCAGCCACGTCAGGTTCTTGTGCAGGCGGTAGTTCGTGCCCGTCAACGCCAGCGAGTTCGCTGACGTGAGGGCAAGGGAGCCATGGCCGACGTTGGCGTCGCGGTACCAGCCGTCTTCGACCGGGGCGAGCGTGTTGAGGTAGTCATTGCCGCCGTCGAGCGCGATATGGACGCAGATCGGCGTGCCCACCGGGAGCACGTCGCTCTCGCCGAGGGCCCAGCTTTGGCCGGCACCGCCGGGATTGAAGACGTCGAGCAGCAGCGGTGCACTGGCGGACGCGACCGCGAACGTTCCGACTTGGTCAGGAATGCGCGGCGGGTTGGGCGGTAGGTCATCGTCTTCCTCAACTCACCATGAACTCGGGCGTTTCGAGGACGAGCGTCATGGTGGCGCACGCCCGGTGGAATGACCACGTGCCGCCCGACGCGTAGTCGTTCACGGCTTGGCGTGTCTCGGGTGACACGTCGTACAGACCGGCGAACTGCAGGGCCATGTCGCCAGCAGTCGCCGACGTCGCTTCGGCGAAGAGGCGGCGCACGGTGGGGTTGCGCTGGTCGGGTGCGATGGCGGTGGTGCCGTCGTCGGCCCACGCCATCCAGTACGCGATCTTCGACCACATGATGAGGTGCGTCGGGTGCAGCCACCGGTCCTGCCAGCCCGACACGTCTGGCGCCGCAGTTGGGTTCTGACGCATGGCCACGCTGAGCCAGTTGACCGAGAACGGGTCGAAGTCGCGGAACCCGAGCACGCGCGGCTCCGACGAGCAAGTCGACGGGACTCTTTACGCGGTTGTTAATCGTTTCGTCGGCGAGGAACTCAGGACGCCGCGCGATGTGCGCCACGAGAGCGTTCACGTCGCCGTCGGCGCCCCATACCGCGGCGAGTTCGTGCAGCGTGGCCGAGGACGGATTGACGCCGACCAACTCGCGGTACATGCGCCGAGGCACGAAGTACCGGTAGCTGTCGTGATCGGCGATCGCGTCGATGACCTCCGGCAACTTCGCCGCGCCGCGTGGCGCGTCGAGGAACGTCTTGGCGCCGCTGTCCCAGAACGCGGGGTCGAAGCTGACTTCGGCGGTGTACCAACTCATCTGGTAGCCGGTCAGTGCGCGGGCGATTTCTTTGACGTCGGTCTCGGTGTAGTTGGCCGCACCGGTGACCGGGTTCGTCACGCCCAGGCTGAACAACTCCATGAGTTCGCGGGCGAGGTTCTCGTTCGGATGCGGCGGCATGCTGAAGATTCCGTTCAGGTACTTCTGCATGGCCCGCGATCCGGCGATGTCGGTGAGCAACGCCTTGTAGGACTTCGCCGGCCAGGCTCGCAGACGATTCTGGTGGTCCTTCAAATCGGCGTACTGCACGAAGTCGGTCCACGCGGTGACGAGCAGACCACCCAGCGTCCACGACACGCGCTCTTGCACCTGGCCGGGGCTGGTGGCCCATAACTCGAACAGCCGTGAGATCCATGCGTTGTATTCGGCCCAGTCGGCTTTGCCATTCGACGGCCAATCCCAGTTGGCGAGGCTCGTCGTTGGACGCGAAAGAAGATCGTCAATGACCGCAGAGGGCCCGCCCGCGGCAACGCCAGCAGCGACGTCGCCCGGCTGTGGACCAAACCCAAGTCGCCTCCAAACGTGCGCGACTTGCGACTCTGTTGAAGCCATGGAACTCCCTTTCGACGCGGGGCCTATCGGTCCCTATGCCGGATTCGTGAGTTCCGCCCACCGAATAGTGTCGCGATATCGCTGATCAGACAAGGTTTGCCGACGATGCCATGCCGTTTATGTCCGCGCTTTACGGCGCGGCGTTACGTATGACGCGCAATGCCGCAGACGCGGAAGATTTGGTGCAAGAGGCCTATTTGCGGGCTTTTCGGGGCTATGGGAACTTCAACGAAGGCACGAACCTGAAGGCGTGGCTGTTCCGCATCCTCACGAATACCTACATCAATTCGTATCGGGCAAAGCAGCGCCGGCCCGACATGGTGGACCTCGATGAGGGCGAAGACTTCTTCCTGTTCAATCGCGTCGGAGGGCTCGAAGCCGCCACTGCCATCGCGCACGACCGAAGACACGGTCTCAGAACGAATCACCGATAGCGAAGTGAAAGAGGCGATCGAGGCGTTGCCGGAGAACTTCCGCATCCCGGTTTTGCTCGCCGACGTCGAAGGTTTCTCCTACAAGGAGATCGCCGACATCATGGACGTGCCGATCGGTACCGTGATGAGCAGGCTGCACCGGGGAAGAAGGGCGCTTCAGAAGGCGTTATACGACTTCGGTTTGGAACGAGGCCTCGTCGTCGAGGAGACGAACAGCATGACCGAGCACGATCACAGCGGCAGCAATTGCGATGACGCCAAGCACACCTTGTATTCGTTCCTCGACGGTGAACTCACCGACCGAACGCCGTGCCGCGATCCAGCAGCACCTCGAGGCGTGCTCGCCGTGTTTCGAAGCGTTCGATTTCGAGGCTGAGTTGCTGCAGGTGATCGGCAAGAAGTGCGTCGAAGAAGTGCCGCAGGGGTTGGCGGATCGCATTGCGTCCGCGCTTCGGATTGAGCCCGCGCCGCCACTAACGTCGTAGTCATGCTCCTCCTCGCTGCAAAGCAATGGCACGCCTGGATCGCCTTTCCGCTTGTGGCTGGTGCGGTCGCCGCCACCGTCGGTCTCGGCGTGGGCTACGTACGCAAGGTCATCCGCCCGAAGTACCCCAGGTAGCAGCAGGTGGCAGAGGCCGTCGCCTGGGGGCTCGCCGAGCGGGTCGCGGTCCGCGTCGCGGGATCCGAGCCGTTGGCGTCGTCGTATCACTACGCGTCGCTCACGCCCGACTTCGTCGAACTCACGGCCGAGGCCGAGGAACTTGTGTTCGCCGAGACGGGTCTGCGCAGCTTGCGGGGCGCGGCGCGCGCAGAGGTGGTCGATCGCGCGGACTGGGTGCGCGCCAACATCAACTCGATGCGACGCCTGTTGCGTCCCATCACCGACCGTGTCGGCTCGTCACTGCCCGGCCCGCTCGCATTGCCGGCGCAGACCGCGGCTGGACTTGAGGTTGGCGGCATGCTCGGTTGGATGGCGACGCGCGTTCTCGGCCAGTACGACGCGCTCTTGTTCGACGACGAGCCCGCCGGCTCGGGAGGCACAGGGCTGAACTCCGGCGACGTCGTCTACTACGTCGGTCCGAACGTGTTGGCGCTCGAGAAGCGTTTCGGCTTCCCGCCGCGTGAATTTCGGCTGTGGCTCGCATTGCACGAGGTCACCCACCGGGTGCAGTTCACCGGCATCCCGTGGATGCAGGACTACTTCCGCTCGCTCATCGATGCGACCTTGAACGTGGCCGACATCGACCCGAAGCGCTTTATCGAAGCGTTGATGCGTTCGGTCGAGGCGGTGCGCGCCGGTCGCAACCCGCTCGACGAGGGCGGACTCATCGCGTTGCTCGCCGGCCCCGAGCAGTTCGAGACGCTGCAGAAAACGCAAGGCTTGATGAGCCTGCTCGAAGGCCACGGCGACGTCACGATGGACCGCGCCGGTCGCGGCCGCATCCCGAGCGCGGCGCGGTTCTCGGCCACCTTGCACGCGCGACGCAGCGCTCGCCAACCCATCGTCGCCAAGCTCGTGCAACAACTCACTGGGCTCGACGCGAAGATCAAGCAGTACGAAGCGGGCGAACGGTTCATCAATGCCGTCGAAGCGGTTGGCGGTCCTGAGCTTCTCGCCCGCGTGTGGGATGGCCCCGAGATGCTGCCGACGTTGCGCGAGATCCGCGAACCGTCGGACTGGATGCGGCGCATCTCCTCCGACGCGCCGCCGGAGCTAGCAATCGCGCAATGACGCTCCTGGCCCGCTGCACGTTTCCGGCGGCGGGCACGCCCGTAACCCTGGCGGTATCGGGCGGCGCCGACTCGCTCGCCTTGCTGGTGTTGGCCGTAAAAGCGGGTTGTGTTGCTACCGCGGTGCACGTCGATCACGCGCTCGCGCGATGGCTCGGCCGCCGAAGCCGAGGTCGTGCGAGACGCGGCACAGCGTTATGGCGCGGCGTTTCGCGCCGAGCGCGTCGAAGTCGGCCACGGACCGAACCTCGAAGCGCGTGCGCGCGCGGCACGCCGCGCCGTGCTTGCGCCTGACGCGCTCACCGGCCATACCGCCGACGACCAAGCCGAGACCGTGTTGTTGCATCTGATGCGCGGCAGCGGTCTGGACGGCGTGCGCGGCATCGGCTCACGCCCGCGCCGTCCGCTGCTTGCGCTGCGTCGGTCCGAAACGCAGGCGCTGTGTCGGGAAGAGAGCTTGGTTCCGGTCGTCGACGCTTCCAACGACGATCCACGTTTCACCCGCAACCGGGTACGCCACGAACTGCTGCCGTTGCTCGGCGACATCGGTCAGCGCGATCCCGTGCCGCTGCTGTGCCGACTCGCCGACTTGGCGGGCGACGACAGCGCACTGCTCGAGGAACTTGGCGCGTCAATCGATCCCACTAATGCCCGGGCAGTGGCCGGGGCGGCGTTGCCCGTCGCTCGACGCGTGGTCAGGGCCTGGCTGCGTCCGCACCTCGAGGGCTACCCGCCGGACGCGGCGGCCGTGGACCGGGTGATCGCGGTCGCCCGGGGCGACACGATTGCCACTGATGTCGTGGCGGGGGTGTCGGTACGTCGGACCGACCAACGGCTCCGGGTCGTGCGCGACTGACGCCAGCCGCTACGTTCGGCCTTCGTGGACGTGGGGGCGCGGATACTCATCAGCGAGGACAAGCTGCAAGCGCGGATTCGCGAGCTTGGCACGCAGATCACCAAGGACTACGAGGGGCGGGCGCCGCTGCTCGTAGGCGTGCTCAAGGGCGCGTTCGTGTTCATGGCCGATCTCGCCCGGGTCATCGACTTGCCGGTCGAGTTCGACTTCATGGCGGTGGCCTCCTACGGCGCCGCCACCAAGACCAGCGGGGTCGTGCGGATCGTGAAGGACTTGGATCTCGACCTGAGCGACCGCGACGTGTTGGTCATCGAAGACATCGTCGATAGCGGCCTGACGCTCACCTACCTCAGTCGCAACCTGCTCGCGCGCAACCCGCGCTCGCTCGAAGTGTGCGCGCTATTGGTGAAGGAGGGGTTGCAGCGCGACGACCTGGTGTTGAAGTACGTCGGCTTCACGATCCCGCCCGACTTCGTGGTCGGCTACGGCCTTGACCACGCGGAGCGCTATCGCAACCTGCCCTACATCGGAGTGCCCGAGGGGATGCTCTAGCCGTAGGCGGCGTACGCGACGTCCGGACGATCGGTGATCACACCGTCGGTCCGCCACCGTCGCATCTTCAGTAGCGACGCGGTGTCGTTGACCGTCCACACCACCAACTTGCGCCCCAGTGTGTGCGCGAGTGCCACCGTGGCCTTCGAGAAGTCGACTGTCCGCGCATCGGGACTCGAGATTGTGTAGCCCAACACGGTTGCATAGATGACGTTGGTCGCCGCGGGGATGCCGACGCCGCTCGGCGCGCTGGGCAACGTCGAGGACGTGAGCAGCGACGTCGCGACGCGGGGGTCGAGTCGCTTTACCGCGTCGAGCACGAGTGGCCAGAACGACTGGACGATCAGGTTCTTGACGGGGAAGCCAACTTGGCGGACGAGCCGGACCAGAAGCGTCGCGACCATGGTGCCAAGTGGGTCGAAGTTCGCTTCGCCCGGGATGTCCTTGATCTCGATCATCAGCTTCCAGCCGTTGTCGCGTCCTTCGATCAGCACGTCCTCAAGCTTCGGAATGGCCACGACCTCGGGCCAGCCTCCGGGATAGTCCGCGGCGGCGTTGCAACCCGCGAGCTGCGCGTAGGTGCGTGCATTCACCGCGCCGGTGCAGTCCGTCGTTCGATTGACGGTGTCGTCGTGCATCAACACGAGCACGTTGTCGCGGGTGGCCTGCGTGTCCATCTCGAGCCACACGCCGCGCTCGCCGAAGAGGTCTTGGGTCTTGCGAAACGCCGCGAGCGTGTTCTCGGGCGCATATCCCGCGCCGCCTCGGTGGGCGTAGACGATCGGGTTGGGCGGAACCGCGCTCGCGGGCGTGGCCGTAGCAAAACCAGCCGCGACGAAGGCCACGAGCGAGCTGAAGAGGACAATCCTGCGCATAACGGAAAGCTTCGTCACTGCGCGGCGAAGCGCCTGCACGACGCGAAAACAATCGGCGCCGATACCGGTAGCGTGTGGCCGATGAAGCGGGTCATGCGGGGCGCTGGGGTCTGGGTTCTACTGGCACTGATTGGTCTCCTCGTGGTGACCACGCTGTTTCACGACAGCCCGAAGAAAACCAAGCTGTCGTTAAGCCAGTTCGAGAGCGACGTGGCTGCGAGGCGGGTGAAGACCGCCGAAGTCATCGACGGCTCCGGCAAGATCCAGGGCGTCCTCACCGATGGCAGCAAGTACGAGGTCAAGTACCCCGAGGAGTACGTCGACGAACTCACCGCGAAGCTGCTCGCGTCGAAGGTGGCCCTCGAGAGCAAGGAGACCAAGAGCAACCCGTGGCTCTCCGCGCTTTTCAGCCTGCTGCCGTTCGTGCTGATCATCGGGGTGTTCTTCTTCCTCATCAATTCCATGCAGGGCGGCGGCAACCGCGTCATGCAATTCGGCAAGGCCAAGGCCAAGCTGGTGTCGAAGGACTCGCCGAAGATCACCTTCGCCGATGTCGCGGGCGCCGACGAAGCCGTTGCCGAGCTGCAGGAGATCAAGGAATTCCTCGAGGCCCCGGCCAAGTTCCAAGCCATGGGCGCGAAGATCCCGAAGGGTGTGCTGCTGTTCGGTCCTCCGGGTACCGGTAAGACACTGCTCGCCAAGGCGGTCGCCGGCGAAGCCGGGGTGCCGTTCTTTTCGATCTCGGGCTCGGACTTCGTCGAAATGTTCGTCGGCGTCGGCGCATCCCGTGTGCGCGACCTGTTCGAACAAGCGAAGCAGTCGGCGCCGGCCATCGTGTTCGTCGACGAGATCGACGCCGTCGGTCGCCATCGCGGCGCGGGTATGGGCGGCGGTCACGACGAGCGCGAACAGACGCTCAACCAACTGCTGGTCGAGATGGACGGCTTCGACACCAAGACCGGTGTGATCCTGATCGCGGCCACGAACCGTCCCGACATCCTCGATCCGGCGCTGCTTCGCCCGGGCCGTTTCGACCGTCAGATCGTGGTCGACCATCCCGATCTGGTTGGCCGTGAGGCGATTCTCAAGGTGCACTCGAACGACAAGCCGCTTAGCCCGGCGGTCGACCTAAACGTGCTGGCGCGTCGGACGCCGGGCTTCACCGGTGCCGATCTCGCCAACCTCATGAACGAGGCGGCGTTGCTCGCGGCGCGGCACGGCTCGAAGCGCATCGGCATGCCGCAGTTGGAGGAAGCCATCGATCGCGTCATCGGCGGGCCTGAGCGCAAGACCCGCGTGATGAGCGACGCGGAGAAGCTGGTGATCGCGTATCACGAGGGTGGTCACACGCTCGTCGGTCACGTGCTCGAGCACGCTGATCCGGTGCACAAGGTGTCGATCGTGGCCCGCGGGCGGTCCCTGGGCTGGACGCTGTCGTTGCCGACCGAGGACCGCTACATCACCACACGCTCACAGCTGCGGCATCGCCTGGCGACGCTTATGGGTGGCCGTACGGCCGAGGAGCTGATTTTCTCCGAGCCGACAACGGGTGCGCAGAACGACATCGAAGTGGCATCGGGCATCGCCCGCGCGATGGTCGTGGAGTACGGCATGAGCGACTTGCTCGGCCCGCTGCAACTCGGTCAAGGCGGCGGCGAGGTGTTCCTTGGTCGCGACTTCGGCCACCAGCCGAACTACAGCGACGAAGTCGCGGCGCGCGTCGACTCCGAGATCCGCCTGCTCATCGACACCGCGCACAGCGAGGCGCGTGACATCCTCACCACGCACCGCGCCACGCTCGACAAGCTCGCCAAGTCGCTGATCGAAAAAGAGACGCTCGAAGGCGACGACCTTGCGGCCATTCTCGGCAAGGTCGGTACGTGGAAGCCGCGGCGAGTGGCCAAGAAGTCGAAGTCTGGTCCCAAGCCGGGTACTCCGGCGGCGGTTCCGGTAGGCGGCGCGAAGCGTCGTACCGCGCCAGCCCCCGCGCCGGGTCTGCGCCGCGCCCGTCCCGCCACGGCGTAGGGGTTTCGGAGCAGTCCCCGCTACTTTCTCTTGATGGCCGTCGACCGATCCCGCGCCGAAGCGGCGGTTCGTGAGCTGCTCGCGGCCATCGGCGAGGACCCTGAACGGGACGGGTTGACCGACACGCCGGCGCGGGTGGCTCGGATGTACGAGGAGATAGCGGGCGGCGCCGACGTTGATCCGGCGTCGCACCTGGCCGTGACCTTCGAAGCCAACCACGACGAGATGGTCATGGTGAAAGACATTCCCGTGTACTCCCTGTGCGAGCACCACATGGTTCCGTGGTTCGGCCAGGCGCACGTGGCCTACATCCCGAACGACGAGGGCCGCATCACTGGGCTGTCGAAGCTTGCGCGCATGTGCGACGGCTACGCCCAGCGACTGCAAGTGCAGGAACGGTTCACCACTCAGGTCGCGCAGGCGATCGAAGAAGCGCTCAAGCCCAAGGGCGTCTTGGTGGTCGTGGAGGCGGAGCATCTGTGCATGTCGATGCGCGGTGTGCGCAAGCCCGGCACGACGACCGTCACGAGCGCGGTGCTCGGATTGTTCCGCAGCGATCCGTCGACGCGATCTGAAGCGATGACCATTCTGTTCGGAAGACGATGACCCGGGCGGGGCCCCGCCCGCTCGTGATGGGCGTGTTGAATGTCACGCCCGACTCGTTCTCGGATGGCGGTCTGTTCCTCGATGTCGACGCCGCCGTCTCCCACGGCGTGGCGATGATGGACGAGGGCGCTGACGTCATCGACGTGGGCGGCGCGTCGACGCGGCCTGGCGCGATCGCCCCGTCGGCCGACGACGAGATCGCTCGGGTCGCGCCGGTGGTCGCCGCGCTCGCCGAGATGAACCGGGCGCGGATATCGGTGGACACGATGACGCCCGATGTGGCGCGGGCGGCGGTGGAGGCGGGGGCGACGCTCATAAACGATGTGAGCGCGTCGCTGTGGCCCGTCGCCGCCGAGACGGGGGTGGGATGGGCGGCGATGCATATGCAGGGCACGCCCGTCGACATGCAGTCCGACCCGCACTACGACGACGTGGTCGCCGAGGTGCTGGCGTTTCTCACCGACCGCGCCCAGGTGGCGACCGACGCCGGTATCGACGACGTATGGATCGATCCGGGCATCGGATTCGGCAAGACGGTGGACCACAATCTCGCCTTGTTGGTCGCCCTCGACCGGTTTGTCGGCACGCGGTGGCCGGTTTTGATCGGTTTGAGCAGAAAAGCCTTCCTGGGCACCCTCGCCCGTAATCCCGACGGCAGCGTGCCGGGGCCGGCCGATCGCCTAGAGCCATCGCTCGCGGGAGCTGTTTGGGCGGCAACAAAAGGCGTCGGAATGGTCCGGGTTCACGATGTGACCGCTACCGTGGCCGCAATGCGCATCGTGGGGGAGCCGGTATCGCTGTGAAGGGGAAGTGGGCCGCCGGGATCCAGCCCCGCAACTTCATCTGGGTGATCAAGGACCGTCTCGCCATCAGCGAACGGCCTGGTGGATACGGCCGAAGCCACCGCCGGGTCCGTCGTCAAGAAGAGATGGTCTGGTTGCGCGAAAACGGCTTCAGTCGGGTGGTATCGGTGCTGGCGTCGCCGCACAACATGCAGGCGTACGAGGAGTTCGGCCTTCCTGCCACCAACATCCCCTTCGGCGTCCACGACGATCCCCGCGACGTGTTGCCCGCCATCTATGGGCAGCTGCGGGCGTGGCTTTCCCACGGCGAACGGCTCCTGCTCCACGGCGAAGAAGTGGGCGACCGGCTGCTCGGCATCGTCGCCGGCTACTTGTTGTGGACGGGCATGATCGAAACGGGGCCGAAGGCGGTCACGGTCATCGAGCACCTCGCCCATCGCGAACTGACAGCCACGGGACGTGAGTTGGTGAGCGCCGTGTTGGAGGTTTCCAACCGCGGCGACGCGCAGGTTTGACGGTGTCGATCCTGGAACTGCGCGGTATTCGCTCGCTGGCGATCCACGGGGTGCTGCCCGAAGAGCGCGAGCGCGAGCAACCCTTCGAGTTCGATCTCGACGTGCATTTCGACATGACGAAGTCGGCGGCCAGCGACGATCTCGCGGACACCATCGACTATGGGCCGGTGCTCGACGCCGCGCTGGGCGTCATGCACGGGCCGCCCTGCGACCTGATCGAGCGCTTGGCCACGCTGATGGGCGAGGCCGTGCTGGACTTCGACGAGCGCATCACATCGGTGGAGGTCGCCTTGCGCAAGACGCGCCCCCCGGTGGCGCACGACTTTGCCTGGGCAGGGGTGCGACTTACCGTTACGCGGTGAGGGCATACCTCGGCCTCGGCTCGAACCTCGGTGATCGCGAGCAGTACCTGCGTGACGCGCTGGAGGCGGTCGACGAGCGCGTCGACGTGTCTTCGGTCTACGAGACCGATCCAGTGGGCGGTCCCGACGGTCAGGGGCCGTTCTTGAACATCGTGGTCGCGCTGGAGACGGAGAAGTCGCCGCGCGAGCTGTTGGAGATGTGTCAGCGACTCGAGGCGGCCGCCGGTCGCGTGCGCGACGAGCGTTGGGGACCGCGCACCCTCGACGTCGACGTACTCCTGGTCGGTGACCTGGTCGTCAACGAGCCCGATCTCGTGGTCCCGCACCCGCGGCTGTGGGAGCGCGCGTTCGTCGTGGAGCCGCTTGTCGAGATCGCGCCCGCCGCGCTGCGCGACGCACTTCCGGCACTCGACACCTCGGGTGTGCGACGCGTCGGTTCGCTCTGGGGTGAGTTCGACCCCGCGGTGGGGCCCGACGACGCCGCGCGATGGTTCGCCGGCTGGCCGGGACCGTGGGCGGTGGCGGGAGGTTGGGCGATCGAACTGTTCGTCGGTCGTCGCATCCGTTTCCATCACGATCTCGAAGTCGTCGTGGCTCGCCGTGACGTTCGTCGGCTGCACGACCAACTGCCCGGCTGGGAGCTGTTCTTTCCGTCGCCGGCCGCGTTCGTGCCCTGGCGACGGGGCGACGTGTTCCCTGCCGCCGAAAACCAGCTGTGGTGCCGCCCGTCGAGCGACGCGATGTGGAGCCTCGAGGTCCTCGTCGAGGAGATCGACGACGGCGTCTATCGGTACCGCCGTGACCCATCGATCACCTTGCCGCTCGCCGAGGCGATCCAGCGGACCGACGACGGCGTCCCCTACGTCGCACCGCACCTCCAGCTGCTCTACAAGCGCAAGGCCATGCGCCCACGCGACGAGGAGGACTTCGCCGCCGCCCTGCCGTCGCTGTCGGACTCCCAACGCGCCCTGGCTCGAGTCGCACGCCTGACGTCTCGCGGAGTTTTGGCGGCTACGCAGCCAGAACGCCGCAAAGCCTGGCGCGGATCTGACGCACAAGCCACTCTGGGCGCTCAAAGACGTCGCGCCACGTAACTCTTATGAAGCACCAGCCCGCGGCTTCGAGCTTCTCCTGTCGTTCTTTGTCGCGTCGCCGTTGCGAGGCGGTCGAATGCCAGCGCCGACTATCCGCTTCGATGGCAACAAGTTGGTCGACGTACGCGAGGTCGATCTCGAAATGCTCGCCGTCCACATACGAGTCGTGGTTGCGGACGGGCAACGCCACACCAGCCTTGCGCAACACTTCGAGAACGAGGATTTCGAGGAAGCTTCTAGCCGGTTTGCCTTCCGGTCGCGCCTCCATAACGCGGCCTAGACGCGTCCGGCCCCGCACGCTCGGACTGGAGCGCCCGATCTCGGTCCAGAGGCGCTTCTCCGAGGTCAGCCCCTTTGCGAGTGCGCTCTCCAACGCGCGTTCGAACGAGCTGAAGTCCAGACTTCGCCGCGTAGTCGATGAGCACACGTTCGATCGAGGGGGTGCGGAGGCCGTCGATTGTCCGAGTGGCACTCGGAATCGTTGTTCGGTGAACCACGACCCCTCGGGGTGTCGGCCCCTTTCCGACCGGGACCGTCAACTCGATGACGCCTTCGACAGCGCCATCCAGCCTCCACAAGGCTGCTGCGGTCCGATGCGACACCACTGCGTCTCGGCCCGCCGCAAGCAGGGCGGCGCGAACCTGCTGCCGCCACGTCGGCGGTGCTGCACCGACGAGGTACACGCCGTGCTGAAGCTGCTGCCATCGAAGGCGATGAACGAGGGTCTTGATCTGTTGGTCCGTGAGTTCGAGCGCGCGCAACGCTGGCCGATCGACCACGTTGTCGTTTCGGGCTGCGAGCCGTGCAACGGCTTCATCCCGCGCTCGAGCCTTAACCCGGGCTTCGCCTTCGTCCATTGTCGTCATGGTGTTCAAGGCTGCCGCGCTGGTGTGACATCGGGAGCGTTTTGCGGGGTTTTCGCGGCTGAGCCCCCAAAACTCCGCAAGACGGCGTCGCGCTGACGGGCGTGGGTTCGGGCGGCTCTGGTACCGTTTTCTCCGAGCGAACGGCACCCACTCCGGGGCCGGAATGCGAAGCCAATGGGCAACCTCTCTTTCCGCGTGATTGGGCCTGGACGGGCCGGCGCCGCCATCCAGCGCGCCCTGACCAAGGCGGGCTGGTCGCCGTTCGAGCCGTTGCGTCGTGGCGACGATCTGCACCTCGCGGCCAGCGGCGTTGACGTACTGATCGTCGCGACGCCGGACGCGGCGATCGCGTCGGTTGCGGCCTCGGTCGCGCCGGCCGAGACCTGCGTCGTCGTGCACCTAAGCGGGTCGCTGGGCCTCAACGTGCTCGCCCCGCATGCGCGTCGCGCTGTCGTGCATCCGCTGTTGGCGCTCTCCGACGAAGACCTCGGCGCCCGCCGCCTCTTGGAGGGCGCCTGGTTCGCGCTGACCGAAGGCGGCGACCCGGTCGCCCGCGATCTGGTCGAGGCCCTCGGCGGTCACGCCGTGACGCTGGCCGACGACGCGGAGGTGCGCGCGCTGCATCACGCCGCGTGCTGCGTCGCCGCCAACCACCTCACCGCGGTGCTCGGTCAGGTCGAGCAACTGGCGGACATGACCCACGTGCCCGTCGAGGCGTACCTCGCGCTCGCGCGCGACGCGCTCGACAACGTGGCCGAGCGCGGCGCGGCTCACGCGCTGACCGGACCGGTGGCGCGGGTGATCACGCCACGGTCGACCGGCACCGCGCCGCGATCAGCGCACGCCTGCCCGACGAGCTCGCCAACTACGACGCGATGGTCATCGCCACCGAAGCGCTGGCGGCGCGCAAATGATGCAAGTCGTCGACACCATCGCCGGGTTTCGCAAGGCGCTCGACGCGGAACGCGCCGCGGGCAAGACGGTCGGACTCGTGCCGACGATGGGCGCGCTCCACGCGGGGCACGCGTCACTCATCGACGCCGCCGCCAGAACGAACGACGTCGTGGCGGTCACGATTTTCGTCAACCCGCTTGCAGTTCGGACCGAACGAGGACCTCACGAAGTACCCGCGGCCCCTCGAAGCCGATCTGGCCGTCGCCGAAGGGCACGGCGCGACCTACGTCTTCACCCGTCGGTCGAAGAGATGTACGGCCCGACCGGCACCACGGTGCTCACAACCGTGCGCGTCGCCGGCATCACCGACGCGGATGGAAGGCGCGGTGCGCCCCGGTCATTTCGACGGCGTGGCGACGGTCGTCGCGAAGCTGTTCAATGCTGCCGGTCCGTCGCACCGCGTTCTTCGGCGAGAAGGACTACCAGCAACTCCAGGTCGTGCGACGGCTGGTCCGACGACCTGTCGTTCCCGGTCGAGATCGTGGGTTGCCCGATCGTGCGCGAGCCCGACGGCCTCGCGCTGTCGAGTCGCAACGTCTACCTGTCGCCGCGAAGACCGCGCCGCCGCCACTGTGCTCACCGCGCCCTGAAAGCGCCCGCGCCGCCGACTGCATCACCGATACGCGAGCGGCTTGTACGGCCGTGCAGCAACTCGTCAACGCCGAACCACGGGCGACGCTCGACTACGCCGAGGCCGTCGTCACCGATTCCGAAGTCCGTCTCCTCGTCGCCGCCCGATTCGGCACGACCCGCCTTCTCGACAACATAGGAGTGCCACGCTGATGCGCCGTCACATGATGAAGTCCAAGATCCACCGAGCGACGGTCACCGACGCCAACCTGAACTACGTCGGATCGATCAGCCTCGATCCGCAGCTGATGGAGTTGGCCGACATCGTCGAGTGGGAACAGGTCGCGGTGCTCGACATCGACAACGGCGCGCGGTTCGAGACGTACGCGATCGTCGGCAAACCCGGTGAGATCACGCTGAACGGTGCCGCCGCTCGCCTCGTGCATCCGGGCGACAAGGTGATCGTGATCACCTACGCCGACTACGAGTCCGAGGAGTGCGTCAACTTCAACCCGCTCATCGTGCACGTCGACGAGCAGAACCGCCCGGTACCGCACGTCGGCCTGGAAGCAGTCGCCGAATAGCGGCACTCGCCGCGCCAGAGCGGCGAGTGCAACGCTTAGGTCACATGCCAGATCTCGACCTGCTCGTGCTCGGCTCCGGCGTTGCCGGTTTGTCCGCGGCCGTGCGCGCCGCTACGAGCGGCCTGCGAGTCGGCGTGTTGACCAAGGGCGAGCTCGAGCAGTCGGCCACGCGGTGGGCCCAAGGCGGCGTGGCCGCGGTCCTGGGCGATGACGAGGACTCGACTGACCTGCACCTCGCTGACACGCTCGCCGCGGGCGCGGGGCTGTGCGACGTCGACGCCGTGCGCGTCCTCGTCGACGAAGGACCGACCCGCGTCACCGAGCTGATCGCGCTCGGCGCCGTCTTTGACCGCGACACCGACGGCCGCCTCCAGCTCGCCCGCGAAGGCGGCCACTCCGTGGCCCGCGTCGTGCACGCCGGCGGCGCGGCCACCGGCATGGAGATCGAGCGGGCGCTCGTGGAAGCCACCCAGACCACGGCGGCGTCGGTGATGGAGAAGTGGCTCGCCGTCGACCTGATCGTCGAGCGCGGCCGGTGCCGCGGTGTCATCGCGCGCGACTCCGACGGGCGAACGCGTCGAAGTGCGCGCCGCGCACACGCTGCTGGCGACCGGTGGCGCCGGCCAGCTTTTCGCGGTCACCACCAACCCTGAGCAGGCGACGGGCGACGGCATCGCGATGGCTCTGCGCGCCGGCATCGCCGTTGCCGACGTCGAGTTCATGCAGTTCCATCCGACGGCGCTTCACCATCCGGCCATGCCGCGCCCGTTGCTGCAGCGAAGCGCTGCGCGGCCACGGCGCGCTCTTCCGCGACCAGGACGGCAACCAGTTCGTCGACGAGCTCTCGTCGCGTGACGTCGTCTCGCGCGCCATGAGCGCACGCATGAGCGAGCAAGGCGTCGACCACCTCTGGCTCGACGCCACCGGACTCGAGCGGTTCGCCGAACGCTTCCCGACGATCACTGCGTCGCTGTCCGCCGTCGGCCTCGACCCCGCAACGGACTGGCTGCCGATCGCCCCGGCGGCGCACTACCTGTCCGGGCGGTGTGGTGACCGACCTCGACGGCGCGCGCCGCGCTCGCGGGCTGTGGGCGGCGGGCGAGACCGCGTGCGTCGGCGTGCACGGCGCCAACCGCCTGGCGTCCAATTCGTTGCTCGACGGCATGGTCTTTGCCGCCCGCGTCGTCGAAGCAATCGAGGACGGGAAGGTGGCGCCCGAGGCGACCGGCGCGATGCGCGCGGTGCTCGAGGGCGCTGGCGGCATCCCCGGTCGGCGTATCGATCGGCCCGAGGCCGCACAGGCAGTGGCGCCCGCCGCTATAGGCCCCGACAAGATCCGCGACGCGCTCCAGCGAGCCATGACCCATGGCGCCGGCGTGCTTCGCAGCGCGGAGTCGTTGTCGGCCACCGACGCCGAATTGCTAAGCCTGCAAGCGGCCATCCCCGTCGTCCATACGCGACGACGAGCTCGAGCTGAACAACCTCTTCACCGTCGCGTATGCGCTCCTCGACGCCGCGCTGGCGCGCGCCGAGAGTCGCGGCGCGCACACGCGCACCGACTTCCCCGAGACCGTGGCTGAGCTTCCGCTGTCGCCTGGTGATCTCGTGAAGGCGCGTCGCTGCATCCGCCGATCGGCGCGGTGCGCGAAGCGGTCGCACGCGCGCTCGCCGAAGATCTCACGCCGATGGGCGACCTCACCGCCTCGCTCGTCGATCCGGCGGCGCGGGTCAACGCGGCGATCGTCGCCCGCCAAGACGGCGTGCTTGCCGGCACGCTGTGTGTTGAAGAGACGTGCCGTCAGGTCGACGCGGACATCCGCGTCACGTGGGACGGCATGTTCGGCGAGGGCGTGCCCGTCGATCCCGGCGACGTCGTTGGCCACATTCACGGTTTTCTCGCATCGGTGCTCACGGCGGAACGCACGTGCCTCAACTTCCTCGGGCACCTCTCCGGCGTCGCCACGCTGACCAGCCGGTTTGTGGCGACAGTGGCGGGCACGGGCGTACGCATTCTCGACACCCGCAAGACGACTCCGGGCCTGCGCGCGCTGGAAAAGGCCGCCGTGCGCGCGGGCGGCGGGTTCAACCATCGCGGCTCGCTGAGCGAGATGGTGCTCGTGAAGGACAACCATCGCGCCGGCCTGTCCATTGCCGACGCGGTTGACGCGGGCCATCGCTGCCTGGCCGGCGCGCGCCGTCGAAGTCGAGTGCGACACGCTTGAACAGGTCGCCGAAGCGATCGGCGCGGGCGCGCGCATGGTGATGCTCGACAACTTCAAGCCCGAGGACATCGCCGACGCTGTCGCGCTTGTAGACGGACGGGCACTCGTCGAAGTCAGCGGTGGTGTGAACCTCGAAACGATCCGCGCCTACGCCGAAGGCGGGCCCGACGTGATCAGCGTCGGCGCGCTCACCCACTCGGCACCGGTGTTCGACTTCGGACTCGACCTGGAGGCATGACGGTGCTGCTCGCCATCGACGCTGGCAACACCAACACCGTCATCGGGTTGTACGACGGGCTCACGCTGCTCACCCCATGGCGCGTGGCCACCATCGCCGAACGCACGAGCGATGAGTTGGCGCTGCTGGTCACGCAGTTCCTGGCGCAGCACGACATCGAATTCGACGAGCACATCGAAGGAGTCGTCGTGTCGTCGGGGGTCCCGCGCGTTACCGCCGCCCTGCGCGAGATGGTGATGCGCTATGCGAAGCAGGCGAACTTGATCGTGCTGGAGCCCGGCACGAAGTCGGGCATGCCCATCCTCTACGACAATCCGCGGGAAGTCGGTGCTGATCGCATCGCCAACGCCGTAGGCGCCTACGACCTCTACGGCGGGCCGACGATCGTGGTCGACTTCGGCACGGCTAACACGATCGAAGCGATCAGCGAAGCCGGCGAGTACCTCGGCGGAGCGATCTTTCCCGGGATCGAAATCAGCCTCGACGCGCTGTTTGCCCGGGCTGCGGCCCTTCGACGCGTGGAACTGATCGAGCCGCGCAACATCATCGGCAAGACGACCGTAGAGTCGATTCAGTCAGGTGCGATCTACGGTTTCGTGGCCCAAACCGATGGCCTCGTGCATCGCTTTCTCGACGAACTCGGCGAGGCCACCGTGGTCGCAACCGGGGGGCTATCCGGCCCGATCGTGCGGCTGTCTGAAACCATCGAGCACCACGAACCGTGGCTGACGCTGCACGGTCTTCGAATCATCTACGAACGGAACGCAACATGACAAAGCTTCGGTTGATTGCCGCAGTGCTGGTCGGCGCGGCGCTGCTCGCGGCCTGCAAGGGCGACTCGCGCACCACGACGTTCGTGTTGGGTCCCGACGCCGGGACCGCCGAGGGCTATGTCGGCGGCACGCCGATCACGCTGGTCGACGGCACGCCCGTCACCCTGCCCAACGGCACGCCCGTTACCTCACCTGAGGTGAAGGTCAAGGGTGGCAGTTCGCGGACGACGCGCGCGGGCAGCACCGGCGGGACGACCGGCAGCGGCTCCAGTGGCACGGGCGGCGGCTCGACCGGCACCGGTGGCGGGTCGACGGGCTTTGGCCCAGGCGGCTCGGGCGGCGACAACGGCACCGGGTTCGTACAGCCGACCGGCACCACGGTCGTCACGTCGAAGCCCAACGTCTACAAGCTGGCCAAACCGAAGACCGGCGTCTACGGCTTCCGTCAGGTGATCACGCCCGATGACGGCTCGCCCAAGGAGACGAGCGACATCTTCTTCAACTTGACGTCGCCGGACGCCAACAAGCTGATCCGCTGGCAACAGTCCGACGCGAGCGGCGCGCCTACCGTCAGCAGCTTCTACGAGGAATCGCACGACTCCAACGGGCTGTTTCTCACCATGAGCACGATCGACACGCCCGACAACAAGTGCAACTGGTCGCCGAAGTCGGCCGAGTTGCCCCAGTCGGTAATCGACAAGATCGGTGAAGAAGTGACCACCGAGTCGGAGTGCACCGTCATCCTCAACGGCGAGGAAGAAGGCTTTGTCCTCAAGACCGAGATCATCTCGAAGAGCATCGAGCAACTCTCGATCGGCGGGAAGGTCTACGACTGCATCAAGGTCGAGCGCAATCGCGTATTGCAGACGAATGGCGCCAAGGAAACGTCTACCGCGCACGACTGGTACGCCTTCGAGTTGGGCATCCGGATCAAGACCTCAGATCACGTCACGCGCGAAACCACCCAGGGCATCACCGCGGGTACGCGCGACCTGACCCTCAGCTCCATCCCGTAGTGCCACAACCTCCCTACCGTTTCGAGCCGACGGCGACCGCCGCTGACCTACGAACTGACTACGGCGCGCTCGAACCCGGCTCCGAAACTGGCGTCACCGTCGCGGTGGCTGGCCGGCTCATGCTGCGGCGTGAACAAGGCAAGCTCGCCTTCGGCACGCTCGACGACGCCACCGACCGCATCCAACTATTCGCCGGGAATGCCTGGACGGCGGACTTCGGCGACTTCACCAAGCTGTCGTTGGGCGACTGGATCGGTGTAACTGGCGAAGTGGTCGCCACTCGGACCGGCGAGTTGTCGGTCAAGGTCGCATCGTGGTTGTTGCTCGCCGAGACGCGTCGGCAGTTTCCCGACAAGTGGCACGGCATCAGTGACCCTGATCTGCGTTACCGGCAGCGCTATGTCGACACGTGGGTGACCGAGAGCGCGCGCCGCACGTTATTGGCGCGCAGCACCGCGCTGAGCGCGATCCGGCGCTTTCTGGAGGACCGCGGTTTCATCGAGGTGGAGACTCCCGTGCTCCACTCGATCGCCGGCGGCGGCACGGCGAAGAAGTTCACTACGCACTTCAACTCACTCGACACAGACTTCGACCTTCGTATCGCCAGCGAGCTGTACCTCAAGCGTCTCGTCGTCGGCGGTTTCACCAAGGTGTTCGAGATCAGTCGCGTGTTTCGCAACGAGGGACTCTCGCCGCGCCACAACCCTGAGTTCACGATGCTCGAGTTGCAAGAGGCTTACGCCGACTACGCAGACATGATGACGCTGTTCGAAGAGTTGGTCGCCGCTGTGGCGATGGAAGTGTGCGGCTCGACCACGCTCACCTACGGAGACCGGGCGCTCGACCTCACGCCACCGTGGCGTCGCGCCACCATGGACGAGATGGTCGAGGAGGCCACTGGCGTTCGCGTCGACATCAACTCGCCAATCGAAGAGCTGCGCGCGCTAGCGCTCGAGCACGGCGTGCGCGTCGAAGAACCGTGGGGTCCCGGGAAGTTGTTGGCGGAGATCTACGAAAAGACGGCCGAGACCGATCTGTGGGGTCCGGTCTTCGTGATGGACCACCCGAAGGAAACCTCACCGCTGGCCCGCGACCACCGCGAGCGCCGCGGCTACACCGAGCGGTTCGAACCCATCGTGGCCGGACGCGAACTCGGCAACGCCTTCACCGAACTCGTCGATCCCGTCGAGCAGCGCGCCACCTTCGAAGCCCAAGCGCGGGCGAAGGCCGGTGGCGACGACGAAGCCATGGCCGTGGACGAGGACTACATCCGCGCGCTCGAGTACGGGCTGCCACCCAACGGCGGGCTCGGCATCGGTATCGATCGACTCATCATGTTGTTGACCGACTCGCACCACATTCGCGACGTCCTCGCATTCCCCGCGCTACGCCCCGAAGTCTTCGAGTAGTTCGCCGGTTCTAGAGGCGGTGCGGGACCGACTCGATGAGGACGTAGGCGAGTCGCATCAGGGCGTCGCGAGCGTCGTTGGCGGGCAGCACGCTGATGGCGTCGACAGCCTTGTCGGCGTAGCTGCGCGCGGCGGCAGTGGCGTACGCGATCCCGTCGCTCGAGCGCACCAGTTCGCGCGCCTGGTCGCGCGCCGAGGAGTCGAGGTGCCCGCCCAACATGGCGCGCAGCTCGGGGCCAATCGACTCGTCGGCCAAAGCCCGCAACACCGGCAGCGTGTAGATCCCTTCGACCAGATCGTTGCCCGACGGTTTGCCCAACTCCTCATCGGTCGCCACAACGTCGAGGATGTCGTCGACCACTTGAAAGGCCATGCCGACGTGGTCGCCGTAGGCCGTGAGCGCATCGATCGAGGGCCGCGGCAGCCCGGCGGTGATGCCGCCGATACGCGCCGCCGTGGCGAGCAGCGACGCCGTCTTGCCGTTGATCGACGCCGAGTACGCCGCCTCGGACCGGTCGGGCGAGAACGCCGTCTTCAGTTCGCCGACCTGGCCTTCGCACAGCCGGCCGATAGTGGCCGCCAGGAGGCCGGCGACTTCGGTGCCGAGCGACGCCGCCAGCTCCGATGCGCGTGCGAGCAAGAAGTCGCCCGACAGGATCGCGACGAGGTTGCCCCACTTCGCGTTCACCGACGGCACGCCCCGGCGCAACTCGGCGTCATCCATGACGTCGTCGTGGTACAGCGAGCCAATGTGGACTAGCTCGACGGCGATCCCGCCGGTGAGTACGTCGTCGGAAACGTCGCCTCCGCCCGCCGCGGCCGCTACCGCCGTCAAGACGGGTCTCAGTCGCTTTCCGCCTGCCCCGATCAGGTGACCGGCGATCTCCGTCAAATACGGATCCTCGGCGGTAACGGAGTCACGAAGACGTGATTCCAACCGCGCCATGGCATCGGGCAACCAGGGAAGATCCAGGGCGGTCAGAACGTTGACCATGTCCCACCAACGCTACGCGGTTCACCGCGTCTGGGGACAATCCGGACGCTTCATAAATCAGCGACATCAACCGAACGGGTAGTCGACCACCCACCGCGTAGACTCTCGAAACAGCCACCCCGACAGGAGGCCACTTGTTCGAACGATTCACCGACCGGGCCCGCAGGGTTCTTGTCCTGGCCCAAGAAGAGGCCAGGCTTCTCAACCACAACTTCATCGGGACTGAGCACATCCTGCTCGGTCTTATTCACGAGGGCGAAGGCACCGCCGCCAAGGCGCTCGAGTCGCTCGGCATCACGCTTGAAGCGGTGCGCGAAAAGGTTGAGGAGACCATTGGGCCAGCCGGCGCGTCGACTACCGGGTCGCCTCCCTTCACGCCGCGGGCCAAAAAGGTCCTCGAATTGTCCCTGCGTGAGGCGCTGCAACTCGGCCACAACTACATCGGCACCGAGCACATGCTCCTGGGTGTCGTGCGCGAAGGCGAAGGCGTCGCCGCGACAGTTCTGCAGAGCCTCGGCGCCGACCTGAGCCGCGTCCGTCAGCAAGTCATCCAGCTCCTGAGTTCGGGCGGTCTCGGTGGCAAGGAAGCCGCCGCGTCCGGTTCGTCGGGTCAGGCCGCCGAAAGCACTCGCCGGCTCACCCGTGCTCGACCAGTTCGGCCGCAACCTCACCACGCTCGCCCGTGAGCACAAGCTCGACCCCGTTATCGGTCGCGAGCGCGAGATCGAGCGCGTGATGCAGGTGCTGTCACGCCGCACCAAGAACAACCCGGTGCTCATCGGCGAACCCGGCGTCGGCAAGACCGCCGTTGTCGAGGGCCTCGCACAGCGGATCGTGGCCGATGACGTGCCCGAGACGCTCACCGGCAAGCAGCTCTACACGCTCGACCTCGGCGCGCTTGTCGCCGGGTCGCGATACCGCGGTGACTTCGAGGAGCGGCTCAAGAAAGTCCTCAAGGAGATCAAGACCCGCGGCGACATCATCCTGTTCATCGACGAGCTCCACACCCTCGTGGGTGCGGGCGCCGCCGAGGGCGCTATCGACGCCGCGTCGATCCTCAAGCCGATGCTGGCGCGCGGCGAGCTGCAAACCATCGGCGCCACCACGCTCGACGAGTACCGCAAGCATCTCGAGAAGGACGCCGCGCTCGAGCGCCGGTTCCAGCCCATCAAGGTGGAGGAGCCCTCGCTCAGCCACACGATCGAGATTCTCAAGGGTCTGCGCGACGGCTACGAGAAGCATCATCAAGTGACCATCACCGATCAGGCGCTCGTCGCCGCGGCGAACCTCGCCGATCGTTACATCGCCGACCGCTACCTGCCGGACAAGGCCATCGATCTCATCGACGAGGCCGGCTCGCGCCTGCGCATCCGTCGCATGAAGGCCAAGCCGGGCGCGCCCACCGAAGCGCAGCTCGCGGCCCTGCGGCGCGACAAGGAAGCCGCCATCGAAGCGCAGCAGTACGAAGTGGCCAAGGAGTTGGCCGCCAAGGAGAAGGAACTGCGCGAGCAAGTTGCGGCCGCGCAAGCCGCCGGCGTTCCCGTCGACACGGAGTTCAAGCCCGAGGATCAACTCTTCGACGTGGTCGACGAGGAAGTCATCGCCGAGGTGCTCTCGCACTGGACCGGCATTCCCGTCTACAAGCTCACCGAAGAGGAGACGGCCAAGCTCCTGCGCATGGAGGAAGAACTCCATCACCGCGTGATCGGTCAGAACGACGCGATCGAGTCGGTGGCCCAGGCCATCCGGCGGACGCGGGCGGGCCTCAAGGATCCGAAGCGCCCGAGCGGTTCGTTCATCTTCCTCGGCCCATCCGGTGTCGGTAAGACCGAGCTCGCCCGCACGCTGACCGAGTTCCTCTTCGGGGACGAGTCGGCGCTCATCCGTCTCGACATGTCCGAGTACATGGAGAAGCACACGGTCAGCCGACTGGTGGGTGCGCCTCCGGGTTACGTCGGTTACGAAGAGGGCGGTCAGCTCACCGAAGCCGTTCGTCGCAAGCCGTTCTCCGTCGTGCTGTTCGACGAAATCGAGAAGGCCCACCCCGACGTGTTCAACACGTTGCTGCAGATCCTCGAAGACGGTCGCCTCACCGACAGCCAGGGCCGCACGGTCGACTTCAAGAACACCGTGTTGATCATGACGTCGAACCTCGGCACCGCCGACCTGCGCAAGGCAACGATCGGCTTCCAGAAGTCGTCCGAAGAGCTCACGCACGAGCGGATGAAGGAAAAGGTCAACGAAGCGCTCAAGGGGCACTTCCGTCCCGAGTTCCTCAACCGCATCGACGAGGTGATCGTGTTCCACGAGTTGAGCCGCGACGAGATCATCCAGATCGTCGACCTGCTCGTCGTTCGCATTCGCGAGCAGCTCGAGGGCCAAGGTCTCGGGTTCGAACTCACGATGGAGGCCAAGGGACTGCTGGCCGACAAGGGTTGGGATCCGCAGATGGGTGCCCGTCCGCTGCGTCGGGCCATCCAGCGGCATGATCGAGCAGCCGTTGTCCGAGCGGATCCTCAGCAAGGACTTCAGCGCCGGTCAGACGATCCTGGTCGACGCCGAGAACAACGAGATCGTCTTCAAGGTCATCGAGGCGATCGAAGAGTCGCCGCCGGTCGAACTCGCAGGCTCCGGAACCGAGTAGACACCTCTGGCTATGGCGGTCCTGTACAAGAACATTCTGGTCGGGACCGACGGTTCCAGCTACCGCCGCGATTGCCGTCGACAAAGCCGATCGAAGTCGCGGCCGCGGTCTGGCGCCACGCTCGACCGTGTTCTCGGCGGGCAAGAGCCCGAAGGCCGACAAGGTCGTGGCCGACGCCGTCGCACACGTAAAGCATGGCCGGCGTCAAGAAGGCCGTCGGCAAGGCGGTCGACGCGCACGCCGGCCGAGGCGATCGTTTCCGAAGCTGTCAACGGTGGCTACGACCTGCTCGTGCTCGGCAACAAGGGCATGCAAGGCATCGGCCGCTTCGTCGCCAACAGCGTGCCGAACAAGGTGTCGCGCATGTCGCCGTGCGCGCTGCTCATCGTCCGCACTACGTAGTTACGTATGCGGCTCGTTCGTCTCGTCGCCGCGCTCGGCGCGCTCGTCGCGCTGAGCGGCTGCCGCACCGAGATCCGCGTCGGCGTCGAAGCCAACGACGACGGCGGCGGCCGCGTCTCGCGGTGGTGACCCTCGACCAGGATGCGCAGCAAGCTCGTGGGCGATCTCGCCGGCCAGTTGCGCGTCGACGACCTCACCGAAGGCGGGCTGGACGGTCGACGGGCCCGACGAAGGTCGGCCGCGACCTGCGGGTCACCGCGGCCAAGCCGTACACATCCGCGGCGGGCGCGGCGCGGGCGGTCCGCGAGCTCGACGGCGGCAAAGGCCTGTTCAAGGACTTCCGCGTCACGCAGCACAAGTCGCTGCTCCGCACGACCACGGAGTTCTCCGGGCACCGTCGACCTGCGACAGGGCATCGACTCGTTCAGCGACGCCGCGCTCGAGCGCACGCTCGGCTCGCCGCTCGGCGCCACGCCCGAGCGAGTTCGCCACGCGCATCGGCACGGAGTTGAGCGCGGCGCTGCCGATCACGGTCGGAGTGATCCTGCCGGGCACGGTCGATTCGAATGCGCCCGACCGAGTCGGCGGATCAGTGCGGCGTGGCATCCCAAGCTGGGCGACCGCACTGCAACTCGCGGCGACGGCGAAGAAGTGGAACGTGCCCGTGATCGCCCTGGGTGCGATCGCGATCGTCGCCGCCGGCGGGCGCGTTGATCTTCGGCGCTGGCGTGGCGCCGCGCCGTACACCGTCTCCGTAGGATCGACCTCGTGGCCAAGACCGCGCACGATCTATCGCTGCGAGTCGTGCGGTGCGGCCCATCCAAAATGGGCGGGGCAGTGCTCGGCGTGCGGCGAGTGGAACACGCTGGTCGAAGACGTCGAGCGGGCCGGCGTCACGACCGGCGCAGTACGCCGGACCCGCCGCGACACCGTACCCCTGGTCGACGTCGACGCCACCGCGGCCGTATGCCCGCCCCACGGGGATCCCCGAGTTCGACCGCGTGCTCGGCGGCGGGCTGGTGGCGGGGTCGGTCACGCTGCTCGGAGGCGAGCCCGGCATCGGCAAGTCGACGCTCACGCTGCAACTGCTCGGCGCCATCGCGGCGTCGGGTCGACGCGGCCTGCTGGTCTCGGCCGAGGAGTCGCCGCAGCAAGTGCAACTACGCGCGGGCCGCCTGGGCGCGCGTCGCGACGGCGTGTGGATCGTCGCCGAAACCGCCCTGCCGGCGATCCTCGGCGCGGTGGCCGAGGTGCAGCCCGACCTGTTGGTGGTCGACTCGATCCAGACCGTGTTCGACCCCGACGTCGGTTCGTCGCCCGGGTCGATTACCCAGGTGCGCGAGTGCGCGCACGCGCTGGTGATGGCGGCCAAAGCGTCGGGAGTGCCGACGATCCTCGTCGGCCACGTCACCAAGGAGGGCGCGCTCGCCGGTCCGCGCGTGCTCGAACACGTCGTCGACACCGTGCTTGTCCTTCGACGGCGACCGCCATCACGCGCTGCGGTTGCTGCGCGCGTCGAAGCACCGCTTCGGTCCCGACCGGCGAACTCGGGTTGTTCGAGATGCGCGACGAGGGCCTGATCGCGCTCGAGGACCCAGCCGAGTTGTTGCTCGGCGACCGCCGGCCGGAGCTTGCCGGCTCGTGCGTCGTGCCGATCACCGAGGGCCGCCGCACGCTGCTGGTCGAAGTGCAGGCGCTCGTGGCCGACACCAAGGCGCCGATGCCGCGCCGCTCGGCCCAGGGCATCGACAACGGCCGCCTGGCGGTGCTGCTCGCCGTGCTCGAGAAGCGCGCGCGGCTATCAAGTTCTTCGACAAGGACGTCTACGCGTCGGCGCGTCGGCGGCGTGCGAGTGAGCGAACCCGCCGGCGATCTCGGCATTGCGATCGCACTCGCGTCGGCGATCTCGGGCATTCCGGTGCCGCCCGACATCGTGGCGTGCGGCGAGGTCGGTCTCGGCGGCGAGATCCGCCGCGTGAGCCACATGGAACGCCGCCTCGCCGAAGCGGCGCGCCTCGGCTTCACGCACGGCGATCGTGCCGGCGGCCACGCCCGAGGTTCCTGGCCTTCAGCTGTTGCGCATGAGCACGCTCGCCGACGCGGTCGCGGCTTCAAGCGGGGCTAAGCGTCCGGCGGCGACGCTGCCCTCGCCTTGTCGATCGGGCTCATCAGGCTGACGTGGTTGCCGTCGGGGTCGACGACGATCGCGAAGCGGGCGCCCCAGAAGGCGTCCAACGGCGCGAGGTGCGACGGGTGGCCGAGCGACACAAGGTGGTCGTGCAACGCGTCGACGTCGTCGCGCGAGTCGGCGCGGAAGATCAGCACGCCGCGGCGCCACCGCGCTCTCGTCCACGCCGGGTCGTAGCCCACCGTCAGCTCCTCGCTGTCGATGTCGAAGCCCGACGTCGCCGCTCGAAGCTTCAGGTCGACGTGCTGCGGCGCGCCGTCGTCGGACCAGATCTTGTCGTCAGGGATGTCGATGCCCATCGCGCGGTAGAAGTCGAGCGACGCGGCCATGTCCTTCGTGACGATGTCGATGCCGCCGAAGCGGGCTTGGGGAGGAGTCATGCCGCAAGTTACGCCGACGGTGTGACGGTATCGTGCGTCGATGCAGCCTCGGCGACCGGCCGTGATGATCGAGGCGCTTGCCGCCATCGCGCCCGGCACCGCGCTGCGCGAAGGCCTCGACCGCATCCTGCAGGCGAACATGGGCGCGCTCGTCGTCATCGGCGACGGCCCCGACGTGCTCGCCGTCTCCAGCGGCGGCTTCCTGCTCGACGCCGAGTTCTCCGCCGCAGCGCTTGTCGGAGCTGGCGAAGATGGACGGCGCCATCGTCGTCACGCCCGACGCGTCGCGCATCGCCCGCGCCAACGTGCACCTCGTGCCCGACCCGTCGGTGCCCGACGTCGGAGACCGGCACGCGCCACCGCACCGCCGAACGCGTCGCCCGCCAGCCTCGACATCCCCGTGATCAGCGTGTCGGAGGACATGTCGATCATCACCGTGTACCGCGGCCGCCATAAGCACCGCGTGCGAGCCGACGCCGGCGCTGCTCGCCAACGCCGCACAGGCGCTGTCGACGCTCGAGCGCTACAAGCACCGCCTCGACGACAGTCGAAGGCGATGCTCAACTCGCTCGAGCTGCGCGACCAGGCCACCGTCCGCGACGTCGCGCTCGTGTTGCAGCGCATCGAGATGGTGCGCCGCGTCGCCGACGAGATCTACGACCGCATCGTCGAACTCGGCAACGAAGGCCGGCTCGTGCTGCTCCAGCTCGACGAGTTGGTCGCCGGCGTCGACGACGACCGCCTGCTCGTGTTGCGCGACTACGCCGCCGACACGGCGTTCGATCGCGCCGAGGCCACGCTCGCCGGCCTGGCCGACGACGAACTCGTCGAGCTATCGGTCGTGGCCCGCGTGCTCGGCCTCGGCGGCGTCGATCTCGACGCGCCGATCGCGCCGCGCGGCTACCGCCAGCTGCACCGCCTGCCGCGCCTGCCCGAGACCGTGATCGAAGCGGTCGTCGACCGCTTCGGGTCGCTGTCGAAGATGCTCACCGCGACCGCCGACGAGCTCGACGCCGTCGGCGGCGTCGGCGCCGTCCGCGCCCGCTGCATCCGCGACGGCTTCGCCCGTCTCGCCGACGCCAACCTCGGCTAATTCCCGGTTCTCAAGAAGCGGGTTAGAGCTCGCGGACAGGAGTTCTTGGGCCATCGAGACGACGACTTCGCCGGCTTCGTTGCGGATCGTCGCTCGCACCTGACCGCGACCGCCGAAGTTGACCAGCGAGTGCAGGTCGTAGAAATGCCAGTCGGTGATGCGCGCGGGGCGGTGGAACCACACCGCGTGATCGAGACTGGCGATGCCGTACTCGTCGTTGTCCCAGCCCAGTAGCCGCGGCCGCGAGCCCATGCCCGTCCAGTCCGACGCCATGCCCGAAGTAGGCGGTGTGCAGGTGGACGTCGTCGCCGATGTCGACGGGCATGCGGAACCACTTGCGGTCGGTCGACTCGTAGGTGCCGTCGCCGCGTTGCTCGGTCCAGCCGAGATACGACGCCTCGACGCCACCCGTTCCGTGGCCGTCGCTCGCCGTCTTCGCGCGCGGGGAGCGCGCTCGTGTGCGGAAGGTCGTACAGGTAACCGTCGGTGTCGGTGGTGAACGAGCCGATCCCCTCGAAGATCGTCTTGCCGCTCTGGCTGGCGCGTGAAGCGTCGCGAGAGAAGTTGCGACCGTCGCGGATCGTGTCGACCACGTAGTCGATCGGCGCGCCACCAGTTGTCGGTCGGACGAAGTAACCATGCAGCGAGTGCAGCCGGCGGTCGTCGGGCACTTCACGCGTGAGCGCGGTTACCGACTGGCCGATGATCGACCCGCCGAACATGCGTGTCGCCCCAGTGATCGGGCACCTCGCCGATGTACTCGCCGGGCGCTCGCCGGCTTGGACGCCGGTCAGGAACGCCAAGTTAATCCGCGCGTTCTTGTGCGACGTCGCAATCCTCTTCCCAGTGCCCAGCCATCGCCACCGACGCTACCGATCACGCCGGCGCGCGCCTAAGGAGTTTCGCGATTACGGCGACTTGAGGGACGTGTTCGCCGGGCCCTGAAGGACGGTGCCTTTCGCGTCGAACCGTGAGCCGTGACAGGGACAGTCCCACGTGCCGAGCGCCTCGTCGCGTCGCAGCACGCAACCCTGGTGGGTACAGCGCGGCTCGGGACGACGTCCGATGCGATCGCCGAGGAGATGCTGCGTGGCCGTGATGCCTGCGGCGACGAACTCGGACGTGATCGTCGAACGGACACGCGTGGCGTCGAACGTGGACGCCCACGGCGCCGGATCCCTCTCGTCGATCGCGTCGCTGATGAGGCGCGCGGCGACGAACCTGTTGGTCATGCCCCACTTGCCGAATGCGGTCGCCACCCAGCGACGCTGCGAGCGACTGTGCAGGCGCCCGATAAACGGCACGTGATCGGTCGCGACCAGATCGTGCGTCGCCCACCGGTGCGTCACTTCGATCCGGCCGAAGTGTTCGGCGGCCCAACGCTCGAGAAGGTCCCACCGCGCGGCGGTGGCCGACTCGCCAACGTGATGACCATTGCCGCCGACGATCAGGAGGCGCTCGCCGTCGACGGTCGCCGGGCGCAACGAGATCGTCAAGTCGTCGGCCGAAAGCGACATCGAGTCCGGGACGGCCCGTTCGACCCGAGCGGCCAGGCAATAGGACTGCTTCGGCGTGCCGCGGTTCGCGAGCAGCATCGGGTCGACGATCGGCGACTGCGTGGCCACCACGACGTGCTCGGCGCGGATGCTGCTGCCGTGCTCGGTGCTCACTACGCAGCCGTCTTTGTTCTCGTCAATGTCGACCGTCGTCGTGTGCTCGAGCACGTGGCCGGCGCCGAGTGCGTTTGCCAGACCCATGCAGAGATCGGCCGGATGCATGTGAAATTGCGCGGCCAGTGACACGGCGCCTTGGGTTTCGAACGGGAGGCCCGACGCTGACGAGCCAACGTCCAACCCGGCGGCCTGGGCGGCGTCGAACTCGGCTGCGACCCGCGCGGCGCCTGCAGGTGTCGTGGCGAACGTGACGGCGTCGGCGGTCGTGGCCGCGCACTCGATGTCGAGCTCGTTGATGAGCGCTCGCAGACCCTGAACGGCATCGAGTTGCGCGCCCGCGTAGTCGGCGGCCGCTTTCGGTCCACGGAACCGTGCGATCGTGCTGAGCGTGGTCCCCTGAAGCGCGCTGACTTTGGCGGTGCTGTTGCGGGTCGCCACACCGCCGACGACGTCGCGGTCGACCACGAGCACGTCATGACCGCGTTGTTGCAGCAAGGTCGCCGTCAGGAGCCCGGTGATTCCGGCACCGACCACCACCACGTCGACCGCCCGGTCATCACCGAGCGGCGGATACTTGGACTCGAGGTGATGCGACCACAGCGATGAGCGCAAGGCGTTGGATTCCATCCCGCGGCGTTACCCGCTCCGCGGGCGGACCTGCCCTACATCGCGCGTTGGGCGAGCTGCGGGCGGTCGATGATGCGGTAGCGGCGGTCGGACTGGTCGAGCCAGCCGAGGCGGATGAACGCCGACAGTGCCTTGTTCACACGCTCGCGTGACGCGCCGACCATGCCCGCGAGTTCCTCCTGGGTGACGGGCAGCACGAACTCGTCCGAGGCACCCGCGAGTTCGAGCAGGCGCTTGGCGGTGCGGCCGGTGACGTCGAGAAACATCGAGTCGGCGAGCGCCGAGTCGGTCTGCCGCAACCGGTTGGAGAGCAATTCGACCACGCCCCACAGCAGCCCCGGCGACTGCTCGAGCACGTCGCGCACGGCGGGGTACGGGACGATGACCATCTCGGTCGGTTCGAGTGAACGCGCCTCGGCGGTGCGCGGCTGTCCGTCGAACAACGGCATTTCGCCGAACAGGTCGCCCTCTTCCATTAGGGCCACAACCGACTCGCGCCCGTCATAGGCACGCTTGGCGATCGCGATGCGACCCTCGCGCACGACATAGAGCCGGTCGGCCGTCGCGCCCTCGGTGAACACGATCTCGTTGCGGCCATAGCGGATCGGAATCGAGTGCGCGGCGAGGTCATCAAGCGATGCCTGATCAAAGAAGCGGAAGAGTTCCGCGCGCCCCAGCAGAGAAACAGTGTCCATCGTTGGCGCCAACGTTAGCGGCGAGTCCACTCCTCCATCGGGGCAGGGCGGTTGGTCAACGCACCGAAAAACCGGTACCCTCGGGCGCCATCCCGGTTGTACGAGTCCTTGGGAGAGGCATGCCTACCTTTGATGTTGGCGACAAAGTCGTCTATCCGCACCACGGTGCTGCAGTTATCGAAAAGCGCGAAAAGCGCGAGGCGTTCGGTGAGAAGCGCGAATACCTGGTGCTCAAGGTGGCCTATGGGGACTTGACCCTGATGGTCCCCGCGGACAACACCGAAGAGGTGGGTCTGCGCGAAGTCATCAACGACGAAGAGGTCGAAGAGGTATTTGCGGTCCTTCGTAAGAAGGAAGCGCGCATGCCGACGAACTGGTCGCGCCGCTACAAGAACCACGTGGAGAAGCTGAAGTCGGGCGATATCTACCAGGTGGCCGAGGTCGTGCGGAACCTTTCGATCCGCGACAAGGACAAGGGCCTGTCGGCCGGCGAGAAGCGCATGCTGCAGCGGGCGCGCCAGATCCTCGTGTCCGAGCTCACCTTCGCCATCGGCGTGTCCGAGGAAGAAGCCGAGGAGCGCCTCGACTCCGAACTGCCTTAGGCGGTTCCCATGACGTGGTCGATTGTGTGCGCCGGCGGCGCGGGTAATCGGTTCGGGTCGCCCAAGCAGTACGTCGAGGTCCGCGGCCGTCGTCTCGTTGACTACGCAGTCGCGGCCGCACGCGCGGTGTCCGACGGCGTCGTCGTGGCCGTACCGGCCGATGACGTCGCCTCCATCGCCGACTCGTACGCCGACGTGGGCGTCCAGGTGATCGCTGGTGGCGTGTTGCGTTCCGACACGGTTCGCGCCGCGCTCGCGGTCATTCCCGCTGACGTCGATGTGATCGTCGTCCACGACGCCGCCCGCCCCTTTGCCCCGGTGGAGCTCTTCCACGCCGTCCTCGCCGCCGTAGAGGCCGGAGCCGACGCTGCGGTACCCGGGCTGGGCCCATTGGACACGGTGAAGCGGGTCGCGGGCGACATGGTGGTCGAAACGCTCGACCGCACGGAACTCGTGCTCGTACAAACGCCTCAGGCGTTCCGGGCTGACGTGTTGCGCGCCGCCCATGCCAACGGCGGTGACGCCACCGACGACGCCGCGCTCGTCGAACGCACCGGCGGCAAAGTCGTCGTGGTCCCCGGCCACCTCGCTGCGCGCAAGATCACCACGCCGCAAGACTTGGCGGCAATGGAGCAATTCCTGTGACCGCCATCCCGCGCGTGGGCCTCGGATTCGACGTCCACCAGTTCAGCGACGACCCGGAGCGGCCGCTGGTTCTCGGCGGCGTCACCTTCGAGGGGGAACGGGGCCTGGCCGGTCACAGCGATGCCGATGCCGCCGCCCACGCGGTCGCCGACGCCCTGCTCGGTGCCGCCGGGCTTGACGACATCGGCCGGCACTTCCCTGACACCGACCCGCAGTGGCGGGGGGCGGACAGCCTGGTGTTGCTGCGCGCCGTCGCGATGCTCGTGCGGACCGCGGGCTACGAGATCGGCAACGTCGACTGCACCGTGGTGCTCGAAGCGCCGCGCCTGGCACCAGCGCGGGAGGACATGCAGAAGAACCTCAGCGGCGCCATCGACGCGCCGGTCAGCGTGAAGGCGACCCGCCCCGAGTCGCTCGGCGCGCTCGGTCGGGGCGAAGGCATCGCCTGCCTGGCTGTGGCGCTGGTAGTTCCGACCTAACACCCACGTAGACTCTGTCGGTTGCTAGGGGAGGCTTCGTGCCGAAATCAAGACTTACTCACGCGATCGTGCTCGTCGCGTGCATTGCGACGTTGGGGGCCTGCACGGGAGCGCGTCTGCCCACGAAAGTTGCCGCCGGTACTCCGACGACGCTGAAGGATGGCGCGGCCCCATCGGGCGACACCACCGTCACCACGCTCGCGGGTTTCGATCCCGCGACGGGCGCGACCGTGCCGAAGGTGACGGGACCCGGCGGTACGACCGTCATCGACCCCAAAGTGCCGTCAGCGCGCTCGACGCTGTTCACCGCCAAGGAAGACACCGTCGGCATCACGAAGTCGTCGATCAACCTGTGCGCCCATGCCGCGCTCACGTACGGCGCCGCGTTCAACACCAGCGCCGATGACTTGAATGTCCACTGGTCAGCGGTCAACGACGCCGGCGGCATTTTCGGTCGCAATGTTGCGGTCACGTACGAGAACGACAACTACAGCCCCGACACCGCGGTGCAAGCGGCCACGGCCTGTCAGTCCAAGGGCATCTTCTTCTTGCTCGGCGGCATCGGTTTCGACCAGATCCCCGCGGTCCGCAACTGGGCCGAGGCCAACCACATGCTTTACCTGCACCACACCGCCACCGTCATCGGCTCCGCCGACCAGCGCTACAGCTTCACCGGCCTGCCCTCGACCGAGAAACTGGGCGAGATGTTCGGCGAGCTCGTGGCGGCGCGCTATCGCGACAAGAAGATCGGCATCATCCAGCGCAACAGCCCGAACTGGGCGCCGGGTATCGCCGCCTTCAAGGCGGTGGCGCGGAAATACAACGTGAACATCGTCGCCGACAAACAGGTCCAGAACAATCAGGCGAACTACACGCAGGAAATCCTCGACGTGAAGAACGCCGGCGCCGAGGTGGTGTTCGTGTGGGAGAACGCGCTCGCGTCAACCCAGATCGTCAAGCAAGCCAAGGCGCAAGCGTGGAGCCCGACGTGGCTGTTGTTCCCGTTCAACCTGACGAGCCAGACGCTCGGCAACGACGCGCTCGAACCCGAAGATGGTCGGCGCGGCCATGTACAGCGCCTACAGCCAAGGCGACTACTCCGGACCGTTCGCCGCGTACGCGGATGACATGAAGCAGTTCGAAGCCGAGTACCGCAAGTACCGTCCCAACGTCGACCTCGGCGGGCTCGGTGGCGACTTGCTGTTTCTCAACTGGACCGGCCAGAAGGGTCTCGAGGTGTTGATGCGCCAGTGCGGTCCGGACTGCACGCGCAACCGGATGGTCGACGTGATGACGTCACTCAAGATGACCAAGCCCTTCTCCTCGGCCTGTGACATCGACTTCACGCGCCCGGGGTTCTCGCGCATGGGCGGCTTCGCCGTCAACATCATGGAGACCTACCGCGCCCCGGACAACAACGTGAACTGGCGCAACACCGACTCCTGCGTCGAGCACCTCGTCTAATGGGACAGGTGGTTGTCCTCGGCTTGATCGCCGGGGGGATTTACGGGCTCTTCGCGGTCTCGACCGTGCTCGTGTACCGCGGGTCGCGCGTGCTGAACTTCGCACAAGGTGAAGTCGCCACGCTCGGGTTGTTCCTGGCCGCGTACCTCGTCACCGATCACGGCTGGCCCTGGATCATCGGCGCGGTCGTGGCCATCGCGTTTACCACCGCCGTCGGTGTCGCGTTCGAGCGGTTCGTCGTGCGTCGCATGGGCGATGCGTCGCGGGTAACCGTGGCCGTCGCCACGGTCGGCCTCCTGCTGTTTGTGCTGTCGGGCGAGTTGGTGCGCCTGGGCGCCAGCCCCCAGTCCATCCGCGGGCCGATCGGTGGCCAGGGCGTGAACGTGTTCGGCGTCATCGTGTCGCCGACGCAGATCCTGTCGCTTCTGGTGGCGTTGATGGTCGCGCTCGCGCTGACAGTGCTGTTGCGTCGCACCGACTTCGGACTCGGCGTACTCGCCGCCGCGCAAGATCCGTCGGCGGCGCGTCTCAGTCGGCGTGCCGGTGGCACGCGTTCCGCGTTCGTGTGGGGCGCCGGTGCCGGGTTGACGATGATCGGCGCGCTCCTGGTCGCGCCCGGGCTTGGCGCGTTCGCACCAGGCGCGCTCGGTCGGCTGTTCCTGTTCGGGCTCGCGGCGGCCATCGTCGGCGGCCTCACGTCGCTGCCGGGTGCCTTCGTCGGCGGCGTGGTCGTCGGGCTCGTCGAGGCGGGCGCTGGTCGGATTTTCGCCGACGCGTCACTGCCGGGCGTAAAGACGCTGGCGGTGTTCGTACTCGTGCTGGTCGCGCTCTTGTTGCGACCCGACGGTTTGCTCGGCAACACCCGCGGACGGCGCGCCGCCTGATGGACCGAGCTCCTCGCCGCCGCCCGGCGCTACCGCGGCTCGACGGTGATTGTCGTCGGCCTTCTCGCCAGCGTGCTCGTGCCGCTGCTCGGGCGCGCCGGTCTGCTCACCAACTACTCCGCCCTGCTCATCGGCAGCGCCGTGGCCATGGCCGCCGCCGGACTGTCGCTGAACATGCTGATGGGCTACGCCGGTCAGCTCAGCCTCGGCCAGTACAGCCTGCTGGGCGTCGGCGCGTTCGCGTCGGGTGCGATTACGCCCGCCACCCGCCACGGTTTGCCGTTCCTGATCGCCATCCCGGCGGCTGCGCTGGCCGGTGCGGGCGTCGCGTTTCTGGTCGGCCTCCCCGCGCTGCGCCTCCGCGGCCTGTATCTCGCCGTGGTGACCATCGCGTTCTCGTTCGCGATGACCGAGTCGATCTTCCGCGCCGAGTCCATCGGCGGCGGTTCGGCGGGCATCGTGTTGCCCCGTCCGCAGGTCAACGACTTCATCTTCACGCGCAACGCCGATTACCTCGGCGTCCTGCTCGCCCTGCTCGCCGGGATCTGGTGGTTCGACACCAACGTCACGCGCACGAAGATCGGTCGGGCCTTTCGCGCCATTCGCCAGGACGAGTCGGTGGCCGCGAGCTTCGGCGTCGACGTCACCCGCTACAAGCTCGGCGCCTTCGCGTTGGCGGGTGCGATGGCTGGCATCGCCGGTCTCATGTCGGGCCACCTCGTCGGCACTGTGAACTCCGAGTCCTTCACCTACGAGAAGTCGCTCGTGCTCGTCGTGGTCGTCGTGGTCGGCGGCCTCGGTAGCCGCGTGGGTGTGCTCGCGGCGGCTGCCTTCTATGCCATTTATCCGATCGCAGCCCCCAAGATTTTCGGTGACGGCGTGCTCGGCTACGACCAGGTCGTCGGCGCGGCGGTGCTGATTCTCACCTTGACGCGTAACCCCACTGGCATGGCCGGCGCCGTACGTGAGCGGATCGAGCAACGGCGCGCGTCGCGCAGCGTGCACGAAGTGGTCGCGGCCGACGCGGCGGGTGCGCCGGCGGCCATGCCGAAGCTGCCGGTGCTGCCGCGCCCCGCGGCGTTGCCACCGCGGCCGCAGGTCGACGGCCCGGTGTTGGCGTGCGAGGACGTGCGCGTGCGCTTCGGCGGGCTCTTAGCTGTCGACGACGCGTCGATCGTCGTGCCACGTGGACGGGTAGTCGGACTGATCGGCCCGAATGGGGCGGGCAAGACCACATTGTTCAACGTGTTGTCCGGCCTGCAGAAGCCCGATGGTGGGCGCGTGCACCTGCTGGGCCAAGACGTCACCCACGTCGGTGCCGCGGGGCGCGCCGCGCTCGGTGTCGGGCGCACATTCCAGAACATCGGCCTGGTCAAGGACCTGTCGGTTACCGAGAACCTGTTGCTGGCGCAACACACGATCGCCGGATATGGCGCGCCCGCCGCGCTGGGCTACGCCGGAAACGTCGGCAGTTCGGAGCGACTCCTGCGCGAACGCGCCGACACCGCGATCGAGGCGCTCGGCTTCGCGCGCTACGCCGACACGCCGATCAGCCAGCTGTCGATTGGCCAGCAGCGCATCGTCGAACTCGGCGCGGTGCTCGTGACCGCGCCCGAGGTGGTGATGCTCGACGAGCCGTCGGCGGGCATGTCGCCGGCGGCGGCCGAAAACCTGGCGGAGCGACTTGCGCGATCTGCGCGACGAACTCGGACGCACCGTGCTGCTGATCGAGCACAACATCCCCCTTGTGCTCGACACGTGCGACGAGGTGTACGTGATGACCGCGGGCGGGATCGTGGCCCACGGCGCGCCATCGGATGTGGTGCGCGACCCCGTCGTCGTCGACGCCTACCTCGGGGGGTCGGTCCTGTGAACACGCCTCTGCTCGAAGCGTCGGGCATCGACACCGGATTCGGAGTGGCGCAGGTGTTGTTCGACGTGAACGTCACCGTCGGTGAAGGTGAGATCGCCGGCGTGTTCGGTCTCAACGGCGCCGGCAAGAGCGTGTTCATGAAGGTCCTCAGCGGCCTGCTGCCGCCGTGGGCGGGCACGGTGCGATTGCGCGGCGAGGACATCACGAAGATGGCGCCTGAACAACGCGTCGCGCTCGGGATGGGCCATGTGCCACAAGGCCGCCAGGTCTTTCCTGACCTCACGGTCGAGGAGAACCTGCGACTCGGCGCGTACACGCTTCGTCGCCGCGACAAGAGCCGCTACGCGCCGTCGCTCGCCACCGTGTGGGAGCGGTTCCCGAAGCTGTACGAACGCCGCCGCCAAGCCGCCGGCACCATGTCCGGTGGCGAGCAGGCCGCGCTCGCGGTGGGCCGCGCGCTCGTAAACGAACCGTCGATCCTGCTCGTCGACGAGCCGTCGGCTGGACTCGCACCGCTGATCGTGGCCGACGTATTCGCGTCGCTGCGCGCCGTCGCCGAATCCGGCGTCACGATGCTGCTCGTCGAACAGAACGTGGCTGCGGCGTTGCAACTGGTCGACTCGGTGACGATTCTGCAGACCGGCTCGGTCGCGTGGTCGGGCCCCGTTGGACAACTCGACCGCTCGATGCTCGCCGCCCGCCTCGGCATCGGTCGTCTGCTGTCGGCCGGCACCACCAAGGCACTCAAGAAGCGCACCGCGCCCAAGAAGAAGAAGGCGGCACCCGCGAAGAAGAAGGCGGCACCCGCGAAGAAAAAGGCAGCACCGGCGAAGAAGAAGGCGGCGCCGCGCAAGTGAGACGGCTGGCCGTCGTCGTTGTAATGCTTCTGGCCGTAGCCACGCCCGCGTCTGCAGAGCCCGAACACCAACGACCGCAGGGTCCGGCCAAGGTCGCGTTCGGCCCGGGGTTCCCGCAACTGGTCGACCACGAGTGGGGCTTTCCCATCGGCGGATTTGGGGGCATCAGGCCAAACGAGCTCCGCACGCACACGCCCGTCATCTTCGTGCACGGCAACAACGTGGATCACACCGACTGGTACGTCGTGCGCGACGACTTCCGCGCCGCCGGCTGGACCGACCAAGAGCTGTTCGGCCTGTCCTACAACGGGCTCGAAACCAACGACGGCGGCGGGACCCGGCCCGAGCAGGAGAAGTGGGCCGAACACCTCCAGATGGGTGGCGACGGCGTCAACCGGTTGACCAACAACGAAGTCAACGTGGCCGACCTCTACGACTTCGTCCAAGCGGTGCGCACCTACACGGGCTCGTCGCGTTTCACCCTCGTGGGCCACTCGCTCGGCGTGACCGTGGCGCGGCGCATGCTCAAGGTGCACCCAGAACTGCGCCCGAACGTCCTGGCGTTCGTCGGCATCGCCGGTGGAAACCACGGCACGTCGTTCTGCCCTCCTGGATCGGAAGACCAGCTCGTGAGTTGCAACGAGATCGCCGCCGGCACGCCGTGGCTGGCGGCGCTCAACGGCACCGACGGCGCCGACGAAACCTACGGCGCCACGAAATGGCTCACGGTGTCCGACGGATCTGGCACTGCTGACCCTGCCTTCGCCGGACCGATGTACGCCGCCTCTCCGCAGCTGCGCGGCGCGACCAACAACTCGTATCCGTACACGTACCACAACGACTTGCGGATCAATCCGGCGATCGTGGCCGACTACCGCATGTTCATCGAGGCGGCCGAGCGGGCGGCGCCCTCGAACAACCTGCAGGGCGTCGAGGGCGACAACCCCGTGCCACGCGACGCCCCCGCCGTCGCCATCACGCCCGCGACGGGCGCCGACGATCGACTGCGCTCGGCGGGCTTCGTCGCGTTGGCCGCGGCCTGCCTGATCGCCGCCCTCCGTCGCAAAGCGATCGCCCTGCCCTAGCCCCGATCTTCTGCGGATTCCCCATCGCAGGGGTGGGAAATCCGCAGAAGATCGAAGGCAGGGCCGCGGTCGGTACCGTTTCGGGATGGCGCGTCCTTCCTCCGGTCGATCGCGCTCGGGTTCGCGCCGCGGTGGGGCGATGCCCCGCGACCGCGAGCGTGACGCCGGCTCCCGTCCGAAGGTCATCGAACGCGGCCTCGGGGGCCAGATCGTGGCCGGGCGCAATTCCGTGCGCGAACTGCTGCATGCCGGGCGTCGTCCCGTGCGGGAGATCTTCTTCGCGGAAGGTCTCGACGAAGCGCCCATCCTCGAGGAGATTGCGACCCTCGCGGCGCGCGCCGGTGTGCCGATCCGCATGGTGCCCCGCGCCAAGATCGACCACCTCGCCGAGACCGAGGCGCCCCAGGGCGTGGTCGCTCGCGCCGCACCGCTGCCCGAAGCCGATCTAAGCGTTCTCGCCACCGCGCGCGCCGACGGCACACCGCCGTTTCTCGTCGCGCTCGACGGAGTGACCGACCCCCACAACCTCGGCGCGATCATCCGCACCGCCGAGTCCGCGGGCGCCACCGGGATTGTGCTCGGCCGTCACCGCGCCGCCCACGTGACGCCGACGGTCACCAAGACCGCCGCCGGCGCGATCGAGCACATCCCGATCGCGGTTGTCGGTGGCCTGCCGGCGGCGCTGCAGGAACTCCAGAGCCGGGGTGTGTGGACCGTGGGCCTGGCGGGCGATTCGCCACAGACAGTGTTCGACTTGCCCGTGGCCGACGGGCCGATCTGTTTGGTGCTCGGCGCCGAGGGGAGTGGTTTGTCCCGTTTAGTCCGACAAAGGTGTGAATTAGTTGTGGGTATCCCGCGGATGGGCGCAACCCAGTCACTCAACGTGGCCGCGGCGGCCGCTGTGAGTTGTTTCGAGATCGCGCGACGCCGTTTGGCCGATTCGCCCTGATTTGTCGAAAACTGAAACCGATTCCAGGCAGAGATCACGCTCTGCGGCATTGACTTCCCTGTGGACAGTCGGTACAACGGCAGAGCGGCGGGTCGGCAGGGGAGCGATTTACCGCCCTACATCCACATTCCAACATGGAGACGGGCTTGCTAACTGAAGTATGTACTCCCCTAGTTGACCAGTCTGACGACGATCTGGTCGCGCTCTTCCAAGGCGGGGATACCCAGGCGCTCGACGTAATACTCACGCGATATCGGAGATTTGCTCGCGCCAAGGTCCGCAACTACTTCCTGGTAGGCGCCGACGCCGACGACCTGGAGCAGGAGGGCCTGATCGGGCTCTACAAGGCGGCTCGCGACTACAAGGCCGATCGCGAAGCGAGCTTCCCCGTCTTTGCCGAACTGTGCGTCACCCGCCAGATCATCACCGCGGTCAAGGCCGCCACTCGCCAGAAGCACCAGCCCCTGAATGCGTACGTGTCGATCTCGCCGTCGTCGTCGAGCACCGACGAGGCCGATCCGACCGACGAGCTGCTCCGCGACCACGCCGTGGCCGACCCGGCCGACGAAGTGGTCGACACCGACCGTCTCATTTCGGTGAACACCGCGATCACCCAGCTGCTCTCCGCGCTTGAGGTCGACGTGCTGCGCCTCTATGTCGGCGGCGCCAGCTATGCCGAGATCAGCCAGGCCCTGAACCGCCACACGAAGGCGGTCGACAACGCCATTCAGCGCATTAAGCGCAAGGTCGAAGGCGTGCTCGCCGCCCGGGCGCACGCCGACCTCGCCGCCGAAGCCGTCCTCGCCTCCTAACCAAGCCCCGGTCGCTACCCTTTCGGGCGCGCCGGATTAGCTCAGTTGGCAGAGCACCTCTCTTGTAAAGAGGATGTCGTCAGTTCGATTCTGACATCCGGCTCTGGGCGCCACGATCCCGACTTCGAGGGTGTTTGCTTCTGGTTCGCTTCCTTGCAAGGCTGGCCGCGTGGAGTTGACGCCGGAAGATAAAGCCCTTCTCGCGTTCGAGTGCTCGTGGTGGACCGAGCCCGGCCTCAAGACCGATCGCATTCGCACGCTGCTTGGGATCTCGTCGTCGCGTTATTACAAGCGCCTGGCCGAGTTGATCGACACCACCGAGGCGCTCGAGTTCGATCCGCTGCTGGTGCGGCGGCTGCGTCGGCGTCGTAGCCACGACGAGACGATGCCTGCAACTGGTAGACCACACCGCTAATGGCGCGACCAGCGGGCGGAACTGTGCACATCGGGAAGGCAGCGGCGTTGATCGTCGCCGCCGTTCTCATCGGGCTTCTCGTGCTGTACCAGGACGGCGGAACCAGCGGCGGGCTGTCCGAGTCCGAGTTGCGGGCGTTAACCAACGATGCGCTGACCACGACCACGCTCGATCCAGACCTGGGCGGCTCCACCGACACCACCGACGCCTCATCGGTGCGATCGCCGGCCGAGGTGAAGGTGATCGCGATCAACGCCACCAACAAAGCCGGAGTTGCGGGACGGGCCACCACCCGGTTGACGACCGGCGGGTACAACGCCCTCGCACCCGGCAACGCCACGTCGGCATACAAAGCCACGAATGCGGCCACGGCTGTCTTTGTGGTTACGGCGGGTTATGAAGCGGAGGCCGCGTCGGTGGCGGCCCTGTTCGGGTTGCCGTCGTCGTCGGTACGCGCGTTGCCCACGCCGTCGCCGTCGACCGACATCAAAGACGTCAACGTCGCCGTGGTCATCGGCAACGAGCTCGCGATCTAACGCAACAGGGCGTCACGCAGCCCGACGAGGGCGGCCACGGCCGCGTGCGGGTTCTCCAGCACCAGGTCGGCCGCCGCCGCGAACTCCTTCGGACCTTCGTCGCTGTCGACGAAAACCGCCACGCTCGCGATGTCGGTATAGGCGCGCATCGCCACCACGGCGGGCAGGTCGACCAAATCGTCCCCGAAGAACGCGACTGCGGCCGGGTGATGCTCGTCGATGAGTTCGCGCATGGCGTGGCCCTTGTCGAGGTCGACCGGTGGCCGAAGTTCAACGGCGTAGCGCGTGTCGTGGGCGATGAGGCCGGTTCGCTCCGCGGCCGCGGTGGTGAATTGGCGGATCCATTGCTCGGCGGGACGCGACATGCGGAAGTGCAGCGCCAGGCCGAGCCCCTTGTATTCGATGACGACGTCGTCGGGCGCAGTGTCGGCCGCTTCCTGACGCACGTTCATCATCACCTCGCGCCACGGCCCGGATTCCCGGTGGGCGACGACGGTGCCGTCGCGCAACCGTTCGTGGCCGTGCAGGCCGATGAACTCGATGCCGGCGTCGGCCGCCGGCGCCATGCGGGCCACGAGCCAGTCGACGGGTCGGCCGGTGATGAAGGCCACTTGGAGCCGGCCGGTGAGCTCACAGATCACGTCGATCACACCTTCGATCGCGACGGCGTCGTCGGGGTGATCAACGAGCGTGGAGATCGTCCCGTCGAAATCGAGCACAAGCAGCGCGTCGGGCGCGTGGTCGACAAGGGGTTGCAGCGCATCAGTCGGGTTTCGCGTCGATGGTGTCCGGTAGTTCTTCAACAGTCTCCTAGCTTTCCATGTGATGCGCTTCGGTCCCCGCACCACGTTGGTTGCTCTCGCAGTGGCCGCACTGGCCGCATCGGCGTGTGAGGACCCGGCCATCCGCCTCACGTACCGCCCCGCCGTCGGCACCCGTACGTCCTACGAACTGCGCGTCACCACCTCGTCGACCACGAAACTGACCGGCGAACCGACGCGGCGGCGCAACGACTCGTTCGTGCTGCGGTCCGATCAACTCGTGCGTGACGCGCGGCCCGGCGACGACGCGCAGGTCGAGGTGCGCCTCACGGGCGCCGGCCAACCCGAGCGCGACTTTGTGGTGCGGCTCGATCGCGGTGGTCAGCTCGCCACGGTCGAAACCGTCGAGGGTGTGCCCACCGCCGCGCTCGGCAATCTCGGTATCAGCGAACTGTTGCCGTCGGCCGCCGGCGCGCTGCCGACCAAGGCGGTGCGCCCCGGCGACCGGTGGCCCATCAGTCAGCTCCTACGCCTCGGCACGGCCCGCGCCGGACGCCTCGTGGGCTTCGGCCGACTCGCCAGCCTCGGCGTGTCCGACGGAACGAAGCAGGCGGTTGTCGACACCGAAGTGGCGTTGCCCGTTGATCGCACGACGGCGGGCGATGGCGGCGAGACGATCCGCCTCGTCGGCGCGGTCCGCACCACCATGCAAGTGACCCAGCGCGTGCGCGACGGCGTGGTGCTCGGCGCGAAGGCGCGCAGCGTGGGCCGCTACGAGGTGACGCTGTTGCCACCGACGGTCGACGGCGGGCCGCCCATCTTCGGCACGCTTACCGTGGTCGTCAGCTCGGTGACGAAGTCGCGGTAGCGGCGTAGCCTTGTTCGATGACCGCCGACCGGATCGAGATCGCGTGCACGCTCGACGTCGAGCAGCTTCCTGGACGTGAGACGGCGTGGCGCGCGCTGGCCGACCTCGCCACCGCGCGCACGCCGATCGAGGGCGGCGTCCGCCTCACGTTGCCCCATCGGCCCGAGGTCGCGGCCACCGCGGCTGAACTATCGGCAATGGAGGTCGGTTGCTGCGCCTTCTTCACGTTCCGGCTCACGATCGACAAGGACGCGCTGTTCTTCGACATCACTGCGCCGCCCGACGGTCAGGGCGTAATCGAGTTGCTGATCGCGTCGAGCTGACGCTGTAGCCAACCCGCCGGCGTGCGCGCCGTGGCGACCGACCGCACTTTGTCGGCGCGCTCGTGCCGTTCGGCGGGCTCCATGGTCAAGGCGAGGTGCATGGCGTCGGCGGTACCGGCAACGTCGAAGGGGTTGATGGCGAGCGCTCCGGCGGGTCCGAGTTCGTCCCACGCTCCTGCCTCGCGCGACAACAGAAGCGGTGCGTCGCGTTCGTTGATGGCCGGGCCCTCGTAGGCCACGAGGTTGAGGCCGTCGCGAATCGGATTGACCAGCAGCACGTCGGCGGTACGCAGAGCGGCGACCGAGCGGGGGAATCCGTCGGTGGTGTCGAGGATCACCGGAGTCCAGCCGTCGGTCCCGAAGGCGTCGTTGATCCACGCGGCGGTCGCTTCCACTTCTTCGTGGAGCGTGCGGTACTCCGGGATCGTCTCGCGGCTCGGATAACAGAGCGCGACGAGACACACCTGGTCGCGCCACTCGGGGCAGGTTTCGAGCAGCGTGCGGTAGGCCCAGAAGCCGCGCAGCAAGTTCTTCGACGGCTCGATGCGGTCGACGCGCACGATGCGCTTGCGGTCGCCGATCTCGGCGTCGAGCCTCATGACCTCGTCTGCGCATTCGGTGCTGCCGCTCACCGTCCGACACCGCGTCGTGGTCGGCGGCGGCGGGCGCGACAAAGGTGCGAGGAATGGGGTGGGTGCGCGTGCTTGGGTGCGCGTACCAACAGCCTTCGAACGCGTCGACCCAACGCGGCGCGTGGAACCCGCACGCGTCAGCGCCCGCCATGCCGAAGAGCAACTCCTCGACGATCTCGTCGGGCAGGATCGACAGGAATGCCGGGTTTACGAACGGGGTGTGGGTGAAGTGCGCGATCCGCACGTCGGGTCGCTGCGGCGCGGATCATGCCCGGTGCCAACGCGAGGTGGTAGTCGTGCACGAGGATCGTCGCGTCGGGCGCGGCCGCCGCCACCGCGGCCTGCGCCATCGCCGCGTTGACGGTGCGAAACGCCGCCCACGCGGCGCGGAAGTCGGCGTCGAGGACCGGTCGGCGAACCAGGTCGAACAAGTGGTGGTGCCAGAACCACAGCGTCTTGTTGGCGATGACGTTGTAGGCCGGTTCGAAGATGCGCTCCGGGATGTCGACAAGTCGAAATCGGTAATCCTCGACGTTGAGTTCACCGTCCGCTGCGACGCCACGCGATCGGCGTCGGTCATCGCCGCCGCGACCCACAACACGTCGGCTGACCGCACGCCACCGCCCAGCGTCGACGCCAAGCCGCCGCCCGCTTTGCCGGCTTCGGGCTGGCCGTCATCGCCGAAATGGAACGCAATCGGACCCCGATTCGACACGACGACGAGGGGTGCAGTCACGGGTAGGCCACGATACCGGCGGTGCCTCGCGTCCTCGCCGCCTCCGACAAGTTCCGCGGCACCGCCACCGCGCCCGAGGTCGGCGGCCGCGATCGCGCAGGCGGCGGCGGACGCCGGATGGACGTGTGACACGCGCGCCGATGTCGGACGGCGGCGAAGGCTTGCTCGACGTCTTCGGCGGGCCGAACCGGTCGACGCCGGTCACCGGCCCGCTCGGCCGCGTCGTCGACGCGGCGTGGCGCCTCGACGGCAGCACCGCGATCATCGAGTCGGCGCAGGCGTGCGGCATCGCGCTCGCGGGTGGCGCCGAGGCACAACGACCCGGTCGGCGCGACGACCGCCGGCGTCGGCGAACTGTTGACCGCCGCGCTCGACGGCGGCGCCCGCCACCTGATCGTCGGTCTCGGCGGGTCGGCGACGACCGACGGCGGGCTCGGTGCGTTGCGCGCCGGCCCGCGTCCGGGACGCATGAAGGGCGTCGACCTCGTGATCGCGTGCGACGTCGACACGCCGTTCATCGACGCGGCGACGTCTTCGGCGCCGCAGAAGGGCGCGTCGACCGAAGCAGGTCGAGTTGCTGAGCGCAGGCTGGTCACGCTGCTAGAGTGGTTACCGCGACGACTACGGCGTCGACCTCAGCGACGTCGCGGGCGCGGGCGCCGCCGGCGGGCTGGCCGGAGGGCTGGTGGTGCTCGGCGGCCGGATCGTCAGCGGCGTCGACGCCGTCGCCGACGAAGTCGAACTCGACGACCGCATCGAAGAAGCCGACCTCGTGGTCACCGGCGAGGGCTTTCTCGACGCCGCCAGCTTCGCCGGCAAGGTCGTCGGCGGCATCGTCGAGCGCGCGGAGTGGGCGAAGAAGCCCGTGCTGGTCGTGGTCGGCGACGCCGACGACGCACGGCATGGCCGCCGCGCGTCGGCGTGCGCTGCTCCGCCCCACGTCGTGTCGCTGACCGCGCTGCACGGCGACGACGCGGCGCGCGCGAACACCGTCGCGCTCGTCCGCGCCGAAGTGTCCCGATACCTGCGGTCGCTTCGGTCGGTAGCCTCGCTGCCGTGGCAGAAGACCTGGCTGACCGGCTGCGCGAGCCGGCTCACGAGCGTGGGCGTTGCTCGGGATCATCGGCGTGGCCGCCGTCGCGTTGTTCGTCGCTGTGGCGCGTGCGCGGTGATCTTCCCGCCGCTGCTTGATCGCGGCGACGATCGTCTTCCTGCTCAACCCGGTGGTCACCCGGATCGAAGCGCGCGGCATGCCACCGCGCCGCGGCCGCTGCCCTGACGTATCTCGCCGTGGTGCTCGGGTTCGGCGCTCATCGGGCTCGCGTTGTCGCCGCTCGTCGGCAGCCAGGTGCAGCGAGTTCCGCGACGACTTCCCCGACATCCGCCAGGACGTCGAGGACTTCGTCAACGACAAGGCGCACGAGAGCGAAGTCAACGACTGGCCGATCAAGATCCCCGCGTACGACAAGCTGATCGACGAGTTGAGCCCGCCCGAGCGCGACCTGCGCGACCAGTTCGACCGGCTGCGCGAAGTCGGCGGCACCGTGCTTCCACATCGGGCTCATCCTCGTGCTGTCGCCGATCATCGCGTTCTACCTGCTGATCGACCTGCCGCACACGACGCAAGGTGGTCCAGAGCTTGATCCCTCCGGGTATTCGCGGACGAAGTCAATCTCGTCGGGCGAAAACTCAGTCACGCGCTCGGCAGCTACTTCCGCGGGCAACTCGCGGTCGCGCTGATCGTCGGCATCATGTGTTCGATCGGGCTGTCGATCATCGGGCTGAAGTTCGCGTTCATCGTCGGCATGATCGCCGGCCTGTTCAACATCGTCCCGCTGATCGGCCCGTGGATCGGCGGCATCCCCGGCGTGATCATCGCGTTGACGACGGGCAGCCCGGTCAAGGCGTTGCTTGTCGTCGCGGTGATGGCCGGCGTGCAGCAGATCGACAATCACTTCATCACGCCACAGGTGATGCAGCGCGCCGTGTCGCTGCATCCGTCGGCGGTGATGCTGGCGCTGCTCGCGGGCGGCGCCATCGGCGGGTTCCTCGGCTGCTGCTCGCGGTGCCGGTGACCGCCGCGCTGCGCATCGTCGGCTCGCACGTCTGGCGCCATCACGTCCTCGGCGAGCCCCTCACCGGCTTAGGTCTTCGGGCGAGGAACGAACGCTCCGTCGCCAGCGGCGGGCGCTCGTGCGGCACCGGCCCGACGGTGGCACGCCGGCGCGGTGCAGGATCACGCGCAGCACCTCGACCGCCATCGGCGTGAGTTCGTGCAGCGGGCGGTTGCGGTGCGCGCGGCTGGCGATGCTGACCTCGCCGATCGCGTCGGCGCCGTAGCGCGCCGCGATGTCGAGCAGCAGCCCGACGTCGACGCCGTAGCCGTCGACGAAGCGGACTCGACTCGATCGCGCTCCGCCGCATCGCGACCTCGCCGGCGAGCGGCTGGCGCAGGTGGGCGAGGGTCGGGAACAGCAGCGTGAGCGCCGGACGGGCCGTCAGCTCGGTCACCCGCCCGCCTTCACCCGGTTGGCCGCCGAACGGACGCTCGTACGCGGCGCGCACCATCATCAGCGACGGGTCCACGATGAGCGCGTCGACGAGCGACGCCGCAGTCTCGGGCCGCGGGTTGGTGACGTCGCCGTCGAGGAACACCACCACCTCGCCGTGCGTTTCGCGCACTCCGGTCCACAACGCGGCACCTTTGCCCTTGCCCAGCGACGGGATAACCCGGGCGCCGGCGTCTGCGCGCTTCGGTCTCGGTGTCGTCGCTCGACCCGTCGTCGACGACGACCACCTCGGCGGTGGGAACGCCGTCGACGCGCACAGCGAACGACGTCGGCGACCGTTTCGGCCTCGTCGCGCGCCGGAATGACGATCGAAACCGACGTCATGGCGGCCAGTCTTACGCGTTGCGGCTCGATCATTGGCTGTCGGTACACTGTGCGCTCACTTATCCAGAGCGGTTGAGGGTTCGGGCCCTTTGATACCGCGGCAACCAGCACAGCAAAAAGCGCCAGGTGCCAATGCCCGATTCGATGAGAGGGAATCTCGTATGACCTTCGTAGAGGCACTTCGGTGTCGAGAATGTGGCAAGACCTACCCGGTTGCCGCGCTGCACGTCTGCGACCACTGCTTCGGTCCGCTCGAAGTCACCTACGACTACGACGCGATCCGCGGCGAACGTCACGCCGGCAGTCGATCGCAGACGGGCCGCAGACGATCTGGCGCTACGCCGCGCTGCTGCCGGCCGAGGCGCCCGGCGCGATCGACCTCGGCGCGGGCTGCACGCCGTTGGTGCGCGCCGACCGTCTCGCCGCCGAACTCGGTCTCGGCGAACTCTGGCTGAAGAACGACACGGTCAACCCGACCGGCTCGTTCAAGGACCGCGTCGTGTCCGTCGCGCTGGCCAAGGCGCGCGAGCTCGGCTTCAAGGTCGCGGCGTGTCCGTCGACCGGCAACCTGGCCAACTCGGTGGCCGCGCACGCGGCGCGTGCCGGGATGCGGTCGGTGGTGTTCGTCCCGTCCGATCTCGAGCCGGCCAAGATCGCGATGACCGCGGTGTTCGGCGGCACGCTCGTCGCCGTCGACGGCACCTACGACGACGTCAACCGGCTGTGCGCGGAGTTGACCGACGACCACGAGGACTGGGCGTTCGTCAACGTGAACGTGCGGACCTACTACGCCGAGGGCTCCAAGACGCTGGCCTACGAGACGGCCGAGCAACTCGGTTGGCAGGCGCCCGACCATGTGGTCGCGCCGATCGCGTCGGGCAGCCAGCTCACCAAGATCGCCAAGGGCTTCCGCGAGCTGCGCGACGTCGGCCTGATCGACGGACGACACCGAGATCCGCATCAGCGGCGCGCAGGCCGAGGGTGCTCGCCCGTCGCCACCGCGTTCGCCGAGGGCACCGACGCGATCCGTCCCGTCCGCCCCGACACGATCGCCAAGTCGCTGGCCATCGGGAACCCGGCCGACGGTTGGTACGCGCTCGACGAGGTGCGCAAGAGCGGCGGCGCCATCGAGTCGGTGACCGACGACGAGATCCGCGACGGCATCGGGCTGCTGGCCCGCACCGAGGGCATCTTCGCCGAGACCGCCGGCGGCGTCACCGTCGCCACGCTGGCCAAGCTCGCCGCGCAGGGCGTGGTGCGCCGCGACGAGCGCGTCGTCGCCATGATCACCGGCCACGGCCTCAAGACCCTCGACGCCGTCACCGACCGCCTCAACCCGACCTTCACCATTCCGCCCACCCGCGCCGCCTTCGAAGCCGCGTACTCGCAGGAGGACTGAGCCACGTGGCCACCGCAGTTCGCATCCCGACCCAACTCCGTCCCCTTGCCGGCGGCGCCAGTGAACTGACCGTCGAAGGCGAAACCGTCGGCGACGTGCTCAAGGCGCTCGACGCCGCCCACCCGGGATTCGCCGATCGGCTCTTCGACGAGTCGGGCGCGCTGCGCCGCTTCGTCAACGTGTTCCTCGGCGAAGAAGACGTGCGTTTCCTCGACGGGCTGAACACGCCGGTCGCGGGCCAATCGCTCTCGATCGTCCCCGCCGTCGCCGGCGGCTAGACCTGACTCTGCCACCGGCGTCGCGGTCGGTCAAGGAGCGGTTCTATCCGGCGGTGATCCTCGGCGTCTTCATCGCTCTTTACGTCGGCGTGTTCGGCGTGTTGACGTGGCGGCAGCAGTCGAACTTCGGCACGTTCGGGTTCGACATGGGGATCTACGACCAGGGTCTCTGGTTGTTGTCGCGCTTCGAGACGCCGTTCGTGACGATTCGCGGGCTCAATTACTTCGGCCACCACGTCAACCTCATCACGGTGCTCTTCGTGCCGTTCTATTGGCTCGGCGCCGGACCGCACTTCTTGTACATCGTCGAGACGCTGGCGATGGCCGCCGGCGCCATCCCGATCTGGCTGCTGGCGCGCTGACAAGACGAACGATCGTTGGATCGCGCTCGTTCCCGCCGGCGCGTTCCTGCTGTATCCCGCGCTGGAGTGGATCAACTGGTGGCACTTCCACCCGGACGCGCTGATCATCACGCCGTTGCTATTCGCGTGGTGGCTCGCGTCGCGTCAGAAGTGGCGGTGGTTCATGTTCGCCGTCGTGTGCCGCGTTGCTGGCGAAGGAGGACGCCGCGCTGGCAGTCATCGTGATGGGTCTGGTGATGGCCATCCGGGGCGAGCGCAAGTGGGGTGTCCGAACAGCTCGCCGCGGGCCTCGTGTGGTTCCTCGTGTGCACGCGGTTGATCATCCCGTTCGCCGAACGACGGCACCGTCGCCGTTCTACGAGGAGTTCTTCCCGGGCTTCGGACACTCCATGTTCGCCATCGTGTGGACGATGATCCGGCACCCGAGCCGGATTTATCGCGTCGCGTTTCTGGGCGATCGCATGACCTACTACCGCCAACTCTTGTTGCCGGTCGCGCTGCTCCCGGTCGCCGCTCCGCTCCTTCTTCTGATCGCCGGACCGCAGACGGTGGTCAACGTCGTGTCGCTCCACTCAGCCCACCCACGACATCCGTTACCACTACGGGTCGATCCTCACGGCGGCGATCTTTATCGCGACCGTCGAGGTGTTCGGGCGGATTCGTCAACGCCGTGGTGTGGGCTGGAAAGTTGGCCGTCGCGACGGTGCTCGCGACGTCGAGCGTCTGTCGAACGTCGCGTGGTCGCCCTCGCCGATCGGGCGCGACTTCGACGACCGGGATCTGGGCGCGTCCCAGGCGCAGCACGCGGGCGATCAACGAGGCGTTGAAGCTGGTGAAGCCCGACTGACGCGGTGACCGCGACGCACTACATCGCGCCGCACCTCACGCACCGCGCGGCTGATCTACGAGTTTCCCAATCCGTTTCGCGTCGCGAACTGGGGCGCGAACGGCGAAAACCCGCCCGACCGGGACTCGTCGAACGTGCTCGTGCTCGACACGTCAGTCAACGGCGACCAGGACACGCTCTACCAACGCCTCGTCGCGCCCGACGGACCGTTCAAAATCGTGTTCTCGGATCGAGGCATCGTCGTGGCGCGGCGCAAGCCGGGCATCTAGGGCTGGAACAGACGCGAACGAACGAGGCGGCTGCGGTGCAGTAGAAGCCGCGCCATCGTGGCGAGCGTCTCGGCGCCGTAACGCAGGTTGGCGGTCAGCGTGGTCGACGAGGCCTCGGGGAAATACCGCGTGTGAATCGGGACCTCCACGACGCGTTGTTTGAAGGCGACCGCCTGTGCGATCACCTGCGTGTCGAACACGAAGGCGTCGGAGTTGCGCAGGAAGGGCACCGTCTCGAGAAACCGCCGCGAATACGGCGCGGTAGCCGGTGTGCAGCTCGGCGAAGTGGGTGCGCATCGCCATGTTCTCGATCGCGGTGAGCGTCTTGTTGGCGACGAACCGGTACAACGGCATGCCGCCGGCGCGGGCCCCGCCGGGCGTCATCATGCGGCTGCCGAGCACGAGTTCGGCGTCGCCGGCCACGATGGGCGCGATCAGATCGGGAAGCAGCACCGGGTCGTATTGGCCGTCGGGATGCAGCATCACCACCACGTCGGCGCCCAAGCGCAGCGCTTCGAGGTAACACGTTTTCTGGTTCCCGCCGTAGCCGACGTTGTGGGGCAGACGCGATGGTGCGGATCGGCAGTCGTGCCGCTTCCTGGAGCGTGTTGTCCGAACTGTCGTCGTCCACGAGTAGCACTTCGTCGACGAGGTCCTTGGGGATCGACTCCCACGTCGACCGCAGGGTCCGTGCCGCGTTGAACGCCGGCAACACGACGATGACCTTGGCAGACATGCGGCGGAACTCTGCCACGCCGCCTACGCCGCGGGTTTGCGGGCCCACCGCCACAGTCCGACGCCGGCGAGAACCCCGAGCAAGAGGCCGAGGTAGCCGAGGTTGCCGGGCTTGTAGTCGATCGCCACGTCGTGGCGACCACGCGGCAGTGTGTAGCTGAGGAGACCGTCGGGCGTCATCGACGTGTCCACGCGCCGCCCGTCGATCCGCACCTGCCACCCGCGCGAGAACCCGAGCGGCGCCGTGGCCGCGACCGTGCGCCGTGTCCGCGGTAAGACGGATCGTGCCGTTGTCACGCGACACCGACCGCACGACCGACGAAGCCGATCCCGCCTCGACGTGGAGCATGCCGTTCGCGCGGGCTGATGCGGGGGCGCCTGCACCGCCAAGATCGTGAAGTCGCCGAACGACCCGACGGCTTCGAACTGGCCGGTGGCGAGCGAGACGCGCCGACGGGTTGGCTCGACGGTCACAACGTGGGTCACGCCGTAGCGGGCAAACGTGTCGGCGGTGATCGCGCCCTGCGTGTCGTCCTTCAAGCGCCCGGCGGCGTCGTCGACGCCCGCCGCGGGCGTCTGGTCGATGCCGTAGATGTTGAGGTTGTTGCGCCCCGACATCGCCGCCAGCCAGTAGTCAGGGTGGGGCACTCCCGAACGAGCCATTTCGTTCGGAAAGTCGCGCTCGAACGCGAAGCGTCCGTGGTTGGGAACCACCCGGCGAAGCGTTGCCGCGACGTTGTGCATCGCGTCGGTCGCGTCGGGCTGATGTTGGGAATGTCGGCGAGACCGTTGTCGCCGGGGACCACGAGCATGATCACCACCGCCGCCAGCACCCCGACAACCGCGCCCACGACCCGGTCAATCTTCGGGATCAATTCGTCGATCAACCCGCCGAGGGGCAGGATTGCCAGAACACCCGCGTAGCCGACGCCCCGGTTGGCCAGTAGCTGTCCGGGCTGCGACGACGGGTCGAACACGTGGAGCCAGTGGGCGAACACCAGGAACGCCATGCCGACGATCGGCGCCGCCGCCACCAGGGGTTTGCCTCTGCGCCACGCGATGAGCGCCCACGCCCACCCGGCGACGATGAACAGCGCGAGGTAATGCCCGAAGAGAAAGCGCCCGCTGATGATCTCGTCGACGCGGCTCGCAAGCGTCGGCGTCGACCAGGTCGCGATCGTTCCCCGTTCCGAAAGCGTGGCCACCGCCGGGATCAACCAGAAGGCCGAGAAGGCGACGCCGGCCACGCCGGCGATAACGAGCGCGGTGACACGTGGGACCAGCTCGGTCCGGATCCGCGTCGTGAGCACGACGAACGCGATGAAGGCGGCGAGACAGAACGCCAAGACCATCGTCGAGATCGAGTGCGTAATCGTCACGATCCCGATCACCGCGGCGAGAACGACGGCCCACCGTTTCTCGTCGGGACGACGCACAACCCGTATCGCGGCGCCGAGACCCACAAACACGAAGGGGGCGGCCAACGCGTGCGGCAGCAGCCCGATTGTGTAGAGGCCGGCGAGCCCGACGCCGAAGGGGTTGTTGACCGCGAGCGCCAGGATGCCGCTCAACATGGACGCGCGGCGCGACATGCCAAGGTTGCGCGCCAGGAACCACGCCGCGGGAGCGACTGCGGCAAACGACAGCGAGTAGAGCAGCGAGACGGCGGCCGTGGTCGACAGGAGGCCGGCCGTTACGAGCCGGACGAAGCCCACGGCGAACGCCAGCCCGTGGCCGTAGTGCAAGAAGCGCGGGTAGCCGACGCCGTCTTTGGGCGACCAACCGTCGAGCGCACCGTGGAGAAGGACGCGCAGGCCTTCGTTGGCGCGCACGATGACCGCCATCGTGTCGTCGCCCGACGGCGCCGCCGATCCCCACGCGCGGCGAGTCATGACCAAGCCGATTACGAGTCCGACGGCGGGTCCCAGCCACTTGGTAACTCGCGGTCCCATTCGCGGGGAACCATACCGAGTGGCGCAGTTAGCTTGTCGGAATGCAGGGGGCGGCCAAGAAACTCATCGCGCCGGTCGTCGTGTTCGTCATCGGGCTTTGGATGACGACGAACGCGTGGGGGCCCAGTCCGCCGTCGGGCGACGACGTCATGGGCGTGATCATTCGGGCGAGCGAAGGCTTTCGCGTGCTGCGGTCGTTCCACCTCGACGGATGGTCGCCCCGCTTCATCACCGGCTTTCCCATTTTTCTTCACTACGGGCCGGGTCTGGCGATCGTCTTCGGGCTCCTTCGCATACTGAGCTTCGGGCTGCTCTCGCCCGCGGGCGCGATCCAGGTCCTCTTCGCGGTGGCCTATGCGTCCGTCGCTCCCGCGGCGTGGTTCCTGGCTCGCAGCGTCGGCATGAACAAGGCCGCGTCGACGACCGCCGGCGTGCTCGCGCTAGCCGTCAACAGCGCGTACGGCGTGGGCCTCGCCGGGCTCTACACCATCGGTCTCCTGCCGCACGCGCTCGCCGCGCCGTTTCTGCTCATCGGTGTGGGCGCGGCCGTGCGGGCGATCACACAGGAGTCGCGGCGATGGGTCGTGCTGATGGCTCGGCGCGTTTGGCGTCGTGATCGTCACCCACGTGATCTCGACGGCCGTCGCCGCCTTGTTTCTCGTCGCGATCGTGCCGTTCGGAATGGCCACGCTCGACGGAGCACGGGCGCGGGTCGACGCAGCCAAGCGCGTGGTCATCGGCGGCGTCGCCGCCTGCGGTCTGTCGGCGTTCTGGCTTGTCCCGTACCTGCGTTACTTCGACGAGCGCGGGCGCGCCCCGCTGTGGCCTACCGACACGCTGAGCCGCCGAGTCGACGAGATCGCCGCCGGCCGGTTCGTCTTCGGGCACTACGTCGCGCTGTTCGTCGTCGCGGGATGGACGTGGGCGTTGCTACGTGGTCGTGGCCGTCACGCGCTCTACCTGGCGCCCCCGCTGGCCGCGCTGTTCTTTCTCGTGGTGTCGCACTGGTACTACGCGCACAGCCCCACCGCCGAGCTCGCGCAACAGCTCGCGAACCGTGGCGTGGGCTACGCGGCGGTGTTCGCCATCATTCCGTTGGGCGGGTTCATCGACGAAGTCCTGGCGGCGCGGATCAGCCAGCGGTGGGCGGCCGCGCTCGGCGTGATCGCCGCCCTGCTCATCGTCGTGTCCCTCCCGGGAAAGCCGGGCTTGCGATCGATCCCCGACCAGCTGGCCGAACCGAGTGCCGAGGCCAAGACGACCGCCGCGTTCCTGAAGAAGACCGTGCCCAAAGGAGCGCGGTTCGCGACCGAACGCGACTTCGGCGGCGAAATCAAAACGCTGGGCTTCACGCACCCCGATTTCTGGTTGGCCGCACACGCGGATCGCAACACGTCGAATACCTACGGCCTCGAGCAGTCACAGTCAGGCGTCGCCGGCGAGATCTCGTCGAATCTGAAAAACGACAACGAGGGCCGTTTCAACGCCCTTGCGTTCGCGCGCTTCGGCGTGACGCACGTGGTCACGATCGAGCCCACCGCCCGGACCCGAATGGTCGCGAGCGGAGAATTCAGGCAGGTCTTCTCGGACGGACCGGTGGCCGTGCTCGAGGTGCGCCCGCCGCCCGACACGCCGCGGCCAGACTCGCTGCTGGCTGTCGCCAGCCGCGCCCGCGCGTCGAAAGCCAAGGTGTCGGCGGACGCCGAGCACTACGACGTGACGGTTGACGCGGAAGAGGTCGGCCCGGCGAGCTTGGCGATCGGTTACTCGCACGCGTGGAAGCTGAGGATCGACGGCGAGGCCGCGCCGGTCACTCGGTCACAGGACGGGCTCGTCGGCTTCACGCTGCCTGCCGGCCGGCACGTGGTGTCGGTCGATTTCGATCGGGACTCCTTCGGCCTGCTGGGCGTCCTCGTTGGCGTGGTGACGGCCTTCCTGCTCGGGCGATGGGCGCGGCGCGCCGGGAACGCCCGGCTTGCGCCTTCCGGCCCGTAGTCCTACGATTAGCACTCGCTTAGTGAGAGTGCTAACGCTCAAAGTCCTTAAACGGAGGCTGTTGTATGCCCAAATTGATCGCGTTTGACGAGCAGGCCCGTCGGTCGCTCGAGAGCGGAATGAACCAGCTCGCAGACGCCGTGCGCGTCACGCTCGGCCCCAAGGGCCGCAACGTCGTGCTGGAGAAGAAGTGGGGTGCTCCCACCATCACCAACGACGGTGTGTCGATCGCCAAGGAGATCGAGCTCGAAGATCCATTCGAGAAGCTGGGCGCCGAACTGGTGAAGGAAGTCGCGAAGAAGACCGACGACGTGGCCGGCGACGGCACCACCACCGCGACGGTGCTGGCGTGGGCCATGGTTCGTGAGGGCCTGAAGAACGTGGCCGCCGGCGCTAACCCGATGTCGCTCAAGAAGGGCATCGAGGCCGCGGTCGAGGCTGCGCTCGCGTCGTTGCGTGACCTGTCCAAGGACGTCGAGTCCAAGGAGCAGATCGCTCAGGTTGCCGGCATCTCGGCCGCCGATCCCGAGATCGGCGCGCTCATCGCTGACGCGATCGACCGGGTCGGTAAGGACGGCGTGATCACCGTCGAAGAGTCACAGACCTTCGGTATGGAGATGGAGTTCGTCGAGGGCATGCGCTTCGACAAGGGCTTCATCTCGCCGTACTTCGTGACTGACCCCGAGCGGATGGAAGCGGTCCTCGACGATCCGTACATCCTCTTCGTTGGTTCGAAGATCTCGGCCGTACGCGACCTACTGCCGGTTCTCGAGAAGGTCATGCAGGGCGGCAAACCCCTCGTCGTGCTCGCCGAGGACGTCGAAGGCGAAGCGCTCGCGACGCTCGTGGTCAACAAGATCCGCGGCACGTTCAAGTCGGTAGCCGTCAAGGCGCCGGGCTTCGGCGAGCGCCGCAAGGCGATGCTGCAGGACATGGCCATCCTCACCGGCGGGCAGGTCGTCACCGAGGAAGTCGGTCTCAAGCTCGAGAACGTCGACCTGTCGCTGCTCGGTCACGCCCGCAAGGTGGTCATCACCAAGGACGAGACCACGATCATCGAAGGCGCCGGTAACAAGAACGATGTCAAGGGTCGCATCGCGCAGATCAAGGCGGAGATCGACAACACCGATTCCGACTACGACCGCGAGAAGCTCCAGGAGCGCCTCGCCAAGCTGAGTGGCGGCGTGGCCGTGCTCAAGGTCGGCGCAGCCACCGAGGTTGAGCTCAAGGAAAAGAAGCACCGCATCGAAGACGCGGTGTCCACCACCAAGGCCGCCGTCGAAGAAGGCGTCGTGCCCGGCGGTGGCGTGGCCCTGCTGCGTGCGCAGGCGCGCATCCTTGACGTGGCCGAGAAGCTCGAAGGCGACGAAGCCACCGGAGCTCGCATCGTGGCCAAGGCCGTCGAAGAGCCGCTCAAGCAGATCGCCACCAACGCCGGCCTCGAAGGCGGCGTCGTGATCGAGCGCGTGCGCGGCCTCAAGAAGGCCAGCGAGGGTCTCAACGCGGCGACCGGCGAGTACGAGGACATGATCAAGGCCGGCATCACCGATGCCACCAAGGTCACCAGTTCGGCGCTGCAGAACGCGGCGTCGATCGCGGCGCTTTTCCTCACCACCGAGGCTGTCATCGTCGACAAGCCCGAAGAGGCCGCCCCGGCCATGCCTGGTGGAGGCATGGAAGACTTCTAACCCCTTCGGCGCTCGCTGGCGCTCGGCCGAGCAATATTGACGCCGCCTTTGGCGGCGGCGGCTTTGGCCTCCGGACCGGCAAAGCCGGATCCTGCGGCGGCCCGTGGCCGACCGCTTCGGTAAGTCGGATCCTGCGGCTTCCCGTGGCCGACACTTTAGGGAGTGCCCCGGCTTAGGCCGGGGTGCTTTCGCGTCTGGTTTTGGTTCGCCGGTTCAGCGCTAGCCAGGACGCGGTTGCCCACGCTGCGGCGGCGAGGATGGCGAGGCGTCTGGCGCTCACGGCCGGGGTGTGCTCGCGCGTTGGCTTGGACCCCGACGCCAGTCTTGAGAGTCCTGAGGGGGCGGCGGCGTCGGCTGGCTGCCCGACCACATCGTCAACCGATGCGGCGGCCTGTTCCGGCGGCGCCTGCAATGTCGATCCGCCTTTGAGCGCGGGCACGTTGACCGCACTCGTCACGCGCAGACTGAATAGCGTTGACCGCAGACCGAGCGACGAGTCGAAGTCGAGTCCGCTAACCGTCATGTCGCCCCGCGAGCCCGAGAGGCGAATCAGGGTCGCGCGACCCGATAGTCCGCGTCGGTCGACAGTCACGTCGGTCAGCTCGCCGCGATAGCGCAGGACTCGTGCGACGTCGCGCAGCGAGATCGTCGACGTCCAAAGGCCCGGGTCGTCGCAGCGGTACGGCGCGGCGCGCAAATACGGATATGACGCGTTGGTGAAACCAAATCCTTCTTCCCGCGACGCCGAGTGGCCGCCCCCGTTGGCCGAATAGACCGCCGACACCAGCGATTTGCCGTGCATCAACACTTGCCCGGAGGAGGCGGCCACGGCGGCGTTCATGGCCGCGTATTCGGCGTCGGAACCGATGTAGACCTGGCAGCGCTGCGTGTCGCACAGCTCGCCGCCGAACGCCATCGCCCGCATGGCGTAGGTGCGCGCCGCGGTCGCCTGGGCACGCAGCGCGGCCGCAGGCCAGTTCGGGTTGCGTACCTCGCCCAGCCCTCGCAGATAGGTCTCGACATTGACCTGGTTGACGAACCGCAGGCCGCCGCCGACCGGCGTCATCTCGATCATCCCGCGGTACTGGCGGCGCGCGGTGCACCGCCGACGCGCCCGTCGCCCGACGGCGCCGCGACCACCGGTCCTGTGAACAAGGGAGCCGCCGACGCCGACGCCGCCTCGGATGCCGGCGCAGTCGTACTCGTCGTCGTGCTCGGTGTCACTCCGGGACGGTTGGCGTCGTTGCGCGACGACGGAAACGGCAGCAGCACCGCCGCGGTGGTCGACGTCGTGGATGTGCTGGTCGAGCTCGTGGTCGACGCGGTCGTCGGTGCGCTAACGGTCTTTACCCGCGTCGCCTCGCCGTCTCGGTACACGAGCACCGCGCCGCCTGGCGCGACGCGCACGGGGAACGAGGTGCCCGAGGGATTCGACGACGCGGGCGTGCCGCGCACTTCGCCGCCTTCGGGGAACCGAAGCTCGACCCCGTTGCCGGTGAACACCGGCACGCGTACGTGGCCGGTCGCCTTGCCGATCGTCGTGCCCGGATAGAACTGCTGGAGGATGTCGTTGGTCGACGCGCCGGCCACGCCCATCGCAAGCGCGCCGTCTTGCGCCATGCCGACGCCATGGCCAAAGCCGCGCCCGTCGACGACGATCACCGGAACTGCTCCAGGCGTCGGCGCGGCGTCGGCGCCCGCGGCGTTCATCGCTCCGCCTACTGCAAAAGCCACGGTGGCGCGAGCAATCAGCGATGTACTCCGCACGGCGGAGGAGTTTCGCGCGCCGAGCGGCGCGCGCCCTATTGCTAGCCCGCGGCGCGTACCTGTTCGAGGCCTTTTTCGATGTCGCGCAAGTGATGGACGCCCTCGTGGACGGCGTTTTGGAGCATCGTCAACAAATCGCGGTCACCCCACGAAAACGTGGCGGTGCGCTTCCATCCTTCGCCGTCGACGCGCTCGGCCTGCTTCACGAGATCAGCGGCGTTGGTCTTCATGCGCGCCAACACGCCGGTCTTGTCCTGCTCGTTGTACTTCTCCGCGGTCGCCGCCTGGTCGGGGTCGGTGAAGTCGAGCGTCGGCTTGTCCTCGTCGTACATGCGACCCACGACTACCGCGAACTCGCCGAGCGAGTCGGCGATGTGCACGGTGTATTCAAGCGCCGACCACACGTCGGGCGCGGGCCGCGTGCGGATCACCTTCTCGTTGTCTTCGCTCGCGGACGCCGGCTCCAACGCTTCGGTGTAGCGCCGCGGGAAGCTCTTGATCGCGTTGATGGCGAACGGTGGATGCAGCGTGCCGTAGTCGACACCGCACTCAGGACAAACCCAGGCCTCGGTCATGCAACGAACCGTACGACTACGCGTTCTCCGTGTCGACGCCGAGGTAGGCGGCGCGCACCGCCGGGTCTTCGGCCAAGTCGCTGGCGTTGCCTTCGCGCACGACCTCGCCGGTGGCCAGGATGTAGGCGCGGCTGGGCGCGTCGCAACGCTTGGGCGGCGTTCTGTTCGACGAGCAGAATCGTGGTGCCCTGCGCGTTGATGTCGGTGATGATCGAAAAGATTTGGGCGACGAGTTGCGGGGCGAGCCCCATGGACGGTTCGTCGAGTAGCAAGAGCTTCGGCGCGCTCATGAGTGCGCGGCCAATCGAGACCATCTGCTGCTCGCCACCCGAGAGCGTCCCGGTGGCCTGCTTCGCCCGCTCCTTCAAGCGCGGAAACAGGCTGAACACGCGATCGAACTCTTCGGTGAGCTTGCCCTTGTGGAGGTACGCGCCCATCTCAAGGTTCTCGGTGACTGTCATGCCGGGGAACATGCCCCGACCTTCCGGCGCGTGGCCGATGCCCCGGGCGACCAGCTTGTGAGCAGACACGCCGACGATTGACTCGCCGTCGAAGATAACCGCACCCTCGGTCGGCTTGAGCAAGCCAGAAATGGTTTTGAGCGTGGTGGTCTTGCCGGCTCCATTCGCGCCGATGAGCGTGACGACTTCACCGGCGTCGACTGTGAGGCTGATGTCCTTGAGCGCGCGGATCGGTCCGTAGGAGACCGCGACGTCGCGGAGTTCAAGCAGTGCCATCGTCCACCCCAAGGTAGGCCTCGACCACCGCTTGATCGTTCTGCACTTCGGTGGGGGCTCCGTGCGCGATGACCTTTCCAAAGTCGAGAACCGTGACTTCTTCGACCAGGCCCATCACCAGGTTCATGTCGTGCTCGATCAGCACGACGGTAAGCCCCGCGTCCCGGATCCTTCGGACGAGCGCGACGAGCTGCATCTTTTCCGTGCGGTTCATTCCGGCACCGGGCTCATCGAGCAACAGGACGCAGGGATCTGTCGCGAGCGCACGGGCAATCTCAAGCCGTCGCTGGTCGCCGTAAGGGAGGCTGCCGGCGCGCGCGTCGCCGCGGCCGTGTAGACCGACGAACGCGAGCAGCTTTTCGGCGCGTGCCTTGGCTTCCACTTCTTCACGCCGACGCCGCTTGCCGAACCCGAGCGCGCCCGGGACGCTGGTCTTGTGATGGGCGTCGAGGCCGATGGCCACGTTTGTTCGCGCCGACAGGTCCGGGAACAGCCGGATGTTCTGGAACGTGCGCGCGATTCCGGCGTGGCAGATGCGGTGCGGCGGCTTTCCCACCATGGAGTCTCCGTCGAGACGGATGTCGCCCGAAGTTGGTTCAACTACGCCTGTAATGACGTTGAACAGCGTTGTCTTTCCCGCGCCGTTGGGCCCGATTACTCCGACGATGGAGCCCGTCGGCACGTTGAGTGACACCGCGTCGAGCGCGCGGACGCCGCCGAAGTCGACCGTGAGATTGTCGATTGCGAGGCACGGTTGTCCTTCGACCGCCGTGCCCGCCCGCGGGCCGGTGAGGCCAGCGTCGACTTCCGCGAGCTCCTCCTCCACCGGTGCGGCGGTCGTGACCATCCCGCCGAGGCGCGCCGGGATCAGCCCACGCGGTCGAAAGATCATGACGAGGATTATCGAAAGCCCGAACAGCAGGACACGGAAGTCCACGACGCTGGTGGCGTTGGAGCCGATGACGGCGTTTAGGAACCGGGTGATGGTGTCGCCGGCGGCGGCGTCGCGTAGGTACTCGGGGATAAACGCAATCGCGAACGCGCCTGCGATGACACCCGGAATCGAGCCGCTACCACCGAGCACGACGGCCGCAAGAATGGTGACCGAGAAGAAGAACGGGAAGCTGTCCGGGTTGATGTATCCGACCTTGCTGGCGTAGACCCAACCCGCGAGACCGCTCGTCGACGCTCCCACTGCGAACGCCCACAATCGCATCTTGTAGGTCGGCACCCCCATCACCTCGGCGGCCTCTTCGTCCTCGCGAATCGCCGACCATGAACGTCCGACGCGTGAACTGTTGAGCCGGACGGAGATGACGATCGCGATCCCGATCGCTATAAGAGTTAGGTAGTAGTAGGGCAACGTTCGAACACCGAGCGGCTCAGGATGTGCGATGCCCGGGATGCCGCGTGCTCTGCCGAGTGATTCCGTGTTCACGGCGATGATGCGGACGATCTCGCCGAACCCCAGCGTGACAATGGCGAGGTAGTCGCCCCGAAGGCGCAGGGTGGGTGCGCCCAGCACCACGCCGGCGATGGTGGCGGCGACAACAGCGGCCGGGATCGCGAACCACGCGTCCCAAGAAAACGTCGTTGTGAGGATCGCCGTCGTGTAGGACGCCGACGGCGAAGAAGGCGATGTAGCCAAGGTCGAGCATCCCCGCGGCGCCGACAACGATATTCAGTCCCAACGCCAACAGGATGAAGATCCCGACTGGATAGAACATCACGCTCTGTAGGTATGGCGAAAGGGTCGGCGGTATCGCGATCGCGCCAATCACAGTGGCCACCCCGACGGCGATGCGTTGCGCGGGGCTCAGGACGATCGTGGGCTTGCGGCCCCACGCACCCCACGCGCGATGACGGAGCGTATTCATGCGCGCGACCGCCCGACGCTCTCACCGAGAAGCCCCGTGGGCCGCACCATCAGCACCACGACCAACATCAAGAAGGCGAACACGTCCTTCCATTGCGAACCGAGAACGGCGGCGCCGTAGTTCTCCAGCAAGCCGAGGACAAACCCTCCGAGTAGCGCGCCACGAATGTTGCCGATTCCGCCGAGCACGGCGGCCGTGAACGCCTTGATGCCGGGGAGAAAGCCGAAGTTGTAACGCGCCGTCTCGAAGAAGATCCCGTACAACCCGCCCGCTGCGCCGGCGAGGAGACCGCCCAGGAGAAACGTCATCATGATTGTGCGGTTGATATCGACGCCCATCAGCTGCGCTGTCTCGGGGTCCTGAGCGGTGGCGCGGATGCCGCGACCGAGTCGCGACTTCTTCACGAATCGGTCTAGAGCGACCATCAAGACCAAGGCCGAAACAACGATCAACAGCTTGTCGGACCGGACGGCCGCACCAAAGATCGTGAACGACGTCGTCTTGTTCATGATTCGAGCGAAGGGCAACGCGTCGGCGCCGTAGCGCAGCGAGACAATTTCCTGGATGAGCAACGAGGCGCCGATCGCGGTGATCAGAAAGGCCAGCCGAGGCGCACCCCTTTTTCTGAGTGGCCGGTAGGCGAAGCGCTCGAGCGCTACCGCCAACGCGCCCGACGTCAGCATGCCGCCGATCAGGACAACGGCAAGCACCCCTGCCAGCGCCGAAGCCGGTCAGGGGTGCATGCGCGGTGTCGATCCCGATGGCATGGACCGCGAAGAGCGATCCGAATATGCCCACCATGAAGACTTCAGAGTGGGCGAAGTTGATGAGCCGCAGAACCCCATAGACCAGCGTGTACCCCAGGGCGATCAAGGCATAGATCGCCCCGAGGGTCACGCCGTCCACCGTTAGTGGCCCGAACTGCTGGGTCAGACAGTGGGTGCAGAAGTCGATGTCTCGCTCCTACGGCTGCGGGTTGTCAGATCCCTACAGGTCGTCAGTAGTCGTCAGCGGAACGAACTTCGTGCCTTCGACCTCGAACAGGTACACGTTGGTGGTTGTGATGTTGCCGTTCTCGGCGAAGTCGAGTTGCTTCGAGATTCCCTTATAGGACTTTGTCTTTTCGACATACGCCAGCAGCTTGGCTCGAGTGGTGTTTCCGGCCTTGATGCCGTCCATCAGGATGTTGGCTGCGTCGAACGCCTCGGACGAATACGTGCCGGGGTCTTGACCAAACGCCTTCGTGTAGGCCTTGGAGAACGCGCCAAGCGCGCCGGGCGATTTCGCGGTGGCGAGGTTGCACGGGCAGGCGATGATGGAGCCGTCGGCATTCACACCAGCGTTGTCGAGGAAGCCTTGATCAAGCGATCCATCACCGCTGATGAAGACTGCGTCCTTGGTGCGAGGGTCGTCGCCGAGCGCTTTCTTCAGGCGGCCCGCCTCGGCGTAGTAGCCGCCGTAGAAGATGATGTCGGGCTTCTTCGGCGCCGCCGCGTTCACTGCGGGCGACATGTTGAGTTCACCCTTGTCGAAGTCGGAGTGCCCAAGGTTCGCGTGACCCTGGGGCGTGAGCACCTTCTGCAGCTCCTGTACCAAACCGGTGCTGTAGGCCTGCTTGTCATCGACATAAAAGATGCTCTTGCCCTCGTACTTCGCTTTGATGAACTTCGCGATGCCAGCGGCCTGCGACGCGTCGTTCGGCAGCGCACGGTGGAACACGCTGTAGCCCTCGGGCGTGAGCAGATCCGGCGTGATGATCTCTGCGAGCGACACGCGCGTGGCGGAGGAGGAAATCATTACCAGGGGCAGCTTCTGGAGGTCCTTGACCACCGCTTCGGTTTCGCCCGAGAAGGCTGGTCCAACTAGGCCCAGGATGCTCGCGTCGCTGGAGTACGCGGCGTACTGACCCGGCGCCTGCTTAGGGTCGCCTTGCGTGTCGAACTCTTTCAGCGTGATTTCGATGTCGTCGTTCTTCTCGTTGAACTGGTCGACGGCGAGCTTGGCGCCGTTGAGAATGTTGATGCCGAGGTTCTTGTCGTCGCCGGTCTTCGGGCCGACATAGGCGATGGAGTACTCGGCGGCGGGCTCGCCGCCGGCATCGTCGTTACCGCCGTCGTCGTCGCTTCCGCACGCGGCAACGACAAGGGATAGGGCGAGAGCGACGGCTACAAGCCGCCACCAGGACCGGGTATTTCGAGACATAGGTAGTTCTCCCTGCTGGGTCGGACGGACAATCGACACTATGCGACAAGAATGAGCGAATGCGCAGACTGATCGCTCTTAGCGTCTTTGTGGCCCTCCTCGGAGTCGGCGACTATTCGGCTCGCGCGTTCGCGCAATCGAAGGTGAATGAGCGCGCCCAACAGGAGGCGCCGCCAGGCTCGACGGCGAGCGCGACCGTCGGTGGGTTTCCGTTCTTGCCGCGGCTGTTGCTGTCGAGCAAGGTGAGTCACGTAGGCGTGCACGTCGAGAACGTCAGCGCCAAGGTGATCACCTTCGCCGCAGTAGATCTCGACTTGAGCGGTGTGAAGCTTGATCGAAACAGGTTGCTCAACGACCGTAAGGCGCGCATTATCAGCATCGACCACGGCACCGTTGCGGCGGTTATCACCCAGGAAGCGTTAAGCGAGGCGTTGCGCGTTCCGGTGACGATCGCGAACGGGCAGATGTCGGTCACGGTGCTCGGGAAGCCGATCGCAGTCACACCCGGGGTGTCGAACAACGGCCGGCTCACGCTGACCGGTACGGGAATCGCGAGCGCGTTCACGCTGGCCATTCCCGCGACTGACTACATGCCGTGCATCAGCGACGTGACCGTGCTGGCGGCGCGTATCCGGTTGTCGTGCGAGATCGACGAGATCCCGCCCGCACTCCTCGACGCCGCCCAAATCGACTAGCCGGTTCGGCTACTCGTCGACAATCACCGGCTTCCAGGTGGGGAAGCTCAGATGGTCTACTCCCATCCACTTCGTGATGCGGCCGGACCCGTGTAGTTGGGGCAGGCAACGCCGTGCGGCGTCGCTGCCAACCATGCGCACGTAGTCGGAAACCGTCACGAGCAGCGGCCCCGCGTCGAGGTCGCCAGGTTGCGTGCGGGCGTCAACTTCGAGCGTCGGCTTGCACGGGTTGGCCAAATCCACGGGATGGCAGTGGTACACCACCCCCTCGAACACCGACAACGCCACGATCCGCACCAGAATGATTATGTGCGAGTTGCGATGGTGCCGGACTTGATGGATCGATCGAAGTTGGGCGCGGTCGCCGACTTGGTGGTGGTCAACTCGGCGGGCGCGCTCGACGCGGTGGCGGGTTTGGGCCCGGGCGACGTGGTGGTGGTGGACTTGAGCCGACCGGACGCGCTCGCCGCCGCCGGACGCGCGGCGACGACCGGAGCGAAGGTGTTCGGCTTCGCGTCACACGTCGACACCGACACGATGCGTGCCGCCAAGGCTGCCGGCGTGGTCGCGATGGCGCGCTCCGCGTTCTTCGGTCGGGCGGCCGAACTGTTCGAATAGGTTGGCGTTACGTGGACCATGAGTTGCTCCGCTGGAGCGAGACGCTGGCGGCTATTGCCCGCACGGGCCTCGGGTTCACAGCCAGCCTCTACGAGCAGGAGCGCTTCGAGGAGGTCCTGCACGTCGCCGCCGACATCCGCGCCGCGGTCGAAGAGGGCATCCCCGCCAGCGAGTGGGCCGGCGAATGGATGAAGTCGGTCGGCAAGGGCGTGCCCGGCTACGTCACGCCCAAACTCGCGGTCGGCGCCGTCGTCGGTAACGACAAGGGCGAGATCCTGCTCGTCCAACGCGCCGACTCGGGCGTGTGGCTCTACCCGACGGGCTGGGCCGACGTCGGCTATTCACCCGCCGAGGTGGTCATCAAGGAAGTGCACGAAGAAACCGGCATCGAAGCCGAGCCGGTGCGGGTGATCGCGGTGATCGACGGGGTGCGCCAGCAGTTCACGCGGGTTCCGCTCTACTCGATGGTGTTTCACTGTCGCGTCATCGGCGGTGAACTCACGCCGCACCCGCTGGAGACACGCGACGTCGGCTGGTTCTCCCGCGACGCGTTGCCGCAACCACTCGTCGGGTTCGACCGGTGGGGGCCCGTGGCGTTCGCCGCGATCGACGGTGAGCCCGTCGACGTGTTCTTTGACCCGCCCCGCTCGCCGCCCTGGAGGAGCTAGGGCGAACGGGGCGGCGTCTGCAGAGTGACGTCCTGGCCCTGCGGGATCACCCAGAAGTCGACCTTGCCCGACTCGATCGCTCGCAGCAGCACGTAGTTCTGCCCCGCCGCGTTGAGCGCGGCGTTGAGCTCGCGAATGGCGTCGGCTTCGGCCTTGCGTTGCGCGATCTCGTTCTGCTTGGTGAGGACCGCAATCTCCGACGTGCGGTTCCGCTCGAACGCCTCCTTCACGCCGGTCGGAATATCCACGTGCTTCACCACGAACTCAAACTGCGGGCATTCGTTGCTCCCGGCTTCGAACTGGGGCCCGCAGAAGTAGTCGTCGCCCAGAATCTCGTTGACGTTCTGCTGGAGCGTCGTGCCGACATCGACCTGAATCTGGCGCAAGACGTCGCTGTTGGCGTAAAGCGCGCCCACCTCGTACTTGCGCGACTCGCGTTGAATCGCGAACTCGATCTGCTGGCGGAAGCTGTCGTTGAGCATGCGCTCCCAGCCGCCATCGGTGTAGGCCTTGTACTTCACGCCGATCTGCTCGTGGAACTTCCGCAGCTTGTCCGTGTTGAGCTTGAAGTACACGGCGATTTGAAAGTCGACGGGGATGCGGTCACTCGACGGGCCGGTGACCTGGTCGTCGCCCTCGACGTCGCCCTCGCCCTCGCGCCCGCTGATGATGTAGTTCCGCTGCGTCACCGGGTACAGGTAGAGGTGGTCGGCGAAGCCGTTGATGAAGAGTCCATGGCTCGGCTCCACGATCCGCTGGAAGTGCTGGCCCTCGATCGGCCCGCCGCCGTAGGAGATGCCGATCTTGTCCTGGGGCGTCTTCTTCAACGAGCCGAACAACGTGCCGAGCAGGATGAAGAGGAAGATCCCAGCCACGATGTAAATCGCGATTCGAATCACGTTCGAGGGTTCGACGCTCGGCAGGTTCACGCGGCCTCGCTCGTCGCGTACCGCCCGGAGTGGCCTGTCCGCCCTGGCCGTCCCTGAATCGCTCATGCCGCCTCCCCGCTATGTCGTCAACTGTCCGAACAATGCCCCAACGATGCTGACCGCGCCACGAGCTTTCTCCCACTCGGCCGCTATGGCTTCGTGATCGACCAATCCGTAGGCGTCCGGCACCTGGCCGAGCGCGGCCCCCGCGCTCGCGGCGAGCGTGGCCGGCTCGATGTCCGCCGCGTAGGCGGGGAAGCACTCGAGGCCGTCCCACAGTGCCTCCAACGGCGCGGGAGGCGACTCGTGCATCGCATAGGCAAGTGCGACCGTGCCGAACACGGCCTCGGTCTCGAGGCCTTCGGGCCGCTTGTATCCCGCGACTGGGTGCAGTCGCCATTCGAAGACCACGTCGTCGGGTCCGTCGTCGCGCAGCCACACCTGCGAACCGTTTACATAGGTGTCGACGGGCTCCCCGAAACGCTCGTCGAGCGCCACGATCAGCTCGGGCGTGGCGCGCCACACACATGTAGGAACGCGGACCGAGGACATCGCCTCAACCTAACGGGACATTATTAACCCATGGCTGAACCCCGTATTGCTCCGCTGACAGATCGAAGATGCGGACGAAAAGACCGCTGAAATGCTGGCCGGACTCGGCGGTGGCATGTCGAGCGCACTCAACATCTTCACGACGCTGGCGCACCACCCGAAGCTGCTGAAGCGCTGGGCGGCGTTCGGCGGGGTGCTGTTGTACGGCGGAGACATGGCGCCGCGCGAGCGCGAGATTGTCATCCTGCGCACCGGCTGGAACTGCCAGTCCGACTACGAGTGGGGTCAGCACAAGATCATCGGGCTTGCTTGCGGTCTGACCGAGGCTGAGGTGAACGCGACGACTCGACCGGTCACCGAGCACGACTGGGATCCCGAGGACGAGGTACTCATCGCCGCGGCCGACGAATTGCACGCCGACTCGGTTATCAGCGACGCCACGTGGGCTGCGCTGGCGGAGCGCTACTCGAAGCAGCAACTGATCGAACTGCTGATGGTCGTGGGTCAGTATCACCTGGTGTCGATGACGTTGAACTCGCTGCGCGTCCAACGCGACGAAGGCGTGGAAGGGTTTCCGTCATGAGCGCCGGACGCCTGGCGGGACGAAAGATCCTTGTGGTCGGCGCGGGCACGCAACCGTCGGACGACCCGGAGGCGCCGCCTGGGAACGGCCGCGCCATTGCGGTGCTCGCGGCGCGCGAGGGCGCGACCGTCGCATGCGTCGACAAGAACAAGGACGCCGCGGAGGCCACCGCCGATCTGGTGCGCGCCGAGGGGCAGGACGCGGTGGTGATCGCGGCGGACGTAGTCGACCCTGAAGCGTGCGAATCCCTCGTGCGCGAGGCCATCGACGGGTTGGGAGGCCTCGACGGGATCGTCCTGAACGTAGGTATCGGCGCCGGCGTCGGACTCTCGGGAACCACCGCCGACCAGTGGGATTTTGTCAGCACGGTCAACGTGCGCTCGCATTTCCTCATCTGCAAGGCGGCGAAGGAACACTTGCCCGCCGGTGCGGCGATCGTGTTTATCTCGTCGGTGGCGGGCCTGCAGCCCGGCAGTCGACTGCCCGTTTACGACACCACCAAGGCGGCGCTGCTCGGCTTGTCGCGCCACGTCGCGGCGGAGTGCGCGCGCCGCGGAGTGCGCGCCAACGTTGTGTGTCCCGGGCTCATCGACACGCCGCTCGGCCGCTTTGCGTCCGGCGGCCGTCCTTCGCGCGACAAGACGCCGGTCCCGTTGGGACGGCAGGGGACGGCGTGGGAGGTCGCGGCGCCGGTCGTCTTCCTGCTGAGCGACGACGCCAGTTACATCACGGGCCAGGTACTCGTGGTCGACGGCGGGCTCGCGATGCGTTGACGGCTCGTCGCATCGCCGTTGTCGTAGCGCTCGCGCTCCTCACCACGGCGTGCGTACGGGGCGACCAGAAGCCCACCGCGACACCGACCACGTCATCGTCGACGTCACCCACCTCGACAACCCCCGCACCAACGACCACCACCGCCGCCGCCCTCGCCCCCGCGCCCGGGGGCTGCGACGCCGCCGCGCTCACGCGCGCCGAGCCCCGCGGCGATCGCACGGGCTACGACGTGAACGCCACGGTCGACCTCGCAAGCGGCCATGTGACGGGCACGCTCAAGGCCGCGTTCACGCCCGACCGCGCCACCGACCGTTTGGTGCTGCGCCTGTGGCCCAACGCGCCGGTCCCCGCCGGCAAAGGCGCACAACTCGACATCGGCAACACCACGGTGGACGGCGCCGCCGTGTCATTTACCGCAACCAATCCGACCACCGTGGTGGTCAACACCGGCGAACTGCGACGCGACAAGCGGCTCGATCTTGCGCTGTCGTTCGACCTGCGGCTGCCGGGACCGTCCGACGACCGCCTGAGCCGCAGCGGCACCACCGTACGGCTCGGCTCGTGGTTGCCGCTGCTCGCGTGGGAACCGGGCGCCGGTTGGACGCTCGACCCGCCGACGATCAGCAACGCCGAAGCGTCGACGTCCATTGCCGCCGACTTCGACGTGCACCTCGCCACGCCGCCGGGCCTCACCGTGCTCGCGTCGGGCGACGACCTCGGCGGAGGTCACTGGAAGGCGGTCGCGGCGCCGGACTGGGCGGCGTCCATCGGCGACTTCAACGTGGCGACGGGTGCGGTCGGCAAGGTGCCGGTCATCGTCGGCGTGGAGAAGACGATCGGCGAGTCGCCCGACGACGTATGTCAACCGCGTCACGTCGTCGCTCGGCGAACTCGCGCAGCGCTACGGCGCCGTACCCCTGGCCGACCTACACCCTCGCCATCACACCCAACCTCAAGGGCGGCATCGAGTATCCGGGACACGTGATGCAGGGGCCGAACACCAACGCGCGCACGACGCCGCACGAAGTCGCGCATCAATGGTTTTACGCGCTGGTCGGCAGCGACCAGGGCCGCGACCCGTGGCTCGACGAGGGACTCGCCACGTGGGCCGAAGCGCAAGTGAACGGCACGTACAACACGTTCCGGAACATGGTCGTGCCCGCCGCCGGAAAGGGGCACCTCGGTGAGTCGATGGTGTTCTGGGATCAGCGACGCACCAGCTACTACCGGTCGGTCTACGTGCAGGGCCTCCAAGCGCTCGCCGCGCTCGGCCTGTCAACCGCGGCGGTGGACTGCGCGCTGGCGCGCTACGTCGCCGCGAACGCGTACCGCGTCGCCACGCCATTCACGTTGGCCACGGCGCTGAAGACAGTGGCGCCGAACGCGGAGGCCGTACTCGAGCGGTTCGGAGCCCAGCGCGTTCGCCCAAGCTCATAGGGTGGCGCGATGCGCACCGCCATCGAGATCGCCGAAGCCGTCCGCAGCGGGAGAGACCAAAGCCTCCGAGGTACTCGACGAGTGTCTCGAACAGATCGCCAAGCACAACGACGCGCTCAACGCGTTCGTGGTGATCGACGAGGAGGCGGCGCGCTCATCGGCCGCGGCGGTGGACGCGGCCGTTGCCGCCGGGCGCGATCCCGGCGCGTTCGCCGGCGTGCCGATTGGCGTGAAGGACCTCGAGCACGCAAAGGGCTTGCCCACCTCGCACGGATCGTTGCTGTTCAAGGACGACCCGCCCCAGCCGGAGGACTCGATCCACCTGGCCCGGCTGCGCGCCGCGGGTTGCGTCCCGATCGGTAAGACCGCGGCGCCTGAGTTCGGCACGGTCGCGTTCACGCACACGAAGGCGTACGGGACCACGCGCAACCCGTGGAACCTCGAGCGCACTCCGGGTGGCTCCAGCGGCGGGTCGGCGGCGGCAGTCGCCGCGGGTGTGGTGCCGATGGCGACCGCGTCCGATGGCGGCGGCTCGATCCGCATCCCCGCGGGCTTCAGCGGGTTGGTGGGTATGAAGCCGAGCTTCGGGCGCATCCCGCACCCGTTCCCCGCCGCGTCACAGACCTCGGTCTACGGCATCCTCGTCACCACGGTGCGCGACTCGGCCCGCCACCTCGACGTCACCGCGGGACCGGCCGACATCGACCGCACGAGCCTGCCCGCCGCCCACGGTGAACTACGAAGACGCCATCGAGACACTCGACGTGTCGGGCCTGCGCGTCGGGGTTTTCGCCCGACCTCGGATTTGGCACGGTCGATCCCGAGTTGGGTGAGTTAGTCGAAGCGGCGGCGCGCGATCTGTTCGGCGCGCTCGGCCAGTCCTTCCGCGGCGTCGACATCGACATGCCCGATCCGGTTCGCACGTGGTTGAGCGCCGGTGCCGTCGACGGATGGCTCAGCCTCGACGAGGGCATGTGGCCCGACCGGGCCGGCGAGTTGATGGGCTTCGTGCGCAAGGGCTACGAGGGCACCGAAAAAATGACGGCGCCCCAGATCGCCCGTCGCTTCCGGTACCGGCACGCGCTCGAGGAGTCCTGGGCGAAGGTGTTCGACGACGTCGACGTCGTCGTGTGTCCCACGACCGCCGTGCCGGCGTTCCCCGCCGCCGGCCCGCCGCCCTCTGTCATCGCCGGTAAAGAAGTCGGTCCTGCGCTCACCACGCCGTTTTGCATGCCGGCCAACTTGGGCTGGAACCCCGCCATCTCGGTCCCGGCAGGCCTCACCTCGGACGGACTACCGGTGGGCTTGCAGATCATCGGGCGCCGTCACGCCGACGAAGTGCCGCTGCGGTTGGCGCGACTGTTCGAACAAGCGCGGCCGTGGCCGCGCCACGCGCCGGATCTAGTTGCGCGCCGTGCTCGCGTAGGAAGCGTTCGGCTTCGGACGCGATGTCGAAGCGGTCGCGATCGAAGTCGCCGTCGCCATCGTCGATGAGCGCGCTCAAGCCCGCGGACGTAACCGGAGATGTCCTCGTCGGATTCGATCATCTCGTCGACCTGGCGTTCGTAGGACGACACCGCGATCTCGAGGTCAGTCGGCACGAGTGACGCGCCGAGGATGTCGGCGGCGCGCTGGGACAACGCGAGCGTGGCTTTGGGCGAGGGCTGCTGGCTGACGTAATGCGGCACCGCCGCCCACAACGACGCCGACTTGATGCCGGCGGCGGCGAAGCGGGTGTGCAGTACGCCCACGATGCCCGTCGGGCCTTCGTAGCGCGAGCGGCGCAGGTTCAGGGCCTCGATGAGTTCGGGATCCGAACCGGTGCCGGTGACTTGCACGGGACGCGTGTGGGGCACTTCGGCGGCGAGCGCGCCGAGGGTGAGCACGAGTTCGACGTCGAGTTCCTGCGCGACGCCCACCACGTTGTCGCAGAAGGTGCGCCACCGGTTGTTCGGCTCGATGCCGTGGCCGAGTACGACGTCGCGCGACGAGCCCGGCGGCGACGGCCGCCGCGAACTTGGTGGTGCGCCACTCGATCTCACGCGTGTAGCCCTCGACCAGCCGGACCTGGGGGCGCACGACGGTGAAGTCGTAGAAATCCTCCGGGTCGATCGTGGCGAACATGCGCTCGTTCCACGCCGTACCGAGGTACTCCACGGCCGCCGACGCGGATTCGGCCGCATCGTTCCACCCCTCGAACGCGGCGATGAGCACCGGCTTCCGAAGCTTGGGGTGATCGTTCCAACGGACCGAATCCATGGGCAAAGGCTAGTCCTCGGGTGTCGCGCGACCCTCGCGGCTATGGCGGTACGCAACACCAGCCAACGCGACGTCGAGCAGACACCGAGAACCGCCCGCCAGCACACGCTCGATGGCCGCCGCGGTGGTGATTCCGGTCAACGGATCGGCGATCGCGTCGCCCCGGAATATCGGCCGGCCGTCGGCGTCGTAATCCACGAGGCCGCCTGCGACGGCGGCGTCGTCGCCGAACGCGACCCGGTTCGACGCGCGCCCGTACCCGGTGATCGACGCCCACACGCGCGGCCCGCCGTCAGCCACCAGCACGTCGGCGGCGACCACGCCGAGTTGTTCGAGCGCGCGCGGCCGCGACGACTCGACAACGACGTCGGCCATCGCGATGAGCGCGTCGAGTTCGTGCGGCTTCGTCACGTCGAACGTGACGTGCTGCTTGTTGGCGTTCAACTCGTCGAACAGCTGCGGCCTTCCCCAACGCAACGCTGTCGGGGCGCTGCTCGGACTCGGCCTTGATCACGAACGCCCCCTGCTTGGCCAGCAAGTGCGCGCACAACGGCCCCGCCCACAACGACGACAGGTCCAAAACCGTCACGTCCTTCACTTCTTGAGATGTTCCGTCAAGGTCTTCTTGACGGAACATCTCAAAAAGGATGGCGGGGCCGGTGAATTCGCCCAACGCGGCTACGGGCATGCCGAGGAGGACGGCGTGGTCGACGAGGTCCTTGGAATCGCGGGCGCGGACCGCCTCATCGAGGTCGTCCAGATCGACGCCGAGCCACGCCGGAACCGACTCGATGTCGGACTCGCGGGCCAGTGTTACTGCGATCCAACCGTCGCGGGACGGTAGAAGCCGGCTGTTCACGCCCACAATGTTGCCGTGGGAGTCGACGAAGCGATGACCGAGACGCGCCGGCGGTGGCCACTGGCGACCGCGGCGTTCGAAGAACTCATGGGTCGCGCGCCGTTTCCGACGACCGAACAGGGCCTCGTCGAAGAGTCCCTCGTGTACTCGCGCCTGCAAGGCGGACCCGAGTTCCAGGCGTGGCGGGCGGCCACGCCCGCCCGCGCGCGCCCGCCGTCGGCCGAGCCGGCGGTGATCCTCGAGCCGCGAGCGCGACACCTTGCATGTCGATCTCAACCGCCCCGAGGTGCACAACGCGCTCAACGTCGCGATGCGCGACCTGCTCCTCGACGCGTTCGCGGTAGCCGAGGCCGACCCCGATCTCAAGGTGGTCGTGACCGGTCGCGGCCGCGTCGTTTTGCGCGGGCGGCGACCTCGACGAGTTCGCCACGTTCCCGTCGCCCGAAGAAGCGCACGCGATCCGGCTGCGCACGAGCATTGGCGGGGCCATCGCGCGCATTGCCGATCGTGTGACCTTCCGCATTCACGGCGCGTGCTTTCGGCTCGGGCATCGAGCTGCCCGCGTTCGCCCACCGCGTCATGGCCGCGCCCGACACGACGATCGGCTTGCCCGAGCTCGGGCTCGGGTTGATCCCGGGCGCCGGCGGCACGGTCAGCCTTACCCGACGGATCGGCGTCGAGCGCGTGAGGGAACTGGCGCTTTCAGCGTCAGCCCATCGACGCCGAGACCGCCCTCGCCTGGGGCTTAATCGACGAGATCGAAATAGGGTGACCGTCATGTCCGACTACAAGTTCCTGCAGTACGAGTCCTACGACGACGGCGCGATCGTCCGCATCCTGCTCGACCGGCCCGAGGCGAAGAACGCGCAAAACCGTGGCCTCCTCGTCGAACTTGACGAGGCGTTCCTGCGGGCCGAGGCCGACGACACCGTGCGCGTCGTGATCCTCGGCGGGACCGGCGACTTGTTCTCGAGCGGTCACGACATGGGGTCGAAAGTGGCGATGGAGGAGTACCAGTCGCACCCGACGAGCAAGATCAACGGCGCGACGCGACAGGGCGCGGAAAAGCGCATGTTGCAGGAGTGGCACTACTACTTCGAAAACACGCGGCGTTGGCGCAACCTGCGAAAGATCACCATCGCTCAGGTGCAGGGCACGGTGTATGCCGCGGGTCTGATGCTGATGTGGGCGTGCGACTTGATCGTGGGCTCAGACGACGTGCTGTTCGCCGACGTTGTCGGCACTCGGCTCGGAATGTGCGGGCTCGAGTACTTCGCCCACCCGTGGGAGTTCGGCGCGCGCAAGACCAAGGAGCTGATGTTGACGGGAGACTCGATCGACATCCACGAGGCGCACAGTCTCGGCATGGTCAGCAAGGTGTTCCCTCGTGCCGAGCTTGAGGACAAGACGCTCGAGTTCGCCCGTCGCATCGCCAAGCTGCCGACGATGACCGCGCTGATGATCAAAGAGTCGGTGAACGAGACCCAGGACAACCAGGGCTTTTACAACGCGCTCAACTCCTGCTTCACGATCCATCAGCTCAATCACTCGCACTGGGCCGAGATCCACGACGACAAGTTCCCCGCCGCCCAAGAAGCCGACGGCATCCCGAACTGGAAAACCGCGCCGCCAATCGTCGCCGCCGAGAAGGACGTCGGTGCGCGCCGATTCCTGAAGGTGACGCCACTGTTAGATTGACGCTGCCTCAGAGGCGACACAGGGAGGGAATGTCCCGATGATGAACTTGGACGACGTCGAGGGCATGGACCTCGAGCTGCTGGCGCATCCTCAGCCGATGTACAAGATGCTGCGCGAAGGCGGCGCGGTCACAGCCGTCGACGGCTTCGGCGATAGCCCGATGGTCATCGTGACGACCGCGTCCGAGATCAAAGAGGTGTTCGCGCATCCCGACATCTATTCGTCGGGCATCGACGCGGTCGACATCGGACAAGTCCGCCCGTTGATCCCGCTGCAGATCGATCCGCCGCAACACAAGTACTTTCGCCGACTGCTCGATCCGATTCTCGGCCGACAGACCGTGGCTGACCTCGAGCCGAAGACGCGTGAATTGGTGAAGGAACTCATCGCGGAGGTGAAGGACAACGGCGGCTGCAACTTCCACCACGCGATCGCCGAGCCACTTCCGTCGACGGTCTTCTTGCAAGTGTTGGGCCTGCCGCTGTCGCGTACGAAAGAGTTCATCGCCCTGAAGGACGGCATCATCCGTCCACCGGGCGTGCGCAACCAAGAGGAGCGGGTCGCGGCGGTCAAGAAGACCGGCAAGGAGATCTACGTCATCCTCAAGGAGACGATCGACGCGCGGTCGCAAGGAACCGCAGGACGACGTGATCTCGATGCTCATCAGCGCTGAGGTCGACGGAGAAAAGCTCACGCACGATCAGACTCGAGGACATCCTGTACCTGTTCTTCATCGCCGGTCTCGACACGGTCACGGCGTCGCTCGACTGCATGATCTCCTACCTTGCCCAGCATCCGGCGCAGCGGCAGCGGTTGGTGGACGATCCGTCGCTCATTCCTCACGCGGTCGAAGAGATGCTGCGCTGGGAGTCGCCGGTGCAAGGCGTCATTCGCATCACGACCCAGGACACCGAGCTCGCGGGCTGTCCGATCAAGGCCCACACAAGCGTGTCGGTGTTGATCGGCTCGGCCAACACCGACGAAGGCGTGTGGGACCGCGCTGACGAGGTCGACTTCGACCGCGACACCAAAGGTCACATCGCGTTCGGCGGTGGCAACCATCGCTGCCTCGGTGCCCACCTCGCGCGCATGGAGCTGCGGGTCGCGCTCGAAGAGTGGCTAGCAGGCGGTGCCGAACTTCGCCGCTCAAGGAAGGTGTCGAGTTGAAGTACTCGCAGGGCTTGCGCGCCGTCGAAAACCTCGAACTCGTCTGGTGAGCCAGATGGGGGAGGTGCGGATGCTGATCGACGGCAAGCTCGTCGACGGCGAACGCGGCGACACGTTCGACAACATCAATCCGTTCACCGAACAGTCCCTCGGCGTGGTCGCCGATGGCACCGCCAACGACATGCCGCGCCGCGATCGGTGCTGCGCGCCGCGCGTTCGACACGACCGACTGGTCGACCAACCACGCGTTCCGCAAGCAGTGCCTGTTGCAATTGCAGGCGGCCATCGAGGCCGAGGTCGAAGAGTTCCGCAACGAGCTGGTGGCCGAAGTCGGCTGTCCCGTCCTGCTGACGTACGGACCGCAGCTCGACGCCCCTCTCCGCGAAGCGCTTACCTGGCCGGCCGAAATGATCGACCAGTTCGCATGGTCGCGCAGCCTCGGACCAAAGGATCCGTTCGGGATGGGCATGTTCACCGAGCGCGAAGTGTGGAAGGAAGCCAAGGGCGTTGTCGGCGTGATCCTGCCGTGGAACTTCCCGTTCGAGCTCACTCATCAACAAGCTCGGCCCCGTGCTCGCGATGGGCAATACGTGTGTGATCAAGCCCGCGCCGGACACGCCGTGGAACGCGACGCGCATCGGTCGGATCATCGCCGAGGACACCGATATCCCGCCGGGCGTGGTCAACATTGTCACGTCGTCGGATCACCTTGTGGGTGAAGTGCTCACCACGTCGCCCGATGTCGACATGATCGCGTTCACTGGGTCCACCGCGACCGGTCGTCGCATCATGAGCGCGGGCGCGGAATCGTTGAAGACGATCTTCCTCGAACTCGGCGGTAAATCGGTCAACCTCCTGCTCGACGACGCCGACTTCAGCTCCGTTGGTGCGAGCGGCTCGTCGGTCTGTTACCACGGCGGGCAGGGCTCCGCGATGCCGACGCGGTTGATGGTGCCCAAGTCGCGTTACGACGAAGCGATCGCGCTGCTGGAGCCGGCGTTCGCCGCGGTCAGCTACGGCGACCCGACCGATCCGTCCAACCTCATGGGTCCCCTCGTGTCGAAACAGCAGCAGTCGCGGGTACTCAACTACATCGACAAGGGCAAGGCCGAAGGAGCGCGCTTGGTCTGTGGCGGCGGCGTTCCGGCGCACTTGCCGACGGGGTTCTTCGTGGAGCCGACGTTGTTCGCCGACGTCGACAACACGATGACGATCGCGCAGGAGGAGATCTTCGGCCCGGTGCTCGTGGTGATCGGTTTCGAAAACGACGACGACGCGGTGCGCATCGCCAACGAGTCGCCTTACGGTTTGTCGGGGATGATCACGTCGGGTTCGCTCGATCGGGCGAAGTCGGTCGGGCGCCGCATTCGCACCGGGACCCTCGGCATTAACGGCGGCATTTGGTACGGCGCCGACGCGCCCTTCGGCGGCTACAAGCAATCCGGTATCGGTCGCCAGTGCGGCATCGAGGGTCTGGAGATCTTCACCGAGACCAAGACTGTCGGGTGGCCGGCATGAGTCGACCGCTCGACGGCATCCGCGTCATCGAGGTCGCGAGCTGGATGTTCATTCCCTCGGGCGGATCGGTGCTCATCGACTGGGGCGCCGAGGTGCTCAAGGTCGAGCATCCCGAGACGGGCGACCCGCAGCGCGGACTGATGACCTCCGGGATCATGCCGGGAGGCGCGGTCGCCGATCAACTTCATGATCGAGCAGCCCAACCGCGGCAAGAAGTCGATCGCGATCGACATCTCGAATCCCGCCGGTCACGAGGCGTTGATGAAGTTGGTCGAGACCGCCGACGTGTTCCTCACCAACTACCTGCCGCCGATCCGGCGCAAGCTAAAGATCGACACGGCCGACATCCGCGCCCGGAACCCGAACATCATCATCGCCCGCGGGTCGGGCCAGGGGCCCAAAGGTCCCGACGCCGAGAAGGGTGGCTTTGACGGCGCCACGTTCTGGGCGCGCGGCGGCGTCGGCATGACGCTGCCGCCAAGGCCAGGACGGTTGGCCATCGGGGCAGCCGACGCCCGCGTTCGGCGACGTGATGGGCGGCATGACGACCGCCGGTGGTATCGCGGCGGCGCTGCTCAAGCGGGAGCGCACCGGCGAGCCGTCGATCGTGGACGTGTCGTTGCTGGCGACCGCCCTGTGGCAGATCTCGCCGATGGTGCTGATGAACAAGCTCTACGGCATCGAGCGACTGGTACGGGTCAGCGGGGCGTACCCGGCAACCCCGGCGTCGGGAACTACCGCACCAAGGACGGACGTTTCGTCGCGATGATGCTGCTGCAGGGCGACCGCTTCTGGGCCGACTGGGTGACGCGGCTGGGCAAGCCCGAGCTGGTCGACGACCCGCGCTTTGTCGACGCGGCGGCGCGGGCGGAGAACGCGGCGGAGTGCCAGAAGATCCTGGACGAGGCGTATGACACCTTCACGCTCGACGAATTGAAGGTCGCCTTTGACGGGTTCGAAGGGGTGTGGTCGCCGTTCCAGACGCTCGCCGAGCTGTACGACGACCCGCAGGTCGTCGCCAACGGCTACCTGCCGACAGCCGACATCAACGGGCACCCGTTCCAGATGGTCGCGTCGCCCGCCCAGTTCGACGAGACCGCGGTTGAGGTCGAGCGCGCTCCCGAGCACGGCGAACACACCGAGTTGGAGTTGATCGAGGTCGGCTACGACTGGGACCAGCTCGCCGCCATGAAGGAGTCGGGCGCGATCCTCTAATGGGAAAAACAGAGGAGCGCATCAAGGAACTGGGCCTGACGCTGCACGGACCGCACCCGCCCCACGACCCGCTCGACGCCGTCGTGATTCACGACGGCATCGCGCGCACGTCGGGCCAGTTGCCGCGCATCGACGGGTTCCTCACGTGCAAGGGACTGGTCGGCCTCACGGTGTCGATCGACGGATGGACGAGCGGCGGCCGCGGTGTGCGCGCTGAACGCGCTGTCGGTGTTGCAGGTCGCGCTGGGCACGCTCGATCGCGTCGAACGCATCCTGTCGGTCACCGGATACGTGGCCGTCGGCGCCGGGCCTCACCGATCAGCCGGACGTGGTCGACGGCGCGTCGGCGATCCTGTTCGACATCTTCGGCGAGCGCGGCCGTCACACGCGCTCGGCGATCGGCGTGAACTCGTTGCCTCGCGGCGGCGGCGGTCGAGATCGAGCTAACTGCCGCGGTAACCGAAGGGTAATTTCGACGCATGGACGTCCGGTCGATTGAAGACGTTGCGCCGGTCGATCGAGCACAACGGCACGGTGCCCGTGTGGTGGCTCGTGTCTCCCCGCGAGATGTTCGACATCACCAAGGGCGGCCACCTGGAACTCGTGAGTGAGTTCGAGGTGTCGGGCGGCGGCTATGTCGACCCGCACAACCACCCGACCCACGAGTTCTATTACGTCACCTCGGGGCGCGGGATCATGGAGATCGAGGGCGAGGAGCGCGAGATCGGCCAGGGCGACCTCGTGCACATCCCGCCGATGGCGATGCACTCGCTCAAGCCGCTCAGTGACACACGCGCCGATCCACTGCTTCTGCTTCGCGGTCGCCACGCCCGACGCCGGCGAGATCAACTACACCGAGCATTGACGATCGCCTCGCGCCGACTCGTCGCGCTGGGCGCGGCGACGCTGGGTGAGTCCGGCGCGCTGCGCATGGACCACCGCATCAAGCCGGCTTGGTCGGGAGCGACCGTGGCCGGGCCGGCGATGACCGCCAAGTGCGGCCGCGCCGACAACCTCGCCATCCACGTGGCCGTCGCGCGAGTGACACGTCCCGGCGCGGTGCTGGTGGTCGACGCGACCGATCCGCCCGAGTACGGCTACTGGGGTGAGGTGCTTACGACCGGCGCCGAAGCGCGCGGCATCGCCGGGCTTGGTCATTGACGGCGGCTGCCGCGACGTCGCCGCGCTCGGAGCTGCACGGCTTTCCCGTGTTCTGCGCGCTGGTCGCGTTGACCGGTGCCGGCAAGACGAACGGCGGCACGGTCGGCAACGTCGTGCGCGTCGGCGATGTCGACGTGTCGCCGGGGGACTGGGTTGTCGGCGACGCCGACGGCGTGGTCGTCATTCCGGCGCGACCGCATCGACGACGTGTGCTCGAGGCGGCGCACGCGCGCGCGGACAACGAGCAGAAGCTGTTCGACGACGCTGCGCGACGGCAAGACCACGGTCGAACTGCTCCATCTCGACCCGTCGGGACTCGACGATGACCGATTCGTTCGTCGTCACCGCCGAGCCGCTGACCGCACGAGGCGTTCGCGCCGTTCGGTCAGGTGATCGCCACCGGCGACATGGTCATGGAGTTGCGCGACGGCGAGGAGTTCATGCTCAACGTGTTGTCCTACGACCGCGTAGCCGCTCGTGGTCGACCACCTCAACCGGCATCACAAGGCCACGCAGATGCTGGTCGCGCTCGCGGGTAAACCGACGCTGCTCGTCGTCGCGCCGAAGGAGTTCGACTTCTCGACGACGCGACCACCTGTCGTCGGTGCGCGCCTTCGTCTGCGACGGCACCGCCGGCGTCAACCTGCCTCGCCACGTGGCACTGGGGCCCGTATCCGCTGATGGACCACGTCGACCTCGTCAACGTGCAAGGCGCCGGCTTCCTCAACGACAACGAAGTCGCCTACCTAGAACGCGACCTTGGCGTCGTCGTCAACGTGCAGCTGTGACGCCGCGAAGACCCCCTCGTTCGTTGGCGAAGCGCGCATCGTCGCATGGCGAATGGCTCGCACGACGATCGACCTCGACGCAGAGGCGGTGCTGCGGAGATGAAGCAATTCGGAGTCCGCCGATGACTGTATCGGTCGACTTCGCGTTGTGGCGGCTTGTAATCACGTCGATGTCGCTTGAAGATGCTCTTGCCATGCGGTGAACGGGCTAGGTATCGCCACCTCGACGGAATGCGCCAACGACGGCGGCATAGACCTCTAGCCGAGGGCGGCGGCGACGCGGTCGGTGTGGTGGGCCGCGTCGCCCCACGACCGCGACAACGCCCATGTGCGCTTGAGGAACAGGTGGAGGTCGTACTCGACGGTGTAGCCGATGGCGCCGTGGCACTGGAGCGCCTTGCGGCCGACCAGTTCCGCCGCGTCAGACGCCATGGCCTTGGCCATCGACACGTCGCGCGCGCGCGCGTCCTGTCGTCGTGGGCAACGGACCACGCGGCACGCCACACCGCGGGGCGAGCGAACTCGAGCGCGAGGCGGGCGTCGGCGAAGTGGTGCTTGACCGCTTGGAAGCTGCCGATCGGGACGCCGAACTGCTGGCGTTCCTTCACGTAGCCGACCGTCATGTCGAGCATCGCCTGGCCGAGTCCGATGAGCATCGCCGCCGTGCCGAGCGCACCCCGTTCGAACGCGAGCTCGATCTCTTCGGCCTTCGCGGTGACGACGTGGCCGGTCGTGTCGCTCGGGAAGAGCGGCCGCCGCGGCGCGCGCCGTCGACCGTGTCGACCGGCGACGATCTCGACGTCGATCGGTCGACGAGCAGCAGCAGCGAAGCGCCGCGGTGCAGCAGCAGCTGGTCGGCGTCACAGGCGCACGGGATGATCGGCCCGCCAAGGTTGGTCGCGACCATGCCGCGCCGGATCGCCGACCAGCGGCGCCGCCACCATTGCCGTTTCCACGAGCGGGTGAGGCAGCGCGACGCGGCCCGCCTCCTCGAGGATCGGCACGAGGTAGCGTCTCGTCGAGACCGAGCCCACCGTCGGATTCGGGCATGAGCAGGCCCAGCACGCCCATCGCCGCCAGGCTGTTCCACACGCCGCGGTCGAGTTCGCCGGCCGGCGCGTCCCACGCGGCGCGCACGCGTTGTTCAGCGTCACCTCCTTGGCGAACAGGTCGCGCGCCGCGTCGCGAAACGACGCCTGATCCTCGGATAGCGCGAAGTTCATCGCGGCCGCCTCATCGAGGCAGACCGAGCACTCGTTCGGCGGCGATATTGCGCTGGATCTCGTTCGTGCCGGCGTAGATCGGACCCGACAGCGCGAACTGCCACGCCTTGCTCCACGGGCCCTCGACTTCGGCTTCGGGTCCGAGCAGGTCGAGGGCGATCTGGTGCAGTTCGATGTCGAGCTCGCTCCACCACAGTTTGGTCAGGCTCGCTTCGGCGCCGGGCTTGGCGCCCGCGGCCAACTGCGTCACGGTCATCAGCGTCTGCTGCTGGTACGCGTCGGCGTGCATCCATGCGGTCGCGGCGCGGCGACGCAGCGCGTCGTCGCCCCGTTCGCGCGCCAAGGCCAACAACCGTTCCGCGGTGGCGAGGAACCGTCCGGGTGACCGTAAAGTGAGGCCGCGCTCGGAGCCCGCCGTCGCCATCGCAACCGACCATCCGCCTTCGGGCTCGCCGAGCACGACGCCCCCGGCGACTGCGTTGTCGGCGAGGAACGCTTCCTCGAAGAACACCTCGGCGAATCCCTCGTCGCCGTCGAGCCGGCCGAAGCCGCGCACCGTGACGCCTGGCGCGTCGAGCGGCACGAGCAGATAGGTGAGTCCCTTGTGGCGCTCGCTTTGCGGATCGGTGCGGAACAGCCCGAACAGATGCGTGCAGAACGCGCCCCGCGTCGTCCAGGTTTTCTGACCGTCGAGCTCCCAGCCCCCGTCGACGCGTGTCGGCGCGCGACGTGACGCTCGCGAGGTCGCTACCTGCGTTGGGTTCCGACCAGCCTTGGCACCACAGGTCGTCGCCCGCGGCCATGCGCTTGAGGATCCCGGTTTGCTGGGCCGAGGTGCCGAATTCGAAGATGCTCGGCGCGAGCAGGAAGATGCCGTTCTGCGTGACCCGCGGCGGGCAACCGGCGCGGTAGTACTCCTCTTCGAAGATCAACCACTCCCACAGCGACGCGCCGCGCCCGCCGTGTTCTTCGGGCCACGACACCACCGCCCAGCGATCATCGAAGAGGCGGCGCTCCCAGTCGAGGTGTTGGGCGAAGCCTTCGCGGGTGTCGCCCGACGCCGGATCGCCGCCGTGGACGGCGCGCCACTCGGCCACGTTCGTCTCCAGCCACGCACGCGCGTCGGCACGAAACTCCTCTTCTTCCGCCGACCACGTCAGGTCCACGCGTCGACTCCCTGTGCTCCAGCCGACCTGACACCTCGTCAGATTAGTCTTCGGCCATGCGTACTACCGGCTGTACCCGCTGTCGACGGTTGGTTCACCACCGACGCCGAGCCGCACCTGCTCGGCACGCAAATGCACCACGTGCGGCACGGTCTTCTTCCCGAAAACGTGCGGGTTCTGTCGCAACCCCGACTGCCGCGGCCGCGAGTTCGACGACGTCGAACTGTCGCGCACCGGCAAGGTGTGGAGCTACACCGACGCGCAGTACCAGCCGCCGCCGCCCTACATCCCGACGACGGAGCCGTACGAGCCGTTCGCACTCGCCGCCGTCGAGTTGGCCGACGAGCAAGTCGTCATCCTCGGTCAGGTGGCCAAGGGTTATGGCGTCGGCGACCTGAAGGTGGGGGCGGCGGTCGAGTTGGTCGTGGAACCCGTCTACGAGATCGACGGCGTCGAGCACCTGATGTATCGCTGGAAGCCGGTCGCATCGTGACCCCGCCGGAGTCGGTGGCCGTTCTCGGCGCCGGCATGCACGAGTGGGGCAAATGGGGTCGGCCTTTCCACGAGTACGGCGTGCACGCGGCGTTGGCGGCGCTCGACGATGCGGGTGTCGACTGGGCCGACGTGCAGTTCGTTGCCGGCGGCGAAACCGTCCGCAACGGCTATCCCGGGTACGTCGCCGCCTCGACGATCACGCAGGCCTTGGGATGGAACGGCGCGCGGGTGGCGTCGTCGTACGCCGCGTGCGCGAGCGGTGTGACCGCGCTTGACGCGGCACGAAGCCGCATCCTCGCCGGATTGTGCGATGTCGCGTTGGTCGTCGGCGCCGACACCACACCCAAGGGTTTCCTGGCGCCCGTCGCCGGCGAGCGGTGGGACGACCCTGACTGGCTTCGCTTCCGTCTGCTCGGCGCCACCAACCCGACCTACTTCGCGTTGTACGCCCGGCGCCGCATGGATCTCTACGGCGCCACCGAGGCGGACTTCGCCAAGGTGAAGGTCAAGAACGCCAAGCACGGGCTCAACAATCCGTACGCGCGCTACCGCAAGGAAGTCACCGAGGAGGAAGTGCTCAACAGCCCGATCGTCGCCGACCCATTGCGGCTACTCGAAATCTGTGCGACGTCCGACGGCGGTGCCGCCATCGTGCTGACGTCGATGGACTACGCCAAGGGCAGGGGCGTCGCGTCGCCCGTCCGTATCCGCGCAGTGTCGACGGTGACGCCGCGCTTTCCGAACACCGTGATCGAGATGCCGAACTTCTCGACCGACTCGGCCGCCGCACTCGCGCCGCCCGAACTCACCTTCCGCGACTCGATCGCGGCCGGTGCCTACGAGGAGTCGGGCATCGGCCCCGACGAGCTGAGCCTCGCCGAGGTTTATGACCTGTCCACCGCCCTCGAGCTGGACTGGATGGAGAACATCGGTCTCTGCAAGGCGGGCGAAGCCGAGAAGCTGCTCAACGACGGCGACACCGCCATTGGCGGGCGCATTCCCGTCAACCCGAGCGGCGGCCTCGCCTGTTTCGGTGAGGCTGTTCCCGCCCAGGCGATTGCGCAGGTCTGCGAAGTTACCTGGCAGCTCCGCGGCCAGGCCACGGGTCACCAAGTCGACGGCGCCAAAGCCGGCATTACCGTCAACCAAGGCCTCTTCGGCCACGGCAGTTCCGTTCTCCTTACGACCTAGACGCCCGAAAAGAATTCGCAGGACGCCGCACCGCCTGTCTCGTTAGCGTCGCCGCCATGGGGAATGACAACGGCAGTCCTGTACTCGTCGCGCGCGGTGTGCAGAAGGCGTACTCGCAGAATGGGAACGTCGAGCAGGTGCTCAACGGCGTGAGCCTTGACGTCGCGTCGGGCAGCTTTGTGTCGGTGATGGGGCCGTCGGGGTCCGGCAAGTCGACGCTGCTGCACCTGCTGGGCGGGCTGGACACGCCCGACTCCGGCGAGGTGCTGCTCGACGGTACGGCGTTGTCGTCGATGACCGACGACAACCGGACGAAGCTTCGTCGCAGCCAGATCGGCATCGTGTACCAGTTCTTCAACTTGGTGCCGGTGCTGACGGTCGAGGAGAACGTCGCTCTTCCGGCCGTTATCGCCGGCCACGACGGTGGCTCGTACGCCAAGAAGCTGGCGGAGGTGCTCGAGCTGGTTGGCATGAGCGAGCACAAGAGCAAGCAGCCGGCGCAGCTTTCCGGCGGCCAGCAGCAACGCGCCGCCATCGCCCGCGCACTGTTCATCGAGCCGCGTGTGCTCCTGGCCGACGAACCCACCGGCAACGTCGACATGCGCACCGGCCACGGGATCCTCACGCTTTTCGCCGACGCACAACGCGAACTCGGCCAGACGATCGTGATGGTGACCCACGACCCGCGCAGCGCCGGATTCGCCGACGAGGTGCTGCTGCTGCGTGACGGAACAGTCGCGAGCAACCTCGACCTCGCGCGCTCATTGCGGGGAGCGGCGAAGCAGGAGCGCGACCACGCCAGCCGACCCGGCGCCGTGCTCCAGTGGCTGGAGAAACTCGACAGCACCGAGCGCGGTAAGACGGGCGCGGGCATGACGCTCCGCCGGTTGTCGTCGGTGTCAGTGCGCAATCTGGCGCGGCGCAAAGGTCGGTATGCGCTGACCGCCAGTGGCATCGCCCTCGGTGTCGCAGTCCTCTTCGCCGTGCAGATCATGAGTTCGGCCACCAACGACGCGCTCGACCGCGCCATTTCCGGCGGTGCGGGGAAAGACGACGTCTATGTACGTCCGGTCGGCAACTTCGACGCCATGTTCGCCCCGGGTGTGCTCGAACGCGTTCGTGCCCTCCCCGACGTCACCTCCGCCGGCGGCAGCATGTTCCTGCGCAGCGCGGTGACCAAGCCGGGCGTGACCCGCTCGCCCGACGCGTTGCCCGACATCGTCTTCGTGCGGGGCGTCGACTTGGCGGCCGACTCGAAAGTCCGCGACTACGTCTTGAAGGACGGCCGGTTGTTTCGCGATGGTGCCGACGAGATCGTGCTCGGTCACCACATCGCCGAGCGGGTGAAGGTGAACGTGGGCGACGAGGTGCTGCTCGCGGCTCCGACCGGCCCGCTTCAGTTGCGAGTCGTCGGCACGCTGGCCGACGACGGCGTTGGCTCGTCCGAGGGCGGCGATATCGCCGTGACCTCGCTACCGGCCTCGCAGCGCCTTATCGGGAAGGCCGACCAAATCAACAGCATCGACGTGGTCCTGGGCGACGGCGTCGATGCCGATGAGTGGATCCACGATCGAGCGCGACGCGTTGGGTGACAACGTCACGTTGACCAACGCCGCCGACGCCGACGCCGGCTTTCGCTCGTTCGTGGACGCCGTGAACGGCGCGATGACCCTTGGATCGGCCATCGCGTTGTTCGTGGGCGGCTTCCTCATTTTCCTCACGTTCTCGCTCGCCGTCGCCGAACGCACGCGCACCTACGGCACCATGCGCGCGCTCGGCGCGCTGCCGCGTCAGGTGCGGCGCGTCGTGGTCATCGAAGCGGCGTTGCTGGGTGTGGCGTCGGGGCTGGTCGGCCTGCTGATCGGCTACGGCCTCGCAGCGCTTTCGATGCAGCTGGTGTCGAACCTGCTGTTCCTCGTGCTGCCAGGACTCGGCCTGCCCGTGGGACCGGCGATCTTTAGCCTTGGCGTTGGCGTCGTCGTGAGCGTGACCGCCGCCTGGTTGCCGGGACGCCGGGCGGCGGCCTTGAGTCCTGTCACCGCAATGCGCGCAGGGGGCCAGCCCGACGAGAAAGCTGGTCGCCCGATCCTCGGTGCGCTCTTGGTCGGTGTCGGCATGGCGCTGGTGTTCGCGCTGCCGAGCAACGGCGCGCGCGTGTTTCCGACCTTGCTCGTGCTTTTCGGCTCCGTGATGCTCGTGCCGATTGTGCTGCGGCCGCTGGCCCAACTTCTCGGAGCGGGTACTCGGCGCCTCGCCAAGGGCGTCGGCGCCATCGCGGTCATGCACCTCGTGAAGGAACGCAGTCGCTCGGCCTACACCCTTGCGCTGGTGATGGTCGTGCTCGCGATGATCCTGGCCATTGCGACGAGCAACGTCTCGATGTCGCGCACGATCGACACCGTCGTCGAGCGACAGTCCGGTGGCACGATCCAAGTCGGCGCGCCGGGCGCGCTCGACCCTGCGGTCGAGCAGGAACTCGCCGCGATCGAAGGCGTGCAGGCGACGACGGCGTTGCGCTTTGGCCTCCTCGACATCGACGAGGAAGGGGCGGTGGACGGCGGCGACCAGTTCTTCACCGTGCTGGACCCCGCGAGCTACTTCGACATCGCCAGCTTCCCGTGGGTACAGGGCAATGACGACACGGTGCGCGCCGGTCTTACCCAGGGCGGCGCGATTGTGCTGCCCGAACAGATGGCGATCAGGCTCGACAAGGAATTGGGCGACGCCGTTCGGATCCGCACAAATCAAGGCGTGCAGCGCTTCACGCTGCTGGCCACCTATGCGCAGATCGGCAACTTCATCGGGCCCGCGTTCGGCATCAAGGACGCCGGCCTGTTCGGTGCCGGTCGCCCCAACGCGTTCTTGGCGTCGGTCGATCGCGGCGTGGACGACGAGGTGCTCCGTCGCACGATCGTCGACCGCCTTGGTGCGAAGTACCAGGTCGAGGTGCAGACCACCGCCCGCATCAAGGAGCAGGCGCAGGCGCAGCTCCAAGGTTTCTTCGGTCTCGCGTACGCGCTGCTGTTCGTCGCGGCCCTCGTGGGCATCCTCGGGTTGGCCAACACGATGGTGGTGGCGGTGCTGCGCACGCACGCGGGAAGTCGGCATGCTTCGCTCCACCGGCGCGCTGCGGCGCCAAGTCCGGGCGATGGTGCTCGTCGAAGCGTCGACGCTGGCGCTCGTGGCGTACCTGTTGGCGCTGCCGCTCGGCTGGCTGTTGTCGACGGGCATCGTTGTCAGTCAGCGCGCCGCGCTCGGCTTCACGATCGACTACGTCTTTCCGTGGCTACTCCTGCCGGTGCTCCTACTGCTCACCGTCATCGTCGCCGCGATCGCCTCGCTCATTCCGGCCCGACGTATCGGTCGCCTCGAGATCGTCGAAGCACTTCGGTTCGACTAGCGGCGGCCTGTCGCGATCACCATCGGCTGATCGACTCGGGTCCGGCCGTCGACGACGAACGGCTGCCAACCCTCCACGACTTGGTCTTCCATCGCCTGCTTGGCGTCCTCGGGCGCGGCGGCCACGATCGGGCCCATTGGCGTGAGGTTGATGTACTGCCAGAGGAACTCGGCGGGCGACGGCAGATCGAACGGCGCGCTCGCCACCGTCGCGGTCACCGACTGGAGCCCCGCGCCTTCGAGGAGCGTCGCCACGGCGTCAGGGTCGTGCATCGAGAACACGGCGCGCACGAAGCCGCCAAGCTCAGGATTGATGTGTTCGACGATCGCTTGCTCCATCATTTCGAACGCGGGCTGAATCGCGCCGGGCGTGTTCAGCACGACGCGTCCTGTCGGCGCGACTACGCGACGCATCTCGGTGACAGCGGTGGCGCGGTCCTCGATGAACATCAAACCCATCTGGCACAAGACGACGTCGAACGACTCGTCGGGGAACGGCAGCGAGGTGGCGTCGCCGACGTGCCAGTCGATATGCGCGCCGGCGGTCGACTTCGCCACGTCGATCATGTCGGGCGATACGTCGAGCGCCGTAACGCTTCCGTTCGGTCCAACCTGGTCGGCGGCAAGACGTGCGATTACGCCGGTGCCGCAGGCGACGTCGAGCACTCGTTCGCCGCTGTTTAGTGACGCGCTGCGAAGAAGATCGACCGAAACTGGTTCGGCGATCGCAGGCACGAAGTAGCGCTGGTAGTTCTGCGCGCCGGTGCCGGTGAAGTTGCGATAGGAGGCGGTGGTCATCGCATTCACGACCTGACCATCGGCGCTTGGGCGGAGTGGCGGGCGCGCAACTCGTCGTCCCACGCGCCGTTGCAATACGTGGTGACTTCGCAGATCTGCGCGTCGCGGACCTCGCACAGGTGGATGCGGCGCGCCTTCTGCACGCCGCTCGGTGTGTGCTGCGTCTCGACGTGCTCGGTCACGAAACCGGAGCTGGTCGGCAGCGTGCGCACGACTTCGATCTCGATCGGGCCCTCGGCGATCGAACGCAGCTGTGCCGTGAACGCCTCGCCCGGTCCCTCGAACTGGAAGCGCCACATCGGCGGCAAGAGGTCGAAGAACGTGTCCGGCGCGAACAGATCGTCGCGAGCTTCGTAATCGGAGAAGCACCGGTGGAACTCGGCGCTCAGCCGTTCGGCTGTCTCTTGATCAATCGTGATGGTTTGTGTGGTCATGAGGTGACCGTACGGACGAGTGCCCTCGTCCCACATCGCCCAGACACGCCATTTCGTTGCGGCACAGGCAATGGTGTGAACACGCCATCGCCCGCCCGTCCAGATTCAGAGCAGGCCGTGTTCGTAGGCGTACACGGTCGCGGCAGACGCGGCTCGACACGCCGAGTTTGGCGAAGATGTTTTCAAGGTGACGATTCACCGTATTCGGGCTGATATGCAGCACGGCGGCGATGTCTCGGTTCGTGCGACCGGCCGCGATCTGCGCGAGGACCTCCTGCTCGCGGCCCGACAGCGCTCCCTGCCCGGTGGGCGTTCCGGCGATCGACGCGAGCCGCTCGAGGTCGGGCCGAGCGTCGAGGGCCTCGAACGCGTTCTTCGCGGCATCGAACTCGAGTGCGGCCGAGGTCCGGTCGCCGAGCGCGGCGCAGGCGAGGCCGACCAGCACCGCCGCCCGCGCCCGTTCGTATGGCATCCGTAGGTGGTGCCAGGCGACGCCGGCGGCGCGTAGGTGGGTAAGCGCCAGCGACGGATCGCCCGCGCACAGCTGGGCCGTGCCCGACGCTTGATCGGCCATCGCTTTGAGGACCTCCGACGTGGAAGCGGCCGCGATGCCGGCCAGCTCCTCGGCGGCGGCGGACACGGCTGCAATGTCACCGGTCGCCCGAAAGATGTCGACCGCCGCCGCGAGCAACGCAGGCCGCTCGAGCGCGCTGGTGGCTTCGGCGATGGCGCGTCGGATGGTCGCGGCCGCCGCGGCGGCATCGCCGCGGGCCAGTTCGAGCAGCGCCAGCCCGGGCAACGGTTGGTAACCGCTGCGGTTGGCCACGCGGTACTCCGACTCGGACTCGTCGAACGCGCCTCGCAGCCGGTGCAGCTCGGCCGCTTGGTAATACGCCAGGCCGAGAGCAGGGTGCGGCGGATCTGTCAGCCGTACGCACGCGGCCTGGATGGTGTCGATTGCGTCATGCCACGCGCCCGCCGCCTGCTGCAGTTGCGATCGGTGGACGAGGCATTGGCCCCGGTACGGAACCATGTCGGGCGCGCGTCGCACCAGGCGCTGAGCGCGTCGGTCCACTCGGTCGCCCGCGGGAGATCGAAGACCTGCATGCACTCGAGGATGACGGCGCAGTAGACGATGCCGGAGGTGATCGGTCCGACCTCGTTGGCGGTGACGGCGACCATGACCTCGTCGAGCCGGGCCATGCCCGAGGCGGTGTCACCTAGGGCGAGCAGCGCTTGGCCGTGCGCCAGTGTCCCGAACGCCCGCAGGTCAGCGTCGTTGAAGCGCTGGCCCACTTCGGTCGCTTGCACCGCCAGCTCGCGCGCCCGCCCGGGATCCTCGCCGAGGATGCCGAGCAACGCAGGAATCAGGAGGTAGCCCGATGCGCTGCAGTCGAGGCCGTCGGCTTCGATGGTGCTCGACGTGCGGCTGAGCCAGCCTTGGGCTTGGGCCATGTTTCCGCGCATCATGAAGGTGAACGCCAGCCAAAACGAGCAACGCGCCGACTCGGCTAAGTCGCCGACCTCCGCCCATCGACGATGTGCGGCTTCCCACGCCGCCGCGCTCTCGTCGTCGTGTCCGAGCAGATACTCGGCCACAGCGAGGTTCTCGAGCTTCTCGGCATCTCGGTCAGCCATCGTGTCCAGTTTGCGTTAGAAGCAGCGAACCGTCGAGGTGAAGGCGTAGTGGTCACTCGGCCAGAGGTAGCGGCCGTCTGCTTGCAGCGCGGGGTCATCGCCGATGCGCTCGCTGTGGGGCACGGCGATCGCGCAGTGCGCCGACTTGCGGGCAAAGACGTAGTCGATGCGCTGTTTCATCGGCCGCGTTGAAGTCGACGAGAACGACTCGTTGGTGAATGGCGGACCGCCCGAACACCCGGGTGCGCCGGCGGCGGCGCACTCGGCGCCGCCGGCGGCGCGATACGTGTCGACGAAGTGGGCGTCTTTGACCACGGCTTTGTACGCGTCGGACTTCGGTGAGCTGTTGAAGTCGCCGACGAGGAAGTCGGGGAGCGCGTCGGGCTTGGCCCACTGCTCGGTGATGCGCAGCACTTGGAGCGTCTGCAACAACTTCGTCGTGTCGCTGAGCCCACCGATGTGATGGGCGATGTGCGTCGTGAACATGTCGACGCGGCCCGCGGGCGTGCGAACGCGGGCCCACAGCACCTGCCGGGCGTCGAAGATCGCGTCGAGGCGGCAGAACGGATCGAAGTTCAGGCATGCAGCCGCTTCGTAGGAGCGCGGCGAAAGACGGTGGAAACGGCTCTGGTCGATGGGAAAGCGCGTCAGCACCGCCAGGCCTTCGCTGAATCCGCCGGCGTCGGGAAAGTTGCCGAACGTCGTCGCCAGCGAGTCGAGGGGGTTGCCGCCACCCTTGAAGATGTCCGGCGTCAGGGGGACGTGCGGGTTCGACGTCGAGAAGCACCAGTGCCATGGCTGACCGGTGCGGATCGCGATCAGTTCCGCCAGGCGGCGGGCGACCAGGCCGTGGTGTTGCGGATACTCGTTGGCGGCGTGGAAATCCGTGTTCCGCGTGACCTCCTGCGCTCCCACGATGTCGGCGCCGGAGCCGACGATCGCGTCGGCGATCAACGGCAGCCGAGCGCCCAGCGTCTGATCACCTTCGTCGGTCTCGGAGTGCAGCAGGTTGAACGACGACACCTTGAGCACCCCGTCATCGGCGATGGGTGTCGCGCCGGTCGGCGGTGCGACCGCGCCGCACTGCGGCCGGCCGTCGAGCAACGTCGGACCGATGCCGGCCGCCACCGGCGTCGCCGTCAACAGCGACGAGCCTGCAACTAACGCGATCGCCCCGACGATTCGTTTCATTCCGCACTCCGTTTCACGTCGCGATACGGGATGTCCCGATCGGCGGCGTATTCCCGCGGCATGCCCAGCACACGCTCGCTGATGATGTTGCGCTGAATCTCGTTGCTGCCGCCGCCGAGCGACATGCCTTGGCGCCACAGCGACATCTCGCTCGCCGCCCGTCCCGGGGTCTGCACGTCGTCGGGCCACGCCGCCGCCGACTCGCCGGCGAGCTCGACGCTGATCTCGACGCGGCGCATCACGTTGTTGGCCGCGAACAGCTTCGAGAATCGACCCGGACGGGGTGGGCGCGGTCCCGGAGGCGATGCCAGTACTGATGCGATCGATTAGCCCGGTCGTCACGAGCTGGCGCACGTGCGCTTCGGCGACGAGTTGGCGGGCGTGCGGGTCGCTGGCCAGCCCGAGCTCCTTCGCCAGGCGGATGACGGCGTTGTCGTCGGTACTCGCGGTCGGGTCGTGCCCGACGTTCGAGCGCCCGCTCGTGTACATCGAGCCGCCGCCCGTCGCGCTGCGTTCGTGCGTGAGCAGCCGCGTGGCCACGCTCCAGCCGTCGTCGATCTCGCCGACGACGTCGGCGACGGGGATGGCGACGTCGTCGAAGAACTCCTGGCAGAACTCCATCGACCCGTCGACCTGGCGGATCTGCTCGACTGTCACGCCCGGCTGATGGATCTTGAGGATGAACATGGTGAGGCCGCGGTGCTTCGGGACGTCCCAGTTCGTGCGGGCGAGGCACATTGCGTAGTCGCTGTCGGCCGCGCCGGACTCCAGATCTTCGAGCCGTTGAGGATGAACACGTCGCCGTCGCGATCGGCGCGGGTCAGGCAGCCCGCGAGGTCCGAGCCACCGCTCGGCTCGCTGAGGAACTGCACCCACAGTTCTTCGCCGCTTGAGGATGGCGGGGATGTGGCGCGGCTTCTGTTCCTCGCGTGCCGAAGTCGAGCAGCGTGGCGGCGAGGATCGACAGCGTCGGCACGTTGAAGCCCCACGGCATGTCGTAGCCGACGGTCTCCTCGGTGAATGCCCGCTGATACTCGACGCCCAACCCGAGCCCGCCGTACTCGGACGGGAAAGCAGATGCCGGCGAACCCGCCGTCGAACAGCGTCGCTGCAGTCGCGCGCTCGGGTCGCGGCGGCCTCTGGTCTACGACGGTCGAAGCCGCTCTCGGCGCGGGGCATGTTGTCGCTGCAACCACGCGCGCGCCCGCAGCCGAAACTCGTCGACGGTCTCTGGCGCGGCGAGGTCATGCCGCGCCCCAGGATCATCGTGGCGATGCGCTCCCGTGATCGTTCGGGCGTGCCGTACATCGCGCGGTTGACCGTGGCGCGGCGCAGGTACAGGTGGATGTCGTGCTCCCACGTAACGCCGATGCCGCCGTGGAGCTGCACGCAGTCCTGCAACATATCGGTGGCGAGCGATCCGATGAAGCTCTTGGCCGCGCACACCATCTCGCCGGCGTTGGAGGCATCATCGGCGATCGCCCGCGCCGCTGCGCTGGCGACGCCGTGACACGCCTCGAGGTGCATCTTGTTGTCGGCTACGCGGTGCTTGAGTGCCTGGTAGCGACGAGAGCGGCCGGCCGAACGAGTACCGATCGCCCATGTACTCGAGGGTGACGTCGAACATGCGCTGCGACCACGCCGCAGGTCTCGGCAACCTGCAACGCGACGGCAACCTGCAGCAGCGTTCGCCGTCGCCGCCGATCGGCTCGCCCGCCCCCGCAGGAATGTCGACGCGCGCGTAATCGCCGGACGAGGTCGAGCCCGCCCAGGGGGGTAACCGATGCGTCGGTCGCGGCAACGAGCCGCTGCCCGTCGGGTCGGCTCACGACAAACACGTCGGCCTGCGCACCGGCCTCGACGATGGCGCCGTCGCCTGACACCCACGCGCCGATGACCTCGCCCGCGAGGATCCCGGGCAGCCACGCCGCCTTCTGCGCGTCGTTGCCGTACGTGGCGATGGTGTGGGCGACCACGTTGGTCGGCACGAGCGGGCCGGGCGCGACGGCCGCGCCCATCTCCTCGGCGACCAACACCAGATCGAGGATCCCGTGCTTGCTCAAGGATCCGCCACCGTCGGACTTCGGGGACGAGCATCGAGGTCCACCCGAGTTCGCACGCCGGCCTTCCAATACTCGGGCGTGAAGCCGGCCGGGTTGGTTTCGAGGGCGCGCACGGTGGCGATAGGGCACTGCGCCGCGAGGAACTTGCGCGTCGTCTGCGCGAAAAATGCCTGGTCCTCCGTCAGCTCCAGCTCCACCGCGGCGCAGCGTTACCGGCCTTCTAACAACAGCGTCATTTTCGGAATAGGGTGCGCCATCGACCTGTATTACGACCCGTACGACGTCGACATCGATCGCGATCCGTATCCCGTCTGGCGACGGCTGCGCGACGAGGCGCCGCTCTATTACAACGAGCGCCACGACTTCTACGCGATCAGTCGTTACGACGACGTGAAGAAGTGTTCCGCCGACTGGGCTACGTACATTTCGGGCAGTGGGTCCGTGCTTGAGATCATCAAGTCGGGCAGCGAGATGCCGTCGGGCCTGATCCTCTTCGAGGACCCGCCGGAACACAACTTCCATCGCGGCCTGCTCAGTCGCGTTTTTCATCCGAAGTCGATGGAGGCGGTCGAGCCCGACGTACGCCGGTTCTGTGAGACGTGTCTCGACCCGCTCGTTGGCTCCGGACGCTTCGACTTCATCGCCGACCTCGGTGCGGAGATGCCGATGCGAACGATCGGCATGTTGCTCGGAATCCCCGAGGAAGACCAACGCGCCATTCGCGACGAGATGGACTTGAGTTTTCGACTCGACGAGGAGCGGCCAACCCGTTCCCGCGTTCAGCGGTGATTTCGACGGGTTCGCCGAGTACATCGAGTGGCGCGTCGACCATCCGTCCGACGATCTCATGACGCGGCTGCTCAACGAGACCTTCGAAGACGAGCACGGAACGACGCGCTCGCTGACCCACCAAGAGGTGCAGAACTTTGTCGGTCTCCTGGCCGGCGCGGGCAACGAGACCACGACGCGACTCATCGGCTGGGCGGGTAAGACCCTCGCCGAGAACCCCGATCAGCGCGCCGAGTTCGTCGGCCAACCCGTCGCTCATCCCGTCTGCAGTGGAGGAGCTGTTGCGCTACGAAGCCCCGTCGCCGGTGCAAGCGCGTTACGTAACGAAAGACGTCGAGCTCCACGGCGAGACGGTTCCCGAGGGCAGTGTGTTGGTGATGCTGAACGGGTCGGCCAACCGCGACGAACGTCGCTTCACCGACCCTGATCGCTTCGACATCCACCGCGACGGGGCGCATCACGTGTCGTTCGGTTACGGCATTCATTTCTGTCTCGGCGCGGCGCTGGCGCGCCTCGAAGGACGGGTCGCGCTCGAAGAAGTGTTGAAGCGGTTCCCCACGTGGGAGGTCGATTGGGATCAACGCCGTGCAGGCCCATACGTCGACGGTGCGTGGCTGGGAATCGCTGCCCGTGTTCGTGTAAGTGTTCGCGAATCAATCTGAGGAGACAGTCCGATGAGCGGCATCGACGCATTCCGGTATGACGGCAAGCGCGTACTCGTGGTCGGCGGCGCCAGCGGCATGGGTGCGGCGGCGGCCAAGACCGTGGTCGAACTCGGCGGCGAGGTCATCGTCCTCGATTACGCGCCCGTCGAGTTCGACGTCAAGGAGTCAGGTCCAAGTCGACCTGCGCGACAAGGCGGCGGTCGACGCCGCCCTCGACCAAGTCGGCGGACCGATCCACGCCCTCTTCTCCGCCGCCGGTGTCGCCGACGGAACGCCCGGCCTCATGAAGATCAACTTCATCGCCCACCGCCACATCGCCGAACGGCTCGTGAACGAAGGCACGCTCGGACGCGGCGGCGCGGTGTGCTTCATCTCGACCGCGGCGGGACTCGGCTGGGAAACCGAAGCCGAGTCGATCGGTCAACTCCTGGCCACCGAGACCTTCGAAGACGCCGTCACCTGGATCGAGGATGAAGCGAACGCGTCGCGCGACAACTACATGTACAGCAAGCAGGTGATGAACACCTACGTCGCCCGCGCCGCGTTCCCGTTCATTCAAAAGGGCGTGCGCATCAACGCCATCTGTCCCGGGCCAACCGACACGCCGCTGGCGCGCGCCAACGAAGACCTATGGCTGGCTTTGGTCAGGACTGGCGTGAAGCCACCGACACCACCTTCGGCCAGCCCGAGGAGATGGGCGACACGATGGCGTTCCTCAACAGCGACGCCGCGCGGGGCATCAGCGGCGTGACGCTGATCATCGACGGCGGCTACCTGATGTCCTCGCTCGCCGGTTCCTACGAACCCGGCGTCGGTGTGGCGCAGTTCCTCTTCGGCAAACTCGGCTAGTTACTTCAGCAACTGCTGGGTCGCGGTTTCGAGGAACCACTTCGCGAACTCCGTCGGCGACCAGCCGCGCTCGACGTGCAGCATCAACCACGTGTCGGGACTATTGAGCATCCAGAGAATGTCGGCCGCCTTGTCGACAGACAGACCAGTTTTCAATCCCTTGCGCTTGGCGATCGCCTCGACCAAGACGCGCTGGTTGGCGTGAAAGTCCGACCGGATCAGTCGCCATAGGTCGCCGCTGTCGGCGTCGACCGAGGACGCATCGCGAATCACTTGCAGCACGTCACCGATGCGCTGCTTGACCACCATCGAGTTGCGCACGAGAACCGCCACCATGCGCCGCGGGTCGTTCTCTTCGAGAATCTCCACGTAGCGGGGAAGCGCGGCGACGGGCACGTCACTGGTTTCACCCTTGAGGCGCAGATCCCACACGCCGCGCAACACGCCCGGTTTGGTGCCGAACGCGTCGTAGACGGTCTTGGCTGACACGTCCGCCTCGGTGGCGATGGCTTCGACGGTCGTGGCGACATACCCGTCACGCACGAACAGCACGTGGGCTGCATCGAGGATGCCGCGCTTGGTCGCCTCGGCCTGCGCTTGGCGCCGGGTCGAGTTGTACGCGCGCTTGGGCTTGACATGCGTGGAGATTTCGCTATGGTAACGCTAAATTGATTTCTGTACTACTAAAGCGAAATAGGAGAAGCGCCATGAGCACTCAAGTCCGACAGATCGTGCACGCGATGTGGACCGGCGTCGCTGACCAGTGGTCCGAGCGAGCCGATTTCCTTGACCACCGTGGCGCGGCGGTCACCAAGGCGCTGCTCGACGGCGCCGCGATCGGCACCGCCGACCGGGTGCTCGCTCTCGCCGATGGGCCCGGCGGCCTCGGCCTCGCGGCGGCCGCCATTGCCGCCGAGGTGGTGTCTTCGGACATCGCCCCGTCCTACGCCGAGGTCGTGACCGCGCGGGCGAACGCGGCCGGCTTTACGAACCTGACCGCGAAGGTGCTCGACCTCGAAGAGATCGACGAACCCGACGCCATCTTCGACGCCGTTGTGATCCGCGAAGGCCTGATGTTCGCGGCGGAGCCGCAAGCGGCGCTCGCTGAGATTCGCCGCGTCCTGCGTGCCGACGGCCGCTTCGCAGCCGCGGTCTGGGGCACCAAGGCCGACAACCCGTGGCTGGCCATCGTCATGGACGCGGTGTCGGCGCAGGTTGGCCACGAAGTGCCCCCGGCGGGGATGCCCGGCCCGTTCGCGCTGGCGGACGAAGTACGCCTTGGTCAGCTCGCCCGCGACGCCGGCTTTCGCGACGTGCACGTCGAGCACGTCACCGTGCGCTTCCATGCACCGTCATTCGAAGAGTGGTGGGCGCACACGTCGGCGTTGGCGGGACCGGTTGCGATGGTTGTCGCCGGCCTGTCGGAGGAGTCACGCGGCGAATTGCTCGATCAACTCCGCAACGCGGCGCGCCCCTACGAGACCAGCGACGGCCTCGACATCCCCGGCCTGTCGTTGGTGCTGACGGCGACGCGTTAGCCCGCCAGCTGGGTCATGAACTGGTTGAGGTCGAAGTAGTCGCGCCATGCGGCGATCTTGCCGTCGACGATTTCGAACGTACCCATCACCGGCAACGAGATCGTCTTGTCGGCGCCGGTGAACACGTCGACGCGTTCGGTCAGCACGTTGTTGCCGTTGACCGCCATGTTCAGCACCACGAACTCGATCTTGTCGATGCCACCCGAGAAGCTCTCGAGCGTGGCGCGGATGGCGTCCTTGCCCGTCACCGGTGCGATCGGCATGTTGTGGTACACCGCGTCGTCGGTGAAGTACTCGAGGATTTCATCGATGCCCTTGGACTCCCACGCGGCACAAAAGTCGGTGACGATATCGATCGGTTCGGCGGCCATGCGCGCACTCTACGGTTCCCGTCGTGCGCCGCGCCTTTGACTGGTTGTTCCGCCATCGCGCGACGGGCAACGTGGTCATCGGTCAGTTTCCGAACCTCACGCTGGCGACGTTCATGGTCTGCACGCTCATCCGGGTCGTGTTCCATCCCGATGGCGTGCAAGGCGACGCGCTGTCGCTTTTCGGCACGGTCGCGCTGGTGCTGTGGGCGCTGGACGAAATCTTCCGGGGCGTGAACCCGTTTCGCCGCATTTCTGGCGGCATCGTGCTGTGCGTAATCGGCGCGGGGGTGCTGCTCTAGCTGCGCCTTGGGCCTGGTTACCCCGGCCCGAGGCGGCGTATAGTTCTTCTAACACTCGTGTCACTAACGCCTCCCAGGGGGACAAGCAATGCCGTCTCGCAAGCTCGACTTTCCCGTCTTCGACGTGGACAACCACATGTACGAGACGAAGGACGCGCTGACGAAGTTCATGCCCGAGGAGTACGCCGGCCTGATCCAGTACGTCGAGGTGAACGGGCGCACCAAGATCGCCATCCGCGGCCGCATCTCGGACTACATCCCGAATCCGACGTTCGACCGTGTCGCGCAGCCGGGCGCCCAAGAGGAGTACTTCAAGGTCGGCAACAAAGAGGGCAAGACGCGCCGAGAGATCATGGGCAAGGCGATGGACGCGCTCCCCGCGTTCCGCGAGCCGGGCCCGCGTCTGACGTTGATGGACGAACTCGGCCTCGATCGCGCCGTGATGTGGCCCACGCTGGCGTCGCTCGTCGAGGAGCGTTTACGCGACGACCCCGACGCGATGCACGCGGTTATCCACGCGCTCAACGAGTGGATGCACGAGCAGTGGACGTACAACTTCGAGAACCGCATCTTCCCAACGCCGGTCATCACGCTGCCCATAGTCGACAAGGCGATCGCCGAATTGGAGTTCGTGCTCGAGCGCGGAGCGAAGATCATCCTGATCCGTCCCGCGCCCGTGCCCGGGTTCCGTGGCCCGCGTTCATTCGCGCTACCGGAGTTCGACCCGTTCTGGAAACTGGTCGAGGAATCCGAGGTCGTGGTCGGAATGCACGCGTCCGACAGTGGTTATCAGCGCTACCTCAACGAGTGGGAAGGCGTGCGCGACGACGAGTTCACGCCGTTCAAGGGTGGCGGCGCGTTCCAGGCCATCACCGGTGCGCACCACCGCGCGATCGTCGACACGATGGCGAGCTGCGTCGGCCACGGCCTGTGCACGCGGTTCCCGAAGCTGAAGATCTCTCCCGTCGAGAACGGATCAGGTTGGGTGCGTGCGCTGATTCACGACATGGAGACGAGCTACGAGATGAACCCGCACATGTTCGACGAGCACCCCGTCGAGGTGTTCAAGCGGAACATCTTCATTCACCCGTTCCATGAGGACGACCCCACCGGCCTCGTGAAGATGCTCGGCGCCGACAATGTGTTGTTCGGTTCGGACTACCCCCACCCCGAGGGGATGTCGGATCCGATCTCCTTCGTCGACAGCCTCGAGGGGCTGCCGCACGAAGACATCGCCAAGGTGATGGGCGGCAACCTCGGCCGTCTCATGAACGTCGCTTAGCGCGCGCGATGTATCCGGGGGAGTGGGCCGCGAACGCGGCCCGACCACGCCGCCGTCATCATGGCGGGCTCGGGTCAAACCGTCACCTACCGCGAGTTGAACGACCGCTCCAACCGTCTCGCCCAGCTTTGGTACGACCGTGGCCTGCGCCGCGGCGACCACGTGGCGATCCTGCTGCACAACCAAGCCGAGTACTTCGACGCGGTGTGGGCGGCGCTGCGCAGCGGGTTGTATTACACGCCGGTCAACTGGCATCTCACGGCACCCGAAGCGAACTACATCGTGGCCGACTGCGGGGCGCGCAGCGTGGTGGTGTCGCACGCGTTGGCCGACGTCGCCGCCGACATGCAGGTCGAAGTGCCGCTGATGATCGGCGGCACCGTCGACGGATGGGAGCCGTACGAGGACGCGGTCGCGTCGTATCCGGCCGAACCGCTGGCCGACGAACCCGAAGGCGCGGGCATGTTCTATTCCTCGGGCACCACCGGCGTGCCCAAGGGCATCCTGTTCCCACTGCGCGACGCCAAGATCAGCGACGAGTCGCCGTTGATGAAGTACAAGTCGCCGATCCAGTCGGGGCCCGACACCGTGTACCTGTCGCCGGCGCCGATGTACCACACGGCGCCGGTCGTGTTCTGTTCCTCCGCGCACCGCGTGGGCGCGACGGTGGTCGTGATGGAGAAGTGGGATCCGGAGGATGCGCTGCGCTTCGTCGAGCAGTACCGCTGCAACAGCGCGCAGTTCGTGCCGACCATGTTCGTGCGCATTCTGAAGCTGCCCGACGAGGTGCGGCTGAAGTACGACTTGTCGTCGCTCAAGGTCGTGTTCCACGCGGCGGCGCCGTGCCCCGTCGACGTGAAGCGCAAGATGATCGACTGGCTCGGCCCGATCATCTGGGAGTACTACGCCGGCTCCGAGAACGTCGGCTCCACGCTGATCGGCCCCGACGAGTGGCTGGCTCATCCCGGGTCGGTTGGCATGCCGCGCATGTGCACGGTGCACATTTGCGACGACGACCACAACGAGTTGCTCACCGGCGAGATCGGCCGCATCTGGTTCGACACACCGCACGCGCGCTTCGAGTACCACGGCGACCCGGACAAGACGAAGAACGCGCGCTCGCCCGAGGGTTGGTACAACCTGGGCGACGTCGGCTACCTCGACACCGACGGCTATCTGTATCTGACCGACCGCGTTTCGTTCACGATCGTGTCGGGCGGCGTGAACATCTATCCGCAGGAAGCCGAGAACGTGTTGCTCGCCCATCCCGCGGTGGCCGATGCGGCGGTGTTCGGCGTGCCGAATGAGGAGTTCGGCGAGGAAGTCAAGGGCGTCGTCCAGTTGTTGGACGGCTCCCTCGGCTCGCCGGCGCTAGAGGCCGAGCTGTTGTCGTTCGTGCGCGAACGCCTCGCGGGCTTCAAGTGCCCGCGCACGATCGACTTCTTGGAGGAGTTGCCGCGCCAAGACACGGGCAAGCTCTACAAGCGGTTGTTGAAGGACCGCTACTGGGGCGACCGCACCTCGCGAATCGTGTGAGGATTACGACGTGACGCCGCGACGTGAGTTTCCCGTCCTTTACGCCCACCACGGGCGAGTTGATCAAGTTCGCCGCGTCGAAATTCGGCGACAAGACGTTCGCGGTGTCGAGTGATCACCGCGTCTCGTTCGCCGACGCCGAGCACGAGTCGGCGTTGCTCGCCCGCGGCCTGCTGGCCAGCGGTGCGGGCAAGGGCACTCGGGTCGCGCTGCTCGCCCCAAACGGCCCCGAGTGGATCATCGGTTGGCTGGCGGCCACGCGCATCGGCTGCGTGGTTTCGCTGCTCAACACATATTCGAAGGTGCGCGAGCTCGGCTATCTGCTGCGTCACTCGGACTCGCAGATCGTGCTGATGGTCGACGGCCATCTCGGCCACGACTACCTCGAGCGCATGGAACAGGCGGCGCCCACGATCGACGGGCAGGTCAACGAGCGGATCTTCATCGAGGAGCTGCCGTACCTGCGCTCGGTGTGGACGTGGGGTTTCTCTGCGCCGCGCTCGTGGAACGGGCCGGTCGCCTCGCTGGCGCAACGGGCGTCGACGGTGTCGCCCTCGGTGTTCGCCGAAGTCGAGTCCGAGGTCACGCCCGCCGACCCGATGGCGGTCGTGTACTCGTCGGGCTCCACCGCCGACCCGAAGGGCGCGGTGCACACACACGGCCCCGCGGTCCGTCATGCCCACAATCTCTGGCAGATGCGCGACATCACCTCCGACGACGTGCTGTACACGCCGATGCCGTTGTTCTGGGTGGGCGGGCTGAGCTTCACGTTTATCGCGGCGTTGCACGCCGGCGCCACGCTCGTGTTCGAGAACCAGTTCGACCCGCCCAAGACGCTTGAGCTCATCGAGCGTGAACGGGTCACGCAGGTGTTGGGGTGGCCGCACATGGCCAAGGCGCTGGCCGATCATCCGGACTTCCTGACGCGTGACATGTCGTCGCTGCGCTCGGCCGGTCCCGCCGGCGCGTTCCTGTTGCCGCCCGATCAGCAGGAGGAAGCGGCGTTGCCGCGCGCCAACTCGTTGGGCATGACCGAGACGTTCGGCCCGCACACCTTCGACCACCGCGACAACATCTTGCCGCCCGAGAAAGAAGGTTCGTTCGGCTTCTCGGTCCCCGGCGTGCAGCACAAGATCGTCGACCCGTTGACGGGTACCGACCAGCCCGTCGGCGAGTCCGGCGAGTTGTGGATCCGCGGCTATTCGCTCATGCAAGGACTGCACAAGCGCGAGCGCGCCGAGGTATTCACCGAGGACGGCTGGTATCGCAGCGGCGACGGCGGCTACTTCGACGCCGACGGCCATTTCTATTTCACGGGTCGCCTCGGCGATCTGATCAAGTCGTCGGGCATGAACATCACGCCCCGCGACGTGGAGTTGGTGTTGGAGTCACACGGCGATGTAGTGATGGCCTTCGTGTGCGGCATCCCCGCCGGCGTGCGCGACGAGGACGTGGTCGCGGCGGTGGCGCTTCGGCCCGGGGCCGCGGTAACCGAGGACGAATTGCGAGCGTTCGTGAAGGACGACTTGGCTTCCTACAAAGTGCCGCGTCACGTCGCGGTGTTCGCATCACAAACCGAGTTGCCGATGCTGGACTCGGGCAAGATCGACAGGCGAGCGCTGACGGCCATGCTGGTCGAGCGCTTCGGGGAGGCCGACTGATGGTGTTGAAGCCGGGGTTACGACTCGAGAGCGCGACGTGCGACACGCAAGTTGTCGTCGTGAAGGCGCCGAAGGACGGCGCCGACGTCGACCTGCGCTGCGGCGGCGCGCCGATGCGTGAGATCGGGTCGGGTGGTGACCGTGTTGACGCGACAAGCGACGGCGACGGCACGCTGCTGGGAAAGCGCTACGCGGATGAGGAACTCGGTCTCGAAGTGCTCTGCACCCAAGCCGGCACCAGCGCGCTCACCGTGGGCGAGGAACCGTTGTTGGTAAAGGGCGCGAAGCCGCTTCCGTCGTCGGACTAGCGAGCGCGCGCCCAGTCCAACCAGTATTGAGTCCGCTTGACCAGCGGCGGCGCGCCGAGCTTCGTTTCCAACTTCACCGCCGCCTCTAACGCGGCGATCGCTTCGTCGTGGCGGCCGAGCAGCGACAGCATCAGCCCGCGGTAGCGGTCGGCAGCGCCGAGGATGACCACCGACGGCAGGTTCATGACCTCGCCGGCGTACGGGTCGAGTTCGTCGAGCAGCGGTTGCGCGAACACCGGATCGCCGATGGCGGCGGCGGCCGTCGCAGTCAACGCGACGATGCAGGCGAACTGTGCATTGCGCGGCGTCGTCGGGAGCTGGTCGACGAGTTGTTCGACCAGCTCGCGCGCTTCGTCCACGAGGCCGACCTCGGTCAGGTGCACGGCGAGCGGCGACGTCGACGACGGGATGAACCCGGTTGCTGCGGCCAGCATGCGCAGCCCGTCGAGAATGTCCGCCGATCGGCCCTGCTCGTAGGCGAGCCACATCGACCACGCCGCAAACACCGCGGCCATGTTGGCGACGGCCACGCCGGCGGAGGGCATCCCCGCGCTCATGCGCTCGAGTTGGTTGTCGAAGTCGCCGTCCATGAAGCCGCGGATCACGTCCCAGCCGCGGGTGTAGACACCGGCGGTCGGTTCGGACGTGCGCTTGAGTTCGACGGCGAGTAGCTCGACCGTCTCGTCACACGCCTTGCGGTCGCCCAGGCGGGCGTACAGCTCGGCCTTGCTGGCGAGGTAGACGGCGCGCTCGAACCCCTCGTGGACCATGCCGTCGTCGAGCTCGAACGACTCGAGTAGGGCGAGGTGTTTGGCGGCGCCCGGTTGACCGACGAGGGCCAAGGCGGCGAACTTGCGCGCGGCGTCGGCCGCGGGATCCTTCGGGGACCCGAGTTCGGCCAAGATTCGCAGCGCTTCCTCGGCGGCTTCGCGCGCACCACTCTGCGACTGCATGTTCCGTAGGTACGCGCTGGCCGCGTGCGCGCCGGCCCGGGTGACGCTCGGACCCGGCGGCATCCACTTGAACGCGTCGTCTATCAACTCGAGTCCGTACGCGTCGTCGGCGGCGATGTTCCAGCGATACGAGCAGTAGGCAACCTCGACGAGCTTCTCGGGCGAGTGCAGCGAGCGCGCCGAGGTGGCGGCGGCTACGAGCGCGTCGACGACGCCGTCGAGCAGCCGGTAATGGAGTTGCGCGAGACGCAGCAGGACCGTGAAGCGCGGTTCGTGATCGAGCGGCTCGACGGAGTCGATCGCCTTCCACGCTCGTTCGAGCACCGCCACGGCCGCGTCCATGTCGGCGCGGCGCACGCACTCGTTGGCGGCCGCGATCGACGCGGCGGCCGCGTCCGGCGCGAAGCCGAGCAGCACGGCGCCACAGAAGTGGTGGGCGCGGTCGTGGACGAAGGCGTCGTTGTCGCCGTAGAGGTCGCGCAGGCCGACGGCGATGTCTCGGTGGCGCTTGGCGCGCCCGATGACCGTCATGCCCGTAAGCAGCGCGTCGCGGACGATGGCGTGCACGAACACGTAACCGCCGCGCCCGTCCTCGGTGAGTAGGCGGGCGGCGACGGCTTCGTCGAGCGCGGCGTCGACGTCCTCGACGCTGGTGGAGCGGGCGAGCATCTGGTGGGTGAAGGACAGGCCGGCGACCGCGGCGAGCGACAACACGTCGTTGGTGGCGGTGCTGAGACGGTTGAGCCGTTGGTTGACCACGTCGATCACGCCGTCAGGCAGACCTTGGAACGACGCGGTCGCTTCCCACCGTCCGTCGCGGCGCACGAGCGCGCCGTTTTCGGCCATGTGGCGCAGCAGTTGTCCGGCGAAGAACGGGTTGCCGGCCGTGTGTTCGAACAACGCGGCGGCCATCGCAAGCCCGCCGGCGTCGAGCTCGTCACCGGCGGCGGCTTCGACGAGTTCCTCGATCTCGCCGTGGTCGAGGCCGACGAGATTGAGGCGCTCGACGCCGTCGAGGCGCGCGATGTCGGCGAGCAGCGTGGCCAGCGGATGGTGACGGTCGACTTCGGTGTCGCGGTAGGTCGCCATCACCAACAACGGCGCGGGATCGTCGACCGAGATGAGATGACGCAGCAGTTGGATCGTGGCCGGCGCCGCCCAGTGGATGTCGTCGATCACCAGGACGACGGGTTGTTCGGCCGCGAGTCGGTTGAGCAAGTCGGTGACGGCGTCGAACAGGCGGAGGCGTTCGGCTTCGGGCGCAGCGTCGACAGGATCGGGCGCGGCCATGGTCGGGAACAGGCGACGCAGCTCGCCGCCGTGGACGGCGACGTGCGCGGCGAGCAGGTCGCGGGGCGCGGTGTCGATCGAGACGCGCAGCGCGTCGGCAAAGGGTTGGTAGGGCACGGCGAGGTCTTCGGCGCAGCGGCCGAACAGCACCAGCCCCCCGTCTTCGTCGGCGCGCCGCGCTTGGCCAGCGACCAGACGCGTTTTGCCGACACCGGGCTCGCCGGCCACGACCACGGCGCGCCGGCCTTCGCCCGTCGCCGCCTCCTTCCACAACCGGTTGAGCACGTCGAGCAGATGCGAACGTCCGACGAACAACTCGCCCGGACGCGACCGCAGCGGGCGGGGGAGCCGCAGGCGGGTGGAGTCAGAACGCGGCGGACGGGCGGCGCTCGCCGCGACCGCTTCGTCGATGCCCTTGAGGAACAATTCCCCGACGCGCTCCCATTCGAAGCTGCCCCGTGTGCCGGCGAGCACGCGCACCACGTCACTCGCCAGGAGCTGCCCGGGCGCGGCGGCGCTGCACAGCCGGCTGGCCACGACCACGGCGGGGCCAAACACGTCGTCGTCCTCCTCGGTCACGTCGCCTACGGCCACGCCGACGCGCAGCTGCAGTCCCGGTACCTGGCGGGCGAGGCGGTCGATGGAGCCGACCATGTCGATGCCGGCGGCCACGCCTTCGGATGCGCCGTCGAACGTGACGAGGCACCCGTCGCCCATGGTCTTGATCATCCGCCCGCCGTGGGCGGCGACGGCGTCGTCGAAGCGGCTGAAGATGATGCGGCGGATCTCGTCGGCGCGTTCCTCGCCCAACGACGCGTTCAGGCGCGTCGACTCGACGATGTCTGCCACAAGCACCGTCAGTGTCCGACCCCCGGTCACAGCCGAATCGTACGCCCTTGACAACTCTCTACTGAGTGGCGGTCGCCACATTCTTGCGTCGTTTAGCGGCGGTCTTCGCCGCTAAACGACGCAAGAAGTCAGCGGGTGACTAGACCCCGGCGTTGGCGGAGATGAACTGTCTGATGCTGGCGTTGTTGACTTCGCTGTAGACGCCCGGGTTCTGCGGGACGGCGCACAGGAAGCCGTGGCTCACGATGCCGATCTGGATGCGGGTCGAGCCCGACTTCCAAAAGAGCGGGCCGCCGCTGTCGCCCTGGCAGCTGTCCTTGCCGGGTGCGGCCGCGCACACAGTGGTGAGCGCCTGCATGCTGGTAGTACTGCCCTGACAACCCTGGTCGTCGACGACCTTGACCGTTGCCTCCTTCAGCGCCGAACCGGCGAGCAGGCCCATCGTCGCGGGGTTGAAGTCGCCCCAACCAGCGACCACGACCGACGTGCCGTTGACCTCGAGGTTGTCGTTGGCCGGCGAGTTCGACAGCGCGATCTTGGTCACGGTCGGAGCCGCCGGCACGTCGCTGGCGAGCTTGAGCAGCGCGGCGTCGTGGTACGTGCCGTCGAAGCTCGGATGCACGATCACTTGCGTGACGGCCCGAACCACGCCACCAGTTGTGTTGTTGTTGGAGCCGACGCGCACGCTGAGTCCGGTCGCGTCGCCGTCGGGCACGCAGTGTGCCGCCGTGAGCACCCACTGGTTGGCAATGACGCTGCCGCCGCAGAAGTGGAAACCGCCGTCCTGCACCGATGCCATGAACGGATAGGCGCCGGCGGGCACGTTCTTGCCGCCGACGATGGCCTGGCTCGGGGTCGGTACGGCGACGATGGCGGCGCCGATGAGGGCAGCCAAGAGCAATGAGCGCTTAAAACGCATGTCTGTGTGTTCTCCCAGTCCCAGCCTGGTGGTTCTACGGCAACGGCCGTAGGTGGACAAACTTACCCAATCGCCGCCGAACTATGCGCTACCCGGTCATTTCGCGGGGATCTGGCGAATCATCGACTCCTGGGCGAAGGACGCGACGACTTCGCCGGCGGCGTTGAACACGTCGCCGCGGCCGAAGCCGCGGCCGTTGGCCACCACTGGCGACGACTGCGTCAACAGCATCCAATCGTTGAGGTCGAAGCGCTGGTGGAACCACAGCGTGTGACTGGTGACCGCGGTGTGCAACGTGACGGTGGAGTCGGCCTGCGACACGCCCTCAAACGGCCGTAGGGCAGTACCGATGATCGTCAGGTCAGTCGCGTGCGCCAGTACCGCTTGGTGCGTGGCGTTTTCCGCCTCGCCAACCGCCGCGCGCAGCCAGATCTGATACGTCGCCGGTCCGGCGCCGCGATCGGCGAGGTCGACGCCGTCGACGACGCGGATGTCGAAGGGCATCATCACGTTCTCGGTTGGTGTGGCGTCGTCGGGCGTACCGTGCGAGGGCGGCGCGTCGGAGCGGTGCAGCGTGGACTCCTCGTCGGCGTGCATCGAGACGGTTGCGACGCTGATCACCTTGTCGTCTTGGGTCGCGGTGATCGACGTCGTGCCGAACGTGCGCCCGTCCTGCAGTTTGGATACCTCGTAGTGCATGCGCTTGGACGTGTCGCCTTCGCGCGGGAAAAGCACGTGGATCGACTTGACGGACTTGTCGGGTGACGCCTTGGCGGCGGCCGCGATCATCTGGGCGAGGATCTGTCCGCCGAACACGCGGTGGTAGCCGATGTCGAGGTTGTCGCCCGTCTCAATGCACGCGAGTAGGTCAGCGAGGTCGAACGGCACGGCCGGACTGTACTTAGCCGTCGACGAACATCGACTCGCCCGCGGCCGCGAGTCCGTTGAACAGTTCGAGCACCGGTCCGTCTGGGTGCGGCCGGTCGACGGCGGCGCGCGACGCCATGATTCCTTCGCGTTGACGCAGGTCGAGCATCGACTCGCGCCGCCCCGAATACGACACCGGCTGGTCGATCATCCAGAGGATGCCTTCGGCGGCAACCTCACAGGGCTCCCACGTGGAGCGGTCGACGCCGGGCGTGTTGGCCACGAATCCTTCCGAGGCCACCGCCACGTCGATGCGGAAACAGTTCACCGCGACGTTGTCGCCCTGCAGTTGACGGGCGAGGTCGACGGTGAGCCGCTCGAGCGCGATCTTCGACACGCCATACGACATCAGTCCGGGTACCGGGAACAGCGCGGCGACCGATGACACGTTGAGGATGCGGCCACCGCCCGCGGCGCGCATGTGCGGCACCGCCGCGCGCGAGGCGATGAACGGCGCGTCGAAGTTCACCTTCATCACGAGGTCGTGCTTGTGCATCGGGATGTCGAGGTCGCCGACGAAGGTGATCGCGGCGTTGTTGACCAGTACGTCGAGCCGGCCGAGCTTGTCGACGGTGCGCGCGACCATCGCCTCGACGTCCGCCGCGTCGGCGAGATTGGTTGGCACGGCGACAGCGGTGCCGCCGGCATCGGTGATGCGGGCGACGGTCTCGTCGAGCGTGCCCGGCGTGCGCTGCGGTGCGTCGACGGTCGATCGCGCCGCGCACGCGACGCGGGCACCAGCGGCACCCAACGCGACAGCAACGGCCGCGCCCACGCCACGAGATGCTCCGGTTACAAGTGCAACTTTGCCGTCGAGGTCAGCGGCCACCGGAGTTCTCCAGATCTTCGAGCACGAGGCGGCGCAACAGCTTGCCGGTTTCGGTATGGGGGAGCGAGTCGCGAAAGGCGATGAGGTCCGGTGTCTTCGACGTACGCAGCCGCGCGCGGGCGAAGTCGCGCAACTCGTCGGCATCCGCGACCGCCGCCGGGCGCAGCACCACCGCGGCGGCGATGCGCTGGCCCCACTCTTCGTCGGGCAACCCGACTACCGCGCACGCCTGCACCGCCGGATGGGCGAGGAGCGCATCCTCGATCTCGGCCGGAGCGATGTTCTCACCGCCACGGATGATGGTGTCGTCGCTGCGGCCCTCGATGAACAGGTAGCCGTCGTCGTCGACCCAGCCGCGGTCGCGGGTGGCGAACCAGCCGTCGCCGTCGACCGTCGCGCCGTGCCCGAGGTACTCGCCGCTGACCTGCTCGCCGCGCACGAAGATCTCGCCCTCGCGAACCTCGACCTCGATGCCGGGCACGAGTCGACCGACGGAGCCGAGCTTGGTCTTGTCGCGATGGTCGTCGGGCCCGAGCACGGCGATGGTCGAACTCGTCTCGGTGAGGCCGTACGCGTTGACGAAGTCGGTGTCGGGGAACGCCAGCAAGGCGCGTTCGAGCACGGTGATCGGCATGCGGGCACCGCCATAGGCGAGCGCGCGCAACGTGGGCGTTTCCGCGTCTGAGTCGCGCTCGTCGAGGCAGTCAACGATGCGGGCGAGCATCGTGGGCACCACCATCGCGTTGGTCACGCCTTCGTCGCGCACCGTCTGCAGCCATGCCTCGGGCGTGAAGTTCGGGAGGTAGACCAAGCGCCGCGCCGCGTACACGTTGCTCACCACGTTGGCGACGCCCGCGACGTGGTACGGCGGGACGCTCACGAGCGTGGCGTCGGTTTCCTCTGCGCCCGCAAACTCCACCGACGTGATCACGTACGCGGTGAGGTGCCGATGGCGCAGCACAACCGCCTTCGGCGCCGCGGTCGTGCCGCTCGTATAGAGCAGGACAGCCATGTCCTCACCGTCGGTGACACTGGCCTCCGCGTTGGCCGCGGAATCGGTCGCGTCGTTCCACTCGTCGATCGACATGCCGCCGGCGCCGATGACGAGCGTGTCGTCGTGCTGGGCGACCAGCGCCGACAGTTGCTCGCCGCTCAGCCGGTAGTTCAAGGGGATCAGCGGCACCCCGGCCCAGGCGGCGGCGAACAGCGCCACCGGAAACGCGTTGTCGCTCGGGCCGATGTAGGCGAGGTGACGGGCGCCGCGAGATCGGATCAGTGCGGCCCCCGCGCCAGCGCGGTCATAGAGCTGTTGGTACGTGAGGCCGCTGGCCAACGAACCGATGGCGAGGCGGTCACCGAAGGCGGACGCCACCATCTCCAACAGCATCAGCAGGGTCATCTAGCCCTCACGCGTAAGGAGCATGCAGCCACCGATCGGTCCGCCGCCATTCGCGACGGCGGCGACCTCGACGTTGCCCGGGACCTGGCGGTCGCCGCCCTCTCCCCGCAATTGCGTGACCGCCTCGTGGATGAACCCGAAGCCGTGCAGTCGACCAGCTGACAGCTGACCGCCGTGTGTGTTGACGGGCAGCTCGCCCTCGATGCCGATGCGCGTGCCGTCTTCGATGAACGGGCCGCTCTCACCCCGACCGCAAAACCCGAGCGCCTCCAGCCACGTCATGGTCAGGAATGAGAAGCCGTCGTAAAGCTCGGCCACATCGACGTCACTCGGCTTGAGCGACGTGCGCGTCCACATCTGTGCCCCTGCGTCGCGGGCACACATCGTGGTCATGTCTTCCCACTGGTCCCACGACGGCCGGCCCCGCAGCGCGGTACCCATCGCCTCGACGCGAGCCACAGGATGGTCGACGTTCTTGGCGTGGTCCACGGCGCTCACGATGACCGCCGTCGACCCGTCGCATGGAACGTCGCAGTCGTAGAGATGGAACGGTGTCGTGATCAGGCGCGACTCCATGTAGTCGTCCAGAGTGAGCGGGTCGCGGAAGATCGCCTTCGGGTTACGGGCGGCGTTGCGCCGGGCGTTCAAGGTGATCTGTGCCAGTTGTTCCTGCGTGGTGCCGAACTCGTACATGTGTCGCTGCGCGCACATGGCGAGCCAACACGCCGCCGAATAGGCGCGCATCGGGATCGTCCACTGGAATTCGCCACCCACCTTCGGCGCGCGGCCACCGCCACCCATGCCGCTGCCGGGCAGGCCGATACCGGCGCGCCCGCCCTCGCCTTGCGCGGTCGACTCCGACACCGTGCGGTACACGAGCACGTGACGCGCCAACCCGGCGCCCACCGCCATGACCGCATTGATCACCGCCTGGATCTGCGCGGGACCTTCCCGTCCACCGCTGTGCCAGTTCAGCTTCAGCCGCAACGCGTCGTGCACCTCGGGCGTGCCCGGTCCGGCAAAACCCGCTGGCGCGCCGCCCATGCCACCGGGGTACGCGGCGAGACCGTCGATGTCGTCGACGGTGAGACCGGCGTCGGCGATCGCAGCCCGAGCCGCGTCCAGCGTCATGTTCAAGTCCGACTGGCCGAGCTTGCGGCCGATATCGGACTGGCCGATGCCCGAGATGATCGAACGGTTCTCGAAGTCAGTCATTCGGTCACCGGTTCGAACAAGGGGAAGTAGATGTCGTCGTGCTGTTCGAACCATACGGTGACGGGCATCCCGATACGCACGTCGTCGAGCGCGCAGTTGACCATGTTCGACGTCAGCCGCAGGCCCTCTTGTTCAGGTAGCTCGACGAGGATGATCGCCCACGGTTCGGGTGACCCGTCCCAGGACTTGTGATTGATCGTAAACGAATGCACCGTTCCTTTTCCGCTGACGACCGACGGCGCTATGTCGCGCGACGTGCAGCGCGGGCACTGCGGCAGCGGCGGATGCAGGAAGTAACCGCAGGCGTTGCAGCGAAGGAATCGAAGCTTGCCGTCCGCGCCAGAGGTCCAGAAGAAACGGTTCTCGTCGTCGAGCGCGGGCAGCACCCGAAAGGGTGCGGTCAACTGAGTTACTTGCCGCCGCGAGCCGCGATGCGCTCCGTCAACGTGATCGCGGTGACGATGCCGTCGTCTTTGAACTTGCCCGTGCCGTGGGCGACGGGCGTCGTGTCGACGTCCGTGGCCTGCGCCCGCAGCGCGCCGACAGTGCACTGTTCCTTCGGGATGTGTTTGAAGGGGTCGTAGGAGAAATTTCGGATGGCGTTCTCGTGCGTGATCTTGTTGATCTCGTCGTCGGGCAGATCGCCGAGGTACTTCATCGCCATCTCCGGAGCGACCGGCCAGGTGGAGTCCGAATGCGGGTAGTCGCACTCCCAGTGCACGAAGTCCATGTTGAGATGGTGGCGCACTTCCATACCGACGGCGTCGTCGATGAAGCAGGTGAGGATGTTCTCGTTGAACACCTGGCTCGGCAGCTTTCCGCCGAAGTCCTGGTTGGTCCACTGATGGTGGTGGTTGTAGACGTAGTCGAGGCGCTCGAGGAAATACGGAATCCAGCCGATGCCGCCTTCGCTGAGGGCGACCTTCAGGTTCGGGAACTTGCGGAACATCGGCGACCAGATGAGGTCGGCGGCGCACTGGACGATGTTCATCGGCTGCAACGTGATCATCGTGTCGATCGGTGCGTCCATCGACGTGATCGTGATCTGACTCGACGATCCGATGTGCAGGCACAGCACCGACTCGGTCTCCTGCATCGCTGCGAGGAACGGATCCCAGTGGTCGGAGTGGTAGCTCGGGAGGTTGTTGATCTTGCTCGGGTTCTCGCTGAACGTGAACGCGTGGCAGCCCTTGTCGGCCACGCGGAGCACCTCGTCGGCCATGAGTTGCGGATCCCAGATGGGCGGGATCGCCAACGGGATCATGCGTCCGGGGTATGTGCCGCACCATTCGTCGATGTGCCAGTCGTTGTACGCGCGCAACAGTTCGATAGCGACGTCCTTGTCTTCCATTGTGTAGAAGAGCGTCCCCGCGAAGCCGACGAGTGAGGGGAAGTTGAGCGAGCCGAGGACACCGTTGACGTTCATGTCGCGGATGCGTTCGTGAATGTCGTAGCAACCCGTTCGCATCTGGTCGAACGATGTCGGGTCGAGCCCGTATTCCTCGGGCACGCGGCCGGCGACCGCGTTGAGACCGACGTTGGGCATCGGCGCGCCCTCGAACACCCACGAGTCCATGCCGTCGGCCAGCTTCTCGACGCGGGGCGCGAGTTCGGCCGCCTTCTTCGAGAGGCGACCCTCGAACAGGTCGGGCGGCTCGACGACATGGTCGTCGACGCTTACCAAAATCAGGTCATCGACCTGCATGTTCCCTCCCTAGTTTCAAAACTGACGGCACTGTTAGATTACTCACCCGTGAGCGGCGTGCCAGGGGGAGGAAGAGACGCTGAAATCACCCGGCGTCGCCCGTTCGGCACCAACCCGACCGTCGGCGAGCGCGGGACCGACACCCAACGCCGCATCCTCGCCGCCGGCCTCGACGTGTTCGCCGACGTCGGCTTCGACGCCGCCCGCGTCGAGCTGATCACCGAACGAGCCGGTTGTTCGCGGCCCGCGTTCTACCAGTACTTCTCGTCGAAGGACGACGTCTTTTGGAAGCTCGCCGTCCAGCTCGGGCACGAGATGGTCGCGTTGGGCGACGGGCTCGGGCCGATCTCGCGTGACGCGCAGGGCGTGGCGGCGTTGTCGGCGTGGATGGACTCGTTTGTCACGCTGCACGAGACCTATTCCGCGGTCTTCGCTTCGTTTCAGGCGGCCGCCCGTGAGCAACCCAGCACCGGCCAGTCGTCGAGTTCGATCAGCGATCGCCTCGCGGTCGACGTGTTAAAGGCGCTCGGTCAGCCCGCGTCGCGAGAATCGATCGTGCTGGGCACCGGCGCGGTGTCGTTACTGATTCGCTGCTCGTTCTATTGGGAGTCGATGGGACCCGTCGACCGCGGCCCGCTCGTGGACGCGCTGGCGGCCATCGTGCATCGGCTCTTCGCCGGCCCGATCGACGGCGCCAACCTCGTGCGGTCAACGGCTAAAGCCGCTCCGACCAAGGTGCCGCCGCCGCCGCACGTGGACCACCGACGCGACCTGCGACCACGAGGCGAAAAGACGCGCCAGCGACTGCTCGACGCCGGTGCCAAAGTGCTGCCATCGCAGGGATACTTCGCGGCGCGCGTCGACGACATTGTCGAGGTGGCCGGTGTGTCGCACGGCAGCTTCTACCGCTATTTCGAGAACAAGGACGACTTCTTCCGCGTCCTCGCGGAAATCGCGAGTCTTCGCATGATCGAACTACTCGACGCGTTCCCGTCCTCGGCTGACGAGGCGGCACTGCAGGTATGGACCGAGGAGTGGTTCGCGACCTACGAGAGCAACGGCGGCGTGATCAGCGTGTGGCAGGAGATGCAGGAATCGGATCCCACTCTCGCGGCGTTCTCCCGTGAGGTGGCCGCCGGAGTGACGGCGCGGCTCGCGCGCGTGCTCGACGGGCGCGGCTTCGGAGACGCCGGTGTGGACGCGATCGCGTTTCTCGCTCTCATCGAACGCATGCCTTACAGCGTGTTCACCCTTCGCTTTTCCGAACGCGACGAAGCGATGCGCGCGATGGTGACGATCATCCGACGCGGGTTCATGGGTTTGACCGCCTGATGGACTTCGAGTTCACGGCGGATCAGCACGAGCTGCGCGACAACGCGCGCGCAGTTCTGTCGACGGCGTGCCCACCGTCGTTGGTGCGCTCGGTGTTCGAGGGAGATGCCGGCGGGGTCGACGAGCTGTGGCAGTCCTTGGTCGATCTGGGCTGGCCCGCCATCGGCGTCGACGAGGCCAATGGTGGGCTGGGTCTTACGTTTGTCGAAACGGGTCTCGTGGTGGAGGAACTCGGGCGCGTCGTTGCACCGTCGCCCTTCCTCGCCACCGTCACGCAGTTCGCGCCCATGGTGCGTGAGTGCGGCGGCGACGGCTCGTGGCTCGCCAAGGTGGCCGACGGATCGATCACTGGCACGATCGCCGTCGCGGACAACGGCGTGTTCCCGTTGCTGGGCGGCGCACCCGCGACCGTCGCTCGACGAGAAGGCGACGCCTGGGTTCTTGACGGCGCGAAGACCCACGTGGTCGGCGGCGCCACCGCCGACGAGATCGCGGTGGTGGCCGCCGGTGACGGTGGACCCGGCGTGTTCGTGGTGCCATCGCACGCAGTGACGGCGACGCCCGTCGACACGATCGATCCGACAATGGCTCTCGCGACGATCACCTTCGACCAGGTCGAGGTACGCGGTGAACGCGTCGTCGCCCCGCCGGGGTCTCCTGAAGCGATGACCGGCATTGGCCGTGCGATGGACGAGGTCGTCACGGCGATGGCGCTGTCGACCGTCGCCACGTGCCGCGCGATTTTCGAGGCCACGCTCGAATACGCCAAGGTGCGCGAACAGTTCGGCAGGCCGATCGGTTCGTTCCAAGCGCTGAAACATCGGTTCGCCGACATGTACTTGTCGGTCGAGAAGGCCTCGTCGCTGGCGTACTTCGCGGCGTTGACGATCGCCGAGGACGACCAACGGCGCACGACCGCGGCGTCGATGGCGAAAGCCGCGGCCGGGGACTGCCAGCGACTGCTGGCGCGCGACGGGTTGCAACTGCACGGCGGCGTCGGCTTCACGTGGGAGAACGACCTGCACTTCTGGTTAAAACGCGCCAAGACCGGCGACTTTCTGTTCGGAAACGCCGCCGCGCACCGCGCGTGGCTGGCCAAGCTGATGGGCCTCACGGCATGAGGCTGCGATTCGACGACGCCGCTGAGTCATTCCGCGCCGAGTTCAAGGCGTGGCTGGCCACGCACCGGCCGTCGCCCGAGAACATGGCGGCGGAGCCGTCGGTTTCAAGTGGTCACGCGCCGAAATGGGCGCGCGACTTCACGCGCAAGATGTTCGACGACGGGTGGCTCGTGCCCGGCTGGCCCCCTGAGCGCGGCGGGCGCAACGCCGGAGCGGTGGAGACGCTGATCTATATGGAGGAGTTGGCCAAGGCGCGCATCCCGCGCACGACCAACGTGCAGGGCCTCGGCATCGTGGCGCCGTCGATCCTCGACTACGGCACGCCGGAACAGATCGCGAACTACGCCATGCCGGTTCTGCGCGGCGAGAAGACGGCGTGCCTGGGCATGAGCGAGCCTGGCGCGGGTAGCGATCTCGCGGCGCTCTCTACCCGCGCCGTGCGCGACGGAGACAACTTCGTGGTGAATGGTCAAAAGGTTTGGACGTCGGGCGCCAACTACGCCGATTTCTGCTTCCTGTTCTGCCGCACCGACTTCGACGCGCCGAAGCACAAGGGCATTTCGATCCTGCTCGTCGACATGGACGCACCCGGTATCACGGTCCGGCCGCTACCGGAAATCATTCATCCCGAGCACCCCGATCTGAACGAGGTGTTTCTCGACGACGTTGTGGTTCCCGCGACGAATCTCGTTGGCGAAGAGAACAACGGCTGGGTCATGGCGAACGGATCACTCGCCCACGAGCGCGGGATGGTCTGGCTCGGGAACGTGCTCAGCGTCGAAATGGCGATGTCACAACTCCTCGCCGAGGCGCCGGCGACGCTTGGCGCGTTGTCGGCGGGCGAGCGGGCGGTGGCGGTCGATCAGATTGTGCGCTGCCAGATCGACGTCACGGCGGCGCGCTGTTTGGGCTACCGCGGGTTCGCGAAGTTGGTGCGCGGCGGTGACGCGCCCGAACAGGCTCTGATGAAGGTGTTCGCTACCGAGTTGCGCCAGAACGTGGCGCTCGTCGGTGCGGAGCTGCAAGGCGCGTCGGCCGTCGAGGTCGGAGCGGTTGTCGCTGACGGCACCCAGAGCGTGGACGATCCGCAGGGCTCGTGGCTCGAGCAGTACTTCCACTCGTTCGCAAACACGATTTCGGCCGGCGCCTCGGAGATCCAGCGCAACATCATCGCCGAGCGCGTGCTCGGCCTGCCGCGTGCCTAGCCGGCCGAAGGCCAATGCCTGAGTCCATTGCTTCACTGCTCGCAGCGCGGGCAAACGACGACAACGTCGGCCTCCTCTTCGAAGACAAATCGTGGACGTGGCGGGAGGTAGTCGCCGAATGCGCGCAGTGGGCTTCGGGCTTTGAGTCCGGACAACACATCGGCGTGCTGCTGGAGAACGTGCCGGAGTACGTGTTCATTCTTGGCGGCGCCGCGCTGGCTGGCGCGGTGGTGGTGGGCATCAACCCAACGCGGCGGGGTGAGGAGCTGGCCCGCGACATCCGTCATACCGACTGCTCGGTCGTGTTGACCGATGACTCTGGCCTCCCCCTTCTCGACGGCCTCGACATCGGCTGCCCGATCCACCAACTCTCCGACTTTCTGCGGATTGCACCGCACCGAGATGGGCAATCCGCAGAAAGTCGGGGGGTTTCGCGGCCGTCGGCCGACTCGGCCGACTCGCTCTACTGCTTGATCTTCACGTCGGGCTCTACCGGCGCGCCGAAGGCGGTGCAGATGACGCAAGGCCGAGCGGCGCGCACCGCGGCGGCAGGCGGGGTGGCGTTTGGTCCCGACGACGTTCTGTATTGCGCCATGCCCCTGTTCCACGGCAACGCACTGCTGGCCAACCTGTTCCCCGCGTTCGTCTCCGGTGCGGCGGTCGCGCTGCGGCGCAAGTTCTCCGCGTCCGAGCACATGTCCGACGTTCGCAGGTACGGCGCCACCTACTTCAACTATGTCGGCCGGGCGCTGTCGTACATCCTCGCCCAGCCGTCGCGGCCCGACGACGCCGACAACGAGCTCAAGTACTGCCTCGGATCGGAGGCGTCGCCCGCCGACCGCAAGGAGTTCCGGCGTCGCTTCGGTTGTTTCGTGGTGGAGGGCTACAGCTCGAGCGAAGGCGGCGTGGTCATCACGCCGTACTCGGGGATGCCGCGCAACGCGCTCGGTAAGCCGGCGGAGGACGTCGACGTCGTCGTGCTCAACTCCGAGTCGGGTGACGAGTGCGAGCGCGCCCGCTTCGACGACAACGGCGTGCTGCTGAACCCAGGTGACGCCATCGGCGAGATCGTCGGACGCGACGGATTGCAGTCATTCGAGGGTTACTACAACAACGCCGAAGCGACCGCCGAGCGCGGTCGCAACGGCTGGTACTGGACCGGTGACCTCGGCTACCGCTCCGCGGACGGCACGTTCTTTTTCGCCGGACGAACCTCGGACTGGTTGCGCGTAGACGGCGAAAACTTCGCCGCCGGCCCGGTCGAGACCGTGCTGTCGCGCTTCGACGGCGTGACCGGTGTGGTCGTGTACCCGGTGCCGGACCCCGGTACGGGAGACCTCGTGATGGCCGCGCTCGAAATGACCGCGCCGTTCGACCCGCAGGCGTTCGCCGCGTTCCTGGCCAACCAGCCCGATCTCGGTACGAAGTGGGCGCCGCGTTTCGTGCGCATCGTCGACCCCATTCCCCTGACGGCCACCGGGAAAGTCGACCGCAAGCCGTTGCGCGCCGAGCGATGGTCGACGACCGACGATCTGTGGTGGCGCCCGTCGCCCACGAACGCCTATCGAAGGTTCACCGCGGAGGACGCGACCGCGCTTCGCGACGCGTTCGCTGCTCACGGGCGCGAAGGTTTGCTGACGTGAAGTTCGCCACCACCTATCCGCTCATCTCGCACCCGTACTCGCCGTCGCTGGTCACGGGCGACGGCGTCGCGCGGGTGGCGCGTGCCGCCGAGGCCGCGGGCTTCGACGGCATCGGCTTCACCGATCACCCGGCCCCGTCCCAGAAATGGCTCGAGGGCGGCGGCCACGACGCGCTCGACCCCTTCGTGGCGATGTCGTTTTGCGCGGCCGCCACTACACGCATCCGTCTCATTCCCAATGTCGTCGTCTTGCCATACCGGAGCCCGTTCATCGTGGCGAAGGCGGGGGCGACGCTCGACGTGTTGAGCGGCGGCCGGTTCACGCTGTCAGTCGGCGCCGGCTACTTGAAGAGCGAGTTCGCCGCGTTGGGTGTCGACCACGCCGAGCGCAACGAACTGTTCGACGAGGCGATCGATGTGCTGCGCGCCGTGTGGACGAGCGATGAGGTCACCTTCGAGGGTCGCCACTTCAACGCGCGTGGCGTGACCGCGCACCCGCGACCCGCCAGCTGTCCACCAATTTGGATCGGTGGTAACTCGGCGCAGGCTCGCCAACGGGTGGCTGAGCGCGGCGACGGCTGGGCGCCGTTCCTCGCTCCGGCGAATCTCGCCGTCACCGCGCGCACGGCGGGCATGTCGACGGTCGAAGACTTGGCGTCGGCGCTCGACGACCTCCGCACGCGCGTCGACAAGGCCGGTCGCGACTTCACCGGCATCGACGTGACCTTCGCCTGCCACGCCGGCGGCGACGTGGCCTCGCCCAACTTCGACGCCGGTGCGCACATCGCGGGGCTGAACGAACTCGCGGCGCTCGGCGTCACGTGGGTGCAAGTCGGCGTGCCCGGCGACGATATCGAGCGCGCCATTGCCACCTATGACCGCTACGGCGAGCTTGTGATCTCCCAGGTATGACACTTGACCCGAACATCGCGCGGCTCGACGGGCGCGTTGCGGTAGTCACCGGTGGCGGCTCCGGCATCGGCCGCGGCATCGCCAACGGATTCACCGCGTTCGGCGCGCGGGTCGCGATTTGGGAGCAGAACCCCGAGACGTGCGCCGCCGCCGCCGATGAGGTTGACGGGATCGGCATCCCGACCGACGTGCGCGACAGCGCGCAGGTCGACGCCGCGCTGGCGAGCACGGTCGACCGACTTGGTGTACCGCACATCCTGGTGAACAACGCTGGCGGCGTGTTCTCGGTTGGCCTGCTCGAGGGCACCGAGAACGGTTGGGACGCGCTCTACCGCGCCAATCTCAAACACGTGATCCTGTGCACGCAGCGTGTCGCTCGCGCCATGCGCGACGCCGACCTGCCCGGTTCGATTATCAACGTCACCTCGATCGAAGGCGTGCGCGCCGCGCCCGGTTACGCGGCGTACGCGGCCGCCAAAGCCGGCGTCATCAACTTCACCAAGACGGCGGCGCTCGAACTCGCGCCACACAACATCCGCGTGAACGCGCTCGCGCCTGACGCGACGCTCACGGAGGGCCTCGTGTCAGTCGCGCCCGAGGACGCGATCGACCACATGGCAGGAATGGTTCCGATGGGCCGCCTCGGTCACGTCGACGAAATGGCTGCCGCCGCGGTGTTCCTCGCGTCGAACATGAGTAGTTATGTAACCGGGCAAACCCTGCACGTCGACGGGGGCACGCACGCCGGTGGCGGGTGGTACCAACACCCGATATCGGGCAACTACATCCTGGGGCCGGCTCACTGACGATGGAGCCGGGCGAGTTCGGCGGTCGTATCGGCCGCTATCACTGGGAGGCAGAACCGTGGTGGCCAGACGAACCGCGTCCGCCGGCGGGCGCGCCGAATGTGCTGCTGGTCATCCTCGACGACGTCGGCTTCGCGCAGCTCGGCTGTTTCGGTTCCGATATCGCCACGCCGCACATCGACGCGCTCGCGGCGGGCGGGCTGCGCTACTCGAGCTTTCACACGACGGCGTTGTGCTCGCCGACCCGCGCGTGCGTCCTGACCGGGCGCAACCATCACGCGGTGGGCATGGGCCGCATCGTCGACCTGGCCATGGGTTTTCCCGGCTACGACGCGCGCGTTCCGAAGTCGTGCGCCATGTTGCCGGCGATGCTCACGCCCCACGGCTACGCCGCCTACGCCGTGGGCAAGTGGCACCTCACCCCCGAAGACGAAGAACACATGGGGGCTCGTCGCGACCGCTGGCCGCTCGGGCACGGCTTCGAGCGCTGGTACGGGTTCTTCCCGGGCGAGACGCATCAGTTCGTGCCCGCGCTGATCCACGACAGCCATCACGTCGACCCGCCGGGCTCCTACGAGGACGCGTACCACCTCACCACCGATCTGGTGAACCGTTCGATCGAATACGTCGAGGATTTGCGCAACGTCGACGTCGACAAGCCGTGGCTGCTGTATCTCGCCACCGGCGCGTGTCACTCGCCGCATCAGTCGCCGGCTTCGTGGCGCGAGCGGTATCGCGGCCACTTCGACGCCGGATGGGACGCATGGCGCGACGCCACGCTGGCACGCCAGAAGGAGTTGGGCGTGGTGCCGGCGCACACCGAACTGTCGCCGCGCCCCGACTGGGTGCCGGCGTGGGCGTCGCTCGACGAACAGGAGCGCCGCGTCTATGCCCGCTACATGGAGGCGTTCGCGGGGTACCTGTCGCACACCGACAACGAGATCGGTCGACTGGTCGCGCGACTCGACACAATCGGCGAGTTGGACAACACGATCGTCGTAGTGATGTCGGACAACGGGGCGTCGTCGGAGGGCGGCCCGACCGGTTCGTTGAACGACGGACGCGTATGGAACGTGCTGCCGCGCACCGTCGAGGAAGCCGACGAACGCCTCGAAGACATCGGCGGGCCGCGCATTCACAACAACTACCCGTGGGGGTGGACGGTGGCGGGCAACACGCCGTTCAAGCGGTGGAAGCGCGAGACGCACGAGGGTGGAGTGGCCGACCCCCTGATCGTGCACTGGCGGCGCGGCATCGCTTCACGCGGTGAAGTGCGCACGCAATACGTGCACGCGGTCGACATCGTGCCGACGTTGCTCGAGGCCATCGGTCTCGATGCACCGGCAATTGTCGGCGGCGTCGCCCAGCGCGCTCTCGACGGCGTGTCGTTGGCGCCGACTTTCGCGTCGGCGTCGGCGCCCGACGCGCACACCACGCAGTACTACGAGATGCTCGGCTGCCGCGCGCTGTACCAAGACGGATGGAAAGCCGTCACCTACCACGAGATCCAGTTCGAGGAACCCGGTCTCGATCACGCGCCGTGGGAGCTCTACGACCTCCGCGCCGATCCGTCGGAATGCCACGACTTGGCCACCCGCGAGCCCGAGCGACTCGCGGCGATGATCGAAACGTGGTGGACCGAAGCGGAGCGCAACCAGGTCCTGCCCGTCGACAACCGGCCATTCTCCGAGATGGTCTTCGGTCGACCATCGGTGGTCGCGTCGCGCGATCGGTACACGTACTGGCCCGGCCGCGCGCCCGTACCGGAGAGCGTCGCCGTCAACGTGCGCGGGCGGCCGCACACGATCACCGCGCACATCACGGTGCAGTCAGACCTCGCCGTGATCGAGGGCGTGCTCGCGGTGCAGGGGTCGGTCCTCGGCGGGTGGTCGTTCCACATCGCTGCCGGCCGGCTCGTCTACGTGCACAACCTGTCGGGCTGGCGGCTCTACCGCGTCGACGCGCCATTGCCGGCGCTCGGCGCCGGTGACCACACCTTGGCGATGCGGTTCAGCCCGCCGACTGTTGAACTCGTAGTCGACGGCGAGGTGATCGGCACCGGTGAGGTCAAGCGCACCGTGTGGAGCCGGTTCTCGTTGACCGGCGCCGGCCTGACGGCGGGTTGGGCGCCCGACTTTTCACCGGCGGACGAGGACTACCGCGGCCGGTTCGCGTTCACCGCGACGCTCCATCGCGTCGACATCGACGTGACGGGCGTGCCCGACGTGGACCCCGAGGTCGAGGCCGGCGACATCATCAGCTCCCAGTAGGCAACACCGTGGCCGGGAGCGGATGACGGAACAACTTCGCCGCGTTCTCGCTGCACATGGCGCGCAGCTCGGGGGCCGGGATGTGGCCCCACGCGTCCTTGATGACCTGCTGGGTGTCGGGCCATGTCGAGTCGCCGTGCGGGTAATCGACCTCCACCATGATGTTCTCGACGCCGATCGTGTGACGCGTTTCGATCGTCGACGGGTCGTCGATCGTGCAGAACCAAAAGTTGCGCCGCAACACGTCGGCTGGGCGGACGTCCCAGCCGAGGCCGTAGCGCGAGCGGTCGATGATGTTCTCGAGGCGGTCGAGCAGCATCGCCACCCAGCCGATGCCGCCCTCGGACATCGCGATCTTCAATTCGGGAATGCGCACGCCGTAGCCCGACCACAACCACTCGGCGCACGCGGTAAGCGACTGCTGGCCAAACAGCGTGGCTGACAGGGGAAGGATCGTCATGCCGACATCCGGCGGCACCGCGCCAAGCCCCGACGAGCCGACGTGCAGGCACACCACCGTGTCGGTCTCCGCGCACGCGCGCAGGATCGGTTCCCAGTACTCGGTGAAGATCGACGGCAGCCCGATCTCGTGCGGGCGCTCTGGCAGCGTGACGGCTCGAAACCCGCGTTCGGCGTTGCGACGGATCTCCGCCGCGCCGATTTCCGGGTCGCTCAGCCACGTGATGCCCATCGGGATGATGCGGTCTTTGTGCGGCGACCACCACTGGTCGTGCATCCAGTCGTTCCACGCGCGCGTGACGGCGAGGCCGAGGTCGGGATCGGAGCACTGCGAGTACACCCGTCCACAGAAACCGGTGATCATGGACGGGAAGCTGAGCGAAGCCCACACGCCGTTGATGTCCATGTCGTGGACGCGGGCGTCGACGTCCCAGCAGCCTTTGCGCATCTGGTCGAAACGGAACGGCTCGATCTTGGTGGTCTCGGGCCGGCGTCCCGCGATCGCGTTCTGGCCGACCTGCGTAAAGGTCTGACCGTCGAACTCCCACACCTCATGTCCGGCGTCGTTGACGACGATCCTCGGCGCGAATGGTTGGAGCGCTCGGGGGAGGCGTCCCTCGAACATGTCCGCCGGCTCCACGAGATGGTCGTCGACGGAAATAATCGTGGCGAAGACCTCGCGTGGCTCGGGCTCCGGCAGGAACAGCTCCGAGTCCAGCGCGGTGTCTGTGACGTCAGTCAAGGATCGTCGGGTCGGCGCGCAGTTCGCGGCGGGCCATCGCGTCGAACAGGCCGGGGAACGAGACGAAGTCGAAGTTCTTGGAGAAGCGCTTGAACACTTCGTCGCGCATCTCGATACCGCCGCCGACGGCCTCGATGTGCCACGCCTGACGGCAACGCCACTCAAGCACCACCGCGCGGTGATGCGCCTGCGCGATGTCGTTACCGACGATCAGCACACCGTGATTGGCCAGCAGCGCCATGCGCGCGTCGCCCAAGGCCGCAACACAGGCGCGCGCGTTCTCGCTCGAATTCACGGCGCCGTCGTAGTCGTCGTAGACGGCCACGTCGCCCGGCACCATGGCGGAGGTCTGGTCGTAGATCTTCGGTGCGCGGTGCATGTCGGCGAACAGGGTTCCCCAGCGCGGGTGGTTGTGAATCACGACGCCCGTGTCGGGGCGCGCCTTGTGCAGTTCGGTGTGCAACGGGATGGCGGGGGTGACGGTCCACTTGCCCTCGAGCACGTTGCCGTCCATGTCGATGCGCATGACGTCTGACGCCGTGACCTCGTCCCAGGTAAGGCCCCACGGATTCACGAGGAGGGTTTCGTCGGGCAGCTTGTAGGTGATGTGGCCGGCGAGGTGGTCGTCGTAGCCCTCGCGGAACAACATGCGAGCCAGCAGCGCTAGTTCGCCCTGCGGTGTCATCGGCGGCAGCGGCGGCGCCATCGGGTTCTGTCGCACTTCGGTGGTGGTCATGGGATCCCCCTCTGCGAATCTGACACAACGTTAGTTACTGTCAGGCGCACCATGACCGTCGTCAACCACGTAGGCCTCGCTGTTTCCGACATTCAGCGGTCGCGCAGATTCTACGAGGACGTGCTGGGCTTCAGCTTTCGGAGCGAGGCCGAGTTTCCGGACGCGGCCACCGCAAAGCTGCTGGCCGTCGAACCGCCACTCGACCTGCGCGTCGTGTATCTCCAGCGCGACGGTTGGGTCCTCGAACTCATGACGTACTCGTCGTTGACCCCGCGGCGCGAGCGTCCGATGAACGAGCCCGGGCTGACCCACATTTCCGTATGCGTCGACGACGTGGCGGCCGCGTGCGCGCGCGCCGCCGACCTCGGCGGTGAACACCTGCCACACCGCGGTTTCCCAGGCATGGTCGAGATGATCCGCGATCCCGACGGCCAACTGATCGAACTCCTCCCGATGAGCTACCGCGACACGCTCTAGTCCGATTGCCCAAAACGGTCTATTTCGCGTTTCGGCGGGTACACGCGTAGGGCAGGTGCGACCGGGGTGGCGGTTCCCCCAACGCCCGCCGCCCCGGCGCACCGCGTAAACCTCGCTTCTCAAGAAGGTTTAGAGGTCCGGGATCTTTTGCGTGCGCTGGTATTCGGCGGCGCCAGCCAGGAAGCCGGGGAGATTTTGCAGTTTGCCGACGACGATGTCGCGGAACCACGCCGGGGCGTAGACCTCGACGGCGTCGGTCTCGAGACCGTCGATGATCGCGTCGACCATCTCGCTGACCGGGATGCGCTCCATCCCCGGCGGGAGCGGATCGTTGTCGGGTATGTCGAACAGCGGCGTGTCGACCACGCCCGGATACACGACCATCACTTTGATCCCGTCGAACCACAGATCCATCGCCATCGCTTCGGAGAACACCGCGAGCGCGGCCTTCGACGCGTCGTAGGCCGACTCGCCCGGCGACGACAACGGCGCCGCGATCGACGACACGTTCACGATGCGGCCCTCACCGCGCTCGAGCATCTGGGGCAGCAGCGCCAGCGTCAGCTGGGTCGGTCCGAGGTAGTTGATGCGCATGACGTTCTCGACCGTCGCGAAGTCGAGCTCGGTGACGTGCTTGCGCCGCGGTATGCCCGCGTTGTTGACCAGCAGGTCGACGCCGCCGAATGCTGCGAGCACGCCGTCGGCCAACGCGTCGACCTCCTCGCGAATTGCCATGTCGCACAGCCACATTTGCGAGTCCGGTGCGTGGGCGCGGCACTTCTCGAGGGTGACCTTCAACTCGTCCGATCGACGGGCGCAGATGCCGACGGTCGCGCCCATCGACGCCAGGCGTTCCGCCAGCGCGGCGCCGATGCCCGACGATCCGCCGGTGACCAACACGCGCTTGCCCGCGACGTCATAACCCATGAGGACCTACTTCCGGGGGAGATGGATCGCGCGGTCGGCGATGATGTTCTTCTGCACCTCGGTGGCGCCGGCGCCGATCGACGTGAAGCGCTGCCACGGGTAGTTGTACGCCGCGTGGCCGCCGGCCAACGCGTCGGGCCCACCTTTGGCGAGCACGCCCATCGGCCCGAGGATGTCGACGTTGAGTTCGGCCAACGCCTGGGACAACGAACTCCACTGCAGCTTGGCGATCTGGTTCTCCGGGAAGGTGCGTTCGCCCTTCAGCGTTTTGGACAACGCCCGCGCGTTCAGCAGACGGGTGAGCTCGACCTGCGTATACATACGGGCGATGCGGTCGCGGATGCCGGGGTCTTCCAATGCGTCCGGGTTGTGCTCGCGGGCGGTGGCGATCATCTGGTCGAGTTCGGACCGCAGCCCGATGGCGATGCTCCCGGTACCGGCGCGCTCGTGCGTGAGCGTGCCCATCGCCACGTTCCACCCGTCGCCTTCGCCGCCTAGGAGATAGGAAGCCGGCACGCGGGCGTCGGTGAAGACCACCTCGCAGAACATCGCTTCGCCGGTGATCTCGCGGATCGGATTGCAGACCACGCCCGGCAGTTCCATGTCGACAATGAGCGCGGTGATGCCCTCGTGCTTGCGCCCATTCGCGATTGCGTCCGGATCGGTGCGCACGAGAAACAGGCCCCACTTGGCGAGGTGCGCAGTGGAGGTCCAGATCTTGGTGCCGTTGACGATGTACTCGTCGCCGTCGCGCACCGCGAGCGTGCGCAGGTTGGCCAGGTCCGAACCGGCTTCGGGCTCGGTGAATCCCTGGCACCAGTGCTCGCTGGCGTCGAGGATCGGCGGCAGCCAACGCGCCTTCTGCTCGTCGGTACCCCACCGAAGGATCATCGGACCGATCTGCCAGATGCCGTTCGGGTTGTAGATGCCCGGTGCCTTCGCCCGCGCCATCGTCTCGGAGTAGATGACGTTTTGCATCGTCGTGGCTTCGCGCCCGCCCCACTCGATCGGCCAGTTGATGGCGGCCCACTTCGCCCCGTGCAAGCGTTTCTGCCACGCCTGTCGACGCGCCATCGTGCGCGTGAACTGGTCGGCGTGGTCCGTGCCGATCTCACCCTGCTCGGCGAAGTCCGGCAGATTGGCGTCGAGCCACGTCGTCAGTTCCGCGCGGAACGCCTCGTCGTCGGCGTCGTACGCAAAGTCCACGGCCGCACCTTACGAGCCGAAGTTGGGGGAGCGCTTCTCCTTGTGACTGGCGAGGCCCTCGACCGCGTCCGGTCCGCCGAAGCCGAGCATCTCGTAGGCGAGGCTGGCATCGAAGATTGCCGTTTGCGCGCGGTACCAGTGGTTGAGCGTGTGCTTGGTGAACCGGATCGCGTTCTGCGCGCCGGCCGCGAGGTCGGTCGCGATGGCCATGGCCCGCTCCTGCAAGTCCTTGTCGTCGACGCACAACGAGACGAGCCCGATGCGCTCGGCCTCCTCGCCGTCCATCGGTTCGCAGGTGAGGAGGTGGTACTTCGCCTTGGCCATCCCGCACAGCAGCGGCCAGCAGATCGCAGCATGGTCGCCCGCGGCCACACCGAGGCGGGTGTGGCCGTCGATGATCAGCGCGGTTCGCGCCGCCACGGAGATGTCGGCGAGCAGGCCTGCTACCAGCCCGGCGCCCACGGCCGGGCCGTGCATGGCGGACACGATCGGTTTGCTGCAACCGATGATGTTGAGCACCAGATCCCGGGCCTCGCGCAAGGTGCGCAGGCGCGTGTCGTAGTCGCCGATGATGTCGCTGATCATCTCGAAGTCGCCGCCGGCGGAGAATGCCCGGCCCGCGCCGCGGATGACGGCCACGCGCGCGTCGTCGTCGCGATCGAACACCGGCCAGATGTCGGCGAGCTGCGCGTGGGCGGCCGTGCCGACGGCGTTCATGGGCGGCGCATCGAAGGTGATGCGAACGATGCCGTCAGCTGGACGGTCGACGTCGAGTGCGTCGAACGCTTCGTACGGCGCGGGATTGGCATGGCTCATGGCCAGAAGTATGCGGTAGCCCTAGGGTGACCGCCCGTGGACTTCACATTCAGCGCCGATCAGGACGCGTTGCGCGACGTGGCGCGCAGCTTCCTGGCCGACAAGGCGCCCTCCACCTACGTCCGTTCGATGATGGACGACGATCGCGGCTTCACCGACGAGTTCTGGTCGCGGCTGGTCGACCTCGGATGGACCGGCGTGCTGGTGCCCGAGGAGAGCGGCGGCGCCGGGCTGGGACTGCTCGAGGCGGTTGTGCTGGCCGAAGAGATGGGCAAACTCCCCCTGCCGAGCCCGTGGCTTTCCGCGTCGGTGTGCTCGGCGCTGGTGGCCAAGCACCTCGGCGGCAACCGCGTGCTCGACGCGATCGCGTCGGGAGAGTTGCGCGGCACGCTCGCAATCGAGGAGAACGGCACCCGCGATCCCGCTCGACTCGGTCAACACCACGGCCCGAGCTGACGGCGACGGGTTCGTGCTCGACGGTCTCAAGCCGCTGGTGCTCGACGGCCACACGGCGGACTTCGCGTACGTCGTCGCTCGCGAGGCAAATGGCGCGCTGGGCACGTTCGTCGTCGACTCGCCCGCCGGAGAACTCGTACCTTCGCTCGACGTGACGCGCAAGCTGGCGCGGCATCGTGCTCGACGGTCGACCGGCGCGCCGCGTCGGCCCCGAAGGTGATCAGCGCGCCGCTGCTGGCGCGCGTCGTGGACGACATCGCGATCGTGCTGTGCGCCGAGAGCGTGGGCGCGTGCGACCGGGCGCTCCACATGGCGACGGAGTACGCGAAGGTGCGCGTGCAATTCGACCGACCGATCGCCACTTTCCAAGCGATCCGCCACAAGATCGTCGACATGCTCCACCAGCTCGAACTGGCGCGGGTCGCGACGCATTTCGCCGCGTGGGCCAGCGACTCCGAGGATCCCGCGCGTGAAGCGGCGGCGGCGTCGGCCAAGGGCTTTGTGGGGGAGGCGGCGGCGATGATCACCGCCGAGAACATCCAAGTACACGGCGGCGTCGGCTTCACGTGGGACGTCGACGCGCATCTGCTCTTCCGGCGCGTCAAGGCGAACGACGTGATGTTCGGTCGCCAGGGGTGGCAACGGCAACGCCTCGCCGATCTCGTTCTCAGCGGCGCCGTCTAGGACAGACTGTGGCGGAGAACGCACCCGATCTGTCCGGCAAGGACATTGCCGGTCTCGGTTTGAACGGCACGCGCGTCGCGCGGCGCGGCGATGGTGAATGCGCACATCACCGACGCGTTCATGTTGAACGCGTCTGATCGACGGCATGTTCGTCGGGCTCAAGATCAACGGCATTGAGGTCGCCCCGCTGATCGAGGCAGAGATTCGGCGCCTGCACCCCGTCGTCAACGACCTGAAACCGACCACTGCCGATGGCGTGCGCAAGGGGTTTGGGATCGTCTACGACTTGTGGGCGAAGCTTGTCGCCCGTGCGCACGAGCTGGATGAGGCGCTCGTGCACGAGCGCGTCGGTGACGAATGGTCGTTCGTCGAAACGCTCAGGCACCTCGTGTTCGCAACCGACGCGTGGATCCTGCGCGTCGTGGCCGACGATCCAGAGCCCTATCACCCGCTCGGACTGCCGCCGCCCTTCTGGGAAGGTGTTGACGTCGGCCGCGACACCGACGCCGATCCGATGCTGGCCGAGGTCGTCGCCGTGCGCGCCGATCGCGAAGCGCGCGTGCGCGGCATAGTCGACGCACTCACCGACGCCGACCTCGATCGCATGTGTGAGCCGTCGACCGCCGGCATGCCACCCGGTGCCCACAAGCTCGGCGACGCGTTGCGCACCATCCTCAGCGAGGAGTACTGGCATTACACCTACGCCGTACGCGACCTCGATTCGCTAACTGCGCCGGGGTAGGTCGTTCTTGACGACCTTGCCCGTGGCGTTGCGGGGGAGATCGGCGACGAACGTGAACTGCCGCGGCACCTTGTAGTCGCTCAGCTTGTCGGCGCAGAAGGCGGCGAGGTCCTCGGCGGTCGCGCTTGTGCCGTCGACCAATACGATCCAGGCCGCAACGTCTTCGCCAAGCACGTCGTGGGGGATGCTCGCCACGGCCGCTTCCTGCACGGCCGGGTGTTCGTAGAGCACCGCCTCGACATCGGACGCGTGAATGTTGTTGCCGCCGCGAATGATGACGTCTTTGGCTCGACCGACGATGTAGAGGAACCCGTCCTCGTCGAGAAAGGCGAGGTCGCCCGAGTGCAGCCATCCATCGCGCCACGTGGCGGCGGTGGCGTCGGGGTCGTTGAAGTATTCGCGTTCGCGGCCGGGGTTGCGCACGATCAGTTCGCCGATGTCGCGAGACGGCAACTCCTGGCCGTCCTCGTCGACGATGCGGAACTCGGTGGGCGGCATCGGCTTGCCCACCGAGCCGATGCGCTTCTCGCGTTCCTCTTCGGGCATGAAGCAAAACGCGGGACCGGCTTCGGTCATGCCCCAGGCGTTGCTCACCATGGCCCGCGGCATCTTGTCTTGCAGTCGCTTGACTGTGCCGGGTGCGACCGGCGCGCTGCCGAGTGAGCAGATCCGCAGGCTCGACATATCGGCATCGTCGAATCGCGGCGACGCGATGAGGAGCTCGGCCATAGCCGGCACGACGAAGGTGGCCCGGGGCTGGCGCCGCTCGACCACGTCGAACCATGCGTCCACGTCGAAGCGCGGCATGTAGAGCAGCTGCATGCCCAACTTCATCGGGTTGTACGTCGAAGAGATACCGGCGAAGGTGAACATCGGCGACGCGTGCAGCCAGCCTTTCGGCGACACCTTGGGCGGCAGGCCATTCGGCACCATCGCGATGTTGCCGTGGCGCACGACGACGCCCTTCGGTCGACCGGTGGTGCCAGACGTGTACATGACGTCGGCGATGTCTGTCGCGACAACCGGAACCTGAAACTCGCCCGCGTCTCCGGCGACCGCATCGGACCACTGCGTCAGTCGGGCAGCCGATCCACTATCCCTATACGTATCTATAGGAATAGTGAGAAGGACAGTGCGTAGTTGGGGGAGATCGTCGGTGATCGACAGGAGCGTGTCGACGCAGGACGCGCCGCGATAGCCACGACGGCGCCGGCGTGGGCGAGCACGAATTGCAGCTCACGAGCGACAAGCCGCGTGTTCGTGGGGACCGCAACCGCACCGGCCTTGTGCACCGCGGAATAGGACACGAGGAACTCGAACGGCTCCTCGGCCGCGATGTAGATGGCGCACGCGGTCGCCCGGCTTCACACCCTGCGCCACTAACCAGCGGGCCAACTGGTTGGAGCGGTCCTCCCACTCGTCGAACGTCATCTCCTCGTTCGGTAGTGACGTTTGTGGCCGCGACTTCGTCGCCGAAGTTGGCCGGCCATCATGCGGAGCTGGTCGGTCAGCAGCTCGGCCATTCTAATTGGCTTCCGGGTCGCGCGGGAGACCCAGCAGGCGCTCGCCGATCACGTTGCGCTGAATCTCGCTCGTGCCGCCGGCGATCGTGAGGCAGCGGTTGGCGAGAAAGCCGAACGTCCACTGCTGCGCGACGCCCTCGGTGGTCGCGCCTTCGCGCGCCCGAGCAGTTCGAGGCCGAACTCCTGCGTCCGCTGGTCGTGCTCGACGCCGAGCAGCTTGCGCACGCTCGCCTCAGGTCCGGGTTTGGCACCCGTCACGCTACGGTGCGTCGCGCGCAGCCCGAGCAACGCGACGGTGTGCGCCTCCGCCACGAGTTCGCCCAGGCGTTCGAGCTCGTGTCCACGCAGGGCGCGGTCGGCGCTAAGCATCAGTAGCGCTTCGATGCCGCCGCCGAACGACGAGCCGCTGCCCATGGCGACGCGTTCGTTGGCCAGGGTCGTGCGCGCGAACGGCCAGCCACCGTCGACTTCGCCGATCACGCAGTCGTCGGGCACGAATACGTCGTTGAAGAACACCTCGTTGAACATCTCGAGGCCGGTCATCTCCTTCAGCGGACGGATGTCGAGGCCGTCGCTTTTCATGTCCACGATCATGTAGGTGATGCCGAGGTGTTTGGCCGCCTTGGGGTTGGTGCGCACGATGCACATACCCCAGTCGGCTTCGCGGGCGAAGCTCGTCCACACTTTCTGTCCGTTCAGCAACCATCCGCCATCGGTCTTCGTGGCCGACGTTGTTAGCGCCGCGAGGTCGCTACCCGCTTCGGGTTCGCTGAACAGCTGACACCAGTTGATCTCGCCCATCAGCGTCGGGCGCACCCAGCGCTCTTGCTGTTCGGGCGTGCCGTGCGCCGCGATCGTGGGCGCGGCCCACGCGCCGATCTGCAGATGCGGGCGACGGATCTTGCGCTTAGCGAACTCCTCGTCGATCACGAGTTGTTCGACCGCTTGCGCGTCTCGCCCCCACGGCGCGTCCCAGTGCGGCACGAAGTAACCGTTGTCGACGACCTTGGCGCGTTGCTCGTCCTTGGGTAGCGCGGCAACCTCGTCGGCGAACGCGGCGACGGCCGGCCGGATGCGGTCCGCCTCGTCGGGCAGGTCGAGCGAGAGGTGCCGGCGCATGCCGTTCATGGCCATGCTTGCCGCGGACTGTTTCCAGGAAAACCTCAGCAGCTGACGCGTCGCCGTCGCACGCCGCAGGTAGAAGTGGGCGTCGTGCTCCCACGTGAAGCCGATACCGCCCAGCACTTGGATGCAGTCCTTCGCCACCTCCACATACGCGTCAGGCGAGATCGAGGCGGCCATTAAGGCGGCGAGGTCGCGTTCGGTCAGGTCGTCTTGATCAAGCGCAATGGCCGCGTCCCAGGCAACGGCGCGTGTCTGCTCGGTCGCGACGAGCATGTTGGCGCAGCGGTGTTTAACTCCTTGAAACTGTCCGATCGGGCGGCCGAACTGCTTGCGCATCGCGGCATAGTCCGCCGCGGTCGCGACGCACCAGGCCGCGCCGCCGGCGGCGTCCGCGGCGAACAACGTGGCGGTGAAGTTGATCATCTCGGCGTCGCCGCCTGGGAGGGGCAGCGGCTTCGCTGAACCGATCTCGATACGTGCAAGTGGACGGGTTGGATCCAACGACTCGACTGGGGTAGCGGTGAAGTCGCGCGTAACGCCCCACTTGTGATCGAGCGGTACGACGACCACGTCCGCCTCGGCGCCGTGCAACGCCAGGTCGCCGTAGAACGCGACAGTTCCGACTTCCTCGCCGGTCGCGAGTTTCGTCACGTCGTAACCGCCGGCGTGTAGCAGCGCGCTCGCCCAGATCGTCGAGAGCATCGGTCCGGGCGCGCAGACGCGGCCGAGTTCCTCGATAACGATGGCGGCTTCCAAGAAGCCGAAACCGGAACCGCCCGCGTCCTCGGGCAGATGCAGACCGAGCCAGCCGAGGTCGGCGAGGTCCTCCCAAAACGGCGCTTCATACCCGCGCATCACCGCCGGAGTGATGTGTTGGGCACAGAACCTGCGCACCGTTTCCGCCAGAGCGACGTGGTCTTCGCCAATCGCGATCGACTGGCTGGCTTCTAACACGGGCGTCACGTTATCCGTCTCACTCTTCTAACCTCAGGGCCGATGCCGATCCATTACGAGCAGGTGGGCGGGCACGTCGCTCGGATCACGATTGACCGACCTGAGGCGCGCAACTCGCTCGACCTCTACCACTTCCGCGACCTGGCAAACGCGTGGCGCCGCTTCCGCGACGACCCCGAAGATTGGGTCGCGATCGTCACCGGTGTCGAGGGTCATTTCATGTCGGGCGCCGACCTCAAGACCTACATCCCGCAGATCACCGAGCTGCAGACGAAGATCTCCTCGGGCGAAGTCGACGAGATCGACGGGTGCAAGTTGCGCGACGGCACCGACGCCGTGCTGCGCAGCCTCAAGATCTACAAGCCGATCATCGCCGCCGTAGACGGGCCCTGCGTGGCCGGCGGTATGGAGATGCTCGGCGGCGTCGACATCCGCATCGCCACCGACCGCGCCGTGTTCGGCGTGATGGAACCCAAGCGCGGCCTGTTCGCCGGCGGCGGCACGACCGTGCGGCTGCCGCGCCAACTCGCCTATCCCGCGGCGATGGAGTTTCTGCTGACGGCCGAAGCGTTTCCCGCGTCGCGGGCGCTGGAGCTCGGCCTGCTCAACGAGATCGTGTCGCTCGACGAGCTCGCGGAACGGGCGGTGGACTGGGCGGCGCGCATCAACGCCAACGCACCGCTGGCCGTGCAGGCGACGAAGGAGAGTGTGCTGCGCGGGCTCGCGGTGGACCAGAAGGAAGCGTTCGAGATCGAGAGCGAACTCGCCGGAAAGATCTTCTCGAGCAACGACGCCAAGGAAGGCCCGCTGGCGTTCAAGGAAAAGCGCGACCCGATCTGGACGGGCACATGATCGACCCGCGGACGCCCTGCATTATCGGCGTCGCGCAACGGACGGTCCGTCCGGCCGACGGCCCGTCGCCCGAACCGTTGGCGTTGTGGGATGACGTGTGCCGGCGCGCCGCATCCGATGCCGGTGCGATCGGCGATGTGTTGGCGGCCGCCGACTGCTTGCAGATCGTCCACTGCATGGCGTGGTCTTACGACCGGCCTGTCGACCGGCTCGCCGACTCGCTCGGCATCGCCCCGCGCCACCGCTTCTATTCGGGCATCGGCGGCACCACCCCCCAGGTGCTGGTCGACGATGCGGCCACCGCGATCCTGCGCGGCGAGATGGACCTGGCGGTAATCACCGGCGCCGAGGCGCTCGACACCAAGCGCCGCGCGAAGAAGGCGGGTGAGCGGCTGCCATGGAGCTTCAAGGCCGAGACCCCCGCGCCGTTCCCGTTCGAAGCGCCGTTCCACCCCGCCGAGATCGCGCACAACGTGTTCCAGGCGTGGCTGACATTCCCGCTTTTCGACGTCGCTCGCCGCGCCCGGCTCGGCGTCGCGCCCGACTTGTACGCCGCGCAGATCGCTGAACTGCTCGCGCCCATGAGCGAGGTGGCCGCCAGCAATCCGTTCGCCTGGTTCCCGCAGGCTCGCCGCGTCGAGGAGTTGGCGACCCCGACACCGGAGAACCGGCTCGTCGGCTACCCGTACACGAAGTACGAGGTGTCGATCATGGACGTCGACATGGCCGCCACGGTCATCGTCGCGTCGCACGCCAAGGCCGACGAACTCGGGGTGTCGCGGGACCGACGCGTGTACCTGCGCGGGCTGGTGCTACGCCACCGACCCGGTCTACGTTGCCGAACACGAAGACCTGTCGGCGTCGCCCGCCATGAAGGCGGCGAGCGCCGAGGCGTTCCGCTGCGCCGCCTCGTCGATCGACGACCTTGCGCACATCGACCTGTACTCGTGCTTCGCATCGTCGGTGCACCTCGCCTGCGATGCGCTCGGTCTCGCCACCGATGATCCCCGCGGGCTCACGGTCACGGGCGGCCTGCCGTTCGCGGGCGGCGCTGGAAGCAACTACATGCTGCATTCGATCGCGACGATGGTCGACGTGCTGCGCGGCGACCCCGGTTCGCTCGGACTCGTAACCGGCGTCGGCATGCACATGACCAAGCACTGCTTCGGCGTGTACTCGACGACGCCGCCGGATGGCGCCGTCGCGATTCCCGACAGCGCAGGCGTGCAGCGCGGCCTCGAGCACGACCACCCACCCGTGCCCATCACCGACATCTACGCCGGATCGGCCAACGTCGTGTCGTACACGGTGGCCCACGGCCGCGACGGCGCTGCCGACTGGGGTCTCGTTATCGGTGACATCGGCGACGGCTCGCGGGCTTACGGCAAGGTCGAAGACGCCGGGTTGATGGCCGACCTCGAAGCGCGCGAGTTGGTCGGCGAGACCGTCGAGCTCGTGACGGGCGACAACGGCGTCAACTTGGTGAAGGTCTAAGGAGTCATCGTGGAAGTTCGCGAAGCAGTCATCGTCGACGTCATTCGCACCGCGTTCGGCAAACGCAAGGGTGCGCTGTCGGGGTGGCACCCGTCGGACCTGCTCGGGTTCACGCTCAGCAACTTGGTGGCGCGCACCGGCGTCGATCCCGAGCGCATCGAGGACGTCGTCACCGGTTGCATCACGCAGTCAGGCGAGCAGGGCTGCAACGTCGGGCGCAACGCCGTGGTCGCCGGCGGACTGCCGTGGACCACACCCGCCACGTCGGTCGACCGCCAGTGCGGTTCGTCGCAGCAGGCGATGCATTTCGTGGCTGCATCGGTTATGTCGGGCATGTACGACCTCGCGATCGCGTGCGGCGTCGAGTCGATGACGCGGGTGCCGATGGCGAGCAACGCTCGTGGGGGCACCGGCCCGTTCTCGCAGCAGTTCCTGGCCGAAGTCGACGGGAAGCTCTACGCCCAGTTCCGCGTCGCGCAGGAACTGGCCGACAAGTGGGGCATCACGCGCGCAGGAGATGGACGAGTTCGCCGTCGAGTCGCACCGCCGCGCCGCGGCAGCGACCGAGTGCGGCCACTTCGCCAAAGAAATCCTGCCCGTCCCGATCAAGGACGAGGACGGCGAGTTCACCGGCGACGTGCTCGACGCCGACGAAGGCATCCGTCCGGACGTGGCGCTCGAAAAGATCGCGGCGCTGCCGCCCGCGCAGTCGTGGGAGCCGGAAACCGCGAACGACATCACCGCCGGCAACTCGAGCCAGACCACCGACGGCGCGGCGGCCATGTTGATTGCGTCGCGCGAAACCGCCGACGCGCTCGGCCTGCCCTATCGGGCGCGTGCTGCGCCACTTCTCCGTCGCCGCCGAGGACCCGATCCTCGTGCTGTCGGCGCCCAACCCCGCCACGCGCAAGCTGTACGAGAAGACCGGCCTCACCACCGCCGACTTCGACGCCGTCGAGTGCAACGAGGCGTTCGCCGCGATTGCGTTGATGTGGGCCCGTGAGTTCAAACCCGAGTCCGAGCAGTACAACCCGCGTGGCGGCGCAATCGCCATCGGCCACCCGCTCGGCGCGACGGGCGTGCGCATGACGGCGACGCTGCTGAACCACCTCGAAGCCACCGGCGGGCGTCTCGGCATGCAGACGATGTGCGAAGGCGGCGGCCAAGCCAACTGCACCGTGATCGAAGTCTTGCGATGAAGGTCGCCGGCGCACACGTCGTCGTCACGGGTGCGTCGTCGGGCATCGGCGCCGCGCTCGCGCCGATGATGGCCGCGAAGCGGCGCGACCGTCGCGCGTCGTCGCCCGCCGTCACGATCGGCTGTGCGGATTTGGTCGACTCTGCGGCAACGACGCACCGGTCTACGTGTGCGACCTGGTGACCCCGCCGCCGCCGAGGCGATGATCCTGCAGGCGTGGGACGACATGGGCGGCGTCGACATCCTCGTCAACAACGCCGCGATCCCGAAGCGCCGCAGCGTGCAGGATCTCATCGCGAGCAGAGATCGACGAGACGATGCGCGTCGAACTTCGAGTCGCCCGTCCGCATGTCGCAGGCGCTGCTGCCGAAGTGGCTTGGAGCGCGACCACGGCATGGTCGTGAACGTGTCGAGCTTCGGCGGCCGGGCCGGCATCATGCACGAGGCGGCGTACTGCGCCTCGAAGTTCGCGTTGTGCGGGTGGAGCGAGTCGATGGCGATGGACCTGTGGCGCACCGGCGTGAAGGTTCGCCTGATCATTCCTGGCGCGATCGACACCGAGATCTGGGACCTGCCCGGCAACGACGCGCCGTTCTTCAACGGCGACAAGGAACCGCCGGCGACCGTTGCCGCCGGCATCATCGACGCGATCGAAGGCGACGCCTTCGAGTTGTACGTGCCCGACATGAAGCCGATCGCCGAGTTCAAGATGTCCAACATCGACGTGTTCCTGCAGGGCAACGTCGAGTTCGCCGAGTCGCAGCGGGGTTAGCGGCTCGCTTCGCGCAAGCCGCCGGTCCAGACGATGAGCGGGTGATCGGCCAGACCCCGCTCCAACTTCGCGTCGACCGTTGCCAGCGCGTCGCTCAGCGTGTCAACTGTCGCGTCACCGTGTACTTCGCGCCACTCCTTCTCGGCGCGGGCGACGTTGGAGCTATAGGCGTCGCGGGCGAATGTCCCTCGCATCGTGAGCGAGGCGCGACGCATCTTGCGGTCGCCTCCGCCCGTGTCGACCTCGACGACGAGGTGCCGCTCGAGGAGTGACTTGCCGTCGCCCGTCAGCCCGGCTTCCGGTGGCGCCTCCGACAGCAACAAGCCCTCGTCAGGAAACTTCAGCAACGTGTGCACGGTGCTCGACAGCGCCCAGGTGAAGCGCGCTCTCGTAGCGAATGGTGAAGTCCATGAGTGCCTGGGACAAAAGCGACGACAGTGGAAGCCCGGTGACACTCCCGGCGCTGACGCGGGCCACCGGCTTCCAGTCGGTGCCGTGCTTCGGGTACGAGCCGCCGATTGCGCTGACGTCCGCAGTCCCGTAGGTCATCACGTAGTGCGGATGCTCGAGTCCGAACTGCGCGACCAAGGGTTCCAGGGCTTCGCGGAACGAGGCGACCGCCGCGTCTCCGATCGCGGCGCTCCACTCCGCCTCGGCTCTCGCGAGCGTGCTCGCGCCGAGGGCCCGCGCCTGCGCGCCCGCCTCGGTCGGGCGAGCAACCTTGTCTTCGTTGGTCAGCAGACCGCCTTTCTCCGCGGCGTTGAGGAGTGTCGTGGTGGCGCGCTTGGAGATGCGGGCACGCGCCGGGAAGTCCTTGACCGCGACTCCTTCGCCATCGAGCAGCCGGAGTACAACCGCGTAGAAGGGGAGCGTCGGCACGTCGGGGGTGCGCGCGTACGCCCGCGTGAGCGAGATGAGGGCGTGCGCCAACAGTGCGTTCATCGCAGGAGCAGGCGCTTCAGCAGCTTGCCGGTCGGCAGACGCGGCAGCTCGTCGACGAAGCGCACTTCCTTCGGGCACTTGAAATGACTGAGGCGGTCACGGCAGAACGCGATCAGTTCGTCGCCCTCGAGCGAGGCGCCCGGCTTCACCTGCACGAACGCGGTGACGTGCTCACCCATATCCGCGTCGGGCGTGCCGATCACGGCCACGTCGTCGACCGCATCGTGCACGGTGAGCACGTCTTCGATCTCGCGCGGGTAGATGTTCACGCCACCGGTGATGATCATGTTCGAGGCGCGGTCGGTGAGATAAAGGAAGCCGTCCTCGTCGAGCTTGCCGACGTCGCCGATCCATGCCCAGCCCCGCGGGTCGTGGGCGGCCTTCGTCTTCTCGGCGTCCTTGTAGTACTCGAAGCTGGCGGTTGGTTTCGAACCACACTTCGCCCTCCTCGCCGACGGGCACGTCGTTGCCGTCGTCGTCGACGATGTGGATCTCGCCGCTCATCGAGCTTGCCGACGGTGCCGGGGTGCGCGAGCCAGTCGAGCGAGTTGACGTAGCAAAGGCCCGCGCCCTCGCTGCCGCTGTAGAACTCGTGCACGATCGGGCCGATCCACTCGATGAAAGCGCGTTTGGTGTCGACGGGACACGGCGCCGCCGCGTGGCACGACCATCTGTAAGGAGGACAGGTCGAAGCGCGACCGCTCTTCCTCGCTCAACCGGAGCATGCGGATCATGTGGGTCGGCACGAACTGCACGTGGGTGACGCGATGGCGTTCGATCGCCGCGAGAACTTCGAGCGGATCGAACTTCTCCATCACGATCGCCGTGCCGCCGACGCGTTGCGTGCCGTAGGTCCAGCCCGCGGGCGCGGCGTGGTACAGCGGCGCGCCGGGCGACAGGTACACGGTGTCGGCCGTGAAGTCGAACATGCCCGTCAGCATACCAGTGAGGAACGACTTGCGCGCCGAGGTCTCCAGGAGGCAGCGGCGGCAGGATGCCCTTGGGCTGGCCGGTCGTGCCCGACGAATAGAACATCCACCCGCCCTCGCGTTCATCGGCGAGCGGCGACGCGTCGACTCCGTCCACGAGCGCCGGCATGTCTTCGAAGCCGTCAATCTGCCCGTCGACACAGATGCGCGCCGTGACACTGGCCATGTCGTCGCCCAGCGCGCCGATGATGTCGGCGAGCGACGCGCTCGGCGAACAGCGCGGTCGCGTCGCAGTCGCGCACGATGTAGCCAGCCTCCTCCGCGACGAGGTGCCAGTTGATCGGTGTGACGTAGACCCCGAGGCGCATCGCCGCCCACACGATGTCGTAGAACTCCGGCTGGTTGTCGATCAGCACTGCGATGTGGTCGCCGACACCGATGCCGCGGTCGCGCAACACGCGCGCCAGGCGCGCCGACGCCGCCTCGATCTCGCCGTAGGTGCGCACGACGCCCGACGCGTTCATCACCGCCGCCGGCTTGTCCGGCGTGGCCGCCGCGTAGGCGGAGAGGTGTTCGCCGGCTGGGTCCATCCCATTCGTCTAACACGCGTGTCAGGTTCTTGCCATGATGACGCCGTGGCGAACGTCGGAGTGATCGGGCTCGGAAATATCGGCGGCGCGATCGCGCAGAACCTCGTGGCCGACGGCAACAACGTGACGGTGTTCGATCTCGACGACACGCGGGTGAAGGCGGTTGAGGGCGCCACGCCGGCGACCTCGATCGGCGAACTGGCCAAAGCGGTCGACGTGACCCTGACGTCGTTGCCCGATCCGGCGGCGGTGACCGCGGTGGCGGCCGAGTGGGCGGCGCACGCGCCGAAGGGGGCGGTGCTGTGCGACTTGTCCACCACGCTGCCCGAGAGCAACCAAGCGATCGCGGCGCAACTCGCGGCCAGCGGCCACCACTTCGTCGAAGCGCCGCTCAGCGGCGGCGCGCTCGGCGCCAAGAATCGCGGCCTGGTGTTCATGGTCGGTGGCGACGACGCCGATGCCGTAGGCGCGGTGACACCGCTGTTCGAGCAGCTAGGGCGAGCGACGATTCACCTCGGCCCCGTCGGTGCCGGCACGACGATGAAGCTCGCCACCAGTCTGATGGCCTTCAGCGGCGCCGTCGCCGCTCTCGAAGCGATGGCGCTGACGACCAAGGCGGGCATCGACGTGCGTACAGCGTCGGATGTCGTGAAGCTCGCCGGCCCGTCGAACTACTTCCTCGACCGGGCCATCGACGGCATCAACACGCGCGGCAAGCCCACCGAGTTCGCGCTCCGTCTGGCCGCCAAGGACGCCCGGCTCATCGGCGAGATGGGCGATACCTATGGCGTGCCGAGCGCGGCAGCCGCCGCGGTGTTCGAGTTCCTCAACGACGCTGTCGACCGCGGCTTGGGCGACAACGACTGGGGCGACCTGGTGATCGCGGCGGAGCAACGCGGCGGTGTCGAACTCACCATTTCACCCAAGCCCGAGGAGAAATCGTGAGCGAGCTTGCGAGCGAACCAGTGGGTACAGGGGCGAGCGCCATCTCGCCCGCGCCGAAGGCGCTGGCATAGATGGGCCGGGTCTCGATGGCGGAGGACTACTTCGAGGTCGCCGATGACCCGGCCTCGCCGGTGCGGCTCAAGGGCAGCAAGTGCCAGGCGTGCGGCGAGGTCTTCTATCCCCGGCGCATCGTTTGTGCGAAGTGCCTGCATGAGCGAACCGACGACGTGTTGCTCGGCACGTCCGGCACGCTGTTCACCTGGACGTGGGTACACGTGCCGTTATTCGCCAAAACCGACTCCACGGTGAGCCAGTACGGCGTCGGGCAGGTCGACCTACCCGACGGACCGCGCATTCAGGCGATCCTCAAGGGTGAGTCGGGCGACTTCTCCATCGGCATGCAGATGGAGCTCGACGTGGAGACGTTGCGTCAGGACGACGACGGCAACGACGTCGTGATCTACCGGTTCAAACCGGCGGCGTGTCGTCGTGAAGATCGAAGGCGCGGCGATCGCCGGTGTTGGCCAGATCAAGTTCGGGATGTACAAGGACACGCCCGCCGTCGAGCTCGCCCGCGACGCCGGTCTGATCGCGTTGCACGACGCGCGACATGACGCTGGCCGACATCGACGAAGTCTTCGTCGGTTACCTCGGCCTGCCCACCAAGTGGGCGTCAAGGCCGTGAAGGAGTTCGGCCTTACGGGCCTTCCCGTCACGCACATCGAGAACGCGTCCGCCACCGGACTCTTCGCCTACCGGGAGGCCGCGTGGGCGGTCGCCTCGGGACGCGCGGAGGTGGCGATGGCGTTGTGCTTCGACAAGATGACCGACATGACCGCGGCACGCGTCGCGGGCGGTGCCGCAGCCCGCGGCGCGGGACGCGACCAGCTCGACGCGTCCATCCTGCCCGCGGCGTTCTTCGCGATGTGGGCGCAGCGCCGGATGCACGAGTACGGCACGACGGCCGAAACCTTCGCCAAGGTCGCAGCCAAGAACTGGAACCACGGCGCGCTCAACCCGCTGTCGCACCGCCAGCCCGACCACCTCGTCACCGCCGACGAAGTGCTCGCGTCGCGGATGATCGCGGAGCCCCTCACGGCGATGATGGCGTGCCCGGCTGACGATGGCGCCGCCGCGATCATCGTCGCGAGCGAGGAGTGGGTCCGAGCGCATCATCCCGATCGCCGCGTCGTGCGTCCGATGTCGTCGGCCGCACAGAGCGAGGCGTACTCGCCCGGCCACGCCTTCCTCGGCCCGGTCGTCGGTCCGGCGACGCATGACGTCAGACCACCGCGCAGGAGGCGTACGAGCAGGCGGGCGTCGGGCCCGACGACGTGTCGCTGGCGATGTGCCACGACGCGTTCTCCAACGAAGAGCTCGAGTACTACGAGTTGCTCGGGTTCTGCGAGCCCGGTGAAGGCGACAAGTTGGTCGAGGCCGGCGAGACGTCGCTCGGCGGGCGCATCCCGTTCAACACCGACGGCGGGCTGATCGCGCGCGGCCACCCGGGCGGACCGACGGGGGCGGCGATGGTGCACGAGATCGTCCTGCAACTCCGAGGCGAGGCAGGCGCGCGACAGGTCGAAGGCGCCCGCGTCGGGCTGGCGCACTGTGTCGGTGGCGGCAGCGTGTGCACCGTCAACCTTTTCGAAGGAGTGGACTGATGGACGATGAACTGCTGGACAAAGGTCGCGCGATCCAGACGCAGCTGTGGCCGCAGATGGCGACGGGCGGCACGCCGCGTCCGTCGGCCAAGTTGGCGCCCGACTTCTACCGCTACGTCGCGGAGACAGCGTTCGGCATGATGTGGTCGCGTCCGGGTCTGCCGATCCGTGATCGCAGTCTGATCACCGTCGCCATGCTGGCGGCGCTGGGCAAGTCAGCCGAGCTGCGAGCGCACCTCATGGGTGCTCGCAACCTCGGCATCTCGCAGGAGGAGTTGGTCGAGGTGCTTGATGCAGGTTGCGGTCTACGCAGGCGTGCCCGCGGCGAACGAAGCCCTCGGCGTCGCCGCCGACGCGTTCGGGATCGAGGTGTAAGAGCATGGCGCTTCGCGACCACGTCATCGCCGACAGCGACCTCCATGTCATGGAGCCGCCCGATCTGTGGGAGCGCTACATCGCTCCCGAGTACTTGCACGCCGCGCCCAAGGGGTTAACCGAGATCACCCGCGACATGCGAGTGCGCGTGAAGAACCACACCCTGCTCCGCCTCGGCGCCGTGAGCCCGCAGCCGATCGACACACCGCGGCGCGGCTGGCGGCCCGAGCACGAGAACGTGTACGCCGCGCCCGAAGCCGCCGGTTGGGACGCGGCCTCGCAGGTCGCGGCGATGGATCTCGAGGGACTCGACCTCGCGGTGCTGTTCCCATCACGCGGCTTGTTCGTGCTCGGCCTTGACTCGTCGGAACAAATCGGCGCCGACGGGTTAGAGCCCGCGTTCGCGTCCGCGATCGCGCGCGCGTACAACGACTACATCGCCGATATGTGCGCGCATGCACCCGACCGGATGTTCGGCGCCGCCATGGTCGCGCCGCACGACATTCCGGGCGCAGTTCTCGAAGCGCGACGCGCGGTGGAAGAGCTTGGATTCAAGGCGATATTTCTCGCACCGGGGTGCGTCAACCGCATGCCGTGGCATCACCCGGGCTACGACCCGTTGTGGGAAGAAATCCAGCGCCTCGACGTACCGATCACGTTCCACGGCGGCGGCCAGACCTACCTCACGCCCGATTTCTCGCTGGGTGTGCTCGACAAGTTGATGCTGTGGCACACGTTCAACCAGCCGTTGGCGATCCAGTTCGTCACGGTGTCGCTTTGCGGCGGCGGTGTGCTCGAACGCTTCCCGAATCTGCGCGTCGGACTGCTCGAGGGCAACTGCTCGTGGGCGCCGTGGCTATTGCATCGCCTCGATGAGCACTACGAGTGGGTCGGCGCGATGGACGCGCCCGACCTGACCATGAAGCCATCGGACTACTTCCGTCGTCAGTGCTTCCTCGGCATCGAAGCCGAAGAGGAGACCGCGCAGCCCTACCTCGATACGTTCGGCGACGAGAACCTGGTGTTCTCGACCGACTACCCGCATGGCGACTCGATGTTTCCCGCACGCCGTGGACACCTTCGACAAGATGCCGTATCCCGGGGAGTCTCGAAGGCAAAGATCTGCGGCGAGAACTGGGAACGCCTCTACAAGATCCCGCTCGTCAAGCACACGTGAGTCAGTTCCGCGCCGAGCTGCGCGCCTGGCTCGAGGCCAACTTCACGCCTGTCGACTACGAGTCCTTCGAGGCGGCGCGCGCCTGGAACGCGACGCTCTACGACGGCGGGTACGCGGCGCCGGCGTGGCCGAGTGCCTTCGGAGGACGCGACGCGGCACTTGAAGACCAGCTCGCGTACATCGAAGAGATGGCGCGCGTCGCCGCGCCCGGCCCCGTCAACGCGATCGGCGTCGCCAACATCGCGCCGGCGATCCTGGCCTTCGGCACTGACGAGCAGAAGGAGCGCTTCCTGCGCCCGATGTTGCGCGGCGACGACATCTGGAGCCAGGGCATGTCCGAGCCCGAAGCCGGTTCCGACCTTGCCTCGTTGCGCTGCGCGGCCGTCCGCGACGGTGACGACTTCGTGGTCAACGGACAAAAGACGTGGAACTCCAACGGCCACTTCGCCGACTGGTGCCAACTCTACGTGCGCACCGATACCGAGGTGCCAAAGCACAAGGGCATCACGTGCCTGCTTGTCGACATGCGACTCGACGGCATCGAGGCTCGTCCGATCACGACCATGGCGGGCGACCACTCGTTTGCCGAACTCTTCTTCACCGATGTGCGCGTGCCCGCGACCGCGCTGCTCGGCGAGGTTGACGCGGGGTGGAGCGTCGCCACGCGAACGCTGTCGAACGAGCGGGCCGGGCGTCGGCGTCGCTGTATCTCGGTATGCGTCGCAAGTTCGACCGTCTCCGTCGCAGCCGCAGGTCGACCGTCTGACGGCGTTGACCGCGACCTGTTGGCTGCCCGCTACATCGAAGTCCGCATCCTCGAGTTCCTGGCCAAGCGATCGATCGGCGCCGCGCTCGACGGGACGACCGCCAGGCGCCGAAGGAAGCGTGATCAAGCTGGCGTGGTCGCAATGCGATCAGGCGTTGGCCAACACCGCGGTTGACCTGGTCGGCATGCGCGCGCGTCGGCAACGCGTGGGGCACGAGCTCTGCTCGGCTCGCGGTCGATGACGATCGCCGGCGGCACGACCGAGGTCAACAAGAACATCATCGGTGAACGGGTGCTCGGGCTTCCCCGGGAACCGTGCTAGGCGCCGCGCAACACCGCTTGGGCAGACTGTCTCGGAAGGAGGTCAGGCCGTGCCGTGCCGGGTTTTCTGGCGGTGTCCGCTTGGTCGCCGCCAGAAGACATGGAAAGGGCAAGGACTGTTTCTTATCCGGGAATGGATTCTTGACACGAACGGCAACATCGTCCAGCCGACCCCGGGTTCGGCAGGTCTTATGATTTGCGACGTGTCCGAGGGCGCTTGGATACGCCTGTTGTCTCAGGAGTCCCAATGAGCAAACGATCGGTTAAGGGGATGGTGCCGGGCACCGGCGAGTCTCTCGAAGAACTCCGCCTGCGAAGCGTCCTGCCGTCACGGCGACGAAGCCAAAGATTGTGAGACCAGCGAAGCCCTCGTCGGCGGCGCCGGCGCCGCGAGCTAGTCCTTCGGCTTCATCGCTTCGGCCGCGGCCTGGTACTCCGGCGTGTCGTGCGACGCGTGCTTCGGCGGCCAGGCCGTGGCGCAGGGCGCGCTCGACGTTGGCGCGCAAATGCTGGTTGAGCATTCGCTTGGTTTCTTGGACGGCCTGAGGCGGTTGCGCCGCCAGGCGCTGCGCGAACGCGATCGCGTCGGGAGCAGTGAGTCGGCGCCGACGACCTGGTTGGCCAGTCCGATCGCGACCGCTTCGCCGGCGGGTATGCGGTCGCCGGTCAACAAATACTGCTTCGCCTTCATGAGGCTTGTCATAGCCGGCCACGTGACTGCGCTGCCGTCGCCGGCCACCAATGCCACCGACACGTGCGGGTCGGCGAGGAACGCGGTGTCAGCGATGAACACGACGTCGCACAGCGTCGCGATCGTGCATCCGAGTCCGACCGCCGGACCGTTCACCGCGCCGACGATCGGCAGCGAGGTGTCGATCATCGCTTCGACGATTTCGAACGGCGTAGTCCATGCTCTGCTGGCGGAAGTCGAGGTCGATCCGGCGGCGCTCGAAGTCTTCGTAGCTGCCGCCGGCGCTGAACGCGCGGCCGGCGCCGGTGAGCACGACGGCGCGGGCATCAGCGTCGGCGGCGACGCGTGACCACAGCTGCACGAACGACTCGTGAAGTTCGTCGTTGAACGAGTTGAGTTCGTCCGGCCGGTTCAGCGTGACTACGCGGACTGCGTCGATCGCGGCGACGTCTATCCCGGGTAGCTCGTACAACGTAGGTTCCTCCGGATGGATGAGGGTCCGAAGGTAGCGGTGGTCACCGGTGGCAGCAGCGGGATCGGTTTGGCGTGTGGCCGCAGGCTGGTCGAGGCCGGCTACGACGTCGTGCTCACGGCGCGGCGCGAGCACGTACTGCGCGAGGCGGCCGAGTCGATCGGCGCCCGCTGCGCCGTCGGCGACAGCGCCGACGAGGACGCGTTCGCACGCGTCGTGGCGAACGCCGGTCGCGTCGACTTACTCGTGCACGCTGCGGGCATAAATGAAGGCACCTTCGTTCGCAAGGAGACGGCGGCGACCTTCGACGCCGTGATCCGCACCAACCTGCGTTCGGCCTTCGTCGTGTCGGCGGCGGTGCTCCCGTCATGTCCGCCGGCGGACGGATCATGTTCCTGTCGTCGTCCTCGGCCCACGAACCCCACCCTGGCAAGTCGGCATATTCAGCGCGTCGAAAGCCGGTCTCAACGCGTTTGCGCTCGCGCTCGGTCAGAGAAGTGGATCGCGACGGCATCAACGTGCACGTCGTCACGACCGGGCCCGTCGACACGCCGATGCTCGACGACGTGCGCTTCCCGATGCTGGCCCTGAACGCGGACGACGTCGCGAACGACGATCGTATTTCTCGACCAACTTCCGCCGAACGTGCAGCTGCCGGAGATCGTGATGACTTCGGTCGAGGACGGCCCGTTCAAACCCGAGCTCTTGGTGCCCGACGCCGCGAAGAAACTCGGCCGCACGGGTTAGACCGCGCGGCTTCCTCTCCGGTCTCCAGAAGTCCGCGCCAGTAACGGCCTCTTCTCGAGCGCGCGCAGCGCCCAGGCCGCCGAGGACGGCCGATGAGCAGACCGAGTTGCTTCGGGGCAGTCCAGCCCCACGTCGAGCTCGCTTGGTCGATCGACCACTCGCCGGCGCCGATCGTCGCGCGAGCGCGACGCCGATGAGCACGAGCGTCATCACGTACTCGTAGCCCTCGCCCTTGTTGAAAATGAAGAAGCCGTTCCGAGGTGGTTGGTCATGAACGCGACGACCATCACGCCGACGACGCCGGCGCACGCGAGCGGCGTGCAGCAACCGAGACCAGCATGCGTTCCGGCGCCGACTTCGGTTAGCGACGCCAGCCACGCGTGGATGATGCCGGGCTTCATCCCGAGGCTTTCGAACCATCGGCCGGTTCCGGCGATCTTTCCGCCGCCGATGATGTGGTTGATGCCGTGCGCCAGCATCACGGCGCCGAGACCGCACCGCAGGATGAGCAGCGCGAAGTTGACTGTCGTCTGACGTCTTCATGCCGCCAACGCTACGCCGTCCGCGAGGACTCGTCGGAGCTAGGTTCTAACAGCCGTGTCACATTTCGATCATGACGCCGTCAAAGAGAAGTACCTGGCCGAGCGCGACAAGCGCCTCGTGCCCGGCCGCGACCGACATTCGGGACCTCAAGCGCGACGCAACACTTCGCGCGTTTCCGCGAAGATCCGTTCACGCCGCGCACCGAGCGCGACGCCGGTGACCGACGACGTCGACGTCACCATCATCGGTGGCGGAATCGCCGGCGTGCTCGCCGGGGTGCAGCTGCGCAAGGCCGGCGTCGAGCGGATCCGCATCGTCGACCAAGCCGGCGGTGTTGGGGCACCTGGTACTGGAACCGCTACCCGGGCGTGATGTGCGACGTCGAGTCCTACATCTACATGCCGATGCTCGAAGAGCTCGAGCTACGTGCCGACGCGGCGGTACGCGTACGGCGAGGAGATCCGGCTCTACGTGCAGTCGATCGCCGAGAAGTTCGACCTCGACGCCGACGCGCTGTTCCACACCGGCGTGACGCGCGCCGACGTGGGACGAAGCCGCGGCGCGCTGGCGCGTCCAGACGGACCGGGGCGACGATTTCACGCCGCGCGTACTACGTGCTCGCCGTCGGGATCCTGAACCTCATGAAGCTGCCGGCGATCCCCGGCATGGAGGATTTCGCTGGGCCACTCGTTCCACACCGCGCGGTGGGATTACCGCGTACACCGGCGGCGGCCCCGACGCAGCCGCTCGACAAGCTCAGGGCAAGGCCGTCGGCATTATCGGGACCGGCGCCACCGGCATCCAGGCGCTTGCCGCCCGTGGCCGAAGCGGCCGACCACGTCTACGTGTTCCAACGCACGCCGTCCGCCATCGGCGTGCGCGGCAACCGACCGACGTCGACCCGACTTCGCGAAGTCGCTCAAGCCCGGTTGGCAGCGCGAACGCATGGACAACTTCCAGGCGCAAATGCTCGGCAAAGACGGTCGACGCCGATCTCATCGACGACGGGTGGACACATCACTACGCGAAGGCGCAGAACGCGCCGCGCTGGAAGGGCATGACGTTCGAGGAGTACATGCACCGCGCCGAGGAACTCGACTTCGCGATCATGGAAGAGCACCGTCAACGCGTCGACGAGTTGGTCAAGGACCCGGCGAAGGCCGAGATCCTCAAGCCCTACTACCGCTACATCTGCAAGCGGCCGTGCTTCCACGACGAGTACCTCGACGTGTACAACCGCCAGAATGTCACGCTCGTCGACTGCCCGGCCGGCATCGAACGCGTGACGGAGAGGGGCCGGTCGTCAACGGTCAGCAGTACGAACTCGACTGTCATCGTCTACGGCACCGGCTTCGAAGCCGAACTCACGCCGCTGTCCGCGTAAGGCCGGTCATGAGGTGATCGGCCGCAACGGCGTAACGCTGGCCGACAAGTGGACAGACGACGCCGTCGACGCTACTTCGGGATGATGAGCCGCGGGTTTCCGAACATGTTCATCATGCCGGCGCCCGCGCAGTCAGTCCGTCGTCACCGTCAACTACACCCAGCTCGCGGTCGTCGGTGCCGAGTTCGTCGGTGGCGCGGTGCGCGTGCTCGAGGAACGCGGCGTGAAGGCGTTCGACGTTTCCGCCGCAGCTGAGGAGGAGTGGACGAACAAGATCATGGAGTCGTTCACCGACCCAAGCCACGTGATGGGCGCGTGCACACCGTCGCGACTGAACAACGAGGGCGACCCGGGCCGGATTAGCGCGCGCAACGGCAACTGGGGCCGCGGCTTCGGCGACTTCTTCGGGTATCGCGACCTGCTCGAACAATGGGTCGAGAGCGGCGAGTGCGAGGGCCTCGAACTGTCGTGAGCGACCAGCGCGTTGTCGTTGTCACCGGTGGCGGCGCCGGGATCGGCGCGGCGATCGCGGAGGAACTTGGCCGCCAAGGCGCGTTCGTCGTCACCGTCGATCCGCTCGTCACGCTCGACGGCGCGGAGCAACTGCCACCCCCGGAGGAGACCACGGCCGGGCGCATCGTCGCCGCCGGCGGCGCGGCGCGCGCGCTCGTCTGTCTCCGTGACCGACGGGCCAGGCGTGCGCGCGCTCTTCACGGAACTGACCGATGAGTTCGGCCGGCTCGACGCGGTGATCAACGTTGCCGGGATCAGCCGCCCGACGAGTTGGACCGATGGCACCGACGCGGATTGGCGGGCGGTGCTCGAAGTGCACCTTGACGGCTACCGCAACGTCTTGGCCGCCGCGCTGCCGATGATGGCGGCGGCGGGCCGCGGCAACATCCTCGGCGTCACGTCCGGTTCCGGGTGGCGGGCGGGCGATGCCGGCGCGTACGGCTGTGCCAAGCGCGCCGTCGCCGCGCTCACGTGGCAGATCGGCCAGCGCGCGCCGGCGGGGGTTTCGGTCAACGCCATGTCACCGATCGCGGTGACGCGGATGGTTACCGCTGCCCTCGAGCGCGCCGGGCGCGGTGCGAGTTCCGCTGCGGCCGCCGGGCCGTTGTTCGGCTCCATGCCCGAACCCGAGCAGCTCGGCCCCGCCGGCGCTTACCTCGCCTCCGACGCGTTCTCCTGGTGCCGCGGTCAGGTCATCTTCGCCTCCGGCGCAGAGATGGCCGTGATCGAGCAACCGCGGCTCCTCGAGGTTGTGCGCAATGACTACATGAAGTCGCTGTGGCCGCTCCTCGAAGCGGTCACCCCGACGGCGTTGGTCCCGGCCGAGACCAGCCAGTTGGCTGGGGGCGGATCGAACCCCCGCTTCGCATCGGCGTTCGCCGCCGCCGACGACGTTGCGGTTCCGTCCGGGGAGCAGGGCTTGTGCGCGGTAGCGGCGGACCGTCCCGAGCTGGCCGCCGCGCTCGCTGACGCGCTCCGTCGGACGCGGCATCACAGCCACGACGGTGACTTCGCCCGACGATCTCGCCGCGATTCGGTCACTGGACGGTGTCGTTGTCGCGCCGGCCGGAGCGACCTCATCTCCGGCACCACGGAGTGGGAGCAGATTCTCGCGGAGCACGACGGCATCGTCGACAGCATCCACAGCGATGCGCGTTGGGCGCGCGCCGTCGCCGACTACGCCGCGCAGTCCGGTCGTCCCGTCCGTCTGGTGATGCTCACCGACGCCCTCACCTCCGGCGGCCGCAGCCGCGCCCAATCGTTCGCGCAGCACGCGCGCAACGCGCGCCGGGCCACGAAAGAAGCCGTCGCCGCGTTCGCCGTTAGCGTCGAGACCTCGCAGACGGGTCCGGTCGCCGCGCTCGCCGTGCACTTGCTGTGCACCCCGGAAGCCGAGGCGTTGTCCGGCGCCGAGCTGGTCGCCGCAGCGGGCTGGTTCGGTTTGCGGAGTCACCCGCGCCCGGCCGCCAGCGTGAGCTACGGCGGTCCGGAGATTCCCATGTGGCTCGACGACGCGTTGCGGAGCGTCGTGCGATGAGCACAAAGCCGTCGCGCGTCGTCGACGCCCACGTGCACCTGTGGGATCCCGGCGCGCGCCGATTGGTACCCGTACCTATCGGGTCGGCAGCAGCTCAACATGGGTGACACGACCGGGATGAACCGGCTCTTCGACGTGCCCACCTATAAGGCCGAGTCAGCCGGCTGGAACGTCGAGAAGGTCGTCAACGTGGCCGCGGCCACCGGCCATCACTCGATCGACGAGACGCTTGAGCTCGACCAGCGCGCGGAGCTCGAGGGTCACCCCGACGCGATCGTCGGTGGCCTCCCGCCGACGGATTCGGCGGCGGAGGCGGTAGCGCTGCTCGACCGCCAGATGTCGGCCACGCGCTTCCGCGGCGTGCGTCCGATGGGTCAGTTCGATTCACCGCTGCCGTCCGACGAGGTCCTGCGCGCCCTGCACGAGCGTGGGCTGCTGTTCGAACTGATGACGCGCACCGACCAACTCGAGGTAGCGGCGAAGGGACTCGCCGGCTTCGATGACCTTGTGGTCGTCGTCGAGCACACCGGCTGGCCGCGCTCGGGGACGGACGAGGAATTCGCGCTCTGGAAGACCGGCATCGATGCGCTTGCATCCGTGGGCGCCAACGTCGTGTGCAAGCTGTCGGGCCTGGCGATGCCGCTGGGGTCGATGAGCGTCGACGCCTTCCGTCCGTGGCTCGAGCATGCGATCGGCGCGTTCGGCGTCGACCGGTGCATGTTCGCCAGCAACTTCCCCGTCGACGGGATGCACGGCACCTTCGACGAGTTGTACGCCGCGTTCGCCGAAGTGACCGCCGGACTCGACGACGGCGCGCGCGACAAGCTGTTCGCGGCCAACGCCGAGCGGGTGTACCGCCTCTAATGGAACTCGGGCTGAGCGGCCGTGCCGCCATCGTTACCGGCGCGTCGCGCGGGATCGGGCGGGCGACGGCCATCGCGCTCGCGGCCGAAGGCTGCAACGTGCTGTTGTGCGGCCGCGACGACGCTGCGCTTACCGAGGTGACGCGCGAGATCTCGACCCACGACCGCAGCGGCCGACCCGAGCCGGTACACGTCGACGTCGAGGAGGTGGGCGCGGCGGACGCGATCGTCGCCGAGTGTCAACGCGTCTTCGGCCGTATCGACATCCTCGTCAACAACGCCGGCGGCACGTCCGCTCAGTTCCTCCGCGACCTCACCGCCGACGACTGGCAGGCGGCGTTCGATCGCAACTTTTTCTCCGCGGCGCGCCTCGCCGTAGCGGCGGCGAACGCGATGCGTCCGCGCGGTTGGGGTCGGCTCGTACACGTGTCGTCGATCGACGGCATCGAAGCCGACAAGGCGTTCGCCGCGTACTCCGCCGCCAAAGCGGCGATGCTGAACCTGAGCAAGTCGCTGTCGCAGGAGTACGCCCGCGACGGCGTGCTCAGCAACTGCGTGGTTCCCGGGCATCACGATCACCGAGTCGGTGATGGACAACGCCAAGGCCGCCGCCGAGCGGCTCGGGCACCACCGCCGACGACGTGCTGCAACGCATGCTGGAACGCCAACGCGTGAACGTCGGCCGGTTCGGCCAGCCAAACGAGATCGCCGACGCGATCGTGTTCCTCGCGTCGGAGCGGGCGACGTTCATCACCGGCGCCGCCCTCGCCATAGACGGCGGCACCCTCCGAAGTCATTTAGAGGAGGCCGTCGAGCTCGCGGCGGATGATCTTGTTCATGGCGTTGCGGGGGAAGGCGTCGACGAACACGAACCGCTCGGGGACCTTGTACTTGGCCAGGTTGGCGAGGCACAGGTCGCGCAAGGCGCCCTCGTCCAGGGCCATCCCGTCGGCGGTTTCGACGAGCGCGACCACCCGTTCGCCGAGGCGCTCGTCGGCAACGCCCGACGACCGCGCTGGCGACGACGCCGGGGAACGTCTGTAGGACGCGCTCGACTTCGGCGGGATAGACGTTGGCGCCCGCCGCGGATGATCACGAGGCTCTTGCGGTCACGCACGTGCAGGTTGCCGTGCCCGTCGAGGAAGCCGACGTCGCCGGTGTGCAGCTCCCCGTCGCGCAGCGTTTCGGCCGTCGCCTCCGGCCGCTGCCAGTAGCCGAGCATGAGCGGTAGCGGTCGTCGGCGGGTGAGACGCAGATCTCGCCGTCGTCGGCGATGCGCACGCGCAGGTGGGGTAGCGGCTGGCCGCTCGATCCGTCGACGTGCGGAGCGTCGCGCGCATCGATGGCGACCACGCTCGGCGCCTCGGTCAAGCCGTAGGTTGCCAGGACCGGCAGGCCGAACTTCTCCTCGAACGTCGACCGGATGGCTTCGGGACAATCGGCGCCACCCGTCCACACCTCATTCAACGTGGCGAGGTCGGACGGCGCCACGGCGTTATTCGTCGCCAGCGAATGCAGCAGGGCCGGTGGGCCGTTCCACGTGGTGACGCGTTCGGTGCGGATCCACTCGGCCACCCCTTCGGCGTCGAGGCGGTCCATCACGATGCACGTGCCGCCGGACTGGGCGACGGCCAGGGTGGTGAGCACGGCCATGTTGAGGATGGTGAGCGGGAGGCAGTCGCCCTTACGCAAGGTGTCGTCCCAGCCGCGCGACTCGACGAGCATGCGCCCCGGCATCAGCAGGTTGTGCTGGCTGTGCACCGCGCCCTTCGGGTGGCCGGTGGTCCCACTGGTGTACGCGATGGCCGCTGGTGCGAACGGGTCGACGGCCACCGCGTCGCGGGGATCGGCGGACGCGATGGCATCGCGTAACGCGTCGCCGTCATCGAGCAGCACCTTCGCGCCCGAGTCTTGGATCATGAACTGTTTCTCGGGCGGCGCCAACGCCTGGTTGACGCCGACCCAAATCGCACCGAGCCGCATGGCGGCGTGGAAGGCGGCCACCACTTCGACTTCGTTCGGCAACGAGGCGGCGACGCGGTCTCCGGCGGTGACGCCCATGGCGCCGAGCGCGCCCGCCGCCCGTGCCGCGAGGGCGTCGAGCTCGCCATAAGTCAGCCGGGTCGAACGAGTGACGAGCGCCTCTTTCGAAGGGTCGGCATCGTCGAAAACGTGCGCAATTCCGGCCTCCATGCTCGGGAACGTACCCGACTAACGTTCGTGTCACTTTTCTAGGGGGAAAGCGTGGACTACGACCTCGGCGAACGAGCGGAAGAACTTCGGGGCCGGTTGCGCGCCCTGATCGCCGAGCACATCCCCACCGGCTACCTCGGTGCGTTCACCAGCGATCCGGCGGACCTCGACGTCGCTCAGCAGTTTTGCAAGAGGCTCGCCGACGCCGGTCTTCTGACGATCGCGTGGCCGACCGAATACGGCGGCGGTGGCGGGTCGATGTGGGACCAGACCGTCGTGCGCGAAGAGATGTGGGCCCACCACGAGCCGCGGGGCGCGCAGTACATGGGTCTCAACTGGGTCGGCCCGGCGATCATGGCCTTCGGCTCCGACGCGCAGAAGCAGCAGCACTTGTCCGCGATCGCGGCCGGCGACGTGATCTGGTGCCAGGGCTTCAGCGAGCCCGACGCCGGTTCTGACCTCGCCTCGCTCAAGACGCGGGCGAACGAAGACGGCGAGGGCTGGCGCATCAACGGTCAGAAGATCTGGACGTCGTACGCGGGGATGGCGCAGTGGTGCGTGCTGGCGGCGCGCGTCGGCGTAGGCGAGCGCCACGAAGGCATCACGATGTTCCTCGTTCCGATGGACACGCCGCGGCATCACCGTGCGCCCCATCAAGTCGATGCTCGGCCCCCACCACCTCAACGAGGTGTTCTTCGACGACGTATGGGCCGGACCCGACGCCGTACTCGGAGGCATCGGTGATGGCTGGGCAGTGATCCGCCGGGCGCTCGCGCACGAGCGAGTCGGGATCGCCCGGTACGCGCGTTGTGAGCGACTCCTGTCCGCGCTCGGCGAAGCGTTGGCGCCCGTGTGGGACGAGTTGCCGACGGGACTCCACTCGCAATGGGCCCGCGCGCTCATCCAGGTGCGGGTGGCGCGTCTGCTCGCGTATCGCACGGTGCGGGCGCAGGAGACGGGCGAGCCGCCTGACGTTCTCGCGAGCGCGGCGCGCATCGCGGTGACGCAATGCGATCAGCAAGTGGCCGAGTTGCTCTTCCAGGCGATCGAAGACGAGAGTCTCGAGGCGGGTTCCGCCGCGCCGCTGCACGGCGCCATCGAAGACCACTGGCGGTACGCGCAGGCCGCGACCGTCGCGTCGGGCACGATCGAAGTGCAGCGCATGATCGTGTCCAAAGCGCTGCTGGGTGCGGCCAAGTGAATCCGATTCTGCCCGACGACGCGGTGGAGTTCGGTGCGACCGCCCGCAAGGCCTTCGACGCTCTCGGCGGTGTCGACGCGGCGCGTCACGCGGAGGAAGAGCCGGCGCGGCGCGAGGGAGAGGTCGCGGGCGCACTGCGTGCGCTCGGCGTCGACGAGCTCGACCCACGCGACGACTCCGACTCGCTGGCCGCCGCCGCGTCGCTGAGCGAGGCCGCTGGACGCGTCGCGCTCCCGTATCCGGTCGTCGCCACCGTGTTGCGCGACCGCGCCGGCGACAACGCGCCGTTCGCGGTAGCGCCCGACGACCGGCTCCGCGTCGACCACGGCAACCTGTTCGGCCAGTGGCGGGTCGCAACGGCGGACGGCCACGCCCGGTATGCGTCGTCGAAGGGCGCGGGCTTCGGGTCGAGGTTGGGTCCGTTCGTGAGCGATCTCGAGGCCGGCGACGCGATCGAGGGGTGCGCGTCCTATGACGTGTCGCTGTATCTCGCGCTGACCGGCTGGCAGATCCTCGGGACCGTCGAGCGCGCCATCGAGTTGGCCGTGGACCATGTGACCAATCGCATCCAGTTCGGCAAGCCCATATCGGCGTTCCAGGCCGTGCAGTTCCAACTCGCCGACGCCGCCGTGGCCGCGGCCGGCCTGCGCGAGTTGGCCCAGTTCACGCTGTGGCGCGTTCACGAAGCGCCGACGCTGGCGCGCGCCGACGTGCTGGCGTTGCGCGTGCACGCGCTCGACGTCGCCCGCGCCGTTCTCCGTACCTGTCAACAGCTGCACGGCGCCGCCGGGGTGTGTGACGAGTACGACGTGTCGGTCCTCACGCGTCACATCCAACCCGCGTTGCGGCTGCCCTTCGGAGCAGAGCGCGCCGCGTCCGAGTTGGCCGACGCCATCGCCACTGACGGCTTCGTCGGCCTGTTCGCGCACGGTGGCGCGCACGTATGACCACTTACAGCGGGCCGTCGCTCGACGACTGGCCCGGCATCGGTGCGCTCACGATGGGCGGCTTTCTCGGCGAGGTGGCGGCCCGCTACGCCGACAACGAAGCGCTGGTGTTCGAAGAGCGCCGCCTCACGTACGCGCAGCTTTACGACGCGTCGTGCGGCTTGGCGGTGAATCCGGGCGAGCGTGTCGCGATCGTCATGGGCAACCGGCCCGAAGCGGTCATCTCGCTGTTCGGCATCACGCTCGCCGGCGGCGTCGCCGTCCCGCTCTCGACGTTCGCAACGAAACAGGAACTCAAGTTCATGCTCGACGACGCGGGCGTCGAAACGGTCGTGACCCAGCCACGCCTGCTCGGGCGCGACTTCGCGTCAGAACTTCGACGCCTCCGCGATCGAGTGGTCGTCGCCGGCGAAGCGTCGTGGGATGAATTCACGTCTGCGGGCTCAGCACCGGCCCAGGTCACGCCCGACGACGACGCGCTCATCATCTACAGCAGCGGCACCACGTCGAAGCCGAAGGGCATTCTTCACGGCCACCGTTCGCCGACCCTGCAGTTCTGGATCCAGTCGCAGCTGTTCCGTCGCACCGAGTCGACCCGCTTGTGGATGGCGTTTCCGATCTTCTGGACGGCGGGACTCAACACGGGCATGGGCGCGACGCTGGCGTCGGGCGGGTGTTGGGTCATGCAGGAGACGTTCGAGCCGCACGAAGCGCTCGCGTTGATGGCGCGCGAACGTGTGACCGAGCCGTACTGCTTGCCCCACCAAATCGGTGCGCTGGCCGAGTTGCCCGAGTGGTCAACGACCGATCTGTCGTCGCTGAAGTACGTGTTCGGCAAGTCCGCCTTCGCCCGTCACCCCAAGGTCGAGGGCGATCCGAACTGGCAACTACCGGTCGGCTACGGGCTGTCCGAGACATGCGCGTACTTCGTCGCCCATCCCGCCGACGCGGGCCGCGACGCGTTGAAGTCGAGCACCGGACGACTGTTGCCGGGCAATGAACTCAAGATCGTCGACGACGAGTTCTTCATCAAGGGCCCGACGCTGATGAAGCATTACGTCGGCAAGACACCGGCCGAGTGCTTCGATGCCGACGGGTTCTTTGCGACGGGCGATACGGGCTTCGTCGACGCCGACGAATTCGTGCACTTCACCGGCCGGCGCAGCGAGATGATCAAAACCGGTGGGGCCAACGTGTCGCCCGCCGAACTCGAGGTGGCACTGCGGGCGTGTCCGCCGGTGAAGCTGGCGCGCATCGTCGGTATGCCCGACGCGAAGCTCGACGAGGTTGTCGTGGCGTGCGTCACGCTCAAGGAGGGCGCAACCGCGACCGCCGACGACATCCAGTCGTTCCTGCGCGAACGCGTCGCCTCCTACAAGGTGCCAAAGCGCGTGCTGTTTTTCGCCGATGGCGAAATCCCGATGACTGCGAGCGACACCAAGGTCCGCGACCAAGAACTCGTCGCACTCGTAAACGACAGACTTAAGGAGCGTGAAGATGCGAGCGAGCGATAGCCAGAGAGCGAGCGGTTCACTACGGCCCGTGCGGCCGGGGAGCACGAAGAAGTGACTGAACTCGATGCATCCGACCTCGACCAGTACATGGGCGTGCCCATGCAGGCGGGTGAACTGAAAGAGCCCGTCGCCACCAACGACATCCGGCGGTGGGTACAGGGCATGCACTACCCGAACCCGCTGCACTACGACGAGCAGTGGGCCGCGGAGAGCCGGTTCGGCCAGCTCGTCGCGCCGCTGAGCTTCACCGTCGCGTGCGACACCAGTCACGGTTGTTCACCGGCGCAGGTCGGCAAGATCCCGAACTCGCACCTGATCTTTGGCGGCGACGACTGGTGGTTTTTCGGCCCGCGCATCTACCCAGGCGATCACCTCGTGTGTCATCGCATGCCGTATGACTACAAGGTCACCAACACGTGCGTTTGCGGGTCCGACCTGCTTCCAGCGCGGCGACACGCTCTACATCAACCAGAAGGGCGAGCGGGTCGCGCTGCAACGGTCGACGGCCATTCGTTATCAAGTGCGCGAGGCAAAGGAGAAGAAGCTGTTCTCCGAGCCCAAGGATCCTGAATGGACCGACGACCAACTCGCCGAGATCGAAGAGCGCAAGCTCAAGTTCATCGACCAGATCCAAGTGCTGCGCCACGACAAACGCATGTGGGACTCCGTCAGCGTCGGTGACGAGTTGGCCGAGAACGTGCTCGGCCCGCACAGCCTTGCCAGCTTCACGACCGAGTGGCGCGCCTATCCGATGACCACCTGGGGCGCGATGGCGAAGGGTCCGACCACGGTGCGTGCCGAGGAGCTGGGCTACACGAAGGAGATGGCCGGCTTCGAAGGCGATCGCCGTATGGAGCGCGTCAATCCCGAACTCACCGACGGTGCGTATTACGGCCCGTCGCGCGGCCATCTGCAACCGCGGTGGGCCCAGCACGTCGGCATGCCCCGCGGCTACGGCTACGGCGCCTCGATGGGTGCGTGGATCCTCGACTACGTGGCGGCGTGGGCGGGCGAGTGGGGCGAACTGAAAGAGTCGAGCGCCCAATACCGCAATCCGGCGTTCACGGGAGACGCCACCTTCATTACCGGTGAGGTGGTCGACAAGTTCGTCGAGCGCCGTCGTCACCACATGGTCAAGGTGAAGGTTGAGCTGCGTAACCAGGAAGACGCGGTGATGGCGAAGGCGTAGGTTACCGCCGAATTGCCGAACGAATAGTCGCATGGCGATCGCGACGATCAACCCGGCGACGGGTGAGACGATCAAGACGTTCGACGAGATGAGCGCGTCGGACATCGAAGATCGCCTCGCTAGCGCCGACGCCGCGTCGCGCACGTATCCGCGCACGACGTTCACGCAGCGGTCGATGTGGCTGCACGCTGCCGGTGACTCGCTCACGGCCGATCGCGACGACGGTGGCCAAGCTGATGACCACGGAGATGGGCAAGACGTTCACCTCGGCGCTGGCCGAGGTCGACAAGTGCGCCACCGCCTGCCACTGGTTCGCCAACAACGCAGAGGGGCTGCTCGCCGACGAACCGCTCGAAGACCCGTCGGCCGTGAAGGCGAGCCAGGCGTTGGTGACCTACCAGCCGATGGGCGTCGTGCTCGCGGTCATGCCGTGGAACTTCCCGCTGTGGCAGGCGATGCGCTTTGCCGCACCGGCGCTGATGGCGGGCAACGTCGGACTGCTCAAGCACGCGTCGAACGTCCCGCAGACCGCGCTGTATTTCGAAGAGCTGTTCGCCAACGCCGGTTTTCCGGTCGGCGTGTTCCAGACGCTGCTCGTCGGTTCCAACGCGGTCGAGGCGGTGTTGCGCGACCCGCGGGTCGACGCCGCGACCCTGACCGGCAGCGAACCGGCGGGCGCGGCGGTGGCGAAGGTGGCGGGCGAGATGATCAAACCGACCGTGCTCGAACTTGGCGGCAGCGACCCGTTCATCGTGATGCCATCGGCCGACCTCGACGAGGCGGCGCGCGTCGCCACCGTCGCCCGCTGTCAGAACAACGGCCAGAGCTGCATTGCCGCCAAACGCTTCATCGTGCACGACGACGTGTACGACGCCTTCGCCGACAAGTTCGTGGCGAACATGGCCGCGCAGGTCGTCGGCGATCCGATGGACGACCAGACCACGATCGGGCCGATCGCGCTCGCCGACGGCCGCGCCGATCTAGAGGCACTCGTGGCCGACGCGGTGGAGAAGGGCGCGACCGTGCTGTGCGGAGGAGCACGCGTGGACGGACCGGGGTGGTTCTACCCGCCGACGGTCGTGGCCGGCATCACCCGCGAGATGCGCCTCTTCGCCGAGGAGGCCTTCGGGCCGGTCGCTGGCCTGTACCGGGTCGAGTCGATCGACCAAGCGATCGAACTAGCCAACGCCACCGACTTCGGGCTCGGGTCGAACGCGTGGACCAACGACGACGCCGAGCAGCAGCAGTTCATCCGCGAAATCGAGGCGGGCGCCGTGTTCATCAACGGCATGACGGCGTCGTATTCGCCGCTGCCCTTCGGCGGGATCAAGCGGTCGGGCTACGGACGCGAACTGTCCGAGCCGGGCATCAAGTCGTTCTGCAACGCTAAAACGGTTTGGATCGCTTGACCACAGGTCTCGCCAACGCGAGCGAAGCGCTACGGGGCGTTCCCCGTCGTCGCGCTCGGGTCGCACGCTGATGCTCGAACAGGGCGAACGCCTCTCTCTCGCGCAAGGGTTCGACGGCATTCGCGATGAGTTCGGAGTCAGCGATACCGCGCTCGGCGCGCTGGCCGCCGCGATGGTGCTAGTGGGCGTGCTCGGCGGGTTGCCCATCGGCGCGTTGGCCGACCGGTGGCGACGCGCGACGTTGCTCACGATCGCCATGATCGTGTGGACCGTGTGCATGGGGCTCGGTGCGATCGCTCCTGGGTTTGTCTTCCTGCTCGTCAGCCGGCTCGGCGTCGGTGCGGTCGAGGCGAACGGACCGGCGGCGGTGTCGTTGATGGCGGACTACTACCCCGTCGCCACGCGCGCTCGCATGATGGGCCGCTACCAGATGGGCGGCGCCGTCGGCGGGCTGGTTGGTGTGGGCTTGTCGGGTGTCCTGGTCGACACCTATCGGCTGGCGCGCCGCGATGTGGATGTGGATCCCGTTCGGACTTCTCACCGTGTTCCTCATGACGCGGCTACCCGAACCCGCGCGCGGCGCGCAGGACCGTGCCTTCCACGAAGAAGAGTCGCAGCGCGTCGACGTGGACAACGTCGCCGGTCTCCTGCCGGACTTGCACCTACCACCGCCGCGCACGTCGACGCTGTCCTATGACGACGCGTCGTGGATCGAGGTGATGCGCGAGCTGATGAAGATCCGGTCGATGTGGTTCGGCCTCATGGCGCTGACCATTTCCGGGTTCCTCTCCAGTGCGCTGGCGGTGTGGGGCATCGACTTCTTCAAGCAGGCATTCGACCTGTCCGCATCCAAGGCCGGTGCGTTCGTGCCCGCGATCGGCGGCGGCGCCGTGCTCGGGTTGATCGGCGGCGGCGAGCTGGCCGACTACTTGCTACGTCGTGGCGTGCTCAACGCCCGCGTGTATGTGACCGCCGTGTCGTCGGTGTTCGCCACGCTGTTCCTGGTGCCGGCGTTTCTCACAGGTTCGCTTGCGCTCGCGGCGATCCTGCTCTTCCTCGGAAGCCTCTCTATGACCATGCCCGTGGCACCGAGCGAGGCGTTGATGTCCGACGTCGTGCCCGGCGAACTGCGCGGCCGCGCCGCCGCGATCCGGTCGATTGTGCGCGCGCTCTCGGCGCTGGCGCCCTTCATCGTCGGCGTGCTCTCGGACGCCACCAGCCTCCCGACTGCCCTGGCAATCATCGCTCCGATGTATGCCGTGGGAGGCCTCGTCATGCTCTTCGCCGCCCGCTCCTATCCCGCCGATGTCGCGTTCGTCGCCGCCGAAGCTCGACGCGTCATGCCAAGCTCACCCGCCCATGACAATTCCTAGGGGCGAACTACGTGCGTCGCTTCTGGCGCAGGAAGACTGCTAGGTATGGAAAAGACGCACGTAGTTCGCCCCGAAGAATTGAATCAGGTCATCTTCTCGACGGCGCCGCTACGCGGTCCCGGACTCGACATTCTCAACAAGTTGGGTGAGGTGATCGTCGACCCGTGGATCGACCACCAGCCGCTGCGGTTGTACGACGCGGAGAAGCTCGCGGCGCGCGCCGGCGAGCTTGGCGCGACCGTGCTGATCTGCGAAGCCGACTCGTGCAAGGGCCCGGTCTTCGACCTCCCGCTCGTTGCGATCGGCTCGACGCGGGGCGATCCGACCAACGTCGACGTTGCCGGCGCGACCGCGCGCGGCATCCCCGTGCTGCGAGCGCCAGGTCGCAACGCCGACGCCGTCGCCGAAATGACCGTGGCCCTCCTCTTCGCCGTCAACCGCCACTTGTTGCGCGCCGATCACGACGTGCGCGAGGGCGAGATTTACCGCGACGGGTCGATTCCCTACCAGCGATTTCGCGCCTGGCAACTCGCCGGTCAGACCGCCGGACTCGTCGGGCTCGGCGCCGTCGGTCGCGCGACGAAGTGGCGACTCGAGGGCCTGGGCATGAACGTGATCGCCAGCGATCCGTACGCGCCCGACGCGACGCACGAACTCGACGATCTCTTGGCTGAAGCCGACGTGGTGTCGATGCACGCCGCCGTCACGCCCGACACGCTCGGGCTCATGTCGGCTGAACGCTTTCTGCGCATGAAGGCGGGGTCGGTTTTCGTCAACTCGGCGCGCGCCGGGCTGCATGACCTCGACGGCCTGGTTACGGCGCTCGAATCGGGCCACCTCAGCGGCGCCGCGCTCGACCATTTCGAGGGCGAAAGCATCAAGACCGATCATCCATTGCTCGCGCTGCCCAACGTCGTGGTGGCGCCCCACATCGGCGGCGCCACCTACGACACCGAAACCAACCACACCACGTTGATGGCCGACGGGCTGGCCGCGCTCCTTCGCGGTGAGCGCCCTGCCAACATCGTCAATCCGGAGGTTCTTGATGGCTGATACCAAAACGTCGCCCACCACCACACGCGAGGCCGTGCTGGCGACCGCGAAGAAGATGCTGGCCGACGGGTTGGTCGAGGGGACGTCCGGCAACATCTCGGGCCGTCTCGAAGGTGACCTCGTGTGCTTGTCGCCGTCGTCGGTGCCCTACGACACCATGACGCTTGAGGACCTCGTCGTGTGCGACCTCGACGGCAACGTGGTCGAGGGCGAACGTGGGCCGACGAGCGAGAAGGACCTGCACCTCGCCGCGCTCCGTCTGTATCCCGAGATCGGCTGCGTGATTCACACCCACGCGGTGTACGCCACGATGTTCGCGCTGGCCCACGAACCGATTCCGGCGGTGATCGAAGAGGTGGTCGTCTACATCGGCGGCGACGTGCCGTGCTGTGAGTACAAGGGCACCGGCAGCGTCGAACTGGGTGACGAAGTGGCGAAGCACCTCGCTGATCGTGGCGCCGCCCTGCTCGCGAACCACGGGCTTGTGACGTGCGCATCGTCGCCGGAAAAGGCGATTCACAATGCCGCGCTCGTCGAGCGCACCGCGAAGATCGTCTGGGGCACACGAGCGATGGGTGGCACGATTCACCCACTGCCCGAGAAGGTGAATCGCAACATGGCCGGGGTCTATAAGTTCATTCGCGAAAATCCATGACATCCGCTGGGGGAAGGTCATACCAATGAAGGCTCGTTTGATCGGCGCGTTGCTCGCCGCACTAATGCTGGCGGCGTGCGGCACACGGCTGCCTGATTCCGCGTTCACGTCCGACGTCGTCGCGTCGACCACCGATGACGACCGCGCGTCGGACATCGCCGCGGGCGACGTCGGAAGCGGCGACGTCACCGACACCACGTTGGCGGCGGGCAACGGTTCGCCGAGCGGAGGCTCGTCCAGCGGCGGGGCGTCACCGGGGGTAACGACTGGTGGGAACACCAAGGCGGCCAGCGGGCCAAACCAGGCGTCCGACGTCGGCATCACCGCGACCACGATCACGCTGGGCAACATCACTGCGGAGAACGGTGTGCTCGGCGACGCGTTCTCGCCCGCGGTGCGCGGTATACGCGCGTGGACGGCGGCCGTCAACGCCGCCGGTGGCGTCGGCGGTCGCAAGATCATCCTGAAGACGTGCGACGACCGCGAGGACCGCGCCCGTAACCTCGCGTGCGCGCAGCAACTCGTCGAGCGCGACAAGGTTTTCGCGATGGTCGGCAACAACACACGCGCGCACGGTGGTTCCAGCGGAGTACCTGAATAACGCCGCCGTGCCCGTGATCGGCTTCCCGATCACCAACGCCTATAACCGGTATCCACACTTCTGGTCGGCGTATCCGCAGGGATACCCGCGTGACGGGAAGTCCGTCGGCAACAACGGCCAGCTCATGTTCACCACCGGCATCTTCCGCTGGTTCAAGAACGAAATAGGCGCTACCAAGGCGGCGGTGTTCGCCTACGACATCAGCGAGTCCAAGCAGGCCGGTGACGCGTTCGCCAAAGGCTTGGAACTCGAGGGCGTGTCGGCGTCGAAGTACACGGTGTCGTTCGCGGCGCCGAGCTTCGATCAAGCTGTCGCGGACATGCAGAACAAGGGCGTCGAAATCATCGTCGACGCGATGGACGACGGGGCCAACCGCAAGCTGTGCGACGCGATGCAGCGCCGAGGTTTCTCCGTCAAGGCGAAGGTCTCCACGATCGTGTCGATGGGCGACTCCGTCGGCAACGACTACAACGCGACGTGTCGAGGGTCGGTGTACATCCCCGGCCAGTCGATGCCGTACTCGGTCACCAGCGTTCCCGAAGTCGCCAAGTTCCGCGCCGCCTACGCGAAGTACCAGCCGGGCCTGGAGCTGCACCAGTGGGCGCTCGAATCGTGGGGGCTGGGAAACATGGTGGCCGAGGGCATCAAGCTCGGCGGCGCGTCGCCCACCCGCAAGGGCCTCGAGAGCTTCCTCACCTCGCTGCGCCAGTACAAGGCCAACGGATTGTTCGTGGGCCTCGAGTGGGGCCGCGGCGAGTACGACAAGGCCAGGGTCGAGGACTGCTTCACCGTCGCCCACTTCGAACCCGCCAAAAACCAGTGGGTCCAAGCCACCGACAAGTTCCCCTTCTGCTACCCCGACGCCCACCAATACAGCGCCCCCGCCCTAGAACAAGGCAACTAGACCCACCTTTTAGGCGGTTAGGAGGGCGGAGGCTGAGGGGGAGGCGCGGAGTTCGGAGGGTTCGCCCATCCAGGCGACTTGGCCTTTGGACAGGACGTAACAGAAGTCGGCGAGTTTGAGCGCGTAGGTGAGGTACTGCTCGACGAGCACGATGGTGCGACCCTCCTCGCGCAGCGCGGCGATGCGGTCGAAAAGGTCGGCCACGATGATCGGCGCGAGTCCCATCGACAACTCGTCGAACATCAAGACGCGCGGATCGCCGACGAGCGCGCGTGACAGCGCCAGCATCTGTTGCTCGCCACCCGACAGCAGTCCCGCCTGCTGGTCGAGTCGGTCGGCGAGTTGCGGGAACGACCGTCCGATCGACTCCTCCCACTCGGCGTAGCCCCCGTTGGCTTCGCGGCCGGCGCTGTGGTGGGCGACGTGCAGGTTGTCGCGCACTGTCATGCCCGGGAACACACCGCGGCCCTCGGGGACGAGCACCACGCCCCTCGACGCGATCGTGCTGGCGCGCCGTCCGTCGATGCGCGCGCCGTCGAGTCGGATCTCGCCCGACGTCAGCGGCAGGGTGCCCGAGATGGCGCGCAACGTGGTCGTCTTCCCCACGCCGTTGCGACCGAGGAGGGCGACGACCGAACCAGCAGGAACGTTGAGGGTCATGCCGTGCAAGATCTCGATCCGGCCGTACCCGGCCCGCACATCGCGCAGTTCGAGCGACGCGCTCACGCCGTGGCCTCGTCGGCCACGCCGAGGTAGGAGTCGCGCACGAGTTGGTTGGCGGCGACCTCGTTGGGGGTGCCGTCGGCGATCACCTTGCCGAAGTCGAGGGCGTACACGCGCTGCGACAACGACATCACGAGCCCCACGTCGTGCTCGACCAGCAGGATGCCGACGCCGTTGGCGGCCACGTTCTTCAGCACTGTCTGCAGCGATTCGGTCTCGCCGGTATCGAGGCCGCTGCTCGGCTCGTCGAGCAGCAACACGTCGGGGCCGGTACAGAGCGCACGCCCGAGCTCGACGAGTCGCAGCGCGCCGGTGCTCAAGGAGCCGGCCACGCGGCCCGAAACCGCCTCGAGGCCCACGAGTTCGATGACCGCGTCGACAGTGGCGACGATCGCGGGTTCGTCGGAGTGGCGGAAGCGGAACAGCCCGGTGAAGGTGCGCCCCGGTGTCGCCGCCTCGGCCGCGACCTGCAGGTTCTCGAACACCGTCATACCGGCGAACACCTCAAGGCGTTGGAACGTGCGGGCCATGCCGAACTTCGCCCGCTCGTGCGTCGGCAGCCGCGTGACGTCGCGGTCGCCGAGCATGACCCGCCCGCTCGACGGCGTGATCAGCCCGCTCAGCGCGTTGAACATCGTGGTCTTGCCGGCGCCGTTGGGACCAATGAGCGACGTGATCGCGCCGGGCGCCACGTCGAGCGACACCGAGTCGACCGCAGTCAGTCCACCGAATCGCACCACGATGTCCTCGGCGGACAGGACGGCGACGCTCACGACCGGTTCTCTTTTTCTGCCAGCACCTTCAGCGCGAACTCGCTGGCCTCGGGCGCTACCGGTGGCGGCGGCGGCGGTGTGAGCGCGTCGACGCGCAGCTGTTCGACGCGGTGGCGGAACCAGCGAATCAACCGATCGGCTTGCGCGATGAGGCCGCCGGGCAGACGACCGAGGAAGACGGCGGCGAGCCCGAACAGGCCGATCGCGCTTTGGATGTCGAGGTTGAACTGGCGCGGGATAGCCACGTACAGGATGGCGGCGAGCACGCCGCCGCCGACACTCGACACGCCACACACGACGACGGCGGTGAACCAGAACAAGCCGAGCACAGGGTTGAACGTGGCGTTGTCCCAGTTCTGATTCGCTTGCACCAGCAGCGCGCCCCCGATGCCGGCCATCGCCGACGACACGCCGAACACGAACAACTTCGCCCGCCGTAGCCCGATGCCGACGGATTGCGCCGCCGTTTCGGAGTCACGCATCGCCGCGAGCACACGGCCGAGCCGTCCGGCGCGCAGGTTGTGCGCCAGCACCAACACCGAGCGCGACGACCACCAGCTCGTAGAAGTAGAAGGCGTGATCGCCGGAGAGGTCGAGGCCGAAGAAGTTGGGGCGGCGCACGACGAGCCCGCCGGCGCCGCCTTGGAAGATCCGCGCGTTGAACACGAAGCGGTCGATGATCAACGCGAGGCCCAGCGTGGTCAACCCGAGGAACAGTCCCTTGCGCCGTAGCGCGGGATAACCGGCGAGCAGCCCGGCGCCCATCGCCACGAGGGCGCCGACGAGCATCGCGACCAACACCGGCAAGTCCCATGCATTGGCGGCGCGAGCGGTGGCGAACGCGCCGATGCCCGCGATCGACGCCTGGCCGAGCGTGAGGTGACCCGAGAAACCGGTTATGCAAACGATCGACACGAAGATGACCATCAACGCCATGACGACCTCCGCGAGGCGGAGGTCACCGCTCGTCAGCGCATAGGGCGCGACCAGGGCGCCGACCGACATGACCACCGCGACCACCGTGCCCGACGGGCTCAACCGTCGTTGGCCGAGTGCGTCGGCCACCAGCCCGGTCCCCGAGGTCTCCGTCTCACCCACCTCGTCGAGGCGGCGAAACGCCGCTAGCGCGACGAACAACACGATGCTCGACAGGTTCAGCGCGATCGCGGCGTAGGTCTCGGACCATCCGCCGGTCTCGCCGAAGGGGTGGAAGACGCCCAAGAGGCTCCGGCCCATCCCCATCACGAAGAAGCCGAACAGGATCGCCTTGGGCACGCTCGTCAAACGGGCGACCACCGCGACCGAGAACGTCTCGATGCCGAAGAAGATGATCCTGGTCGGCTCGAGGACGCCCTGGGCGATGATCAACCCGGTCATCGCCGCGAGCGTCCCGCCGATCGCCCACGCGGTTTGCGACACGCGGTTGACGTCGATGGCGGACAACTCGGCGAGTTCGCGCCGGTCAACGACGGCGCGAATCATCGTGCCGAGGAACGTGCGCTTGAACAGCACGTAGAGCAGCAAGGCGATGACGCCCATGGTGACGAGCAGACCGACCTGCTCGCTGTCGAAGGTGAGGGAGGAACCGAGGCCAAACGAGCGAACGCCGAACAGCCGTGGCACCGGATCTTCCGTGGTGCCCTGCACGCCTGGTCCCCACAGCGCGTTGACGAGGCCGAGGATGACGACGGTGACGCCGAGCGCGGCGACGAGCTTCTCCGAACTCGAGGCGCGCCGGTGTATCAACGGTCGGAACACGACTCGTTCGAGTGCCAGCCCGAGGATCGGGCCGCACACGACCAGGACGACGGGAACGACGATGAACAGCGGCAGGCCCAATTCGCCGCTCAAGTACCACCCGAGGTAGCCCGCGAGCAGCGCGATCGCGAAGTGGGCGATGTTGAACACGCCCGTCGCTTGGTACGTGACGACGATGCCCGTCGCCGAGAGCGCGTACAGGCAGCCCGAGATGATCCCGAGCAGCGCGATCTGGACGTAGAACATCGAGCCGACGCCGCTTAGCTACGCGCGGCGACGGGAACCGGCGCGCACGCCGGACACGGCTTCAACCCGCGACGCTTGGCCGCGGAGGGCGTCGACTCGCTCGTGTCCTTGCCGACGATCAGCGCGCAGTCCGCGCGGTGAAACAGCTGCCCGCCCTCGACGACGAGGACCTTGCGGGCGGGTGCCGCATCCGCCGGCGACGCGGTGGGCGACGAACCGTTCGTGAGCGGTGGCGCGTCGGCGCGTGTGAGCAGCGCCGCGTGCAGTTCTTCGACCATGCGCTCAAGCCGATCGAGACGCCCGCTGTCGTTACGCATTTCTTGCGTGCCGAGGAAGTAGGCGCCGATGACGGCCAGAAGGATGCCGCCGATGCCGCCGGACACGAGGTACGGGATCTGTTTGGCCGGCAACGATTCGCGCGACACGCCGAGATAGCCCATGAGCATGAGCAGCGCGGCGGCCGCGATGAGGATCCATCCGAGCCACGGCCGCACGGCCTCGCCGACCCAGCGCCACAAAATGCCGCGGATCCGGGTCGTCGTTGTCGCGGGTGCGTGTGTCAGCGGGAGGCATGCGGAACTCCTATGAGCGAGGCCCGGGAAAGCGAGCCGGGACAGCGAGGCGCGGCGCGATGCACAGACCGAGCACCGCAAACACGATGGCGAGATACACGAGACCGATGCGATCTCCGAAGTCGTCGACGATGTTGCCGACCAAGGACGTGGGCGCTCTGCGCGTCCCGTCGTTGATGGAACCGCCGAGCGCGCTCGACGGAGGCAGCGAGCCGTCGAACGCCGTCGCAAAGTCTTCGGCGCCATAGCCGAGTTCGAAGTCGCCGATGGTGTCGCCGACGACGTCGTCAAGGTCGGCTTCGAGGCTGAACGCGGACGCGGTACCCACCGCCCCGGTAAGCCCGATAACAATCGAACCGGTGTAGAGGCCGTTGGGATCGAGTTCGCCGACCGGCCCCGGAATCGTCGGCAGACCTTGCACGTCGCGGGCGAACTCGACGAGCAACCCACCGACGTTGGCTACCGCCGCGCCCTTCTCGTTCACGCTCTCGACCGTTGGCAACACCGTGACCTTGACGCCGAGCAGGTCGAGCAGCGCCTTGGCGTCGTCGAGGCTGACCGGCACGCCTTGTTTGCTCGGGCCGAGTTCGAGACCCTTGTTGGTGAACCGCGCCGGCTGCCCGGCGACGGTGACGCCGCTCGTGACGAGCGTGGCATTGGCCGTGCGTTTGCCGCGACCGTCGTCGGTGACCGTCGACTCCGACGTGACCGCGCCGATGTCGATGAGGCCGCCGACGAGACGCAAGCCCGACATCGTGGTCTTCGCCACCGTCACGAGCGAGCCATTGACGATCCGCTGATCGGTCCGACTCGTCGCGCTGTCGACGGTCGCCAAGGACGTGTCGAGCTCGAACCCTGGGATCGGCAGCGCGACCGGACCGAATGCGGGAAGGCCGAGCACGCGGAGATCCTGGAGCGCGGCGTCGGTCGTGGTGAAGTCTTCGCCCGCATGCGCCCTCGCGCCGGCGACGGTTCCCGAGATCGGATCGGTCGATTTCCCGAGCGCGAGCGCGCCCGTGGTCGCGCCGTCGGGTTTGAAGTCGTCGGCGAACACCGTGAGGGGGTACTGGTATTGCAGGCACGTGTCGAGGATCGGCTTGAACTCGGGCGGGAACATCGTGCCGAAGGTGCCGCACGCCAGGCTCGGTCCGAGGATCAGGCCATTGCCGGGGAACAACAGCGACGCCCGCGCTTGGCGCGTGCTCGACGAGTACGCGCTGGCACCGTCGAGCGCGATGAACTTGAACAGCTCGGGGACCGGCAACAGCGCGTCGCGGTTGAGCTCGACTGACAGCGCTTGGGCGGCGGCGTTGCCGCTATAGACCTCGGGTGGCGGGATGGTGTCCTCGGCGTCGACACTCGGCACGAAGGCGGCGAGGACGAGACAGACAGCAGCGGAGGCAAAGAGCAACCGACGCGCGCCACGTCTCAACCTTCCCCCCATCCAGACTCCCATCCGAAAGTTGACACCGACGTTAGTTGCAATGGGCTAACAAAGGGGCTCGTGGCGGGCCTGTGGAGCGATGAGCAACGCCAGCGCATCGGGGCCGCGCTCGACGAGCAGGTGCCTGGCGCGAGCGACCTTGGCGCGCTCGGCTACGTCGAGCGATTGTTGACCGCCCTCGACTTCGATCCGCCACGGATTTGGGCGGCACCCGGAGCGTGGTCGGGCGAGTCATCGGATTGGCTCGAGATCGGTCCGTGGGAACGCCACGCGTGGGCGCAGCGCATCGCGTCGTGGCGCGCGATGTACGAGCGCGTGGCCGCAGGCGAGGTGGAGAAGGCCGACGTGCACGAGTTGCATCGCCACGCGTGCGAGGCCACGTATGGCGACCCGGCCTACGGCGGCAACCGCGACGAAGGCGGCTGGCAGCGCATCGAATTCCCCGCGCCGCTGTTCCCGCCCGCCCGTGCAAACGCGGACGGACGCCGTGGGGCGAGCGAAGCGAGGGGCCCCCACGCTGCGGAGGAGGCCGGGCCTGCGGGCGCCCGGCCGGGAAAAACGTGACCGATTGCGACGCAGTCGTAATCGGCTCGGGGCCGGGCGGGTCGACCGCGGCCGAGGTGCTCACCGAGGCTGGGTGGTCGGTCGTGATGCTCGAAAAGGGGCGCAACCACCTCATCGATACGTCGCCGCCGTACGCGCCGCGTCGACACTTCGCCAACGACGAGGTCGCGGCGCACCGCCGCTACATGCTCGGACCCGATCCGCTCCTCGAGCCGCGTACGTACCGACGCACGGCCGCCGACGGTGACCGGGTCCTGACGGGCGAGGTCAACAACCTGCCGTCGACGATCGGGGGCGGGGGCGTGCACGCCGACGCGAAGCTGCCGCGCTTTCGCGAGGAGGACTTCGCGCTGTTGTCGACGCGCGGTCCGATGGATGGTGCGTTGATCCAGGACTGGCCGTTTGGCTACGACGAACTCGAGCCGCACTACGCGGCGGCCGAGAGGTCGTTCGGCGTGGCCGGCGAAACCGGAACCAATCCGTTCGCGGCACCGCGACGCGACCCGTTCCCGATGCCACCCGGGCCCGACATGCCGTTCGCGCTCGTGTCGGGCGCGGCGGCCGAACGTCTCGGTTTGCATCCGTATCGCGCGCCGAGCGGCGTGAACTCGATCGACTACGACGGCCGGCCGGCCTGCGTGGACTGCGGGTACTGCGGCGGCTACGGCTGTCCTATCCATGCCAAGGGCGATCCGATCGCCGCCCTGGCGCGATCGCTCGCGACCGGCCGACTTGATCTGCGTTCCGACGCCTACGTGTCGGAGATCGTGCTGGACGGGTCGGCAAGGCGCGCCACCGGCGTGCGTTACCTCGATCTCAACTGCTACCCGGACCCGCCCGTTGTCCAAGTGACGGCGTCACGCGCGGTGATCGTGGCCGGCGGCGCGTTCGAGACGCCGCGACTGCTGTTGCGCAACGGCATTGGCGGCGACAACGTCGGGCGCTACCTCACGTACCACTTCCAAACGTTCACCGTCGGCGTCTTCGACCGCGACACCGGCGGTGAACGCGGCCGTTCGGTCACCCACCTGCACGACGACCTGATGATCGACACGCCGGAACTTCGCGCGGCCGCGCGCGACGCCGGTCTTCCGTGGATGCGGGGCGGTACGACCGAGCACGGATCCGGTCGCGGCCCCATCGACGAGGCGGGCACGTACGGCCGGGGCAGGCACCACCTGCCGTCGATGACCGACAGCGCGCTCCGCCGCCGGCTGTGGGCCTTCACCATGCAAGGCGAGGATCTGCCGCAAGCCACCAACCGCGTCGACCTCGACCCGTCGACCGCGGACGCATGGGGATTCCCCGCCGGTCGAGTGACGTACGCGCCCCACCGCCACGAGTTGGCGGCCTCGGCGTATTCCGTCGGGGTGCACGAAGCGGTGATGAACGAGGCGGGCGCGGAGGCCACGTTCTCGGCCACGTCGCCCCGCGGCACGGAGGCGCCCGAGTCCCGCCACGTGATGGGCACCGCGCGCATGGGCACCGATCCGTCGACGTCGGTGGTGTCGCCGGAGCAACGCCTGTGGGACGTGGAGAACGTGCTCGTGTGCGACTCGTCGGTCTTCGTGACCGCCGCCGGATACAACCCGACGCTCACGTTGGCGGCGCTCGCGCACCGAGCAGCCACCCTTCTTGCTAGGTAGCTTGCGGAGGTGACTCAGACAATGCGCGCGGCGGTCTTAGGCGGCGGACCCGGCAGGCTGTCGGTCGAAGACGTGCCTGTGCCCGACGTGGGCGACAAGGAAGTCCTCGTCGAAGTCGACCTGTGCGGCGTGTGCGGCAGCGACCTGCACATGGTCCTGGACGGGTGGGGACGCAAGGGGAGTTGGGAAGGCCACGAATGGGTCGGCCGCATCGCCGCGACTGGAAGCGGCGTGACGAAGTGGAGCGTCGGCGACGTGGTCGTGGGCGGTCCGTCGATCCGATGCGGCGAATGCGACGCGTGCCGCGCCGGTCGCCCGTCGCTTTGCGCGGCGCGTGACACGCCGGGCGCCACGCCTGACCATGGCGCGTTCGCGACATACAAGCTGACCCACGAAGGCGAAGTCCTCCCGATGCCCTCCGGCCTCGATCCGCGCGCCGCCGCGCTGGCCGAACCGCTGGCAGTGGCGCTGCACGGCATTCACCAGGGACGCGTCCAGCCCGGCATGAGCGTGATGGTGATGGGCGCCGGGCCGATCGGCGCGCTGACTATCGCGGCGTTGCGGGCGATGGGCGTCGACGACGTTACGTGTTCGGAGCCGACCGAGATCCGGCGTGACATCGCGGCGGCGGTCGGCGCGGCGCGCGTCGTGCATCCCGACGATCTTCACGTCCCGTCGATCGCCGAGCCGGGCCTGGTCGTGGCCGGCGCCGTGGACGTCGTCCTGGAGTGCTCGGGGCACGGCCGGGCGATGGAGGCCGGTCTGGCGCAATGCAAGCGCGGCGGCATGTTGGTGTTGGTTGGCGCGGGTATGGCGCAGCCGAAGTTCGACCCGAACCGGATCCTGTTGAACGAAGTCGTCATCACCGGCGCGTTCACCTACGACAAGGACGGCTTCGAGGAGGCACTCGGGTTGTTGGCGAGCGGCACGATGCCGGTTGACGCGCTGCTGGAACCGGGCGAGGTGCCGCTCGACGGATTGCTCGATGCGATGCGCGGTCTCGCCGGTGGCGAGATCGCAGGAAAGGTATTGGTAAAACCATGACCACTGGCCCCGCATTTTCGAAGCCGCCGCGCCTGAACCACGTCGCCATGTCGATGCCGGCGGACGCGCTCGACAAGGAAGGCCGCGACGCGATCACCGCGTTCTACGGCGACGTGTTCGGCTTCGAAGAGTACGAAGACCTCACCGAGGACCGTCATCGCCTCGTGTTGCGCGCGCATCACCACGAACAGTTCGTGTTCCTCATCGCCGAGGATCAGCCGATGGCGGCCCCGCGGCTCGACCACTTCGGAATCTCCGTCGCCACCAAGGAAGACTTCGACGAGGTGCTTCGCCGGGCGCGGGCATGGAAAGAGAAGGAGCCCGACGCCGTCGATCTCATCGAGTCGAAGGTCGAGGAGTACGAAGGCATGCTCAACCTTCACAGCTTCTACGTCGGCTACCGCTTCCCGCTGATGGTCGAGACGCAGCACTTCGAGTACTTGTTCTAAGTGGCCGCACTCGGTCCGGTCGTCCCCGCCGACGAGACGTTCCACCACCAGAGCACCGACGATCCGTCGTGGACCGAGAAGGTTTGCGCGATGGCGGCATCGAAGGACGGGTCAATCCAGGCCGCGTTCGGCATGGGCCAGTATCCGAACCGCAACGTGCTCGACGCCTACGCCGGCATATCGCGCGGCGTCGAGCAGTGGACGGTGCGCGCGTCGCGCGCGCTCACACCGGACGTCGAGTCGATGGCGGTCGGACCCATCCGTTACGACGTGCTCGAGCCGTTGCGCGTGGTGCGGTTCAGCTTGGCGGCCAACGACGTGTTGCCGATCGCCTTCGAGTGGACGTTTCGTCCTGCGGTGCCCTGCACACTCGAAGAACCGTCCCGGTTCGAGCCCAACACCGCGCGTTACCACCAGATCGGCACGGCTGAGGGATGGATCGAGCTCGACGGGCTGCGATGCGAACTCACCAACGCCGACTCGGTGTCGACCCGCGACCACTCGTGGGGCACGCGCTCCATGGTCGGCGTGCCCGAAGTCGAGCCGTCACATCGGGCGGACGTATCGAGCACGGTGATCTGGTCGCCGATCCTTATGGAACGCGGCGATGGCACCCACTACGGCATCCACACCTTCTATCAGCGCCATGCGATTGGAGATCGGGTTCGCGCGGAGTTGCAAGGCGGCGTGGAGCACCCCGACGGCCGGCGCGAACCGTGGGCCGCGCTCGTACCGACCGTCGAGGTGCGTGACGACAACCGTCGTCTGTCGAGCGCAGTGTTCAACTTCACGATGAGCGACGGTTCGCCGCGTCCGGTGACGATCACCGCGTTCGGCGACACCGGCTTTCATCTCGGGACCGGGTTGTACTTCGGTTTCGACGGCCACTGGCACGGCGAATATCGCGGCGCCCTGCACGTCGACGGCGAACACATTTCCGACTGCACCGACCGGGCGACGGCGCGTCGCATCCACCAATTACGCGACAACCTCGTGCGCGTCGAGGACCCGGTCGGCGGCGGTGTTGGCGTCGGCAACCTGCAAAGCATCTTCGCCGGGCCGCATCCCGATGACGGCCTCACCGAAGAAGCGAGCTTCATGTGACCGAGCGGCGACCCAAGGCGGGCTACTCGTGCGAGACGGTGATCGTCGACGACAAGTACGTCACCCGGAGGGCGCCCGAAGGCGAAGGGGTCTTCCCCGTGTACGACCTGGCGTTACAGACAGCCGTCGTCAACGCCGTGTCCGTTCCCGCGCCGTCGCCCGCGCATTTCGCCGACGGCACGATGACCATGCCGTTCATCGCCGGACCGATCCCGAACGACTTCACGCCACTTGACCCTTGGTTGAAGGGGCTGCCCGACGACGCCGCCCGTCGACGTGTGTGGGAGTCGACCCTCGACACGATCGCGGCAATTCACCGCGAGCCGCTGCTGCCCGGCCTCCGTACCGGCCTCGCCGCTGAGTTGAACTACTGGGCGGACTACCTCGTGTGGATCTGCGACGCGCCGCCACCCGCGCTCGCCGACGCGTTCGCATGGTGTCGCGATAGTGCGCCGCTCGCCACCGAACCCTCCGCCGTGCTGTTGTGGGGCGACGTGCGCTTCGGCAACATCGTCTACGACGACGAGTTGCTCACGCCGAAGGCGATCCTCGACTGGGACATGGTCAGCGCCGGTCCGCCCGAGATGGACATCGCCTGGCTCCTCGCGCTCGACGCCGTCGGGACGGAAATGACCGGCATGACCGTGTCGGGCTTCGGGTCGCGCGACGACGCCGTCGCGCTGTTCGAGCAACGCCTCGGGCGTGCGCTCGACAACTTCGACTGGTACGAGACATTCGCGCTCGTGCGCGCCAGCGCGATCTCGACGCGCATTGCCGTCTTGTTCGAGCGCGCCGGCCAACGCTCCATGTTCAAAGTCGGCGACGACCCGACCCTGCAGGCCGCGCGTCGACGTATCGACTTGTAGGGCCGCGCTCGGTACTGTCGGCCGCAGCATTTCCCTCTTGTCGTTTCACGTGCATTTATCGGTGTGATCGCGCTCGAAAAGCGTCAAATCACCCCGTTAAATGCACACGAAAGAGGAGGCCGAGTGGTCTCACGTGTGTTTACGTCCTGCGACGACTCTCCGTTTCACTCCTGGGAAGCGCTCCGTTGGCGCTGCTCCAAGGGCCAAATTCAGCGTGTCGCGCGGGCGGCGTATGTCGAGTCGGCGAAGAGTGCGAGTGCGCTTGAACGAGCGCTCGCCGTCGCCGCGGCGGCCAATGGCATCAACGCAGGCTTGGTCGCCGCGACGTTGCTCGAACTGGACGTGCCCACCGTCACCGGTCCGGCGTTCGTCGTAGCGCCCGCTGCGAGCGGTCGACGCGCCGGTGCGCGCCGGATCGCGCTCGACATCGACCGCGTCTGGGCGGAATCCGAAGGTGACCGGCCGACACCTCCTCACCGTCCTCGAGCAAGCACGCCGCCGCCCGCTTTCACGTGCAGTTGGGGTCGCGAAACCGGCCCTGTGAGCCCCAACCACGACCCTAAGTGCACGCGAAACGCGGCGGGCGGGTCCGTCCGCGCGATTAGGTGTCGACGGCTTCGGCGCTTAGCTGGCGGAAGCGGGCGTAACGCTGGTTGGCGGCGTCGGACCAGTCGCGGTCGGGTTCGACCGTGTGGGCGGTGCGCGCCCAGCGCGACGCGTCACGCGTCGAGCGTTCGAGGCCGGCGACGCACCGCGCCATGAACGCCGATCCGACGGCCGCGCCCTCCGGATTGGCGGCGACGTCGACCGGGAGTCCCGTGCAATCGGCGAGCGCGCGCATCCAGAGCGCGTCGCGGGTGCCGCCTCCTGTGGCGACGACCCGTGTGGGGGAAAGCCCGGCATCCCGCGCGAGGTCGATGTGATGGCGGACCACGAACGCGCTCGCCTCGTACGCCGCCCGAAGCAAATGCTCCGGACCGTGGTGGAGCGCAAGCCCGTTGATCGACGCCCGCAGGTCGCGGCGGTGCAGCGGCGTTCGCTCGCCGCGCACGTAGGGCAACCAGATCGGCAGGTCGAGCGGATCGAGGTGCGCGGCCGCCTCGACGTCAGCACCAACCCACCGCTTCGCCCGCTCGAGGAACAACCCACCGGCGTTCGACGGTCCGCCCACCAGCAACTTGCCGCGGGCCGAATGGGGGATCGTCCAGAGCCCGCCGGCTCCGGAGGCAGAAGTCTGCCCGTCGACCGTCGCGTCTTGGTCGATCACGCCCCAGGTGATCAGTGTCGTGCCGCAAAGCACGAGCACGTCGCCGAGGGCGTCCGCGCCCGCGACCAGTTGTTCGCCGAACGCGTCGATGGTGCCGGGCCCGACGAGCGCGCCGGCCGCGGGCAGTCCGTCGAGCACCGGGCCAACCGAGCCGTAGCCCGCCACGATGGTCGGCAACTGGTCGACCGACGCGCCGGCCTCCTTCGTCAACGCGGCGTCCCAGTCGGTGTAGTCGTGCAGCGGATGCGCCGTCATCGCGGTCGACGAATCGATGGCGCCCACGCCGCTCAGCGCGTGGTTGGCCACCGCTTGGGCGGGCCAGTAGCCCGCGGCGTCCGGATGGGTCTTGGCCTGCCACGCGAGGAACGCGAGCAACTCGCCGCTGTCACCGGGTTGGTTCGTGTCGGGTCCCGCGCGTTCGCCGCGGGCGTCGCCGTAGAGCAGGCCCGGCCCGAGCCCGCGGCCCTCGGCGTCGACCGCGCCCAACGACGGCACCATCGCGGCCACGTTGACGGCCGCGACCTCGAGGCCCTCGGCCACTGACGCGAGCGCGGCAACGATGCCTTCGCGCCACGCCTGGTTGATGTCGTGCTCGAACAATCCCGCTGCCGGCGTGTGCACGTCATGGGGGATGCGCATGCGGGCCAGGACGTCGCCGTCGCCGTTCATCGCCACTGCCTTGACCGACGTCGTGCCGATGTCGAGGCCAACCGTGACATCGGGCATGGGCCGTAGTATGCCGCTCGTGGCGATTTCTAACAGCGACGTCACCGTAGAGATCTTCACGCCGGGTCTCTTCAACCGCCCCGACTACCACGACCTCCTCGCGCGACTCCGGCGCGACGTTCCGGTGTTCAACTCGGAACCGAACACGTGGCTGGTCACCAAGTACGACGACATCCGCGCGGTAAGCCGCGACACCGAACACTTCACATCGACGCGGGGCGTGCTGATCAACGATCCGGCGCGCAAGCACGGTGCACCCGAAGGATCGATCCTGCACATGGATCCACCCGACCACGCCGAGTACCGCCGCGTGGTCAGCCGCGAGTTCACGCCGCGGGCGACGGGCGCGATGGACGCGCAGATCTCGCGCATTGTCGCCGACGTGTTCGACGCGTTGCCGGCGAACGAGGAGATCGACTTCGTGGAGCACGTAGCGATGCCGATTCCCGTCATGGTGATCGCGGAATTGCTCGGCGTCTCCGACGCGCATCTGCCCGACTTCCGGCGGTGGTCCGACGCCATGATCGAAGTGAGCGACAACCCGTCGCCCGAGGCGTACAAGTCCGCGGGCGAGTTCATGGTGTTTCTCCAGGAACACGTCGACGAGCGCGCACACGACCCGCGCGACGACATGATCTCGATGCTGGCGGCCACGAGCCTGTCACGGGCCGAAGTCGTGATGTTCTGCGTGTCGCTGCTCGTCGCGGGCAACGAGACGACGCGCCACCTCTTGTCGGGTGGTGCGCACGCGTTGGCCGAGCACCCCGATCAGCGGGCGCACCTTGTCGCCAATCCTGACGCGCTGGCGGGAGGCGTCGAGGAACTGCTTCGGTGGGTCACGCCCATCCAGGCGTTCGGCCGCACCGCCACGAGCGAGGTGGTCGTCCGCGACACCACTGTGGCGACGGGCGACTTCGTCGTGATGCTCTACGCGTCGGGCAACCGCGACGAGGACGTGTTCGGCCCGACCGCCGACCGGCTCGACGTGACGCGACCGACGTCGCCGGCCAACCTCGCGTTCGGCTTCGGCGAGCACAACTGCCTCGGTGCGCCGCTGGCCCGCCTCGAAGCGCGGCTGGCGTTCGCCGAATTGTTGCGGCGCTTCCCCGACTACGAAGTAACGGCCCCTCCGGCCATGGCGACCTCGACGCTGGTGCGCGGCGCGAACGAGATGAAGGTGGTCCTCAAGTGACGACCGACTTCGAACATATTTACTTAGGCGGGCAGTGGACCGCGCCCGCAACCACGAACACCTTCACGGTGCGCTCGCCGCATGACGGCCGCGTCGTTGGCACCGCGCCGGCGGCGTCGCCGGCCGACATCGACGTCGCCGTCGGCGCCGCCCGCGACGCGTTCGACAACGGCCCGTGGCCGCGTATGGGCGTGGCCGAGCGCATCGCACCCGTCGAGCGGCTCACCGCGCTGTTCACCGAGCGCATGGACGCGATGGCCGAACTCATCACGGATGAGAACGGTTCGCCCATCACGTTCTCCAAGCTCGGCCAGGTCGGCGGGCCCTTGATGATGCTGCTGAGCTTTCCGGCGCAGGCGGCCGCCATCGAATGGGAACAGGCGCGGCCCGGCACGACCGGCCCCGGATTCGTGGTGCGCAAGGAACCGGTCGGCGTCGTCGGTGCCATCACCGCGTGGAACGTGCCGCAACTGCTCATCGTGGCCAAGCTCGTGCCCGCGCTGCTCGTCGGCTGCACCGTGGTCGTCAAACCGTCGCCCGAAACTCCCCTCGACGCGCTGCTCCTCGCGCAGATGATCGACGAGGCGGGCTTCCCGCCTGGCGTGATCAGCATCGTGCCGGGCGACGGTGCTGCGGGCGAGCACCTCGTCGGCCACCATGACGTCGACAAGATCACCTTCACCGGGTCGACCGCCGTCGGACGTCGCATCGGGGCACGCTGCGGTGAGGACCTGCGGCGAGTCACGCTCGAGCTCGGCGGCAAGAGCGCGGCGATCGTGCTCGACGACGCCGACATCGAAAAGACCGTCGCCGGTCTGCGCTTCTCGAGCTTCATGAACAACGGACAGGCGTGCGCCGCGCAAACGCGCATCCTGGTGTCGCGCGCGAATCACGACTCCTTCGTCGACGCGATGGCCGCGTCGGTCGCCGAGATGCCGTTCGGTGATCCGACCGATGACGCCACCGAGGTCGGTCCGCTGGTGAGTGAGCGTCAGTGGGAGCGCGTGCAGAGCTACATCGCCATCGGCGAGGACGAAGGAGCGCGCGCCATCGTCGGCGGCGCCGGCAAACCGGCAGGACTCGAAGCGGGCAACTACGTGAAGCCGACGCTGTTCACCAACGTCGACAACAAGATGCGCATCGCGCAGGAGGAGATCTTCGGTCCGGTCGTCTGTGTGATCGCGTACGACGACGTGGACGACGCCGTTCGCATCGCCAACGACTCGAACTACGGCCTCGGCGGGTCGGTGTGGACCGGCGATCACGCCGCCGGCCTCGACGTGGCGCGACGCGTCCGCACCGGGAGCTTTGGCATCAATCAGTACGGGCCTGACACGAGCTCGCCGTTCGGCGGGTTCAAGGCCAGCGGCATCGGGCGCGAGTGGGGCGAGGAAGGCCTTGCCGACTTCGTCGAACTCAAGTCGATCCAGGGATAGGTTCGCTCGGTGCGCGCGCTTGTGTTCGGAACCAAGACCCAGCCCTACGCGGTTCCCGCTAACGCCAACCAGTTGGCGGGCAACCTGGCGGTCACGCCGTGCGCGCTGAAGGAGCTTCCCGACGCGCGGCCGCTGCGTCCTGACTGGTTTGTCACGCGGCCGCTGCTCACCGGCATCTGCGGGTCGGACTCCAAACAGATCCTGCTCGACTTCGGTGACGAGTCGGACTCGGCCATGAGTGGGCTGTGCTCGTTCCCGCAAGTAATGGGCCACGAGGTGGTCGCCGAGGTCGTGGAGGCTGGTCCTGACGCGTCGGGCTTCGACGTTGGCCAGCGCGTGATCCTCAACCCGTGGTTGTCGTGCGCGCCCCGGGGGATCACGCCTTTGTGTCCGAGCTGTGTGGCCGGCGACTACTCGCTGTGTTGGAACTTCGGCCGCGGCGACATCAGCACCGGCATTCACACGGGTGTCTCTTCGGACGCGACGGGCGGCTACGCCGAGTTGATGCCGGCGCACTCGTCGATGTTGTTTGCGGTGCCCGACGCCATCGACAACGAGCACGCGATCTTCGCCGACCCGTTCTCGGTGTCGCTGCACTCCATCACGCGCCACCCACCGCCCGAAGGCGGCAAGGCCCTGGTGTGGGGCGCCGGTGCGCTCGGTTCGTGCGCGGTCGCGATCCTCGCGCGCGCTCTACCCGTCGGTCGAAGTCGCGGTCGTCGCTCGCTTCGATGCCCAGGCCGACCTGGTGCGCAGGTTCGGCGCCCATCACGTCGTGCGCCTCGACGGCCAGTCCCAAGAGGAACTCGTGGAGGACCTCGCCGAATGGTCCGGCGGCCAGCTCGTGCCGACGATGGAGGGACTAGGCGGCATCCCCATGTGTCATCCCGCGTTCGTCGACGTGGCCTACGACACGATCGCCAAGCCCGAGACCTTCGAGGTCGAGGTGCGGGTTTTGAAAGCGCGCGGCACGCTCGTGAAGAGCGGCGTCCACGCGTCGGGCCGGTGGGAGTGGAGCCCGCTCTACTTCAAGGAGATCACGTGGGTTGGCTCGAACGCGTTCGGGATCGAGGAGGTTGACGGGGTGCGCAAGCACGGCATCGAGCACTACGTCGATCTCGTCGCCGAGGGCCGCATCAACCTCACCGGCCTGCTCACGCACACGTTCGGTTTGACCGACTGGCAAGAGGCGTTCTTCACGATCGCCGATCAGGAGAACTCCGGCGCGATAAAGGTCGCCATCGACCCCAGTCGATAGGACAGCCATCTCGTGGCGGGAGTTAACGTTTGGCCCGTGAGCAGCCCGCGCGTGCCTGGTGGAGTGGTGCACAAGCTGCCAGCAGACCTGCCGCGAGACGCTGCTTGCCAACACGACGGCGCTCGATGCGTGGAAGGACATCACGCCGCTCGCGCGCAACGAGTTCATCTGCTGGGTCGAGGACGCCAAGCAGGCGCCGACCCGAGAACGCCGGATTCGCCGGACGAAAGAAGAGTTGGAGGAAGGCCAGCGGCGACCGTGCTGTTGGCCGGGCTGCGACCACCGCGAGCGCACCGGCGCGCCATGACGCATCCGCTCGAACCGCTGACCGCCGAGGAGATCACGGTTGCGACCACTGCCGCAAAGGCGAAGCTGACCGACGCGGCGCGGTTCAACATCGTCACGCTCGACGAGCCCCCGAAAGACGACTTCGACCGGCCCCGTCAGGCCCACTTGGTGATCGTGCCCGGGTGTGAGTGTTCGGTGATCGAAGCGAAGGTGCGCGTCGACAACGGCGAGATCACGTCGTGGACCGAGCGCGAAGGCGTGCGCGCCGCGCTCGGTTTCGAGGAGTCGTTCATGGCGATCCTGGCGTTGCACGCCGACGAGCGGTTCGTCGAAGCGCTGGCCAAGCGGGGCATCACCGATCTCAGCAAGGTGCAGGTCGACCCGTGGCCGACGGGCAACTTCGGCATTCCCCACGAGGAGAACAAGCGCGTCACGCGCTGCTTGTCGTATTACCGGGAGAACCCGACCGACAACGGCTACGCCCGGCCGATTGAAGGCCTGCTCGCGTGGGTCGACCTCGGCGCGGGCAAGGTGCTCGACGTGGTCGACCTCGGTGTGGTGCCGCTGCCCGCCGATCCGGGTAGCTACTACCCCGAGGACAATCAGCCGCACCGACACGATCTCAAGTCGCTCGACATCGTGCAGCCCGAAGGCGTTTCCTACGCCATCGACGGCAACTTGCTCAGGTGGCAGAAGTGGTCGTTGCGCGTCGCGATGGATCCGCTCGAAGGTCTGGTGCTGCACCAAGTTGCCTACGACAACCGGTCGATCCTTTACCGCGCGTCGATCAGCGAGATGGTCGTGCCTTACGGGGACCCCGGCCCGATGCACGGTTGGAAAAACGCGTTCGACGCCGGCGAGTGGGGCCTCGGTCGCATGGCGAACACGCTCACGCTCGGCTGCGACTGCCTCGGTGAGATCCGGTATCTCGACGCGGTGTACGCCGACGAGAACGGCAACCCGACCAAGACCGAGAACGCGATCTGCATCCACGAAGAGGACTACGGGATCCTGTGGAAGCACGTCGACCTGCACGGCGGACGCACCGAGGTTCGCCGGTCGCGCCGGCTCGTCGTATCGTTCATCTCGACCGTCGGCAACTACGAGTACGGCTTCTACTGGTACTTCTACATGGACGGCACGATCCAGCTCGAGGTGAAGCTCACCGGCATCCTGTCGACCAAGGCGTTGGCCGACGGTGAGGTGTCGGTGTTCACGCCACAAGTCGCGTCGGGCCTGGCCGCGCCCGTCCATCAGCACCTGTTCAACGCGCGGCTCGACTTCGACGTCGACGGCACCGGCAACGAGGTGTACGAGGTCAACGTCGATCCCCACGACGCCGGCGATGACAACCCATGGGGCAACGCGTTCGCGCCCACGGCGACGCGACTCGAACGCGAGGCCGACGCGCAGCGCAACGTCGACGCGGCGCGCAGCCGCACGTGGAAAGTCGTGAACCCGTCGTCGCGCAACGCCCTCGGTCAACCGGTCGGATACAAGCTGCTGCCCGGAGCAACGCCGACGCTGATGGGCCGCCCCGGTTCCTCGATCGCCAACCGCGCCGCGTTCGCCACCAAGAACCTATGGGTCACGCCGTACGCGCCGGACGAGCGCCGCGCCGCCGGCGACTATCCGAATCAGCATGAGGGGGGCGATGGGCTGCCCGCGTGGACCGCCGCCAACCGTTCGCTCGTGGATACCGACGTCGTCGTGTGGCACAGCTTTGGCGTGACCCACATCCCGCGTCCGGAGGACTGGCCGGTGATGCCGGTCGAGTACTGCGGCTTCTCGTTGATCCCCGTCGGATTCTTCGACAAGAACCCCGCCCTCGACGTGCCGCCTCAGGAACACTGTCACTGATGACCGTCGCCCTCATCTGCGCCATGCCCATGGAGCTCAAGCCGCTGACGAGAAAGCTCGGCCTGACCAAAGACGGACCGCGGCGCGTGGGCGACGGTGTCGTCGCGATCTACACGGGCATGGGCACCGAGTTGGCCACGAAGTCCACCGAAGCGCTCTTCGTCGCCGTCCCCGACATCGAACGCGTCGTCGTGTTCGGCATCACCGGCGCAGTCGACGACGAGATCGCGATCGGCTCGTTGATCATCCCGGAGAAGGTGATCAACAGCGAGACCGGCGCCGAATTCACGCCGTCTCCGCACCCTGACGCGAGGGGCGTCATGTGGACCACGAACGTCATCACGCCCGCGCACGAACTGCCGGCGCTGATCGAGCGCGGCGTCGTGTCACTCGACATGGAAACCGCCGCCATCGCGGAGTGCTGCGAAACGCGGGGGATTCCGTGGTCGGTGTACCGCACGATCAGCGACCGCGCCACGGACGGGCAGATCACCGAAGAAGTGTTCAAACTCGCCAACCAAGACGGCACACCGAACCTCAAGCGAGTAGCGGCGTTCTTCCTGAAGCACCCGCAGAAGCTCCCGGCCATGATGCGCCTCGCCAAGGGCGGCAAGCTGGCGACCGAACGCGCCGCCGACGCCGCCATCGCCGCCGCCCGGCTCGGCTAAGGCCCGATCTTCTGCGGATTCCCCATCCCGGTGATGGGGAATCCGCAGAAAGTCGGGCGAAAACCGGGTGTCACACCCCGGGCGTAGCCTTTGATCGTGGCTGGCGCGCTCGATCGGTTTTCGGCTCCCACCCGAGCGTGGTTCGAGGGGGCGTTTGTCGCGCCGACGATCGCCCAGGAGGACGGGTGGGACGCGATCGCCGACGGCAAGCACGTGCTGCTGTCGGCGCCAACGGGGTCGGGCAAGACCCTTGCGGCGTTCTTGTGGGCGCTCGACAAGCTGGCCACGAGCCCGACGCCGGCCGACGAGAAACAGCGATGCCGAGTCCTCTACGTCAGCCCACTCAAGGCGCTGACCTACGACGTCGAACGCAACCTCCGCGCCCCGCTCACCGGTATCGCCATCGAGAGCGAACGCGCCGGCCTTCCCGCTGCCCGACATCCGGGTCGGGTCCCGCACCGGTGACACGCCCGCCGACGAGCGGCGCGCCCTCGTGCGCCATCCACCAGACGTGCTCGTCACTACTCCCGAGTCGCTTTACCTCTTACTGACGTCGCAGGCCCGCGCCGCGCTCGCCGGCGTCGACACGGTGATCGTCGACGAGATCCACGCCGTGGCCAGCACCAAACGGGGCGCACATCTCGCCCTCACGCTCGAACGCCTCGAACAGCTCGTGGTCGAAATCCGCGGTGAGGGCGCGACGTTCCAGCGGATCGGCCTTTCGGCCACCCAACGCCCACTGGAAGAGGTCGGCAAGTTCCTCGGCGGTCTGCAAGACGGGAAGTTCCGTCCGGTCACCATCGTGAACGCGGCGATGCCCAAGGAGTTCGATCTGGGCATCGTCGTGCCGGTCGAGGACATGGCGCAGCTCGGCAAGCCGCTGCTGTCCGAGGACGGCGACATGGTCTTGAGCGGGCCGGCGGCAGGCTCGCCCGAAGCGCGCCACAGCATCTGGCCGGCGCTGCAACACGAACTGCTCGAGTTGATCCGCGCGCACAAGTCGACGCTGATCTTCGTGAACAACCGCCGTCTCGCCGAACGCCTGGCCGCGGGTATCAACGAGATCGCCGAAGAGGATCTCGTGCGGGCCCACCACGGTTCGGTGGCACGGGAACAGCGGCTCGAAATCGAAGACCAACTCAAAGCGGGAACGCTGCCCGCGCTCGTCGCGACCTCTACCCTCGAACTCGGCATCGACATGGGCGCGATCGACTTGGTGGTCTGCGTCGAGTCTCCTCCGTCGGTGGCGTCGGGTCTGCAGCGCATCGGCCGGGCCGGTCACCAAGTGGGAGCGCCCAGCCGCGGTCGCATCTTCCCCAAGTACCGCGGCGACCTCTTGATGAGCGCGGTCACGGTGATGGCGATGAAGGCGGGGCAGATCGAGTCCACCCGCGTGCCCCGCAACCCGCTCGACGTGCTGGCCCAACAGGTCGTGGCCATGGCGGTCGGTGCGTTGCCGGCGACGGTGCCGATCAGTGCCGTCAAGGCGATGGCGCGAAACACGTACCCCTTCCACGAGTTGACCGACGACGCGTTCGACGGTGTGCTCGACATGCTCAGCGGCCGTTACCCGTCTGACGAGTTCGCCGAGCTGAAGCCGCGCGTCACCTGGGACCGCGCCACCGACACCATCACCGCCCGCACGGGAGCGCGCATGCTGGCGGTCATCAGCGGCGGCACCATCCCCGATCGGGGCCTGTACGGCGTGTTCACGCCCGACAACTCGCGCGTCGGCGAGCTCGACGAAGAGATGGTGTTCGAGTGCCGCACCGGCGAGACGTTCTTGCTCGGCGCGACCAGCTGGCGCATCGAGGAGATCACGCGCGACAAGGTGATCGTCACACCGGCGCCGGGTGTGCCCGGCAAGATGCCGTTCTGGAAAGCCGACATCGCCGGTCGTCCGGTGGAGCTGGGCAAGCGCCTCGGCAAGTTCATCGCTGACTTGGACACCACCTCGAACGACACGTTGCGCGACGAGTGCGGTCTCGACGAGCGCGGCATTGTGAACCTGCGCGGCTACGTGGCCGATCAGCGCGAGGCGAGCGGCGGGCTCGTTCCCACCGATAAGCAGATCGTGGTCGAGCGCTTTCGTGACGAGCTGGGCGACTGGCGACTCTGCATCCTCTCGCCGTTCGGGTCGCGAGTGCACGCGCCGTGGGCGATGGCGATCGAAGCGAGGCTGCGCGACCAGTTCGAGATCGACGCGCAGGTGATGTGGACCGACGACGGCATCGCGTTGCGCGTCCCCGAAGCCGACGAGCCACCGCCGCTCGAGTGGATCCACATCGACCCCGACGAGATCGAAGACCTCGTGGTCGCCGAGCTCGGACGCAGCGGCGTGTTCGCGGCGCGCTTCCGGGAGAACGCGGCCCGCGCGCTGCTGCTCCCGCGGAGGCGGCCCGGGTCGCGCACGCCGCTGTGGCAGATGCGCCAGCGCAGCGCCAACCTGCTGGCAGTCGCCAGCAACTACGGCTCGTTCCCGATCCTGCTCGAGACCTACCGCGAGTGCCTGCGCGACGCGTTCGACGTGCCCGCGCTCCAAGAGATCCTCCGCGACATCCAGTCCCGCAAGATCCGCGTGTCGCCCGTCGACACGCCCTTGCCCTCGCCCTTCGCCAGCGGCCTGGCGAACGCGTATGTGGCGTCGTTCCTCTACGACGGCGATGCGCCGATGGCGGAGCGGCGCGCGCAGGCGCTCACGCTGGACCGGCGCCTGCTCGCGGAGCTGGTCGGCAGCGAGGAGTTGCGCGAGTTGCTCGACGCCGACGCCCTCGCTGCCCTGGAAGACGACCTGCAGGCGCTCAGCGAAAACCGCAAGGTGTCGAGCCTCGACGCCGCCCACGACCTTCTTCGTCGCATCGGTGATCTCAGCCGCGCCGAACTCGAACTGCGCAGCAGCGAGCCCGATCTCAACCTCGCCCAGCAGCTCCTCGACGAGCGGCGCGCGCTACCGGTCCGGATTGCCGGTGACGACCGGCTGATCGCGATCGAAGATGCCGGCCGCTACCGCGATGCCCTCGGCGTGTCGCTGCCCGTGGGTGTGCCCGAAGCGTTCCTGGCGTACGCGCCGGACGCGCTGCTCCAGCTGGTGCGGCGTTGGTCGCGCACCCACGGCCCGTTCCAGCGCGAGGAGCCGGCAACGCGTCTCGGTGTGCCCGCCGAACTTGTCGACTCGGTGCTCGAACAGCTCGAGCAGACCGACCGCGTGGTCCGAGGCGAATTCCGTCCCGGTGGGCAGGGTCTCGAGTTTTGCGACACCGAGGTGTTGCGCCAGCTGCGCAACCGGTCGCTGGCGGCGCTGCGAAAGCAGGTGGCCGCGGTCGACGAGGCCACGCTCGCCCGTTTCTTGCCGCAATGGCAGGGCGTCGGCTCGACCACGCCGCGGCCTCGACCGCGCGTACGAAGCGGTCGCGCAGTTGCAAGGTGTGGCTATCCCGGCATCGGTGCTCGAACGCGACGTGCTCAGCGCCCGGGTCGCCGACTATTCGCCCCGCCTGCTCGACGACCTGCTGGCAGCCGGCGAGGTCCTGTGGGTCGGCGCCGGTCCGCTCGGTGGTTCCGACGGCAAGGTGATGTTGTTCCGGCGCGACCAGGCCGCGCTGCTGCGCAACTTCCTGCCAAAAAGCGTCGACGTTCCCGGCGACAAGGAGCACATCCGCATCCGCGAGATGCTGCAGCGGCGTGGGGCGTGTTTTTTCGCCGACCTGCGCGGTGACAACGACAAGAAGTCGCTCGACGCGCTGTGGGATCTCGTGTGGGCCGGTGAGGTCACCAACGACACGTTCGCCCCGGTCCGCGCGCTGAGCGCCACGCGTCGGGCCGGTACCGGAGGACGCTCCGGTGGCCGGCCGCGTCCCGGTCGGCTCGCGGCGTTGGGTCCGCCCACCGCCGCCGGGCGGTGGTCGCTGACCCAGCAGGAAGACGACGACCAACCGGCATCGAAAGAACGAATCGCCACCGCCATGGCGGCGGCGTTGCTCGAGCGCTACGGCGTGGTCACACGCGGCGCCGTGCGCGCCGAAGGCGTGGTCGGAGGGTTCAGCGCGGTCTACACGGCGATGAAGGCGATGGAGGAAGGCGGTCGCATCCGCCGCGGCTACTTCGTCGAAGGCCTCGGCGGCGCGCAGTTCGCATTGCCGGGCGCGGTCGAGCGGTTGCGCAGCACGGCGCTACAAAACGACGACGCGCACGCGCCGTTCGTGGAGGTTCTCGCGGCGACCGATCCGGCCAACCCGTTCGGCAATGCGCTGGCGTGGCCCGTCCGCGGCCCCCAGCGCGCCGCCGGCGCGTTCGTCGTGATCGTCGACGGCCAGCCGGTCCTCTATCTGGAGAAGGGCGGCCGCAGCGTCACCGATCTCACGGTCGCCGACGAAGACGGCGAGCCGCGCGACAACCGCGACGTCCAGCTACGCCTCGCCGCCCACGCACTCGGCAAGCTCGTCGACGACGGCCGCTTCCGCCGCCTCGTGCTGGCGAAGTACCCCGATGACTTCGAGCGCCACCTCATCGACGCCGGCTTCAGCGCCGCGCCCAAGGGCATGACCAAATACGGCCGCGCCTGAATCAATCTGGGAGTTGGCCGACAGGCACCTTCGTCGGGTTGTGACCATTCTTTGTTGGCTTTCGGTTGTCAGGCAACCAGAAGTGAACAAAGAGCGGTCAAAATTTCCGGCGACGATGTCGGGAACTGGCGGCCAGTTCCGTCTTAGGAGTGAACCCGGTCCGCAGGGCCGACATCACACAAGGAGAACACGATGGCCAAGTACCTGTTGCTCAAGCACTACCGAGGTGGACTGCCGGCAGTCAACGACATCCCGATGGATAAATGGAGTCCTGACGAGGTCGAGGCCCACATCAAGTACATGAACGACTTCGCGGCAAAGCTCGAGACCACGGGCGAGTTCATCGATGGACAGGCCCTTTCGCCCGACGGCGTGTGGGTTCGCTCAGACGGCCAAGGCCGACCGCCGGTAACCGACGGGCCGTTTGCCGAAACGAAGGACCTGATCGCGGGCTGGATGGTCATCGATGTCGATACCTACGAGCGAGCGGTCGAACTCGCCGGTGAGCTGTCGGCCGCGCCAGGGGCGAACGGTGAGCCGATCCACGAGTGGCTCGAACTCCGCCCGTTCCTCACCGAGCCGCCCAACGTCGCCTAGTGAACGACGTCGAACTGCGCACACTCGTTCCGCGGGTGTTGAGCGTCCTCGTCTCTCGCGGTGCGGATTTCGCGAGAGCCGAGGACGCCGTGCAGGAGGCGCTGATCCGGTCGATCACGGCGTGGGTGTCCGCTCCACCTTCTGACCCGGAGGCGTGGCTCATCACGGTCGCGTGGCGAGCCTTCATCGACATGACGCGCTCGGATGTGGCGCGGCGCGACCGGCAGGTCCGCGTCGACGCCGAACCACCCGTGGGCGAAATCCCGAGCGCGGACGACACGCTTCATCTCTATTTCCTTTGCGCCCATCCTGACCTCACGTCGTCGTCGGCGGTTGCGTTGACCCTCCGAGCCGTCGGTGGGCTCACTACGCGTCAGATCGCCAACGCCTACCTCGTCCCCGAGGCCACGATGGCGCAGCGCATCAGCCGCGCCAAACGAACGGTGAACGAGGCCGGCGTTGATCGTCCGGGCGACGTTCGCACCGTGATGCGGGTTCTGTACCTCGTGTTCAACGAGGGCTACTCGGGCGACATCGATCTCGCGGCCGAAGCGATTCGCCTTACCCGGCAGCTGGCTGTGCTTGGAGACGAACCTGAGGTCCACGGGTTGCTCGCCCTCATGTTGTTGCATCATGCCCGTCGCCGCAGCCGCACGCGACCCGACGGTGGCATCGTGCCGCTGGCTGAGCAAGACCGCAGTCAGTGGGACGCCGCACTCATCGCGGAAGGGATCGATCTTTTGCATGCAGCGCTGGCGCGTGACCGCCTCGGCGAATATCAGGCGCAGGCCTCGATCGCGGCGCTGCACGCCGATGCGCAACGCGTTGAGGAGACCGACTGGGTCCAGATCGTCGAGTGGTACAACGAACTGCTCCGCTTCGTCGACACCCCGATCGTGCGGCTCAACCGCACGGTCGCGGTCGGCGAAGCCGACGGCGCGCTCCTGGGCCTTAAGGCACTGGCGGACATTTCCAAAGGCGTCCCGCGGCGCGACGCGGTCGCCGCGCACCTCCACGAAAAGAACGGCGACCTCGAACTGGCGGCGCGCCTCTACGCCGACGCGGCGCGTAACGCTCCCAACCTGGCCGAACGCAACCACCAAACCCGTCAGGCCACGCGTCTCAATCAACAGTTGCAAGGCGACCGTGCCTGAGGGCGACACCCTCGCCCGCGCCGCCGACACGCTCACGCAGTGGCTGGTCGGACGCACCGTCACGGGCGTTGACGCCCGTGACGTCGGACTCAAGCGTCGCGCTGAGCAACTCGTAGGCCGCACCGTGGATGGCGTCGAAGCACGGGCCAAGCACCTCCTGATCACGGTGGACGATCGCGTCATCCATTCGCACATGCGCATGACCGGCTCGTGGCACGTCTACGCAACTGGCGAGCGGTGGCGAAAAGCCCGCAGCGGCATGCGCCTTGTGCTCGAAGCGGGCGACCGCACCGCGGTGTGTTTCAACGCGCCCGTGGTGCAGATCGTCGCCGTCAAAGGACGTCGGCGCCCTGCCCGGTCTGAGCACGCTCGGGCCCGACATCCTCGTCGACATCGACCCGGCCGCCGGCGCGGCGCGCCTGCGGGCCCTAGCCACCACCACGCCCATCGGCGACGCACTGCTCGATCAAACCGCAGTGTCGGGGCTCGGCAACATCTGGCGTTGCGAGGCGCTGTGGGCTCAGCGCGTCCATCCGGCGGTACCGGTCGCCGACCTCACCGACGACACGCTCGCCGCGCTCGTGGCGACGGGCTCCCGGCTCATGGGTGCTAGCGCCGATAGGGCCGCATCGCGCCCGGCACCCCAGGCGTACAAGCGCACCGGCCAACCCTGCCGACGTTGCGGCGCCGCCATCGTTTCCAAACGCATGGGCCGCGACCACCGCACGGCGTACTGGTGTCCGAGTTGCCAGGTTTGTTGACTAACGCCTCAGGGTTGGCGCACCCGAGCCGATAGGGGCGCATGACCCCGTTTCCGGCGTTGCACACTTCGGCTAATGCCGAGGCCAGCGACCACCTGAGCGCGGCGCGCAAGCTGGCGGAGGACGCCCAGTCCTGGCTCGACGACCTTGACGCCGTCATAGGCTGCGACGGTGCTCCTCCGGCTAGTGCGCGTCGAAGGCCAAGGCCTCTCTCACGTTAAGTCACACGAAGCCGCGGGCGTCCGGATGCACTGGACGCTCACCAATCTCGACAGCGACGCCGTCCGCGTGCGCGCCGTCTCCATGGTGTTCGTCATCGACGACCGCAACGGGCCGTTGCGCATGTTCCGCCACGGATATCAGTCGTGGTCGTTTTCCGACGTGGCGACCTTCGGCGTCGACGTCGACCCTTCGACCGTCGCGCAAAACGAGTTCTTCCAATCTGCGCACCACGCCGATCAACGAACGGTTACCGCGCCCGATGAATTGCGATCCGAGTGGGTCACGGTGCTGGCCGACGACGGGCCCGACCGGGTCCTCGTCGGCTTCGCCGGTGCCGGCGACCACGACGGGACGATGCGCCTGCGACCGCGCGGCAGACGGCGGCGTCGAGCTGCACGTCGAAGCGTTCCTAGGCGACGCTTCCATAGCGGCGCTGGAAACGCGGGCGTTGCATCCCGTCATGATCGTGAGCGGCCCCAGCGCCCCCGACCTGCTCGCGCACTGGGCGGGCGAAGTGGGCCGAGCGGCTCACGCCCACGTTACCGCGCCGTACCAACTGGGGTGGTGCTCGTGGTACCAGTACTTCGACCACGTGACCGAGCCCGACGTGCGCGCCAACCTCAAGCTGGCGCGGCCGTTTGAGTTCGAGGTGTTCCAACTCGACGACGGCTACCAGCCGACCATCGGCAATTGGCTCGACGCCAACTACAAGTTTCCTTCCGGGCTGCCCACGATTGCGGGGGCGATCCAACACGCGGGCTACCAGCCCGGCATTTGGCTCGCGCCGTTCCTCGTCGCGCCGGACGCACCGGTCGCTCACGAGCACCCCGATTGGTTGGCGCAGTTCCGGTCGCCGGCGGGCAACGTCTATCCGCTGCACGCGTGGTGGAACCCGAGCTGGCACGGCGGTCAGGACGGCTACATGTACGCGCTCGACACCACCAACCCCGATGTGCAGGACCACCTCGAGCACGTGGCGCGCACGCTGGTGGGTTACGGGTTCACGTACCTGAAGCTCGATTTCACGTTTGCACCGTCGATGGACGGGATCTGGTCCGACCCCACCCAAACTCCGGCGCAGCGCGTGCGTGCCGGGTTCGACGCGATCCGTCGCGGCGCGGGACCTGACGCGTTCCTGCTCGGCTGCGGTGCGCCGCTGTCGCACGTCGTGGGCGTGGTCGACGGCAACCGCATCGGCCCCGACGTCGCGCCGGTGTGGACCCTCGACGCCGCCGCCGAAGCGATCCCGGGCTACCTGCGTACCCAGCCGGCCACGCGGTTCGCCCTCGAGGCAACGGTGGCGCGCAGCTTCATGCATCGCCGGCTCTGGTTGAACGATCCTGACTGCGTGATGTTGCGCACCACTGAGACCCAGCTCACCGCGCGAGGAAGTAGAGACATGGGCGCGCACGGTCGGGCTCTCGGGCGCGATGGCGGTGGTATCGGACAACCTCGCGTTGCTCGACGACGAGGCGCTGACGCTGTTACGCGAAACCGTGGAGCGTGGTCGCAGGAGCGACGCCGCGACGATCGAAGGATCCGGGCGGCTGCGGCCGGCGTTGTTCTAGGCGACGCGTCGCTGCGCCACCCCGGCGGTGGCGGTGGCGGTGAAGCGGCGGACCAGCGCGTCCGCCCGAGCGTCGGCGGCCCGGCGCTCGGCGCACGCGGCGGCGGCATTGCGAGTAGCACCGGTAGTGCCGAGGCGCAGGATCCACGAGGCGAGGTTGGCCATGGCGCGACCGTACGGGTGTCGGGTGTCAGTCGATTGAAGGCGATGTAGCCATCGCGTCACGCCAACCTGAACATCGTCTGACCCCGGCAGGGGGTTTAGCGTTGCGGCGTGAAGATCGAAGTGGTCGAGGCGACCGAGGTGAACGACGCGCTGGTGGCGGCGTTCGACCGGCTGATTCCGCAGCTGTCGTCGTCGAACCCACCGCCGTCAGCCGACCAGCTGGCGACGATCCTGGCCCAGCCCGACGCGTTCCTCTTCCTGGCCCGCGACGTCGACAACGACGGTTTCGTCGTCGGGTCGCTCACGCTGGTGATGTTCCGGATCCCGACGGGACTGCGCGCATGGATCGAAGACGTGGTGGTCGACGGCGACACGCGCCGCAGCGGCGCCGGCCGCGCGCTCACCCTTGCTGCAATCGACAAGGCCCGCGCGTTAGGCGTTACCACCGTGGACCTCACGTCGCGACCCTCCCGCGAAGCCGCGAATGCGATGTATGTGAACCTCGGCTTCGAGCAGCGCAACTCGAACCTCTACCGCTACACCATCTAGGCGTCCGGTTCGCTCAGCATCCGACGCGTGAACTCGTCGTTGTCGGTGATGTGCCACAGCTCCATGTACTCGGTGTCGGAAAGCGCGGCCCGGTTGGCGACGTTGCGCTCGGCGCCCCGACCGACGAGCCAACGCAGTCGCGGCGTGTCGGTGCTGATCGCTTCTGAGATGCAGTCGGCCACCTCTTCAGCGGTCGACGCGTGCGCGAGTTCGGCCATCACGAGGTGCGACAGGCGGTTCCGCACCGGCTTGTATGGACCCGTCGGCGGGGTCAGGTCCACCTTGGTCCAGATCGCGGTCATGATCGCACCGGGCTCGATGTTGGCGACGCGGATGCCGAACGGAGCCACCTCGATCGCGAGCGATTCGGCCGCGGCCTCCAGCGCCCACTTCGATCCGCAGTACGGGCCCATGCCCGGCATGGCCATGCGACCCGCCTGACTGGTCACGTTGATGATGCAGCCACTTCCGCGCTCGCGCATCGACGGTAAAACGGCGGTGATGCATCGGAGCGCGCCGAAGTAGTTCGTCTCCATTACGTCACGAAACGTCTCGAGCGGCGTCTCCTCTACGACGCTTCCACCGCCGCCAACGCCGGCGTTGTTTACCAGGATGTCGACGCCGCTAGAGCCCACGACCTCGCCCAACACCGTGGCGACCGCGATGTCGTCGTGAACGTCCAACGCGCGCACTTCGACCGCGAGTTTCTCGGCCACCGCGACATCCGCTAAGTCGCACGCCGACGGATTACGCATCGTGGCAACGACATCGTGGCCGTCGCGCGCGAGGCGAAGCGCAGTCGCGTATCCAATGCCGGTGCTGCACCCGGTGACGACTGCTACGCCCATATCTCTCCCTGAGGTTCAGCCGACCCTAACAACGGCCAGACTGTGATCGTGTCCCGCCGGATGTACCTGCTCGTGGCTGTCGCGCTCGTCGCGATTGCGGCCGCCGCGGTCACCGTCGCCAGCCGCACCGACCCCGCCGCGATCAGCGGCACCTCCACCGTGTCGTCCGAAGACGACCTGCCCGTGCTCAAGACAGGCCCGGCGCCCTCGCTCGACGCCGGCCTCGGCTGGGTCAACTCCAAGCCCCTCAAGACAGCCGATCTCAAGGGCAAGGTCGTCGTCTACGACTTCTGGACCTACAGCTGCGTCAACTGTGTGCGCACGCTGCCCTACCTCAGGGCGTGGCACGAGCGCTACGCCAAGGATGGCCTCGTCCTCGTCGGCGTGCACTCGCCGGAATTCGAGTTCGAGAAGAGCCACAAGAACGTGACCGCCGCGGTGAAGAGGTTGGACGTGACCTACCCCGTGGTCTTCGACGACGACATGGCGATCTGGCAGTCGTTCAACAACCAGTACTGGCCGGCCAAGTACGTCACCGACCGCAAAGGCCAAATTCGCTACGTCCACTTCGGAGAAGGGGAGTATTCCCAGACCGAGACGATCCTGCGCGTCCTGCTCGGGGTGGCGAAGGACGCGCCCAGGGCGGCCGCGCCCGACGAGGTCACGCCGACTCTCGGCGCGGTGGTTACGCCCGAGACCTATCTCGGCGCCGAACGCGGCGACCCCCAGGGTCAAGACCTGCGCGGCGGCACGCACTCTTACAACCGTCCGAAGGAGTTGGGCCGCAACCGCTTCGCCCTCGACGGCGACTGGCTAATCGGTGACGAGTTCGTCGAATCCACCGACGCCACCAGCGTGTTGTCACTCAACTATCACGCGGGCGAAGTGAACCTCGTGTTCGACCGCACCCGGACCACCCCGGCAGTACGCGGTGATCGAACTCGACGGAAAGCCGGTGCCGCCCGAGGCGCGGCGGCGCGTCGATCACCGAGCGCCGCGGGCAAACCGTGGTCACCGTCGACGCCGCCGACCTGTACGGCCTCATCAAGGACGGCCCGGCAGGCGACCACGTCATCACGATCCAACCCGAGGCCGACGGTGTGCAGCTCTACGCGTTCACGTTCGGCGCCTAGGCGCCCGTGACCCGCGACCTCATCGCGCTGTTCGGCGCGGGCGTGGCGTCGTTCCTGGCGCCGTGCGTGGTGCCATTGCTGCCCGCGTACCTCGGCATGGTCGTGGGCTCCACCGCCGAAGAGGCCGACCCGGCGCGGGCGGTCGTCGCGACCGCCTTGTTCGTCGCTGGCTTCACCATTGTCTTTGCCGGGCTGGGCATCGCCGCCGGCTCGCTCGGTTCGTCGCTCGACCACATCGACACGGCGCTGCAGCGCGTCGGCGGACTGATTGTCGCGGTCATGGGTCTGGTCCTGTTGGGCGCGTTCCGGGCCACGATCGTGCGAGAGCGCCGCGCGATTCTCACCGTGCCCAAGTCGCTCGGCGCGCTGCGGCCCGTCGTGTTGGGCATGGCGTTCGGCGCCGCCTGGACGCCGTGCGTCGGGCCGCTCCTCGGCGCTGCGCTCGTCGTGGCTGCCACCCACGGCGACCCTGTGCGCGGTGGCTTGTTGCTCGGCGCGTACGCGCTGGGGATCGGCGTGCCGTTCATGCTCGCGTCGCTCGGGCTGGCTTCGTCGCCGGGTTTCCACGACCTGCTCAAGCGCGTCGCCAACCCGCTGCAACGCGTCGCGGGCGTGCTGCTGCTCGTGCTCGGTCTGTTGCTCGTGACCGGCGCGTACGACCACCTGACGAGTTACCTCGCCCGGTTCACGCCTTCAGTCGGTGGCCTGTAGTCCCGAGTAACATCACGCTACGGAAGGCCGTTCTATTCGAGAGGCAACCGTGGCTGAGTCCATCACCATCACCGACAACCGGACGGGCGAGCAGTTCGAGCTCCCCATCACAAACGGAGGGGTGAGTTCGGGGGACTGGCGCAAGGCTCTTCCCGACGTGCTGTTCTACGACCCGGCCTTCATGGTCACCGCGGCCTGCGAGAGTGCGATCACCGAACTCGACGGCGACGCCGGCATTCTCCGTTACCGCGGCTACCCGATCGAAGAGTTGGCGGAGCACTCGACCTATCTCGAGGTCGCCTACCTGTTGCTCAAGGGCGAGCTTCCCGACGCGACGCAGTACGACGCGTGGGTGAACGACATCACGCACCACACCTACATCCACGAGAACATGCGCAAGCGGTTCATGGAGGGCTTCCATTACGACGCCCACCCGATGGGCATGTTGGTTTCCGCGGTCGCCGCGATGTCGACGTTCTATCCCGACGCGAAGAACATCGAGGACAAGGACTCGCGCAACAAGCAGATCGTGCGACTCATCGCCAAGATGCCGACGCTCGCCGCCTGCTGCCACCGGTTCAGCGTCGGCATGCCGTTCGTGCTCCCGGACAACAACCGGTCCTTCGCCGACAACTTCCTCAACATGATGTTCTCGCCCGACCCCGGCTACCCGTACGAAGATCCGGTCATCGCGAAGGCGCTCGACGTGCTGTTCATTCTGCACGCCGAGCACGAGCAGAACTGCGGCACCACCGCGATGCGCGTCATCGGGTCGAGCCACGCCGACCCGTACACTCGTGTGCGGGAGCGGCCGCCGCCCTGTACGGCCCGCGCCACGGCGGCGCCAACGAGCAGGTCATCCGCATGCTCACCGAGATCGGGTCGATCGAGAACGTCCCCGACTTCGTCAAGTCGGTCAAGGCGGGCACTGGCGGCCGGCTCCAAGGATTCGGTCACCGGGTATACAAGAACTTCGACCCGCGTTCCACGATCATCAAGAAGACCGCCGACGAAGTGTTCGAAGTCACCGGGAAGAACCCGCTGCTCGACATCGCGTTGAAGCTCGAAGAGGTCGCGCTGGCCGACGAGTACTTCACCAGCCGCAAGCTCTACCCGAACGTCGACTTCTACTCGGGGCTCATCTACCAGGCGATGGGCTTCCCGCTCGACATCTTCACCGTGCTCTTCGCCATCCCGCGCACCGTCGGGTGGTTGACGCACTGGGTCGAGATGCTCGAGCAGGATTCCAAGATCGCTCGCCCGCGCCAGCTCTACACGGGGACCGAGCCGCGCACGTACGTCCCGCTCGACGAACCGCTAGGTAGCCATTAGCCGACGAGCACGGCCGGTACTGACGGCCAGTTTTCCGGCAGCATCAACACGCCCTGCGCGCTGCGGTACAACACCTGCCACTCGTGGTACTGACGGAATGCGCGCGGGTCGGCGGCGAGTCGCGCCGCATACGCCCTGATCGCCTCGACGTAATGCGACGAGTGGTTGTATCGGAAGATCGCGTCGTTGAGACGTTCGGGCGCGCCGTTGGCCTGCAAGTAGCGCGCCGCCGCCGCGATCGCGTCGCGGTTGGAGTGGATGTCGCCTTGGCCGTACGCCGCCCACGTGCCGGGCAGGAACTGCATCGGACCGAGCGCGCCGGCCGATGAGGTGCCGTTGATGCGCCCGAGCCGGGTTTCGACGAAGTGGACGGCGGCGAGAACTTCCCACGGCACACGGGTCGTGGCCGCCGACGACTGGTAGTAGCCCAGGAGTTCCTCCGCCGGAGCGGGCGCCACGATGCGCCACTCCGGCGGCGGTGCGTCCCTGGCTTTGGACTGACCGGTGAGCGCGGCGAGATGGCGCGCCGCGTGCACGTTGAACGCGAGGGCGCGTGCGCGTCGGCTCGTCGGGTAACGCCGCGTTGACCGCCTGTTCGAAGGCGTAAGGCTGCGCGCCAATGTGCCGGTAGCCGAGCTGCAGCGCGACCGCGGCGTTGCGCAACTCCTCCGGCCCGGTGGCCGGGTCGACGGAGGCGGCCTCGGCGGCCGCGATCGCACCGGCGGCCACGACGGGATCCGTCGATCGGGTGCCGTCGAAGACACGCGGCGGTGCGGTCGTCGTGGTGGTGGGCGCCGTCGAGGTGGTCGTGCGGGGAACCGCCCGCGGTGCATCGTCACCCTTGCATCCGGTTGCTCCCAGTGCGAGCGCGCCAAGGACAGCGAAGATCGCGATGTTCTTCATCAGCCCCGCACGAGCCGGTAGACGGCGCCACCCTGCGACAGCACGAACAGTTCCCCGGCGGCGTCTTCGCCGAAGCTGATCGGCGAGTCCACGTCGCGTCGCAGATCGCGCAGCGAGCCGCCGGCCGCCGCCATCAGTCGGCCCTTGCAGTAGTCGGCGAAGACGAACGCGCCACCGAGCCCGCGGATGGCCGCGCCGCGGTAGACGAAGCCGCCGGTGACCGAACAGTTGCCGCCCGCGTGCGAGTACTCGTATTCAGGATCGGTCAGCCCGGACGTGGAGCCCGTGCCGAAGGAGTGCTTGCCCTCGCGAATGTTCCACCCGTAGTTCACGCCCTTGGGGTTACCCGCCACGTGGTTGATTTCTTCCCATTGGTTCTGACCCACGTCGGCGACCCACAGGTCGTCGGTCGCGCGATCGAAGCTGAAGCGCCACGGATTGCGCAGTCCCTTCGCCCAGATCTCAGGCGACGCGCCCGAAACGGCCGGGTTGATGCGCAGCAACTTGCCGAGCAACGAAGACGAGTTCTGCCCGTGGCCCTGCGGGTCGCCCCCGCTGCCGCCATCGCCCATGCCGATGTAGAGCATGCCGTCGGGACCGAACACGACGTGGCCACCGTTGTGGTTCGAGTACGGCTGGTCGATGGCGACCACGACCCGATCGGCGTCGCGGTTGGCCTGGCCGTTGGCGTAGGGGTACTCGACGACCGCGCGTGTCGCCGGCGCCGTTGGTGTAGTTCACGTAGAGCTGCGCGCCCGACGGCGAGAACGCGATGCCGAGCAGGCCCTGCTCGCTGCCGGTTGAGACGCGATCGCTGATGTCGAGCACGATCTGCGGGTCCACGGTGGCGTCGTTGCCCGCGAGGTGCAGTCGCCTTACGCGGCCACCCTTCTCCGCGATGAATGCGGTGTTGTCGTCACCGGGCCGCAACGCGAACGCGATGGGCTGGCTGAGCGACGCGACCCGGTGCAGCGCGACGCCGTCGACCACGTTGCTCGTCGTGCCGGGCGGCGTTCCGGGCGCGGTGCCCGCGGACGTGCCCGGGGGCTTGGGCGTGGTTCCCGGCTTGGCCGTTGGGCCGCTGGAGGTCGGCGCCGCAACCGTGGGACCCGTCGACGAGGCGGTCGAGTCCGACGACGTGGTCGAGCGCCGTTTGGACGACGGCTTGTCGTCGTCTCCACCGTTCGAGCCGCACGCCGCGAGGACAGCGAGAGCCACGAGCAGCGCGAGCGCGCCGCGGCGGCGCAACCTCACCGGCTGATCACCCGCACGAGCCCCTCTTGCACGACCGATACCGCGAGCGTCCCGTCGACGCGTGAAGATCCGTCCTTCGGCCAAGCCGCGGGCGCCCGACGCCGACGGGCTGATCTGGTCATACAGCAGCCACTCGTCGGCGCGGAACGGGCGGTGGAACCACATGGCGTGGTCGAGGCTTGCACCCATGATGTTGCCGTCCTCCCACTTCAAGCGGTGGGCGTTGAAGATCGAGTCGAGCAGCGTCATGTCCGACGCGTACGCCGCGACGCACACGTGCAGAAGCGGGATCGTCGGGCAGCTTGCCGTCGGCTCGGAACCACAGCGTTGCACGCGCTTCGCCGGGTTCGTCGTCGTCGTCGCGCGCCTCGACGTCGGGAGGCGGCGTGATGAAGCGCAGGTCGATCGGCCGCGGCCGCGTGAACCAGTCGCCCATCTGCTCCTTGTACGGCGCCATGCGCGTCTTGAAGTCGGGCAGCGACTCGGGATCCGGTACACCGCCGGGCATCGGGAGCGCGTGGTCGAGTCCGGCCTCTTCCACCTGAAAGCTCGCCGAGAGGGTGAAGATGGCGCTGGCCGTGCTGGATCGCGTTGACGCGCCGCGTGGTGAAGCTGCTTGCCGTCGCGGATGCGGTCGACCTCGTACATGATCGGCGTGGTCGGATCGCCGGGGCGCAGGAAGTACGCGTGCAACGAGTGCACGTGGCGCTCGGGTTCGCCTTGGCGGACGGCTTCTTCGACAGTGCGGCCGGCGGCGATGAGCGCCTGGCCGGCGACCTGTCCGCCGAAAACGCGCTGGCGTTGCTCGTCTGGCGACTGCCCGCGGAAGATGTTGACCTCGATGCGTTCGAGATCGAGGAGCTCGACGAGATCGTCGAGAGCAGGCTGGTCCATCGGCATACGGTAGGTCCCCATGACGGCCTTTCCTGACGGGTTCGTTTGGGGCACGGCGACCGCGGCGCACCAAGTCGAAGGCGGCAACTGGAACAACGACTGGTGGGCGTGGGAGCGCAACCCGGACTCGGGCTGCGCCGAGCCGTCGGGCGATGCGTGCAACCACTGGGAGCTGTACGAGCACGACCTCGACCTCCTAGCGGGCTTCGGGTTCAATGCCTATCGGTTCTCGATCGAGTGGAGCTCGCATCGAGCCCGAAGACGGGACTGTGGTCGCGCCGCGGCGATCGATCACTACCGCAAGTGTGCGAGGCCTGCCTCGCGCGCGGCATCACACCGATGGTGACGTTTCATCACTTCACCACGCCGCGCTGGGTGGCGCACCACGGCGGTTGGGAAGAGCCGACGACCGCCGACCGCTTCGCGGTGTTCTGCCATCGCGCCGCCGAACACCTCGGCGACCTCATGCAGTACGCCTTCACGTTCAACGAGCCGAACATGGTCGCGACCATCGGCTACCTCAGCCGGCGGGTTCCCGCCGGGCCGGCGCGATCCGGCGCTGCGCCGCGCCGTGAACGACATCTTCATCGACGCGCATCACAAGGCGCGCGACGCGATCAGAGCCGGTGCCCGGCGACGTTCCGGTCGGGCTCACGCTGGCGATGCAGGACAACCAGGCCGTCGCGGGCGGCGAGGCGTACCGCGACCGCATCCGTCGCAACTTGGAGGACGTGTACCTGGAGGCGGCGCGCGGCGACGACTTCATCGGCGTGCAGTGCCTACCCGCGCGACGCTTCGGTCCCGAACGGGAGCATCGCCGCCCGAAGACGGCGTGCCGCTTGACGCAGATGGGCTACGAGGTGTGGCCCGAAGCGCTCGAAGCCTGCATTCGCCGCGCCACCGAAGTCACCGACGGGGTTCCCGTCATCGTCACCGAGAACGGCATCGGCACCGACGACGACGACGCAGCGCGATCGACTACGTCACGCCGTGCGCTGCAGGCGTCAGAACGGTGCTTGGCCGACGGGATCGACGTGCGCGGCTACATGTACTGGTCACTGCTCGACAACTTCGAGTGGGCGTTCGGCTACCGGCCGACGTTCGGCCTCGTCGCCGTCGACCGCCACACGTTCGCGCGCACGCCGAAGCCCTCGGCGTACTGGCTCGGTCAGCTATCGCGAGCGACGCCTTCGTAGTACTCGACGCGGAACAGGCGTACCGGTTCGTCGATGCCCTTGAGCTGCGCCTGGCCCCGGTCGACGAACGAGAACCCCTTGCCGATCGCGAGCTCGCGCACGACGTTCGACACGAGGATCTCGCTGCCGAGGCCCTGATCGCAGATGCGCGCCGCGGTCGACACCACCAGGCCGTGCAGGTCGTCGTCCTCGGAGACGGGCTCGCCGGCGTTGAGGCCGATCCGCACGCGAGACGCGGCAGTGCTCGGCGGCGAAGGCGGCGAACGTCGTTCTGCATGTCGATCGGCGCAACCGAGCGCTTGCGACACCGACGGGAACTCGGCCATGAGCCCGTCGCCCATGCTCTTGACCAGTCGGCCGCCGCGCGTCTCGAGGCAGTCGCGGCTGATGCTGTGGAACGCGCGGTTGATCTCCTGCGCGGCGGTGTCGCCGATGCTGCGACGTCGTCTCGTCGAGTCGACCATGTCGCTGAAGAGGATCACCGTTGGCCGCACGGCCACACGCGGGTAGTAGCCGTCGACGAGCGGCACGCCGAGGAAGTCGCCCATCGCCTTGAGCACGGCGGTGGCGTCGCCGATCCCACGGGTTGGTGTGCTTGCCTTCCTGGGCGACGAAGGTCGCGTCGGGCACGAGCGCGGCGACCTTGCGGCCGAGGTCGACGGGCACGGCCTTGCCGTCGCGGCGGTGCGTTACGAGCGTCGGCACGTCGATGTTGATGTAGTCCTTGGTGACGTCGAGGTCGAACGACATCCCGTACAGCTCGCCTCGGCGACGTCGGCGGTGATCGAGTCGCGGGCGAACTGCAGTCGACCGGTCTCGCTGCGCTGTGATCGCTCGTTCGGGGTCGGTGTAGTAGCCGAGCATCATCGACGGCCATCGCCCGGCTGGCTCTGCAGCAGCTTGACGTCGACAGCACCGACTCGCGCGTCTCCGGTGCGCTGCCGAGGTCGTCGCCGCGGGCGTACGTGCCGTCGAGCATCGAGGCGTTCGACCGCGGCCGGGTTCGGCGACGCGAAGCGCGCCACGATCGGTCCGCCGTAACACGTCGCGAGGAACGGCGCCGAGTACGACGCCGGCCGCCGTCATCACCGCGTGCACGTCGAGGGCGAGGTCGTCGAGCGTGCAGGCGGCCCGACGACGTTGCGCTCCGACAGTCCGTTGCCCCGCAGGTCGTAGCGGATGACGGTGAAGTGGCGCCCGAGCGCCTCCATGAACATCCGGTAATCGGGGAACAGCCACTGCAGGTCGAGGTGGCTGATCCAGCCGCGCACGAAGACGAGCGGCGGTCCGCTGCCGTGGACGGAGTACGCGATCGAGACCTCGTCCTCGGTCAGCGCGAAGCGAATAGGCGGCGGCACCGGCTGCAAGCGTAAGAGTACGCCTTGCCCGGAGTGTGACGCATGTCTCCGTTACGGTTTGCGCATGCCATCTCATGCAGACCGCGCTGAGCTCGATGAACACCGGCCGTTCCAGCGCTGCGCTCGACGCGGTCCAGGGCGCTGACGGCGATGTCGACGCGTTCCACGTCGGCCCCGGTGACGTCGCTGAGTCGACGCGCTGCGCGGATGCCGGGACTCGACCTGAGCGACGCGGTCGCTCGCGTTCATCGACATCGTGGCCCTCGGCCTGCAGACGGTGGTGCGCGCCGTCATCCACCACAACTTCAGCCGCGAGGCCACGGTGCCGATCACCTTCGCGTGGAAGCCCGGCTACGACTTCTCGGTCGAGGTCTTCGACGTGCATCGACACGGACAGTCGTCGCGCGGCGGCATCACGATGATCTTCACCAGCCGGTATCCAGCGACGCGCACCCCTTCCGGCGCTTCGGCTTACTGATGAGAGTTCCGCCATCGCCGCCCCGTACCATGGGGCAATGGCAGCCACATCGCGGCCTTCGCGCGGCAAGACGTCCCGGCGGCACAGAAGGCGATCAAGTACACGCTCGTGTCGGTCATCTCGGTCGTCGTCACGCAGATTGCGTTGCTGGTCGCTGCAGCTGCATGCATCGTTGTCGCCGGTGCCGGCGAACTCCTCATCGCGTGCACCGATCGGTGGCGTCCCGAGCTACTACCTGAACCGGCGCTGGGCGTGGGGCAAGAGTCGGGCAAGAGCCACCTGTGGAAGGAAGTCGTGCCGTTCTGGACGATGAACTTCATCGGCACTCGGCTCTGTCGACGTGGTGCGTCGCCCTCGCCGAGCACTGGGGCAAGACGCACCTCGACTCGCACCTCATGCGCACGCTGTTCGTGAACTGCGGCCAATCTCGGATCGTTCGGCGATCTTGTGGATCGGCAAGTTCATGATCTTCAACAAGCTGATGTTCGGCGTCGAACATCACCTGCCACTGAGTGCTGATCTCGCCGCCGTCGCGGCGCGCACCAAGGGATTCATGCCCGTCGACGAAGGCGACGCGTTGCACGACGCCGGCGTGGTCGCCGCGCAAGAGCGGGCTCGGCCCGCTCGTCGAGATCGGCTCGTACTGCGGGCTGTCGGCGATCTATCTCGGCGCCGCGGCGCGCGCCGGGGCACCGTGCTGTTCTCCGTCGACCACCACCGCGGTTCGGAGGAGAACCAGTCCGGATGGGACCACCACGACACCGAAGTCGTCGACCCGGCGACCGGGCGCATGGACACGCTGCCGTTCTTCCGCCGCACGCTGGTCGACGCCGAGCTCGAGGACGCGGTCGTCGGCGTCGTCGGCTGACTCACGCCGCCGTCGCGCGAATGGTGGGCCAACGCCGATCGCGTTGTTGTTCATCGACGGCGGGCACGGCGAAGAGCCGGCGTGGGCGGACTACAGCGGATGGACGCCCCACATCGCCGACGGCGGCTGGCTCGCGATCCACGACGTGTTCCCGAATCCCGACGACGGCGGCCGCCCGCCCTACGAGTTGTACCGCCACGCGCTCGACCACGACGGCTTCACCGAAGTGCAGCGCGACCGGCAGCCTCCGCGTGCTTAGGCGCAGCTGAAGGACGGCAGCAGTTCGTCGCCGACGAAGATGTCCCAGGCCGGGGACTCTTCTTTGCAGCGCGTCGTCGGCGAGCACGACGGCGGCGGCGGTGTACGACGAGCGCTCGTCGGCGGGGAAGTGCACGCCTTCGTTGAGCGCGATGCCGGTCCAGTAGGAGCCGTCGCTGTCGCGCAGGCTCGCGGGTGCGGTCGAGCAGCCACTCGGCCTTGGCGCGTTCGCCGACGGCGAGGTGCGCCAGCGAGCACTCGGCGGTCTCGGCGGCGGTGATCCACGCCTGGTCCGACACGCAGCGCACGCCGCGGCCGTCGTGGGTGAACTCGTCGCAGCGCTCGGCCAGACGGGCGCGGCCGGCCTCGCCGGTGACGGCGCCGCACAGCACCGGGTAGTACCAGTCCATCGCCCACGGTTCCTTGGGCTCGAAGGCGTCGGGGCAGTGGGCGACGGTGTACGCGAGGCGACCGGCGGCCAGTTCCCACTCCGGACGGTTCGCGCCGAGGCGCTCGGCGAGGCCGATCGCGCAGCGCAACGAGAACGCCGCCGACGACGAACCGGTCAGCAACGCGTACGGTGCGGCGAGCCGTCGGGCTCGAGCGACCACAGCAGCTCGCCGCCAGGCTCTGCAGCGTAGAGCGCGAACTCGACGGCGCGCTCGACCATCGGGAACATCTCGGCGATGAAGGCGCGGTCCTCGAAGATGCGCAGGTGGTGCCACAGACCGGTGGCGACGTAGAGCGAGACGTTGGTGTCGCGGCGCGGGTCCTCGATGCGATCGCCCGCGAGGTAGTAGCTGCACCACGAGCCGTCGTCGTGCTGAAGCCCGGCGAGCCAGTGGTACGCGGCGTCGGCCTGGTCGCGGTAGCCGCCGATGGCGAGCGCCATGGCCGCCTCGACGTGATTCCACGGATCGGCGTGACCGCCGGGGAACCACTCGATCATCCCGTTGTCGAGCTGGAGCTCGGCGATCGACGCGATCGTCTGCTTGCGTTCGGCGGGCAGTGAGCATCAGGCGTCTTCTCCCGCGTAGATGACGAGGCTCTTGCCGATGAGCGGGCGCGGCGACCGCTTCGGCGATGCGCAGCGGCAGCGGGTTGTCGGTGATCTGCCACGTCAGCAGCTGGTGGTACGCCTTGACGAGCGGGTGCGTGTCGTTCTGCACGCCGACGGCGCACTTGAGCCACCAGTAGGGACTGTGCAGGCCGTGCGTGTGCGCCGAGCCGGTGACCGTGAGGCCGGCGTCGCTTGATGCGCTGTTCGAGCACGCGCTGGCGGTAGATGCGGATGTGGCCGCCGGGCTGGTTGTGGTACTCGTCGCGACAGCGCCCAGTTGATCAGCTCGGGGCCCCAGCGCGGCACGGTGATCGCCGAGCGTGCCGCCGACGCGGGTGACCCGCGCCAGCTCGTCGATGGCGATCGTGTCCGGCGGGATGTGCTCGAGGATCTCGCGACGCGATCACGCGGTCGAACGCGCCGTCGGCGAACGGCAGCTTCAGCGCGTTGCCGACGGCGGTGGTGCCGACAGCCGGCGCCGGGATGTCGCCGCTTCTTCGCATCGCGAGCAACAGGCCGGCGGTGGTCTTGACCTCGACGTCGTCGGCGTCGAGCGCGACGACCTTCGCGCCGCGGCGCGCCGCCTCGTAGGCGTGACGGCCGGCGCCGCAGCCCATGTCGAGCAAGTAGTCGCCGGGCTTAACGCCGAGCCGGTCGTAGTTAACGGTGAGCACGTAAGCACCTCTTCGTATTCGCGCACCGTGCCCTCGGCGCACGCCTTCCACGTGAACATCGTTTCGACGCGCTTGCGTCCGTTGCGCTCGAGCGACTCGCGCAGCTTCTTGTCGTCGAGCACGCGGATGATCGCCGCCGCCAGCGCGCCCGGGTCGTTCGGCGGCACGAGGATGCCGGTCGTGCCGTCGGTGCCGACGACTTCGGGCAGCGCGCCGCCGGTCGTGGCCACGAGCGCGGTCGACACGCCATCGCCTCGACCGCCGGCAACGAGAACCCTTCGTACAGCGACGGCACGACGGCGACTTCGGCCTCGTTGAACAGCTCGACCATGCGGTCGTCGCTGATGCCGGTGTTGAACTGCACGATGTCCTGCAGGCCGAGCTCGGTCGACGCGTGGCGCGACCTTCGAACCCGAGCGCGGCTTGCCGACGAGCGTGAGCGTGACGTCGCGTTCGGTCTTCACCTTCGCCACCGCTTCGAGCAGCGGCATCAGGCCCTTGAGCGGGACGTCGGCCGACGCCGTGGTCATCAGCCGGCCCTTGCACCTTCTTGACGTGCGGCAGGCGGCGGAAGCGTTCGTGGTCGACGCCGACGGGCGACGACGCCGAGCTTGTCGGCGGTCACGCCCATCTGCGCGGTGATGTCGCGCTTGGACGATCGTCGACACCGTGACCAGCCGCGGCAGCTGGCGCGCCACGCGCTTTTGCATGCCGAGGAACTGGTACCAGCGCCGCAGCGTGAGCCGGCTGGAACGGACCCTTGGCGTGGCGACAGGTCGAGGTCGCGGTCGACGGTGATCGGGTGGTGCAGCGTCGTCAGCAGCGGCCAGCCGTCCTTGACCACGCCGAGCAGGCCGGAGCCGAGGCACTGGTTGTCGTGGATGATGTCGAAGTCGCCGACGCGGTCGTGCGAGCACGCGGCGGATGCGGTGGCTCCACGTGCGCGGCTCGGGGAACCCGCCGCTGGCCATGATCAGCGAACTCCTCGACGTCGATCCAGCTACTTGAACTCCCACGGCCACGGGATCCGGAACGGGTCGGGCTCGCGGTACAGGTCGAGCGAGGGGACCGGGGTGAACTTCACGCCGTCGTCGAGCACGGGATACGGCGGGCCGGCGAACACCTCGACTTCGTGGCCGAGTTCGACGAGCGCGCGGGTCAGATACCGCGTGTAGACGCCCTGGCCGCCCGAATACGGGTTGCCCCGGTAGATCAGGAAGGCAATACGGAGCGGGCCGTCGTGCACGGGCTGGGCGACCATGGGGGCACAGGCTACGGCTCGTCTTGACTGACCGGTCAAGAGCCAGCGGCCGCGGCGAGCACCACCAGCGACGAGCCCGACCATCGGCCGGTCGCCGAACCGGTCATACGGCGTCGTCCCGTGGCGCTTGTGCAGGGTCGTACGTGGCCGCCGCTCGCGCTCCCAATTTCGACAGGTTGCGACACGTGTGCCGTTGGCGTCGACGAACGCGCTGTACCCGTCGGCGCGGCCTGGACGAGGTCGCGGCCGGTCTCGACGGCCCGCAGCCGGGCGGCGGCGACCTCCTGCGCGGCACCTGCCGGCCCTTGAACGACGACGCGTTCGTCGGCACCAGCAGGATCTCGCCGCCGGCGTGGACGGCGGCGCGAGCCCGCTCGGCGAAGAACACCTCGTAGGAGATGAGCACGCCGAGGTCGCCGGCGCGGGTCAGCAGACCCCGTCGCCCTTGCCCGGCGATCGCGTCGCGGGGCACCGCCGAGATGTCGGCGAGGTGGCTCACGAGCCCGCGGGCCGGTACGTACTCGCCGAACGGGACGCGGTGGACCTTGTCGTAGCGGTCGACGATCTTGCCGCTGCGGTCCCAGGCGACGGCCGCGTTGCGGAACCGGTCGGCGCCCGACGTCCTCGACCACGCCCGCCACGAGCGTGGTGTCTGCAACCGCGTGGCGAGCGCGCCGACCTCGAAGCGGATCGAGTCATTCTGCGACCGGGCCGCGAGGTCGATCACGTCCTCGGGCCACACGACGAGGTCGACGGAACCCTTGAGCAGTTTCGACGCCTCACGCTGGTTGGCGTAGGTGTCAGTGGCCTCGTTGTCGACCGCCCGCAGACCGCGCACCCCACCGCCTTGCACGTAGGCGACGCGGATCGGCTCCTTCGCCGCTGGCGCGTGCACGGCAGCGGCGGCGCCGGTAACAACCAGGCCGACCACGAGCGCGGCGACGCCGGTGCGTCGCAGTCCGGGCGCGCGGGTGCGCAGACCGACGACGACCCCGCACAGGCCGGCGCCGAACAACGCCACCACGAACACGATGGCGTAGTCACCACCAACGCGGGCGATCGGAAGCAGCGGCCCGTCCGCTTGACCGAGGGCGGGGCCCGCCATGGGAAGGCCGCCGAGGGGGAAGCGGTAGCGCAGCGCCTCGCCCAGTGCCAGCGCGGCCGGGAACGCGACGATCGTGGCCGATGGCGCGCGCGGAACGACCACGACCACCGCCGTCACAATCGCCGCTTCGAGGAGCACCAGCAGCACCATGCCGAGCAACGAGAACTCCACCATCCACGCCAAGCTGACGGCGAAAAACCCGAGCGTGAACGCACCGGCGCGCGCCAGGCGCGGCTTGAGTGTCGCGTCGAGCAGCGTCGCTGCGAACAGCGCGTAACCCAGCGGTGCCGCCCACCAACGGTCCATCGGCGGCAGCGAGATCGCCGTCCCGACGCCGGCGACGAGCGCGACGAACAGCAACCAGCGGCGTTTTGGCTTCATCGCCGGACCGGCTTGATGACTTGCTTGGACTTGGCCCACGTGCGACACCGTTCGCGGATCGGCGATTCGAGAAAGACATACGACGCCCACGACACCAGGCTCGTGCCCACGACGGTCCAGCCGAGCATCGAGAAGAACATCTGATTGGTACTGATCTGCGGCGGGATCGGCGGTCCTCCCCACGCCCACAGCGCGAACCCGATGAGGAACACGTGGTACAGGTACATGCCGTAGCTCACCTGACCGAGCCAGCGCAGCGGCGCTACGTCGAGCCAGCGGCGTATCCAGTCCGGCCCGTTGGCGATGCACAGCAGCAGGAGCGCGAAGCTCGTCGCCAGCGCGGTGTTCCGCAAGTGGTGGTCGCCCGGGCCCTCGACACCGGCGAGACCGCGGATACCCGCCCGGCTGACGAGCACGACCACCGTGATCGCCGCGGCGAGCGCGATCGGAGGCGCCCAGCGTTCAAAGGCTTGGCGCGCCCGCGCCGGTTGGCGGACGTGGATGACCGCCACGAGCATGCCGAGCGCGAAATGCAGCACGTAGGACGGCACTTGGAACGCCCATCCGTGCATGAGGTATGGATCCTTGATCCAGTACACCAGCGCGGCGCGCCATCCCATCGCGATGACGACGGCGATCGAGAACCCGACCAGGGGCCGGCGCGCGAAACGCGGTGCCGATGAAGAACAGCGAGACGTAGAAGATCGCCTCGTTCGACAGCGTCCACACTTGCCCAACGGCGCCGAAGCCGATGTCGATCGAGTAACCGAGGATGGGCGTCTGCAGCATGAACAGGTGCGACGCGCCGACGACGGAGAACACGCTCGCCTTCGAATCGAAGATGTGGACCCACGGACGGAACGCGATCGCGATCAGGATGGCCGCGTAGTACGCGGGCGCTACTCGCCCGATCCGGCGCAGGGCGTAGGTCCGCGCCGCGCCCGCGTGACCGCGCCGCACCATCGGCAGGAACAACACGAACCCGCTCAGCACGAAGAACAGGTCGACACCGAAGTACGAACCGCCGACGAACCCGCGGATCGGCCCGCGGTCGAGAACCGGCGAGCCCGTCTCGATCCAGCAGTGGAACACGAGCACCATGAGCGCGGCGATCGCGCGCAGCCCGTCGATGCCTCCAACGCGGGTGCTGGTGTCGGTGGTCCGGGGCCGCGGCGGCGCGGCCGTCACGTGCGCCCGAGCAGCAACGTGACGAAGCCGTCGCCCGTGTTCTTGGCGAGCTCGACGAGCTCGTCGGCCGGCAGATCGCGGTGGCCGGTTTCGAAGACTTCGACGCCCAGGCCGAACGCGGCATACCCGTCCGCCACTACGACGGGGTCGTAGCCGGCGTCCAGGATCTGCTGGGGATCGAACTCGACGAGGATCAGCGGTTGGCAGCGCGCGATGGTCTTGGCCAGCCCGGCGAGCGCCAGATGATCGCTGCCCTGCGCGTCGATCTTCACGAGGTCGAGGCGATCCGAATCGGTGAACCAGTCGTCGAGCACGACGGCGCGCACGCCACCGCTTCGTGCCGGTGCAACACGCGTGTCGCCGCTGTTAGCCGGGTTGCGCCGCAGCTCGAGCGTGGTCGCGCGGTCCCACGCCGCCGCCTCGACGATTTCGACGTTTCCGGTGAACGGGCGGTCGTCCAGGTTTTTGCGTAACACGGCTCGCGTATCAGCGGCGGGTTCGACGGCGATGACGCGTCCCGATTCTCCTGCCAACGCCGACAGCAGCACGGTATGCAGACCGACGTGCGCGCCCATGTCGAGCGCCGTGCCACCGTCAGGCAGCGCGGCGCGGACAGCTCGACGACGTCTTCCTCCCACGTGAGGTAGTGATGCACCCAAGGGTGCATCACCTCGTCGGACGGGATGCGCATGGGTCCGAGGATCGTGCCGATCGGTTCGATCCTTCCGCCGGCATCCTCGTCGAACGAAGACGTCGGCGCGCTCGGGTGTGCCTCGCGTTGACGCTCGCGGACTGACCGCACGACGGCCAGCGGGCGTTGGCCGATGCGCCGGATGTTCGACTGCGCCGGTTCGGGCAGTCGCGCAGCGCGCGGCGAGCGACGTCACCCGCGGTCGGTGGAGCCGCCGCGGCTTCGCGTGCGGCTTCGGCTTGGCGCCGCGCCGCCTGCGCGTCGAGGGCGGCGAGGCGGGCAGCGACAAATGGCACGCGCGTGGCGGCGTTGTGGCGCGAGGCCATGTCGGAGGCGGCGCGATCGCCCCGCTTCTTCGCCTCGGCGGGATTCTCGAACACCTCGCGCATCGCGCGCGCCGCATGCGTGATGTCAGGTTCGGCCCAGCGCGCGTCGGGGGGGTAGGGCGGCGAGCCTTCGCCGACGTGCACGAGCCGGTAGGGCACGAGCCAGGCGTTGGCCGGCGTGGTGGTCTCGAGCGTGCCCGAATAGGCGGTAGAGATGACCGGCTTGCCGAGTGCCATCGCTTCGGGCACGGTCAGGCCGAAACCTTCGGCGCGGTGCAACGAGACGTACGCGTCGCATGCGTGCATGATGCTCGCCTGTCGGCGCGGTCGACCACGCCGTCGCGCACGATGATGTCGGAGCGACCGGCCGCCGCGGCGCGCAGGCGCTCTAACTCGGGCAGGTTGTGCTCGCCGTGGCTGCTCTTGATCAGCAGGATCGGCCCCTCTCCGGGCTCGAACGCGCGGGTGAACGCGTCGATCAAGCCAAACGGGTTCTTCCGGGCGACCACGGAGGGGAAGCTGAACGCGAACAGGAAGATGAAAGCGTCTTCGGGCAGGCCGAGCGCGGCGCGGTCGTGCGTCGGTGCCTGCGGGGGAACGATCGGAAGCGGGAACGTGAAGACCGGCACGTCGAGCGCGGGGTCACCGCGTTGCTCCGACGCGTCGCGCAGGGCGGTGCGCAGCGCCGCCGATGCGTGCTGGCTGCCGGTCCAGATCTCGTCGACGTAGCGCGCTGCTTCGGTCATCTCGCCCGGGAACTTCTCGACCTCCCAGAACCAGAGCCCGACCGTCGGCCGCCCGTCGAACAGCGCGCGACCCGCGCCGCGCGCGAAGCGCACGAACTCATCCGCGTTGACGCACACCACGTTCACCGAGTTGTCCGCCGAGTCCGACACCTGGTGGCCGAACGGATCCTTTTGCCGGCTGACCGTCTCGGTGTAGCCGACCAGCGAGTGAGGAATGTTCGCCTCGCGCAGCACCGAAACCAGCAGACGCGCGCCCTCGCCCACGCCGTTTTCCGACGCGAAGTAGCCCGCCACGTTGATCCCGGTAGGCCGCTCGGGCGCGCTCGCCGCGGTGGCGCGAATCCCGTCGAGATCGTGGGGTGGTCGCGCGAGCGCGTCGGTGTCGGGCAGCATCTCGACCGGGACTCCTCCGTCGGCGACGCCGTGCTGCAGCGCCCAGTGGAGGAATTCGTCGGGCTCGGCCAGTGTGCGGAACGCGGCGCGCAGATCGGCGCGCTCGGCCCACACCGACTCGAGGTAACGCGACACCCGCGGTGGACCGACGTCGGAGGGCGTGCGCAACCAACTCACGAAGGCGTCGCCGTCCTCATACGGGTTGGCTGGTTCGACACCGCGGGTGCGATCGAGCGCGCGCGAATCCATCGCGATAACGGTGACGGCTGCGCCGGTCGATGAGGAACCCGTTCGACGCGCGCGCGAAGCCGTACTCGAGCTTCTGGGCGTCGAGCCGTCCGTTCACCTCAAGGTCGTCGCGATACTGCGACGCCAGCGCTTCGAGCACGGGCTGATCGCTGAACAGCACGCGGGGCCGATCGGCCGTGTTACGCGACAGCATGTGCGGCGACTCGGGGTCGTAGCCCGAGAAGTGCAGGAGCCGCAGCCGATCGTTGCCCGCCGCGATCGCGCCAGCACCCGGCCAGTCGTTGTCGGCGAGACGCGCGTCGCCCATCCAGCGAAGCGGACGCTCGTCGGCATTCCAGTACGCAACGTTGAAGCCGTGGTCGCGCACCACCGTCGGCCGCCACAGTGCGGGCACCTCGTCGATCCACCGTTGGTCGACGAACACGCCGGCGTCGGGGTTCGTGATGCAGTCGCGACGCAGGCGCGCCTGCCACCAGCCGAGGAACGGACCCGCGGCGTTGGTCACCGCGACGAAGCCGAGATTGAACACGCCCGAGCGGAGCAACTCGGTCTCGCTCGGGCGCAGGTCGTCTTGCGGCATCGGCGTAAGCCGGTGGGGTGTGAGCGCGATGCCGTCGGGCGACTCCAGGGCCGCGGCGCGCAACGCGTCGAGCGAGTCGAATACGACCATGTCGGGATCGAGGTAGACGACTACCTCGTCACCGCGGGCGAGCAGCGCCTCCAGCACCCACGGTTTCACCGCCGTCGCCAACTCCAGCACCTCGTAGCACGCCGCCATGCGGAAGAACTCGGCCCGGTCGATCAGGAGGTCGGTGGGGCGCAGCACGTCGAAGGGCTCGTCGACGCCGCTGATCGCCTCGGCAAAGTCGTCGAGGATCAGTACCTGGAGGCGCTCGCCGTCGTGGTGGCGCGTGAAGGAACGCGCGAGCACGCGGGCGTGTGCCAAGTAGTTCCGAGCGATGACGGTGCAAGTCGACATGGGAGATTTGGACGACAGAAACGCCGTCCGTGCATTCTCACTTACTACGGCTATGTGCGGTGGCCTCGGTGGCAAGTAAAGTGGCACGCTCGATTCGACGTCCCGAGGGGCCATTGTTGGCACGACATCCTGAACTCGATCGAGGAGCAGGCATACCTCGACGGGGTGTACCTGCGCCTGGTGCAGCAGCGTGAAGCTGCCTCCGAGCAGCTGACCGACGTGCTGCTGCAAAACGGCGTCACGCCGCAGTCGGTGGTCGAACGCGAGGTCATGGCCGAACAGGCGGCCTTGCGGCTCGGCCAACTCGACGTTGGCCACCTCCCGATCTGTTTCGGCCGGATCGACCGCGACGAGTCACTATCCGAACAGGGCTTACCGGGCGAAACGTTCTATATCGGCCGAATGGGTGTGTGGGACGAGAGCCAGGATCCGCTCGTCATCGACTGGCGGGCGCCGGTCGCCGAGCCCTTCTACCGCGCGACTGGTCGCCACCCGATGGGGCTGGCTCGGCGCCGGCACTTCTCGTGCCACGGCCAGATCATCGAGGCCATCGAGGACGAGGTCTTCTCGCCCGACGCGCTGCCGCCGACGACCGACGTGGAAATGGTGGGCGCCGGCGCCCTGCTGGCCGCGCTCGAGCGCGACCGGACCGGCCGCATGCACGACATCGTCGCCACCGTTCAGCGCGAGCAGGACGAGGTCATCCGCGGCTCGATGCACGGCGTGCTGGTCGTACAAGGTGGGCCTGGTACCGGCAAGACCGCGGTCGCGCTGCACCGAGCCGCCTACCTCCTCTATACGCACCGGTTCCCGCTCGAGCGCCAGGGCGTGTTGGTGGTCGGGCCGAACCCGTTGTTCCTGCGCTACATCGACCAAGTGCTGCCGTCGCTCGGCGAAACCGGCGTAGGGCTGTACACCGTCGACGGGCTGGTGCGCGCCGCTGCCGGACAGCCGCGTGGTGAACCGCGGCGCCGAGGACGACGCGGTCGCGCCGCGTCAAGGGCGACGAGCGCATGATCAAGGTGATACGCCAGGCGGTGAAGGACCGTGAGCGTCCGCTGGGCAAGGACGCGCGCATCCCGTTCGGCGCGTTCACGTTGACGTTGCACGTCGACGAGTCGGCCGAGGTGGTCGCGCGCGGTCAAGCGTCGTCCCGGCACGCACAACGCGCGGCGGCGCCAGGTGGAGCAGCTGGTGTACCGCCGTCTGCTCGCGGCGCACGATCGCGCCGTCGAACAGTTGCGCCCCAACCTCGACGATCCCGATCCGCTGGCCAACCTGCACTGCTCGGCGAGGGCGAGGACGCCATCGTCGAGGCCGATCACGCGGAGTCGGTGCGCGAAGCGGCCGCGGCCGAGGAGACCGAACGCCGCGCCCGGCTCTCGCGCGTGCCGGAATTGGTGGCCGCGCTCGATCGCATGTGGCCGGTGTTGCCGCCCGAAGAGTTGCTGCACGACCTGTTCGGCGCGAAAGCCCTACTACGCCTCGCCGGTAGGGGAGTCCTGACCGACGAGGAGAGCGATTTGCTCATGCGACCGCGCAGCGAGAGCTTCGAGGTCGTCCCGTGGACCTCTGCGGATCTCGCGCTGCTCGACGAGTTGCGCGTTCACCTGGGCCGGACTCCGCGCGACGGATCGGTTGCCGACGGTGAGGTGCGCACCGTACGGCCACGTCATCGTGGACGAGGCCCAGGATCTGTCGCCGATGCAGCTGCGTGTCCTGGCGCGCCGGTCCCTGGGCTCGATGACGATCGTCGGTGACGTCGCGCAGGCAAGCGGTCACTGGGCGCCTTCGTCCTGGGACCAGGTGCTCGCCCATCTGCCGTCGGTGGGCGCGGCGGCGCGCGTCGTGGAACTCACGGTCAACTACCGCACACCGGGCGCGATCATGGAAGTCGCCGCGTCGGTGCTCGCGGAAGCAGCGCCGGAGTTGCACATGCCGCGGTCGGCCCGCCCCGGTGGTCAGCCGCCGCGGGTCCTGGCCGTGGATCCGTCAGTAGACGGCGCGTCGTCGAGCAGGGCGGTGGTCGAGGCCGTGCAGGCCGAGCAGGCCCAAGGCGGCACGCTCGCCGTCGTGTGCACGCCGGCACAGGAGAACGACCTCGCCGACGCGCTGCGCACCGCCGGCATCACGGTGGGCCGCGACGAAGACGGGCTCGAAGAGGCGGTGGCGTTGGTCCCGGTGGTGCTGGCCAAGGGCCTCGAGTTCGACTCGGTCATCGTGGTCGAGCCGGCGGCGATCGTCGACGACGCCAAGTTCGGCCTGCGCTCCCTCTTCGTGGCGCTTACGCGTGCCACAAAGAGGGTCACGGTCGTGCATGCGGAGCCGCTACCGGCCTCGCTGGAGCGGGGGATTAGGGCGTCAGCAGAGACGCCAGCGTCTTCTGGCTGAGGCGGTCGTTGCAGGTCGACCGCTCGGCCACCGCCTTCGGTAGGCGTCGCGGCGAGCTTCGGCGCGCACCGCGTTCGGGTGCGCCCGGCGACCGTGGGCGGGCGCTTCGACTTCGTCGCCTTCCTCGACCGGGTTCAGGCGGTCTTCGAGGCCGACCTTCAGCAGCGCCAGCGCCTCGGTCCGCATCTGGCTGATGCGCGACTCGGTGACGCCGATCTCGTCGGCGAGCGTCGCCATCGTCTTGTCCTCGAGGAACGAGCCGATGATCACCTGGCGCAGGCGCTCGGGCAGCGTGGCGACGGCGTCGACCAGGTAGCCGCGCTGCTCGTTCTCTTCGAGCTCGAGGTCGGGCGTGAGGTCGTCGGAGGGAACGGACTCGCCGATGCTGACGCCCTCGGCGGTCATGCCGTCGAAGGTGAGCACGACGGCGCGGTTTACGTCGTCGGCGACCTCGATGACGTCACGCGGGTCCCAGCCCAGGGCACCAGCGATTTCGACCGGCATCGGCGCGCGGCCGAGGACCGGCGTCAGCTTCTCGGTGACGGCTGGCGACCTGACGGGCGCGGAGCGGCACCGAGCGGGTCGCCCAGTCGGCGCGGCGCAGCTCGTCGAGCAGCGCGCCCTTGATGCGGGTGTTGGCGTAGCGGTCGAAGCGCACGCCGCGATCGGGATCGAACGCCGCGGGCGGCGGCGGCGAGCGCAGCCATGCCGGCCGACTCGAGGTCGTCACGGTTGACGTGGCGCGGGATGCGAGTGGACGAGCTGCGACGACGGCGTACCCGACCAGGTACATGTGCTCCCGGATCAGGCGCTCTTCGGCGCGCAGTGGGCGGGTTCGCGGGTTCACGGTGGTCATGGTGCATCGTCCCGCACATAGCTGCGTCGACCATCCGCCGAATGGGTGGTTTTTCGGTCCGATTGGACTATCTCGGGCGTACTCAGGCGCGACGGTCCCTGATTAGCTTGGGAAGTGGGAAGTCACGACCGAGCCGCCTCCCGCGCCCGAAGTGTACCACCGACGAACTCGCGGCGGCGCTGGACTCCGAAGGCGCGTTCGTCCTGGATGTACGCAACGACGACGAATGGGTCGAAAAGCACATCCCGGGCGTCGTGCTGATTCCCGATGGACGAAGTCCAGGCGCGCATCGAGGAAATGCCCGACCGACCGCACGATCTGGGTGGTCTGCGCCGTCGGCGGGCGCTCGGTGAAGGCGGCCGAAGTTCTTGCGCGAGACGGGCTTCGACGCGGTGAACGTCGCCGGCGGCACCAACAAGTGGGTCGAGGAAGGCCGCCCGTTCGAGACGGGCGTGAGTGACGGCGGATCGTCGTCGCCGCCGGCGGAACCGGCGGCCATATCTATCCGGGCCTGGCGACCGCCGACGCGATCCGCGTCGCTCGACCCGACGCGGCGATCACGTTCGTCGGCACGCCTCGCGGCCTCGAGCAACGACTGATCCCGCCGCCGGTTACCCGCTGGAGCTCGTCGACATGGTCCCGTGGCGCGGCGCCGGCGCGGTCGCCGCAGCTTCGGCGTGGCGGTCGCCCGGGCGTCACGCCAGGCGGGCAAGGTCTTGCGCGCAGTGCGACGCCGACGCCGTCGTCGCCATGGGCGGCTACCCGTCGCCTGCCGACGGTGCTCGGCGGCGCGGCGACGTCGGCATCCCGGTCGTGATCCACGAGTCGGGCGCGACCGGCGGGCGCGCCAACCGCCTCGCGGCGCGCTTCACGCCGAACGTCGCCGCTGTCGTTCGCGTCGGCCGCTGCGTCGTTCCCGGGCGCACCGCTCGGGTCGTGGGCATGCCGCTGCGGCCGAGATCGCCGCATTCGATCCGCGACCTGCGCGCGACGCGCCGGAATACGGCGTCGCCGGCGGCAGACCATGGTGTTCATCACCGGCGGCTCGCAGGGTAGCGTGCCACGCTGAACGAGCTGGCCGTCGGCCTGGGTGCAGCGTTGGCGGGACCGGGACGACGTCCGCGTCGTGTTGAAGACCGGCCGCGACACGTCACGCGGTGTCGGCGTCGTTCAGAGAACGGCGGCGATCGTGCAGTGCGATACGCGCTACCTCGAGCGCATGGCGACGCGTACGCGGCGGCGGACGTCGTGGTGTCGCGCGCGGTGCGGGCGACCGTGGCCGAGTTGGCGACGTGCGGGCTGCCGTCGATCCTCGTGCCCTATCCGTTCTCGCTCGACGACGACCAGGACCACAACGCCGAGGTGCTCGCCGACGTCGGCGCCGCGTGCGCTCGTGCGCGACGCCGACGCGACTGCCGACAGTCGTCGGTCCCGAGCTCGAGGAGTTGTTGGCCGACGCCGACGCGCTGGCGACGATGGGCGCGGCGGCGCGACAACGCCGGCCACGCAGACGCGGCGCACCGCGCTGGCGCAAGTGGGTCCTCGACTCTAGCGTCTTAGCGTGAGATGCCGTCCCGCAACTTCCTGCTCAAGCCCACCGACTCGCTCGGCACCGCGATGCAACGCGGTCGCGCGAACGGCGAAGGCTTTGCCGCGGTCGTCGACGAGGAGCGCAAGTTGCTCGGCACCTTCCACGACGCCGACGGTCGCGCCGCGATGCTGCGTGGCGTCTCGCTCGACGAACCGGTCGGCGAGGTGATGGCCACGCGACGGACCGCGTCGCACGGCTACCCGGCACTTCGCGCTGGACAACGGCGTGGTCGTCGGCGTGGAGACCATGCGAGCGGCCGCCGATCGACGCTGTCGTGATGGCCGGCGGCAAAGGCACCCGGCTGCGCTCGCATGAGCGGCGACGTGCCCAAGCCGCTGCTGACATCGGCGGCATCGACGATCCTCGAGCGCATCCTCGACGAACCTCGCCGCCGCCGGAGCCACCGACGCCTGCCTGTCGGTCAACTACAAGGCGGCGCATGTTCAAGAAGCAGATCGGCGACGGGAGCAGCTCGGGCTGCGCGTGCAGTACCTGACGGAGAACGAAGCCGCTCGGCAACGCCGGCGCGCTGTCGATGCTGCCGCGCAGGGCGCGCCGCTACGTGTTCATCACGAACGCCGACCTCGATCACCGGCGTCGACTACGCCGCGGCATGCTCGACTTCCACCGCGCGCACGGCGGGCCGATCACGATGGCGCGCCGTCGACTTCACCGACGACGCTCAAGTACGGCGTGGTGCACACGCAAGAAGGGGCGTGCTCGACGGCTTCGAGGAGAAGCCGGAGCTGACGTTTCTGTGCAACGCCGGCATGTACATCGTCGACCGCGCCGATGCTCAAGCTCGTGCCGAAGAACAAGTTCTTCCAGATGCCCGACCTGATCGACGCCGTGCAGCGTCGCGGCGAAGACGTGCACGTGTTCCCGCTGTGGGAGAAGCTGGGTCGACGCCGGATCGCCCGAGGAGTTCCAACAGGTGCTGATCGAATTCGCCACGGGGAGCGCAATCGTGACCGATTGGGGCGGCGTCAACGTGCTCGGTCACCGGCGGCGAAGGCTTCATCGGGTCGCACCTCGTCGAGGCGTTGGTCGGCCGAGGGCGCCGACGTGCGCGTGCTGTCGTACTACACGTCGTTCGGCGGCGCCGGCTGGCTCGACCAGTCCGAGGTGCGCGCGTCGGTCGAGGTCATGCCCGGCGACGTGCGCGACGCCGGGCGCGTCCGCGAAGCCGTCGACGGGCGCGACGTCGTGTTCCACCTCGCGGCGCTGATCGGCATTCCGTACAGCTACGTCGCGCCGGAGAGCTACATCCAGACCAACGTGCAGGGCTCGTTCAACGTGGCCGACGCGTGCCGGCGCGCCGGCGTGTCGCGCATGGTGCACACGTCGACGTCGGAGACCTACGGCACGGCGCTGCGCGTGCCGATCGACGAGGAGCACCCGCTGCAGCCGCAGTCGCCGTACTCGGCGTCGAAGATCGGCGGCGACATGATGGCGCTGTCGTTGCACCACGCGTTCGACTTGCCGGTGGCCGTCGCCCGTCCGTTCAACACGTACGGCCCGCGCCAGTCGACCCGCGCCGTGATCCCGACGATCCTGTCGCAGCTGCTCGGCGGCGCCACCGAGGTGAAGCCTCGGTTCGCTCACGCCGACGCGCGACTTCAACTACGCCACCGACACCGCGGCCGGGATGATGGCGATCGCCAAGTGCGACGCCTGCGTCGGCATCTGTCACCAACATCGGCTCGGGCGAAGAGATCTCCATCGGCGACCTGGCGCAGTTGCTCATCGAAGCCGTCGGCGCCGACGCGAAAGTCGTGGTCGACGAGATCCCGCGTGCGCCCCGAAGGCAGCGAAGTCGACCGCCTCCTCGCCGACAACACCAAGATCACCACGCTCACCGGCTGGTCCCCGCAGGTCGGCCTCCGCGAAGGCCTGGCCCGCACCGCCGACTGGATCCGCGACCACCTCGCCGACCTCGAAACCGGCAACTACTCCGTCTAGACGACGCACTGCGGGCGTCGTTCAGGCGGCGCATAGCGCCGCCTGAACGACGCCACAGACAGCACGTCGGTAGCTACGGCTCGAGGGCGCGGCGGGATTCGGCGGCGGTCCAGCTGAAGACGCCTTTGGACATGGTGGAGGCTTCGGCGGCGACGCGGCGTTCGAAGACTTCGGCGCGCGCGCCGTGGGCGGCGTTCGAGGTCGGGTCGGCGTCGACGGCCAGTCTGCGCGAGTTGACCGGCGAGGCGCAGCGACGTCGTCGTCGCCGGCCTCGGCGAGCGCGACCGCGCGGGTGGCCACCGCGTCGACGCCGCCGGCGAGCGCGACCATCTCGGCCGCGAACGCCGCACGGGTGCGCCGGCTTGAGGTGCGCCGGGTCGCCGTCCCACCAACCGCCGTACAGCCGCCAGATGTTGCGCACGACGAACTCGGGCTCGTCGTAGACGGGACGCAGGTACGGCCGATCCAACAATGCGCCGGCGCGCGCACGCGAGTGCACGATCTCGTCGAGCGATGCGCCCTCGTTCATGAGCCGCAGCGTCTCGTCGTGCAAGTAGTCCAGCAACTCCGCGGACTCGCTCAGTGCTTGGCGCGACGCGGTCGGCGCCGACGATCGGCACGCCGTGGCCCGGCAGCAACAACTCGGCGTCCCGTGGCCGCCATGGCGCGCAACGCGTCGGCCCAGTCCTTGGCGAAGCGCTGCACCTTCTGCGGGTTGCCGGCGTTGGGCGACGCCCAGATGAAGAAGTCGCCGCACGCCAGCACCTTGCGCGACGGCACGTACACCCACGTCGCGTCGTCGGTTTCGCCGCGGCCGTGGAACAACTCGAACTTCTCGCCGCCGACGATCACGTCGAGCGCGTCGGCGTACGTGACGTCGGGGTAGCGGTAGTCGGTCGGCCAGCGCAGGTTCGGCGCCTGGAACTGCCGCGCGTTGATCACGCCGTTGTAGCCGTCGGTGGCGATGTAGCGGTCGAAGCGCGCCGGCAGCGCCTCGTGGGCGACGACCTTCGGGCGCACGCCAGCCGTTGGTGCGCGCCTCCTCCTCGTAGATGGGTACGCCGAAGCACATGATCGACGTGGCCGTGGGTGAACACCGCGGTGTGCAGCGCCGTCGGCGTTCCACGTGCGGATCGTCGTCGTGCACGTTCTTCGCGCAGGAACGACGAGCCGGTGTCGACGAGCACGAGTCCGTCGTCGGTGGCGAACGCGGCCACGTTGGCGAACGACGGCACGAACGCCGTGCCCGGCGCCACCTCCTCGATGCTCGCCACCGATCGAGAACGGGTGGTGGTCCTTGACGCTGACGCTCGCCCGTCCACAGCCCGCTCGGCAAGGTCCAGGACGTCTGTCATAGCGAGCGACCTACGCTCGCAGGCAGCATGAACATCCTGCGCACGCCCGACGACCGGTTCGAGAACCTGCCCGGCTACGACTTCGCGCCCGCACTACGTCGAGGTCCCGACGGTCAGGCGTCACCTGCGCATCCACTACGTCGACGAGGGCAGCGGGCCCGACGGTGCTGCTGCATGCACGGCGAGCCGACCTGGTCGTTCCTGTACCGCCACATGATCCCGGTGCTGGTCGACGGCGGATGCCGCGCCGTCGCGCCCGACCTCGTCGGCTTCGGCCGCTCCGACAAGCCCACCGAGCGCGACGACTACACGTACGCAACGCCACGTCGACTGGATGTCGGCGTGGCTCGAGGCGCGTCGACCTCAACGACATCACGCTCGTGTGCCAGGACTGGGGCGGCCTCATCGGCCTGCGGCTCGTCGCCGCGTATCCCGACCGCTTCGCCCGCGTCGTGGTCGGCCAACGGCGGCATGCCCACCGGCGACCAGGCGCCGACCGAGGCGTTCTTCAACTGGCAGAACTTCAGCCAGACCACGCCGGTGTTCCCGGTCGGCATGATCATCAACGGCGGCACCGTCACCGACCTGAGCGAAGACGTGATCGCGGCCTACGACGCGCCGTTCCCCGACGAGGAGTACAAGGCGGGCGCGCGCCAGTTCCCCATGCTCGTGCCGACGTCGCCCGACGATCCCGTCGCGCGCGGCCAACCGCGACGCGTGGAAGGTGCTCGAAGGCGTTCACAAAGCCGGTGCTCACCGCGTTCTCCGACAGCGACCCGATCACCAAGGGCGGCTACCGCGTGTTCCAGGAGCGCGTGCCCGGCGCGAAGGATCAGCCGCACACCACGATCGAAGGCGGCGGCCACTTCCTGCAAGAAGACCAGGGCCCCGAGCTCGCCAAGGTCGTGCTCGACTTCATCCAGTCGACCTGACCGAGCGTGGCTGAGCTTCCCTTCTCTCGAACGCACGGGGTGGGCTCGACACGCTGGGCTTCGGCGTCGGCCTGGCCCGGCGACTCGGCCTGTTTTCAGTCGACGGGGCGCGCCTCGTTCCGGCGCTGGTCGCGGCGCAGCGCAAGTGGGGCGCGGGTCCCGCGATCGGCTTCGAAGCGAGCGCAGCCGCGTTCGGCGACACCGTCGGCTTGTACGACGACGCCGGCGCGCTCACGTTCGGCGAACTGCGCGACCATGTCCGACGCGCTCGCGGTCGCGCTCGGCGAGCGCGGCGTCGAGGCCGGGCAGAAGGTCGGCGCTGCTCGCGCGCAATCACCGCGGCCTCGTGCTGTCGACCGTCGCGCTGGCCAAGCTCGGTGCCGACGTCGTGTTCTTCAACACCGGATTCGCGGCGCCGCAGGCGGTCGACGTCTGCACGCGCGAAGGCGTCGTGGCGATGATCGCCGACCAGGAGTTCGACGACGTCGTCAGCGGCAGTCGACGCGCCGCGCTATCTGTCGTGGGTCGACACGGAGGCACCGAAAGGCGTCGTCACCATTGACGAGCTCATCGAGGAAGGGCTCGGCGGCCAGTCCGGCAAACCCCAACGCGCGGTCGCGCACGGTCATCCTCACGTCGGGCACGACCGGTACGCCGAAAGGCGCCAGCCGCGACACCTCCGACAGCGCGGGCGCCGCCATGGGCTTTCTCGACCGCGTGCCGCTGCGCATTCGCGACACGACGCTCATCGCCGCGCCGGCTTCCACGCGTGGGGCGCCGCCCATCTCGCCGCGGGGATGTTGCTCGGCTCGACGGTGGTGCTGCAGCGCCGCTTCGACCCGGAGCGTGTGCTGGCGGCGATCGACATGCACCGCGTGCGCACGCTCGTGGTCGTGCCGGTGATGTTGCAGCGCATCCTCGAGCTGCCCGAAGACGTGCGCGCCAAGTACGACACGTCGTCGCTCGAAGTGGTCGCTTCGTCGGGCTCGTCGTTGCCCGGTCCGCTCGCGCACCGATGGATGGACGCGTTCGGCGACAACCTCTACAACACCTACGGCTCGACCGAAGTGTCGATCGCCACGTGGCCGACCCCCAGCAGCTGCGCGCCACGCCGGGCACCGCGGGCACGCCGCTGCGCGGCAGCGCGATTCGCCTGGTCGACGAGAACGGAGTCGAGGTGAAGCCGGGCGAGAGCGGGCGCATCTTCGTGGGCAACGCCGCGCTGTTCGACGGCTACACCGGCGGCGGCAACAAGGAGATGCATCGACGGGCTCATGTCGACGCGGCGACGTGGGCCACTTCGACGAGGACGGCAACCTCTTCGTCGACGGCCGCGACGACGACATGATCGTGTCCGGCGGCGAGAACGTTTTCCCCGAGGAAGTCGAAGACCTGCTCGCCGGCCACCCCGACATCGAAGAAGTCGCGGTGGTCGGCGTCGCCGACGAAGAGTTCGGCCAGCGCCTCGCCGCGTTCGTGGTCAAACGCGACGAGGCGATTGACCGAGGACGCCGTGCAGGACTACGTCAAGGCGCACCTCGCCCGTCACAAGGTGCCCCGCGACGTTCACTTCCTCGACGAGCTGCCCCGCAACGCCACCGGCAAGATCTTGCGTAAACAACTCAAAGGTGCGGACTGATGCCAGAGACACCACTGAACGGCAAGGTCGCACTCGTCACCGGCGCCAGCCGCGGCATCGGCGAGTTCATCGCCAAGCGCCTCGCCGCCGCCGGCGCGGCGGTCGCCGTCACCGCGCGCACGCTGGAGGAGGGCGACCACCAGTTCGCGGGCAGCGTGCTCACGACCGTCGAGGCGATCAACGCCGCCGGCGGTATCGCCGGCAGCCGTTCCGCGCCGACCTCGGCAACGCGCGAGGACCGGATCGCGCTCGTGCCCGCGGTGGAAGTCGCGCTCGGCCCGATCGACATCCTCGTGAACAACGCGGCGCTCACGTACCTCGAGCCCGTCGACGACTTCTCGTCGCGTCACTACGACGTCATGTTCGACGTGCAGGTCCGGGCGCCGTTCGAGCTCTGCCAAGCGGTGCTGCCCGGCATGCGCGAACGCAAGCAGGGCTGGATCCTCAACATCTCCTCCGGCGCCGCGCGTCACCCGCGGGGCCGCCGTTCGGACGCGGCATGGCCGGCGGCGCCGTCTACGGCATGTGCAAGGCGGCGCTGGAACGCTTCTCGACCGGTCTCGCCGCCGAGGCGTTCGACGACGACATCGCCGTCAACGCGTTGTCGCCCACGCGGTTTGGTCGCTACGCCCGGCGTCGTGCACCACAAGCTCGACAAGCTCGTGCCCGCCGACGCTACGAGCCGATGGAACGGATGGTCGAAGCGGCCTACGCCCTGTGCACCGGCGACCCGGCGGTGCTCACCGGCAAAGTCACCTACGCCGTCAAAGTTGTCAAAGACCTCGGTCTGGTCGTTCCTACGCCTTCATGACCGCGCCGTTCGACCGGTTAGGTCGTGCGCCGCCGCCAGTCCTCGGGCAGGATCGTCGTCGGCCCGACGTGCGAGTCGAGCCACTCGCCGACGGGCGCGCGCGCCGCCAGCGCATCCGTGACCCTCTTCAACGCCGCCTTCGTCTGTAGCCACGGCGCGATCGGGAACGGCTTGCCCGCGTACAGACCGGAGTGCCGCAACAATTCGACGCGCGGGTGGTCACGCGGGTAGCCGCGTGGCGCCACTTTCAACGACTCGCCCTGTACTTCGAAGCCCTTCTTGCGCGCCGCCGCGACGAGCTTCTCCAACGCGTCGCCCGTGCCGTCGTTGGCGACCGCGGCGCGGTAGCGCTCGAGCTGGTCCTTGGCGAAGTGGTAGTAGCCCGTGCCGGCGTAGAGCCCGTCGGCGGACAGGCCGATGTACACCGACGCGCCGCCTTCGGTCTCGGTCGCTGGCGGCGATGTTGGTCTTGTACGGCGACTTGTCCTTGGCGAAGCGGATGTCGCGGTTGGGCCGGAACACCGTGAACGTTGCCGTACCCCGAGGCCAACCCGTCGAGCAGGGCCACGAACGGCGCCCGCACCTTTTCGTCGTAGGCCGGCTTGTTCGCGGTCCAGAACGCCTTGGAATTGTCGGCCGCCAAGCGGCCGAAGAAGTCGAGCGCTTCGGCAGGAATCCCCGTAAAAGCTGGCATTTGTCGACCGTAGCGGACGTTTTTGGGCGCTCGGGCAGGCACAAATGCCCGCAATCCCGTAGTTTTAAACACGGATTTTCAAACCGGGGGTTGGGCATGCGCTGGAACAGGCAGGGGATTAGTGCACCGCGTAAGTCGGTCGCGCTCATAACCGCGGTCGCGGCCGCGGTGGCGACGCTGACGGGCGTGGTCGGAACGCTGCCATCGTCGCAGGCGGTCCCGGAAGGCGCGGGCGAGTACGACAACTCGTTCGGCACGTTCGGCGTTCAGACCGCTGACCTGGTCCCTGGCCCTGAAACGGTTCGGGCGGTGGCCACCGGTGCCGGCAACACGGTTGTCGTCCTTACCGACGACGCCGCGACCGACCAGGTGTATGTCCATCGCTTCCTGTCCTCTGGCGCACTCGACAATTCCTTCAGTGCGCACATCGACGGTCTCGGTTCCTACGACTCGCTATTCGGCGTAGACCTCGCGGTTGATCGCGACGACAACGGCGTGTGGGTCCTGATGCAGGGCGAGACCGGAGCATTTGCGAGCGACATCGTTGTCGCCGCCCTCAACAGCGACGGTTCGCTCGACACCACATTCCAGGGACCGGGCGGTATTCCCGGCTTTTCGATCGTCTCCTTCAGCGGGCAACCGACCAACTATCCCAACGCCTTTGCACGCGACGCGTTCGGCAACTTCATCATTGTCGGAGCCGAGCTTGTCGGCAGCGTGAACCAACAGGCGCGCATGATGGTCATGGACCACCTCGGTGTTCCGCACCAAGCCACCGGGAACAACGGCGCGCCGGTCACGACTCCGGAACCTGCGCAAACGCCAACCTTCGCCGACTCGGGCGCGCAGTCGCGCTACACGGACGTCGCGATCAGCGACGTCTTCAATGTCGGAGCCACGGTTGTTGCTGCCGGCTGGGTCTCCCAGTCCGGCGATACGGGCGACGTGTTGATCAACCAGTACACGCAACTCACGATCCCCGATCCGAACTTCGTCACGAGTCAACCCGAGGGCCGCTGGAACTTCAACTCGCCCGACGGTGACGTCGCGACGTCGGTCGACTTCAATCCGAACGGCGGCTCGATCGCCGTCGCCGTCGGATTCACCGACGCCGAGCGCGACAACCTGGGTGGCGTCATCGGCATCGATCACGGCGGCGTCATCTCGCCCACGTGGAACAACGGCGACCCCTCCGTACAGCTGGCGAACCGGTACCCCATGGAGGTCAACTTCGAGCGGAACACCAACTCGTTGCTCACCGGCGGCTACCTCTTTGACTCCGAGACGGCGTTCGTATTGCGCCTCGACGAACTCGCCAATCCCGACAGCACCTACGGCGGGGGTTCGCCTCCGGGTTTCACCAACCCGCTTTCGCTCGTCGGAACCAGCACGTTTCACATGACCGAGGACTTCGTGGGTCGCGCCGTGCTGGCCTGGGACGACGGCAACGGCGTGTCCTCTGTCGGCCGGTACACCACCGACATCCCGCCGATCACGACGGCGTCGAAGGTTCTGTACTCCGATGTGCGGGCGCAGGATCCTGACGGCGTTCGCACGATGTACGGCACGGATTCCGAAGGGCAGCTGTCGGTTGCGCTCGGTGCTCCCGGACCCGACGAGATCAACACGTCGCCTGTCGCGTCCGAAGGCGGCAAGCTCTTTTACGAACTCGGTGATCGCAATGGCGTCAGCCCCACCAAGATCATGTGGGCGGACTCGGCCGACGGCGGCAATGTCGGCGTGCTGAGTGAGCTGATCACCGACCCCGTGACCACGATCAGCACGCGACCCACGTACTCGAACAATGAGGCGGTCGTCGCGTTCATGAACGCGCCGGTTGCGGATCCGGCGAATCGTTGCGCTATGTATCTGGATCTCAACACGATGAGCAGCATGTTCGTCACCGGGCCCTGTGGCATCGACGACCTCGCCATCAACCCCGTCGTCCTCGACACAATCGCATGGGTCAAGAACGGCGACGTGTGGATCTCGCGCCGCGACGTCGTCAACAGCCCGAGCGACGTCGTGCAGCTGACCGGTCGCGGTGACGTCACGAAGGTGGCGTGGGGCATGGACGGCACCGCGCTCGTGTTCCAGACCCATGAGGGATTGCCTGCGTTCCCGCTCAAAGACGAGCTGCACGTCATCGACTGGAACGGCCGGGGCGGGGCCGTGTACTACGCGTACCAGGGCAACGTCCCGGCGCCCGAGCGCATTGTGTCGCGCCAGCAGGCGATCACGAGTTTTGCGGTGGCGCCGGACGCCTCGAACCAGTCGTTCATCGGGCCAAAGGCACTTGTGTATACGACCGAGCGGTTCATCTTCAAGACGTGGGCGGGGACAGATCCGCCCAACTACATCGGGCACCCGGTGTACGAGGGCACCGCTCCCCAGGTTGGCGCGTGGGTGCGCAACCTCAGCGTGTACCCGCTCGAAGGATCAAGGCGCGCCTCGAGCCGTCCTCTATCGCGGCCGAGAACATCCCCGTTCAGTCCAAGTCGCCCGCCGCCAAGCAGGCCAACGGCAACGTCGAGGTCGCCCAGCTGCTGAAGCTGAACCTGCTGAAGTCGCCGATCTTCAAGTTGCCCCTGCTGAGTTCGCCGATCTTCAAGCTCAACCTTCTGAAGTCGCAGCTGCTCAAGCTCAACTTGCTCAAGTCGCCGGTCGGGCTTGGCACGCTCGGACCAAATGGCGATCTCGGCGACGTTCTCGCGATTCAACGGGGGCTCGACTCGATCAGCCTTTCCTCGATGCCAATTATCGGAGACGGCGACGTTGATTCCCCGGATCCTTCCGGTTGGATTCCGCGCATCGAAGCTGTCGGCACCCCCGAAGCGCTCGAAATGGCGAAGCTGACGCTGCAGCAAATCAGCCTCGGCGACGTGCTCGGACTTACGCCCGAGATCGTGCTGCCGGGCCTTGGCGAACTCGACCTGACCCAAGGCTTGTTCGGCACCATCAGTGTCCTGCCGTTCCTCTTGGGCGACACGCGCGTGTCGCAAATCGGTGGCATCGAATGGTGCGCGGTCTTCGAGGCACGCGGCCACGCCAACTGCGGAGCGGATCTCGGCGGGCTCGACGTCAGCCTCATCGGCCTGCAAGTCGCCGGGTTCAACCTCGACGACCTGCCGACCACCGGCAGCACCAACCACGTCAACGACCTGCGGTCGATCACTTGGGACCAAGTGAACTTCGACCCCGAGCGGGCGCTACTGCCCAACATCGAGCTCGGCGGCGACTCCGTGGACACTCACCGCGCGTCGGTGGGTGGAGCGCTGGTCAAGGACATCACTCCGTCGCCCAGCGCGGTCTTCTACTGCGTCGGCGACACTGATACACCGCCGGTGGGATCCCAGCGGGTGAACTGCACCGACGCGAACCTCACTGTCGACGCGGCGAAAAACGCCAGCGCGATGCGGCCCGAGGTTGTCACCGGTCAGCTCGGTGCAGCACTCGCCGGCTTCCCGCTCAACGAACTCGCCCTCGGCTTGTGGGGCGCGCCCGGCGACGACCCGTACGATCAGCCGCCGGAGAGCCTCGGCATCAACGCGTCGAACGCCGAGAGCGCCCCGACCACGTTCGTCGCGAGCTACACCGCGCACCGCGACCGGGCCCGGCAGCACGCTGAACCCGACGATCCAGGTACAACTGCCCGAGGGGTTCGAGTACCGAGCCGGTTCGTCGTCGATGTACAACAGCTCAGCGGGCGACGACGTCTTTGTGTCGATCCCGGACCCGACGTCAGGCGGCGGCGTGCTGACGTGGGTGACCGCGACGAACCTGCCGAGCGGCCAGTTCCTGCAACTCAAGTTCCAGGCCCTCGCGGTCGCACCCTCCGAGGGCCAGGCCCTCGTGCAGGTCAACGACGGATTCCTCGCCCAGGGCGTCGGCAGCGAGAACCTGACGGTGCTCGACGCCAACGAATCCGATGATCCGAGCGAGGCGCCCAAGATCGAGCCCGACCGGCTCTACTTCGGTCGGCTTTCGTCGGCCGAAGACGTCGACTACTTCGACATCGACATTTACGGCGAGTCCATCCGTCCGGGCAGCACGCTCACCATGTACCTGAGCCAGCTGCGCTACGACGCCGACCTCACTGCGTTCCACCCGCAGAGTTCGCCCGGCCTGCAAACACCACTTCGTGCTGGTGTCGGCAATATTCCGGAAACTCCCGGGCTGGGCGACCAAAACGCCGAGATCACCAACAGTGGTGAGCCGCTGATCGGTGACGGTGAAGCCGACGTCCCCCTCATCCCTGGCTTGCCCCTTGCGGGCATGTCGACCAACCGCGGAACCAAGGCCGAGCGCGTCGAGGTCATCTCGTGGCCAGGCGTGAACGAAGGCGAAGGCGCTCGGGGCAGCTACATCGCGCAGGTGTCCGGATTCAACGGAGCGTTCGGCGAGGAAACCTACGCGTTCCGCTACACGATCACGCCGCCCGCCAGTGCACCGATAGGCGACCCCCGTCCCGCCCAGTTCCACACCGGTAGCTCGCCGGCGCCCGCGCCGCTCGGTGCGACCGACCACCCGCAGTCGATCATCCTCACCAACCCGACGCGCTTCAACGCGTTGTATCCCGGTCAGGCACCCATCGTCGACGCGAGCTTGACCGCGCTGGCCGGCGCGACCCAGGCAATTGTCTTCCCCGTGGACTCCGACCTCGGCGTCCGCAATGCCTACGAGGCGTGGGACGACCAGCCGAGCGACCCCGATCGCGCCAACGACGTTGTCCGCGCCATCAACGCCGCCGTCGACAACTTCGTCGACGCCGCCCATCGTCCCGATATCAAGTCGATCACGATCGCCGGTACCGACGAGGTCATCCCGATGGCGCGCCTCGCCGACCTCACCCAGACCGCCAACGAGCAGACCTTCGCGCAGGAACTTCGCACGACCGCGGTGGGCACGGGCGGGAACAACGCGCTTTTGGGCGCCGCGCTCGCGGGACGCATTTTGTCCGACGATCCGTACGGCACGTATACGCCGCGGGCCTTCTCGGGCAACTGGATGTACATCCCCGACGTCGCGCTCGGCCGCCTGGTCGAGACGCCGGCCCAGATCCAGGCGACGGTCAACGAGTACCTCACGCCGGTCGGCGGCGACCCGGCGGGCACGCTTCGCCCGACGAGCACGCTCACCGCCGGCGCCGACTTCATGACGACGCTGGCGGACTCCATCGAGGATTCTTTCGCGGAGCAGTTCGGCGGCGCCACCAACCGGTCGCTGATCAACAACACGTGGAACCGCACCCAAATAGTCAGCGAGGCCGCCCACGGCGGCACGCTCGACGGCGCCGCCCCCTCGATCATCGCGATCAACACCCACTACTCGGCCTCGGCGCTCGCACCCGCGGCCAAGAGCGACCCGGGCTTCCCCGGCGCACCCCACCTGAGTGCGGACAACTATGCGATCGAGGCCGACGCCGCTCGGCGACTGCTGTTCACGATGGGTTGTCACTCGGGCTTCAACATCACCGACTACCTCGCGGGCGGGACCACGCAAGACTGGCCCTCGGCGCTGGCGGCCGAACCCGTCAGTGCATACGTCGCCAACACCGGATTCGGCATCGGCGTGAAGCACATGAACGCGTTCAGCCAGAAGCTGTTTGCCGAGTTCGCCAACCAGATCGGGCACACCAGCTTCGGCGGCGCGCTCCAGCAGGCGAAACAGCAGTACCTCGCCGACGGCATCACCAACGTGTACGACTACAAGGTCAACGCCGAAGCCATGTACTTCGGCATCCCGCAATACACGATCGCCGGTGCGACAACGCCTCCGCCGCCTACGCCCGCACCCGCTGCCGGCGCCCGATCCCGACAACGGCAGCCTGCTCACCGCGCCGCTGAGCGAGGTGCATCCCACATCGGGTGCCGAGTGGACCGAAGTTCCGACCGACGACGGTTCGTTCTGGACCATCGACGGCGGTTCCCAAGCGATCGCGCAGCATCGACCGGTGCAGCCAAAGGTGTCCCGTGATGTCACCGTGCCCGGCGAGGTCGCGTCGTCGGCGTTCATCACCGGCCTTGAAATCGGCCAGGACCAGGAGGACTTCGACCCCGTTCTCGCCCGCCCCGTCATCGATACTGGCGCGCGCGAGCCCGAGATCCAGTTCGGCGACGTGTCGTATCCGACGAAGTTGGCCGACGTCACGAACTTCCAAGGCGCCAACGGCGAGAACCGCCAGCGCGCCGTCACCGTGCCGGCGGCGTTCACGTCGACGGGCTTCGACGCCGACGGCAACCTCATCGGTCTCGAACGCCGGTACTCACGCGTCGACCTCGACGTCATCTACCGGCCGCACAACGAGTTCGCCAACGACATCACCGATCCCCAGCTCACGAACGCGCAAGCGGTCCAGAACCCGGGGGACAACACGAAGGTCGACTTCTCGGCCACGGCGCTCGACCCCGAGTCGGACATCGTGCGCGTGCTCGTGCTGTATCGCGCCGATGGCCAGACCGAGTTCCAGCCGCTTGACCTCGTGCGCTCCACCAGCGACGACACGCTCTGGACCGGCCAAGCCGTGCTCGGCGACAACTTTGACTACATCGTCGAAGCGCTCAGCGGTGGCGGCCTTACGTCGATCATCTCGAACAAGGGTCACTTCTACAACGAGAGCGTCGTGGACACCGACGACGACTCCGTCAACATCAGCTTCGACAAGACCGAAAACGGCGATGGCAGCTACGACGCCCCCGTCACCGTCCACTTGCGCGAAACCGTCGGAGGCATTCCCGTCGGCGGCGCTATTCACGTCAGCATTAACGGCGGGGCCGAGACCACGTACCCCAACAACGACGTGCTGCTGACCGATCCCGGCGTGTACGAGATCGCGTACCGCACCGCGAGCGGCATCGAGGACCTCGTCTCGGTCACCGTGGCCGACCCGACCGACGACTCGATTACCGTCACGCTCGACCGCGATCCAGACGCTGCACCGGACTTCTACACCGCACCGGTGTACGCGTACATCGACAGCGGCAACCCGGACGCGTTCCCGATCACGGTCACCGTCGACGGCGCTCCCGCTCCGCTCGACGGCGACGGTGCGGTCCTCATCTCCGATGATGGTGACCACGAGCTGGTGTGGACCACGGCCGAGGGCGTCACCAACGAAGACGATCCGGTGCACATCAAGGTCGACGCCAATCCGCCAACAATCGAGATCGACTCGCCGGCGAACGGATCGCATCTGATCCTGCGCGACACGGTCGCAGCCGACTTCGCGTGCATCGATCCGTTCTTGCTCAGCTGCCTCGGTAGTCAAACCAACGGGTCACCGATCGACACGTCGACGGTCACCGACGGCGTGACGCCGCGCACGTTCACCGTGAACGGTGAAGATCAACTCCACCGCACCGCCTCGGGCACGAGTCAATACCACGTGAGCTACCAACCGGCCACGTACGTGTGCGTCGACGGTCCTGGTCACCAGACGATCGGCAAGATCCCCGCCAACAAACCGAAGAAAGTCATCGGCGAACAGGTGCACGTGATCTTCCGCGTGTGCGACGCCGACGGTTCCTCGGTCACCGTTCCCGAGTTGGCCCCGGCCATCGGTGTCCCCCGCGAAGTGGCGCCCAACGGCAGCCTGGGCGCGCCCGCGTTGGGCGGCTGCAACGCCCTGCTCGGTCTCGTTCCCGTGTGTGTCACGCAACGGCGCGTCACGAAGTTCGACGCGCTCGAGGAAGGCCGCTGGGGCTTTAACCAGGACACCGCGCAGCTCTCCAACGGGCTGCACCGGTTCCGGGTCTTCCTACGCGACGGTTCGAGCTTCGACTACGTCCTGAACCGCCAGTCGGCCTAACCCGGCAACGGGTTCGCTTTCGCCCAGGCGGGCACGTCGACGATACCGAGTGCGTGCGCGTCGGGGTCAGCCTCTAGGTCGCCGCCCAACACGACGCGGGCCAACACAGCCGCGAACCGTTTGTCGGTGTCGATGCACGCCTGCAACGCCGCGTCGAGCGACCCGCCCGTCGCCATCGCTTCGAGCACCAAACGGTGGGGGAGGTCCAATTCGTCCTCGTCGACTTTGGCCAGCAGTTCCATTGCTTCGGTGCGGTCGCCACGCGACAGCGCCGCCTCGATGAGGGTGCCGTACACAATCTCGGGCAGGCCGAACGAGTTCATCTCCGAGGGCGGCTCGGCGTGGTCGGCACAACCCGTGCGCACTGCGAGCTGGATCCGGTGGGCGCGGACGAAGTCAGACTCTTCCTCGCCCTCGTCGAACAGGGGCGCCACCTCGTCGAGCGTGGCGCTGGCCTCGTCCCACTTGCCCTGGTCGATGAGGATCTCGACGATGTTGAGCTGACAGGTGGCCGCCTTCTTGTCCTCGCCGCGGTTGTGCAGCGTCGCGTACGCCTCGTCGTGCATCGCGCGAGCGCCGAGCCAGTCACCCGTCATTTGCTTCAGCGCGCCAAGGTTCATCGCCTGTACAGCCATTGAGCTCTTGTAACGGTCATCGGTGCGGTGCGCTTCGAGGGCGGCGGTGCCTTCCTCGATCGCCTTCTCGAGATCACCCGTGTTCACGGCGATGAACAGACCCACGGTGTGGGCGCGGCCGATCAAGAGTTCGTACTTCGACTGCTTCGCCAAGACCGTCGCCCGCGCCGCCAGTTCCTGCGCCTCTGTGACCCGGCCGGCGCGGAGCTGCACGTCGGCGAGCCCGCAGAGCGCAGAAACGGCGGTCTCGGCCTGCGGCAAGGCGCCCATGTCGAGTCCCGACGCGTCCAGCGTGGCGATGGCGCGCTGCAACCACGGCCGCGCCTGTTTCATTCTCCCGAAGTCGTGGTGCAAGGCTCCCTCGGCCAGTTCCAGGTCGGCGAGCACGGCGGTGCCCTTCGGCGCGAGCCGCCGGCCGAGCCGATACGCGGCCAGCGCTTCGCTTTGGCGACCGGCGTGGAATAGCGACTTACCCCAGTCTGCGGCCGCGCTCGCCAACTCCTCGGGGGTGACGTCAGGCAGGTGCCGCCCGGCTTGAAGCGCGCGCTCCCACAGTTCGGCGGCGAGTGACTTCGCGATCGTGATGAACGCGTCCTCGGCGGCGATGCGTGAGTACTTCCACGACGCCTCCCAGGCTTGGGCGCGGTCGAAGTGCAACGACAGGCGCGCGTAGGCGCGCTTGTCGTCGGCGGCCTCGGATTCCAGCAACCGTCCGGCCGCCAGGTGCAGCGCGCGCCGGCGTTTGAACGTAAGACCGGCGTAGGCCACCTCGCGATAAAGCGCCTGGCGAAATACGACGGCGCCCTCGACTGTCGTGACGAAGTCTTGGAGTGGCGCGAGGTCCGGTGAGCGTCCGTTCAACAATTCGCGCAGGTCGCCGGGCTCGAAGCGGCCGCCGAGCACCGAGGCGGTGCGCAACACGTCGCGGTCCACCGTGGACAACTGGTCTATGCGCGCCGACACTGCGGTCTCGACCGAGTCCGATAGTTCGCCGCCGGAGGCGGCAGCTGAGACCAACTGGCGCAGGAACAGCGGGTTGCCGTCGGCGCGTTCGGCGATCACCGACGCGTCGTGGGGCAGCATTGCCGGGTTGGCGGTACGCGCCAGTCGCACGCCGGCTTCCTCTGCCAGCGGGCCGACGGTCACCGTTGCGCCTTCTACGGCCGCGAGGCCCGCGCGCTCGTCGTCGCGGCTGACGGCGACGATGAGCCACGGCCGCTGGCCGAGCTCTTTCACGACCGAGCCGATCACCGCCGCCGAGGCCTCGTCGGCGAGGTGGGCGTTTTCGGCGATCCACAACGAGGGTCCGTCGAGAAATCCGTCGAGCAGCGCGAGCGTGAGACGACCTAGTGCCGACGGGATCTCGTCCGTGTCGACGCTCCGCGTCTCGGAGGTGGACTCGAACTCGAAGCCCAGCGGGGGACCGAGCAGCGGGAACCAGGCCTCGTGACCCGGCGCCAACTCCATGGCGCGCGAACAGGATGGCTGGTGCGCGAGTCGAGCGCGCCGTCGAAGATCACGTGCAGTAGCTGCCGGAGCACGAAGTACACCGTCGTGCGTTCGTAGCGCTCGGCGAAGGTGGTCAGGGTTGCCCAACCATCGGCGTCGACGTTTTGCCGCAGCTCGTCGACCAACCGGGATTTACCGATGCCCGCCTGGCCCACCACATGGAGCACGCCGCCGTTGCCCGCCGCCGCCTGTTCGAATCGTTCGGTGATGCGCGCGCAGTTCGTCGTCGCGACCGATGAGCGGCAACGGCGTGTCGGACAGGCGCGGACCGAGTGCTTCGCCGACCGCGAACGTCGACAGCGGAAGCGCCTTTCCCTTCGCGGCAAAGGGAGCTTGGGGTTCGCTGGCGAACCGGCTCGACGCGAGGTCCAACACGTCGGGCATCGCCCGCACCTGATTGTCGGCGTTGCACGACGCCATGACACGGGCGGCGGTGTTCACCGCGTCGCCTAGCACCGTGTACGTGCGACGGAATCGTGCGCCGATGTCGCCGGCGAACACGTAACCACGGTTGACCCCGGTGTGCAGGTGGAGACCGTGATGGTGCGTCGCCGATATCTCCAGCGCGGCGCGCAGCACGCGTTCCTCGTTGTCTTCGTGGCTCACCGGCGCGCCGACGATGAAGAACACCTTGCCGCCGTTGCCATACGCGTCGGCGTAGAGGAAGCAGGCGTCATAGCGCGCGAACGTTTCCTGGCACGCGGCGATGAATCCGTCGAGCACTGCGGCGGTCTGTTCGCCGCCTTCGTGCGCCAGCAGTTCGTCGACGCCGCCGAACGCGACGAACCCGACAGCGATGTGGCGATGCTCGGCGTCGGTTCCTACGCCACCGATGTGGTCGCGCAGCCCAACGGGGATGAACGGCACCGGGTCTTCATCCGGCACGACACCCCACGCCAGCGGGTCCTTGGCTTCGGTGCGCGGGATGCGCTTGAGCAGGAACCCGTCGCCCTTGCGTTCGCCGACACAGGCCGGCGCGAGCGCGGCGGCCGTGTCGGGGCTCAGGAGGATCTCGCCTGCGTCGGCGGTCCCTTCCATGTCGAGCGTGGTCGTCGCGCCCGGGCCGGTGACGATGAGTTCGCGGTGGGAGTCGCCTACGAGGAAGAAGTCGAATTCACCCGAGTGAATGCCGACCGACATCCGGACACGCACCGTGCCCCGCGACGTCTTGACGGTGCCGACGCGGCGAAGCGTGGCGCGCATGCGATGGGTGGCCGCCGCGCCACGCGCCGCGTGGTCCTGGCCCTCGAAGAACAACAACACGGCGTCGCCGCCGTACTTGAGCAAGCTGCCGCCGTAGGCGGCGGCGTCGGCCAAAAGCGCCGAGAACAACAGGTTGAGGACGTCGGCGAGTTCCTCAGCGCCGAGGCGGCCGAGCACGGCCAGCTTCTCGGACATGGCGGTGAAGCCAGACAAGTCGCAGAACGCGAGGGTGCCCCCGAGGCGTCGATAGCGCGCGTCGGGGGTATCTCGGGCCCACTCCAGCACCAGCCGCGGAACATAAGGAGTTAGTTCCACCTACCTAGACGGTAGCGGTCGGCTTCAGTTCAGCGACGGGTCGCGGGGCACGTTGACCAGGCGCGCGTACTTCGGGCCTTGCCGCTCGAGAACGCGCGCCCACAATTCGCCGGGTTCGTTGGTGGCCAAGTCGTGGGGGAGGGCGTCGAGCACGAGCCACGCGCCGCGGTCGAGTTCGTCCTCCAGTTGGCGCGCCGACCAGCCGGCGTAGCCCCGGTACACGCGCACCGCATCGACGCCGCCGGGGGGCGGCTGGCGCGGGTCGATCGAGCCCCACGCGTCGAGGACTGGCGCGAAACGTTCGCTCTCGCGCATGGACCCGCGGGCGAGGCAGATGATTCCGTCGGGCTCGACGGGTCCGCCGGTGAACAGCACGCTCGGGTCGGCCGCGTCGAGCGCCAGTTCCGGGAACAGTTCGCCCACCGCCACTTCCGTCGGGCGGTTGAGCACCACCCCGAGCGCACCTTGCGGTCCGTGCGCCAGCAGCAGTATGACGGTCCGGTAGAACGTGTCTTCGACAAGCGTCGGCAACGCGACGAGCAGCTTGCCCTTGAGCCACGCCTCTTTCACTGGTTTGAGCGTAGGGTCATCGTCCATGAAATTCGGAATCATCTTCGCGAACGTCGGTCCCTTTGGAATGCCCGACGGCGCCATTGCGATGGCGGAAGCCGCCGAGGAATTCGGCATCGAGTCGCTCTGGACCGTCGAGCACGTCGTGGTGCCGAAGGGGTACCAGTCTCCTTACCCCTACTCGCCGACGGGCAAAATGCCCGGGCCCGAAGATTCGCCGATCCCGGATCCGCTGACATGGCTGGCCTTCATGGCCGCGCGCACGTCCACGGTGCGGCTCTGCACCGGCGTCCTGATCCTTCCGCAACGCAATCCGCTCGTGCTGGCCAAGGAAGTGGCAACGCTCGACCAGCTCTCGCGCGGCCGCGTCACCCTCGGCGTGGGCGTTGGCTGGCTCGCCGAGGAGTTCGCGGCGCTCGGCGTGCCCTTCGCCGAACGGGCGGCGCGCACCGACGAGAACATCGCGGCCATGCGCGCCGCGTGGACGCAGAACCCGGCCACCCACAACGGCGCGTTCCACAACTTCACCGATGTGCACGTGTTGCCCCAACCGGTGCAGGCCGGTGGTGTTCCGATTGTCGTCGGCGGTCACACGCCGGCGGCGGCGCGTCGCGCCGGTCGCCTGGGCGACGGCTTCTTTCCCGCGCAGGGCAGCATCGAGGAGCTGCCGGGATTGCTCGACGAGATGCGTAAGGCCGCCGACGAAGCCGGCCGCGACGCCGACGCCATCGAAGTGACCGCGGGCTACACGTTCAAGCCCGACGACGTGAAGGTTTTCGAAGACCTTGGCGTGTCGCGGCTCGTGATCCCGCCGCTGGCCTTCGACCCCGCAGGCTTGCGCACCGCCCTCGAGAAGTTCCAGAACGACACCATCAGCAAGCTCTAGCGTGTGACCGAGATGATCGGCGTCAACGGCGTCGAGCTCGAAGTCGAAGCGGCCGGCGACGGCCCGCTCGTGATCCTCTGCCACGGCTTTCCTGAACTGGCCTACTCGTGGCGTCATCAGATTCCGGCGCTGGCCGCCGCGGGGTACCGCGTCGTCGCGCCCAATCAGCGCGGGTACGGACGGTCGTCGCAGCCGGCCGAGATCGATGCGTACAACATGGCGAATTTGGCCGAGGACGTCGTCGGACTGATCGATCATTACGGCGAAGACCAAGCCGTCGTCGTAGGTCACGACTGGGGCGCGCCGGTGGCGTGGACCAGCGCCGCAACGCTTTCCTGAACGCGTGCGCGCCGTTGCCGGACTGAGCGTGCCGCACACGCCCGCGCGGCGCCGCATCGGCCGACCACGGCGATGAAGCACATCTACGGAGAGCATTTCTTCTACGTCTTGTACTTCCAGACGCCCGGTGTGGCCGATGCCGAACTCGACCCGCGACACGCGCTACACGCTGCGGGCGTTTCTATGGACCATCAGCGGCGACGCGCCCGATGGCACGTACCGCATGCAGGACAAGACAGGCACGCTGCTCGGCATGTGCGGCGAGCCGCCCGATGTGATGCCGGCGTGGCTTAGCCCTGACGACCTCAATACTTATGTTCGGGCCTTCGAGCACTCTGGCTTTACCGGCGGGCTGAACTGGTATCGCAACAGCGACCGGAATTGGGAGCTGTCGGCGCAATGGGCCGACCGGCTCATCGAGCAGCCGGCCCTGTTCATCGGTGGTGACCGTGACCCGGTGTTGCGCTTCACCTCGATCGATTCCCTCGAGGCAGTCGTGCCGGGATTACGGGCCAAACACGTGCTTGCCGGCTGTGGCCACTGGACCCAGCAAGAGCGCCCCCAGGAAGTCACCTAAATTCTCTTGGACTTTTTGCAAGATCTCTAGGCGTCGCAGGTCTTGTCCTTTGTACGCCGGCAACGGGCTGGCGACATAAAGGAGATCTGCAATGCGCATTCGTCTGTTCCTCATCACCGGCCTTGCCCTCGCCTCTGTGCTCGGCACGTCCGCCATCAACTCAGCAGCTCACGCCGGACCCAAGGGTCCGGGCGACATCAACAACGCGCCGGCCACCACGCAACCGCCGCAGCAGCCCAAGGACAAGATCGCACCAAAGCCCACGCCGACCACCCAGCCCCAAGGGTCCGGATGACATCGCACCGGCGCCCAAGGACGACGGCCCCAAGGGTCCGGACGACATCGCACCGGCGCCCAAGGACGACGGCCCCAAGGGTCCGGACGACATCGCACCGGCGCCCAAGGGTGGCGGCGGCGAAGGTCCGCAGGACAAGGCTCCAGTTCCGCCTAAGGGTGGCGGTAACGACGGCGACGTCGTGCCCGGTCCGGACTCCAACGTGCCCACCGATGGCGAAGGCAATGGCGCCTCCGTCCAGGGCACCGAAGTCGCAGGCATGCAGCTCGACGCCACCAACACCGGTGCCGAAGCGGCCAACGACCTGTCGGCGCCGAATGCGGCGCACGACGAGAGCCGTCTCCCGGCGTTCCTGATCATCTTCTTCGCCCTGCTCGTGGCCAGCCTCATCGGCTTCGTGGCCATGCGCCTCCGCAGCGAAGACGAGGATCTTGAGAGCGTCTGATGACGAGGCAAAGCGCCGGCACTCCTTCCCAGGAATGGGGACTGTCGAGTGGCGGCCGGGCCGGCACTCCCCCACGGGAGTGCCGGCCTTCGCCGCGTACGGGTACCGTCGCGACGTGGTCGGGGACGCGGAACTCGCTGTCGCGGCCGCAGGCGGCAACCGCGCGGCGCTCTCTGCGATCTACGACCGGTACGCCGACACGCTCTACGAGCTGTGTCGGGTCATCCTCCGCGATCCCCACGAAGCCCGCGATGCGCTCCAGGACACGTTCGTCATCGCCGCAACCCGGATGGGCGGGCTACGAGATCCAGAGCGGCTCAAGCCGTGGCTGTGCGCGATCGCACGCCGTGAGTCGATTCGTCGCTCGAGCAAGCGGGCGCGCAATCGCCCGTCGCACGACGAGGGGCTCGACGTGCCGGTAACCGACGACACCGTCACCGCCGGCGCCGAAGCCGACGAGACCGCCGCCCTCGTGTGGGCCGCCGCCGAGTCGCTTACCGAACGCGAACGGTCACTGCTCGTACTCAACGTGCGCCAGGGCCTCGAGGGTGCCGAGCTGGCCGACGCCGCCGGGCTACCGGGAGCTACCGCCTCGGTCGTGTTGACGCGGGCGAAGTCACAGCTCGCGCTCGCAGTGCGCACGATGCTGCTGATTCGCAACGGGCGCTCCATGTGCACCGAGCTCGCCGCGATCGCGCCGAGCGGCGCGCGACGCGCTCGACGCACTCACCCGCAAGCGGGTCGTGCGACACGCGACGACCTGCGAAACCTGCGAGCCCGCGTTCAACTCGTCGCCGAACGCGCTCGGCATCCTCGCCGCCGCACCGTTGCTCGGCGCGCCCTCGCTGAAGAACAAGATCCTGAACGACCCGCGCCTGATCAGTTCGTCCAAGCCGCTCGGCGGTCGAGGCTGGAAGCGTGACGGGTTCCCACCAGCCGAGGCGCGCAACCGCAGCCGCCGTCCGGCCCTCGCCAGCCTCGCCGCCGCCGTTGCGCTGGCGGTGGCGGCGGCCGTGATGGTGTTCATCAGCGACGACGGCGCCACCAAGTTCTCGCAGCCCGACACCGAGTCCCGGTCGTCCACGACCGTCGGCGATGGTTCGACTACTTCGGCCCTCGCCGGCGTTCCGGTGACCGAGCCCGACGGCACGCCCGTGACCAACCCGCGCGGCTCGGTCGTGACGCGGCCCCCCACGACCCGAGGCACGGTCCCGGGTGGTGGCCCCGCGCCGACCAACCCCGGCGGCACGACCCAGCCCACCGCCGGACCCACGACCACCGCCGAGCCGCTGCGGATCTCCATGGCGATGGGCAGCGACCGCCTCTCGGCCTGCGAGGGCGGCCAGTACCCGTCGCAGACTCGCGTGGTCGGATCCACCAGCGGCGGGATCGAGCCCACGAATCTGTGGCTCCACCGAGACACCAACGTGGTCCTGATGCAGAAGACGGGTCCGAACTGGTACGCCACGCTCGGTCCGTTTTCGAGCGGTGCGGTGTATTCGGTCTTCGTGTCCGACTCGCCCGGTAGCGGCGGCACCAAGAGCCTGCCGCGGAATCTCACCGTCGAGCCCTGCCCGCAGTAGGCGCCTCGGCGCGGGGAGGAAATCCTTCCTAGCCTGGCCGCATGCAGTTGGGGCGCAGAGGTGGGTCGCATCGACGGCCGCGCCCGCCGGGCCATCGCCTGGCCGTTCGTGCCGGCATCGGGTTGGGCGTCATCGTGTTCCTGATCGCGCAGCCCACCGGCGCGTCGTCCCGCGTCGGGGTCGCGCGGCCCACGATTGTGCTTCCCGAGGCGGCGGTTCCGGTAACGGTCGCGATCACATTGCCGACGACGGTCGCGATCACATTGCCGACGACGGTTGCGACCACGACGACGGTCGCTCCATCGCCGAAGACGATCCGTTACGGCCCTGACGCGGCACCCGTCGCGCTCACCTTCGACGACGGTCCCGACGAGACGTACACGCCGCAGGTGCTCGACGTGCTCGCGCGCTTCGGCGTGCGCGCCACGTTCTTCGTGCTCGGCGCCAAGGTCGAGGCCTCGCCGGATCTGACGCGCCGCGTCGTGGCCGCCGGCCACGCACTCGGTAACCACACGTGGGACCACGTCGACCTGACCACCCTCGACGAGGAGGGCTTCCGCTCGCAGGTCGACCGCACCGATGAGTTGTTGACGCAGGTCGCGGGACATCGCGCCGATGTGCGTGCGACCACCGCACGGGCGCATCAGCCAGTTCGCTCGCGACCAGTTGCACGGGCGCGGGCTGCGGGCCGTGCGCTGGTCGGCCGACACCGCGGACTGGAAGCGGCCGGGCGTCGACGCCATCGTGGACCGTGCGCTCGACGGTGCCCGTCCGGGCGCGGTGATCGTGCTCCACGACAGCGGAGCGGACATGTCACAAACGATCGACGCGTTGCCGCGCATCGTCGAAGGCATTCAGCTGCGTGGGTTGCGTATTGCCCCGATATGCGGCGCGACATGAGGCGCCGAGCAGTCGCATGCGCGGTCGCACTCGCGATGGTGATAAGTGCCGCGTGCTCCTCCGACGACGAGCCGTCGGCCTCGTCGTCGTCGAATACGACGGTCGCGACGCCCACCACCGTGGCGGCCGCCGACCTCGCGCCGATCGCCTCGCACGTCACCGATCTGCTCGTGGCCAACGACTGGGCGGGATTGCGCACGATGTTCAACGCCGCCATGGCCGCGGGCCAAAGCGAGGAGGGTTTGGAGACGGGATGGAAGACCATCGTCGACATGTACGGCGCCTACAAGTCGCACGGTGTGGCGACATCGCTCGGCGTCGTCAACGGTGAGTCGACGTGGCAGACGCCCATCACCTTCGGCTCGAAGGCGATGGCCGTCCGTGTCAGTTTCGATGCGGCGGGCAAGGTGGCGGCGCTAAACATCCTCGAGGCGTAGAGGCGAAGGAGAAGTCATGCACGAGACGCACCGATTGTCCTGGGACGGCGCGGTGGACGCCGACGGACACATTCTCGAACCGTCGGACTTGTGGGAGAACTACATCGACCCGAAGTTCCGCGACGTCGCGCTGCGCGTGGTCAAGGACGAGAACGGGCTGGACGAACTCGAAATCAACGGCCAGCGCTCGCGTATGGCGCGCAAAGGGTTCCCTTCGACCTTGGCGGCGATGGGCCGCCCGGACTTGGGTCAGATGATGTTCGACCCCGAGGTCACCTACGACAATCACGCGCCGATCGCCGCGACGGACCCGAAGGAGCGCCTGAAGTATCTCGACGCCGAGCACATCGACGCCGCGGTGATCTACACGACGACCGGCTTGTTGTGGGAAGCCGAGCTCGAGGACGCTGACGTGTCGCAGGCGTACGTGAAGGCCTACAACCGCTGGATCTGCGAGTGGTGCTCCGACAGTGGCGGCCGGCTCATTCCGACCGCGCACTTGTCGTTGACCGATCCCGAAGCCGCCGCCCGCGAGCTGGAGCGCGCCGTCGGCGAGGGCGCGCGCGGCGCGTTCGTGGCGCCGTTCACCCACTCCCGCAAACCGCTCGGTCACCCGGATCACGATCCGGTGTTCGCCGCCGCGCAAGACCTCGACGTGCCGTTCGCCATTCACCCGACGTTCGAGCCGCAGTGGACCAAGGGCGAGCGCAACGGCACGTGGGAGCACCTCAAGCAGCTACGCCTCACCGCGTCGGTTGCGGCGAGCGACGGCGTGCGCCAACAGTTCGCCACGCTGTTCGACTACGCAGTGTTCGACAAGTTCCCGCAACTGAAGGTGCTGGTGCTCGAGTCCGGCGGCGGGTGGCTCGGCTACTGGCTCGACCGCATGGACGCGGTCTACGGCCACACCGTCATGGGCCAGAACGCGCCGCTCAAGAACAAACCATCGGACTACTTCAGCACGCAGTGCTGGATCAGCTGCGACCCCGACGAACGCACCATCGCGCATCTCGCGCGAGCGCTACGGCGCCGACCGGTTCATGTGGGCGTCGGATTTCCCGCACGCCGACCACACCCCCGAATACATCCACGACCTCGACGAGCTCGCCGGCATGTTCCCCGACGACACGCGACGGCTCTTTCTCGGCGACAACTGCCGCCAACTTTTCAAGATCACGGTCTAAAGGGCCCGGCATGGAACTCAAGGGCAAGGTCGCCGTCGTCACCGGCGGCGCCAGCGGCATCGGGCGCGGGCTCGCGGTGGCGTTCGCGCAGCAGGAAGCCAAGGCGGTCGTCGTCGCCGATATCAACGCCGAGCGCGCCGCTGAAGTAGCCGACGCCATCACCTCCGACGGCGGCACCGCGCTCGCCGTGGCGACCGACGTATCGAACCAGGAGAGCGTCACCGCTCTCGTCGCGCGCCACGGAGGATGCGTTCGGCCACGTCGATCTCTTTTGCGCGAATGCGGGCGTGCTCGTGCTCGGCGGGATGCACGAGCCCGACGAGCAGTGGCGACGCGCCTTCGACATCAACGTGATGAGCCACGTCTACGCGGCGCGCGCGGTGCTGCCGGGCATGGTCGAACGCGGCGAGGGCTACATCCTCATCACCGCGTCGGCCGCCGGACTCCTCACCCAACTCGGCGCCGCGCCGTATTCGATGTCGAAGCACGCCGCGGTCGGCATCGCCGAGTGGATCGCCATCACCTACGGCGGCACCGGCGTGAAAGTGAGCTGCCTGTGCCCGCAGGCGGTACGCACCGAGATCGCAGCGTTCCTCGGGCTCCCGCCCGCTGAGGCCGTCGAGAGCGACGTTTCCCACGCCGGCAACGACGGCGTCCTCGAACCCGAAGACGTCGCTCGTGTCGTGATCGAAGGCCTCGCCGACGAGCGGTTCTTGATTTTGCCGCACCCCGAAGTCGAGGAGTACGAGCGCCGCCGGGCGGGCGACCGCGAGCGGTGGCTGCGCGGCATGCGGCGCCAGCAAGCGGCGATGGGCCTTCCCACGTTCTGAAAATGGTGACGATCGAGGACGTTCGCGCGATCACCTCGACGTTCCCGCGCAGCTACGAAGCCGAAGTGCGCGGCGGGATCCGTTTCCGCGTCGGGCGCATCGTCTACGCCGGCTTCGGCCGCACCGACGACACGCGTATGGGCATCGCGTTCCCGAAAGAGATGCGCGACGGCATCGTCGGCGGCGAGCCCGACAAGTTCTCCCTGCCGCGCCAGAGCGACCTGCGTTACAACTGGATTGTCCTGCACCTCGACGCCGTCGACGTCGACGAGTTACGCGAACTCCTCGAAGACGCGTGGCGCATGGTCGTGCCCAAGTCCGTCGCCGCCGCCCACCTCGGCGATTGACTACCAGCTGCGCTCAGTCCTTCTTCGAACCCAGCGGGAACACGCAGAACTCGTTGCCCTCCGGATCGGCCAGCACCACCCACCGCTCCTGCGTGTCGTCGATCAAGGTCGCGCCACGCGCGATGAGCGCATCGGCGTCGCCGAACACGTCGACGTGCACTCGGTTCTTCACCGCCTTCGACTCGGGCACCCGCAGGAACCAGAACGACGGCCCCGCCTCACCCGAAACGGGATCCAGCGCGATGGAGTCGTCGTCCTCGGGCCGGTTGATGCCTTGCGCGGCCAGCTGCGCCAAGTCCTCCTCAGTGTGGGGCCGCACCTGGTAGTCGAGCACGTCGGCCCACCAGTGAGCGAGCGCCCACGGCGAAGCGCAGTCGAAGCAGATGTCCTTTAGCCGTCCCATGCCCACAACGCTCGCGCGAATTTCGTGCTCGAATGCACTCATGAAGCAACTCTCAGGTGTCGACGCCACGTTCCTCTATATGGAGACGCCGAACGTGTTCGGTCACGTGTCGAGTCTCTCGGTCTACGAGAAGCCCGCCGACAATCCGTCGTACCAACCGTTCGAGTCGTGGCGCGCCGAGATCGAGCGCCGGATCCATCGGTTGGAGCCGTTGACCCGCAAGCTGCGCAACGTCCCGTTCAATCTCGACCACCCGTACTGGGTGCAGGACCTCGACTTCGACCTCGACTTCCACGTGCGGCACACGGCGGTGCCGCCGCCTGGCAACGACGAGCAGATCGGCGACCTCGTCGGTCGCATCATCGGTCGGCCGTTGGACCGGTCGCGACCGCTGTGGGAGAGCTACGTCATCGAGGGCCTGCCCGACGACCGCTTCGCCATCCTCACCAAGGTGCATCACGCCGCGGTCGACGGCGCGTCCGGTGCCGAGCTCCTCATGTTGATGCTCGACAGTTCGCCCGACGGCGACGACGTGCCGAGCGAGCCGGTAGTCGCGCGGCCCGAACGCCCGCCGACGGACCGCGAGATGCTGGGACACGTCGCTTTGAATATCGCCCGCAAGCCGGGACGCCTGCTCGTCCTCAGTGCACGCGCCATGCGCGAGATGGGTGCGGCCACCCGCAACCCGGTGCTCGCGGCGGCCGGCAACCAACTACGGGACCAGTTGCGCGGCCCTCTCGGCTCGATCCTCAACATCGGCCGCACGCGCCCGGAAGAGCGCGACGAACCGCCGGCGGTTGGCCCGCTGCCCGACAACGCGCCGCGCACGCCGTTCAACCAATCGATCACTCCCCACCGCATTTTCGCGTTCCGGTCGGCGCCGCTCGAAACCGTCAAGGCCACGAAGGCCGCGCTCGGTGCAACCGTCAACGACGTGGTGATGGCGGTGTGCGCCGGTGGGCTGCGCACGTTCCTGGAAAAGCGCGGCGCGCTACCCGACGAACCGCTCGTCGCCATGGTTCCCGTCTCGATCCGCACCGGCGACGAGGAAGACAAGTGGACCAACCGCGTGTCGGGCATCGTCGCGTCGTTGCCCACCAACGAACCCGATCCGTTCGAACGCGTCCGCAAGGTGCACGACTCGATGGTCATGGCCAAGGGGTTGCACGACGCCATTCCCGCCGACACGCTCACGCAGTTCGCGCAATTCCCGCCGCCGGCCATCTTCAGCCGCGCCAGTCGCATGTCGACGCGCTTCCAACTCGGCAGCCGGTTCCAGATGCCGATCAACCTCGTGATCTCGAACGTGCCCGGCCCGCGCCAGCCGCTGTACTCCGCCGGAGCGATGCTGCGGCACTACTACCCGGTGTCGACCATCGCCGAGGGCCAAGGCCTCAATATCACCGTCCAGAGCTACCTCGACACGCTCGACTTCGGCCTCGTCGGCTGCGCCGAACTCGTGCCCGACATCTGGGATCTGTGCGACGCGATCATCGACGACCTCAACAACCTCGCCGAACTCGCCGGCGTCCTGGCGTAGCGGTCCTGGCAGGATTCGAACCTGCGACGCACGGTTTAGGAAACCGACGCTCTATCCCCTGAGCTACAGGACCCTTCGCACACGCTACGTCCTGGTCGCGTCGCGCTTGGCGGCGTTGCGCTCACGATTCGGGACTGAAACGGACCCGGCGGGGGCAGAATGCACTGTGGCCTCGATGTACAAACGCGCCTGGTGAACCCACTTCGCACCGTTCTCGCCGACGACATCGAGGAGATGCGCGATCTGTTGCGCATGCTGCTTACTCGCGACGGCCGATTCACCATGGTCGGCGAGGCGGCCAACGGCGCCGAAGCGATCGAGGTGGTCGAGCGGGAACAGCCCGACCTCGTCGTGCTCGACGTGAAGATGCCGATGGTTGACGGCATCGAAGCGCTCCCGCGCTTGCGCGAGCTGTCACCGAATACCCGCGTCGTGATGCTCTCGGTCTTCGCCGCCGACGAGATGGCGAAGCCGGCCCGTGAACTGGGCGCGGTTGGCTACATCGAAAAGCAAAGCGACAGCTCGAAACTGCCAACCCAGCTCTACGCGCTGGCGACGGTGCTCGAAACCGTGCAACGCGTTCTCGACACGACCTACGCGGCGACGCCCCAAAGCGTCCGCCACGCCCGGTCGGACTTACGGACTGCGCTCGCCGCCGAGGTGGGTGACAACACCTTGGACGTGGTCGAGTTGCTTACGACCGAACTCGTGATCAACTCCATCGAACACGCGGGTACGAAGGCGACGGTGACCGCAGAGGTTCATCGTGACAAGGTGCGCGTCGCCGTTTCCGATAACGGGCCGGGCACACCTCAACGCCGCGACCCGTCGAGCGCGGAGGAGTCGGGCCGCGGCCTGTCGATCGTGGACTCATTGGCTCAGTCCTGGGGCGTCGACCAGACCGAAAGCGGCAAGACCGTGTGGTTCGAGGTCGGCGTCGACCAGTGAACGAATCCCTCATCACGATCGTGCTCATCGACGACGCGCCGGAAGTACGCGCGCTGGTGCGAACGCGGCTCAAGCTGAGCAAGCGCTTCGACGTCGTCGGCGAGGGCGGCACCGGTCTCGAGGCGGTACAGCTGGCAATCGAACTCGCGCCGCAGGTGATCCTGCTGGACGTGTCGATGCCCGACATGGACGGCCTCGCCGCGCTCGAACGGATACGCGTTGAAGCACCCAAAACAATGGTGGCGATGTTCTCGGGGTTCGAGGAACACGGACTCGCCGATCAGGCGATCGCACTCGGCGCGATCGACTTCATCGAAAAGTCGGTGCCGATCGAACAGCTCGTCGAGCGCCTGCTCGCGGCGATCACCGGAGTCGAACCCCCGATCGCGTTGCGGGCGGCGACCGACCCTGAGCCGCTTCTGCAGGAGCACCTCGAACGGTTCCGCGCTGCGTTCGATCAGGCCGCCATCGGCATGGCCACGCTCACGTTGACGGGCCGGATCGTCCGAGCCAACGAGGCGCTGGAGCAAATCCCCGACGTTGCGTCCGAAGGCCTGGTCGGTGTTCCCTACGAGAGCCTCGTCGGCGAGGCGCAGCGCGAGAGCTTTGTCGAGGTCGTGAGCGAAATCGCGGCTGGGAAACGGGACGTGGCATCGGTGGAACACGACCTCGGCCACCGCCGGGTTGTCGGGACGGTTGCAGTCGTGCGCGACTCGGCCCGAGCACCCCTGTACCTATTCCTCCAAGTGCAAGACGTCAGCGAGCAGCGCGCCGCCGAAGAGGAGCTCCGACGCAGTGAAGAGCAGTTCCGGCTGCTGGTCGAAGGTGTCGGTGACTATGCGATCTTCATGCTCGACGCCAAGGGCTACATCATCAGCTGGAACCTCGGCGCCGAACGGGCCAAGGGTTACGTCGCCGACGAGGTGCTCGGCCGCCACTTCAGCATCTTCTATCCTGCTGACGCGATCGCGAACGAGCACCCCCAGTACGAGCTGCGCGTAGCCGAGGCCGAGGGGCGCTACGAGGAGGAAGGTTGGCGGGTCCGCAAGGACGGCTCGATGTTCTGGGCCAACGTGATTATCACGGCTTTGCGCGACCGCAAGACCGGTCGCTTGGTCGGTTTCGCCAAGGTCACGCGCGACATCACCGAACGCCGACGGCTGCTCGAAAACCTCGAGGCGGCAGCGGCCGATCGCACGCAACTTCTCGCCGTTACCGCCCACGAGTTGCGCACGCCCGTGGCCGTCATCACCGGTTTCGCTTCGACGCTGCAGGGCCACTGGGACGAGTTGGATGACGCCGAGCGCCGCGACATGGTCGCGTCGCTCGCGCGCGGTGGTGAGCGCCTCAGCCGTCTGGTCGATGACCTGTTCACGTCTGCTCGGCTCGAGTCCGGTGCGCTCGAATTGCAGCGATCGGAATTCGACCTGCGCGACCTGCTCGCAGAAATTGCCGGTGACGTGGGTGGCGACGAGGTCCACGTCGAGGGAGACGAGCTCGTCGTGTTCGCCGATCGCGGGCGCACGCAACAGATGATCACGAACTACCTCACGAACGCCTTGCGCCACGGCCGCCCGCCCGTAGAGGTGAAGGTGTCTGTCGACGTGCGCATGGCGCGGGTAACCGTGAGCGACGCCGGTGCGGGAGTGCGAGAGAGCCTTGTGCCCCGGCTCTTCGCCCGTTTCTCCGGCAGCGGTAGCGCCGATAGCACCGGCCTCGGCTTGTTCATCGTGCGGGAGCTGGCCCGCGCGCAGGGTGGCGACGCCTGGTACGAGCCCGATCCGGACGGCAGCACCTTCATGTTCACGCTGCCACTCGCGACTACGTCGAGCCGACCGTAGGGACTACGGATCGGTGTAGCTGGCGACGCGCACTTCTAACTCGCCGTCACGCGGATCGTCGTCGAACACGAACACCACGGTGGCCTCCTCGCCTCCGGCGAGGAAGTCCACGACTTGATCGGCCTCGACGGGCTCCGACCCTGGCATACGAAGCTCGGCCACCACCTGAACCTCGGCGGCCGTAGTGCTTCCGTCGTTGGTAATGGTCGCGGCGACGCTGAACTGACCGTTCTGCGCTACCGGATCTGCCGTGTCCACCGAGAGCGACGCTGGAGCCGCGGTGCGTCCCCACAACGTCAGGATCACTGCAACGAGTGCGACGATCACCGCGACAGACACCGCCACGGTCACGCGCTCGGCCGTGCTGCGCGAGCGAGGCGCCGCGGTCGACTTGGCCGGGCTCATACCGCCAACCGTCCCGCGGCTCCGCCGATCGCGGCGGGGAATCCGAGCAGGACCACTTCGCCGGCGGTCGCCGACCACGACGCCGGTGCGCTCAAGTTGTCGAACAGCCACAACATCGCGGCCGCGCTCGCCAGCGCGACGAGGTAGGACACCACGGTTTCGCTCAGCGGGTGCTGCAGCACGCCTTCCTGGGTTCGGCGGTGTTCCTGGTCGCCAAAGCCAGCCACGAAAACGATCGCGTACGACGACACCAGCGACAAGGCCATCACGCCGAGCAACGACGCCGTCGATGCCGACGCGACCAGCATCGGGATCTCGTCAGTCGGTGCGATGTTGAACGCCACGAACAGCGCGCCGATCATCGTGGCACCGACGTCGGCGAACGTCGCGACCACCGGGCTGCGCTTGGGTGGTTGCTTGCCGTCGGTCTCGTCGCGCGAGCGCGCGAACACGTGTCGCGCCACGGCCGCGCCCACCGCAAACGGCGCCGCTTCGTAGACGATCTTGCCCATGATCTCGGCCAGCGGCGTGTCCGGGCGAATCTCACCGAGCACAACTAGGACGACGGCCACGACAATCGCGCCAAGCGCGACGGCTTCCACAGCGTCGAGCGCGGCGTCGATCGCCCGCGTTTCTTCCTGGCGGCGAAAGCCGCCGCCCTTCACAAGGATCGTGACCGGAACGAAGGTCGCGGCGAGCACCACCAGCATGCGCGTCGGGCTGATGATTCCGCCCAGCCACCACACTTCCATCGTGTAGAGGAGCGGTACCCCGAACAGGATCCCGCCGGAGACGCCGCAGGCGAGGTCGTTCGCCTCGCGCGCCAGGTCTGTTCGACACTCCCCATCCGCTAAGAGAGAGCGGACCTGAGCGGTCCGGGAGCGCGATCCCGAACGGCGCCAGCCCGACGGCCTGCATGCGACGAACTTGGCCTCCGAAGACGGCGTTGAGCAGGTCCAGCGGCCGGCCGAGCCGCACGAACGCGATCATGGGAGCGGAGCCGTGCCGGCCGGCGCTGAGCATGCGCAGGATCATCTTTTGTGACGCCCGCTCGGCCTGGCGACGAGCCGCCGGTGAGTCCAGGCGGGCGCGCAGCTCAGCGGCGGCGGCGGCCTCGTGCTCGACCTCGTCCTCGATGACGGTGTCGATGAACGCCGCCGTGTCGGGGTCCACGACCTTGCGCAACCATGTGAGCAAGTCGTCGGCGATGCCTTCGCCGAGGTAGCCGAACATCGCTTCGTCGACCGGGTCTTCCGCCGTGGCGCTGTGGTAGCGGTCGAGCGGGCCGCGGTAGGGAGCCATCGCTCGCTCCGGGTCGGCGCCCAGCGCCTCGAGGCGGGCGACGAAGCCCTTGTGGTGACGCAGCTCTTCTGCTGCGACCTTCCGGAAGCGGCGGCGAGTGACTTCGTCGGGCGCCGACTCGGCTTCTGCCCGCGCACCCTCGTACGCCTTGAGCTCGCCGTACGCGATCGCGCCCAGTACTTGGATCAGCGGTGTGTTCACGGCGTTCCTCCCTTTAGAGCTCAACGTAGTTGGAGGGTGCCTCCACGCGGAGTTTGTCCGAGGCTTCCTTGATCGCCAACCGAACCTCGATACGAGCGTCGGCGTACGCGCCGAGGCTCTTGCGCAACTCCTGCGGCGCCCGCGACCCGAAGTCCATCACGGCTCGTAGCGAATGCAGCTGCCGGTCGCGCGGCTCCCTGACCACTTCGATCTCACTCGATCGAACGAGTCGTTGCAGGCGCTCCGCCGCCTCGCCGTCGAGCGCGGCGAGTTCGTTGTCGCCGCCCAGCGGTCCCGCGATGCGCGGCGAGATCGGACAAGAGGTCGGCGACGTTGACTTTCCCGGTGATCACCTGGGTGCGCTCGCCGTCGACGCGTTCGCCAGAGCGCACCTTGGCGTCGGTGACCCAGCCGGCGATGCCCAGATCACCGAAGCCGCCTTTGGCTTCCTCGGACACCCGTAACGGAGCGAGTTCATCGTCGGGCACTCGGTAGACCTTGCCGCCCGAGGTCACGAAGGCGGCGTCTCCCGTGGAGCGGACCTCGTTGGTCCGCGAGTTCGAACCAAGCAATCGCGTGTAGGTCAGGTCGAACACCGCCAGGTCGTGGTCCGACGACATCGCGAACGGCCCTTCCAGGCGGAACCCCACCGGGCCCGATGCGCGTTCGCCCGATCCGGCGGAGGCCGCGAGACGAAGATCGATTGTGGCCGCCTTCAGCTTCGCCATGTTGGCGTCGGTTTGTTCGAGTGCGGATTTTCTGTTGCTGCATGCGCCCGCGCCCAGCGCCAATACGCACGCCACTGCGAGGGCGAGTGCGCGCGCCGCGGCGTCACGGCGCCGCCGTCGTCGTAGTCGTCGTCGACGAAACGGTCGTCGACGTTGTTCGGACGGTGGTACTTGTCGAGCTCGTCGTCGTCGACGAGCCCGGGGTGTCGTCGCCCGTGTCCTCACCTTGGATCGGGACCAGTTCCTCTTCGAAGATGCTGACCAGTTCGGCCTCCGCCTCTTGGACCGCGGCCAGCTTTTCGGCTTCGGTCATCTGGTCGGCGTTGCGCTCGACTTCGCGCATCTTCTTGTCGAGTTCCTTGAGCCGACGCTTGCCGTTGTCGGTTAGCTCCTTGCCGTCCACACCGATCACGATCTGCGTGGCGGCCGCGTAGGTAAAGCACTCGGCGCACTCCGAATTCACCGCGGTCGCTTTGTTCTCGGGCACGACAACGTCGGCGTCTCCGGATACCAGGATCACTTGGAACGCGACCGCGACGGTGTCGCAGTCCACGCAACTCGCCTCCGCAGTCGCAGTGTTGGTCTGGTCGACCACGCCGTCGGTGACGTGCCGGATCGACAGCGACCAGCGAAACACCGATGCGCCGTCCTCGGTGTTCACCGCCGTCGCTTCGTTGTCCTTTTCGTCCGCCGCCGCCATCGGCGCCGCCGCGAGCGTCAGCGCTACCAAGAGAAATGGTGCGACGAGAAAGCGACTCCATTTGGTGGAGTTACGGGTGGCGTTCATGGCGTTGTGGTCTCCGTCGGGTCGGCGGGTTGCGTGGTCGGGGTCGGGTCGCCCGTGGTGGTCGCGGTGCCCCCGGACGTACCGGCGCGTGGGCGAGTGGTGGCCGTGCCGCTATCGGTCTCGTCTTCCGGGACGGTTGTCGTCGTCGTGGCCGGGGTCGTTGTCGTTGTGACGAGTTCCTCAGCGCGCTCGGCTGTGAGGCCCGGTCGACCGGTGGGTACGTGGCGGATATCGGAAAACGTGTCCTGCACGGTCCACTTCTCACCGCGGCGTAGCGGCTCGTACTCGCCGTTGGGCCACCACAGCCATGCGAGGCCTGTCAGCACCGCGCCGGCGAGCGGCACGAGACCGGCGCGGGCGACGGGTCGTCCGTCGGTCCGATTCCAAAGCCCGCGGGCGACGCGGGTCACGAGGCGCGTGAGGATGAACAGGATGCTGGCGGCGGGCAACGCCACCGCCAGGCTGCCGAGCGCACCGGCGACTACGCGTAGCGTGTCACCGTCGCTCAGCGCGTTGGTTACCCCGTCCCATTGACGCCCGAGGCTGTCGGTCACCGTGGCCAACAGACGCGGCAAGCCGATCACCGCGAGCGAAAGGGTAAACACCAACACCGGCACTACGGCGAGCACCCAGAGCGTGACCACCACGCGCACCCAAGGCTTAAGTGCCTCGGCGCGCTCGTTGGTGGGCTGACCGGGAACCGCTGAAACCAGCGTGGGTTTGATGCGCGCGAACAGGTCCGGCACTCCGGTGACGTCGGCGAGGATGTAATAGCCGTCGAGCCGCACGAACGGCAGCAGCTGGTGCGTCATCTGGAACAGCTGGAGAGGCACGAGCACAAGAAGCGGGTCGTAGTCGGTGATCGCCCACACGCCGACCGTGGCGAGCGCGAACAGCATGTTGAAATACAGACCACCGAGGTCGGTCCGGAGCCGGCCGCCTCGACTGAGACGGTACGAGTCGGTGACGTCGGTGAAAAACACCGGCCACACGAGATATACACCGCCGCCGATCACGCCTGGCTTCGCCCCCCCGTAGCGGCAGGCCGCCGCGTGGCCAAACTCGTGGAAGCCCGCGGAGGCGGCGGTGAGCGCGAACGTCAGCACCAGCATTCCTGGGCTGTACAGCAACGCGCGTGTCGCGCCGCCTACGCCTTCGCGAAGAAGAGCCAACCGGTCATAACCGTGAAGCCGGCGACCACGGCCGCGACGACTGGCGGGAGAAAGAGCGGCCGAAACGGTGAGGTGAGCAGCCGTGTTGCGTTCTCGTTCGCGAGCGTGAAACGGCCCTTGATGCCGAGCAATGGATCGGGTTTTGCAACAGGAGGATCGGTGCCGTCGGGTTCCTTCAACACCCCGAGCGGCCGCAGCTTGTTCTCAACGAGGAACGCCACGTCGTCGACTGACGCCGACTTGCCGATCTTCTCGGTAACGGCGGCGGCGATCTGCTCGAGGCTTCGGTGACCGTCGATACAGGTCAGCACTACATAGAGCAACTCCGTCAACTGCACGGTTTGCCCGGAGGCAAGCCGAACAATCGACGGAGGCTCTTTAAAGCCGGACTGTTGGAATTCGCCGACAAGCTCGAGGCCGTCGGCGTGCTCGAGTGGGCGATCGACGGTGGTGCTGGTGGTGGTCACGCCGCGCTCGTGCTACTTGGATCGGTGTCTCAGTCGCCCTGCTCGATCGTGGCGTCCTGATTCGCGTTGGCCTCGGCGACACCGTCCAGGTCTTGGATGATGATCGAGTCCTGATCCGCGGACGCGACCGCGACCGAGTCGGGCGACGCGACGTTGGCGGCGACGGCGGCATCAATCGGTGCCGCCACGTTGGCGTTGGCGGCCACCGCCGCGTCGATGGAGCGGCAACGTCTGCGTCGAGCGCGAGGTCGACGTTGAGGTTCAACAGGTTGAGGTCGGGCTCCAGCAACGACATGGCTTCCTTGTCGGGAATGCTGGCTCCGTCTTGCGCCTCGAGTTCTTCGCTGGAGAGAGCGCTTTCCTTGCTCATGATTGTTGTTCCCTTCTGTCCTTAGTCGCCGGACTGGTCGATGTTGGCGTTCTGGGTCGCGTTCGCCTCGGCCACACCGTCGAGCTCCTGCGAGATGATGGAGTCCTGGTCAGCAGAGGCCGACGCGATCGAATCGGGTGACAGCGCGTTGGCCGCCACTGCAGCGTCAATCGGCACTGCCGCGTTCGCATTTGCGGCGACGGCCGCGTCGATCGGGGCGGCGATGTCGAGGGCAAGGTCAAGGTCGGCGTTGATGTCGAGCAGCGACATCGCTTCCTTGTCCGGAATGCTGGCTCCGTCTTGCGCTTCGAGTTCTTCGTCGGTCAAGTTTGAATCAGTACTCATTTCAGCGGTCCTTCCCGTGGGGATGGGGTTTGTCGTTTGCATCGTCGGACACGTCGTCGTCAGGCACGACGTCCACGCTGGTTTGGTTGAGGATCACCACTTGGTCGGCGTCCGCAATGGCGTAGGACTCGACGCTGTTCACGTTGGCGGCCAGGGCTTCGTTGATCGGCACGGCGAAGTTGTCGACGCCCGCGCCGCTAATCGTGCTCATCGCTTCGCGATCGGGCAGCGGCTCACCAACCTGTTGTTCCAGGTCCTCACCGGTCAGCGTCTTGTCTGACGTTTTGGTCGGTTCTGGCATGGTGCGTCGTGTACCCCGGTGCGCACGCGCGCAGACCGGCTACGTCGATTCGCGAACGGGTAATTGTGTGTTTATGTCGGGGGCTTATCCGCGCTCGCTGACACTGATACGGCACGCGCAGAGCGCCGGGAACGTCGCCAACGACGCCGCGCTACTCGCGGGGTTGCCAGAACTCGATCTGGCGCAGCGCGACATGGACGTGCCGCTGTCGCCACTGGGCGAAACCCAAGCCCAAGCGCTGGGCGACTGGTTCGCGGCGCGCCCAGCGCCACCGGCGGTCGTGCTGTGTTCGCCCTATCGCCGCGGCGTGCGACACCGCCACGATCGCGATGCGCCACGCCGGCGTGCGAGCGCCCGTGCGACTCGACGAACGGCTGCGCGAGCGCGAGTTCGGCATCCTTGATCGACTTACGAAGGTCGGCATCGAGGCGCGGCACCCCGAGCAGGCGGCGGCGCGGGCGTTTCTGGGCAAGTTCTTTCATCGCCCGCCTGGTGGCGAATCGTGGTCCGACGTCGCCGGCCGAGTGCGCGGCGTGATGACCGACGTGCGCTTCGATTTCGCCAACGAGGACGTGGTGATCGTCACGCACCAAGCGGTGATCATGTTGTTCCGCTACGTGCTCGACCGGCTCGACGAAGCGCAGCTGCTCGCGCTCGATATGACCGCGCAGATCGCCAACACGGCGGTCACCACCTACGAACTCGGCGACGGCGAACTGCGCCTCGTCAGCTTCAACGACACGGCCCACCTGCCCCAGGAGGAGACGACGGACGCACCCGACCGCTCGCCGGTGCCGCGGTGAGGCCGCTCGACGAATTGCTGGCGCGCCATCCGCTGCCCGACATCACCGGTGGCAAGGAGACGAAGGGGACGCTCGTGATCGTCGGCGGTCCGCCGTCGTGTCCGGGTGCGGTCATGCTCGCTGCTCTCGGGTCACTGCGCGCCGGATCGGGCCGCGTGCAGGTCGTGGTGGATCCCAAGGTCGCTCCGGCCGTGGCGACCGCCGTGCCCGAACTCCTCGTTGTCGGGTGGGATCAGTGCAGCGCCGTGCCGTCGGAAGTGGCCAGGCTCGTCGAGGGCGCCGACGCCGTGGTCATCGGCCCCGGCCATCATCGGCTCGAGCCCCACACCGTGTTATCGGTCGCGCAAGCCGCCGGCAAAGCCACGGTGATCCTCGACGCGGGTGCCCTCGCCGGAGTCGACCACCTTGACGCCGCCACCAACGTGATCGTGGCGCCTAACACCGCCGAAGCCCAACGTCTTCTCGAGGTTGACGTCGAGCGCGACGAACAGCAACTCGCGGTCGCGCTCGCCGACAAGCTCCAACGTCCCGTCGCCGTGCGCGGGGCGGCCACCGTCGTGACTGACGGCGCCGCGTGCTGGTTCGCCGAGGCGCCGCCCGGGCTGGGCACCCCCGGTTCGGGCGACGTGTTCATCGGCGTACTCGGGGGGCTCATGGCCGGCGGGATGGAGCCGGTTGGCGCGCTCGGCTGGGCGGTGGCGCTGCATGGCCGCGCCGGTGCGATGCTGGCCGCTGACACCCCCGTCGGTTACTTGGCGAGCGACATCGCCGCCCAACTCCCGTATGGGCGCGTTATGCAACCATGAACGCGTGGACACCCGGCCCCGCATCGACTTCCTGGCGGGCGGTTTCTACGTAGACGGTGCCCGCGACGCGTACCGGTGGTTGCGCGATAACGCGCCCGTGTACTTCGACGAACCCAACGGGCTGTGGGGACTCGCGACCTATGACCTGGTGCTCGCGACCGAGCGCGATGCGGCCACGTTCAGCAACGCCGGCGGGAGCCGTCCTGACACCGGACCGCTTCCGTGGATGATCGACATGGACGGCGCCGCGCACTCGAAGCGCCGCAAGCTCGTGAGCCGGGGCTTCACACCGGGCCGTGTGCGCGCGTCGGAACCCCAACTTCGGGCGATCTGCGACGATCTGATCGATCGCGTCTGCGAGCAAGGCCAGTGCGATTTCGTGGCCGATATCGCCGCGCCGCTACCGATGATCGTCATTGGCGACATGCTCGGCGTTCCCGTCGCCGATCGCGACGAGTTGCTGGGCTGGTCGCGCGGGATGCTTGCGTCGCTCAGCGGCGAACCCGACGGGTACGCGACGGCGGCGGCGGCGTTCGGCGCGTACGTCGACTACGCCAACCGCGTGATCGCCGATCGGCGCGCCAATCCGACCGACGACCTCTACAGCGTGCTCGTCCACGCCGAGGTCGACGGTGAACGCCTCAACGACGACGAAATCGTGTTCGAGTCGTTGCTGTTGCTGATCGGCGGCGACGAGACAACGCGTCAGGTGACAACCGGCGGACTGGAACAATTGCTGCGCCATCCCGACCAGATGCAGCAGGTGCAGCGCGCTCCGGAACTGGTCGCGTCGGCGGTGGAGGAAATGTTGCGGTGGGTTTCGCCGATCAAGAACATGGCGCGCACCACGACGCGTGATGTCGCGCTGGCCGGGGTGTCGTTGCCGGCGGGCTCGAAACTGGTCGTGCTCTACGAGGCGGCGAACTTCGACGAGCGCCATTTTGCCGAGCCCGATCGCTTCGACATCGAACGCCACCCGAACGATCATTTGGCCTTCGGCTTCGGTCCGCACTTCTGCCTGGGCGCCAGCTTGGCGCGCGTCGAGTTGTCGACCATCTTCGGTCGGGTCCTTGCCCGCCTGAAGGGGTTGCGCCTCGCGGAAAGCGACCCGGCGCCGCCGTCGATAACCGGGCTCGAACGAATGCCGGTCACGTTCACACCCACGTTTGCGGGCGCCAACTAGCTGGGTACAAAGGGGGACATCTCGTCCGGGCAAACGCTCGGCGTTTCACCCAAGGAGTCTTTCCTCATGAGTAACGCCGTACCCGACGTCCCTGACGACGGCGGATTCGCCGATCGGCTCAAGGGCAAGGCCAAGCAGGTGCTGGGAACTGTCGTGCGCGACGACGACCTCCGTGTCGAGGGCGAACTGCAAGAGACCAAGGCGGACGCAGCCGCCCAGGCGCGTAAAGACGTCGAAGCGGCCGAGCGTGAAATCGCCACCGCCGAGATCGCGGCGCGCGAAAACGAACTCCGCGTCGAGCGCGCCCAGATCGCCGCCGAGGAGGTCGCGGCGGCCGAGCGCGCCGAACTAGACCGTCAACGAGCCGCCGATGAAGCGCGGCTTGAGCATCAAGTGCAAGCCGAACAGGTCGCCACTGCGCACCAAGCCGCAGCTTCCGAAGCGGCGGCGGACAACAAGGAGACACGCGCCGTCGTCGAGCGCCTCGCCGCAGAGGCGGAAGCACAGCGAATCGAACACGCCGCGCAGCAGGCCAAACGCAACGCCGCCGTACTCGACCAAGCCCAGAACAAGGACTGAGGACTCCCAATGCAACTAACCACGATTCCGCGCTCTGGTCAAGAGCACCCTTGACGGTCTGCGCCTTCCGCTCACCACCGTCGAACGCCTGAGCGGCCAAGTCGACAACGCGGCATGGCCTCCGGCATTGCTGTTCGAAGAATTTCAAGCCAACGCCAAACAGTTCGTGGGCTCGGTTCTGCGCGATCAGACACTGACTGACGAAGGACGGCTGCAAGCCGTGAAGGTCAGCGAGCTGCGACGCGCGCTTGAACTAGAAGCGAAGGCGCACGCTACGCGCGCGGAGGCCGACGCCCGGCTGCAGCAGCAGCAGGCGTCAGCTGACCGCGATCGCGTTCGGGCCGAAAAGCAAGCGCGCGAAGCGCGAGCAGGCCATCGAGGCTCAGCGACGCGAAACCGAAGAGCGCGTCGCCGCCGCCGCGCGGGAAGCGGCCGAGACCGTCGCTCAGGTCGAGGAGGCACGCGAGGAGCAAGTTGCGGCGACCGAACGTGCGGCGAAGCTGGCGAGCGCGAACGCCGAGACGGTGGCGCTGACCAAGCAGAAGGCGGCCGTGGCATCGGTGGAGAAAGTGGCGACACTCTCCAACGCGGTCGAGAACAAGAAGAAGCAACGCAAAAGCTCGTCGGGCTAACCATGTTGACTCGGCTACGTGCCCGTCTCGCAACGTGGCCGTGGCGCAACATCGCAATCGGGACGCTCGTTGCCATCCTTCTGATCGCGTTCATCCCACCGCTTCGCCGCGTCGTGTTCCTCGCCGCCGGCAACGTGATCTTGTTCGTGGCCACGCCCTTGGCGCCCCGCACTGCTGACTTCTCGCAGCTGCCGAACACGGCGCGGCTGCTCGCCGCCGACGGCTCGGTCATCGGCGACCTCAGCAAAGAAGGCGCCCGCGGCGGCGAACCGGTGAAATTGAAGTCGCTGCCCGCGCACGTGAAGAACGCCGTGCTCGCGGCTGAGGACAAGAACTTCTACCACCACAGCGGCGTCGATCCGCAAGCCGTCGTGCGTGCTCTTATCAGCACCGTCAAGGGCAACACGCAAGGCGGCAGCACGATCACCCAGCAGCTCGCCAAACTCAATTACACCGCCGGTGAACGCACGCTGCTGCGCAAGCTGCGCGAGTTGCTGTACGCCAGCAAGCTCGAGCGGCGGTATACGAAGAACGAATTGCTGCAGCGCTACATAAACCAGGTCTACTTCGGCGATGGCGCCTACGGCCTTGGCCCCGCCGCCAAGACGTTTTTCGGCACGACACCCGACAAGCTGACACCCAGCCAAGCGGCGACGCTGACCGGCAAGATCCGAGCGCCTGAGGCACTCGACCCGCGTACGGAGTTGCGCGACGTAACGCGGCGACGGAATCAGGTGCTGGTCAACATGAATCGGGAAGGCTGGTTGAAAGACCCCGAGTACCAAGCCGCGATCGCCGAGCCGATCGCACTCGCCCCTCCGAGTCCCGTCACCGGAGGCCGCGCCCCGCACTTCGTCAAGTTCGTCGAACGCGAAGCAAAGACGCTCGACGCGCTTGGCGGTTCGCCCGAAACGCGCGCCTCGCAGCTGTTCACCGGCGGCTACGAAATTGAGACGACGCTCCAACCCCAGGTCTTCGACGCCAGCGTCGCCGCTGTTCAGGCGCGCTTGGGCGAGGCCGGCGACCCGGTAGCGGCTACGGCCACGGTCAAACCCGGCGATGGCGCAATCGCGAGCCTCTTCGGCGGCCTCGACTTTGCGACCACGCAGTTCGACATGTCGAGCCTTGGCGGGCGACAAGCAGGCTCCGCGTTCAAGCCGTTCGTCTACATGGCGGCGCTGCGCGCCAAGATCGACCCGCGTTCCACCTTCGACGGCACGTCGGGCCGTGTCATCCCGTGTTACGGCGACACGCCGGTCGACAACTATGCGGGCGAGGACGCCAGCGGGGCGATCAATCTCGACGACGCGCTCGTGAAATCGGTCAACGTCGTCTTCGTCGACGTCGGCTGCCAGGTCGGGGTGCGCGACGTCGTGGATGCCGCGACCGACGACGGGATCCCGGAGGACTCGACCACCGCGCAAGGCGCAGTATTCCTGGGCGGCCTCGACGGCGAGGGCGTCAACGCCCTGGAGATGGCCAGCGCGTTCGCGACCTTCGGCGCCAAGGGCGTCTACGCCGAGCCGTACTCCATCACCCGCATCAAGAATCGCGGCGGCGACGTGATCTACGAACACAAGGCCAAGACCAAGCGCGTCTTCTCCGAGGACGAGGTAGGCGTCATCAACCGCCCGCTGCAGGGCGTCGTGACGTCAGGTACCGGCCGCGCCGCCGCCATCAACCGATCGTTGGGCGGCAAGACCGGAACCACGCAGAACAACATCGACGCGTGGTTCGTCGGCTTCACGCCGGACTTCGCGACTGGCGTCTGGGTGGGCTATCCCGATCCGAAGCCGATGAGCAACGTGCACGGCCGCGCCGTGACGGGCGGCTCGTTCCCCGCCCAGATCTTCGGCGACCTCATGAAGGCGGCGCACCGCGGCGTGCCGGTACACGCGCTGGCCACCGTGTCGCCCGACAAGCTCGATCTCCACCTGGTGTCGGCGCCGGCAAAGGTCGACACCAACTCCTCGACAACGTCGACCGAAGTGATCGTGGTGGATCCTCCGACGACGCTGTTCGGCGACGAGACGACCACCACGACGCGCACGAGAACGACGAGCCCGCCGCGCTCGTCCACGACGTCGACGACGCAGAAGAAGCCGCCTCCATCGACTTCGACGACGGTCCAGCAACAGCAGTCGTCGGCCACGACGACCACATCGCCGAGCCAGTAGCTACGCGATAACGCGCTCGATCCATGCGAGCACATCGGACTGCACCTCGTCGCGATTGGTCTCGTTCAGCAGTTCGTGGCGCGCTCCGGGGTAATAGAGCCCGGTGACGTCGGTCAGGCCATGGTCGCGGAAGCGTTGCTCGAGCAGCCGCACCGTCGAGGCCTTCTGCGACACCGGATCGAGTTCACCGGTGATGAACAGCACCGGCAGGTCTTTGCGCAGCCGTGATTCGTTGGCCGGGTCCCACGCGTCTTTGAGCGTTGACATCAACTCGCGCACGTAGCCGAGCGTCAGCGGGTTGTCGTCGCCGCAGAACGGGTCGGCGATGTACTTGTCGACCTCGTCGGGGTCGCGGCTGAGCCAGTCGAACTCGGTGCGCGCCGGGGCGAACGGCTCGTTGAACGTGGCGAATGTCGGCGCCGGAGCGTCCTCGCCCGCGTCCTTGGCGATGGCGTCGATTAGTTCGATGGTGCCGGCCAGGTCGCCCATGTCGCCCGCCGAGCCCGACAGCACGACGCCGTCGATCTCGTCGCCGTAGACCTGGATGTAACGCTGGGCCATGAACGAGCCCATCGAGTGCGCGAACAACACGACCGGCACGCCCGGTACCGCGGCGCGCGCGATGCCGACGAGTTCGTGCTGGTCCTCGATCACGCCCTTCCAACCGTTGGGGCCGGCGATGCCGACGCCGGTGGACTTGCCCGTGTTGCCATGACCGCGGTGGTCTTGCGCGAACACGGCGAAGCCGTGCGACGCCAGGAACCTGGCGAAGCGGTCGTAGCGGGCGCCGTGTTCGGACGCGCCGTGCGCGATCAACACGACCGCCGCGGCGAGCCCGTTGGGTTCCAGCGGTAGTAGGCGACGACAATGCCGTCGGCGTCGGTGAAGGTCAACATGTCGGTCATCGGCGCCGAGGTTATGCGCGAGCTAGCGACGAACCGGCTCGGTGATGTAGCGCCGCGGATGGCGTCCGTCCACGTTGCCGAGGAACGGCGGGAAGATGTTGTAGCCGAGCAGCTCCTGCAACTTCTCGGGCAACGTCTCGACAACCTCGCGCGGCACGGCCAACACGTGGTTCTCCTGCGGGCGCAGCCACGACTGGATGTACTCGAGGATCACCCCGAGGCGCGGTGTGTCGGTGACGTTGGCGCCGCCCGAATGCCACGTGCGTCCGGGATAGAACACCACCGACCCCGCCGGCATCTCGGCGTAGACGAACTTCTCCTTGCCGTTGGGTTGGCGGTCGGTCCACGTGTGGCTGCGGGGAATGAGGCGCGTCGCGCCGTTGGCTTTCGTGAAGTCGTCGAAGGACCACATGGTGTTGATCAACACCGTGGGGAACTCGGCGGGCAGCGGATAGACCGAGTCGTCGCGATGTAAGCCCTGCGCCACCTCACCCGGTCCGATGTAGATGCCGACGGGAGCCGAGAGTTGGTAGAAGCCGAGGACCTTGTCGAGCACGCCGGTGATCAGCGGATGGATGGCGGGCGCGTCGAGCATGCGCGTCTTGGCGAACACGGCGTAGATGCGCTGGGTCTTGTAGCCCTCGAAGTCGTTGCGGCCCGTGGGCACCGCGCCGAGCACGTCGAGCAGGTCGGCCTTGATTTCCTTCACGTTCTTCCTGGACAGGAGCCGCTCGACGATGCAGTACCCCTCCGCGTTGATCGCGTTGACGACGCCCTCGACGGTGACGTCCTTCGCGTCGAACCGCGTCGTCGACGCTCACGCGCGGGCGCGGGTTCGGGTGCAGGAAACACGATGTATTCGTCGATCAGCATGAGCGCGAGCTCGCTCTTTGTGGGCATCGGCCCGGTGATGCGGCCCCGGGCGCGCAGGTCGTCGATCAAGCGGCTGAGCACGACGTCGACCGACAGATCGTCGCCACCGGCGCGCCACGTGTCGCGCTCGCGCTCGTCGGCGAAGCAGTACGCCTTCCACGACACCGAGAACCGCAACTCGTCCCAGCGGTAGCGCGTCACCTCGGTACCGTCCTCGGCCAGCACCGCCCACGCCCGGTCGCCCACGAAGGTGAGGTGCATACCCGGTTTGAGCGGCGGCATGTCCTCGACCTCGGACGCAATGCGGTCAACGCCGTGGAACACCGAGTCGGCGTCGAACACGAGCGCGGTGTTGGTATGCACCTGGTGGGCGACCGGCGCGCCGTCGGCGCCGTCGGGGTAGTACGCGAACTCGCCGCCGTCGCAGTCGTGAAACCAGGCGACGCCGGTCGCGATCGGCATGCGCCACGGCTCGAACAATCCGGAGTGGTGCATCACCACGAGTAGCCACTGCGGCATCACCTTGCGGTTGGCGCCGCGGAACTCGGGCACGTCGGTGTGGGTGGCCAACTCCTGGCCCGGCACCATCAGATTGGCGAACACGATGGCGGGCTCGACGATCGGTCGGCCGTGCACCGCCTCGGCGGCGCGGGCGAACTCGGCGTGGTTGAGATACGGCTCGATCCCGTCGATCAGCGTTCGCTGACCGTAGGCGTACTCCTCGCGGAAGTAGTTGGTGCGCCGCGCCAGCGTCTTGAGGTCTTCGTGACGACCGAAGCGGCCGCCGGTCTTGATGAAGTTCAACACGCTGTCGTGGCGCTGGCTCAGCCCGTGGCCGATATCGGATTCCACGTGCTCCTGCGAGTACATCCCGTACCGACCGAACCGCTCGCACAACTCGACCATCGCGTCCGGACCCTCGGGAAAGAGGGGATCGATCACAACTGCCGGGAACGACGACACGCGGACAGTCTGCCCTAGCGCTTCGACGCGTAACGTGCGGACATGGACGAAGTGTCGATCGATATTGCGGCTCCGCGGGTCAAGGTGTGGGAGTTGATTGCCGACTTCCGCAACATGGGGAAGTGGAGCCCGGAGTTGCAGCGCATCATCTGGCTCGGCGGCGCCAAAGGCCCGAGGAGGGGCGCCCGCTTCATGGGCATCAACCGCCACGGGCTCATGGTGTGGCCGACGATCTCCAAGATCACCCAGTGTGACGAGGGCGAGAAGATCGAGTGGGAGGTGTCGACCTCGAGTACCCGCTGGGGTTATCGCTTCGCCGACACGGCCGACGGCGGCACAAAGGTGACCGAGTACCGCGAGCCGTTCAAGGACACCCCCGCCCTCATCAAGGCCGTGCAGAAGAGCGGCATCATCGGCCGCGCGCGGGAGGACCTGTTACGCGCCGGGATGCAGACCACTCTCGAACGGGTGAAGGCCGCCGCCGAGGTCGCCGCTTAGCGCTTCAACCGCGGTGGCTCCAACCGCGTGACCGTGTCGATGCGGTCCAGCGAACGGTCGAACGACGCGATCACACCGATCCCTGTGCTCTCCGCGCAGGCCACGAGGTAGGCCTCGGCGAAATCGATGCGATCCGTTTCGTAGACCTCGACCGCTCTCATCAACACCGCACGATCGACACATACGATCGAATCGAGAGAGACGAGATCGCGCAGCGCATCCGCGATCTCTCCACGGGTGGCGTCGTAATACGAGCCGAGCACGTAAACCGTTTCTGCGGCAACGAGGTCGGTGAGTAGCAGGGTGTCGCTTGACCGCAGATAAGCGGTGGCTCGGGTAGCCAGCGCGGGCGGGTCACCGGTCAGATGTCGCACCAGAACGTTGGTGTCGACAAACGCGATCAATGCCGCTTCGCCGCCCGTGCTGCCCTCGTCTCCCGGATGATGTCGTCCCACGCGGCGTTGCGCTTCGCGGCGGGCACTCGAATCGTTCCTGCGAGATCTAGAAAGTTTCGCGTGCGCGCCAGGGTTGCTCGGTTCTCCCTGACTCGAAAGAAAACCTTGTCGCCCGGCTTCAGAGCGAGCGCATCTCGAACCGTTTTCGGCAGCGTTATTTGGCCTTTCGAGGTGACAGTTGCGATGACATCCATCCCGGGCTCCTTACTTTCGGTCAAAGGTAAGGATAGCTGCGCGCCCCGCCCGTTCATTCCTCGGTGCCGAGCATGATCGCGGTCAGTGCGATGAGCGCGGCCCGCCACGCTGCGGGTGTGCACGCGACCTTGGCGGAGTCCATCGTGCCTTCGTGGTCGCGGACGTCGGCGAGCACGTAACGGGCGTACATCCCGTCGTCCATCCACGCCGCGATCGCGCCGTCCATGAGCAACGAGTCTCCGCCCGAGACCACCGCCCAGCGTTCGTCGGCCCACGAAGCCGGCTCGGCGGCGGCGACGATGCCCTCGATCTCGTCCTCGTGCACCAAGCCGCCTCCGAACGAAGGGTGCCGTCGCGACGACAATGACTTCAGCACCCGGTGGGCCCACAAGAAGCCGATCGATTCGTCGGGCTCGTCGGCGGTCGGCAGGTTGAGCGCGCGCCGCACACAGTCGGCCACGCGCCCGACCGGGCGTTCCTGCGGAATCATCACCGTGCCCGCGCTGTCGCCCGCGAACCGACACAGCGACGCCTCGTCGCCGGCGCGGCTGGCCATATAGATCACGCGCACGCGTCGACGCCGCGGCTGGCCGTCGTCGCCGGGCTGGGTTCCCCAACCTGGAGCGATGACGCCGAGTACCTCCCAGTCCTCGGGCGCCACGAAGCCGAGCAGCGCGTCGAAGGGGTGATCGCCGGCAAGCGACCGCACGGCGATCTCGCCGCTACGGGTGACACGGATGAGCGAGGCCGACTCGCCCGTGGGCAACGCATCGACCTCACCGAGGTCGCTATCGATGGTCTGGGCGAGACGAGTCAGGCTTTCGACCGAGGTATGAATGGACACACTTCCTCCCGAGGGAGCTGACCGGGACACCGGCCAACCGGACACTCGGGGGAAGCGTGCGGAGGTATGTCTACGCGAGGGGTGTAACAGTCGCTAGGGCCAGCTGCGCTCTTCGTTCACGGTGGCGATAGTGATGCGGTACTCGGCGTAGAACGACTCGCGGCCCTGGGCTTGCGCGGCGCGGTGGTCGAGGTGGCGGGCCCACGCGTCGTGCTCGGCCTGTGAGGCGAACTGGATCACCGAGACCCGCTCGCCGTCGGCAGCAGTGAACGACTTGAACTCCACGAAGCCCGGCATCGCCTCCGCGGCGGACAGCATCTCCGCGGCGCGCGCCTCGTAGCCGGCGTCGTACGCGCCGTCAGCCAGACGGGAGCGGAAGACGGTCAGGATGCGCGGGCCGTCAGGCATCGGACAGCCCGACCGTGATGCACCCGGCGGCCTCGACTGCGCGCGCCCGCGCGAGTTCGGCCGACGAGCCAGCGGCCAGGGTCACCGCGAGGCGACGGCCTTTCGCGCGCGTCGGGCTTGCCGAAGATGCGCACCTGCGCGGTCGGCACGCGTAGCGCGTCCGCCACACCGTCGAAGGTCGGCGCAACGCCCGCCCCCGACGCCAACACAACCGCGGACGCGCCCGCCCCGCCCGGCGCGACGATCGCGACGTCGTCGTCGCTGATGGGCAACCCGAGAATTGCGCGGGCGTGCAGCGCGAATTCCGAGAGCGGTTGCGTGATCATCGTGACCATGCCGGTGTCGTGCGGGCGCGGCGACACTTCGCTGAACAGCACCTCGTCGCCGCGCACGAACAACTCCACGCCGAACACGCCCCACCCGCCGAGCGCATCGGTCACCTGCGCGGCCACGTGTTTCGCCGCGTCCAACGCCCGCGCCGACATCTTCTGGGGCTGCCAGCTCTCGCGGTAGTCGCCGTCTTCCTGACGGTGACCGATCGGCGGACAAAACGTCACGCCGTCGACGTGGCGCACGGTGAGCAACGTGATCTCGTAGTCGAACTCGACGAAGCCCTCGACGATGACGGGCTGGCCGGTCACGCGCGCATTGGCGCGGGCGTAGTCCCACGCGGCGCGGGCGTCGCCCAGCGACAGCACCGTGGACTGGCCCTTGCCCGAACTGCTCATCACCGGCTTCACCACGCACGGCACGCCGATCTCGGCGATCGCCGCGTCGAACTCGTCGGCCGAAGCGGCGAAACGGTAGGGCGAGGTGGGCAGACCAAGTTCCTCCGCCGCGAGGCGACGGATGCCCTCGCGGTTCATCGTGAGACGCGTCGCGCGCGCCGTGGGCACGATGCGCTGTCCCTCGTTCTCGAGCGCGATCAGTTCGTCGGTCGCGATCGCCTCGACTTCGGGGACCACCAGATGCGGCTGCTCCTCGGTGATCACCTGGCGCAGCGCCGCGGGGTCGAGCATGTCGATCACGTACGCGCGGTGCGCCACCTGCATCGCCGGCGCGTCGGCGTAACGGTCGACGGCGATCACTTCGACGCCGAGTCGTTGCGCCTCGATCGCGACCTCTTTGCCGAGCTCACCCGAGCCGAGCAGGAGGATGCGCACACCCGTCTTGGTGTACGGCGTGCCCAGCGGTGAGATCGGGAGCAGTTGCGGCGCGGTCACGGGCGCAGTCTCGCAGACAGCTTCGCCATGTTCTTCAGCGCTTCGCGCTTGCTGAGCCCTGATAGACGATCGGTGTTGGCGTCGACGTAGCGCTGGATCTCGGACGGATGCAGCCACGCATGGGAGCGCAGCGCCCAGCCGATCGCCTTACGGATGAAGAACTCATTGTCACCCATGTTCGGCTCGATGCAGTCGTAGAGCAACCCGAGGTCGATGTCGGCCTTCGCGCCGACTTGGCAGATGATCGACGTGCGTCGCCGCCACATGTCGGCATCGGTCGACCATGCGCGCATGACCGGCTCGATGTCGTCGGTGAAGTCGCGCAGCAGCGGGCCGACGCGGTGGATCGCAACGGCGTCGACGTAGTCCCACCACGCCCCGTCGACGATGAACTCCTCGTACATCGCCATGGCGTCGGGCGTCTGGTGATCGCGGTAGAGCCGATGGCCGGTCAGTTCGACCGCCGCGTAGCGCTCCTCCCGATACGTCGCCTCGCGCCACAAGGCGAGGCAGGTGTCGCGCCATGCGGCGCGCGAGCGCAGCGGGTGGGCCTTCGCCACATCCTTGGCCAACGCTCGCATCGGGCCGGCCATGGTGCCCAGGAAGGGCATCGTCGACTTCATGTACGCCTCGGCGCCCGCCGCCCGGGACGGGTTGGCAACGCCCTTCAAGCCGGCGCGCATGGCCTCGATCAGCTTTCGGTCCGCCGCCACTGCCGAAAGTATGCCGTCACACCCTCTGAGTAGGTTCGGGGTCATGGAGGTGATCAGCGGAGGGTTCGGCTCGGGCAAGACCGATGCGCTCGTGGAGCGCTGGCACCGCCTCGCCTCCGAACACGGTCCCGGCCGGGTGTTGTTCGTGGCCGCCCGGGCGGCCGCGGCGGTCGACGTGCGCCGGCGCATGGTGGCCGCCGCCGCTGGCACCGGGCTGGTGGCGGGGCCGCTGGCGGTCACCACGTGGACGGGCCTCGCGCTCGATCTCGTGCGACGTCACGTCGACGGCATGGCCGACGCGTCGCTCGTCGGCGGGCTCGAGCAGCGCCGCCTCGTGGCCGAGGTGTTCACCGCCGAAGCCGACCAGATCGACGCGCGCTGGCCGGCCTCGGCGGCGGTCGTGCGCCGGCGAGCGTTCCCCGCGCAGCTGGCGCGCGCCGTGCGCACCTATCTGGCCGCCGCGCTGTCGCCCGCCGAAATCGCATCGGTGGCCGAAGAGCACGGCGTCGCCGACCGGTGGCTCGACCTAGCGGCGTTCGTCGGGCGGTACCAGGCGGCGTTGCGCGCCCGCAACGCGCTCGACGCCAGCGAGGTCGTGATGATGGCGGCGGGCGCGCTCGACGCCGCGGCGTTCAGCGAACGCTTCGTCGAGGTGATGGTCGACGACGCCGAAGCGATGACGCCGGCCACCGCGGTGCTACTCGGCGCCATCGGAGCCAGCGGTGTGAACGTCACGCTCGCCGTCAATGCCGACGGGCTGCGGGGGCGCGTCGTCAACGAACCCATCGACTTTGCCGGTCACTTCGCGCGGGCCCATAACACGACGGCCGTCACCCTGCCTGAACGCGCCGCGCCGCCGCGCCGCCTGGTGCACTGCCGTCACCCGTCGATCGAGGCCGATGCCGTGGTCGGCGAACTGGTGGCGGCGCACGACGAAGGCGTCGCGTGGCACGAGATGGCCGTGGTGGTGTCCGCGCGAGCGCCTGCCCATCGCACGCGCCGTGGTGCGGGCGCTGCGCCGTCGCGACATCCCGGTCCAGGTCGCGCTCGCCGACGGCGACGCCGAACCGGTCGTGCGCCGCCTCCGGGCGCTGCTCGAGGACGCCGACGGTGCGTCGCCGTTGGCGACCGCGATCGACGGCGTCATCGGTCTCGCGCTGAGCGACCTCGCGCTCGGTGAGGCAGACCTCGTCGCGCCGGCCCCGAGCCTCGACCGCGCTCTCGACGCGCTTGGTCGCGTTCAACCAGGCGGCGCGCAAATGGATCGAGGCCCAACCGCGGACCCAACGCCACCGTGGCGGCGTTCCTCGAGGCGGCGAAAGACCCCGACGGCCCGCTCGTGTTCGACCCCGCTGGCGGCGAGGGCGACGGCGTCGCCGTCGTCAGCGTCGACGACGCCGCCGGGCGCCACTGGCAGCGTCGTGGTCGCGCCGGCTGCGTCGAAGGCGAATACCCGCTACATCGACGCGTCGATCGGCTGGTTCGACCCCGCCATCACCACGCGCGTCCGGTCCGCTGGATCTTGCCGAGCGTCGCCGGGTCGCGGTGGCCGAGCAACGACGTCGCTTCGGCGTCGTGGCCAGCCGCGGCGACCACGTGGTGTTCGTCGCCGCGCCTCAGCCCGGCGTGCTCGTGAGCCGCTACGTGCAGCACCTCGACGCCGAAGAACCGAAACGGGCGTGGGCCATGCCGACCACCCGACGACCGGCGTCCCGCCACCATCAGCACCACGGCGATGCATCCCGTCGGGCAGCCTGCGCCTCTCGGCGTCGCAACTGACGACCTTCGAGGACTGCCCGCGACGCTGGTTCTACGCCAGCGTTCTGCGCCTCGACGACTCGTCGTCGGTGTGGACCGAGTTCGGCTCTCTCGTGCACAACGTGCTCGAACGGTTCCTCGACCCCGCGGCGACCGTCGGAGTATTCCCTCGACGCGCTGCTCGACCTATCCGATGAGATGTGGACCGACGACGTGGCGCGTTGGAAGCCGCAGCGCGACCAGGCCCGGCGCGAGCTGCGCGAGATCCTGGCGCGCTGGTGGGAGATCGAAGGCGAACGCTTCAGCCGCGATCAGGTGGTCGACGTCGAGCACGAGTTCGAGGTCGCCGTGGGCGCCCACGTCGTGCGCGGCCGCATCGACCGCGTCGACCGCGACCGCGACCGCGGGGGCGATCGCGGTCGTCGACTACAAGACCGGCCGCCACTTCCCCAAGCGAGGGCGAGGTCGAACACGACCTGCAGCTCGCCGTGTACTACCTCGCGGCGCTGCGCTCGCGAGGTCGCTCGCCCGTATCGGTCCGCCGACGCTGCTCGAGCTGCTGTACTTCCGTCACACCAAGACGCCGTTCTTCGACCAGCCGATCACGCGCCGATCACGAGGCTGTGCGCCGAGGCGCGCATCATCGCTGGCGGCCAACGAGATGCTCGACGAGCACCTCGAACCCAACGTCGACGGCCGACTGCGACCACTGCGACTTCCACCGTCTGTGCCCGTTGCAGCGCGCCGGTCGCGAGGTCGGCGCGCAATGACCGCTACCGCACCCGTCGACGAGTTCGTCCCGACCGCGGAGCAGCGCGGCGTCATCGAGCACACCCGGCCTCGCCGTGCTGGTGGTCGCCGGCGCGGGCTCGGGCAAGACCGAGTCGATGGCGCGGCGCATCGAGCACCTCGTCACGACCGGTCAGGCGGAACCCGCCGAGATCATGGCGCTCACGTTCACCAACAAGGCGGCGGCCGAGTTGGCCAAACGGGTGCGCAGCCGGCTCGGCGCCGACACCGACGTGCTGGTGTCGACCTATCACGGGTTCGCGGCGTCGCTCGTCAACGACCACGTGCTCGAACTCGACCTGCCGCCACGCACCACGCTCATCAACCGCGGCCAGGCGTGGCAGCTGTGCCTGTCGCAGTACGACACGTACCAGTTCGAGCAACGCAGCTCGTACGTCGCCGAGTTCGGTCATCAACGACGCGTTGGCGCTCGGCGGCGCGCATCGACGACTTCCTCGTCGACATCGACGCCGTCGAGGCCGACTGCCGAGCCACGCTGAAGATGCCCAAGCAAGCGTCAGCACATCCACCCCACCGCCGCGAGCCGCCAACGAGCTGTGCCAGGTGATCGAGCGCTACACGCGCGGCCAAGCAGCGGCTCGGCCTGCTCGACTTCGGCGACCAGATCCGCCTCGCGGTGCGGCTGGTGCACGAGCACCCCGACATCGCGGCCGCGATCGGTCGCGCAGCGCCCGTTCGCGTTGCTCGACGAGTACCAGGACACCAACTACGCCCAGCGGGTGCTGCTCACCTCGATCTACGGCGAGGGCTCCGCGCGTCACCGCGGTCGGCGACGACATGCAGTCGATCTACGCGCTTCCGCGGGCGCGCACGTCCGCAACATCATCGAGTTCCCCGAGCATTTCGCGCCCGCCGACTACCGCGTGCTCACGCATCAACCGGCGCAGCGGGCCGACGATCGTCGAGCTCGCCAACCGCATCCAGAGCCCGCGTGGCCGGCGCGCTCGAGAAGGAGTTGCACGCGGCGAAGGACGCCACCATCGACAGCGTCGAATGCTTCCTCGCCGTCGAGCGACGTCGAGGAGGCCACCCAGATCGCCACCGACATCGCCGACACCGTGGCGCAAGGGGAGCACGGGTGGTCCGAGCGCGCCGTGCTGTGCCGCACGCGGTCGCTGATCGGCCCGATCGCCGACGCGCTCGAACGCCGCGGCGTGCCCGTCGACGTCGTGGGCATCGGCGGTCTGCTCGAACGGCCCGAGATCGTCGACCTGCTGGCGTGGCTCGAACTGCTCGCCGAACCGTCGCGCAACGTCGCGCTCGTCCGGCTGCTGCGCGGCCCGGCCATGCGCATCGGCGATCGCGACTTCGACGTCGCTCGCCCGCTACGCCCGCGGCCTGATTTCCGAAGAGATCGTCGGCGGCAACCGCGCGCCGATCGTGCTCGCCGACGCGGTGCGCCGAGCGCGCCAGCGTCACCGAACTCTCACACGCCGCTGTGCTCCGCCTCGACGGGTTCTGCGCAGTGTGGGACGACCTGATCGCGGCGGCGGGAGCGCGTGCCGCTGGCGGAATTGTGCGACGAGATCGCGCGTCGCACCGACCTGTGGGCGGTGTGTGACGACAAGGGCCGCGAGAACCTGCTGCGCTTCGGTGACCTCGCGCAGCGTTACGCACCGGTCGAGGGCGCCAGCGGGTTGGCCGAGTTCGTCGACTACATCGCCATGGTCATGGAGAGCGAGGAGGAACTGGGCGAAGCCACTCCCGGCGATATCGATGCGGTGAAAGTGATGACCATCCATCAGGCGAAGGGTCTCGAGTTCGACGAGGTGTGGGTGCCGGGTCTGGCGCACCAGAAGTTCCCGAGCCGCAGCCGGGGCGGCGACAACCCCGAGCGATCGGCGGCCGCGCTGCCGTGGTGGGTGCGGGAGGACACGGAGAACCTGCCGCACTGGGCCGACGCGACCGGCACGCAGATCAGCGAACTGGTGCAGGCGCGCAATCGAGCCGAGGAGTGGCGGCTGTTCTACGTGGCGTGCACGCGGGCGCGCCGCCGGCTCGTGTTGTCGGCCGCGCACTGGTACACCGGACCGGTCTCGCCCCAGGGCCCGTCGGAGCTCTACGACTTCGTGGCCGAGCAAACCGACCTCGTGCAGGAGCGCTTCCGAAACGACCCGGCCGAGCGCGACCCCAAGGTCGTGGCCATGGAGGCCTACCGGCGCGAGGCCGCGGCCGCCCAGCCCGCCCCCCGCCTCCGCCCAAGACGCGGGGCCGCGCCAAGCCGGAAGGGCCGACGGAGATCGCGCTGTCGCTGTTCGACACGCCAGCCGCGCCACCGGCTCCGAAACGGCCGGCGCCGTTCGCCCTGTCCGTGAGCGCGTTGGTGTCCTTTGCCCGTTGCCCGCGCCAGTTCCACTGGTCCTTCGTGCGGCCGTTGCCGCGGCGCGGATCGGCCGCGGCCACCATCGGCACGGCGGTGCACCGGTGGATCGAGACGCGCCACGGTCCCCAAGGTGTGCTCGTCGACACCGACACGCATCCCGACGGCGGCGATCTCGGCGTGGTCGCGGGGCTGCGGCGGTCCTTCACCGAGTCGTCCTACGCGGCGGTCGCTCCGGCGGCCGCGGAGGCGCAGTTCGATCTGTTTTTTGGCGGGCATATGGTGCGCGGCCGCGTCGACGCGGTGTACCGCCACGATGACGGCACCGTCGAACTGGTCGACTTCAAGACCGGCCGCCCGCCCGCCGCCGGCGACCCGTCCGCCGAGACCCAGCTGTTGATCTATGCCGTCGCGGCGGTCGACGCGTGGGGCGACCGCCCCGACACGCTCCGGGCCAGCTTCGTGTATCTCCAGTCCGACGGCACTCCGGCGGTGGTGGTGCCGGTGGATCTGTCGGCGGTGCGCATCGACGCGGCGCGGGCGTGGCTGCGCGATGCGGTGGCCGCCATCGACGCCGGCGGGGCGGAGGTCAATCCCGGCGCGTGGTGTGAACGCTGCGACTTCGAGCGCGGTGTGCCCAGCGGTCCGCCGCCGGTGAGGTGGAACACCAGGTGGTCGGCGAACCGGGTCCGCCAGTAGTCCCAGTCATGCGCGCCGGGGTGTTCGGCGTAGCCGTGCGGGATTTTCAACTCGTCGAGCAGCGCGTGGAACGACCGGCTGTTGCCGATCAGCGAGTCTTGGGTGCCGCACTCGACCGCGATGCGCGGCCGGTCGGCCGCGGCCACGTTGCGCACCAATAGCCGCGCGTCCACCGCGTCGCGCGCCGCTTGCCCGGCGGCGCCTGTACCCCAGATCCGCTCGGAGACGTCGCGCTGCTTCTCGTTCTCGATCAGGCCTTCGGGATGGAAGTACGAGCTGATGGCGCTGACCGATTCGAACAGCCGCGGGTGACGCAAGGCGAGCATCGTGGCGCCGTAGCCGCCCATCGACACGCCCATGATGTGGCGTCGCCCCGACAGCGGCAGGTTGGCGTCGGCCCACGGGAGTAGCTCGTGCACGAGGTGGGTCTCGGCGAGAGTGGAGCCGTCGGCCCAGTCGGTGTAGCCCGAGCCCTGCTCGATGCCGGTGTCGCAACCCATCACCAAGGCGAACGGTGGGACCGCGCCGCTCTTCACGAGGTTGGCCGCGATCTCCTTGAGCCGGCCCTTCTGCCACAGCGTGAACCCGGTGGCGTCGACGATGCCCGGGAGCGCTAACACGAGCGGCCGCGGCGTGTCGGTGGTATCCGACACCCACACCCAATGTTCGAACCGCCGGGCGTTCGCGTCGCTGTAGAGCGAGACGCCGGTGGGCGCGTCGGCGGGTCGTTCGACGAGGCGCTGCGCTCGGGCGACGAGACGCCGAACGCGGCGCATGCCCCTCAATGCCGGGCGCGCAAGTCCAGTGACAGACCCTCCGACGCCGCGATCACCCGCACGTGGTGGTGTTGGTTCACCGCGACGATGGCGTCGATCTGGTCGTCCGTGCGCGACGGATCATGGTGGTAGAGCACCACCTTGGCGGCGTCGGCCTTCTTGCCGAGTTCGATCGCGTAGTCGATCGTCGAGTGACCGAAATGCTTGCGCGACGGAAACTCTTTGGCCGTGTACTGCGCGTCGTGGATCAACAGGTCGACGCCATCGGCGAGCGCGAGCGCGTTCTCGTGGAACTCACCGTCGCCATTGGGGCCCTCGCCGAGCGCGATCGGGCCGTGGTCGGACATGTAACAAACCGTCGACACGCCGTCGGTCACGCGGTACCCGAACGTGCGGCCACCCGAGTGGGGAATGTCCAGTGCCAGCACCGAGAAGCCCTCGACCTCGTGCTCGCCTGCTTCGAGGGCCTGGAAGTCCCACGTGCCGCGCAGCTCGAGCGGCGTCACCGGGAAGTGCGGCGGTGCAATGACCCGTGACAACACTTCGAGCGGGTCGCCCTGCGCCGGTTGATAGAGGGTGACCGACGCGTCCTCCTGATCACCCGCAGGAAAGAACGGGATGCCGTGCGTGTGGTCCCAGTGCAAGTGCCCGAGCAGGATCGAGCCGCGAAAGGCGCGGCCCTCGAGGTCGTAGGACAGTCGCGTGAGTCCGGTACCGGCGTCGAGCACCAGCGTCGGCGTGTCGGCGTGCGCGTGTGCGATCGCGACGCAACTCGTGTTGCCGCCATAGCGGGCAAAACGATGCCCGGGTGCCGGCGTGGAGCCCCGTACGCCACAGAAGGTCACTTGCAAAGTGCAGTCACGCTATTCCGTTGCGCCACTACTTTTCGTAAACGTGTCAGAAGTCACACACCATCCGATCGGCGTCACGCTCGCTCCGTTGATCGCACTCGGTCCGTCAACGTCGCTCGATGTGGCGCGGCGAGCCAACGACCTGGGGTTTGACTCGTTGTGGACCGCCGAGGTCACCGGCCCCGACGCGTTCGCGCTACTCGCCGCGTGTTCCCAGGTGGCGCCCGACCTCGCACTCGGCACGGGCGTGCTGGCGCTGCAGTTGCGGACACCACCACTGGCGGCAATGGCGGCCGCCACCTTGCAAGCGCTGGCGCCCGATCGCGACATTTGGCTGGGTATCGGCATTTCGTCACCCGTGGTCGCGGGCCAATGGCACGGCGCGGAATACGGCGGCCGACCGATCGCCCAGGTGGTCGAGTACATCTCGCTCGTCAAGGCATGCTTGTCCGGCGAGCGGGTCGACTTCGAGGGCGAGTTCTACAAGGTGTCGCGGTTCCGCCTCGGTGTGCGCCTCGGCGACCGTCGACCCAAGGTGGTGCTCGGCGCGCTCAACCCCGCCATGTTGCGCGCCGGCGGCCGGCACGCGGACGGCGTGCTGCTCAACTACCTTCCCGCGACCCACGTTGGGTGGTCCGTGGAACAGATCCGGGCGGGAGGCGACGCGACGGTGTTCGGCTATGTGCACGTGGGGGTCACGGACAGGGCGTCGGCTGACGCTGCCGCGCGCGCCGATCTGTTCAGCTACGCGGTGGTCGATTCTTACGCCGCCAACTTCTCCCGCGCCGGCTACGGCGACTCGGTGGCCGCCGTGCGCGAGCGCCACGCCGCCAAAGACCGCGACGGCGCGCTCGCCGCGGTCAGCGACGCATTCATCGACGGGATCGACGTGGTGGGCGACGCCCAGCACGTACAGCGCGACGGTCGACGCCTACCGCGCCAACGGCGTGGAGCATCCGATCGTGTTTCCGCTGCCCTGGGGCGAGGATCGCGCCGCGGTCATCGACGCCACCTTGCGGGCGGTGGCACCGGCGTGACGGTGCGCCTCGGCTTCTACGGCGCCGGCCTCATCAGCACACTCCACACATTCATGGTGGGTCGGGTCGACGTCGACCACAAGATCGTTGGGGTGTCCGACCCCGTCACCGAACGCGCGGCCGCGATGGCGGGACAATTCGACGCCGCCGTGTGCGGCGAGGACGAACTCCTCGATCTCGTCGACGCCGTGTTCATCACGTGTTGGACCTCGGAGCACGAACGGCTCGTGACCAAGGCCGCCGAGCGCGGCGTCGCCATCTTCTGCGAGAAGCCGCTCGCGTTCGACGCCACCGCGGCCGAGCGCATGACCAAAGCCGTCGAAGATGCCGGCGTAATCAACCAGGTCGGCCTCGTGCTGCGTACGTCGCCGGCGTTCCGCGTCGTCAAGCACCTGATCGCCGACGAGCGGGCGGGCAAGACGCTCGCCATCGTGTTCCGTGACGACCAGTTCATTCCCAACCGTGGCCATTACGGATCGACGTGGCGCATGGACAAGGAGTTGGCCGGCCGCGGCACGCTGCTGGAGCACTCGATCCACGACGTCGACATCCTCCAGTGGATGCTCGGGCCGGTCGCCACCGCGTCCGGCGTTACGCGTGAACATCACGGCTTCGACCGCATCGACGATCTCACCGTCGCTCGCCTCGAATTCGATAGCGGCGCGGTTGTATCGCTCACATCCGTCTGGCATGACATCGACGAACGGGGCAGCTTGCGCCACGTCGAGGTCTTCTGCGACAACCTCTACGTGAAGCTCGAAGGCGACCGGTTGGGTCCCGTGCGCTGGCAATTCAGCGGCGAGGAGGAGCAGGTGGTCGACGGCAAGGCCACCCACGAGTACCTCAACGCAATCGGCGACCCGCACCCGTCACTCGAGCAGAACTTCCTCGAAGCCGTGCGCGACCAACGCGCGGCGGATCCGGCCTTCTCCGAAGCACTGCCCGCCCACCGCATCGTCGACGCCTTATACGAGTCGGCCGACGCCGGCGGCGACACAGTGCGCGACGTCTACCGCACCCGCTAAACCCCCGACTTTCTGCGGATTTCCCATCCGATGGATGGGCAATCCGCAGAAAGTCAGAATGCGGTCGTCAGGAAGCTGAGCGCGGCGCCCAAATGTCCTTCCCAGTAGGGCCATTCATGCCCGCCGGCGTGCTCGACGTAGTCGTGCTCGATTCCGGCGTCGACGAGCGCGGCGTGGAGCGCACGGTTGGGCTCGATCAGCGGGTCGGTCTCGCCGCAATCGATGTGGATCGCCGGTAGGCGAGCCCGGTTGGCAAGGATGGCGTCGAGGACCGACCGGTCGTCGTCGGCCACGTCGTAGCCGCTGATGTCGCCGACGAAGAACCGCATCTGCGCGAAGTCGGTGATCGACGACATGCCCGCCACCGCGCGCACGCGGTCGCCGTTGCGCGCACCGAGCAGCAGCGCGCCGAACCCGCCCATCGAAAGACCAGCCAATGACAGCGGGCCTTCCGGGCTCACCGCGTCGATCGCCGTCGCTGCCAGCAAAGGAATCTCGTCGAGGATCCAGGCCCGGAAGTCGCCCGCTGTGTGCGTGACGTACCCCGAGCCGAGCCCGAACAAACCGTCCGAGGGCATGGCGAGCGCGAACGGTGGAAGTTCGCCGGCCGCGATCATCACCTCCGCCGTGCGGTGGGCGCCCGCTTTCGACGCCCAGGCCCAGTGCGATCCGTACACCCCGTGCAGGAGGATGACCAGTGGCAGCGAGGCCTCGGATCCCGGCGGCGCCCAGAACGTGCAGTCACCCCGTCGTCCGAGGGCGGGGCTCGACACCGTCGCGTGGCGCAGCCCCTCGACTTCGAACCGGGGGTCGGACAGCTCGGTTGTGAGAAACGTCATTCGAAGACCACGACGCCCTTGGCGTTGCGGCCCGCCAGCAAGTCGGCGAACGCCTCGGCGACATCATCGATCGGGTAGGTGCGCGTGACGAGTTCGTCGAGCTTCATCTGGCCCGCCGCGTGAAGCGCGAAGACGCGGTCGAAGTCGCGCTCGGGCTTGCACTGGCCGTACAGCGGGTTGATGTAGGTCTTGTCGAACTCGAACAGCCGCATGTCGACGGTGATCTCTTCTTCCACGCCACTCACCGCCACCGCCATGCCGCCATGGCGGATCATCGCGAGGGGCGCCACTGCGAGCGACGGAACCGCCGTGCATTCGAATGCGTAGTCAGCTCCCAGCCCGTCGGTCATCGCCTTCACGACGTCGGCCATCTTGAGCAGTCCCGGGTCGTCGTCGCCGGGGTCGAGTGCGTCGGTGGCGCCGAACTCCAATGCCATCGCGCGGCGGGTCTCCTTGGGATCGACGGCGATGATCTGGCTGGCACCGGCGAGGCGTGCGCCCTGGATCACGTTCAGGCCCACACCGCCGCACCCCAGCACCACCACGGACGCGCCCGACGCGCACACGCGCCGCGTTGACCGCCGATCCCCAACCGGTCATCACTCCGCAACCGACGATCGCGGCCGCCGCAAACGACACGTCGGTCCGCAGCCTCGTTACGGCGGCGGCCTTCACGACGGTCTTGGTCGACATCGTGCCGAGGTTGAACGCGCGGTAGACGCCGTTGCCGTTGTAGCGCGTGCGGTTGAAGTCGGCGTGGCCCTTCATGCCGCCCGCGATCGGCGAGCCGTTCAGGCACAGGTGCCGGACCCCGGCCACGCAGTTCGCGCACATGCCGCACGAAATTGCCCAGTTGAGAACGACGCGGTCACCGATGGCGAGCCCGGTCACCCCGTCGCCCACCGCGCCGACGACGCCGGCGCCTTCGTGGCCCATGACGAAGGGCATCGGCATCTTGAGCATGTCGTGGTCGGTGTGACACACGCCCGACGCCTTGAGGTCGACGAGCACCTCACCAGGGCCCGGGTCGTCGACGTCGATCGTTACAACGGTTGGCTTGCCGTCGATGCCAACGACCGCCTGAGCGGAGTTAGTCACCGGGGAGTGAGTCGTGGCGACGCACCGGAAAGAAGTGGTGGTGGTACGCGCCGGTGCATTCGTAGATCGCGGTGCCGACGCGGCCGTCGTCGGTCTGGATCTGCATCTCGCTCAGACCGCCGCCGACGGGGCCGTAACGCTGCGCCCAACGACCGACGGCGTCGATGCCGACCTTCATCCCGTTCTCGAACTCGTAGTCGACGCGACCGCCGTAGCCGGTGACGTTCTCGCCGTCGCGCTCGTAGGACACGACGTTGCCCGCCTCGTCGAGCCAGTTGAGGTCGTAGCTGAAGTTCTTCATGGGAACAGGGTCGCCGCCGTCGGCCGGGCACCACGCGAAGTCGCGGAACACCACGGTGCCGTCGGGCATCTCCCAGTTCCACCCGCCGATCATGCCGTCGGGCAGTTGAATCGCGTGCCACATCCACAACGGGCAGCGCGCGTGGTCGCGGATGCCCCACGAGTGGTCGCGCTGGCCCCACCAGTTGTTCATTTCGATGGTCTTGCCGTCGTGCACCAGCGTGCCGTTGAACCAGCCGCTCTGCACCATGTGGCTCTGGTCCCAGATCGTCTCGTCCTTGTGCTTGCAGCGACCCGCGCCGCAGCGCGTAGTGCGGCGTGCGAGCGGTGAACGTGAGGTCGAGGGCGACGGGCGCCGCGGGATCTTCGTCGACGTGCAGCTGAAACGTCTTGAACGGCTCGACGATGTCGATCTTTACCGCACCGGCAACGAGGCTGTGCGGGTCGTCGCCGAGGTGACGCACGTGGCGACCCCACGTGTGCGCATCGCCGATCCGACCGAGTTGCAGCGCGTCCATCTCGCCGCGGGTCGGGAACGACGCCAGCGTGAGGATCACGATGTCGCCGGGCCCGTCGGGGGAGTGCGCGATGAAGAACAGGCTCTCGCGCCAGTGCGGATGATCCATGAACGGCGTCGGGAACGGCTCGGGGATCTGGTGGCACAGGCCCTCGTCGAGCGCGGTGAGCTTGGGCCGGGGCGCGTCCGTCACCGGCGCGCCGCCGGCTTTTTGGCCGCGGTCTTCTTGGGGACCGCATTTTTCGCCACGGTCTTTTTTGCGACGGACTTCTTGGGAGCTGCTTTCTTCACGGCCGCCTTCTTCACGGCCACCTTCTTGGTCGGCGCTGTCTTCGTCGCGACGCGTTCCGCGCCGGCAACTCGCTTAGGACACCCGGCGCGTCTTCGTCGGTCGGTCCCATCGCCAACTGGCTCGCTTCGTAGCGAGCGCGGGCGGCTTCGGCGGCGGCGTGTGACGCGACCATCGCCTTTTGTACGTCCCCGTCGACGAACTGGCCCGCCGACATGCCCACGAGACCGCCCACGACCCACCACGGCGCGAGCGCGAAAATCGCCCACCGAAGCCCGTGGTCATCGGCGATCGTGCCGAGGCCGAGCAGCGAAAAGATGATGACGCCGAGCACGAGGAAGATGGCTCCGAGGCTGAACGCCAGGCTGCGTTCGCGCGCCGGAGACACGAGTGCCTGCACGGCGGCGTACGGAGCGAAGAAGTAGCCCAGCACGAAGTTGGCGACGAGCGCGAGGCCGATCGACACGGCCAGGAACGGCACCGCGGCCATGATCGCCAGCACCACGCCGACGCTGCCGAGCACGAGCCCGACGTTGCGCATGGGCAAACCCATGCTCTTGGCGAACCACTTCGGCGGTGGCCTTGCCGCCCTGTTGCACGCCCACGTAGGTGAACGCCGCGGAGGCGGCGCCGAGCAGCCCGCGCTCGAACGCCGACAGCCCGTACTCGCGTTCGAAAAACAGTGCGAGGTAGGCGACGCAGCGGGATGATGCCGGCGCCGAAGAAGATCGCCGCGATGTACGAGCGGCGCAATGTGCGGATGCGCCACAGCGTGCGCGTGGCTTCGCGGAACTTCGGCGGACGAGCCGTCTCGGAGATGTAGCCACCGCCGGGATCAGTGGCGCCCCGCACCGGTTCCTTCAGTTTCGTAGCGACATAGGTCGCGATGAGAATCGGGACGAACAACACGAAGAACGCGGCGCGCCAACCGAAGAGGCTGCCCAAGATGCCGGCCACGGCAGGGCCGAGCACCGCCGCCGCATAGTGCGAGTTTCGGTGGCGGGCATAGACCGTGGGCCGGGCGTCGGGCGTGTAGTAGTCCGCCAGCAGCGATTTGTGGATCGGCCCGTTGGCGAGCAGGCCCACGCCGTTGCCGAATCGGGCGAGCGTCAACGCGGCCACGCCCACGGCGAACCCGGTGAACAGGCTGAACGTGCCCGCGAGGACACCCGACAACACAACCAGTGTCTTGCGGCTGACCCGGTCGGCGTAATAGCCGAGCGGTACGGCGAGCAATACGGTCACCGACACGTTGATGATGATCAGCCGGATGAACTCGTTGTCGGTGAGGTCGAACGACCTTTGGATCTCGGGCGCGAGCGTGCGCGAACGCCGCGGTGTCGAACTCGTCGAAGAAGAACAGCGCCGACAGCACAAGGAGTGGGAAGACCGCCTCACCCTTGGCATCGGATTCGAACTTGCGACGTAGCCACCGGATCATGTGTGTGTGGGCCCCCTACTAGTAATCGTTTCCGCTTCGCATACCCGCGGAATCGGGTCAACGTAGCCCGTACGATCCGAGCATGGCCCTGCCCCCCGTTCGGTATCCGGCTGCACGCCGAGATGACGTAGTCGACGACTACCACGGCACGAGGGTTCCCGACCCGTACCGGTGGATGGAGGACCAGGACAACGCAGATCTCAAGACGTGGTTGACCGAGCAGGACGAGGTGTGTCAGCCATGGCTCGCGGCGCTGCCCGACAAGGCGAAGTGGCGCGCCGCGCAGGCGCGTCTGCTGCCGGGGATGATCAGCGCACCGGCGGTGCGCGGCGACCGGTTGTTCTTCCATCGCCGGGAACCGAACGAGCAGCACGCCAAGTTCGTCGTGCGCGAGGCCGATGGCACCGAGCGGGTGTTGTTCGATCCGACTGCGGTCGATCCGTCGGGTCTCACCACGCTCGACGTTGCCACCGTCTCACCCGACGGAACCCGGATGGTGATCGGCATGTCCTCAGGCGGCGACGAGGACACCGCGATCTCGGTGTTCGACGTCGACACCCTCGAGTTGGTCGACGGTCCGATCGAACGAACGCGCTACACCGCGGTCGCGTGGATGCCGGGCGGTGCGGAGTTCTTCTACGTGCGGCGCCTCACGCCCGAGCCGTTCAACCGGCGAGTGTTTCGCCACACGATCGGCCAGCCCATCGAGCACGACACGATGATCTTCGGCGAAGGGCGAGATCCGTCGACGTACTACGGCCTCGACATCAGCCTCGACGGGCGCTGGCTGTCGATCGAGGCCGGCGTGGGCACCGAGCCGCGCAACGACCTGTACCTCTACGACGTGACCGCGGGCGCGGCGCCCGTCGCCCTCGCCGAGGGCCTCGATGCCCAGTGCTGGGCCCACTTCGTGCACGGCCGCATCTTCGTGAACACCACGTTGGACGCGCCGAACGGACGCATGGCCGAAGTCGACGATCCCGCGGCCGGCCCCGCGGCCTGGCGCACGGTGCTGCCCGAGCATCCGACGGCTGTGATCAACGAGGTCGCGACCGTCGAAGAAGGGTTCCTGATCAGCCGCAGCGACCACGCCGTCAGCGAGGTGATCGTTGCGCCGTACGATGGCGGGCCGGTTGTCACCGTCGACCTGCCCGGCGCCGGCACCGCGATGATCGCCGGCCGCTACGACCACGGTAGCGGCGGCTTCGTGTCCTACACCGACTTCGTGTCGGCGCCGACGGTGTTCGCGCTCGACACGTCCAGCGGCGCCACCGTCGAGTGGGCAACGACGCCGGGCGCGCGACCGGCGTCGTCGGATGTGCTGGCGCGCCAACACGTCTACCAATCCCACGACGGCACCGACGTCCGCTTGTTCGTGGTGGCCAAGGGCGACGCGTCGACAGGGCCGCGTCCGACCATCCTCTACGGCTACGGCGGGTTCAACATCCCGATGTCGCCGGCCTACAGCTCGATGGCCCAAGCGTGGGTTGACGGCGGCGGCGTGTGGGCGGTCGCGTGTTTGCGCGGCGGGTCAGAAGAAGGCGAGGAGTGGCACCGCGCCGGCATGCGCGAGAACAAGCAGAACGTGTTCGAAGATTTCATCGCCGCCGCGCGCTACTTGAAGGACGGAGGCTGGACCACCACCGACCAACTCGGCATCTACGGCGGCTCCAACGGCGGACTCCTCGTGGGCGCCACGCTCACGCAGTGGCCCGACGAGATGGCGGCGGTGATCTGCTCGGCGCCGCTGCTCGACATGATCCGGTACGAGAAGTTCGGCCTCGGCATCACCTGGAACGACGAGTACGGCAAGGCCGACGATCCCGTCGAGTTCCAGTGGCTGATCGGGTACTCCCCGGTGCAGAAGGTGACCGAAGGCGTGGCATACCCGTCGGTCATGTTCACGAGCTTCGACAACGACTCGCGCACCGACGTCATGCACCCCCGCAAGATGGCCGCCGCCCTCCAATAGGCCACGTCGTCTGACCCCGACGCCAAACCCATCCTGTTCCGCCGCGAGGCCGACGTCGGCCACAGCGTGCGCTCCAAGGACAAAACCCTCGACCTCGGCGCCGACCAGCTCGGCTACTTCGCCCACCAGCTAGGCCTCAAGGCACCGCGCTAGCGCCGGGGCGTTACACCGTCAGGCGAGAATGGGGGCATGTGCGGCCGCTATGTCTCTGCCACGGCGGCGTCGAAGTTGGCCGAGGAGTTTCACGTCGACGAGTTGCGCGTCGAGGACCTCGGGGAGCGGTACAACGTCGCGCCGTCGCTCGACGTCTACACGATCGTCACCACGCACGACGGGCACCGTCGGATGGGCGCGCTGCGTTGGGGATTGGTGCCCGGTTTCGCGAAAGACGAGAAGATCGGCAACCGCATGATCAACCTGCGAGCCGAAACCGTCTCGGAGAAGCCGGCGTTCCGCAAGCTGCTCGACAAGCGCCGTTGCATCGTGCCCGCCGACGGCTTCTACGAATGGCAGAAGGCCACCGATAAGACCAAGCAGCCCTTCTACATCACCGCGGCCGACGGCAAGCCGCTCGCGTTCGCCGCGCTGTGGGACCGGTGGACGCCGCCCGAAGACCGCGGCAAGGAGAACATCGACCCGCTGCGCACGGTCACGCTGATCACGGGCGAGCCCAACGAACTCGTCGGCAAGATCCATGACCGCATGGTCGTGTGCCTGCCGGAGGAGAATTGGGACGGCTGGCTTGATCCGGCGGTCGGGGCCGAGGAGGCCGCCGCCATGCTGGTGCCGATGCCGTCCGAGCAGATGCGCGCCTACCCCGTGGTGAAGCTCGTCAGCAACGTGAAGAACGAAGGCCCCGAACTGTTGGAGCCGTTACCCGGGCACTAGATCGACGCCGCCCGTTGGAAGCGGGTCCAATCGGCGGCGTCGCCGAACACGGCCACGCCGACCTCCTCGGGATCGACCCGTCCCCAGATCGTCAGCAGCAACGCGTTCGCCGGACCTTGCAGCGCGACGTCGCCCTTGGCGTGTTCGCGGCTGACCACCGGTGGCCCGTCGCCGCAGCGCACGATCCACTCGCCGGGCGCGTCCTCGTCGGTCGACTGGAGTTGCACGGCCAGCTCGCCGATGCGGATCGGCCGGCGCTTGTCGACTCGCTCGAGGAACAGGTCGAAGTATTCGTCGATGCCGTCCTTGGCGATGACGGGGTCGATCGCTTCGGCGGTGCCGGTAGCCGCCATCTCGGCGTCGTAACGGTGCACGGCCAATTCGTGCGCACTGCCGACGAACCCACGTACCGATGACGTGCGGCGCGTTCGGAAAGAACGTCCAGCACGGCTCGTCGTCGGCCTTGCTCGCCAAGGTCGCTTCGAGCGCGGCCGCGCCCTCGGCGAACCAGTCGGCGTAAGTCGCTCGTGTCCGCCGGCGGTTTGGCTTGCTCGCTCGGCATGTCGCCGCTGGTCGATGCCGGCGACGATGTAGCGGTGAAGTCGGCCGACGTGTTCGACGAGGATCGCGCAGCGTCCAGTCGGGGCAGCCGTCGATCGGCTGGGTGAGGTCGCCGCCGGCGCGCACGGCCGCCTCGAACAACTCGACGTCGCGGTGCAAGTTCGATGCGAGGTACTCGTCACGCGTAGGCACGTCGTCTCCTCAGTTGAGCGCGGCGAGCACCGCATCGTGCAGCACGCCCGTTGGTCGCCGATCACCGAGCCGCCGTCGGCGCCGGGAACACCGACCACATCGGTGAAGCGCCCACCGGCGGCTTCGACGATCACGGCGACCGCCGCGAGATCCCACAGCGTCACCGACGGTTCGACCGCGATGTCGATCGCGCCTTCGGCCACGAGCATGTGCGACCAGAAGTCGCCGTAGCCGCGCGTGCGCGCACACCGCTGCGTCGAGCGCGTCCGAACTTGTCGGCTCGCGCCGGGTCGCACTTGGTCGAACGTGGTGTAGCTGTCCGACGACAAGAACGCGTCTTCGATCGTCGCGGTGGTGCTCACGTGAATCGCTTCGCCGTTGCGCCACGCGCCCTCGCCGCGTGCACGCCCCACCACCGGTAGCCGAGCGCCGGCGCCGACACGACACCGAGTTCGAACACGCCGTCGTGCTCGAGGGCGATCAGCGTGGCCCACACGGGCACGCCGCGCACGTAGTTCTTGGTGCCGTCGATCGGATCGATGACCCAGCGCCACGCGCTCGTCGCCTCGTCGAGCCGTACTCCTCGCCGAGACACCGCATGATCGGGATGTGGCCGCTTGCGATCATCGACCGCAGCTTGCCCGTTCGACTTCGCGGTCGGCGATCGACACCGGCGTGTCGTCGGGCTTGGCTTCCACGGGCAGGTCCTTGGTGCGGAACCAGCGCAGCGTGATCTCGTCGGCCGCGTCGGCCAGCGACGAGCGCGAAGGCGAGGTCGGAGTGCGGCACTGCGCTTACGCGGGAGACGCGGCCAGCGCGGTGCGCACCGTGCGCGCGACGCCGGGACCGTCGAGCCCGAGCCGCGCGTGGATCACGTCGGGCCTGGCCCTGCGGGATGTATGCGTCGGGCATGCCGAGGATCACCACCGACGGAGCGGCCTCGTTCGATGCTCGCCCAGCGCGGCGGCCATGGTCGAGCCGATGCCGCCGGTGCGGAACCCGTCTTCGATTGTGACCACGACGCGGTGCGACGCGGCGTCGTCGAGCATCGCCGGGTCGAGCGGCTTCACGACCCGCGGGTCCCACACGGTGGCCTCGATGCCTTCGAGCGGCGAGCAGCTCGGCGGCGGCCAGCGCGGCGGCGAGCATCTTGCCGACGCCGATCAGCGCGACCTCGCGCGTTTCGCTCGTGCGCCACAGCTTGGCGGTCGAGATCCGAACCCGACCTCGTCGGCGCTCGACCTGACGGGCGACGCCCTTCGGGAAGCGGATCGACCGACGGTCCGTCGAGCGACAATGCGGTGCCGAGCATCGCCGGAAGCTCTTGCACCGACGACGGAGCGAACATCGTGATGCCCGGAATCGTCTGGCACAGCACCATGTCGAGCACGCCGTGATGCGAGGGGCCGTCGTCGCCGGTGATGCCGGCGCGGTCGAGCGCGAACACCACCGGCAGCCCGTGCATGCCGACGTCGAGGTTGGCTTGGTCGAACGCCCGCGTGAAGAACGTGGAGTACAGCGCGACGACCGGCCGCAGGCCGCCCATCGCCATGCCCGCCGCCATCGTGACGGCGTGCTGCTCGGCGATGCCGACGTCGAAGTAGCGGTCGGGGAACTGCTCCTGGAACGGCAGCAGACCGGTGGGCCCCGGCATCGCGGCGGTGATGCCCATCGACCTGCGGCGAGCCGCGCCGCCTCGGCGACGATCGCGTCGGAGAACGCCTGCGGTGTAGGGATGCAGCGTCGACTCGCCTGGACCGGTCGCGACGTCGAAGATCGGCGCGTCGTGCAAGCACTTCTCGTCGTCGTCTTCGGCCGGCGGGTAGCCGCGGCCCTTCTGCGTGAGTACGTGCACGACGATCGGCCCGTCGAAGTCCGCCGCGTTGTGGAGCGCCTCTTCGAGGCCGCCGACGTCGTGGCCGTCGATCGGACCGACGTAGCGCACGCCGAGCGCCTCGAAGAACACGGTCGGCTCGGCGACCTCGCGCATCGCCGCGGTCATGCCCTTCCACGCCTTGGCCATGTACGGACCGACGACGGGCAAGCTCGCCCGGCGACCTGCTCGCCGAAACGACGGAAGTTCAGGTACTGCGGGTTGAGGCGCAGCCGCGACGACGTTCTCGGTCAGGCGTCGACACCGTCGGCGCGTACGAGCGGCCGTTGTCGTTGAGCACGATCACGCAGCGCGTGCCGCTGTGGCCGAGGTTGTTCAGCGCCTCGTACGCCATGCCGCCGGTCATCGACCCGTCGCCGATGACCGACACGACGCGGCGGTCGGTGGTGCCGCGGGCGACCGACGCGGCCAGCCCGTGGGCGTAGCTGAGGATCGTCGACGCGTGGCTGTTCTCGACCCAGTCGTGCTCGGACTCGGCGCGGTTCGGGTAGCCCGACAGCCCGTTCTCCTGGCGCAGCGTGTCGAACCACTTCGGCGCGGCCGGTGACGATCTTGTGGGTGTAGGCCTGGTGGCCGGTGTCCCACAGGATGATGTCGCGGGGCGAGTCGAACACCCGGTGGAGCGCGAGCGTCAGCTCGACCGCGCCGAGGTTCGAGCCGAGGTGCCCGCCGGTGACCGACACGGCGCGTCGACGATGAACTGGCGGATCTCGGCGGCCAGTTCGTTCGACCTCGCGCCAGCTGACAGCGTTCGCAGGTCCGCCGGGCCAGTTGATCGCGCTCGATCAACATTGCGGCGCTCACGTTACTCGTTGGCACCTCAGAACTCCCGCTCGGCGACGAAGCGCGCCAGGGCGTCGAGTTCGTCGCGCGCGCGGGGGTAATCGGCGCGTCGCCGAGCGCGGCCAGCGCCGCGTCGACGAGCTCTTCGACCTGCGTCTCGGTCGCGCCGCGCGCGCCGGTCCGTTCGAACACCGTCCTGGATCGCCGCCACCTCGTCGGGCGACAGGTCGGCGGCGCCGTAGCGCTGGCAGCAACCGCGTCGCGTCGCGCGCCGGTGGCCGCCTCGCGGGCGAGCGCGAACATCGTCGTCGGCTTACCCTCGCGCAGGTCCTCGCCAACGGGCTTGCCGGTGACGCTCGGCGTCGCCGAACGTGCCGAGCAGGTCGTCGCGCAGCTGGAACGCCTCGCCCGAGCGGATCGCCGTAGGCCGACAGCGGTGCCTGCAGTTCGTCGAGCCGGCCCGCCAGCGCCGCGCCGAGGTGCAGCGGCCGCTCGACGGTGTACTTGCCCGACTTGTAGCGACAGATCGTGCGCGCCAGCTCCACCGTGGCGTCGCCGCGCACCGTGCCGATCAGGTCGAGGTACTGGCCGACGTTGACCTCGAGGCGCAGTTCGTTGAACACGTCGATCGCGTCGGCGGGCGCGCCGCGCAGCATCTGGTCGGCGTAGACGAACGCGAGGTCGCCGATGAGGATCGCCGCGCCTTCACCGAAGCGCCGCGTCTCGCCGCGCCAGTCCGCGTCGCGCATGCAGGCCCTCGAACTGCCGGTGCATCGTCGCCATGCCGCGGCGGCGGTCGGAGTTGTCCATGATGTCGTCGTGGATCAAGGGCGAACGTGTGCAGCAGCTCGAGCCCGGCGCCGGCGTCGATGACCGCCGGATCGTCGGGATCGCCGCCCGCGCCGACGAACGCCCACAAGCAGAACGCGGGCCGCAGTCGCTTGCCGCCGGCGAGCACGAGCTCGCGCAGCGAACGCAGCGGCTCGGCCAGCGCCTCGTCGACCTCGGTCCAGCGCTCGATCTCGGCGGCGAGCAGCTTCCTCGATCCGGGCGTCGACGCGTTTGGCGATCTCGCCAAGACTCGAAGGCGCCTCCGGCATCGGCCCAGTGTACGAGGGGCACCCGCCGGTTCCCGTGGTCGAAACAGCGACGCCTACGATCGGCAGTCCCATGGCTGACCCGAAGGCGCAGGGCGCGCGGCGGTTCACAGCTTCCGCCGCGGCGTCGCGCAACGCATGGTCGAGACTACTCCGCGACAAGGATCCGGAGTCCTCGAACGGGCTGGTCGAAGTCGGCGTCGTCAGCCGCGACTTCGCCGAGGAACCCGAGGCCGGACGCACCGTTCCGCAACGCCCCGCCGCTCGAGGTGGTCGAGCGCCTGCTCGAGCGCTCGATCGAGCGCAAGCCTTCGCTGATGGCGGCGATGGGTCTGTCGGCGATCCAGATGCTGTCGTCCAACGGCGGCGAAGACGACGAGGAATCCGGGCCGGGCCAGAACGCCGCGCGCTCACGGTTGCCTTCACCGACCTCGAAGGCTTCACCCGCTTTACCGAACGCGAAGGCGACGACGCCGCCAGCCAACTCGTCGCCGATCACCACCGCACGGTCGGGCCGATCGTGCGCAGCCGCGGCGGGCGGATCGTCAAGCGCATCGGCGACGGCTTGCTGCTCACGTTTCCCGAGCCCGAAGCCGCCGTGCTGGCGTGCCTCGAGCTCGTCGAGACCCCGCCGGCACCGCTGCGCTTGCGCGCCGGGCTACACGTGGGCGACATCGTGATGACGCGCGACGACGTGGTCGGCCACGTCGTCAACGTGGCGGCGCGCGTGGCGGAGTCGGCCAAGGGCGGTGAGGTCATCGTGACCGGCGAAGTCCGTGAGGCGGCCGCGCCCGGTCTTTCGAAGGTTGCGTTCAGCCGGCCGCGCCGCAAAAGCTTCCGGGGACTCGACGAGTCGATCCCGGTTTGCCGCGTGACCGTCGCCCCCTAGAGCGAGAACCCTTTCGTCATCTGGGCACCGTCGACCACGAGCGTCTCGCCCGACACCCACGACGCCTCGTCGCTAGCGAGGAACAACGCGGCTGCCGCGATGTCATCGGGCGTGCCCGCCCGACCCAGGGGCACGTCGCGGAGATAGCGCGTGAGGAAGTCGGCGTTTTCGGTGAGGAACGACGTCATCGGCGTGTCCACCAGACCGGGCGCGATCGCGACGACGCGCACGCCGTGGGGGCCCAACTCGAGCGCGGCGCAGCGCGTCAACATCTCGACGCCGGCCTTGGCCGCGCAGTACGCCGACATCGTGACGGCGGGTTGCCGCGCGTTGATCGAGGCCAAGTTGATGATGACGCCACCGCCACCTTGGCTGACCATCTGGCGCGCTTCGTGCTTGATGCAGCGGTAGGGGCCGACGAGCCCAACGTCGATCACCGCGGCGAAGTACTCCGAGGACTGATCGGCCACCGGCACGCGTACCGGCGCCAACCCGTCGGGCGGCAACGCCTTGACGCCGTACGCCGCGTTCACCGCGATATCGACGCGGCCGAAGCGATCGACGGCGGTCGCCACCATCGCGACGACGTCGGCCTCGTCGGTGATGTCGGCGATCGCGATGGCGGCCGTGTCGCCGAGCGTCTGCGTCGCCTCCTGCACGCGCGCTTCGTCGATGTCGACGAACAGCACAGACGCGCCTTCCTCGACGAACCGGGTCGCCACGCCACGTCCGATGCCGGATGCGGCGCCGGTTACGAGTGCGACCTTCGAATCCAGACGACGGGTCATGCCGTCATCGTTACTCAATATGCTGCGGCCATGTCCCTGAACGAGATCCCTCTCAAGACGCTCAAGGGCGAGCCGACCTCGCTCGCCGAGCACGACGGCAAGGCGCTGCTCATCGTCAACGTGGCCAGCAAGTGCGGTCTGACGCCGCAGTACACCGGCCTCGAGGCGATGCACGAGAAGTACACGTCGCGCGGTTTTAGCGTGATCGGTATTCCGTGCAACCAGTTCGGCGGCCAGGAGCCGGGATCGGCCGAAGAGATCGAGTCGTTCTGCTCGACGAGTTACGGCGTGACGTTCCCGATGATGGAGAAGGTCGACGTCAACGGCGACGAACGTCACCCGCTCTACGACGAACTCACCGCGGTCGAAGACGCAGAAGGCAAAGCGGGCGACGTCGTGTGGAACTTCGAGAAGTTCCTCGTCAGTCCCGACGGCAAGGTCACGCGCTTCCGCCCCCTCATCGAGCCCGCCGACCCCGCGTTGGTAGAAGCAGTAGAAGCAGCCCTCCCGAACTGAAGGTGGCGAAGGGGCGGTCGATCCGGCTTTGCCGGTCGATCGCAGAGAACGCGCCGCCGGAGGCGGCGACGAATTTGCTCGCACGAGCGAAGCGAGTGCGACTGAGCACGAGCGAAGCGAGTGCGACTCCGGACGCGACAAAGGACGCCCAGGGGGGGGAGGGCGCCCTTTGTCGGTCTTGCGGGGTGGGTGCGTCGTTGCAACGCCCCGTCGAGCGATTTGTTCCTAGTTGGTCGAAGCTGCCGTCTCGGCGGCGGACTTGGCGGCGGCCTTCGGGCTAAGCGGCTTGGTCGCCGGCTTGGCCTGCGGGTAGAACGCCTTGGTCGCCTCGACGGCAACGGTCTTGGCGCTGTTGAGCAGCGCGATCCTGAGGTCGAACGCCTTCTCGACAACCTCGGACGCCTTCGGGAGGTTCTCGGCGAAGGGGAGCGAGTCGAGCTTCGGCAGCAGCGGGGTCACGCGGTCGGCGACGGCGTTGATGGTGTCGATGGCGAAGTCCTGCGCCTGCTTGACGGACTTGATGGTCCGGGTGGTGATCTCGTCTTGGATGGTCATGGGTGCTAACTGTAGTTAGCAAACGCTAACTCTGTCAAGCCCTCTAGCCCGACTTGGTGGAGATGCCGCCGTCGCAGGCGATGACGGCGCCCGTGAGGTAGGCCCCGGCGCGGGACGAGAGGAAGATCGCGAGACCGGCGACGTCCTCGGGGTGCCGATGCGGCCGAGCGGGACGCCCTTCGCCACCGCCTCTTCGCCGCCGTCGGCGTCGAGGATGAACGCCATCATCTTCGACGGGAACGGGCCGGGCGCGATGGCGTTGACGGTGATGTGGTCGTGCGTGAGGTTGTGCGCCATCTGCCGCGTGAGGTGGTGCACCGCCGCCTTGCTCGCGGCGTACGCGTAGTTCTGCGTGCCGGGCACGTTGATGCCGTCGACCGATCCGATGTTGATGACGCGCGCCGGATCCTCGGCCGTCGCCGAGGCGCGCAGCTGGGGGAGCAGCTTCGACGGTGAGTTGGAACAGGCCCTTCACGTTGATGTCGAGCACCTTGTCCCACGCTTCGTCGGGGAAGTCCTCGATCGGCGCGCCCCACGTCGCGCCGGCGTTGTTCACGAGGATGTCGACCTTCGGCGTGCGCTCGGCGATCATCGCCGCGAACGCCGTCGCGCCCTCTTCGCCGGCGACGTTGAACGGCAGCGACACGCACTTGCCCGGGCCGATCTCGTTGAGTTCGGCCGCGGTCTGGTCGCACGCCTCGGCTTTGCGCGCCGTGATGTACACGTCGGCGCCCGCCGAGACGAAGCCCTCGGCGATCATCCGACCGATGCCGCGGCTGCCGCCGGTGACCACCGCGGTCTTGCCCGCAACCGAAAACAGTGCGTTGATGTCCATCGCGGCGAATCTACGACGACGAGTCTGTGTTCTTCGCGTAGTGGTGCGGCGCTCCACTGTGTTGGTGAGCAGCCGGCCGCCGATGAGGTAGCCGAGGCCGAGGACGGCGGCGCCGCCGGCGGCGTCGATCCAGTAGTGGTTGGCGGTCACGACGATGGCGAACAGCGTGAGCAACGGATACGACGCCATCACGATCTTGCCCCACAACGGCTTGATCCCGGGCACGAGCACGCACGCGCACCACGTCGACCACGCGAAGTGCAGGCTCGGCATCGCCGCGTACTGGTTCGAGATCTTCGACATCGTCCCCGAGTCGAACGACCACAGCCCGCCGATCTCCTGCAGCGTGTCGACGAAGCCGTAGTGCGTCGGGCAGCAGCCGCGGCGGCATGAGCGGATAGGTCGCGAAGCCCAGCAGCGCGATGGCCACGGTGACCGCGAGCGTGTTGCGCCACATCGGGTAGCGCTCGGGCGCCCGCCGGAACATCCACACGATGGCGACGATCGTGACGATGAAGTGCGCGGTGCCGTAGAAGACGTTCCAGAACTTGATGAACCCCGTCCAGTCGATGAAGGCCTTCTGGATCGCGGCTCCTCGTGGAACGAGCTGAGGAACTCCTCGACGCGGATCATCTGCTTGGCGTGACGGAACGCGACGCCGGCCGACTCGCTGGCGATGCCGAGGTTCCGCACCAGCGTGTACACGCCGTAGAAGAGGCCGATCGTGATCAGCTCGCGCCACCAGTACAACCGCGGCGACGGTCGAGTTGTCCTCGGTGGTGGTGGTTTCGGTCGCCGTCATGTCGCTGCGGGGACTTTACGCGTCGCCCCCGGCAGCGAACGCGGGCGCGCCGATCAGACTCACGATCAGCGTGCATCGCGTAGACGAGCACCCCGAGGCTGATGGCCTGCTCGGTCGTGACGCCGAGCGGATGCAGGAACACGTACAGCGCGCCTTCGCGCACGCCGAGCCCGCCGATGGTGACCGGCAGCGTCTGCACGATCGCGCACGCGGGGAAGAAGGCGAGGATGGCGGTGAAGCCGACGTCGATGTCGAGCGCCTTGCCGGCGAGGAACACCGACGACGAGCACGCACAGTTGGTAGACGACGCCGGCGGCGATCACCTCGAGCGCGAGCTGCGGCCGGCGACGGAACCGGTCGACGCCGAGATGGATCGCGCCGGTGAACCGCCGCCATCCCGTCGGTGCCGCTCACCTTCGCGGCCGATCCGCGGATTGGCCGGCGGCGATGAGCACCGCACCGAGCGCGAGCAGCGTGGCCGCGCCGACGCCGCGCGGCGACAGCGGTCGCCGAGCCGAGCTCGCGCAGCGTCGGGTTGATGAGCAGCCCGGCGAACGTCAGGCCGGCAGCACGATCCATCCCGACATGCGCTCGAGCACGACCGACGCGAACGGCGCGGCGGAGTCTCCGGTCTCGGCGCCGAGCCGCGTGACGCGCAACACGTCACCGCCGACGGTCGACGGCAGGAAGTTCCCGACGAACAGGCTGGCCAGGTAGTGCCGCGTGAGGCTGCACGAGTCGGCTCGGCACGTCGAGGGTGGTCGAGCACGCGCTGCCAGCGGAACGCCGAGAGCACGATGCCGAGCAGCGTGAAGAGGAGCGCGCCGCCACGAGCACGGTGTTGCCAGCGTCGCGGTGGGGCAAGACGTCGGTGAGATGCACCCGCCGACCAGCACGACCGCGATGACGACGGTGGCGACGAGCCGAGCGACCACCGCGGCTCGTTGGCGGCCAGTCACGCCGCGTAAGGTACCTGCCTTGCCCGCTGCGTCCGGTCTGTCCCGTCGCGTCGCCTTGGTCGACCGCCTCGGTCGTCGCTCGGCGCGTGCGGTCGCGGGGAGCCGGGCCCGACCGGCCCATCCCGGACCGTGGTCGTGCGCGGCGGCGCCCGACATCACGCTCGCTACCGGCACGCGCTCACGTCGTCGGCGCCGCGCCGGGCGTCACGGCGACGGGCACAGTCGACTTTCTGCACCGGCGCCGACTGCGCTCGTGGTGGCGCCGCGCCTCAGCGACGACCCGGCCGTTCGGCGTCACGCAGCCCGCGGCGGCGCATCGACCTGCTGCGCGGCGTGGTGACAGTGCAGTCCTACGGCGGCGCCGAGGTGCAGGGCGATCGGCACCAAGCGCTACGAAGTCGACATCGACCTGGCCAAGGCGATCGCGCGCCACGCCCGAAGCCCGCCGCGCCGACCTGCATCTCCTCGACGGGCCGCTCGGCAAGGACGAGGAGCTGTGGGCCGACGTGTTCGTCGACGCGCAAGGGCCGCGTCCGGCGGGTCCTGCTGCCGGTGCACACCGATCGACGATCCGGCCCTACGGTGACGACAAGCGCATCCCGCAACTCGTCAGCGTCGACTACTCCGACTTCGGCGAAGAGCGCAACCGATGAACACACGCACGGTCGTAGGTCAACGGCGTCGAACTCGACGATCGCCGAAGCGGGCGCCGGCGGGCGACCGCTGCTGCTCGTGCACGGCTTCGGCGGCTCGAAGGAAGACTTCACCACTACCTGCCGCGGCTCGGCTGCGACTCGGCTGGCACGCCGTCGCGCCCGACCTGCGCGGGCACGGCGGCAGCGAGCACCCGAAGAACGAGGCCGACTACTCGCTGACGATCTCGCCGACGACCTGCACGCGTTGCTGGACGCACTCGGCTGGCGACACGCGACGGTGCTCGGCCACTCGATGGGCGGCATGGTCGTGCAGCTGTTCGCGCTGGCGCACCCCGAACGTGCTCGACGCGCTCGTGCTGATGGACACGAGCCACAAGATGCCCGACCACGTCGATCACGACATGATCGCCGCCGGCCAAGCGTCGTGCGCGACGGCGGCACCGAGCTGCTCGTCGAGATCGGTCGAGGCGTCGACCGAGCCCGGCCCGCTCGACACGCTCGCCGTACCTCGAGATGTCGCCGGCCGACCCGGCGTACAAGGCGTGGTCGCGAGCACAAGACGCTCGCACTTCGCGGGTGCCGGCGTGGGCGGCGCTCGCCGGCGACATCGCCGTCGCAGGCCGACCGCCTCGACTGACCTGCACACCATCGACGTGCCGACGCTCGTGATCGTCGGCGAGCAGGACGACGGCTTCTTGAAGCAGTCGCTCGCCATGACCGAGGCGATTCCCGGCGCGGAGCTCGCCGTGATCCCCGGCGGCGGCCACAGCCCGCAGTTCGAAGCGCCGGCCGCGTGGTGGGCCGCGCTGTCGAAGTTCCTGACCGGCTCGATCTCCTCGGTGCCGATCCGCTTCTAGAGGTCCTCGCCGATCTCGTGTTCTGGCGCCGGACCTTGCGCCAAGAAGACCGCGGAGATGGTGGTGCGCACGAGCGTCGTGCGGCGCAGCTCAATTGACACCCACAGCTTCTTGCTGATGGCGTCGATGCGCAGCGGCTCGTCGGCGGTGTGCGGGTACGTGCGCATGGTGAACCCGCGGCGCGACAACACCGCGAAGACTTCCGCGCCCACCTTCGTGAAGGAGCTGCCCTCGGCCACCGCGGTGCGTCGCAGCTCCGAACACGTCGGCCGGCAGCGTCCGTTGCCGACCGCGCGGTCGCGCACTGTGTGGCCGGGCAGTTCGAGCGCGTCGGCGATCTTGGCCAGCTTCTGCGGCGACGGCGTGGCGCCGGCTGACGCGAGTGGGATGAGCGCGACACCGACCACCATTGCGACGACGGCGGCGGCAAGGCGCGGGCTGTGCGGCCCCGCACAGAGCCAGGCCAGGATCATCGCCGGCACCGCCAGCACCGCGCCCACGATCACGTTGGCTGACGTCATGCCCCCCAGGGCGAGCGTGCGCGCGAAGGACCACGCCCGCCGCCAACCAGGCCGCGGCGGTGACGGCGGCCAGCGGCAGCCCGCGCCACGCGCGCGGTTCGTCGTCAGGAATCTCGAGAGCGCTGGCCAGTGCCGACATCGTGCGGCGAAGCTAGATGGTTACGCGATGAGGGCCCGGCGCCGGCGCCGGAGGAGCCAGATGCCGCCACCACCCGCAACCAGCGGGAGGGCGATCATGGCGGCGATTAACGCCAGAGTCGATGGCGGTTTGGCGTTGGCGTTGATGGGCCGGGTGCGGCCGATGGCGGTCAGCACGTTGGAGTCGAACTGTTCGTTGATGCCCGAGCCGATGCCGGCGATGTCGCGGTCGGGCAGGACTGACACGTCGGGCAGCGGCACGGCGACCGATCCCGAGTCGGAGGTGAACGGCGGGGTCTCGACGGTGCCGTTTGACGGCGGGGGCGAGATGGGCCCGATTGGTTCGCCGAGCAGCTCGAAGGGGCTCGAGAACTTTTCGTTGGTGAAGGTGACGCGGCAGCGTGTAGCCGAGGTTGAAGCCGGCGCTGGTGGTCACGACGATGTCGTAAAGGTCCTGCTTGGCGGTGAAGCCGCCGTGTTCGGGCACGTCGAGACCGGAGCCGCCCGGCGGTTCGTCGGTTGGGTCGCCGGCGTCTTCGCCCAGCAGCAGCGCGCTCAGTTCCGGTGCCACGACCGGACCGACTTCTGGCACTTGGCCGATGAGGTCGATGACGAACTTGACGTCGCTGCCCGTCGGGTAGTTCTCGCCGAGGTAGTGGTCGTCCTGATCCCACACGTGCACGTCGAGGTCGCCCACTTCGACCGACGGATAGCCGGCCACGGCCAGCGCGAGATCCGGCGTGCCCGCGACCGGCGTGAAGTCGAGCGTGAAGTACACGAAGTTCAGGGCGTCGGGGCTCGGGTCGCGCTTGAGCTGGATCCGGTGCGCGCTGCAGGAGGCGTCGTATGGCGGTTCGCGGCACTCCGAAGGGGAGTGGAAGAACGCCGGATCGCCGACGAGTACGTCAGAAGACTCGAAGGTGACCGTGTCACCCGGCTTCATAACGGCGTCGGGCGTGACCCCGGGCGTGAGCGGAACCGCGCTCGCCACGTGCGTGGTGGGTCCGACCACCGCGATGACGCCGGCGAGCAGAAGGACTAGTGACCCCAGAGCGGCGATGACGCGTCGCATCGCCACAGAGTACCGCTAGGCGATGAGCGCTCTACGTCGCCGTCGCAGGAGCCAGATGCCGCCACCACCCGCAACCAGTGGCAAGGCGATCATGGCGGCGATCAACGCGATGGTCGATGGCGGTTTGGCGTTGGCGCTGATGGGCCGGGTGCGGCCGATGGCGGTCAGCACGTTGGAGTCGAATTGCTCGTTGATGCCCGAGCCGATGCCGGCGATGTCGCGGTCGGGCAGGACCGACGCGTCGGGCAGCGGCACCGCGACCGATCCCGAGTCGGAGGTGAACGGCGGGGTCTCGACGGTGCCGTTTGACGGCGGGGGCGAGATGGGCCCGATTGGTTCGCCGAGGAGTTCGAAGGGGCTCGAGAACTTTTCGTTGGTGAAGGTGACGCGCAGCGTGTAGCCGATGTTGAAACCGGCGCCGGTGGTCACGACGATGTCGTAAAGGTCCTGCTTGGCGGTGAAGCCGCCGTGTTCGGGCACGTCGAGACCGGAGCCGCCCGGCGGTTCGTCAGTGATGTCACCGGCGTCTTCGCCCAGGAGCAGCGCGCTCAGTTCCGGTGCCACGACCGGACCGACTTCTGGCACTTGGCCGATGAGGTCGATGGCGAACTTGACGTCGCTGCCCGTCGGGTAGTTCTCGCCGAGGTAGTGGTCGTCCTGATCCCACACGTGCACGTCGAGATCGCCCACTTGAATATTGGACAACCCGGCCGCGACCAAGGCCAGGTTCGGCGTTTGGGCGACCGGTGCGAAGTCGAGGGTAAAGAACACGAAGTTCAGGGCGTCGGGGCTCGGGTCGCGCTTGAGCTGGATCCGGTGCGCGATGCAGGTGGCGTCGTATGGCGGTTCGCGGCACTCCGAAGGGGAGTGGAAGAACGCCGGGTCGCCGACCAACACGTCGGAGTTCGTGATGGTGACCGAGTCGCCGGGCTTCAACACAGCATCAGGTTCGACGTCTGGCGTGAGCGGTACGGCGTCCGCTACCTGCGTCGTCGGACCAACCACCGAGACGATTCCGACAAGCAAGAGAAGAACCGAGCCGACGGCGAAGACGGCGCGGCGCATCATGGTGCGGCCGCCCGCAACGTCGCGCCGCCGCGGTAGCCGTTACACGGATCGTCTTGCTGGGACCTCATCGAGTAGATCTCCTGCGCCGGGAACTGGCCGACCAGATAGCGCTTGGCCTGGTTGACCATCCGCCAGCATCCAGGATCAGGGCTGGTGGGCGGCACCTTGTTGGCGTCCCACCACATCACCACGCCGTCTTTGACACAGCTGTAGTCGTCGAGGTTGTAGAAGCACGCCGGGGTGCGGGAGTCCTCCGAGGCGATCTTCGGGATGGCGTGGAAGCCCTTGTCGACCGACGTGGGGCCGAGTTGCGGGCCCGCCACTTGGATGCCGATGAAGAGCTGGCGCAGGCGGTCATACAACGAGCACGCGTGCTTGCGCACGTCGGCGTCGGGGGCGCCGGGGTCGCCGTCCTTGTAAGCCAGGAAGCAGATCTCCTGCTCGCGGTCGATCTGCTGGACCTGGTAGCTCACGACCACCGCGTGGCCGCCGAAGGCCTGCGGGTTCTGGAACTGGGTGCCGATCCAGCCGTCGGTCTGCCCGTCGCCCAGCTGCAACCATTCGGGGTAGTACTTGCGCGCGGTTGGCGGCGTCGCTGAACTTCGACTCCATGCCGCCGGGCCAGATGATCGTGGTGACCGGCCCGCCTTCCTGGTTGGGGTCCGAGAAGTTGGCCATGGCCGTGTTGGCATAGGTCGGCAGCGTCTCGTTGTCTGCGCCGAAGCAGCACGGGTGCCAGGTGGCGGTCGGGATCCCTCCCGGCTGCTTGATCGGGCACTTGTTCTCGATCGTGGACATCACCAGGTCCTTCAGCTTCTGAAGTTCCGGGTGGAGGTTGTCGTCGGTGTAGACGAGGCCGTAGCGGCGCGGCTTGTTCTGCAGGTTGCCGCCGGCGAACGTGGCGTTGAACGGCTTGATCTGCTTGCAGAAGAAGTCGACGTACTGGTTCGCCTGGGACTTCAAGGGGCGGGCTGTAACCCCACACCAACTTGGGGAAGCGCTGGTAGAACGAACTCTCGCGGCCGAGGAACGAGCCGAAGTTGAGCACGCCCCGCTTAGCCATCGCCTCGAGGTAGGCGTCGTTGGACGCCAGACGAGTCCGACACGACGGCGAAGGGCTGGACCTGCTGGAAGTTGTCGGCCGCGTCGGCTCGCTTGGCTTCCGGACCGTCGTCGCTGCGGCTGCCGTAATAGACGAAGAAATGCGGCGTCTCGGCAGTAGGGCTGGTAGCGGTCGTAGAAGTACTTCTGCCAGCCGCGCAACACCCGCACGTAGACGTGCTCGTCGGGTCGCTTCGGGTTCCTTGAGGTCGTAGTACTTGTTCGCCGGCCGGGATTCGTCGCCGCGGCTGGTGCCGATGTCGATGATGCCCGAGTCGAAATAGAAGAGGATGCGGATCTCGTTTGTCGGTGACGCCCTGGTAGGTGGCGCCGCCGTTCTTGTCGCAGTTGGGGTAGTCGGGCACGCACGGCGGGGCGAGCGGGTCCTCGGTCTGCTTCGGGCCCTTGGCGGTTTGCACGCACCGCTTCGTCGACGTGTTCTTGCCCTGTCGCGAGGTCGGGGATGGCCCCGTCAGTCGCCGCCCTCGGCGCCGCCGGTGTCGATCGAGGAGCAGTCAGCCCGAGCCGAACTGGTCGAAGTTGCCGACCGGTGGCGGGATGCGGTGTCGTCCGCGGGGCACCGGCGCGTACTCGAGCGTGGTCGCCGGATTGGTTTGTGGAAGGTTGAGCGCGCTGGGCAGAACCGACCAGCGCGATCAGCAGTCCGCCGATCAAAAGAACGAGCGGTAGGCCCTTTCGGGCGTTTTGTGAGCCGGCGCGGCTTGGCAGAGACGACTGACGCCATATGCGCCGATCCTACAGAGAGGTCGCCCAGAATTTGGAGCGGGCACTGTGACGGTCCGATGAACGCGCCGCCGGTGAGACAGTTTGGGGCAAACGAACGTCGTATGCTGCGGCCTGGGGCGCAATCAGCGTCTCCGATCGCGGTTCCTGACTGGGGTGAGCTCGTGAAACCGACCGATTCCCTGTGAAGTGAGGACGCTTCCGCGCCATGGCACCTCGTAAACCGGCCTCGCGAGCAGTCGCGACCCGCAGCGCATCACGCGCGGATCCGGATCGCTGAACGCTCAAATCGTTCAAGAAGAACTTCGACAAGATCGTCGAGAACATCGAGACGGTGCTGAAGGGCAAGAACGAGGTAGTTCGCCTGGCCCTCGTCGCCATCCTGTGCGAAGGCCACATCCTGTTCGAGGACGTTCCCGGCACCGGCAAGACCGTCCTGGCCCGCGCCATCGCCCAGTCGATCGACGCCACGCACCCAGCGCGTGCAGTGCACGCCCGACATGCTGCCCGGCGACATCACCGGTTCGTCGATCCTCGACCAGCGCAAGGGCACCTTCGAGTTCCATCCCGGGCCCGGTGTTCTGCAACGTGCTCCTGGCCGACGAGATCAACCGCGCCACGCCGAAGACCCAGTCGTCGCTGCTCGAAGCCATGGCCGAGCGCCGCGTGTCCGCCGACGGCGTCACCTACGACCTGCCCCGCCCGTTCCTCGTGCTCGCCACCCAGAACCCGATCGAGCAGGCCGGCACCTTCCCGCTCCCCGAAGCCCAGCTCGACCGTTTCCTGTTCAAGATGTCACTCGGCTACATGGACCGCGGCCCCGAGTTCGAAGTGATGTTCGCCAACGCGAAGCAGTTGTCGATCGAGGACTCTTGGTCCCGTCACCGACACCAAAGAGATCCAGAAGATGATCGACTTCGCCAGCGACATCGAGGTCTCCGACGACGTGGCGTATTACATCGTCGACCTGGTGCAGGCGAGCCGCAACGACGCCAACATCGCGATGGGCGGCTCACCCCGCGCCATCGATCAACTTGCTGCGCTCGGCGCGCGTGCTCGCGGCGAGCGACGGACGCAGCCACGTCTATCCCGACGACGTGCGCACCGTGCTGCCGTACATCATGGCCCACCGCATCGTGCTCAATCCCGACGCCATGCTGCGCGGCGAAGACGTGAGCAACGTGATCGACCGCGTCACCGCGCAGGTCAAGCCGCCGGTCTCCGCTCGCTCCGGCTCGTAGGCCGGGCTCCCTCAGCGCTTCATGGCTAGGACACGGCGCGCAACCTTCAGCACCGCCGGGTACCCGGCTGTCGCTGGGGCGACGTCTGCGCGCCGCGTTCGACACGCTGATCGACGCGTTCGCGCCCGGCGCGATGCGCAAGCGCGGCGACGAGCTCAAGCGCAAGACCGGCGTCACCGCCTACGGCGTGGTCGCGTTGGTGGGATTCGTCCTCGTCTGGGGCTTGGCCAAGCTCGTCGCCGGCACCGCGATGTACCTGTTCGCGTACGGCCTGCTGCTGCTTTTCGGCGTGTGCTTCGTGCTGGCGCCGCGCAACCTGAAGCTGACCGGTGAGCGCGCCGGCTTGTTCCCGCGGGCCCATGAAGGCGACCGGCTCGAAGTCGAGGTGAGCCTCGAAGCGCGCCGCGGCGTGTCGACCTTCGTGCTCGAAGAGCGCGTGCCGGAACGGCTCGGTCAGCCGGTGCGCGTGCCGATCACGCAAGTCTGGCGTCGGGCGAGAAGCTGACCGCACCGCTACTCGGTGCGCTGCACGCGGCGCGGCGTGTACGAGATCGGCCCGCTTGTGGCGATCAAGGGCGATCCGCTCGGTCTGACCCAGCGCGAGACCCTCATCGCCGAACCCTTCGAACTGCTCGTGCATCCGCGGATCGAGATCGTCTCGGACCGCCCGCTCACCCGCCAGTTCGAAGACCCGCCCATTCGACCGCCGGTGTCCAAGCCCTGGCCCTCGGGTCTCGAGTTCTACGGGATGCGCGAGTACAAGCCGGGCGACGACCTGCGCCGCATCGTGTGGCGTGCGTCCGCCCGCACCGGGAAGATCATGGTGCGCGAGGCCGAGCAGGGCATCACCGACAAGATCACGATCATCCTCGACACCGATCGCGGCTCGCACTCCCACGACGGCGAGGGCCTGTCGGAGAGCTTCGAGGCCGGCGTGCGCGCCGCCGCGAGCTTGGCCGTGCGCCACCTCCGCGAGGGCTACGAAGTCAAGATCGAAACCAACGCGCGGGCCGCTCACCCGCGCGTTGCGCGGCGGCAACCAACAGCTGCCGTTGCTCGACGCGTTCGCCAAGGTCGAGATGGCACGCGAGCCGCTCGGCCAGGTGATCCGCCGGCTGCTGGGCAATGCGCAACGCGACGCGCACAACGTGCTGATCACGCCGAACCTGGGAACGCAGGAAGCGGCGCAGCTCAAGATGCTGCTCAACAAGGGCGTGTCGATCCTCGTCGTCGCCCTGTTGTGGGACGAGGAGAACGCCGACACGGCCGGGCGCGCCGCGGCGCTCGGTTGCCAGGTGGCCAGCCTCCGTCCAGGCGGCGACCTTGCGTCGGCCCTGTTCCACAACATCGGCGCCGGAAACCGGATCTAGCATGTCGACGATCACCCCCGACTCCGAACTCACGACGCTCGAGGACGACGTTCTCGATCGTCTCACCGAAGACGCGGGTCACGTCGAGGCCGATCATCGAGCGCGCCGCCGGCGCCGTCGAGGAAGCGCCGCCCGAGGAGCCGGTCACGCGCATCGCGATCGCGATGGCGTTCCCCGTCATCGCCACCGCCATCATGACCGGCGGCGTCTTCAGCGGCACCGGCCCCCGCATCTACGGCGCAGTCGCGGGTCTTCTCGGCATCGCCCTCGCCGTCGTCGCCAACCGTCAGCGCCGGCTTACCACCACGCTGATCACCGTCGCCGGCGGCATCTTCGTCATCGGCGCGCTCGATGATGGTGCCGACCGGTGTCGGCAACATCGGGTCGCTCGCCAGCCTCGTCAAGGAAGCCAACACGCAAGGCGACCTCACGCGTCCACCGGTGCCCTTCATCGCCGGTTGGCACGCCATCCTCGGCTGGCTCATGGCGGTTGTCGGATTCTCCGCCGCGTGGGTCGCCCTCGCGTTCCGCCGGCCCGCGCTTGCGCTCGTCATCCCGGTTCCGTTCGCGGCGCTGGGCGGTATCAGCGTGCCGAAGGACCAGCAGGTACGCCAGCGGCATCGCCGTGCTCGTGCTGTTCGTGTTCGGACTCGTGCTGTTGTCGTCGAGTTCGGGTCTCGAGGGCGACGAGAAGGCCGTCCGCTCGGCTACGAGATCCGCCGCGCATTGCGGGCGTTGCCGTTCGTCGTGGTCATCACCGTCGCTGCTCACCCTGCTCGAGCCAGGTCGACTTCCTGTTCCCGAAGCCCACGGTCAACCCCGCCGAACAACCGCAGAAGCCGAAGACGGTTCCGCTGTCGAAGGTGGTCGACCGCCCGCTGTTCCGCGTGACGTCGGATCTGTCGGGTCCGTGGCGTATGGGCAGCCTCGACGAGTACGACGGCACCGACTGGCGCCTCGCGGCAGTCAACGACGCCAACGTCAAGACGATCCCGAATAGCGGCATCATCGACGCCGAGCTGACGCCACGGGTCACGGCCGACTTCAACGTCCTCGGGCTCACCGGCGCGGTGTTGCCCGGCCTGTCCAACCCCGTCGGCCATGCAGGCCAAGGGCATCATTCCCGCCTTCGACTACCGCTCGAACAACATTCGCCTCGCGTCCGGCACGCTCAAGCCGGGCCAGAAGTACACGGTGCTCGCCGCCGGGCTTGCCGACGATCGACGAACTCAAGGCGATCACCGAACCGATCCCGCCGTCGTGCAGAAGTTCACCGAAGGCGTTGGCGACCCGCCGCCTGCGGTGGCGGATTTGCTCGCGCAGTCCGACGGGCTGGCCTCGCTCTGGGAGCGCTTCGACTTCCTCCGCAACTACGTGCTCGACAATGTCGTCGCCGACCGGCCAGGGCGTGCCCGTGTCGATTACGCCCCAGCGGGTCGACGAGATCCTGACCACCCTCGAAGCGACGCCCTTACGAGATCGTCGCCACGCAGGCGATGCTGGCGCGCTGGATCGGCCTGCCTTCGCGCATCGCGTTCGGCTTCGACGGCGGCGAGAAGGTCGAGGACAAAACCCTCGAAGTTCGTCCCAAGAACGGCGCCACCTTCGTCGAGGTGTACTTCCCTGGCTTCAAATGGGTGCCCGTGATCGGCACGCCGAAGAAGGCCAAGCCCACGGTCTCGAGCGACCCGGGGACCCAACAGACCAACCCGAACATCCTGCCGAGCGACGACGTGACGGTGCAGGTGTTCCTGCCGGTGATCACCGCGCCGAAGTCGGTGTTCGGCACAGCAGATGCTGCGCGGCCTGCTGATCGGCGTGCCGATCGTGCTGCTCCTCCTGTCGTTGTACGCCACCTACCCGGCGCTGCGGAAGTCGCGCATCCGGTCGCGGCGGCGCGCCGCCGCGCTGGAGATGGGTCCACGCGCGCGCATTGCCCTGTCGTACGCCGAGTTCCGCGACGTCGCCACCGACTACGGCTTCTCGTATCCGACCGACACGCCGCTGATGTACCTCGAACGCTTCATCGACGACGACGAGCACATCGAACTGGCGTGGCTCGTCACGCGCGTCCTGTGGGGCGACCTGCAGGACGACGCCAGCCTCGAGCTCGCGGTCGCTGCGGAAGAACTCTCCCGGTCGCTGCGCCGACGGCTGGCGTCGGCCCAACCCGGAACCGTGCGGTTTGTCGCCGCCGTATCCCGGTTGTCGCTGCGCGACTCGTTCGCGCCCGATCTCAACGCCACACTCTGCAACCAGTGGGAAGGAGGCAGCCGATGCAACCGCTGCTGCATAAGAAGGCCCGCGTGATCGCCATCGTCGCGATCGCGGCAATCGCGTCATCCGCCTGCGTCAAACAGGACGCGCCCGGCGTCGGCCTCGTGAAGTTCGACTCGTCGGCCGTGTTCGGCCAAAGCGAGGGCCAAGGCGATATCCCAGGGTTCGGCACGCCGAACCCGTTCGCCGATCAGTTCGGCGTGCCCGAGCTTCCGGTGCGCCAACTAATCAACCGCGTGACCGAGAAACCCAGTGGTCCGTGCCCCGAGGCCAAGCTCACGGCGTTCCCGAAGAAGTCGGCCACCGTAACGATCGGCGGCTTGCCGCCCGAAGGTCTGTACCAATGGAAGCGGCTGCTGTCGATCACCAAGAACGCGGCGGTGCAGCCGCCGCTGACGGCGCGGCCCTTCGCGCTCGAGAACCGGTCGATCCGTCGCGTCGCCCGCACGCCCGGGCCCACCGGTGAGCACGACTTCTCATTCGAGATGCTGAGCCCTGATCCGTTCGTGGCCGGCAACACGGTTATCACGTCCTTCCGCGTCAACAGCAACCCCGCGCTGCTCGTACGAAAACAACGTCCCCGCCCGCACCATCGGCGTGGTCGACGTGCCCGGCCAAGACATCCGCGTGCGGCCGCTGCAAGACGTGCCCGGGATCTACATCACCAAGATCGTCACCGTGAATGCGAGCGGTGCCAGCGTCACCTCGTTCACTCCCGTGGTGCAGATGCTGGTGCTGCCCCTCGACGGCGGGGTGATCCGGACCAACCAGACGTTCCGCAGCATCGGGATCGACGCCACGAGTGGAACGGTGCTGACCAACGACGGCCTGGTCGGGCGCACCTCGCGCATCGACGCGTGCGGCGAGATCGTCGAGGGTTTCGTGGTGTCGCTGAAACAGACCTACAGCGGCGACCTCAATGCTTCTGATCCCGCCGGCACCCTCCTCAACCTCGCCACGCGCAATCAGACGCGCAACGTCGACTACGTATTCGCCCCGCAATACGGCGCGCTGCCGATCCAGGAGACCCTGTCAGTCGGCGACGTAGAGGTAGATGCAACCGGGTTCATCGGCAAGTGGGAATTCGGCGGGCTCGACCCGAAGCCGCTTCCGGACAGCCAGAAGTAAGCGAGGCCAGCACTCAGCATGCTCACGACAGTTCTTCCTGCCGGTAGTCGCGCCCGCATCGATCGCGGCTGCGGCTCTCGCGCTCGTCGTGTCGGCGGTCTACGTGCAGTTCGTCCTTCCCGGCACGCCCGGGGGCGGCCGCGGCACGCCGGCGGCGCTCCTGTTCAACGGGCTCGTGGCCGGTTGCGCGATCGCGATTACGGCCGTGGGCATGGTCATCGTCTACCGGAGCCTGCGCATCATCAACTTCGCGCAGGCGGCGCTCGGCGCCGCCGGCGCACGCCTGTTCTTCGCGTCTGATTCGAGTTCACCCAGGTGCCATTCCTCGATCGCGCTGCCGGTGTCGATCGCCGTCGGCGCGCTGACCGGTGTGGCGTTCGACCTCATCTTCGGCCGCCGGTTCTTCAATCACTCGCGCATGGTGCTCACGGTCGTAACGATCGCAGCGTTGCCCTTCGTGGGGCTGTACGTCGTCGAGCCGGATCCCGAGCCTGCCGATCTTTCCCCGCACGTCCACGCTGAGCGAGATCGAGCGCCTCGGGGGCACGCTGGCCCGGCCGTTCCTGCCGTTCCCCGGGTGGGAATTCAAGGTCGGCAAGTTCCGCAACGACCTACGGGTTCCCAGAAGTGTTCAACATCGAACTGCTGGTCTTCGCGGTAGTCGGCGTCGTGTGCTTCTTGCGCTACACGCGAGCGGGCGTCGCCATCCGGGCGTTGGCGGAAAACTCTGAGCGGGCGTCGCTGCTCGGGATCCCGGTCATGAACCTCTCGACCATGGTTTGGGCGATCTCGGGCGGCCTGTCGGCAATGGCGATCATCTGCGTCGGTTCGTTGACGACGCCCGCCGCCGCCATCGGCGTCGGTTCCTACGTGCCGGTCCTGCTAGCGCCGCTCACCGCTGCAGTTGTCGCGCGGTTCGCGAGCATCCCCGTGGCCGTGTTCACCGCGCTGCTGCTTTCGACGGTGTCCAACGCGGTCGTGTTCAGCTATCCCACGCAGTTCGGCCTGATCCAGCTCGGCTACTTCCTCATCCTCACCGGCGCCCTGCTCCTGCAGAGCCGGCGGGGTGGGCGCACCGACGAGGGCGCGGGCGTGTCGTGGGCGGCGGTGCGCGAGACGCGGGCGATCCCGCGTGAGCTGTCGCGCTTGGCCACGGTGCGCACCACCCGGTATTCGCTCATCGCCGTAGTCGCGGCGTTCGTGCTCGTGTGGCCGATCATCACGCCCGTCCGGTATCAGTTCCTCGGTTCGACGATCTTGATCCAAGCCATCATCGGCGTGTCGCTGGTGGTGCTAACGGGTTGGGCCGGCCAGATCAGTCTCGGGCAATTCGGCTTCGCCGCTGTCGGCGCCGTCGTCGGTGGCTCGCTCACCGGTCGGGTGGGGATGCCGTTCTGGTTCGCCGTGCCGATCGCCACCGCCTTCTCCGGGCTTTTCGCGCTCGTGATCGGCATCCCCGCGCTTCGAGTGAAGGGCCTCTTCCTCGCCATCACCACATTGGCGTTTTCCATCACCGCCGACGCGATGCTGTTCAACGACCGCTACTTCGGATGGTTGCTGCCCGACACCATCGACCGGCCGACCTTGTTCTTCTTGAACTTCGACCAGGACCGCCCGATGTACTACCTGAGCTTGTTCTGCTTGGTGGTGGCCATCGTGGTCACGCTCAACCTGCGCCGCAGCCGCTTCGGCCGCCTCCTGATCGCGATGCGCGAGAACGAGGCGAACGTCCAAAGCTTCGGCGTCTCGGCCACCCGTCTCAAGCTGACGGCCTTCGCCGTATCGGGCGCACTCGCCGGTTTTGCCGGTTCGGTGTTCGTCCATCAGCAGCGCGGCCTGTCGGCTCAGTCGTTCACGAGCGCCAACAGCGTCAACGTTTTTGTCGTCACCGTCCTCGGCGGTATCGGCTCGGTGGGTGGGGCCCTGCTCGGTGCGTTGTACGACAACCTGCTCAAGTACTTCCTGCCGTCCAACGACTTCCTAGCCACCATTCTCCAGGCGTTCCAGCAGGGCGGCGGCACGCTGCTGGTGCTGTTCGTCGTACCGGCGGGACTGATCGCCGCCATCGTCGGATTGCGCGACTCGTGGCTGCGAATCGTCGCCCAACGACGACAGATCATCGTGCCCAGCCTGTTCGCGGACTACGACCCCACCGCGCTAGCCAAGCGTCTTATCCCGCTCGCCGAGGCGGACTCGAACTCGGGTCTGGCGGCGCTCGGCCCAGGCGCGAAGTTCCGTCTCGGCTCCGAACTGCACGGCGGCGGCGCCAGCGGCACGGCGGCGGCGCTGCGTGGCCGCCATGAAGAACGCCTCGCGATCGGCGCGGCAGCCAATGCGCTCGGCGACGTGGACGTGGACAAGCCCGGCGACGTTGTCGGCGCCACCATCGGCGCGATGCGGGAGGACGTGTAGTGGCGGCCAACAAGGCACGTTCGAATCCCGTTACCGCCATCGCGGCGGGCGGCTGGGGTCAACTGAAGTTCATGGTGCGCGAGTCGCGCCGCTACGGCGAGTTGCGCGAGACGCCCTACGGGCTGAGCCCGTTCATCGTGATCACCGTCGTGAGCACCGCCCTCAGCTTCGAAGGCGCGGCGTTGGGCATCGCGCTGCCCGACGTGGCTCAGGACCTGCGCATCACCGAGAGCGGCCTTATCGGCATCTCGATCATGATCGCAGTGATCGGCGCCATCGCCGGCGTGTTCGTCGCATACCAATTCGACCGCGTGCAAGCGTGCTCCTTGGATCGGCATCGGCACCATCGTTTCGGGATTCTCCGGGCTCTGGTACAGCCAGGCCAACAGCTTCGCCACCGTCGCGGTAGCCCAAAGCGTCGACCAGGGCGCCACGCTGGCTCTCAACACGCCGTTCGGTTCGCTGCTGGCGGACTACTACCCGCCCGAAGCGCGCGGGCGGGTCTTCGCGCTGCGCGGTCTGGCCGGGCCCATCATCAGCGCGTTCGCGCTCGCCATCGCCGGGCCGTCGGTCGACCACTTCGGCTGGCGCAAGACCGGCTTTGTGCTCGCCAGCTTCGTAGTGCTCTCCGGATTCTGGGCGTTGTACAAGCTGCGCGAACCCGTCCGCGGTTTCATGGAGCGCCGATCCATGGGCGCCACCGACGCCGTCGCGTTGGAACCGGACGAGCCGCTCTCGCTCGGCGAGGGGTGGCGCACGCTGCTGCGGGTACGCACGCTTCGCCGCACGCTGCTGGCCACCGCCGTTGCCGGGCCGGCGTCGGTCGCGTTCGGTCTGTTCTTCCCGCTGATGTTGTCCCAGCAATACGGGTTGAACGCCACCGAGCGCAGCTTCGTCTTCCTGCCGTCGCTGTTCTTCGCGTTTATCGGCACGCTCGGCGGCGGCGCGCTCGATCGACTATTTCTCGCGCCGCAAGCCGTCCCAAGTCCTCGTGATCGTCGGCATCTTCGGGCTCATCACCACCCTGGCGCTGAGCGCGCTCGCACTGGCTCCACCGGTGTGGCTGGTGTCGGTCATCTTGTGTTTCTCGGCGTTCGGCAACGGGCTTGCCGGCCCGGCCCGCGGCGCGTTTCACTCGCAGGTCACGCCGCCCAACGTGCGCTCGCTGGGCTTCGCCCTCTCCGGCATCTTCGATCTGCCGAGTTACCTCATCTGGACGCCGATGGCCTTCGCCGTCTACGGCGTCTTCGGGTTCCAGACCGTGCTGTGGTTCGCGGTGCCCTTCGGCATCCTCAGCGCGCTGATCGACCTGTCGGCGGCGCCGCTGTTCGAGGTTGACCGCCGCAACGCGTTCGCCGCCGCCATGGCCGCGGAAGAGATCCGGCGGTCTCGCGCCTCCGACGACGCCAAGTTGCTCGTGTGTCGCGACGTGTGCGTTTCCTACAGCGGCGTGCAGGTGCTGTTCAACGTGGACTTTGACGTACGCGAGGGCGAGATCATCGCACTGCTCGGCACCAACGGCGCCGGGAAGTCGACGCTGCTGCGCGCCATCTGCGGCATCAGCGAGGCGAGCGACGGAGCGATCGTGTTCGACGGTCGCGACATCACCCACAGTCCGCCCCACGAGATCGCCGCCCGCAGCGTGATCTGCATGCCGGGTGGCCGGGGCGTGTTCCCCGCGCCTCTCCGTGCGCGACAACCTGCTGTTGGCGAACTGGCTGACCGAGGATCCGAACGACGTGCGCGACCGCCTCGCGGAGGTGTTCGAGATCTTCCCGATCCTCAAAGAACGCGCGGACGTCGCCGCGGTCGACGATGTCGGGCGGCGAGCAGCAGATGTTGAGCCTGGCGCTGGCCTTCCTAGCCCGACCGAAGTTGTTGATGATCGACGAACTGTCGCTGGGCTTGTCGCCGGCGGTCGTGGGTGAGTTGATCGAGATCGTCAAGGAGATTCACAAGCGCGGGGTCACGATCATCGTTGTGGAACAGTCCGTCAACGTCGCGCTCACTCTGGCCGACAAGGCGATCTTCATGGAGAAGGGCGAGGTGCGCTTCGAAGGCGACACCAAAGAACTGTTGCGCCGCCCCGACATCCTTCGCGCCGTCTACGTCAAGGGCACCGGCGCGCTGACCGACGGTGCCGGCGCCGGGGCGCGTCGTTCCGACGAGCGGCGCCGCGCCGAGGAGCTACAGCTCGCTCGCCCGGTCCTCGAAGTGTTCGGTCTTACGAAGAGCTTCGGTGGTCTGACGGCGGTGAACGACCTGAGCTTCGCGTTGCGCGACGGCGAGGCGCTTGGCGTTATCGGTCCGAACGGCTCGGGCAAGACGACCGTGTTCGACATCATCTCCGGATACCAAACGGCCGACGCCGGCAGCATCGTCTACGACGGTGTCGACGTCACGACGATGCCGCCCGAACAGCGCGCGCGACGCGGCCTGATCCGCCGGTTCCAGGATGCGCGCATGTTCGGCTCGCTCTCGGTTTACGAGACGATCCTGGTCTCGTTGGAGCAGCGCCTCGAAGTGCGCTCCACCTTTCTCTCGGCGTTCGGCGCGCCCCAGGCCCGCCGGGCCGAGCGTCGCTTGCGCCTGCGCGGCGGACCGCCTCATCGACCTCCTCGAGCTTGGCGCGTTCCGCGACAAGTTCGTCAGCGAGTTGTCCACCGGTCTTCGCCGCATCGTGGACCTCGCGTGCGTGCTCGCCGCCGAGCCGCGTGTGCTGCTGCTTGACGAGCCCTCGAGCGGCATCGCGCAGGCCGAAGCCGAGGGCCTCGGTCCGCTGCTGTCACGGGTTCGCTACGAAACCGGCTGCTCGATGCTGATCGTCGAGCACGACATGCCGTTGATCTCGGCCGTGGCTGACGAGTTGTTGGCGCTGGAGACCGGTACCTTCGTAGTCCGCGGCACGCCTGAGCAGGTGTTGAACGACGAACGAGTCATCAACGCCTACCTCGGCACATCCGAAGCCGCCCTTAGACGTTCAGGGAGTCTTGTTTGATGCAGTACCGATTTATCGTCCGCGTCGCGGGAGTGCTCGCGCTCGCCACCTTCGCCGGCGCGTGCGGTGGCGGCGGCGGCGTCGGCGGCGACCTCGACAAGGAGGGTCTCGACGGCAAGGGGAGCGGCGCCATCGGTCAGGCCACCACGACCGTGGCGCCCACGACCGCGCCGGCGGCCGTGACTACCGCGCCGAAGGCCCCGGCCACTACCGCCCGCCCGGCTCAGCCCAACGCGATCTACACGATCAACTCCGACACCAAGGGCCAATACATCGACCCGCTGTCGCACACGGTGTCGGCCGGGGCCCTCGTTCGGTTCAACAACGCCGACTCGATCGGCCATCAGATCACCGGCAAGATCAACGGCGCCCAGGTCTTCACCACTCCGGTGATTCCGCCGGGCGGACACGCCGACATACGCGCCACGACCCGCGGCCGCATCGACCTCGTCGACGAACAACGAACCTACGCCCAGGGCGTCACCCTGACCGTCAACTAAATGACCGCACCCGCACGCACTCGGCTGCACCTCGTCGCGTTAGTGGCGGCGATCGCGCTCTTCGGCGCGGCGTGCGGGAGCGACACGCCAGAGGGTCCTACCGCGGTGAAACAGCTTCCGAGCGACTTTCTCACCGGCAGCTTCCTCGGACTGACCCCCCAGCGCGAAGACGTGAAGTCCGAACTCTCCAACCAGGAGGCCAACGCGTACATCACGTCGGTCGGCCTGTTTTCGCTTGCGCAAGGGCGAGCGGCTCGAGGCGACGTTGCAGATCAGCAAGCTCTCCGACGACGCGCGCCCGAAGGACAAGAAGTTTCAGCAACAGGTGGCAAATCAGATCGGTGGCACGAAAGTGCAGGCGTTCGTGATGGGCGGTCGCGACGTCTACCGCTCGTCGCAACGCAAGCAGAGCCTCACGTCGTGGTTCGACGGTGACTACTACATGATCCTGGCCGTGCGCGACACGTACCCGACGCCGCGTGCCCTGCTGCGTGAGCTGCTCGACGAAAGCCGAGGTCGGTTGATGCGCCGCGCCGTCGCCCTCGTCGCCGTTGTCGGTCTTCTGGCCGTCGGCCCGGCGTGCGCGAAGAAGAACGAAGACAAGCTGAAGCTGGAAGACCTGCTCGACAAGAGCGCCCACTCGTCGGGCGTGTTCCGCTACATCGACGAGACCGACTCGAGCCCGATCGCGAAGGGCGTGACGATTTCGGTGCGCGGCCTAGTAGAAGACGACTTCCGGTTCAAAGCCCGCGCTCGAGTGTCGACGGCGACGACATCTTCGACGAGGTCGTCAACGACGACGCGCTCGCGGTTCGGTTCATCGACCCGAAGTTCATCCCGAATTTCACCAGGGGCGGCGAACGCGACACGCTCGCCGCGATGGCGGCCCATTACTGGATCAAGGACCCGACCGGCGCGCCACCGATCGGCGATGCCGCGGTGGCCGACCAAGTGTTGGGTGTCGACCCCATCGTCGACTCGCTCTCGGTCGTCGACTACGTGAAAGCGGCGATCGCCCAGGCGGTCCAGGTGCAGAAGTTCAACGCCGAACGCATTGACTACCGGCCGGCCGAGGATCCGTTTCCCCACCCGGAAAAGGGGTCGGGCGTGACGCGGTGGGACCTGGTGCCCCCGCGCCTTCCCGCGGCCGACGCGGTCGACCAGTCCGGCTCCGGCAGCGCCAACCTGGCGCAAGACATCGGCGTTCCGCAAGATGGCGATCTATGTGAAGGACGGTCGCGTCGATTCAGATTCGCGAGAAGATCACCGCCGAGTTCGACCTGCTCGACCAGTTCCGCGGCTACATCGAACGGCTCATCGCCAAGGAAGCCGACGAGAAGACGATCGCCCGCGCGAAGGCGCAGATCAACGCGGTCGCAGGACAACCCGGCCTCGCTGCCGCGCGCTGCTCAACCTGGCGCTCAACCAGCAGCTGTTCGCGGCCGGGCAGGACTTGGTTCGGTTCCGCACGATGAAGTACGAGTTCTCGCGCCAGGGCCAGAAGTTCCGCGCCGATCTACCCGTGGGCAACGACGTGCGTGAGGCCAAGCTCGACTTCTTCGGCGTCAACGCTGCGCAAGCACGCGTCCGAGAGCGGCGTCGGCTTCGACGGCGACCACGACGACGACCACGACGACAGCACCCTGATCATGCGGAAGGTCTGGGGCGTTGTCGCGCTCGTCCTGCTCGCGTCGGCGTGCGGCTCGTCGGATCCCGGTCGTCAAGCTCGACGGCTCGCCCCGGATTCCCGACGTCGAAGGCGTCGTGCAGAAGGCGAGCGCGAAAGGCATCACCCTCGACGGTGACCGCACGTTTTCGGTGAGCTCCAAGCTCGCCAGTTTCTCGACGTACAACCGCCGCGTCGTGAGTCTCTCCACCACCCGTGGCAAGTACGTGCAGCTGGGCGTCGACGACGGCGAGGTGAAGTGGCTGGCGCTGATCGGCGTGGTCAACGCCGACGAGGCCGGCCAGCAGACCGCGGTGTACCAGGGCGAGCTGGTCAGCGTCCGCGGCGATCGCTTCGACTTCAAAGATGGCACGGTGCTGCGCCTCGCGAAGGGCCTCACGCCGCCCAAGAACGCGCTGGGCCGCACCTTCGTTGTTATCGACGCGAAGCGTCACGTCATCCAGGGCGCCACCTTCCAGGGCGACACCACGACAACTACCCGACCGAAGAAATCCTGAGAGATGCGAGAGACTACGAACGTGCGACTTCTCCGACCGTTGCTCGTCTTGGGCGGCGCGATGGTTCTGCTGGGGCTGAGTATTCCCAACGCCGCGGCCACCGCCGATCCCCTGTGGTCGCGCCAGTACGGGCCGACCCAGATTGGCGCGCCGACGGCCTGGGCCAAGTCGACGGGCAAGGGCGTCAAGGTCTCGGTCGTCGACTCGGGCGTTGACGTCGATCACCCCGATCTCATCCCGAATCTCAACCGCGCCGACAGCTACGACTTCGGCTGCGGCGACGACAACCCCGACGACGACTCCACCGAGAAAGACGGGCAGGACAAGCTCGTCAAGGGTCACGGCACCCACGTCTCGGGCACGATCGCGGCGGTCGCCAACAATGGCATCGGCGTGGCTGGTGTCGCGCCCGACGTGTCGCTCATGGTCATGAAGGTGTTCCCGTCCAACCCGAGCTGCGGTTCGTTCCTGGGCGCGCTCACCAACGTCAGCCAGGCGATCACCCGCTCGGTCGACCGCGGCGCCAAGGTCATCAACCTGTCGGTTAGCGAGTTCTCCCTCGGCAACGGTCTGTACGCGTCGATCGAGACGCCGTGTAACAACGCGTTCAGCCGCGGCAGCCTGTGCGTGGTGGCTGCCGGCAACAGTGGCGAGACGAAGAGCTCGGGCTTCGCCCGCGACTTCAACGGCCTGATCGTCACCGCCAACGACTCGACCGGCGCCCACGCCACGTTCGGCCAGAAGGCCGACACCAAGTGGGGCGTTTCCGCGCCCGGCGTGGCCGTCGTCAACACGTGGCCGATGGATGACCCTGCGCACGACGGCTACAACTCGATCCAAGGCACGTCGATGGCCGCGCCGCATGTGGCGGGTGCCGCCGCCGTGCTGTTCGGCATGGGCATGAATGCCAAGGACATCGCTGAGACGCTCGTCAACACGGCCGGTCCGCCGCGGGATTCACTGGTCGAAGGCGCCGGGCTCATTCACCTCGACCGCGCCGCCGGCTTCACGCCGGTTGCCAACACTGCCGCGCCGAGCAATCAGACTTCGGGTACCGGCAACGTGACCAGAGGCGGTCGCGGCCGGAGTGGCCGGTGGCACCGGCGCGGTCCAGGTCACCACGACGTCGACCACTGGCCCCTCCGGGCCCAGCAGCGGTTTCGAAGAGGGGCTCGTATCCGACGACGACGACCGAAAGTCGATCGACGAGATTCGCCTTGATCAGGCGAGCAAGAACTCCGCCGGCACGCCGTTCAACGCGACACGTCCGCTGGTTGCGATCACCGCCGTGAGCGTCGTGCTCACGCTCGCGCTCGCCATCCCGCGTATCAGGTCCAAGGACACGCCGCTTACCTAACTCACAACCTGGCTTCTTGCGTCGTTTAGCGGCGAAGACCGCCGCTACACGACGCAAGAAGTGTTCCGTCTAAGACTTACGCGCTATGTAATAGACGTTCATGATGTCTTCGGGCAGCGTCTTGGTTTCGACGTTCCCGAAGCCGGCGGCGGCGAGCATCTCGTTGGCGACTTCCTGGCCCCACATCGTGCCGAGCCCCGCGCCGTCCAGCGCCAGCGACACGGTCATGCAGTGGAACGTCGACACGCTGTAAAGCATCGGCGCCATCGGATGGTCCATGTTGTGCTCGACGTGACTCGAGCCGGCGATGTCCACACACAGGTACACGCCATCGTCGCGCAGCGCCGTGGCGATGTTGCCGAGCACGACGTCGGGCTTGGCCTGATCGTGGATGGCGTCGAACGTCGTGATGAAGTCGAATTGCTTCGTCGCGTCGATCTTCGCGGCATCCTGAACGTCGAAGGTCGTGTTCGTAAGACCCAGTTGTTTGGCCTCAGCCCGCCCGGCGGCCACGCCTTCTTCAGAGAAGTCCCAACCCGTGAACCGGCTGTTCGGGAACGCCTGCGCCATGAGGTTGATCGTGTGGCCCTGCCCGCAGCCGATGTCGCACACGTCGATGCCCGCCTCCAGTCGCTCGACGAGGCCATCCACCATCGGCAGCGTGCCCGTCACGAGCGCGGCGTCGCTGACCTGCGCGCTCTCCTCGGCCATCAATTCCTGGAACTTGGGGAACGCCGAATACGGCACGCCGCCGCCATTGCGGAAACACTCGACAATCCCATCCTCGACCCCGCCCATCAACGCGGTGAATTGTGCGAAGGCCGCCAGGTTCCCGGGGCCGGCGGCACGCGTAAGGGACGCCGCGTGTTCCGCCGGCAACACATAGGTCTTGGTTGCCGCGTCGTAGTCGACGATCCCGCCCACCGTCATCGCGTTGAGCCACTCGCGCACGTAACGCTCGTTGAGCTGCGCCTTGCCGGCGAGTTCTTCACTCGTGAGCGACCCGTTCATCGCCATGGTGTCGAACAGCGCGGTCCGGTGACCGACGCTCGTCATTAGCGAAAGCATCGCGTCGTTGAGCAGACCGACCATCCGGCCACCAAACTCTTCAGCCTTGGCCTGGTCCAGTTCCTGTACCGCCATGGATCCCTCCCCGTCGAGGTCCACGCGTATCGCGTTCCTCAAGTCCTCATCTTGAGCGTCGGCGGCATTACGGTCAATGGGTGCCGATCCTCCATGCGATCGTGCTTGGCATCGTCCAAGGTTTGACCGAGTTCCTACCGATCTCGTCGTCCGGACACCTCGCGGTCGTGCCATGGCTCTTTCACTGGAACGAACTCACCGACAATCCTGATCTCAACCAGACCTTTGACGTGGCGCTGCACATCGGCACCTTCGTAGGGGCGCTGGCGTACTTCTGGCGCGACATTTGGGAACTCGTGACCGTCGCCGCGAGCGTCGACGGCTCGGCGTGCTGCTGTTGCTGTCGACGATCCCGGCTGGTCTGGTCGGCATCGTGTTCGAGTCGAGCCTCGCCGACGCGAACGAACTGACTCATCGGCGTGATGCTGATCGTGTTCGCGTTGGTATTGGCGTGGGCCGACAAGCGTGTCTCGACCCGCACCGCGGAGATGGGCGAGCACCCCTTCGGACCGCGCGACGCCGCGATCATGGGCCTCGCGCAAGCCGTGGCGTTGCAGCCCGGCGTGTCGCGATCAGGCGTCACCATCACCGCCGGTCGCATGCTGGGCTTCGACCGCGAGTCAGCGGCTCGGCTGTCGTTCCTCATGGCGATGCCGGTCATCGCCGGTGCCGGCGCAGTGAAGGGCCTGAAGGTGGTGGCCGACGGCGGCCTCGGGCCGGGCTTGGCGGCACCGTTCTTCTGGGGCATGGTCGCCAGTGCGCTCACCGGCGCGATTCGCGGTGTGGGGGTTACTGCGTTTGGTGCAGACCCGCGGGTTCGCGCCGTTCGTGATCTATCGCATCGTCGCCGGCCTAGCGATCATCGCCATCTACTTCGCTCGCTGAACCGGGGCCGCGCAGCGCCAGCGTGACCGCGGCCTTGGCCAACGCGAAAGCGACCCGCTGTGCGTCGCGCTCGCGGACCGAAAGCGTGACCGTGCGGGCGGTGACCGTGAGCACTTCGGCGTCGGATGCGACGGCGAACGATGGTGCCGTCGCATCGCGTGTCGCCGACGTCGAAGGTGGCGAGCACGTCGACGCGATCCCCGGCGCGCACCGCTGGCAGGCCGTCGCCGTTGGGCACGACTACCGCCCGGTGGCCCGGCGGTACCATCGCCGCCACGCCGTGCGCGCCGAGTCCGGCCAAGCGTTCGGTCAGCACGACCTCACCGGCGCGCACCGCGACGCGGGTGGCCTCACCGACCGGCGAGGACGTGGCGTCGAGCGCGCCGTCGGGAATCACGCCACGCGGCCGGCGGCACCAACGAGACGTCACCGCGCGTGAACACCTCGCCGCCCATCGAGGGCGTGGCGTACCAGCCACACCGCGCGTGACTCGCCCCAGCGGTCAGCGGCCGACGTAGCCCGCCCGATCGCAGAGCCGACCACGGTGGCGGTGACCAATCCCATGGTGAGCGTGAGCGTCCACCACAGCAGCGACGATCGACGAACGACGCGCCACGCCCGGCCACGCCGCGGTTTCCACCCGCGCTTGCTCATAGCGAAACCTCCAACGAGCGCTACACAAGGGGGAGTGGACTCGAGGGTGATGCTAGGACCGCGCCGCGGTCACGCCAAGAGCTAGGTGGTCGTGGTCGCCGGTTTCTTTTCGACCTTGGTGTCCTTGGTGTCCTTGGCGGGAGCGGGCTTTTCCGTCTTTTCCGTCGCCGGGGCGGGCGCGGCTGGCGACTCGGAGGTCGAGGACTCCGTCTTCGACTTGCTCGCGCCCGACGACGACCGGCTGTCGTTCTTATAGAACCCGCTGCCCTTGAACGCGATGCCAACCGAGCCGAACACGCGACGCACGGCCCCGCCGCAGCCCTTGTGGCGCTTGAGCGGCTCGTCGTCGAAGGACTGCACGACGTCGAACTGCTCGCCACATTTCTTGCACGCGTATTCGTAGGTAGGCATGGAACGTTCGATTTTACTCGGGGTTCACTCAGTTCCTCGAAGCGCCTTTCCTAGGATGACCGAGTGATCGCCGTCGTCGCCGCCGCCGTCGGCGCGTACGCACTCGGAACCTTTCCCACCGGGCTCCTGGTTGCGAACAAGCAGGGCTACGACGTGCTCGACCAGGGTTCGGGCAATCCCGGGGCGTCCAACGTCTACCGCGTGGCCGGTTTCAAGGCTGGCGCGGTCGTGCTCATCGGTGATCTGCTCAAAGGGATCATCGCCGCGGGCGTCGGGTTCGCGATCGACGGACGCATCGCCGCGTTGGTCGTCGGCGCGGCCGCCGTGGTCGGTCATTGCTTTCCGGTGCAACGTTGGGGACGCGGTGGCAAAGGCGTCGCAACGGCGGGAGGCATGGCGTTGGCGCTCTTCCCGGTCGTCGCGTTGGTCCTCGCGGCGGTGTGGTTCGTGATCGCGCGCGTCTTGAACAAGGCATCGCTCGGATCGCTCGTCGTGGCGCTCGCCGCGCCGGTTGGGGCGGCGGCGTCGGGCTATCCCGCTACGGAGGTGTGGCTCATGAGCGGCGTGTGCCTCCTCGTACTCGCGCGCCATCACGGCAACATTCGCCGACTCCTGAGCGGCGAAGAGTCGTCATTAAGGTCCGAAGCATGACGACACGACGCGTCCGCAAAGCCGTCATCCCCGCGGCCGGTTTGGGTACGCGATTTCTTCCGGCGACGAAGGCCTCGCCCAAGGAGATGCTTCCGATCGTGGACACGCCGGCGATTCAGTACGTGGTGGAGGAAGCCGTTGCCGCGGGGATCCACGACATCCTCGTCATAACCAGCCGCGGCAAGAGCTCGATCGAGGACCACTTCGATCGGTCCTTCGAACTCGAGCACTACCTCGAGGCGCGCGGCAAAGACGACGAACTGAAAGCCATGCGCGACCTCGCCGACCTCGCCGACATTCATTTCGTACGCCAAGGGTCACCGCTGGGCCTTGGCCATGCAGTGGCCACGGCCCGCGAGCACGTGGGCGACGAGCCCTTCGCGGTGTTGTTGGGCGACGACATCATGCACAAGGCCAGCACCGTGCTCTCCGACATGATGGATCTCAACGAGCGCCTCGGCCGATCGGTGATCGCGGTGAAGGCCGTAGCAGACGACGAAATCTCGCTGTACGGCTGCATCCGTCCCGCGGCCGCCGACGACGGCCTGACGACGCTGACTGAGATCGTCGAAAAGCCAGACCTGAAGGACGCGCCGTCGAACCTCGCGGTGATGGGTCGTTACGTGTTCACCCATGAGATCTTCGAAGCGCTCGAGCGCGTTCAACCCGGCCGCGGCGGTGAGATCCAACTGACCGACGGCATCGGGCTCCTGCTCGAGACGCAGCCGGTCTACGCCTTCGAGTTCGAAAAGGGCCGCTTCGATACCGGCAACAAGCTCGACTACCTCCGCGCCACCGTCGAGTTAGCGCTCGAGCGGCCAGATCTAGGCGACGACTTCCGCCGTTTCCTCTTCGATGTTGTCGACCGAGAGCGCGGGCGCGGCTAGCCCGGGCCCCGTCTCCTAAGCTCCACCCATGCCGGAGCGTGGTTTTTCGCATTTGGATCCGCTCGGTCGTGCGCGCATGGTCGATGTCACGCCGAAGGACGCCACGCACCGACGAGCGTTGGCGCGCTGCAAGGTCTTCATGGCCGCCCGAAACCACGGCGATGATCGCGAGCAACGCTGTCACCAAGGGCGACGTGCTTGCCGCCGCGCGCATCGCGGGCATTCAGGCGGCCAAACGCACCGCCGACATGATTCCGTTGTGCCACCCATTGCTCGTGGGTTCGGTCAACATCAACTTCAACATCGGCGACGACAACGTCGAGGTCGAAGCGCAGGTCGAGACCGTCGATCGCACCGGTGTCGAGATGGAAGCGATGCACGCGGCCACCATCGCTGCGCTGACGATTTACGACATGTGCAAGTCGATGGACCGCGGCATGGTCGTGGGCGAACTGGCGTTGTGGGAGAAGACGGGCGGCCGTTCCGGACAATGGCGGCGCCCGGTTAGCTAATTCGGTCCGACCTTGCTAACTTTTGCTAGCAAGGAGTGGACCTGCAGGGGCCCCCGTAGTAGCAAGACACCTGTCGAAAACGATCGCTGATCGTGCATGACCATCCCCGGGCGGGGGCGATGGGCGTTGTACGGTCCCTAGGCACTGGAAGAGGTTGAGGAGCTTGACCGTCTTGGTATTGCTTGTCCTCGCCATTATTTGGGCCGCTGTTCTTGTACCGCCAATGTGGCGCAACCGCGCTGACGGGCGCCCGGCGGACTCCATCAAGCAGTTCCACCGCCATCTCCGCGTGCTCAATTCCACCGAGCCCACCCACCTCGGCCGCTCCGTCGGCGCGCCCTCGGGTGCCCACGTCATGGCGCCGATCAACTACCGCCGTCCCGCGGCCACGCGTGCCGATGCTCGCCGCCGCCGCTCCATCGAGCGTCGTCGCAACATCCTTTTCACCCTGGCCGGCACCGCGCTGGGCTCGCTCGTGCTCGCGCTCCTGAGCGTCAACATGATGCTTCCGCTGCACCTGGTCGTGGACGTGCTGCTGGTCGCATACGTCGGGCTCCTCGCCCGGATGCGCGCCATCTCGGCCGAGCGCGAACTCAAGCTCCGGTTCCTGCCGCAGAACGCGAACTCGTTCCACGACGAAGTGTCGTCGTGGGGTGACCTCACCGCCGCATTCGGCAACTAGTTCCCCGAGGGGCGTCCACTACATTGGGCGCCCACACACGGGGGTGTAGCTCAGCCCGGTAGAGCGCTGCGTTCGCAATGCAGAAGTCGTGGGTTCAAGTCCCATCACCTCCACCCAAATCGGACCCAGATAACACTTTTCTTGCGCGCATTAGCGAAAGTTCTGCGTACATTGCCCGTTACGTACAGAACGGCTTCGTCGCGGGGGCGTAGCTGAAGCAGGGGGGCAACCTTGAAGAACGTGCGCCGAATCGCGCTGGCTGGCATCTGTGCGGCCGCGTTGTCGTTCGCCTGGTTGGTCACGATCCCCAGCACGGCCCACGCCGCCAAGGTCGGTAACCCGGGAACGTTCACCCTCAAGGTGCAAAACGGTTCGATCCGAGTCGGCACGCCGCCGGACTCGAACTCGTTCGACTTCCAAGACGAGGGTCGCCTGCCGCAGTGCTCGGACGGGACCAACAACGACAACGACCAGGACAGCGCGGTCGACGGCGCCGACCCGCAATGCGCCGGCAGCGGTTCGATCCCGGAGTCACAAGACGACAGCGAAGTACAGAACGGCTACCAGCCCAAGCAGCCGATTCAAATGTCGGGGCCGATCACGGCCGCTGGCGCGGTGAACTTCCCGATCGCCAACATCTCCTTCCCTCCCGCATACATGTGGGTGCTGGCCTCGGACGCCTCGTTTGGCGTCATCGACGACTTCGTCGCGACCATCCGCATCCTGCCGACCCACGACTTCACGGGCACGCTGAACGCGAATACCGGTGACCTCTCGCTGCGCATGCGCGTGCGCGTCACCGTGAGCGGCGGTCCGTTGGCCGGCGGTTGCACCGTAGGGACCGCGAGCAACCCGATCGACATGAATACGCTGATCACCGGCACGACGGCGCCGCCAGGGCCGAACACGCCGATCAGCGGCATTCCCTACAACGCCAGCACGGGGCGGGCGACGGTCGTCAACAACAGCTTCGCGGTGCCCGCCGCGCAAGATTGCGGTAGCACGTTCGGGCAAAGCCATGACGGCGCCATCAACGACGCGCTCAGCCTGCCGCAGGCCGCGGGAAATAACGAAGCCCGCTTCGAAGCCGAGTTCACGCCCAAACCCATCCCGGCCCTGGTCGCCAACTTCACCACCACCCCGTCGTCGGGCGCCGCGCCCCTGAACGTGGCGTTCAACTCCACCGGCAGCACCACCGGTGCGGCCATCACGTACCAGTGGGACTTCACCAACAACGGGTCGTTCGACGCGACGGGCCCCACCGCGTCGTTCACATACAACGCACCCGGGCCGCAAACGGCGCGCCTGCGCGTAAGCGATGGCACCGACTCGGTCGACACGACCCGCGCAATAACGGTCGGCGCGAACCAGCCGCCGATCGCCACCGACCAAACGGTTTCAGCGACCGAAGACATCCCTAAAGCGATCACGCTCGCTGGAACCGACCCGGAAGGCCAAGCGCTCGCATTTGCGCTTTCGTCTCCCAATCCGCTGCACGGCACGCTGAGTGGCACCGCGCCGAACCTCACGTACACCCCAGCGGCGAACTACCACGGACCGGACTCGTTCGGCTTCACCGTGACCGATCCGTTTAGCAATAGCGACAACGGCCTCGTCACGATCAACGTCGCCGCAGTGAACGATGCGCCGGCGGCCACCAACGTGTCGGCAACGGTGTCCGAAGACACTCCCGGCCCGGTCACGCTCGTCGCGTCCGACATCGACGGCGACGCTCTCACCTACGAGATCGTCGCCGCGCCGACGAAGGGCGGGTTGAGCGGCGTCGCGCCGGACCTGACGTACTCACCCAACCCGAACGAGAACGGCGTCGACACCTTCACCTTCCGGGCCAAAGACCCGAGCAACGCGAACAGCAATGTGGCCACCGCCACGATCAACATCACCTCGATAAACGACGCTCCGATCGCCGACCCGCAGTCGATCAGCACGAACGAGGACACGCCCGTCGGGTTCACGCTGACTGGTTCAGACGTGGAAACCGCGTCGTTGAGCTACAGCTTGTCGAGCACGCCTGCCCACGGCGCGCTGAGCGGCGTCCTGCCCAACCTCACTTACACGCCGGCGGCGAACTACAACGGCCCCGACTCGTTCGTGTTCAAGGTGACTGATGCATCCGGTGCCAGCGACACGGCCACCATCGGCATCACCGTTGCCAGCGTCAACGACGCGCCAGTTGCAGCCGACACGACCTCGTCAACCGTCGAAGACGTGGCCGTCACCGCGCACATCGAGCGCGACTGATATCGAAGGCGACGCGCTGACCTACACGCCCACCTCGCCCACCGCCAACGGCGGCACGGTGAGCTGTGTCGGGGCGGATTGCACCTACACGCCCGCGTCGGGATTCTTCGGCAACGACTCCTACGACGTCGTCGTCGACGACGGCAATACCGGGTCGGACACCGCGACGGTGCTGGTGAGCGTGTCGGCGTTCAACAACGCGCCGCCGACGATCGGAACGGCCACCTACGTAACCGTCGAAGATACGCCGCGCTCGTTCACGCTCGACGGATCCGACCCCGACGGCGACCCCGTCACATTCTCGGTGCTGAGTCAGCCCGCGGAGGGCAGCGTCAGCTGTTCAACCGGGGGTGCGTGCACCTTCTCGCCCGCAGCCAATGGCACGGGCGCGCAGACATTCGTGGTCCGCGCGAGTGACGGGCGCGGTGGCGTGGCCGATGGAACCATCACCGTCCTGATCGCCCCGCTGAATGACGCCCCGACGGTGACGCCGACGAGTTTGACCACCGCCGAAGACACCGCCGGCACGGTCGATCTCATCGCCAGCGACGTCGACGGCAATGCGTTGACATGGACACTCAAGCAGGCGCCGTTGCACGGCACCGTCTCGTGTTCGAGCGCCGGCGCATGCACGTACACACCCGCGGCCAACTACAACGGCAGCGATTCCTTCGACGCCGAGGTCAACGATGCCAATGGCGGTCGCGTGCGCGTCACCGTGCCGGTGGCGGTTACGCCGGTCAACGACGCGCCGGTCGCCGCGACCGTCAACGTGAGCCTCGCCGAGGACGCGACGCAGTCGTTCAACCTCAACGGCAGCGACCCCGACGGAGGCACGCTCGCATTCGCGGCCGCGCCGGGAACCCTCGGCTCCCTGTCATGTAGCGGCGCCGGCGCCTGCAACTTCATTGCTGATCCCAACGCCAACGGCACCGAGACTATGGCGTACACGGTGTCAGACGGAATCGCCACGACGACTGGCGCGGTCGTCATCGTGATCACGCCAGTCAACGACGCGCCGACGGCGTCCAACCTCACGTTGAGCACCAACGAGGACACGCCCGTTTCGTTCACGCTCCCGGCGAGCGATAACGACGGCGAAGCGCTGGCCTACACACTGACCAGCCCACCCACCCACGGGTCCGTGTCGGGCGTGGCGCCGAACCTCACCTATACGCCGGGACCGAACGCCAATGGCACCATTGCCTTCGGATTCAGCGCCCGCGACGTCGCCGGCGCGACGTCGAACGGCACCGTCACGATCGTCATCCTGCCGATCAACGACGCGCCGATCGCCAATTCCGCGTCGGTGGTCACGCCCGAAGACACGGCGAAGGCCATTGCGCTCACCGGTTCGGACGTCGAAGGGCCGGTGACCGCCGCGGTCACGAGCCTCCCGATCCATGGCGTCTACAGCGGGGGCGTCTACACCCCGGCGCTCAACTACAACGGTCCCGACTCGATCGGCTTCAAGGTCACCGATAACGGCGGTGCGGTCACCAACGGGGTGATCACGATCACGGTCACGCCCGTCAACGATCCGCCGGTCGCGTCCGGCGCGAACGTCACCACGTCGCGCACTATCCCGGTTGCGATCACGCTGTCGGCCTCGGACATCGATGGCGAACCGCTGAACTACACCGTCCTCACTGGGCCCGCGCATGGCGCGCTGACCGGCACGGCTCCGAACCTCACGTACACACCGACGGGTCTCTACACCGGACCGGACACGTTGACGTTCAAGGCCACCGACGCCGCCGGCTTGACCAGCAGCAACACGATGCACATCACGGTGACTCAGGGTGCGCCGTTGGCGGTCTACCTGACCGTCGGACCGGCCACCGTGACCAAACCAACCGGTCCCATCGGCAGCCTCCAGAAGTACAAGTACACGGGCCTCGATGCGACGCTTCGAACGGTGTCGGGCAACGTCGCCGTGAGCGGCGCGTCGATCCGCTTCGCCGTGAACAGCTCCACCCTCTGCCAGATCGCCACGAATGCCAGCGGTTTCGCCACCTGTAACGGGCAGGGGCCGCGTGAGGACAGTCCGACCTATCGGGCGATCTTCGCCGGCAACGCCAACTTCACCGCGACCGAGTCGACCGGACCGCTCGTATGACCGCCGCCCGTCGCACTCGCACCCATCGAACTGGAGCACGCATGAACGTCCGCAGGCGCATCGCCCTCGCCATCGCCGCCGCGTTGGCGGGAGCAACCGGTGCCGTCACGCTCGCGCCGACGCCCGCGGGCGCAACGCCGCCTGCTCCCGTCATCCTCAACAACGGATCGCAGAACGGCACGGAAACCCAGTGGGCCGAGACGCAGGGTCTTCCCGACGACGGCGGCGTGCGGAACTTCTTTGCCACCTTCCTGGTGCAGCACGCGCCTGGTCGCACCATCACCCATGTGCGCGCCGACGTGAACTTCGACGTCAGCGACAACACCACCAACGCTACGACCAACGTGGCCGTGACCGGGCAAACGCTCGTTCTCGCCGGCGGCGGCATCGAGACATCGCGCGTCACCGTGTCGGTGCCGGTAGGCAAGCCGAACGGGTTTGCGTGCCCCTTCATCGGCACCCGGGTCCGCACGGTCGACGCACCGATACGCATGCGCGTCGTCGACAGCACCAGCGAAGTGAGCGCGACCACGCTCAGTACCATCGTGCGTTTCGTCGAGGACTCGAACTGCCTTGGGTCGGCAGACTTCCCGCGGCTGCTCAGTGCGTCCCAGAACCTCACCGAGGTCACCCCGGGTACGAACATCACCTACTCGTTCTCCTGTGACGACGTCGACGGCGACGTGTTCTCGTCCGACGACGACTGCGACCGCGCCAATATTCGTTGGCGCCGCCTGAACGATGGCACCACGTCTGCGTTCACGTTGAAGACCGGTATCGACGACAACACGGGCACGACCCACGTCATGAACTTCCCGAGCCGCGGTTACTACGTCGTCGAAGCCCAGCTCGGCAACGAGGACGGCAGCTTCCCCAACGCCGGCAACCCGACGCAGGGCTTTGTCCGTCTCGGCAACGCCGTCGTGAATGACTCGGCGTTGTCGTCACTCTCCGGCAGCCTGTCGTTCTCCGGCTCCGAGCCCAGCACGCCTCCCTCGGTCAACCCGGGCACCGCGGTCAACGCCGTGGCCGCCGTCGGCGACACAGGCGGCACGGTGCAGGCAATCGAGTGGGACAACAACGGCAGCGGTACCTATACCGCCACCGGTGGCGACACCAGGTTCTACACAATTCCGGCCAAGTCCGGTGGCGACATCGTCACGCCCGCGCTCGATCCGCTCACGCAACTGCGCCAGACGGTGAACACGTCGACCGCGGGACTCAAGACCGTCAACGCGCGCATCACCGACAACGGCGCGCTCGACGCCGCCGACAACATCCGACGCCAGCTCGAGTTCGGTCGCCAGCTGCGCGTAAACGCCATTCCGACCGCGGCAAACGTGTCGGCGTCGACCACCGAAGACCACGCGGTGAACATCACCCTCGGCGGCATCGACACCGACAACCAGCCCGACCCGCTGATCCGCGAGATCGTGGCCGCGCCCGCGCCCGCGCAAGGCTCGGTCGGCGCGGTCTCCGGCAACCAAGTCACCTTCACGCCCACCAGCAACTTCAACGGCATCGCGACCTTTACCTACCGTGTGCGCGACGGCAGCCCGAGCACGATCGGCGCCTGGTCCAACTCGAACACGGCAACCGTTACCGTCAACGTTGGCTCCGTCAACGACGTACCCGTCGTCGACCCGCACTCGGCCACAACCAACGAGGACACACCCGTCCACTTGTTCGCCTCAGGAACCGACGTCGAGGACGGCATCAACCTCACCTACGCCGCGGATAGCGATCCGCCCCACGGCTCGGTCAGTTGCACCCCGTCGGGCGACTGCACCTATTCCCCGGACCTCGACTTTTTCGGCACCGACACCTTCGTCGTGCGCGGTACTGACCAAGGCACGGGCGGCCCCGCGCAGTCGAGCACCGCCACGTTCACGGTGACGGTGAATCCGATCAACGACGCGCCCGTGCCCGACAACGACACCGTCAACGTTCCTGAGGACGCGGTCAACTTTGCGATCGATCTCAACGCCACCGACGTCGACAGCCTCGTGCTGGCGTTCGCGGGACCGGTCGACGACGTCGATCACGGAACGATCTCGTGTCTCGCCGACACCTGCACTTATTCGCCCGCGCCTGACTACAACGGCGCCGACTCGTTCACGTTCACCGTCAACGATGGCGCGCTGACGAGCACAGGAACGATCACGATCAACGTGACCGCCGTCAACGACGCCCCGATTGCCACCGACGTCGACACCGAGGTCTTCGAGGACGCCGCGATCACCCTCACGCTGGGGGGCACCGACGTCGACAACGATCCGATGAGCGTGCTGTCTCTGACGAATCCGCCCCACGGCACCGCCGTCCAAGCCGGACCCGGGCCCAACGACGCCACGTACCAGGGCGATCTCAACTTCAACGGCATCGACTCGTTCGACTTCACCATCAGCGACGGCGCGCTCTCCGACATCGGAACGGTCACGGTCACGGTCAAGCCGGTCAACGATGCGCCGGTGGTAGCCGACCAGAGCTTCGGGGTCACCGAAGACGTCGCTGGCATTCTCAGCCTGCTCGCCAGTGACGTTGACGGCGACGCGCTCACGTGGTCGATCGTGACCCCGCCGACGAGCGGATCGCTGCTCGGGTCGGGCCCGGATGTCGCCTACGTGCCCGCCTTCAACTTCCACGGTACCGACACCTTCGTGGTGCGCGTCACCGACCCGGGCCTTCTCACCGACACCGCCGTCATCACAGTTGTGGTCGCGCCGGTCAACGATCAGCCCGAGGCAATCGCGACGTCGGTGACGACCAGCGAAGACGACGACATCAGCTTCTCGTTGAACGCCGACGACATCGACGGCGACACGTTGACCTACAGCGCGCCAGAGTTCGGGCCCTTCCACGGCGGCGTGGTCTGTGGCGGGTCGTCCTGCACGTACACACCGCTCGGTGACTTCAACGGCTCCGACCTGATCACGTTCTCCGTCGACGACGGCAACGGGGGCTCCGATAGCGCCAGCGTCTCGATCACGGTCACGCCGGTGAACGACGCGCCCGTCGCCAGTTACGACGCCGCGACATTCGACGAGGACACGACGCACGCGTTCAACTTGTTTGCGACCGATGTCGACGGCGACCTCCTCACCTACACCACCACTTCGCCCGCCAACGGGACCCTTATCGGCGTCGCGCCGAACGTCGTGTACGTGCCGAACGCCAACGCCTTCGGTCCTGACTCGTTCAGCTTCACCGTGAACGACGGCCACCTCGGCACGTCCAGCGCGAGCGTCGACATCGTCGTCATGCCGGTCAACGACGCTCCTGTGGCCACCGGTGGTACCGCCAGCACCGACGAAGACACGGCAGTGACCTTCCAACTCGGCGGTACCGACGTCGACAGCGCTTCGTTGTCCTACAACGTCATCAGCCCGCCCGCGGTCGGCATCCTCGTCTGCAACGCGGCCGGCGCCTGCAGCTACACGCCCGCCACCGACGACAGCGGCACGTACGCGATCGGCTACACGGTCTCGGACGGATCACTGGACACCAACGGTGTGTTCACGATCCTGGTTGCACCGGTCAACGATCCGCCCGCACCCGCCAGCTCATCCGCGGCCACGTCCGAAGACACGGCCTTGCCGATCACCCTCAACGCCACCGACACCGAAGGCGACGCGCTGACCTACAACGTCGTTGCTCCTCCGGCGCACGGAACGCTGTTGTGCACAACCAACAGCTGCGTCTACACGCCTACGTCGAACTACAACGGACCCGATTCGTTCGTGTGGTCGGCCGACGACGGCCACGCCGGTGCGGTCAACGCAACCGTGTCGATCGCGGTGAGCGCGGTCAACGACGCGCCAGTCGCGCTCGACACGTCGAGCGACACCGACGAAGAGGCGCCGGTGATGTTCAACCTCCTCGGCGACGACGTGGACGGCGACACGATTACCTACACCGTCGACACCGCTCCGGCCCACGGCACGTTGACGGTGACCCCGGCCGGCGTTGCCACGTACACACCGGCGGTTGACTACAACGGCGTCGACACGTTCTTGTTCAAGGCCACCGATCCGCACGGCGCGTTCTCGGTGGCGCACGGCACCGTCACCATCACCGGACTGCCGTTGATCGCCAGCACGATCACGCCGGTGGCCACCACCGCGGAAATACAGCAGAAGCTCGGCCAGCCGATCAACAACCAGACGATCACCGTGCTCAACGCCATGAAGGCGACGCTCAAGGTGCGCGGAACCACGATTCCGCTTCCGGGTCGCACGATCTACTTCAAGGTCTCGGGCACCTTTATCTGCTCCGCGGTGACCAACGCCCAGGGGGTGGGCCAATGCGGCGCCGCGGTGGCCGGCATCGCCAACGAGGTGCAGGGCGGATACCGGGCGTTCTTCGACGGCGACGCCGATTACGCGGCGTCGAACAACCACTCGCCGCTCACCGTCCAGGTCAAGATCAAGCCCTAGGGGGTACCCTGTAGCTATGCGTAAAGGGTTCATTGCTGTGGCGTGCTTGTTGTCCATGGGGACGTTGGCGGGCTGCGACGGCGACGCGGTGGAGGTCAACCTTCCGGCGCTGCCGACCGCAACCGCAGACGATCTGGACGCGGACCTAGCCGAAGATCGGGGCGGCATCGATGCCCCGGGCCAGGCGGTTCAGGAGGGAGCGACCGTGTCGGTGGCCAAGGCGGGCAATCCGTGCCCGACCGAAGGCGATGTCGCGTACAGCACCGCCGGCGTGCCGCTGCGTTGCTCGGTCATCAAATGCGACCACAAGCAGTACGACCAGCCTCGCTGGCACCACCTCTGCTAACTCGACTAACGAAAAAGGCCCCGCCCTTCCGGGCGGGGCCTTCTTCATGTCTCGGTTAGGTGGCTAGCAGCTGAGGCATTTCGTGTCGTGCTTGTGACCGTCTTGCTCGTGATCCGGGTCACCACCACCGGGCGGGTTGTCCGTGGTGTCCAGAGCGGTCGGATCGTTGAACGCCGCCGTGTCACCGACGGGCCACTGGCCGGGCTGGTAACGCTTGCCCTGGTTCATCTTCATGATCATCCCGGTGCCGTCGAGACCCCGTTCGTCCACGCCGCGTCGCGGACTGTCGTAATAGACCTCCATGAAGTCCTTGATCGCGGTCGGGAACTGCCGGTTGAAGTAGACGAGCGGGCTCGCCGGAGTTCCGCCGCGTCTTCGGGTAGGCGAACATGCCGGCGGCGAAGGACTGCGCCGTGAGCTTCGGGCCCGCCATCTGATCCCGCGGAACAGCGTGGTCGGAACCGACTGGTAGATGTTGATCAGCACGCCCTCTTCGCCTGCCGGCATGGCCGGATTGCCGTGGTGCGTTTCGCGGTAGCCAGTCGACTTACTGACCGATCGCCCACGTGACCCACAGCGGCGAGATGCCGAACGCGTGCTTCCACTGCTGCTGGTCGTACAGGCGACCGGCCGCTGTGGTGTCGGAAAGTCCCGAACCGCTGATGATCCACTCCGGGTAGTACTGCTGGCGCGTGGCCTCACCCGTGATCAGGATCGGATACAGCGGGTCGACGAACATGATGATCGACGTGATCCCGTCGCCGTGCATCTTGGCGATCATCGTGGTGAGGTCCTGCTGGTTACGGCCGGGGTCGTACGTGTAAGCGATCTGTCGCCGTCGAGAACTTGGCCGCCGTACTTGGCCATCTCCGACGTCAACGCGTCGGCGGCCCGCTTGCCTTCCGGGTCGACCTTGCCCTTGATGCCCTCGAGGTAGATCAGGCCGAACTTGCGCTGCTTGGTCCGGTATTCTGCGTGAGGTTGATCTCGTCGCCGGCGAACTTGGCGGGCGGTTCCACAGTCCTTGCCGATGTACTCGCCGAGTTGCATGCGCGTACTCCGTGGACGTGGGCAGCGAGCCCGAAGATGTACGGCGGATTCGTCTTGGTAGAACTCGCTCGACAGCGTGACCGTGCAGATGCAGATGATGCCGCGCTGGCGCAATCTCGTTGACCGAACACCTTGGGTCCACCCCACACGGCGAAGGGCTTGATCTCGGTCGCGATCGTGACGGCGTCGGCGCTTGCATCTGCTCGTCGTTGTCGTCTGGGCCACTGGCGGTCGTAGTCCTGGAACACGACCTGGCGGCCGTAGGTCTCGTAGTGCTGGTTGTAGTACTTGAACAGCGCTTCGTACGCGCCCTTGACGACCGCCGGGTCGTCGGCGAGCTGCGCGCCCTCGAGGATCGCCTCGGTCGCCGGGTCGACTCTGGCTGATGAAGCGGACGATGAGGACCTTGTCCTTGGTCACGCCTGGCGCAGTCGCGCCGCCGTTGTCCTTATTCAGCCATTCGCGCACGGCGGGTTGTACGCGAGCGATGCCCTTTTGGCGACCGTCGGCGCGGCAGTTCGTTGCCCTTACCGAAGGCGAAGTTCTGGCCGGTCACGAGCGGCGCCGACGTGACGCCGGTCGTCGCCGCTGGCGCCGCCCGGCACGGTGCCGGCTCGCGCCACCGAGATCGACCGCCCGGAAGCGTCGTAGTCGGTGGTGTCGCCGGTCTGCACGCCTACGGCGCCGTTGCCGGCGCGAAATTGTCGTTGCACGTATGCCGTCGAGTCGTTCTTGTCGCTTGTTCGCTCGGCATCAGCGACAACGAGCAACGCCAGTGCCACGACGATTACCGCGGTCGGCGCCGTAACGGTCCGCGGCTTGACGAAGTGTCATGAGTTCAGGTCCCCCCTGCCTTGATGTCCGCAGCCGACAATAAGCATCGGCGTCCGGCTTATGCTGCGGCGCATGGTACGCCGTGGCGTGCCTACGTGCTGGTCAGGCACACAAGTGTGGGGCGTACGAAGGGGGGAAGTTGGTGGCCGCAGAAATGAGCGGTGGCTGGGGCGACGATCGAATAGATCGCGCGTACTGGTCATGGTGGCGCGATGACAAGACGCATCAGTGGTCTGTCGCCGCCGTGGGTCGTCGCTGTTCGTCGTGTTCCGATTTCTCGTCGCCGGTGCCGATCGCGATCTTGTTCCTAGGCGTCGTGCTCGGCTCGCTGTCGGCGCTCGTCGCGATGGGCCTCGTGCTGATCTATCGCGCCAATCGCATCATCAACTTCGCGCAAGGCCAGGTCGGCGGCCTGGCCGCGGTGCATGGCGGCGTCGCTCATCGTCGGGCCGAAGTGGTCGTTCTTCCCCGCGGTAGCCGTCGGCTTCATCGCCGCACTGGTGCTCGGCGCCGGTCACCGAGTTCTTGATCATCCGTCGCTTCGCCAAAGCGCCGCGCCTGCTCCTGACCGTGGCGACGATCGGCATCCTGCAGCTGTTCGCGTTCGGCCAACTCGGCTTGCCGCAGCTGTTCGACTTCGACACCGCCCCGCAACCGCCGCGTCCGTTCGACTTCACGTTCAAGTGGCACCCGGCCGTCGTTCAGTGGCGCCACCTGCTGATCCTGATCGTGGTGCCGGTCGTGGCCATCGCGCTCGGTGCGTTCTTCCGACTCACGCGTGTCGGCATCGCCGTGCGCGCGTCGGCCGAGTCGGCTGACCGCGCCGCGCTGCTCGGTATCCCGGTCAAGCGCATCGGCACGCTCGTGTGGACCATTTCCGCCGGCGCTTTCCGGGCTCGGCGTCCTGCTGCGCATGCCGATCCAAGGCGTCAACATCGGCGGCATCGAAGGCATCGTCGCTGCTGCTGCGCGCACTGGCCGCCGCGGTTATCGGTCGCATGGAGAGCATGCCCAAGGCCTTCGCGGCCGCGCTCGCGCTCGGCATGGTCGAACAAGCCGTCCTGTACGACACCGGCCGCACCGTGATGGTCGACGGCATCCTGTTCTTCGTCATCGTCGCTGGGTTGCTGTTGCAGCGTCGCGCGTGACACGTCACGCGCCGACGACATCGGCGCGTCGTCGTGGGCGGCGACGCGCGAGGTGCGTCCCGATCCCGCGTGAGCTTGTCGTGCCTGCCCGAAGTGAACGTCGCTCGTGTGGTCGGCGGGGTGCTCGCGGTGCTCGGTCTCGTTGTGGTTCCCGCTGACAGCTGTCGCAGGCACACGTCGGGTACCTCATGGGCATCGGCCTGATGATCGGCATGGTCACGCTGTCGCTGGTGATCCTGACCGGATGGGCCGGCCAGATCAGCCTCGGTCAGGTCGCGTTCATGGCCTTCGGCGCGGCCGTCGGTGGCTCGCTCGCGCAACACAATGTGAACTTCTTCTTTTGCCTTGCCGGCGCCGGTCGCTCACCGGGCGCGATCATCGCGGTGCTCGTCGGCCTGCCGGCGCTGCGCATCCGTGGGCTTGTTCCTCGCGGTCATCGACGCTCGCGTTCGCGCTGACGACCGGCACGTTCCTCCTCAACAACGAGTTCTTCCCGTGGCTCGTGCCCGACCCGAGCGATCTGCATCCTGCGCCCGGTGCTGTTCGGCAAGTTCGACCTCGAGTCGGAACACACCTACTACTTCGTGATCCTCGTGTTCTTCTCGTTCACGCTCGCGTCGGTGCGTTCGCTGCGGCGCAGCCGCACGGGTCGCATCCTCGTGGCCACGCGTGACAACGAGCGCGCCGCGCAGTCCTACGCCATCAACCCGATCCGGGCCAAGCTCTCGGCGTTTGCGTTGTCGGGTTTCTTCGCCGCGCTCGCCGGGGTCGCTCTACGTCGTTCCACCAGCACGGCATGTCGTCGCACGATCCTCGATCCCGAGACCAGCGTGCGCGTCTTCTCGATGGCGGTCATCGGCGGCCTCGGCTCGATCCCCGGCGCGCTGCTCGGCGCCGCGTACCTCACCTTCGTCGACTACTCGAGCTTCACGCGGGAGCCGCTCAGCCGGCTGCTTCGCGAGTGGTGTCGGCGTGCTCTTCATCTTGATGTTCATCCCGGCCGGCCTCGGCTCGGTGCTCTACAGCATCCGCGACGATCCTGCTGCGCGTGATCGCGCGTCGCCGCGACATCGTCGTGCCGAGCCTGCTCGCCGACGTGCGCGTCGAGGACGAAGAACGATCCTCGACGAAGAGTCGGCGCCGAGACCTGAGCACGCGATGTCCCGCAGCTGTCGGACGCCGAAGGACCCGTTGCTGCTCGTGCGCGGCGTCGACGCCGGTTACGGCAAGACCCAGGTGTTGTTCGGCGTCGACATGCACGTCGAGCGCGGCGAGATGGTGGCGCTGCTCGGTACCAACGGCGCGGGCAAGTCGACGCTGCTGTCGCGTCATCTCCGGTCTGCTCGAACCGACCGCCGGCTCGCCTCATCTTCGACGGCGAAGACATCGCCGGGCGCACGCCGCAGGAGACCCTGGCGGCGGGCGTCGTGTTCATGCCCGGCGGCAAGGGCGTGTTCCCGACGCTGACGGTCGAGGAGAACTTCAAGCTCGCGGCGCTGGCAGTTCAGAAGGACCCGGAGTACGTCGACGAGATGTTCGAGCGGTGCTTCGAGTACTTCCCGGTGCTCCAGGAACGCTGGGACCAGAAGGCGGGCAACCTCTCGGGCGGCGAGCAGCAGATGCTCACGCTCAGCCAGGCGCTGATCGCCAAGCCGAAGCTGCTGATGATCGACGAGTTGAGCCTCGGCTTGGCGCCGCTCATCGTCGAGCAACTGCTCGGCATCGTGCGCGAGATCCACGCCAACGGCACCACCGATCGTGCTGGTCGAGCAGTCGGTCAACGTCGCGATCACGCTGGCGCGACCGCGCGATCTTCATGGAGAAGGGCGAGGTGCGCTTCGACGGCCCGACCGCAGGACCTGCTCGAGCGCCCCGACATCCTGCGCGCCGTGTTCCTGCAGGGCGCCGACGCCGGTCGCGCCTCGGTCGGCGACGCCGAGGCGAAGGTCGCCGGCCAAGGCGCGCAAGGCGTTCGTGCCGGTGTGCAAGTCCTGCGGCCACGAGCACGTCGAGGCGCTGTCGGTTGCCGAGATCGGCGTGTCCTTCGGCGGCGTCCGCGCCGTCAACGGCGTGATCGCTGGCGGTCCGCGAGAGCGAGGTCGTCGGCATCATCGGCCCGAACGGCTCGGGCAAGACGACGCTGTTCGACCTCATGTCGGGATTCGTCGCGCCGACCGAAGGCCGCGTCGACCTGCTGGGCGAAGACGTCACCGCGTGGACGCCCGACATGCGCGCCGAAGCCGGACTGGGTCGTTCGTTCCAGGACGCGCGCCTGTTCCCGTCGATGACGGTTCGCCAGACGATCGCCGTTGCGCTCGAGCGTCACCTCGAGGTGCGCGACCCGTTCGCGGCGGCGCTCATCTCACCGGCGGTGCGGATCGCCGAGCGCAAGCGTCGACGGCCGAGGTCGACGACCTGATCGAACTGATGCACCTCAGGCGCTTCGCCGACAAGTTCGTCGGCGAGCTGTCGACCGGCACGCGCCGCGTCGTCGACATCGCGTGCTCGCTCGCGCATCAGCCCGTCGGTGCTGCTGCTCGACGAACCGAGCTCCGGCATCGCCCAGCGCGAAGCGGAAGCGTTGGCGCCGGTGCTGCTCAACATCCGCGATCACGACCGGCGCCGCGCTCATCGTGATCGAGCACGACATGCCGCTGATCCGCGTCGATCTCGGATCGCCTGGTCGCGCTGGAGCTCGGCGAAGTCGTCGCCGAAGGCGATCCCGACACGGTCATCCACGATCCCCGCGTTGTCGAGGGCTACCTCGGCGGCACGATCGAGGTCATCGAGCGCTCCGGCATGGTGAGCGGTCCCGGTCACACTCGCAACGGGCGTGGCCGCGCCGAAGAGGGCGGGGGCGAAGAAGAAGGCGCCGGCGAAGAAGAAGGCGCCCGCCAGGAAGGTCGCCGCCAAAAAGGTCACCACGAAGAAGCTCACCGCCAAGAAGGTCGCGGCCAACGGGAACGGTGCCGCCAAGAAGGCACGGGCGCGGGTTAAGGCGTCAGCGAGTCGAGGTAGGTAATGGTGGTGCCGGGCGTGGCCCGCAGCGACCGCGCGATCGACACCAGTTGGTCCAGCGGCAGCGTCCCCGCGACCACGACGTAGCGGCCCTGTTGGGGCGCAGCCCGCACCTCTCGATAACCAAACGGACCGGCGCCGCCGATGCCGGAGCGGCCCGCGCCGAGCGCGCCGAGCTCGACCGTCTGTTCGTCGCCGAGCGTGCCGAGGTCGTGATCGGATACGTCGCTCGTGTCCAGTCTCCCGCCGCGGTCCACAACAAGTGAGTCCTTCCCGCGGACATACACGTCCACAACGCCGGCGTTGACCTTGCGGGAATTGCGCTGCAGCAGTTCCGGGCTCAGCGGGACAACGGCGTAACGACCCACGAACGTGAAGCCCTCGGGCGGTGCCGCCAACGACCAGTCGGGCACCCCCGGTGGCGAGGACGCGGGATCGATCGGTCGCACGCTGCCGAGGTCCGCGTCGGTGAAGCCTTCGGCGAGGGATGCGGTGACCGCGCTCGCCGTCTTCGGAACCGGTGTGACCCGCACACGGGTTGCGATGTCGACGGTCGTGCCGTCGTCGCTGGCCAGCACCAGCCCCGCGTGGTCGATGCAGTACGAGCCGGATGCGTCGATCTGGAACCGGCATGGTCGTCCGGCGATCTTGCGAATCTCGACCGGCGGGTCGGCGAGCGGATAGACGCGCGGCCGGGGATCGTCGATGAGGGGTCGGAGCAGCACGGCGCGCGCGTCGGTCTGCGCCTGGTCCTTCAAAAGGCCCAGACGGCGCACGACGTCGATTCCGTCGATGCGCTCGTCGAAGGGCCGCGTCACGCGGCGCTCGAGGTGCAACGGGTTGAGCGCCTGGCGTTTGCCGTTCGCAGTTTGCACCGTGGCGTGGTTCTGATCGGGGTCGGCGCCGGTCGCGGCGGTGTAGCGGTCGAAGCTGATCCGGTACGACCCCGGCTCGTCGACGTCGGGTGGCATCACATCGGCGACGCGGGTCGTGAGCCGCGGGAGGACGTCTTGCGGGTGCTCGAACGGCAGCTTGTCGTCGGAGCTACACGCCGCCAGCCCTCCGCACGTGACGGCAACGACGAAGGCGAGGAGGCGGGCGTGTCTCACGGAGCAGGGACCATACTGACGCCGGGCCGCAGCCGTTCTGCACCGCGTAAGCTGCGGCCCGAAATGCGCAGTCTGGGACGTTTGCTTCTAGCGGTTGCCTCCGCCTGGGTCGTGGTCGCCGCCGCCCTCGAGTGGCCGCGCGGCGCGAGCAATCCGTCGCGGCCCGTACACGCTGCTCCGACCGAGCACGTCGCCGCCGATACGCCGGCTGCGCCGCCAGGTCCCACCACCACGGCGGCAGTTGCCTCGTTCGCCAGCGTCGGAGGTAGCGGGGCGGCGCAGCGCATGATCCGCCCACCGCGCGCCACACCGGCACCGGGGACACCGTTCGCGCAATTCGGCGGTCAGCTCACCGGCCCGTCGCATCACATCGCCACCGCCCGCGGCGCCGTGCTCGCAGTCTCGGCCTATCCCGACGAGCCCGCGGTCGTCGGACTCTCGAATCCGACCGCACATCTGGGGCGCCCCGCGTCGTGCTGGTCATAGGCGAAGCGGGGGACTGGTTGCAGGTGCTGTTGCCGCTGCGACCGAACAGCAGCTTCGGCTGGATCCGCCGCGCCGACGTCGACGTGTCGTCCGTGCGCTTCCGCGTCGAGATCGATCGCGCCGCCGCACCGCATCCAGGTCTTCGACGGCGACGCAGCTCGTCATCGACGAGCCGCGTCGCCGTCGGCAAGCCGTCGACGCCGACGCCGGCGGGCCAGTTCTTCACCGTCGAGCTGTTGCAGCCGCCGCAACCCGCGCGGCGCCTATGGGCCGTACGCCTTCACGCTGTCGGCCTACTCCGACGTGTACCAAACCTTCGGTTCGGGCGACGGCGCCGTCGGGATGCACGGCACGAACGAGCCCTCTTCGATCGGACGCGACGCCAGCCACGGCTGCATTCGTCTGCGCAACGACGCTGATCCAGCACCTCGCCGGATTCCTGCCGCTCGGCACGCCGGTCCTTATTCGGTAGGCGCGAGCTCGACCTCGATCGACGCCTCGCCGACGGCGACGTCGAGTTCGCCTACGACGCCGGCGGCCAGCAGGTCGGCGCGTGCTGATTCCACAGCTGCGACCTCGGCATCGGTGCCGCGGAACGTCACCAGCTTGATCGGGGTCTTCATGCCGACCTTCGCTTCGGTCTTCGTGCGCCGGATCGCGCCGAGCACGTGCGCCGCGGTGTCGAGGACGGAATCGTCGGCGGCGGCCCCGCTGTCGGACACCTCGACCGCGGTCGGCCACGCGGCGCGGTGGATCGAACCTTCGTGCCACCACGACCACACCTCTTCGGTGACGTAGGCGAGGAACGGCGCGAACAGCCGCAGCTGCACGTCGAGCGCGACGCGCAGCGTGCGACGCGGCGCTCGCGGTGGCGGCCGACGTCGCGCCGTCCTCGCCGTAGGCGCGGGTCTTGACCAGTTCGAGGTAGTCGTCGCAGAACGACCAGAAGAACGTCTCGGCCGCTGTCGCGCGCCTTGGTGTAGTCGTAGTCCTCGAACGCCCTTGGTTGCTTCGGTCGACCGCGTTGCGCAGCGCCGCCAGCAGCGCCCGGTCGACGGGCTCGGTGATCGGCGCGTCGTCGTCGACGTCGCCGAAGCTCAGCGCGAACCGCGACGCGTTCAACACCTTCATCGCGAGGCGCCGGCCGATCTTGAACTCGTTGGGATCGAGCTGTCGCGTCGCGGCCCGGCCGCGAGCCGGCGGCCCAGTAACGGATCGCGTCGGCGCCGTGGCTCTCCGATGAGCACGAACGGGTTGGTCTTGGCGTTGCTCTTCGACTTCGACATCTTCTTGCGCTCGGGGTCTGTCGACGAAGCCCGAGATCGTCGGCGTTCGTGAACGGCAGCGTGCCGAACTCCATCTCGGCGCGCACGATTGTGTAGAAGAGCCACGTCCGGATGATGTCGTGCGCCTGCGGGCGCAGATCCATCGGGAACACGCGCTGGAACAAGTCGTCGTCGCGCTCCCAGCCCGACACGAACTCCGGGCTCATCGACGACGTCGCCCACGTGTCCATGACGTCGGGATCGCCGATGAAACCGCCCGGCTGGTTGCGCTGGGTCTCGGTGTAACCCGGCGGCGTGTCGGTCGACGGGTCGACGGGCAACGCCGCGGGCGTCGGGCATGATCGGCGAGTTCCAGTCGACCTCGCCGTCGGCGCCGACGGGATACCAGATCGGGAACGGCACGCCGAAGAATCGTTGGCGCGTGATGTTCCAGTCGCCGTGCAGGCCTTCGATCCAGTTCTCGAGCCGCACCTGCATGAACGGCGGGTGGATATTTCAGCTCGCGCGCGCCGCTGCAGCAGCACGTCCTTGGGCGGGAACTTGATGAACCACTGCCGCGTCGTGACGATCTCGAGCGGGCGCTTGCCGTTCTCCCAGAACTTCACCGCGTGGGTGATCGGCTGCGGGTCGCCGACGAGGTCGCCCGACTCGCGCAGCATCTCGACGATCCGCTTCTGCGCTTGCTTCGCGTTCTTGCCCGGCCAGTTCGTCGTAGCGCGCCTGCGCCTCGGGGTCGTCCCATTCGACCGGGACCAGCCGGCCGTCGCGGCCCATGACGCTGCGCACGGGCAGGTCGAGCTCGCGCCACCACACGACGTCGGTCTGGTCGCCGAACGTGCAGATCATCGCGATGCCCGTGCCCTTCTCGGGGTCGGCGAGCTCGTGCGCCAGGACCGGCACCTCGACGTTGAACAGCGGGCTGCGCACCGTGGTGCCGAACCGCGGCTTGAAGCGCGCGTCGTCGGGATGCGCGACGAGCGCGACGCACGCGGGGATCAGTTCGGGTCGGGTTGTGTCGATCTCGATGTCGCTGAACTTGATCCGGTGGTACGCGCCGGCGATCTCGCGGTCTTCGAGGTCGGCCTGGGCGAGCGACGTCTGGAAGTCGACGTCCCACAGCGTCGGTGCCTCGAGCCGGAACGCGTCGCCGCGCTCGACGAGTCGCAGGAACGCGAGTTGCGATGTCTTGGTGACGTCGGCGCCGATCGTGCGGTAGAGGTAGCTCCAGTCGACCGACAGCCCGACGGTGCTCCACAGCCGCAGGTACTCCTCTTCGAGTTCTTCGGTCAGCCGCGAGCACAACTCGACGAAGTTCGGCCGCGACACGGGGATCGGATTCTTCGGGGCTTTCGCCGGCGGCTCGAAGTTCGGGATCGTAGGGGAGCGACGGGTCGCAGATGACGCCGTAGTTGATCTGCGTGCGCCGCTCGATGTTGAGACCGTTGTCGTCCCACCCCATCGGGTAGAAGACTTCCCACCCGGTCATCCGCTTGTAGCGGACCATGAAGTCGGTGTGGGTGTAGCTCGACACGCTGCCGATGTGCAGATGGCCACTCACCGTCGGCGGCGGCGTGTCGACCGAGTAGATCTGCTCGCGGGTTTTCGTGCGGTCGAACGCGTAGGTGCCATCGGCTTCCCAACGCTGCCGCCACTTGTCTTCGAGGCCCTCGAGGGCCGGTTTATCCGGAACTGCTGTCGACATGTTGGGCAGTACCGTACCTGCGTGCTCCGCTTACACGACACTGCAAAAGGACAGGTCGTCGCGTTCGAGCCACGCGACCCGGGCAGAGTGTCGATGTACGTGTGCGGCCCGACCGTCTACGACGTCCCCCACCTCGGCCACGGCCGCTTCTCGTTGGTGTTCGACATCCTGCGCCGCTACCTGCTGTTCCGCGGGCTCGAGGTCACCTACGTGTGCAACATCACCGACATCGAGGACAAGATCATCAACCGCGCCGCCCGAGACGGGGTGCACTGGCAAGAAGTCGTCGACACCTACGAGGCCAAGTGGTGGGACGCCATGGACCGGCTCGGCGTCATGCGCCCGACCCATGACCCGCACGCCACTGCCTACGTCGAGCAGATGGTCGACTTCATCAAAGAGCTCTTCGACAAGGGCGTCGCCTACGAGATCGAGGGCGACGGCGTGTACTTCCACACCGACCGGTGCCGGGCTACGGGCTGCTCGCCGGCCAGTCGCTCGACTCGCTCCAGACCGGCGCGCGCGTCGAGGCCAACGAGGGCAAGGCAAACGCGGCGGACTTCGCGCTGTGGAAGATGGCAAAGCCGGGCGAACCGGAGTGGCAGTCGCCATGGGGCGGCGGTCGTCCCGGCTGGCACATCGAGTGCACCGTGATGAGCCTCGACCTCCTCGGCGAGGGCTTCGATCTGCACGGCGGCGGCAACGACCTCGCCTTTCCGCACCACGAGAACGAACGCGCCCAATCGGTCGCCCTCGGCAGGCCGTTCGCCCGTCACTGGATGCACAACGGATGGTCGAAGTCGAGGGCGAGAAGATGAGCAAGTCGCTCAACAACTTCAGTGTCGCTCACCGACCTGCTGGAGCAGACCGGCGACGGGCGCACCTACCGCTTGCTCGTGTTGCAGTCGCACTACCGCTCGCCGACCGAGGTCACGGACGAGACGATCCAGCGACGCGGCGGCATCGCTCGAACGCCTCGACGCGTTCGGCCGCCGGTTCGCGGTCCGCCCGCGGCGCCACCCCCGATGCCGCGGCGATCGACCGGTTCGTCGACCGCATGGACGACGACATCGACACCCCGTCGGTCGATGGCCGACGTGTTCGACCTCGTGCGCGCCGCCAACAGCGCGGCCGACGCCGGCGACGCCGCCGCCGCGGCGCGCGCCGCGGCCGCCGTCTTCACGATCAGCGACGCGCTGGGCCTGCCGCTGCGAACCGATGCCGACGACATCGACGAGCCACCGCCGCGCTCATCGCGGCGCGCAACGCGGCGCGCGCCGCGAAGGACTGGGCCGAGGCCGACCGCCTCCGCGACGAACTCGACGCGATGGGCTGGACCGTGGAGGACGGCCCCGACGGCACCACTGTTCACCGGTGACGCCGGGACCGTCTCCGAAACGCCGGGTCGCTGCTAGCGTTCGCGCTCAGGTCGATACAGATGTTGGCCTGGCTACATCATCACCGCAGTTGCAAGGGAGAACGCCCGTGCCCACCGGCACCGTTAAATGGTTCAACAGTGAGAAGGGCTACGGGTTCATCACCCAGTCCGATGGCTCGCCCGACGTCTTCGTACATTTCAGTGCGATCCAGATGGACGGCTACCGCAACCTGACCGAAGGTCAGGCCGTGGAATTCGACGTCCAGCAGGGCGACAAAGGGCTGCAAGCGGCCAACGTCCGTCCCACCTAGGGACACACCAGATTTTAGAGAAGCGGCCGTCCTATCCGGTAGGTCGGCCGCTTCTTCTAGGTTTAGTCGCCGAGCAGTGATCCGCCGAGGTGCAGGATCACCGGTCCGTCACCCGTCGGCATCGGGCAGTCGCCGAGCGCGATCACCGTCAGGTTGACCGTGGTGCAGCTGCCGTCGCCCAGACCGAGCGAGACCTGCATACCGAGCATCGGCACCACGGCGTCGACTTGCGCGAGCGGGACCGGCGTGGGTGGCGGCGGAGGCGGTGGCGCGCCGGGTCCTGGCCCGGTGTGCCGGGCTCGCCACCGGCGGCGTGGCCGTGAGTCGCGCCGGCGTTGCTCGACACCGCTCGTATCGCCGACCGACGAGACTGGTCCGCCGGCCGCGACGGTTCGAGGGCGCTGTCCACGACTGGGGACGGGCGCGTTGATCGTGGCGCCGCGCGTGCGGCATGGCGCCGCGGTGGCCGCATCGTGCGCCGCCGTTGGCCCAGTCGAGGCCGAGACCGAAGACGTCGACGACCAGAATTCCGGCCGCGAGCGCCGCCAAGCGGCACCCGAATGCGCTGGAGCGCATCGTCGAAGGAAGGAAGAACCGCGGTTGCCACGCCGTTCAGGGTACCCACGGGTGTGCGATAGCCAACATCGGGCCCGTATGTTACCGTTCAGTAACTACGGGTTCGTGTCCGAGTTCCGACCCGCTTTCACCAAACGTGAGGTGTCGCTCATGGCTGAGTTTTCGCTCGCGCTCAACGAGGATCAGATCCAGATCCAGAAGTGGGTGCACGACTTCGCCGAGAACGTCGTGCGTCCGGCCGGGCACGAATGGGACGAACGGGAAGAGACGCCGTGGCCCATCATCGAGGAGGCGGCCAAGATCGGGCTGTACTCGTTCGACTTCTTCGCCAACGCGATGCTGGGCGACCCCACCGGCCTCACGCTGCCGCTCACGCTCGAAGAACTGTTCTGGGGCGACGCCGGCATCGGCCTGTCGATCTTCGGCTCGGGCCTCGCGGCCGCCGGCATCGCCAGCAGCGGCACGCCCGAGCAGACCATCGAGTGGGTGCCGCAGTGCTTCGGCACGCCCGACGACATCCAGCTCGGCGCGTACTGCGTGAGCGAGCCCGACGCCGGCTCCGACGTGTCGTCGCTAAAGACGCGCGCCGTCTACGACGAGGCCAACGACGAGTGGGTGCTCAACGGCACCAAGGCGTGGATCACCAACGGCGGCATCGCCGCGCTGCACGTCGTGGTCGCGGCGGTCGAACCCGGTCTCGGTTCGCCGCGGCCAGGCGAGCTTCGTCATCCCGCCGGGCACCAAGGGTCTGTCGCAGGGCGCGAAGTACAAGAAGCACGGCATCCGCGCGTCGCACACGGCCGAGGTCATCCTCGACGACGTGCGCATCCCCGGCAACTGCCTGCTCGGCGGCAAGCCCAAGCTCGACGAGAAGATCGCCCGGGCGAAGGAGAACGCGCACACCGGCGCGGTGCAGCCGGCCATGGCGACGTTCGAAGCGACGCGCCCGTCGGTTGGCGCGATGGCCATCGGCATCGCCCGCGCCGCCTACGAGTACTCGCTGCAGTACGCCAAGGAGCGCGTGGCGTTCGGCAAGCCGATCATCATGAACCAGGGGATCGCGTTCATCCTCGCCGACATGGCGACCGAGATCGACGCCGCCCGCCTGCTCGTGCACCGCGCCGCGTGGCTTGCCCGCAACGGCGGCTACAAGAACGCCGAAGGTTCGATGAGCAAGCTCAAGGCCGGCCGCGTCGCGGTGTGGGCCACCGAGCGCGCCATCCAGATTCTCGGCGGCTACGGCTACACCCGCGAGTACCCGGTCGAGCGCTGGCACCGCGACGCCAAGATCTTCGACATCTTCGAAGGCGCCGAGCAGATCCAGCAGCTCGTGATCGCCCGGGCGATCAGCGGCCTGCGCGTCGAGTAACGCTTCGTCGCGACCGGGGACGTCGGGCCCTCGGCGAGGGGTTACTTGCCTTCGAGCAAGGCGGCGGTGTCGGGCGCGTCGAAGAACTGCGCCCACCCGAGTGGCGTGGCGTCGTACTCGTCGTCCTTCACCGAGGTGTCGGCGCCGAGACCGAGCAAGTACGCGACGGTGTCGACGTCGTTGGCGGCCGCGGCGTGGTGCAGTGGCGTGTACCGTCCATCGCGTTCACGTCGAAGCCCAGTTCGACCGCCAGTCGTAAGCCCTCGCCGGTTCCGTCCTTCAACACCGCGTTAATGAACGCCGGTTCATCCGCTTTGAGTTGCGCGACGTCAGCGTCGTCAACCGCGTCGCGGTCACCGCGGAGGATTGCAGCTCGAGTGTTCCCCATGGGCCGACCGTACCGCCAAGAACGTGCCTTCTGAGGAGAGTTAGTTGCCGTATAGGGGCCTAGGTCTCCTCAGAATGGGTCAGGCGGCTTCGGTGTCGTCTTCGGTTGTGAACGAGTGCCACAGCTCGGCGTAGCGGGGGCTGGTGTGCAGCAGTTCGTCGTGCGGTGCCCGACGGCGACGATGTGGCCCTCGTCGATCACGAAGATGCGGTCGGCCGTGCGCGCCGTCGGCAGGCGGTGGGCGACGAGGATCGTCGTGCGACCTTGGGCGACGACACCCATCGCGCGCTGCACTTCGGCCTCGGTTTGCAGGTCGAGGTTCGACGTGGCTTCGTCGAGCAACAGGATCACCGGGTCGACGAGTCGGGCGCGGGCGAGCGAGATGAGCTGACGCTGCCCGGCCGAGAGGCTGCGGCCGCGTTCGCTGACGTGCGACAGGTAGCCCGTGCGGCATGCGGGCGATGAAGTCGTGGGCTCCGACGGCGCGCGCCGCGTCCTCGACCTCGGCGTCGGTGGCGTCGGGACGGCCGTAGGCGATGTTGTCGCGGACGGTTCCCGTGAACAGGAACGCTTCCTGCGGCACGACGCCGAGCTGGCGGCGGAACGCAGGAGCTGTCGAGGTCGCGGAGGTCGTGGCCGTCGACGCGCACGATGCCGGCGGTCGGGTCGTAGTAGCGGGCAACGAGCTTGACGATGGTCGACTTGCCCGCGCCCGTCTCGCCGACGAGCGCGACGGTCTCGCCCGCGGCGATGTCGAGGTCGGCGCCGGTGAGCGCTTCGTTGATCGCCGTCGCGTACTTGAAGTGCACGCCCTCGAACGTGATCTCGCCGCGCAGGCGCCCGGGGTCGACGGGCGCGACCGGTTCGGGCGTGGTCGTGGCGGTGTGCATGAGCTCGTCGATCTTCGCCATCGACGCCGAGGCCTGCTGCCACGAGTCGAACACCTGCGAGATCTGCTGGATCGGCGCGAAGAACAGGTCGAGCAGCAGCATGAACGCAGATCACGGTGCCGACCGTGACCACGCCGCTGTGGACGAACGCCGAGCCGGCACCGAGCACAGCGGCCGAAGTGAGTTGGCCGACCAGCAGCACGAAGGGGAAGTACAGCGAGATGTACTTCTGCGCCTTGACCCGCGAGGCGAGGTAGTCGCTGTTCACGTCGCGGAATCCGGAGATGTTCTTGTCCTCGCGGGTGTAGGCCTGCGCCACGCGTACGCCTGACAGGCTCTCCTGGAAGTTGGCGTTTACCGCCGCGATCCGGTCGCGCGCCTCGGCGTAGACCACCGACGACTTGCGCTGGTACACGCACGTGGCCAGCAGCAGCGGCGGCAGCGACGCGGCGGCGACCAACGCGAGCTGGCGGCGACAGCACGACCATCACCACGAACACGCCGACGCAGGTCGCCATGCTCGACGATGGCGCTCACGAGACCGGTCTGGAGCAACTGCTGCAACGAGTCGATGTCGGTGGTCATCCGCGTCATCACGCGTCCCGCCATCTCGCCGTCGTAGTAGTCGACCGACATGCGCTGGAGGTGGGCGAAGATGCGAATGCGCAGCGCGTACAGCAGACGCTCCGCGGTGCGGCCGGTGATGAGCGTGTAGCCGACGGTCGTGACCCAGTCGAGCGCGGCCACGACGGCGAACGCGCGCCGTCGCCATCCACAGCGCGCGCTGGTTGCAGGTGGCGCACGCCGTGGTCGATGCCGTAGCGGACCGAGAACGGACCGAGCAGCGTGAGAACGGCGTCGAAGGCGACCAGCGCGAAGCCGAGCGCGAGCCACTTGCGGTACGGAGCGATGAAGTGGCGTAGGCTGAACGAACTCGACGGCGACGCTTCGCGGGCGACGTCGATGTCGCGGGTCGTCGTTCGCGGGCGGGAGGTTGTCGAGCGCCGCGAGCAGTTCGGGTGTGGCGGCGAGCGAGCCGCCCCAGCCCCCGCCCGCAGCGCCACCGCCCGGACCGCCGATACGCGGCGGGCCCAGCGTGGCCGTGGCGCGCGGTCCGTCTGAGGCTTCCTCGTACGGCCACGCCGAGGGCGTGACGCCGTCGCGTTGTTGCGTGGTCGTCGACGGCGGCGCCGTCGACGGTGAGCTCCTCCGACGCTCTCGTCGGGACCCGCCAGCAGCGCGCGATACAGCGCTGAGCGCCGAACCAGCTCCTCGTGCGTGCCCATGTCCTGCACCGCGCCCTCGTCGACGACCACGATGCGGTCGGCCAGTCGCAGCGTCGAGCGGCGGTGGGCGACGAGGATCGTGGTCCGGCCCGCCATCAGGTGGCGGAGCGTCTCGTGAATCTCTTCCTCGGTCTTCGAGTCGATCGACGAGGTCGCGTCGTCGAGCACGAGCGCGGCCGGATCGGTGAGCAGCGCGCGAGCCAGTGCGACGCGCTGGCGTTGCCCGCCCGACAGCGTGAGGCCGCGTTCGCCGACGACGGTGTCGTAGCCGAACGGGCAGCGCGCGGATGAACGTGTCGGCCTCGGCCGCGACGGCGGCGGCGTGGATCTCCTCGTCGGTCGCGTCGGGTCGGCCGTAGGAAATGTTGGCGCGCAGCGAGTCGGAGAACAGGAACGGGATCCTCGAACACGACGCCGACGCCCCGGCGCAACGAGTCGAGCGTGACGTCGCGCACGTCGACGCCGTCGATGGTGATCGATCCGGCGGCGACGTCGTAGAAGCGGGGGAGCAGCAGCGCGACCGTCGACTTGCCCGAGCCGCTCGCGCCGACGAGCGGCGACCGTCTCGCCCGGAGCGACGTCGAGGGTGAAGCCCTTGAGCACGGGATCGCTCACCGTGTAGCCGAACGTGACGTTGTCGAACACCACGTGGCCCGCGCCGCGCGTCGAGGCGGGCGCGTCGGGCTTCTCGGTGATCATCGGGTTGGCGTCGAGAATGTCGAGCAGCCGTTCGGCGCCGGCCCGCGCCTGCTGACCGATCGCCAGCAACATGCGCAAACATTCGTACGGGTGCCACGAGCTGCACGAGGTACGAGGAGAACAGCGAGAAACGCACCGAGGCTCAGCTGGCCGTGCAACGCCAGCCATCCGCCGAATCCGAGCACTCCGACCTGGCCGACCACCGGAATCGACTGCATCGTCGGCGTGAAGCGCGCCTGGAGACGGATGAGCCGCACGCGCGACTTGTAGAGGTCGGCGCCGACATCGGCGAGATCGGTGAGTTCGCGCGACTCCTGCCCGAATCCTTTCACGACGCGCACGCCGGTCACCGCCTCGTCGACCACGCCCGCAACTTCCGCGGCTCGCTGTTGCGCGTCCCACGACGCCGGGAAGATCGTCTTTCGCAGACGCATCGCCACGAAGAACATCGCCGGGATGGCAAGCAACGCGACGATCGTGAGCTTGGCCGACGTCGCCAGCATCACGATCAGCGCCACGACGAGCAGCACGACGTTGCCGAGCATGATCGGAAGGAACGTCAACAGGCCCTGGATGAGCGCGGTGTCGCTCGACGCCCGGCTCACGAGCTGTCCCGTCTGCAGCTTGTCGTGGCTGGCAAAGTCGAGCCGTTGTAATCGTTCGTACACCGCGTTTCGCAGGTCGTACTGGACGTCGAGCGCAACCCGTCCGCCCGCGTAGCGGCGCACGAACGCCAGCGCGAACGTGACGACGCCTGATGCGACGAGCAGGATCAGCCACGGACCGAGCGGCTGCCGATCGTGCACGATGACGTCGTCGACAATCGTCTTTGACCACAGCGGTACGAGCGCGGCGATGCCCTGACCGATCACGGCGACGCCGAACGCCATCACGACGTTGCGCTTGTGCGCGAACAGGAACGGCGCCATCCGGCGGATCCACCCGCCGGCGTCCTTCGGTGCGGGCTCAGGCGTCGGGCGAACCGCCGCGCTCACGCTCACGTAGCCACCCGCGCTTCGGCTCGCTCTTGCAGCAGCGTCCGGAACGCCACGAGCCCGCCGACGATCTTCGCCCGAGTTTTCGCGTCCGCCGACGCCAACACATCGTCGAGGGCGGCCGTCGTTGCGGCGGTCGCGGCGTCATAGGCGGTTTGACCGGCGGGGGTGATCGTGAGCGTGACGCCGCGACGGTCGCCGTCGACGTCGGAGCGCTCGACCCAACCGCGCGTGACGAGTCCGTCGAGGATGCCGGTCAACGAGGGACGGGTGACCGCGGCGCGGTCGGCGAGTCGGCTCGCCCGTTCCGGGGCGGTAGCCACAAGTGAGAGGAGCCGGAACTGCGGCAACGTCATGTGCTCAAGCGACCGCTCGAGGGTACGGCTCCCGAACGAGAGCGCCCCAACGGCTCGTACTAGTTCATCATCCACATAGTTAGGTTACCGAACAATCAAGAGGGGGTTCTGGTGCGTCGAAGAGGGCGAACTCGTCGGCGGTGGGGACCTGGATGATCGCGGACCACTCGTCGAAGTGAGCCCGGGTCATGGGCGGATTCATGCCGCCGCGCTCGGAGACGCGGCGATACAGCTCGTCGAGCGGCGCGTCGAGGTACCGCAGCTCGACCCGCGCGCCTAGCGCCCGGCCGCCGTTGCGCAGCACGTCGCGCTCCTCGCGAGCCCACGAACCGAACTCGACGATCACGTTCACGCCGAGCCGTAGAAGGTCTTGCGCCAAATCCCACTGTGTCGCTTCGACCAGCGCGCGCAACGACGCATCCCAAATGTCCAGCTTCAACTCCGTTACCCACTCGTCCGGACAGAACCGCACCGCCGAGCCGGCGCGGGCGAGTTCCTTGGCGAGTGTGGTCTTGCCCGATCCCGGCAGCCCGCAGATCACGATGAGCCGCGGAGCAGAACTCAACCCTGCAGCGCCTCGTGGTGCCGGATCACCTCGGCGATGATGAAATCGAGGAAGTCCGCCGCAAACTCGGGGTCGAGGTCGGCTTCGACGGCGAGCGACTTCAGGCGCGCGATCTGGCGAGCCTCGCGCTCGGGGTCGGCCGGCGGCAGGCCGTGTTCGGCTTTGAGGGCGCCAACCTGCTGCGTGCATTTGAAGCGCTCGGCCAGCATGTGGACGAGCGCGGCGTCGAGATTGTCGATGCTCTGTCGCAAGCGCTCGAGCTCCGCCAGCACGACCGGGTCCGGTTTCATGCGAACAGCTTTGCCGCCGACAAAGATGCCTGCATGCCCTTTGACAACCGCGTCACCCGCATGCTCGGTGTTGACATCCCGATCGTGCAGGCACCCATGGGATGGATCGCCCGATCCCAGCTCGCATCGGCGGTGTCCAACGCCGGCGCAATGGGCATCATCGAGACCTCGTCGGGCGAGCTCGATGTTGTGAAGGACGAGATCCGCAAGATGCGCGACCTCACCGACAAGCCGTTCGGCGTCAACATCGCGCAGGCATTCGTGCGCGATCCGGCGATCGCCGAATTCGTCATCGACCAGGGCGTCAAATTCGTCACGACCTCGGCCGGCAGTCCCACGAAGTACACGGGCGTGCTGAAGGAGGCGGGCCTTACCGTGTTCCACGTTGTGCCGAATCTGAGCGGCGCGTTGAAGGCGGTCGACGCCGGTGTCGACGGACTGGTCGTCGAAGGCGGCGAGGGCGGCGGCTTCAAGAGCCCGCGGCCGATCGCGTCGATGGTCCTGTTGCCTCTCATTCGCTCGAAGGTCGACGTCCCGATCATTGCCGCCGGCGGGTTCATTGACGGCGCGACGATGGCGGCCGCGCTCGCGATGGGCGCCGAGGGCGTGCAGATGGGCACGCGCATGGTGAGTTCGGCCGAGTCGCCCGTCCACCCGAACTGGAAGGACGCGATTGTCAACGCCGCGGAGGACGACACCGTCGTGCTGGGCCGCGCCGGGCGGATGGCGATGCGAGCGTTGCGCACCGACCGTACGAACAACCTCGAGTTCGACACCGAGACCGAACCCATGTCTGCGTTCGGCAACGCGATGGCGTTGTACTTCGGCGGCGACATGGAAGCGGGTATCGCGCTCGGCGGCCAGGTCATGGGCCGCATCGAAGAGGTCCGGCCCGTGGCCGAGGTGATCGAAGAAACCGCTCGCGACTGCGTGGCGATTCTCGAGCAACTCGCCGCGCAGTACGGCCGCGGCTAGCGAGCGCATGCGCGCACTCGTCACCGGCGGCAACCGCTACATCGGGCTGCATCTCATCCACGAGTTGGCCCGGCAGGGCCACGACGTAACGGTGGTCAACAGTCACGTCGCGGACATGCCCGCCGGGTGCCGCCGTATCCACGCCGACCGCACCCGCGCCGGTGCATTGCTCGAAGCGCTCACGCCCCACCGAGACGAGTTCGACATCGTGTTCGACAACACTGCGTACACGATCGCCGACCTTGCGCCGATGGTCGAGTTGTTCGACGGGCGGGTCGCCCAATTCGTGTTTACCAGTTCGGTCGCGGTGTACAAGCGCAGCTTCGTGCAGCCCGTGCGCGAAGACGGCGCCCGCCATCGCCCTGGCGATCCGGATCCGCGCAAGGCCTACGGCGTCGGCAAGGTCGAGTGCGAGGACTACCTCCTCGATCTCCACACCGATCGCGCATTCCCGACGACCGCGCTGCGCGTCACCCACACGCTCGGTCCGCGCACGCCGCTAGTCACCCGCGAGCCGAACATCTTCAAACGACTCGAAGAAGGCCGGCCGATCCTCGTGCCCGGCGAGGGGTTCCCGTTCGTGCACCTCGTGCACGTGCAAGACGTCGCCCGTCTGATGGTCGCGTTGTGCGGCAACGAACGCGCCGCCGGCCAGGCCTACAACGTCGCGGGTGCGGAAGTCACGAGCATCGAGGGCTGCATCCGGCTCATGGCCAAAGCGGTCGGCGTCGACGCCGAAGTCGTGCACGTGCCGATGGACGCGGCGCGTCGGGCCCGTCCGCCGCTGCTGCACTGGGGCGAGGCGATCGTCGGCGGCGCGATGTTCTCGATTGACAAGGCTCTGCACGACCTGGACTGGGAACCGAGCTTCGGACTCGAAGCCGGCTACGCCGACGCGTACGAATGGTTCGCGTCGGGGGGTCGTGACCTCTTCGAGTACGACTTCTCGGGCGACGACCGCTTTCTGAACGGGGCGTAGCCTCTAGGTGTGACAGCGCTCGAAAATGCCAATACGACCGGTGTCGATTTTTCCGAGCTGGTGGCCGACCTGCGCCAGGAATTCGACAACCGCGTTACCCGTCCGCTGGCCTGGCGCCACGAACAGCTCAAGCAGATGGAGCGGATGCTCGTCGAGAACGAGGCCGAGCTCATCGCCGCGCTCGAAGCGGACTTGGGCAAGCCGGCTTTGGAAGGCTGGATCACCGACCTCGCGTTTACGCGCGGCGAGATCAAGTTGCTCGACAGCAAGCTCGAGAAATGGACCGCCGACGAGAAGGTCCGGTTGCCGATCACAGTGCGGCCCGGATCAGGTCGCATCGTGCGCGAACCATTGGGCGTCGCGCTGGTCATCGCGCCGTGGAACTATCCGATCCAATTGTTGCTCACGCCGATGGCGGCTGCGATCGCCGCCGGCTGCGCGGTCGTGGGCAAGCCCTCCGAGGTGGCGCCAGCGTGTTCGGCGGCGATGGCGCGTCTCACGCCTAAGTATCTCGACGAACGGGCGATCGCCGTCGTGGAAGGCGGCGTTCCCGAAACACAGGCGTTGCTGCGCGAGCAGTGGGACACGATCTTCTACACGGGCAACGGCACGGTGGGACGCGTGATCGCACGCGCCGCGGCCGAACACCTCACGCCCGTCACGCTGGAACTTGGCGGCAAGAGCCCCGTCATCGTCGACCGCGACGCCGATCTCAAGGTGGCCGCCAACCGCATTGCGTGGGGCAAGTTCATCAACGCCGGCCAGACCTGCATCGCACCCGACTACCTACTCGTGCACGAGTCGGTACGCGACGAACTCACCGATCGCCTCACGAAGGCCATCACCTCGATGTACGGCACTGACCCCCGGCAGAGTCCCGACTACGCCCGCATCGTCAACGGTCGTCACTTCAGCCGTCTTGAGGGGTTGCTCGACGGTGGGCCCCAGGTCGCGTTCGGCGGCGAACGCGATGCCGGCGATCGGTACTTTGCACCCACCCTGCTCGCCGGCGTCGGGCCCGATACGCCGGTCATGCGGGAGGAGATCTTCGGACCGTTGCTCCCGATCATCCCCGTGACCGATGTCGACGCTGCGGTTGCGCGTGTCAACGCCGGCGACAAGCCGCTGGCGCTCTACGCATTCTCACGCAGCCAAGAGACACTCGATCACATCGTGGCGAATACGTCGTCGGGTGGCGTGGCGCTCAACCACGTGGTCATGCACTTCTTGCCGCCCGGCCTGCCCTTCGGTGGAGTGGGCGAGTCGGGCATGGGCGCGTATCACGGGCGGGCGAACATCGACGCGTTCTCGCACCGCAAGAGCGTGCTGACCAAGCCGACGCGGCTCGATCCGCCGATCCTGTACCCGCCGTTCACGAAGCTGAAGAAGTGGCTCGTCAGGCGAGCGATGTCAGCTGTGAGCGCGGCGGCCGTCTCCTCGTCGGCCGGCAAGAAGGTCTCGATGACCAACTCCGAGGTCGTCGCGTCGACCGCGCTGCCGAACGTCGCGACCATGCTGACAAACCGCAGCGTGGTGTCGCCGCGTTCGAGTTCCATCGTCACCGCAAGTCCGTGATCGTCGCCGTCGTGGTCCGTGAGGTCGACGTCGCGCGTGTAGCCGCGTAGCTCGTCGAGCAGATCGACCAGAACGGGATCGTCAAGCGCGTCGATCTGGCGCTGCAGGTTGGACAACACATGGTGGGCCATCGCCCCGAGGTTCTTGATGCGCGGCGCCAGGCCGTCCGGGTGCAGACAAATCCGTAAGACATTGACGGGCGGCGCCAGGGCTGCAAGGTCGACGCCCTCCACGAACAAGCCGGCGGCGCGGTTGGACAGCACCAGGTTCCAGTGACGGTCGGCGACGATCGCCGGCCACGGCTCATGGGCATCGAGCACGCGCTGCACCGCCGCGAGCGTGTGACGCTGTTCGGGCGCGTCGATCGGGGCGTCGCCGAACACCGGCGCGAATCCCGCGGCGAGCAACAGCCGGTTGCAGTCGCGCATGGGCATGTCCAGGGAGCGGCCGAGGTGAAGGAGCATGTCGCGGCTGGGATGGGCGCGGCCGGTCTCCACGAAGCTCAAATGGCGCGTCGACACACCAGCGCGGCTCGACAACTCGAGCTGGCTCAAGCGCCGGTGCACCCGCCACTGGCGCAGTAGCGAGCCGACGCGGCTGGCGCCTTCAACTTCGGTGTCCAAGACAGGCAGGGCCGTCATTCTGTGACCGTACGTCACCGGCCGGGAGTCCGACCATGACCTGACAGGTAATTGGCTGCTGTACGTGCGCGGCGCAGGCTGGTTCCATGGACACGTTGCAAACACGAGAAGAAATGACCGAGGCGTTCCGGAGCGTGTTGAGCCGGTTCTCCAACCTCATACGCCCGCTGACCGACGAGCAGCTGGCGACGCCTAGTAGGTGCGCGGGATGGACCGTCGGCGACGTCGCCGGCCACTTTGTCGGCTCGATGGCCGAGATCGCGGCCGGCGAACTCGACGGGCAGGGCACAGAGCCCGTCACCAAGCGGCAGGTCGAAGCGCGCAAAGGCCGCACCGGCGCGCAACTCGCCGACGAGCTCGACCAGGCCGCAGTCGGACTGAACGGTCTGCTCGACGTGCTCGACGACAACGCGTGGAATGCGCCCGCCGGCGGCGGCTACGACGGCACGCTGGGCCGCGGCATCGAGGCGCTGCTATCCGATGGCGCGATCCACGCCGACGACATCGACAGCGAGCTCGATCTCGGGCATCACCCGACGCCCGCGGAAGTGACCGCCACGCTGTCGCATGTGTCGTACCACCTGCAGCAGCAGGGTTACGGCCCAGCGGTGCTCGCGCTCGACGGCATGCCCGAAGTCGCGCTGTCAGACGGCGGCGCCGACGCTCCGCGCGTCACGGGCGACGTCGGTCAGTTCCTGTTGGCCGCAACCGGTCGCGGGAACCCCGCCGACTTCGGCGTCGACGAGACCATCAACATCTACCGCTGACGCTTAGCCGCCACCCATCTGGGCGGCCATGCGTTCTTCCATCTGCTCGGGCGTCACGTCTTCGATGTGCGTAGCAACGTGCCACTTGTGGCCGAAGGGATCCAGGAACTGGCCGATCCGGTCGCCGTAGAACTGGTCGCTGACGCCGCCCTCGCCTAGTGGCGTTGCGCCCGCTTCGATCGCGGTCGCATAGATCTTGTCGACATCCTCGACGTAAAGGACGATTTGGACCGGTGTGCCGCCGACGGTCTTGGGACCATGGGCATCCATGTCGGGGTGTTCGTCGGCCAGCATGACGACTGCGGTGCCGATCTTGATCTCGGCGTGACCGACCTTGCCGTCGGGCCCGCCCATGCGCACGATCTCTGCTCCGCCGAAGACGGTGCAGTAGAAGTCGATCGCGGCTGCTGCATCGTCGACGATGAGGTACGGCGACATTTGCGGATAACCCTCGGGGATGGCGCTGACCATGTCGTGCTCCTTTGGCTGGCGGGGATGACAAAACCATAGGATCACCGGCCATGACTGATCTCGGTTTCGACGGCAAAGTGGCAATCGTGACGGGCGCCGGCGGCGGCCTTGGTCGCTCGCACGCACTCGATCTGGCCAAGCGCGGTGCGCTCGTGGTCGTAAACGACCTCGGCGGGGCGGTTGACGGCTCGGGGTCCTCGGAGACCGCGGCCGAAGCTGTCGTGAGCGAGATCAAGGCGGCGGGCGGCGAGGCGGTGCCGAACTACGACTCGGTGAGCACACCCGAAGGCGGCGAAGGCATCGTGCAGACCGCGATCGACGCCTACGGCAAGGTCGACATCGTGATTAACAACGCCGGCATCTTGCGCGACAAGGCGTTTCACAACATGACGCCCGAGCTGCAGACGGCGGTGATCGACACCCACCTCAACGGCGCCTTCTACGTGACCCGTCCGGCGTACGTGCACATGCGCGGCGAACGGCTACGGACGCATCGTCAACACCGCGTCGGCGGCCGGCATCTTCGGCAACTTCGGCCAGACCAACTACGGCGCCGCGAAGATGGGTCTCGTCGGCTTCACGCGCGTGCTCGCCGTCGAAGGCGCGAAGAACAACATCAAGGCGAACATCATCGCCCCGATCGCGCGTACCCGTATGACCGAGGAGTTGCTCGGTGCGATGGCCGAGGGACTCAAGCCCGAACTGATCACACCGATCGTGACGTACCTCGCGTCGGAGGAGTGCGAAGTCACCGGCGAGATTTACTCGGTGGCCGCCGGTCGCGTCGCGCGCATCTTCATCGGTGAATGCGTCGGTTACACCAACCCCGCGCTGGACGCCGAAGCGGTGCGCGACAACCTCACCACCATTCGCGACGAAACCGGCTACTTCGTGCCGGCCAACGCCGGCGAGGAAATGATGATGGCAATGAAGGCGAACGGCTAACGCACCGCGTGATGGCCGACGTCCTGCACACGCCGCTGCGTATCGGCTCGATGACCGTCCGGAACCGCCTCTACCGCGCGCCGGTGCTCGAAGGTACGGGCGACGGACCCGACGCCGGTGATCAGTACGCGAAGCATTTCGTCGACAACGCGCAACACGGCGTCGGGCTGATCATCCAGGGCGCGACCTGCGTCACGCCCGAAGGCCGTTCCGGTCCGGGGATGTCGTGCGCCGACACGCGCGACAAGGTCATGCGGTTCACGCCGATGGTCGACGCCGTGCACAAGGAAGGCGCGTCGATCGTGTTGCAGCTCGGTCACGGCGGTCTTTACGCGATCGAGGCGTGGCACGAGCCGTACGCGTCGAATCGCACCGCGCCGCTCGTCGCGCCGTCGCCGGTGCCATGGCAGTTGAAGATCGCGTTCCGCGGCATCCCCGTGCACGCCATGCCGACCGACGAAGTGCACGAACTCATTGCTCGGTACGGGCGCATCGCCGCGTGGGCGCGCGAGGCGGGCTACGACGGCATCCAACTGGGCAACTCCAACGCCAAGCTGCTCGACCAGTTTCTTTCGCCGTTTTACAACCGGCGTACCGACGAGTTCGGTGGTTCGCTCGAGAACCGGGCGCGGATCCTGCGGCTCATTCGCGGATCGGTGGCCGAACACGCCGGCGACGACTACCCGTGCCTGGTGAAGGTGGCGTCGGAGGTCGGAGGCATCCCCGGCACGAAGCACACGTCGTTTGACGACGCGTTGCGCCTGGCGCCGATGCTCGAAGAGTGGGGCTTCGACGCGCTCACGCCGTGCGAGGTCTCCGCGTTTCCCGACACGACCCTGTGTCGCGGTGGTGTGCCCGACGGATTGTGGACCAACCCCGGCATGGCCAACCGGCTGAAGGCCGCCGCTCCCAGCCGCCGCAAACGCGCCTTTCTGAAACTCGGCGCGTGGTACGGCGGCAAGCGCGCCCCGTTCAAGCCGGTGTGGAACCGGCACCTCTTCGCCGCGATGTCGAAGATCGTCAGCATCCCGGTGTTCGCCGTCGGCGGTATCCGTACGGCCGATGAGGTGAATCAAATTTTGGAGAGCGGCGAGGCGTCGATGGTCGGTATCGGCCGGCCGTTCTACGCCGAACCCGCCCTGGCCGAACGCATCCTCGCCGGTGACGCCGGTCCGCGACTGTGTCTCAACTCGAACAAATGCGTGTCGGCGCAGATGCTTGGCATGCGCGGCGTTTGCTACAACCCCGCGGTCACGAAAGCAGCAGCGCGGAGTCGCTGACGACCTTGCCGTCGCGCAACGACACGCGACGCTGCGCCCGCTCGGCCACCTCTGTGGCATGCGTGATGAGCACGACGGTCACGTCGTCCTCGGTGAGACTGCCCAGCACGTCGACGACCTCGTCGGTAGTAGCGGTGTCGAGGTTGCCCGTCGGCTCGTCCGCCAGCAACACCTTCGGGCGGTTGACCAACGCGCGAGCGATGGCGACGCGCTGCTGCTCTCCCCCTGACAGCCGCGACGGCAGGTGGTCGACGCGATCGCCCAAGCCCGATCCGCTCGAGCATCGCTCGGCTGCGCGCGCGGCGCTCCTCCTTCTTGACGCCTTGAGGCGCGAGCGTGGCCGCGACGTTGTCGAGCGCCGTGAGGGTCGGGATCAGGTTGAAGTGTTGGAAGACGAATCCGATCGCCTGATTGCGCAGCATCGGTCAGTTCGCGTGTCGCCCAGCGAGCCCATGTCCTGGCCGTCGAGGCTCACGGTGCCCGCCGACGCCTGCTCGAGGCCGCCGATGCAGCTGCAGCAGCGTCGACTTGCCCGAACCGCTCGGGACCTTCGATGGCGATGAACTCGCCCGCGCCGATCGAAAGGTCGATGCCGTCGACGGCGCGCACGTCGCCGCCCCCCGTCTTGTAGACGCGGCTGACGTCGTCGAGCGAGGTAGCGGGGAGTGGCACTGGCGCTTGTCATGGTCATCCGAGGTCTCGTAGGGCTACGGCGGGCTGGAGTCGGGCGGCGCGTGACGGCGCCGATCGCGCCGGCGAGCACGCCGCCCAGCAGTGCGAGGAAGACGCCGAGCACGATGGTGGTCGCGTCGACCGGAACCGTCAGGTGCAGCGTGCTCGTGGTGGCGGTGTCGGCCGCCGCCTGTGCCGACGGACTGCAGCAGCCGGGCGGAGCCGTCGACTGTCGGCACCGTCGCGCTGAGCGTCGGCGAGAACTGACCGATCGCCGCGCCGGCGACGAGCCCGAGTCCGACGCCGAGCACGGCACCGAGAGCACTTATGCCGAGCGTCTCGACGAGGATCTGTCGCACGACGAGCCGGCGAGGCCAGCCGACCGCGCGCAGCGTGCCGATCTCGCGGACGCGCTTGCCGACCGAGCCGAGCGTGAGCAACGCCGCGATCGCGAACGCGGCGCCGAGCACGAGGACGGCGAGCACGCCACCGAAGCGGTCGGCCAGCTTCTTCGTGTCCTTGAGGCTGCCGGTCACCTGCGCGGCCAGCGAGGCGGTGGTCACGACCTGCGCGTCCGGGAACTCCTTGCGGATCGCGGCAGCGACGCTTTCCACGTCGGCGGCGCTGTCGGTCTTGACCAGCACGGTGTTGATGCGCCCGGTACGACCCGACAGCTCTTGCAGCGCGGCGAGCGGGAAGTAGATGTCGGCGGCGCCGCCTTGCACCGCGGGTTCGCACGAGGCCGACGATCTTGAAGGTCTTGTCGTTGACGGTGAGCGTCGCCACCGACGGCGAGCTTGTGCTCCTTGGCGTAGTTGGCCGCCACCAGCACCTCGTCGGTGGCGCCCTCGGCGATGTAGCGGCCGTCGGTGACCTGGCTCGCGGTCACGAGGCCCGACGTCGGGGTGCGTCCGGGTCGACGCCGCCGGCGGTGTAGGTGGTGGAGGTGATGTCGGTCTGCGGCGGATTCAACGCCTGCTGGAGCGTGCGCTGCGGGATGGTGAACCGCGCGATCTGCTCGCGGAACCGCTGCCGGCAGGCACTCTTCGAACTCGCCGCCGCCGAGTCGCACGAAACCTTTCCCGCCGGCGGGTGGGCCCTGGCCGTCCGGCGGTGGCGCTACCACTTCGGCGTCACCACCGTCTTTGACGATGGCGCCCTTGTCCTCCAGGCACTTCTGGGTCGCGGCGCGCTCTTCGTCGGTTTGCGGCTCGATCTTGTTCGTCTGCTCGACGGTCTCGCCGCCGGTCTGGATCTCGGCGACGATCGTCGGGCACGGTGCCGGTCTGGTGCGTCGCCACCATCGTGAGGCCGGCGACTGCCTGATCGACGCCATCGACCTGCGGCGAGTCGGCTGAGGACCTCGTCGTCGAACGTGAGCCCGCCCGATGCGACGAAGAAGTCGTGAGTGAACTTGTCGCCTGGGTTGCCGAGCTTCGACAGATCGGTGGTGACCGCCTTGGTTTCTTCAGCGAACTCGTCGGCGTCGCCGCCGAAACCGCCGGGACCGAAACGCTGCACTCGCGGCGCGTTCGTCGTGTCGTTGGTCGTCGTGTTGCTGGTCGTCGTGTTGTCCTCCGCCGCGCCGCGGCGTGACGAGGATGTCGGTCCCGACCGACGACAGGGGAGTGAGGGCGCGATCCTGCGCGTCAGCGAGCCCCGCCGAGGTGCCGACGATCGAAAGTACCAACGCGACGCCGGCGGCGAGACCGAGGGCGGTGACGATCGCGCGGCCCTTCCGGCGCTTGAGTTCACTGCCGGCGTAGCTCGCGACGAATCCCATCGCGGCAGCATTCATTCCAACGATGCGCAACGCCTGCGCGCAAGCTGTGAATCAGCTGTGATTCAGGTCTCGTCGGTTAGCGGGACGCGCAACCACGACAGCATCTGTTTCAACGCGTCGTAGGCCGCCAGGCGCGCCTCATCGGTGTCGGCGGCGTCGGCGCGCTTCGACCTGCTCCCACATGCGATTGATCATCGACGGGCCCACCTCCAGCAGCGCCGCGCTACCCGCGCTGGCCCAGCGCGCCAGCACGTAGTGCACGAGACCACCGACGGGAACATCGAGCGCCGCGCCGAGCGCGTCAAGCGTCGCCAATGGGTCGGCGTGGGCGTACAGCACGACGTCGGACTTGAAGTTGGCGTCGGGGTCGTCATCGGCCCACTGCCCCTTCCACGGCGTGACCGGAACCGCTCGATCCGGCGTCACCGGTGGACGGCGCGCAGGCCGGCCCACGCGAGGTCGGCGACGCGTCCGGCGGCGACGTGCGCCGGTTCGATCGCGCCGCTGGAGACCCAGCGACGGCTGGCGCCTTCGGCGAGGCCGACGATCGCGTGCGCGAGCAGCGCGCGATGTTCGTCCTCGAGATCGGCGTCGATCAGTCCGGCGATGAAATCGGCGATGACGGACTCGACGTCTTCGACAGCGGAAGCGAACTCCGCGTCGCGGCGCGACCCGTCGCCGAACAACAGCACGAACGAGCTGTGATGGTCGGCCACGAACTGGAAGTACGCGGTGAGGCCGGCCTCGACCTGTTCGCGCGGTCCGGCGGCGCCCGCGGTGGCGGCGGCGATCGACGCGAGAAGCGACTTTCCGACGTCGTCGAGCAGCTCCAGGAACAGCGCTCGCTTCGACGCGAAATGTTGGTAGAGCACGGGCTTGGTGACACCGGCGGCATCGGCGATGTCGTCCATCGAGGTGCCGTGCAGGCCGCGTTCCGCGAACAATGCGAGGGCGGTATCGACGAGCTGTTGACGTCGTTCAGCGGCGGGAAGTCGTACGGCCATTGGTTACCTGACAGTAACCCGCGGGCTCTTTCGGGTGTCACACCGTCGGCGTATCTTGCGGGTCATGCCCAAGCGCACCTCACATCCAGCCGGTACTCCTTCCTATGTCGACATCGGAGCTCCGGACGTCGACGCGGCCGCCGCGTTTTACAGCGGCCTCTTCGGTTGGGACGTTGCCGACCTCGGTCCCGACGCCGGCGGCTACCGCATGGCGATGAAGGGCGATGGCGCGGTGGCCGGTATCGGCCCGGCGCAAAATCCCGGCCCGCCGTACTGGTGCAGTTATGTCACCGTCGACGACGTCGATATCACCACCAAGCAGGTCGAGGCCGCCGGAGGCACCGTGCTCGCGCCCGCCATGGACGTGATGGAGGCCGGTCGCATGGCGGTGTTCATGGATCCTGGCGGCGCGGTGTTCTCGGTCTGGCAGCCCGGCCAGAGCATCGGTGCTGACATCGTGAACGAGCACGGCGCGCTCTGTTGGACCGAACTGAATACGCGCAACCTCGACGCGGCAAAGACGTTCTACACCAACGTCTTCGGTTGGGATTGGGACGACAACGCTGAATACGGCCAGTTCATGGTCGGCGGTCGCGTCGTCGGTGGCGCGATGCCGATGACGCCGGACCGCTTCCCCGCCGAAGTCCCCGAACACTGGCTCGTGTATTTCGCCGTCGACGACCTGAACGCAACCATCGACAAGGTCAAGCAGCTCGGCGGCAGCGTGATGATGGACCCGTTCGAAGCGGGCGGCGTCGGCATGATGACTGTCGCGACCGACCCGCAGGGAGCCAACTTCGCCGTTATCCAGTTGAACGAGCCCGGCGACTAGAGCGCGTCGTGCCCGCGTTCGCTGGTGCGGATGCGGATGAAGCCCTCCACCGGTGTGATCCAGATCTTGCCGTCGCCGATCTTGTCCGTGTGCGCAGCGGCGACGATCACGTCCACGAGTCGATCAACGTCGCCGTCGTCGGCGATCACCTCGAGCCGGAGTTTGGGCACGAAGTCGATCGTGTACTCGGCGCCGCGGTATACCTCCGTGTGGCCGCGCTGGCGACCGAAGCCCTGCGCTTCGGACACCGTCATGCCGTGGATGCCGGCTTCTTGCAGCGCGGCCTTCACGTCGTCGATCTTGAACGGCTTGATGATGGCGGTGATGAGCTTCATCGAGCACCTCCGAGTTGATACGCCGTCTCGGCGTGCTGGCTGAGGTCGAGGCCCTCGTTCTCCTGGTCCTCGGTGACACGCAAACCGATGGTCATGTCGATGACCTTGGCGATGATGAACGAGGCGATGAACGAGAACGCAATGGTGGCGCCCACGGCCACGAGTTGATCCATGAGCAGCTCAGTCCCGCCGCCGAAGAACGCGCCGTCGAAGCCCAGCGAGTTGACCTTCGTGTCGGCGAAGAGGCCAAGGAGCAGCGAACCGGTGATGCCGCCCACGAGGTGCACGGCGATCACGTCGAGGCTGTCGTCGTATCCCAAGCGGAATTTCAGCTTGATGGCGAGATAGCAGACGATGCCGGCGACGGCGCCGATGGCGAGCGGCGCCAGCCCGCCGACGAAGCCGGCGCACGGGGTGATGGCCACGAGTCCGGCCACCGCTCCCGAGGCCGCGCCGAGCGTGGTGGCGTGCCCCCCGTCGATCCGCTCGACGATTAACCAACCGAGCATCGCCGCCGCGGCGGCCAGGTGCGTATTGATGAGCGCTTGCGCCGCCAGTCCGTTGGCGCCCAGGGCGGAGCCGGCGTTGAAGCCGAACCAACCGAACCACAGGATGCCGGTACCGAGCAGCGTGAGCGGCAGCGAGTGCGGCGGCATCGCCTCACGGGGCCAACCCCGGCGTTTTCCGATCACGAGTACGACCGCCAGCGCGGCGATGCCCGCGTTGATGTGCACCACGGTGCCACCGGCGAAGTCGAGCGCGCCCCGTTTGAACAGCCATCCCTCGGGGCTGAAGACCCAGTGGGCGACCGGCGAGTACACGAGCACCAGCCAGAGCGCGAGGAACGCCGTGTAGCCGGCGAACTTGAGGCGGTCGGCGGTCGCACCGGTAATCAGCGCAGGGGTGATGACGGCGAACATCATCTGGTAGGCGACGAAGGCGAGAACCGGCACGCTGAGCGCGAAGTCGTCGACGTAGCCCGGCAGGTTGTCGATCGTGGTGACGTCCTTCAGACCCATGAAGTCGAAGTTGCCGATCCAACCGCCGCCGTCGCCGAAGGCGAGGCTGAAGCCGACGAACGCCCACAGCACGCTGACGAGGCCCATCGAGAAGAAGTTCTGCATGAGCATCCCGAGCACGTTCTTCGAACGGACCATGCCGGCGTAGAAGAAGGCGAGCCCCGGGGTCATGAACAGGACGAGTGCCGCAGACATCAGCACCCATGCGGTGTTACCGCTGTCGATCAAGTGACGTCATCCTTTCGGTCAACTGACGCGCTGAATCTACGCACACGGTCCGCTGGCGCGGCGGCTGAACGTGTTACAAGAAAGTGAACGAATCAGCCGTAGCTGATGACGGAGCGGGCGACCTCGCCGGTCTCCATGGCTTCGAACGCCTCGTTGACATCCTCGAGCTTGATCGTGCGGCTGATGAGCTCGTCGAGCTTGAGTTCGCCGCTCTTGTACAACTCGATCAGCTTCGGCACGTCCTTCTGCACATTCGACGAGCCATACCAGCAGCCTTTGATCGTCTTCTCGTTGAGCACGACCCCGAGGAAGGCCGGCACCTGGATCATCACGTCCATCTTCGGCACGCCGACGAGGATCGCTTGGCCGCCGCGTCGGATCATGTTGATGGCCTGGTCGATGGTCGGGCCCAGCCCGATGACCTCGAACGCCACGTCGGCGCCATGGGTACCGGTCATCTCCATGACCTGAGCGACTGGGTCACCTTGCGACGCGTTGATCGTCGCGGTCGCGCCGAACTCCTTGGCCATCTGGAGCTTCGTCTCGTTCATGTCGATGGCGATGATCTCGCCCGCGCCCTTGATGCGCGCACCCTGGATGACGTTGAGGCCAACCCCACCGCAGCCGATAACCGCCACGACGTCGCCCTGCTTGATGTCGGCGGTGTTCATCGCCGCGCCGACACCGGTGAGCACGCCACAACCGATTAGCGCGGCGATACGCATGTCGAGATCGTTCGGAATCTTCACGACGCCCGATTCCGCGACGATCGACACTTCAGAAAACGTGCCGGCCGCCGCCATCTGCATCAACGGTGCGCCGGCCGACGTCATGCGCGTTGTGCCGTCGAGCAGGCCGCCCGAGGCGAGCGCCGCATTGGCGTTCTCGCACAGGTAGCCCTGTTCCTTGTTGCAGAAGAAGCAGTCGCCACATTGGGGCACCCACGAGATCACCACGTGATCGCCGACGGCGACGGACGTGACGCCCTCGCCGATCTCCTCGATCACTCCGGCACCTTCATGGCCCAGCACGATCGGCGGCATGCAGAACATCGTGCCGTTGAGCATCGAGAGGTCGGAGTGACACACGCCCGACGCGCCCATGCGGACTTTCACTTCGTTGGCGCGTGGCGCCTCGACTTCCACGTCCGTCCGAATCTCAAGCGGCGTGTTCTGTCCGGTCATTACTGCAGCCTTGGACATGGGTCCCTCCCGAATTAGGTGCGATAAATGCGGAGGCCGACCCTACTTCGCGTCGGTAGGGTCAGACCGTGCCCGGGGAGCCGCTGATCGAGGGCCGCGAGGTCACAAAACGGTTCGGAGCGTTCCGCGCCGTCGACGCGATCGACTTCACCGTCGAGCGAGGCGAGACCTTCGGTTTCCTCGGGCCCAACGGTGCGGGCAAAAGCTCGACGATGCGCATGATCGGCGCGGTTTCACCCGTGACGAGCGGGCACCTGACCATCCTCGGCATGGACCCGGCCGTGGACGGGCCGAAGATCCGCGCCCGGCTCGGCGTCGTGGCCCAGGACGACAACCTCGACACCGAGCTCACGGTCTGGGACAACCTCGTCATCTACGGGCGCTACTTCGGCCTCCCGATGTCCGAGATTCGTCCCGCGCCGAGGAATTGCTCGAATTCATGCAACTGCGTGATCGACGCGACGACAAAGTCGACCCGCTTTCGGGTGGGATGAAGCGTCGCTTGGCGGTCGCTCGGTCGCTGATCAACCGGCCGGAACTCCTCCTGCTCGACGAGCCGACTACCGGCCTCGATCCCCAGGCTCGCCACCTCTTATGGGAGCGGCTGTGGCAGCTGAAGGGCGAGGGCGTCACGATGGTGCTGACCACGCACTACATGGATGAAGCCGAACAGCTGTGCGACCGGCTCGTGATCATGGACCAGGCCCGCATCGTCGCCCACGGTTCGCCCCGTGAACTCATTGAGCAACACTCGAGCCGTGAGGTGGTCGAGCTGCGCTATCACAGCGCCGCCGAACGCGAGGCCGCGCTCCCGCGGTTAGCCGCGGTGTTCGAACGCGTCGAGGGTCTGCCCGATCGCATCCTCGTGTACGCCGACGACGGCGATCAGGTGTCCTCGCGTCTGAACGGTGGTGCGGTGCCGTCGTCAGTCCTGGTGCGGCGGAGTTCGCTCGAGGATGTCTTCCTTACCCTCGCTGGCCGAACCCTCGAGGACTGAGCCGTGCTCGCCCCGGGCTCTATCCGCGTGTTCGAGCGCCAGCTGCGCGTCGTATTCGAAGCTGTGGCGCGCCTCGGTGATCTCGCACTTCGCGATGCCCTTGCTGTTCCTCGGCGCGATGGGTGTCGGGCTCGGGCCGATCGTCGACGCGCGTACTTCGGCAGTTAGTGGCGTTGACTACCTAACGTTCATCGCGCCCGGATTGCTGGCGTTCATGGTCACGCAGTCGGCGGCCGCGGAGGCGTTGTGGCCCGTAATGGCCGGCCACAAGTGGTTGGGCTTCTACCACGCCACCGCCGCGACCTCGATCGAAGCGACCGAAGTCTTCTCCGGCTACATGCTCTGGTTGGCGGCGTACACGGCGGTCATCGCCGGGTTGTTCGTGGCCGCGGCCGCGGTGCTCGGCGGCGTCACGTCAGCTGTTCGCCGTGCTGGCCGTGCCCGCCGCCGTACTCGGTGCGCTTTGCTTCGCGTGCCCATTCGCCGGATTCGCGATGGACGCGCGAGAACGACTTCGCCTTCGGTGCCTTGCTGCGGTTGGTCGTGATGCCCTTGGCGATGTTCTCCGGCACGTTCTTTCCGGTAAGCCAGCTTCCGGGGTGGCTCCGAACCGGTGTGCTGCTGTCGCCGCTGTACCACTCGATCGAGCTGTGCCGCGCCGCGATGACTGGCCAGGCCCGGTCGGCCGCGGCGGTCGCTTGCACACGTCGCGTTCCTGGTCGCGGTGATCGTCGCCACCTCCGTGCTGCGCGCGTCGCGCCTTTCGTCGGAGGCTCGCGCTATGACCGCTGTGCTACTCGCCCGCCGAGTCGTGGAACGCAACGTCATGGCGTACCGGCGCATGTGGATCCACTTCGTCTCGGCGTTCTTCGAACCGATCCTTTATCTGCTGTCGGTCGGCATCGGCGTCGGCGAACTCGTGGGCAAGCTGCCCGGACCAGGCGGCCACCTGCTGAGCTACCGCGAGTTCGTCGCTCCCGGGTTGCTGGCGGCCTCGGCGATGATGGGAGCGGTCTTCGACACGACGATCGCGTTCTTCGTCAAGTACAAGTACTTGAAGACGTACGACGCGATGTTGGCGACGCCGATCAGCATTGCCGATCTCTCCGTCGGCGAAGTGGCGTGGGGCTTGCTGCGCGGCACGATCTACGCCACCGGGTTCTTTCTTGTGATGTTCGCCTTCGGGATGCTGCACTCGTGGTGGGCGCTGCTGTGCGTACCGGTGGCGCTGCTCGTCGGGTACGCCTTCGCAGGAGTGGGGCTTGCTGCCACCACGTTCATGCGGTCCTGGACCGACTTCGACTACGTGAACGCCGCGGTCTTTCCGATGTTCCTGTTCTCGGCGACGTTCTTTCCGCTGTCGCGCTATCCCGAGGGTGCACAGACGATCGTGAGCTGGACGCCGCTGTATCAGGGTGTGGCGCTCGAACGCGCGCTGATGGTCGGCGCAATCAACGGCGGGCTCGCGGTGCGCGCGATGTATCTCGCCGTCATGGGCACCGTCGGGTTGTGGATCGCCATCCGGCGGTTGGGGCGACTGCTGCAGCCCTGAGCCGACGCGTGAACAGCGCGGCCGCCAACAGGACTGCGCCGGCCGCGAGCGGTGTCGCGGAACCGCCGGTCGCCGGGAGCTCGGGAGCGGGGTCGATCGCGCCCGCGACGAGGAGGGGTCCGACGTCGATCGTCTTTGTGACGAAGTTGTATTGACCGGCCGCGTCCTCGACGCGGGCTTGCGCCGAGTACTGCTCGGCCTCGTGGCCGGGGCCGAGGTCCACGGTTATCTGCCTTCCGTGCGTGGTCACGTGCACGACACCAGTCCCGGTGAGGGTCAGCTTGCCGGAGTTGAGCGCGAGGTCGAGGAATTCCGGCTGTGGTCGATCCACCGCCACGCGCAAGCCATAGACGGAGAAGCTTGGCGAGATCGAGCGGTAGCGGAACGCGACGGGCGTCTGTGTGGGTGTGACGGGCGCGGCGGTTGCCTGCGGCTTGGCCAGGTGCTTCCAGAAGAACGGGAGGTGGCGCTCGCGCATCCACCGGCCCCACCAGCGCCACGCGTGCTCGCCTTCGTCCTCCCGGTATTCGAACTCGCCGACGTGATGTTGGGCGTGCATCGCGTCACGGAACGCCTGGTTGTCGAACTTGAACCCCAGATCCACGGCCAGGGCGATGCATAGGTCGGACGACAGGTCCTCTTCGCTGCTGCACGTCGCGCCGAGATCCATCGTCACGTTCACGCCGTCGAGATTCGGTACGAGCGAGAGCGGAACGTTGCCGTAGTAGAACGCGCCGAGTTCCTGTGAGGACACGGGCGAGCCGGCGAACCACGGCGTGCCCATCGAGTCCATGCCGCGGGCACCGAGGTTGGACGACATCGCCCCCGCGGCCACGAACATGTCGGGCGCTTTCGCGGCGAGTAGTAACGCGCCGTACCCGCCGTTGGACAGCCCGCCGATGGCGCGGCCTTGGCGGTTGGCGATGGTCCGGTAGTGCGCGTCGACATACGGCACCACGTGGCGCAACACGTACTGCTCGTTCATGAACGCACCGTCGTAGTAGTCGTGCCAGTTGCCCGAGTTCCCGTCGGGCATGACCGCGATAACCGCGCGCGACGGATCGGTCGCGTACGCGTCGTCAAGCGTCTTTTGGATGCGGCCGTGGGTGACCCACGCCGCCTGGTCGCCGCCCCCGCCGTGAAGGAGATACACCGCCGGGTACCGCAACGCACCGGTCGTGTAGCCGGGCGGCAGGTAGATGCAGACACCGGTGATGAACTGCCGTGTCCCGTCGGATGCGCGCGGCCCGTCAACCAGCACGCGGGTCATGAGCGAGCCCGATGCGCCTTTGATGTCGTTGCACGCCTGAATCGGCGGCTCGTGACCGGCGTCGCCGAAGCCGTTGCGTCCTTGCGCGCCGCACTGTTCGTTGGATGCACCTGGCCCAACCGTGGTGCAGCCGGGCGGGTTGTCCTCGGCCGGCGGTACATCGGCGACGGCGGCGCTCGCCGCGCCACCGACCACAACCATGACGGAGGCGAAGAATCGCCACACCAGACCGCTTCGCATTGCTTCCCCCAGACAGGGGAGATGTTACGTCTCGAGCCGGTTGACCGCCCCGAGGACCGCCTTGAGCGACGCGGCCAGGATCGATTCGTCGAGGCCGACGCCCCAACGGATGCCCTCTTCGTTGCGCGCTTCGACGTAGGCGACCGCGGTCGCTTCGGCGCCGGCGGACACGGCGTGCTCGGCGTAGTCGGTCACTTCGACGTCGACGTCGAGGTCCGTCTGCAGCGCGTGCACGAAGGCGGCGATCGGGCCGTTGCCCTTGCCCGTCACCGTCTTGTGCTCGCCGTCGACGAGGAGTTGCGCCGTGACGGACGCGCCCTTGTCGTTCGTCGTCATCTCGTGGCTCAACAACTCGTACCGGCTCGGTCTCCGGGAGGTACTCGCGCTGGAAGTTGTCCCAGATCGCGGCGGGGGAGATGTCGGTGCCGGTGTCTTCGGTGATGGTCTGGATCGAGCGGGAGAATTCGATCTGCAGCCGACGCGGGAGGTCGAGCCCGTGCTCGGCCTTCATGATGTACGCCACGCCACCCTTGCCCGACTGGCTGTTGACGCGCACGACCGCCTCGTAGTTGCGCCCGACGTGCTTCGGGTCGATGGGCAGATACGGCACGCCCCACTCGTCGTAGTCAGTCAGGCGAGCGCGTCGAAGCCCTTCTTGATCGCGTCCTGGTGCGAGCCGGAGAACGACGTGTAGACGAGGTCGCCGACATACGGATGACGCGGCGACACCGGCAGGCGGTTGCAGTGCTCGGCCACGGCGCGCAGCGCGTCGATGTCGGAGATGTCGAGCTCGGGATCGACGCCTTGGCTGAACAGGTTCATCGCGAGGTTCACGACGTCGACGTTGCCGGTGCGCTCGCCGTTGCCGAACAGCGTCCCTTCGACGCGGTCGGCGCCCGCCATCACGCCGAACTCGGCGGCGGCCACGCCCGTGCCGCGGTCGTTGTGCGGGTGCAGCGACAGCACGATGCGGTCGCGGTGCGGCACGTTGCGATGGAAGTACTCGATGACGTCGCCGTAGATGTTGGGCGTGTACATCTCGACCGTCGCCGGCAGGTTGAAGATGATCCGGTTGTCGGCCTCGGGTTCGATCACGTCCATCACCGCCGCGCAGATCTCGATGGCGTAGTCGATCTCGGTGCCGGTGAAGCTCTCGGGCGAGTACTCGTAACGGACCTGCGTGCCCGGCACCGTGTCTTCGAGCTTGCGGCACATCTTCGCGGCGTCGGTCGCGATCCGCGTGATGCCGTCCTTGTCGAGACCGAACACGACGCGGCGCTGCAGCACCGAGGTCGAGTTGTAGAAGTGGACGATCGCCTTGTCGCGATCCGACGATCGACTCGTAGGTGCGCGCGATGAGTTCGTCGCGGCACTGCGTCAACACCTGGATCGTGACGTCTTCAGGGATGAGGTCTTCCTCGATCAGCTGACGGACGAAGTCGAAGTCGGGCTGGCTCGCGGACGGGAAGCCGACCTCGATCTCCTTGAAGCCCATCTTCACGAGCGTGTTGAACATGCGCAGCTTGCGGCTCGGGTCCATCGGGTCGATCAGCGCCTGGTTGCCGTCGCGCAGGTCGACCGAACACCACAGCGGCGCCTTCTCGATGTGCACGTTCGGCCAGGTGCGGTCGGGCAGCACGAGCGGAAGCGGAAGGAACGGCTTGTACTTCTCGAAGGGCATCTTCTTCGGTTGCACGTTCTTCGGAGGCATCGGTTCGTTCCTTGGGGTCGTGGTCGGTGTTGTTGGTCGGTATTCGGGAAACAAAAAACCTCCTGGCCGATTCGGCACAGGAGGCAAAGGCGAGGCACCCGGACGGGGTGGCTCGCCTACGTAAGAAGGAGGAGGCTGGTCGGAAGGGCTCGCAAGAGGTCATGACCCCCACAGGGTACCGCACGATGCCTCAGCGATTGCGCCGTGCTTCTCGAGCTTAGTCCTGGAGGGACTTGCCGGACTCGAGGAGGGACTTGAGGTCGCTGAGGATGAACGGGAAGCCGCCGCCGCCGTCGGTGAGCTTGCCCTCGCCGCCGGTAACGATCGAGAGGGTGACGGGTGACTTGTTCTCGTCGGTCACGATCGTGAGCCGGGTCAGGCCGCCGTTGTCTTCCGGCTCGATGAGATACGTCACGATGATGCCGGCCTCCTCGACCATCTCGGGGCTGAAGTAGGCGTGGAACGTGTGCACGAGCTTCTTCGGCGGATCGGATTCGAGGACCTGGCCGTCGATGACGACCTCGGGCATCCCGAAGCCGCGCATCTCGGCGGTGGCGAACGTGCGCACGCGCCGCCGGCGTGCAGCTCGTATTCGGTCTTGCTCTTGTAGCCGTAGCGGTCGTTCCAGTCCGGCGACGTGATGGCCTCCCATATCGCCTCGGGCGTGGCCTTGATGTAGACGCGGAACATCTGGGTAGCGCTCATGCTCTGTTCTTCTTCCAATTCTGTGTTTGAGGTCGACGAGCGCGGACACCCGACGCTCGGTGTACTTGTCGATCCAGCGGTCGTGCAGCAGACGGATGGGGACGGGGTTGAGGTAGTGCAACTTCTCCCGTCCGACCTTGTCGGTGATCACGAGGTCGGCTTCCTCGAGAACCTTGAGGTGCTTCATCACGCCGAAACGCGTGAGGTGGGGCAGCTCGGCTTCGAGGTTGATGAGGGTTCGTCCGTCCTGCTCGAAGAGGCGGTCAAGCAGTAACCGTCTCGACGGATCGGAGAGCGCCTTGAACACCAGATCGTCATCGGTGTTCTCGTTGCTCATGCCGCGCACAATAGGTGACTCATTAGTCACCTGTCAAGCGCGTGTTAGTGACCGGTCTGGCCGGTGCGTTCTTCGCGTTCGGCCGCCTTGGCGGCGTAGCCGAGGATGATCGACGGAGCGAGGATGATGGCGGCGAGCGCCATCGAAATCACGACGATGGTGGTGATCGCGCCGTTTAACCCGATCCCCAGCCCGACGAAGAACGTGACCATCGCGACTACGAGCAACCCGTAGCCGGTGCGCTGTCCGGCGTTGGCTAGACGCAAGGCCTGCGCGCGTCGCTGCAGGATCGGATCTTCGGCCACGCGTCAGTCTCCCAGTAACGCGGCGAGACGCGTCGGGAGATCACGTAGGTCGAAGTGTGCGACGCGCGACCTCGTAGTTGTGCTCGAGCGCGATTGCGTCGCCGAGCGTCAGGTTGTCGGCGTCATACCACTCGAAGCCGAACGCCCGCAGCTCTTCGAGCACCGGGTAGTGGCCGACGACGAGTGGCCGCGATGAATTGCCGACTCGATCGTCGGATTGCCGAACCCTTCCCACGTCGAGGGGAACGTGACGACGTCGCACGCCTCGTACGCGTCGGCGATTGACAGGCCGTCGGGCATGCCGCGGACGACGGGTACCTGCGCGGCGGCGAGCAGCGCGTCCAATGTGGGTCCGTAACCCTCCTCGGCCGGACCGGCGATCCAGAACGTCGCCCCGATCGATTCCGCGATTGCAATCGACGCCGAGATGTTCTTGCGCGCGATCGCCCGCGTCGGTTGGAGCGCCAGCAAGCCGTCTACGCCGATCGCAGTTCGCGCGCGTGCCGCGTCGCCAGACGGCGCCAGATCGAAGTGGTTGTAAACAACGCGGGAATCGATGCCGCGCTCGCGCAACTGGCCTTGCGTCAACGCGTTGATGCATACGTGAACCCACGCGTCGTCGGTGGAGATGGGTTCGGCCCAGCCGGCGAAGCGGTCGCGCTGCCAGGGCACGTCGTGATGACGCAGGACGGCCCGCCGGCCGTGCAGCGCGTCGGCCACCGCCGTGCCCGCACGCGGGTTGAGCGGGAGTGAGCAGATGTTCTCGGCGATTACGACATCGGCGTCGCCGAACGCGTCACGCAACACCGCGACCGACGGCGCGGGAACGTCGCTCGGCGCGTCGTAGGCGAGGCCAGGAAGGATCACGTCGGCGGCACCGTCGCCCGCCACCGTGCGCACGGTCCACCCGAGCGCCCGCAGCGCGCCGATCCACTTGGCCGCCTCGACCGACACGCCATCGACGTGGCCGAGGCGGTACGAGACGACGGCGGCGGCGGGCATCGCCTGTAGACGTACGTCGTACTGATGGCAGCCGAACTGCTTTACGACGTGGCCGACGGCGTGGCGACCGTCACGATCAACCGGCCCGAGCGTCGCAACGCGCTGTCGTGGGACGTGATCGCGCAAATGCGCGCCGCCATCGCCGAGGCCAAGGCCGACGCTGACGTGCGTGTCGTGGTGATCACCGGTTCCGGAGACAAGGCGTTCTGTGCGGGGGCCGACCTCGGGACGATGTCCGACGGCGCCGGCTTCCTCGAGCTGCACGACGGCCGCGGCGGCCTGGCCTCGCTGTTCGAAGCGATGTGGGCGCTCGGCAAGCCGACGATCGCCCGCGTGCACGGCTACGCCCTCGCCGGCGGCTTCGGGCTGGCTCTCGCCTGCGACATGGTGATCGCGGCGGACAACGCGGTGTTCGGCACGCCCGAAATCGACGTCGGTTTGTGGCCGTACATGATCACGGTGCCGCTGACCCGGTCGATGCCACCGAAGAAAGCGCTCGAGTTGATGCTGACGGGCCGCCGCGTTGACGCCGCCGAAGCCGATCGCATCGGTTTCGTGACGCGGGTGGTTCCCCTCGCCGGCCTCGACGCTGCCGTGCGCGAGCTGGCACAGGCGCTGGCGGCCAAGTCGCCCGCGATCGTCAAGCTCGGTCGCGACTCGTTCTACGAAGTGTGGGACCGCGCCGCGGCCGAGGCACTCGCACTGCTGCACCCGCTGCTGACGCTCACCACATTGACCGACGACGCCCAGGAAGGCATCGCCGCTTTCTCGGAGAAACGGCCGCCCAAGTGGCGAGGTTCGTAACAGTCTCTGCGAGACTTACCGGATGGCGCCCCGCGCATTAATTACCGGGATTACCGGTCAGGACGGCTCGTACTTAGCTGAACTCTTGCTCGAGAAGGGCTACGAGGTCGTCGGCGTCGTGCGCCGAACCAGTACGCCGAACTTCGAGCGCATTCGCCATCTCCTCGAGCGCATCACCCTCGTTGGCGCCGACCTGACCGATCAAACCTCGCTCATCAATGTCGTGAAGGACCAACGGCCGACGGAGGTGTACAACCTCGCCGCCCAGAGCTTCGTGTACGAAAGTTTCGCCCAACCCGTCGTTACCGGTGACGCAACGGCGCTCGGTGTGACGCGGTTGCTCGACGCGATCCGCATCGTCGACCCGGAGGTCCGCTTCTACCAAGCGTCCTCGTCGGAAATGTTCGGCAAGGTGCACGAGACGCCTCAGCGCGAGTCCACGCCGTTCCATCCGCGCAGCCCGTACGGCGTGGCCAAGGTGTACGGCCACTGGATCACCGTCAACTACCGCGAGAGCTACGGCCTCCACGCGTCGAGCGGCATCTTGTTCAACCACGAAGGGCCACGACGCGGCCTCGAATTTGCGACACGCAAGATCACCAACGGCGTGGCGCGCATCCACCACAAGATCGACAAAGAACTGGTGATGGGCAACCTCGCGTCCAAGCGCGACTACGGCTTTGCCGGCGACTACGTCGAGGCGATGTGGCTGATGGTGCAGCAGGACGAGCCGGGCGACTACGTGGTGGCGACCGGTGAGACGCACGAGATCCGCGAGTTCTGCGAGCTCGCGTTCGCGCGGGTCGGATTGAACTGGGAAGACCACGTGCGGATCAGCGAGGAGTTCTTCCGTCCCGCCGAAGTCGACTTGTTGATCGGCGACCCCACGTTGGCGCGCACGAAGCTTGGCTGGACACCGAAGGTCGACTTCGAAGGCTTGGTGGCGATGATGGTCGACGCCGACGTCGAACGCATCGGCACGATGAACGCCGCGGGGCTGATCTAAGCGTTTCGTCGCTGCATGAAGTAAACGATGCCCGCAGCGGCCAGCACGGCCAGTAGGAAGCCCGGACCGTTCTCACCGAAAATGGCGCGGCCGACCAGTCCGCCGACGAACGAGCCGCCGATACCGATCAGAATCGTTTGACCGACGCTCATCGGATTCGGGCCAGGAATGGCCAGTCGACCGAGTCCCCCCACGACGAGACCGCTGATGACAAGGCCGATGATGAGACTGATCATGCGTACTGTCTTACTCCCGTGAGCGACATTTCAGCCATTCGTGATGGCAGTGTCGTCACCCTCACCATCGATCGACCGGCGCAGCGCAACGCCGTGGATCTCGCGGCGTGTGACGCGATCGCATCGGAAGTCGGCGCCGCCGTCGACGCCGGCGCACGCGTCATCGTGCTCACCGGAGCCGGCGGTCATTTCTGCGCCGGCGCCGATATCAGCGGTGTCGACGACGTCCGGACCGCGATCCGTCGCGCGCTCGACGCACTGCGCGCCGCGCCGATCGTGACGATCGCCGCGATCGACGGGGCCGCGCTCGGCGCGGGTACACAACTGGCGGTTGCCTGTGATCTGCGCGTGTCGACGCCTACGGCCCGGTTGGGCGTGCCCGCGGCCAAGCTCGGGTTGGCGGTCGACCACAAGACGGTGCAGCAGGTGGCCCTGCTGGCGGGCACCGGCCAAGCGCGCGCGATGTTGCTCGCATCCGAAGAAATCACCGGCGCCCGCGCCTACGACCTCGGTCTCGTGAATCGTCTCGGTTCACTCGAGGATGCGCAGGCCTGGGCAGCGGAGATCGCACTGCTGGCGCCGCTGACGATCGCCGGTCACAAGCTCGCGCTCAACCGCCTCGAAGCTGACCTTGCCGACGCCGAGGTCGACGCCGCGGTGCTAAAGGCGTGGGCGAGCGCGGATCTGCGAGAAGGACGCGCCGCCTTCGCCGAAAAGCGGCGCCCGAACTTCAGCGGCGGCTAGCGGTGACGCTGGCCGTCGGCGACCCGAGTCTGTTCGCCGCATTCTTCGCCGGGGTGATCTCGTTCATCTCCCCCTGCGTGTTGCCGCTCGTGCCGGGCTACCTCTCGATGATGTCGGGACTATCCGGCGCCGAGCTGGCGGAAGTGCGCGGCGTGGAGATGCGTCGCGTGCTGCGCTCGACGCTGCTGTTCGTCGCCGGCTTCACCGTGGTGTTCGTCGCCCTCGGCGCGTCGGCAACCGCGCTCGGTCGCACGCTGCTCGACCATCAACGCGGCCTCAACCAGGTGATGGGTGTGCTCGTCATCGTGTTCGGTCTTTTCCTCGCCGGGGTCGCGTCTCCCCGGATCCTCGAGACCGAACGACGCTTTCAGGTCTCGCCGAGCAAGTTGGGCCCCTTCGCCGCGCCGGTCATGGGTGTCGCGTTCGCGTTCGGTTGGACCCCGTGCATCGGCCCCGTGCTCGGCGGCGTGCTCACCCTGGCGGAGTCACGCGACACCGTCGCCAAGGGCGCGGCGCTGCTGTTCGTGTACTCGCTCGGCCTCGGCGTGCCGTTCGTCGCCAGCGGTCTTGCGTTAGCGCGACTTCAAGGAACCTTCGCGTGGCTGAAGCGGAACTTCCGCGTCATTAACCTCGTGTCAGGCGCGCTGCTCGTCGCGTTCGGCTTCCTGCTCTTCAGCAACCGGCTCACGCTCATCGCCAGCGACCTCGTCAGCTTCTTCGACAGCCACGGCCTCGGCTGGGTTTTGCGTTAAACGTTCGCTGGGAGGAGCCGCGCGAAGTTTTCGAAGAACACGAACAGCGTCACTGCCATCGGCGCCGCCGCGAGCGTCCACACGAGCCACTTGCGACCCAGCTGGCGGCGGATGATGTACGCCGCCAGCCAGACGCCGGCGAACGCCAGACCCGACGTCACCGCGGGACCGCGCGCCGCCGTGCCACCGCTGAGGCCCGCTTCGTCGCCGAGACCAAGGTTCTCGTCGGGAGGGTCGGCGGTCGGCAACGTCGTCGGGACCGGCAGCGCGGTGCCGACGAGCCGCGCGGTCACGACCATGCGCTGGCTGGCCGAGAAACGCGGGTGGCACGTCGTCAGCGTGAGGCGGTTGTCGTCGGTCTCGGCGAGTACTTCCACTGCGCCGGGCCTGACGATCTCCGATTCCGTCACGTTGTATTCGAAGCTGCCTTGCAGGGTGGTGATGAGGATCTTGTCGTCGACCTTCAGTTCGTCAAGGTTGTAGAAGGGCGCTCCGTAGGTCGTGCGGTGGCCGGCGATCGCGGCGTTGCCTTCCTGGCCGGGCATCGGCGTGTTCGGGTAGTGGCCGGGCCCCTTCTTCAAGTCGTCGACGCCGACGCCTTGCACGACGGTTTTCTCCACGCCGATGCGTGGGATTTTGATGATCGCGATGCCGGTGCCCGTCGGTGCGGGGGGCGGGTTGTAATCAGGACCTACCGGAGCGGCCTGCTGGAGCTCTGTGAAATCCTTGTTGAGCGTCGCTTGGCTGCGCGACTCCGCGAGGCCGGTGCCCCACAATTGGTACGCCACGAACAGCAGGACCAGCACTCCCGCCGCCATGAACACGCGACCGATCGCTGACACAACCGGTCGCCATCCCACGCCGATGAACGTAGTTCGGGCGCCTGCTTGGTAGTTGACGGAGGTTCGCCCGTAGCATGGTCGGGCCTTGGAGCCCGTTGTCCGCCTCCGTTCCGTCGTCGCGTTGCTGGGCGGCTTTCCCGCACTCGCGGGAGCTGACCTGACCGTTGACGCAGGTGAGGCGGTACTTCTGCGGGGCCCGAACGGCGCCGGGCAAGTCGACGGTGCTGCGGGTGTGCGCGGGACTGGTCGCAGTGGCGTCCGGTGAGGCCAACGTGCTCGGCGTCGACCTGACCCGCGATCGCACGTCGATCCGTCGGCGGGTCGCGCTGCTCGGCCACGCCGGTTTTCTGTACGACGACCTGACCGTGCGCGAGAACGTCGACTTCGCCGTCGCCGCGTCGGGCGGTGACAAGTCCGTCGTTCCCGACGCGCTGACGCAGCTGGGGCTGGACGGCCGCCTGGCCGACACACGCGTCGCCGCGTTGAGCGCCGGTCAGCGTCGCCGCACGTCGCTGGCGGCGCTCGTCGCCAGGGACGCCGAACTCTGGTTGCTCGACGAGCCCCACGCGGGGCTCGACGATGACGGCCGAGACCTCGTCGACCGCGTGGTGCGCGACGTGACGGCGGGCGGCGCCACCGTTGTCGTCGCCAGTCACGACACTGATCGCGCCACCGCATTGGCCGGCCGCGTGTTCACGGTGGCCGGCGGCATGATCACCGAGAAGAAGGTGCGCGTTCGTGTTCCGTGACGCCGCGCTGGTGGCCGGCAAGGACTTGCGTATCGAGCGCCGGTCGCGCGTGACCACCCAACAAATCGCGCCGTTCGCGCTCCTCGTGCTGGTCCTATTCGCGTTCGCGCTCGATCCGGACCGCGGCGTGCTCGGGCGCGCGTCAGCGGGCCTGTTCTGGCTCGCGGTGGTGTTCTGCGCGGTGCTCGCGGTGCAGCGCGCCGCCGCGATCGAAGTGACCGATCGCGCCGGCGAAGGCCTGCGACTCGCCGGCCTGGATGCGGGCGGCGTGTTTCTCGGCAAAGCCCTGGCGGTGGCGGCGCAGTTGCTCGTGCTCGAAGTGCTCCTGAGCGTCGGTGTCGCCTTCCTGTACGGCACCAACTTGCAAGAGCCCTTCGTTCTCATCGGCACGGCACTGCTCGCCACGGCGGGACTCGCGGCGGCGGGCACCGCCTACGCGGCGGTCGCCAGCGGCCTCCGCGTGGGCACAACCCTGCTGCCGCTGCTACTGCTGCCCGTGCTCGCACCCGTGCTTCTCGCCGCCACGCGCGCATGGGAAGCCGGATTGGCGGGCGTGCCCGGCGACGCAGTTAGCTGGCTCGAACTGTTGGCCGCGTTCGCGGTGCTCTACATCGCCGTCGGTATCGTCGGATACGGCACGTTGCAGGAGGAGTCATGAAGTCCATACGCGTGCTCGGCGCGCTCGCCGTCGTCACGCTTACGGGCACGATCGTGCTCGGTCTCGGGCTTCCCGCCACGTACGAGCAGCGCACGTACTCGCGCATGCTCGCGCTGCACCCGCCGTTGGCATGGACGGCCTACGTCGCCTTCGGCATTACCGCGCTCGCGTCGCTCTTGTACCTGTGGCCGCGCACCCGCGCGCCCCGTTGGGACGCGGTGGCCGCAGCGTCGGCCGAGCTCGGGGTGCTGTTCACCGGACTGACCCTGGCCACGGGCAGCCTGTGGGGACGTCCGACGTGGGGTGTCTGGTGGACGTGGGACGCGCGGCTTGACCACCACCGCGCTGATGTTCGTGATCTACCTCGGCTATCTCGCGCAGCGATCCGTCGCCGAGACGGCGTCGACCCGCGCCCTGCGGTCCGCACTAATCGCCGCCATGGCGGTGATCGTCGTGCCCATCAACCACATGGCCGTGGAGTGGTGGCGCACGCTGCACCAAGGACGTTCGCTCGCATCGCTGGACCCGGGCACCAAGCTCGACGGTGACTTCATCGCCGCCATGCTCCTGGGGTTCGCGGCCATGACCCTCACATACGCATGGCTGCTCGTCATGCGGACAAAGGTGATCGAGTCGGAAGTCGCACACGAACAGCACGCGCTGACCGACGCCATCGCTGCCCGCCGCCGAGAGGCAGTGGCGCAGTGAGTGGCTACGTGATTGCGTGTTACGCGCTCACTGTCGGAACGCTCGTTGCCTACGCGGGCTGGGTGATCACGCGGCTTCGCTCGGTCGAACGGCGCCCGTCGCCCGACGACGAGCCGCGGTCGTGAAGCGCAAGCGCGGCGCCATTCTGCTGCTCGTCGCCCTCGGCGTGGCCGGTGGGCTGCTGTGGCAGGGCCTGCAGAACGCAACCGTCTATTTCAAGACCGTCGACGAAGCCGTCGCAGAGCGGGCATCGCTCGGCGAACGCCGGTTCCGCCTCGAAGGCCTCGTGCAGCCGGGCTCCGTACAAGGAACCGACCGAGGCGTGGACTTCGTCGTGACCGAAGGCGACGACGAGATCCGCGTGCATCACGTCGGCGATCCGCCCGAACTGTTCCGGCCCAACGTCCCGGTCGTGCTCGAAGGCCGCTTCGCCGGCAGCGACGTTCGTGAGCGACCGCATCCTCGTGAAGCACACCGAGGATTACCGGGAGGACAACCCCGACCGTGTGAAGGACTACGTCAAACCGTGACCGCGGTGCTCGGTCACAGCGCGGCGCTGCTCGGTTTTCTGGCGTCGGGCGGCGGACTGGTATTCCTCGTCACCGGCCTCGTGAAGAAGCGCGGCGATCTCATCCGGTCCAGCTGGACGTGGGCGTGGGGTCGTGGTCGCGGCCGCGATCATCGGCTTCGGCGCGATGGAGGTCGCGCTGCTACGTCACGACTTCTCGCTGCAGTACGTGGCCGACAACGGCAGCACAGCCGACCCCGCTGCTCTACACGATCGCGTCCGCGTGGTCGGCGCTCGAAGGGTCGATCCTGCTGTGGGTGCTGGTGCTGGCGGCGTATCTCGCCGCGCTCGCGCTGCGATACCGCGACCGAGCGTCGACGACCCGATCTTCGGGTGGGCGCTCGTGGTCATGTTCGTCGTCTGCCGCGTTCTTCTTCATGCTGTTGCTGGGACCGGCTGATCCGTTCCACACCGTGAAGGGCGCGATCCCGACCGACGGCCCCGGCCCGAACCCGCTGCTGCAGAACCACCCGCTCATGGCGTTCCACCCGCCGGTCCTCTACGCCGGGTACGTCGGCTTCACGGTGCCGTTCGCGTTCGCGATCGCGTCGCTCGTCACCGGTCGCATCGACGAGGCATGGGTGCTGGCGATGCGGCGCTGGACGCTCGTGGCCTTCGGGCTGCTCAGCGTGGGCATCATGCTCGGCGCGTGGTGGTCCTACGAGGTCCTCGGGTGGGGCGGCTTCTGGGCGTGGGACCCCGTGGAGAACGCGTCGTTCCTGCCGTGGTTGACCGCCACCGCGTACCTGCACTCCGTGCTTGTGCAAGAGCGTCGCGGGATGTTGCGCGTGTGGAACCTGTCGCTCGTCGACCGCCACGTTCGCGCTGACGATCCTCGGCACGTTCCTCACGCGGTCGGGCGTGCTCGACTCGGTGCACTCCTTCACCGAGTCAGGCATCGGGCCGCTGCTGCTCGGGTTCTTCGCGGTCATCGTGGTCGGTCGTCTGCGGACTGCTGGCGTGGCGCGGCGACGCGCTGCGCTCGCCCGGCACCATCGACTCGCCCGTCTCGCGCGAAGCCGCGTTCCTGATGAACAACCTGCTGTTCGCCGCCTTCGCGTTCGTCGTGCTGCTCGGCACGGTCTTTCCGCTCATCGCCGAGGCCGCTCAACAACTCGCGGCTCTCCGTCGGCCGTCCGTACTTCGACCGCATGACGGGGCCGATCGGCATCGCGTTGCTGTTCCTCATGGCGGTCGCGCCGGCGCTGCCGTGGCGCAAGGCGAGCAAGGGCGTCATGCGCGATCGGCTGCTGTGGCCGGCGTGGGCCGGCGCGATCACGCTCGTCGTGCTCGTGGTCGGCGGTGTACGCAGCTTGGCCGCACTGCTCGCGTTCGGCCTCGGCGCGTTCGCCGGCGCGGCCGCGTTGCGTCAACTCGTCCTGGCGGCGCGGGCGGCGCGTCGAGCGGGTGAGCCGTGGTGGCGCGGCGTGTCGGGCCGGGCCAACGGCGGCATGGTCGTGCACATCGGCGTCGTGGTGCTTGCCGTCGGGTTCGCGGCGTCGATGTCGTTCGTGCAACGCGACGAGTTCCGCCTCAAGCCGGGGGAGTCGGCCACGCTGCGCGGCCACGACATCACCTACCTCGGTTCCGACACGACCAAGTACCCGAACCGCACGTCGGTGCGCGCATCGGTGCGCATCGACGACGGCAAGACCTACCGACCGGCGTTGAGCACCTATCCCTTCGCCACCCAGGCCATCGGTACGCCGTCGGTGCGCGGCGGGTTCTTCGACGACGTGTATCTCACGCTCGTCGCCGCGCCGACGACGAAAAACGGCGCCGCCGTCATCGGCGTCGTTGTGACGCCGCTCGTGAACTGGTTGTGGGCCGGCGGCGCGATCGTCGCCATCGGCACCGCGCTCGCCCTCGTTCCCGGCCGCCGCCGCCGTCGCCGACCGCACCCGCCTCAGAACCGTCCGTCGGCTCCCCTCCGCTGCACGAACCGGAATCGCCGGTGCCGGTGTGAGGCGCCGTCGGGTCGCGCCGTGGATCGCGGGCGCGGTTGGTCTGGTGCTGCTCGGCGTGATCGTCGTCGCCGCGACCTCCGATCCCGCCGAGTCGCGCATCGCCGACAGCCCGCTGCTCGGTCGTGCCGCGCCCGCGGCCGCGGGCGACGTGGTGTCGGGCCCGGCCCAGTCGGTCGCCGACTTGCGCGGCAAGTACGTGCTCGTGAACTTCTTCGCCACGTGGTGCGTGCCGTGTCGTGACGAGCATCCCGAACTGGTGCGGTTCTCGGCACGTCACGCGCAGGCCGGCGACGCCGCGGTGCTCCAAGTCGTCTACGGCGATCGCACGTCGACGGTCCGTTCCTTCCTGAAAAAGCACGGCGGCGACTGGACCGTGCTCGACGACCCGAAGGGTTCCATCGCGCTCGACTGGGGGGTACGGGGCTTGCCCGAGAGCTACCTCGTCGACCCGGACGGAACGGTCCTGGCGAAGATCACCGGGGGGGCCACCGCCGATGGGCTCGAGCGGCTGCTGCGCCGTGTCGAAACCGGTGCCGCGTAATGGACCGTCGCATCGCGTGGGCGGCGCTGGTCGTGGTTGTCGTCGCCGCGCTGATCATCGCGTTTGCCGGCAACGGGTCGAGCCCCGTATCGGCGGCCGGGAAGGCCGACGCCATCTCGCGCCGCGTGCGCTGCCCAACGTGTCAGGGCCAGTCGGTAGCGGAATCGGCGGCGCCGGCCGCACAGGCGATCCGCTCCGAGATCCGTCGTCGCGTCGACGACGGCCAGTCGCGCGAACAGATCGAGACCTACCTCCAAGGCCGATACGGCAGCGACATCTTGTTGACGCCGCCCCGCAGCGGCGTCGGCGCGCTGGTGTGGATAGTCCCGGTCGTCACGATTGCTGGCGCGGTCGCCGGCCTGGTCCTCGCGCTCCAACACTGGTCGCGCCGGTCGCTGGCCCAGTCGACCGAAGCCGATCGCGCGTTGGTCGCGAACGCGGAGGAGAACCAGTGAACACGGCGGCCGACCGTGAGGCGCTCGAAGCCGAACGCGACTTCCTGTTGCGCTCCATCGCCGACCTCGACGCCGAGGAAGCCGCGGGCGACCTCGACCACGCCGATCACGACACGTTGCGCGACGACTACGTCGCCCGCGCCGCCGCGGTCCTCCGCGCCCTCGAACATCCCGCTTTCTGCGGATTTCCCATGACAGTCATGGGAAATCCGCAGAAAGCCGGGGGAGGGGGCGGCGGCGCGGCGTTGTCACGATTGCGGCGTCGCTGGCGGTGGCGGCGGCCGCGGGGGTGTTGCTAGCCAATGCTGTTGGTTCGCGGCAGGCGGGGGCGCCGTTGTCGGGATCGCTGCCGAGCTCGAACGGCGACCGGTTGGCGCAGGCCGGCCAACTCATGAACGAGGGCAAGGCGGTCGAGGCGATCAAGCTCTACGACCAGATCCTCAAAGACGACCCCCGGCAGCCCGTCGCCCTCGCGTACCGAGGGTGGCTGGTCCGTCTTGCGGGTCTGAAGGACGAGGGCCTCGCGTATGTCGATCGGGCGGTCGCGGCCGACCCGTCCTATCCCGACGCCCACTTCTTCCGCGGGATGATGCTCTGGCAGGACAAGGCAGATCCGGCGGCCGCCGTCGCGGAGTTCCGCCTGTTCTTGGCGAATGGTCCGCCCCAGGCAATGGTGGCGCTAGTCGAGGACGCGCTGCGCGCGCGCCGCGCAGGAGGCCGGCATCTCAGCGAAGTAAACGGTCGCCGGAAAGTTTCTCTTTACCCGAGCGCAATGGTCCCGTACCTTTTCCGGCCAGACGCTCGGCGTGGCTGGGGCCTCGCGTCGCCGCTGTACCCGGTATCTGCCGGTCGGGCTGAGGTGGGGGTGGTCCGGCCGGCGGGACCAGGTCGTCATGCCGTTTGATTGGCTAGGCCGCGCAGCGTTTCGACCACCTTCGGGAACGCGGTACGTGAATGCGGCGACGTCGTGCGTTCGTCGTCGACCAGCCGACCGACACGCGCAGGCTGTTGCGGGCATCGACGCCCATCGCCTCGAGCACGGGTGACGGTTCGAGCGCCTCGGACGAGCACGCGCTGCCCGAGTGCGCACCCACGCCCGCTTGGTCAAGGCCGAGTAGGACGGCTTCGGCTTCCACCCCGCCCACGCCGAAGCATACGATGTGCGGCACGCGGTCGACAGGGTCGCCGTACTGCGACACGTCGCCCACCGCCAGCGCGGCGCCAACGAGCGCGTCCGTGTGGGCGCGTGCGGCGTCGGCCTCGTCCGCCAGTGTGCGGGAGAGTTCCTCGGCGGCGGCCCCGAACGCGATCGCGGCGGCGACGTTTTCGAGCCCGGCGCGCCGCGCGCGTTCCTGGTCGCCCCCGAGCGACGAACGGGTCGAGCCGCAGGCCGCGTCGCACGAGCAACGCGCCGACGCCCGGTGGACCGCCGAGCTTGGCGGCGTTCACCGACATCAGGTCGACACCCGACTCGTCGAACGCGATCGGCACGTGCCCAGCGGCCGCGGCGGCATCGACGTGGAGCAACACACCGCGCTCTCCGCACGCGACGCGCACCTCGTCGACCGGTTGGAGCGTTGCCACCTCGTGGTTGGCGAACTGGCAGTGCACGAGCGCGACGTCGCCGCCGAGCAGGGACGTCAGATGCCCGACCGAGATGCGCCCGTTCGGATCGACGTCGGGCGTGCGCACCTCGCCGTGACGCGCCGAGGCCTCGCGCACGGCGGAGTGTTCGACCGCCGCGGCGACGAACGCGCCGCCAGGCGTGCGCGCCGCCGCGCCGAAACACGCGGCGTTGATCGCCTCGCTCGCGCCGCTCGTGAACACGACCTCGCGTGGACGCGCGCCGAACAGCGCCGCCACCCGTTCGCGGGCGTCCTCCAAGGCGGCACGCGTCATACGCCCTTCGGTGTGCACGCGCCCGGGATCGCCAGTGACATCGAGCCACTCGAGCATCGCCGCGCGCCGCGGCCGGTCGCAGAGGCGATGCGGATGCGTGGTCGAGATAGGCGCGGCTCACGCCGGTACTCCGCTCAGGAGAGCGACGTGACGCACGACGTGCCGCCCATGGCCCGCGAGCTTTCGGTGACGGGCATCGTCTCGCCGTACAAACCGGCGAGCATGCCGCGCACCATGCCCCGATCGACCGCGCACATGACCGGGTGGTCGTGGGCCGCCGCGCCGAACGGGCACTGATCCGAAATGATCGCGAGCGACGTGCCCCGGGCCTCGGCGTGCGCGGCGAAGCCGTGGGCGGTCAGCGCGTCGGCCACTGCGGCGAGCGCGGATTTGAACGACCGGTGCACCTCGCCGGGCGACATGCGCTCGGCCAGCGACCGGCCGTACTCCTCGCCGACCGACTCGGCCAGCGTCTCGGCGTCCGCCGGTGGCAGCAACGCGAGCGCGCGGCCGAGGAGTGTCGTGAGCAGATCGTCGCGGCGGCCCGGCAGGTCGAGCGGCTCGACGACCGCCGAAACCTTGTAGTGCTTGGACGGGCGACCGGCGCCGGACTGCGCGGTGCGGCCCACCGTGACTTCGAGGTATCCGCCGGCGGCGAGCTTGTCGAGGTGGTGCCGGGCCACGTTGGAGTGGAGGGCGAACTTCTCGGCTACTTCGGTGGCGGTGACCCCGGCGTCGGCGTCGCGGGCAAACAAGTAGATGTCGCGCCGGGTCGGATCACCGAACGCGGACGTAACGGCGGAGACTGCAGCGGCGAACTCGTCGTCGGTGCTCGTGTGGCGAGTAGGGGCGTCCGCGGACACCCAGGTATTCTACCTATCCACGTAGTGGAAATCCCCGAGCGTGATGCCGAGAGAATATGACTGTCACCGCAGACCAGATCACCGACGCCCTGCGTCCCGTCGAGGATCCTGAGCTTCGGCGCAGCATCGTCGACCTTGGCATGGTCAAGAACATCGCCATCGACGGTGATCGCGTCGCGGTCACCGTTGCCCTCACGGTTGCGGGTTGCCCCCTCCGTGCCGAGCTCACCAGCCGCGTCAGCGGCGCCGTGCAGGCCCTCGGCGTCAGCGACGTGACCGTCGAGTTCACCGTGATGACCGACGAGGAGCGCGGCAAGGTCTCGGCGATGATGAACGGCGCCGGCCATGGTTCGCACGCGGGCCACGATCACGCCGGCCACAGCCACGGCCCCGCGGAAGCCAAGCCGATGCCGTTCCGCGAGGGCAGCCGCACCCGCATCATCGCGGTGAACTCCGGCAAGGGCGGCGTCGGCAAGAGCTCCGTCACCGTGAACCTCGCGATCGCGCTGCAAGCAGCTCGGCCACGACGTGGCCGTGCTCGACGCCGACGTCTACGGCTTTTCCATCCCCGCCATGCTCGGCGTCGACGACCCGCCGACTGTGATCGACCAGATGATGGTGCCGCCCGAGGCGCACGGCGTGCGGTGCATCTCGATGGGCTTCTTCATCGAGGAAGACCAAGCAGTGATCTGGCGCGGCCCGATGCTGCACAAGGCGCTCGAGCAGTTCCTGACCGACGTGTTCTGGGACGAGCCCGAGTTCCTCGTGGTCGACATGCCGCCGGGCACCGGCGACGTGTCGCTGTCGATGGCGCAGTACCTGCCACGCGCCGAGATCTACGTCGTCACCACGCCGCAGGCCGCCGCGCAACGCGTCGCCCAGCGCACCGCGGCGATGGCGAAGAAGTTCAACCTGCCGGTGCGCGGCGTGATCGAGAACATGTCGTGGTTCTCCGGCGACGACGGCAAGCGCTACGAACTCTTCGGCGCCGGCGGCGGCCAGCTTCTGGCCGACGACATCGGTGCGCCGCTGCTCGCGCAGATCCCGCTCGTGCCCGAATTGCGCGAAGGCGGCGACGCCGGTCTGCCCATCACGGTGGCCGAACCGCACAGCGAGGCGGCGCAGGCGTTCAAAGCGTTGGCGCAGAAGGTCGTCGAGCTCGGCGCCACCCGCGTCTACCGCAGCGAACTCAGCCTGAGCTAAACCCCGCGCGGCAGTTTGGCGGCATCCCATCCGAGGTGTTCGACCGAAACCAGCGGGCAGGTCAGCTGGCAAACAACCGCAGCGCCCGGGAAGCCACAACCACGGGTTGTGCAACTAGGGTGTCGGCGTGGATCTCGATGCCGTCCGCACCTTCGTCGCCGCGGCGGACGCGGGCCAGTTCCAGGACGCCGCCGCCGGCTGTCGATCACCCAGCAGGCCGTCTCCAAGCGCATCGCCGCGCTGGAGAAGGACCTGGGTGTGCGGCTGTTCACCCGCACGGCGCGCGGCGCCCAGCTGACGATCGACGGCCAGGCGTTCCTGCCGCACGCCCGCGAACTCCTCCGGTTCGAGGAGCGGGCCGACGCTTCCGTGCGCCCCGGCCGGCGTGCGCTCCGCATCGACGTCCTCAGTCGGCGGATCGCGCCGGCGGTCTGCTGCGGGCTTCCACCGCGCGCATCCCGAGACCGAACTCGACGTCGTGACCCTCTTGACGCCGACGCCGCCATCGCCGCTGTCCGGTCCGGCACGATCGACGCGTCCTTCCGCGCCGTCACCCTGCCCGCGCGGCAGCTGCCGGACGCCATCGAGGCCGCCCGGGTCACGACGAGCCCGTCCAGCTCCTCATCGGACCGGCCCACGCGTTCGCCGCCGCCCGCGCGGTCACGCCCGCCCAGCTCGCCGGGCACCGGATCTGGATGCCCGGCATCGTCGCCGGTACGGAATGGGCCGCCTACTACGACGACCTCGCCGCCGCGTTCGGGCTCACCATCGAGGTGCCCGGACCCGACTTCGGCACCGAGCCGCTGCTCGACGAGATCGCCGACTCCTCGGTGCTGGCGACCTTCGTCGGCGATCAGACCCGCCTCGTCTGGCCGGCCGGCTACGACTTGCGGCGCATCGCCGTGCGCGACCCGACACCGGTCTACCCGCACTCACTGATCTGGCGCGGCGACAACCCGCATCCCGCGCTCGCCACGCTCCGCACCTACCTGGGCTCCCTACGGTCCGGTCGGTGCGACGCCGAGACCTGGGTACCGAAGTGGGCGCATGAGCAATCCCGTCGCTCGGCCCGGCGGCCACCACGTCATGAGCCGTACCGGCGGGGCCGTTTGGGTGGGACCGGTAATCCGGACCGGACGCTTCAGTCGGCTGTCACGGCGCGGTGGACGCTCTCACGGAGCAGGGCCCGGCGGCGGTCGTGCAGTGCGTCGGGCTCCTCGGCGGTCGCGGCATAGACGTTGCTGACCGGTGACCAGGCCATGGACATGGCGATCACCATGGCCATCAGGTCGAACGGGTCGCCCTTGCGGACCAGCCCGGCGGCCTGCGCTTCGCTGATGGCGCGCAGTTTGCCGTCGTCGAGGCGGTCGGGGTCGTCGACCAGATGGCCGGCCGGGCGTCGCTCCAGGCGCGCCCAGGTGGCCAGCCGGATGAGGTCGGGGCGGCGGAGGTACTCGTCGTAGAGGCGTACGGCCCAGTCCGCGAGGTCGGTGGCGTCGATCGGGGCGACGTTGACGATCCGCTCGAGGGAGCCGAAGAAGATGGCGTCGAAGAGCCCTTCCTTGCTGCCGAAGTAGGTGTAGAGCTGCGCCTTGTTGGAGCGGGCGGCGGACACGATGCGTTCGATGCGGGCGCCGGCGATCCCGTGCTCCGCGAACTCCTGGGTCGCCACCTCGAGGATGCGCCGGTATGTGGCCGCTCCACGCGAGGTCAGGGGCTGCTCAGTCATGCCCGTACGCTACCAAACAGAACAGTTGGTTTGCCTGAGCCCCCTTTTTGGCTCCTACTCTGAAACAGACCAAACCGTCTGTCTGTGAGGAGTCGGCATGAGGACCACCATGGGTTGGCAGGCGGCAGGCCCCGCGCGGGCGCTGCGGCGGGCGCCGCTGGAACGGCGCGACCTGCGCCCCGACGACCTCGCGGTCCGTGTGGACTACTGCGGCGTCTGCCATACCGATCTGCACGCCGTCGACGGCCGGGACGGCGCGGCAGACGCCCTGCTGGTTCCGGGGCATGAGTTCACGGGCGTGGTGACCGCGACCGGGGCGGAGGTCACCCGCTTCGCCGCCGGTGATCCGGTGGCGGTGGGCAACATCGTCGATTCGTGCGGCGCGTGCGCCATGTGCCGGGGCGGCCAGGAGAATTTCTGCCATGCCTTCCCGACCCTGACCTACGGCGGAACCGACCGGCACGACGGATCGGCCACCCTGGGGGCCTTCTTCCGCGAGTACGTCGTACGCGACCGGTTTGCCTATCCGCTGCCCGCGGGCCTGGACCCGGCGGCCGCCGCACCGCTGCTCTGCGCGGGGATCACCGTCTGGGAGCCGTTGCGGGCGCTCGGCGTCGGTCCGGGACCCGTGTCGCCGTGGCAGGGCTGGGCGGCCTGGGTCATCTCGCGGTCAAGCTCGCCGTGGCGCTCGGCGCCGAGACCACGGTGGTGAGCCGCTCGCCGGACAAGGCCGAGGATGCGCGGCGCCTCGGCGCCCACGGCTTTGTCGTGTCCTGTGACCCGGACATGGCTGCGGCCCGGAACCGGTTCGACGTCGTCATCGACACCATCTCCGCCCCGCACGACCTGGGCCCCTACCTCGGTCTGGTGGCCATGGACGGCACTCTCAGCCACCTCGGGCACCTCGGCCCGGTCACCGTGGAGACCACCGACCTGCTGGTGGGCCGCAAGAAGCTCAGCTCCGCAGGCAGCGGCGGCAGGCCCGCGACCGCCGCCATGCTGGACTTCTGCGCCGAGCACGGCATCACCGCCGACATCGAGCTGCTCCCCTCGGCGCAGGTGAACGAGGCCCTCGACCGCCTCCGGCGCAACGAGGTCCACTACCGCTTCGTACTCGACATGTCCGACCTGGACTGAAGGGAGCGGGCACGGCGTCGCGGTTCGGTGCGCGTCACGACATGACGCCGCCTACTTGAGCGCCTGTCCCAGTGCGGGCACCTCGCCCCTCAGGTGTTCCTGGTCGGTGGTCGCCATCCGGTCGAGCACCTGCCGGCGCAGCGCGGCGGGCGGGGTGACCGCTTCCGCTCGGCCAGACACGCGACGGTGTCCTCCAGGGCGGCGACCTCCCGGGCGCAGCCGTCGCAGCCGGCCAGGTGGTCTTCGAAGGCGGCCTCCTCCGCGGGCGGAAGGGCGTGCAGGACGTAGGCGCCGACGGCCGGGCACGGATCCTCGGCGGCGGCCATCAGCCGCTCCCCAGGCAGGCGCGCAGTTTCTGGAGTCCGGTGCGCATCCGCGCTTCACCGTGCCCGGAGGTGTGGACAGGGCTTCGGCGACCTCCGCATAGGTCAGCCCCTGGTAATAGGCCAGGACCAGCGGCAGACGCTGCATGTTCCCGAGGCCGGCCAGGCAGCGGTACACCCGGGCCCGTTGCTCCCGCTCCTCGACGGCCTCCACCACTTCGTCGAACGGGGTCTGGTGGTGCAGCTGCGCGGCTCTCCGTTCACGGTCCGTGCTGGCCTGCACGGACCGCACCCGTTCCACCGCTCGCCGGTGGGCCAGCGTGAGGACCCACGACTTCGCGGCACCGCGCTCCGGACGGAACCGGGCGGCTGTCCGCCACACTTCGATCATCACGTCCTGCGTCACCTCCTCCGCCTGCGCCTCGTCACGCAGGATCCGGCTGGCCATGCCCATCACGGGCACCACGAGCGCGTCGTACACGCCGGCGAACGACGTCTGGTCACCCTGGGCAACCTGCACGAGCAGACCGTCCACACGACGGTCGGCGGCAGACCGCTCCGGCGGCCGGTGCCCCTCGGTTGCTCTGTGCGACATTCGCCTCACAACGTGTCGAACCGTCCTATCCTGAATGTGGTGAAGACCGTGGCTCCGGGAAGGCGTGCGCCGGAATGCGTTGCCACGCGTCGGCCGTGCTCTCTCACACTGACGCCCCCTCACGGAGAGCGCAGCCGGTCGGGGCCCGTACGGCTGAGCCGGTCGTCCTCCGGGCGCGGGAGCCTCGCCGGGCACTCGGAACGGCGGCACGATGCAGACGACGCAGCCACGCGCGGGCCGGACATCCGGCGACTCGCACCCAGCGGGCAGATCCCTGAACGGTCGGCCGCGAGCCGGGGCTCTCCACCCGGTGTGACAGGTTCAGCGGCTCGTCCAGCCTTCGAACCGGAATACCGACTATGAGAAAAAACCGCTCTTTACCAATCCATATACGCGCGAGCATCGAATACACCGTAGGACGCGCCCGTGCGGCGCGAATCGAGCAGCTAGGGGACAGGGGTGATTGCCGGAGCGGATACGACGGTGGCCGGAACTTCTCCAGGGAGCTCGCATGATCGGAAAGCCGGTCAACGAATTGACCTCAGACCCAGCGGAGTCCTCAACCGATCGGGGCGTTGCCGTGCCCCCAGCACCGGTCTCGCGGAGGTCCTCGCCGCAACACTGGCGGAGGTCATGGGTGCGGGGCAGATGTCGGCCGACCGTCACTTCTTCGACGACCTGGGCGCCGACTCGTTGGTGATGGCGCATTTCTGTGCGCGGGTCAGGAAGCGTGCGGACCTGCCGTCGGTCTCGATGAAGGACGTCTACCGGAATCCGACGATCAATGCCCTGGCGGCGGCGGTGGCGGCCCCTGCGCCTCTCCCCCGGTCGAGGCACCGGCCCCTCCCCCGGGTCCGGCTGCCGCCCCGGCTCCGGCTGCGGCGCCGGCCAGCACGCCCGAGTACGTCCTGTGCGGAGCGCTCCAGCTCCTGGCGTTCCTCGGCTATGCGTATCCGTCGCGCTCATCGCTCCTGGGGCTCGACGTGGATCGCCGCCGGGCCGGGCACGTTCGACGTATATCTGCGGTCGGTCCTGTTCGGCGCCGCGGACTCCTGCTGCTGTGTGCCGTCCCGATCCTGGTGAAGTGGGCCCTCATCGGCCGGTGGAAGCCCCAGCAGATCCGCGTCTGGAGCCTCTCGTACGTCCGCTTCTGGGTCGTCAAGATGCTGATCCGTTCGGACCCGCTGGTCCTGTTCGTCGGCTCGCCGCTCTACACGCTCTACCTCAGGGCCCTGGGCGCGAAAATCGGGCGGGACGTCGCGGTCTTCTCACGCAATCTGCCGGTGTGCACCGACCTGCTCACCATCGGCGACGGCACCGTCATCCGCAAGGACTCGTTCTTCAGCTGCTACCGGGCCCATGCCGGCCTGATTCAGACCGGCGCGGTGGTGCTCGGGAAGGACGTGGTCATCAGCGAGGCCACCGTGCTCGACATCGGGACTTCGCTGGGCGACGGCGCTCAGCTCGGCCATGCCTCGGCCCTGCACAGCGGGCAGGCGGTGCCGGACGGCGAGCACTGGCACGGGTCACCGGCCCAGCGGGCCGATGTCGACTACCGGGCTGTGGGTCCGGCGGGTTGCGGCGCCTGGAGAAGGACGACCCACAGCGCCTTGCAGCTGCTGGCCGTGCTGCTCGTGTACGTGCCCCTGGCGGTCGGCGGCGTGGGCATTCTGCTGGCCGAGGCGCCGCAGCTCACCGCGGTCCTGCAACCGGGCCCGACAGCCCTCACGGACTGGATGTTCTATGTGCGCGCCCTGGCGGCGTCGTTGCTCTTCTTCGCTGCCGTGCCCTTCGGCCTCCTCTTCCAGGCCACCGTCCCCCGCCTGCTCAGCCGGACCATCACTCCGGGCAAGGTCTATCCGCTGTACGGCTTCCACTACGGGGTGCACCGGATCATCGCCCTCACGACCAACCGGAAGTTCCTGACGCGCCTGTTCGGCGACAGCTCCGGCATCGTGCACTACCTGCGGCGCTGCCTCGGGTACGACCTCTCCCGGGTCGAACAGACCGGCTCGAACTTCGGCACGGACCTCAAGCACGAGACCCCGTACCTGAGTTCCGTCGGGACCGGAACCATGGTCGCCGACGGCCTGTCGATCGTGAACGCCGACTTCTCGAACACGTCCTTCCGGGTGTCCCGGGCCTCGATCGGCCCGCGCAACTACCTGGGGAACAAGATCACTTACCCCTCACGGGGGAGGACGGGCGACAACTGCCTGCTCGCGACCAAGGTCATGGTCCCTGTCGACGGCAAGATGAGGGAGGGTGTCGGGCTCCTCGGCTCACCCAGCTTCGAGATTCCGCGCTCGGTGCAGCGGGACAGCACCTTCGACGAGCTGAAGAGCGGCGACCAGCTGGGCCGCCGTCTCACCGCCAAGAACAGGCACAACGTTGCCACCATGGCGCTCTATCTGCTGGTGCGGTGGCTCTATTTCCTGTGGGTCACCCTGCTCGTGGCGGTCGCCGCCGAGCTCTACGACACCCTCGGCGCCTGGGCGATCGCGCTGGGCAATGTCCTGGTCGTGCTGTCCGCCGCCGTGTTCTTCGTACTGGTCGACCGGGTCGTGACGGCGCTCCATCCACTGACCCCGCTGTTCTGTCGATCTACGATCTGCGCTTCTGGCGGCGAGAACGCTTCTGGAAGGTGCCCTCGGATCGTACCTGCTGATCTTCAACGGCACCCCCTTCAAGAACGTGATCTGGCGCCTGCTGGGGGTCCGGATCGGCAGGAAGGTCTTCGACGACGGCTGCTACCTGACCGAGCGGTCGATGGTCACCATCGGCGACGGCTGCACTCTGAACACGGGAAGCGTCGTCCAGTGCCACTCGCAGGAGGACGGCACCTTCAAGTCCGACCGCAGCACGATCGCCTCGGGCTGCACACTCGGCGTCGGCGCCTTCGTCCATTACGGCGTGGCGATGGGCGACGGCGCGGTTCTCGCGCCCGACTCCTTCCTCATGAAGGGCGAAGTCGTCCCGCCACGCGCGCAATGGGCCGGAAATCCGGCCCGGGAGACCGGTGGCCGGGTCGCCGGCGAGGGCTGGAGGTAGGTGACGATGAGAGCATCCACGGAAGCCAACGCCGCGTACGGGCGCGGCGCAGTGACCGAGGGCGCGTTCGCCAGGATCCCCCGGTGGACCCGCCCCGGTACCGGGCACCGCCGAGCACGGGACGGCCTTCCGGCTCCCCTTCCGGCGACGCTGCGTCAGCTGGCCGACCGGCTGGAGGTGCCGCTGAGTCCGGTGCTGCTGGCCGCGCACGCCAAGGTGCTCGCCGCGCTGTCCGGCGACCACGAGGTCACGACCGGCTGCCTCGCCGCGCCGGGCGGCACGCCGCTGCCCTGCCGCCGACGACCGCGTCCGGCTCGTGGCGGGCCCTCGTACTGGACGCTCACCGGGCAGCGGCAGAGCTGCCGGTGCGCCGGGAACCGGTCGTGGGCCCGGACCGGAGCCGGGCCGGGCCGAGGAGTCCCCCGAGACCGTATTCGACCTCCTCGGTGAGGGCGGCGGTCCGGTGGGCGACACGGTGCTGTGGGTGGACGTCTCCCGCGACGGCGGTCAAGGTGTGCTGCGCCTGCGGTACCGGACCGACGTGCTCGACGAGGACGGCGCGGCCAGGGTCGCCGGCTACTACCGCACGGCGCTCACACTGATCGCCGCCGATCCGGATGCCGAGCACCGGCGGCAGTCCCTGCTGTCCGCGGAGGAACTCCGTCTCCAGCTCGAAGGGCTGGCCGGACCGACCGGGAGCTGCCGGACCGCCGGTTCCACGAAGTATTCGAGGAGCGGGTGCGGGCGCACCCGGATGCCGTTGCCGCCGTGCACGGGGACCGGCAGTGGACCTACCGGGAACTCAACGTCCACGCCAACCGGTTGGCGACGCCCTGCTGGCGGGCGGGCTGCGCCGCGAAGGCGTCGTCGCGGTGGTCACCGAGCGCAATCTGGGGTGGATGGCCGCGGTCATCGCGGTCTTCAAGGCCGGCGGTGTGTACCTGCCCGTCGAGCCGCACTTTCCGCCCGACCGCATCGCGTCATGCTCGCGCGCGCCGAGTGCCGGCATGTGCTGACCGAACCCGGCAGCGCCGCCGGCCTCGACCAGGCCCTCGCGTCGGTGCCCGGGGTCAGCGCCTCTTCCTCGACGCCGTGTGGGAAGCGGATCACCCCGACAGCGACCCCGGTGTCCGCGTCGACCCGGACCAGCTCGCCTATATCTACTTCACCTCCGGCTCCACGGGCGAGCCCAAGGGCGCGATGTGCGAGCACATGGGCATGCTCAACCATCTCTACGCCAAGATCGACGACTTGGCGCTCGACGAGGGGCAGGTGGTCGCCCAGACCGCACCCCAGTGCTTCGACATCTCCTTGTGGCAGCTGCTCTCCGCGCTGCTGGTGGGCGGTCGGACCGTGCTGGTCGAGCAGGCGGCCGTGCTGGACGTCCGGCGCTTCCCGGACACGGTGACCGACGGACGCGTCACGGTGCTCCAGGTGGTCCCCTCCTACCTCGATGTCGTGCTGTCCTACCTCGAGCACCGACCGCGTGAACTGCCGGACCTGCGGTGCGTGTCGGTCACCGGCGAGGCGCTGAAGAAGGAGCTGGTGCACCGCTGGTTCACGGCCCGGCCCGGGATCAGGCTGGTCAACGCCTACGGTCTGACCGAGACCTCGGACGACACCAACCACGAGGTCATGGACGGGGTACCGGACACCGAGCGGGTTCCGGTCGGACGCCCCGTCAACAATGTGCACATCTACGTCGTGGACGAACACCTGGCACCGGTACCGCTCGGCGCGCCCGGGGCGATCGTCTTCTCCGGCGTCTGCGTCGGCCGCGGGTACATCAACGATCCCGAGCGCACCCGGCCGGCCTTCATGCCGGATCCGCACCGTCCCGGGCAGCGGCTCTTCCGGGAGGCGACCACGGACGCTGGCTTCCGGACGGAAAGCTGGAGTTCCTCGGGCGCAAGGACAGCCAGGTCAAGATCCGTGGCTTCCGCATCGAGATCGGCGAGGTCGAGAACGCGCTGCTCCGCGTGCCGGGAGTCGGTGACGGGGCCGTGGTGGTCGCCGGACGGGCGGGACACGGCAAACGGCTGGTGGCCTTCTACTCCGGCCCGCACGCCCGGGAGGCCGATGCCCTCAGGGACAGGCTGGGCGAGCTGCTGCCGGAGTACATGGTCCCGTCCGTCTTCCTCTGGCGGGAGAGCTCCGCTGACCGCCAACGGAAAGATCGACAAGAAGGCGCTGGAAGCGCTCGCCGGGGAACTCGACACCCCGGAACCCGACGCGGCCGGGGACGACGACCACGCACCGCGCACGCCGACGGAACGGCGGCTGGCCGCGGCGTGGGCCAAGGTGCTCGGCATCCCGCAGGAACGGATCGGCCGGCAGGACAACTTCTTCGACCGCGGCGGCACTTCGCTGGCGGCGGTGGAACTCGCGGTCACCCTGGGGCGGCTGGTCTCCGGTAAGGACCTCACCCGCCACCCGGTGCTCGCCGATCTCGCCGGGCAGGTCGACGGAGGGGCCAAGCCGCGCCCCGGGAAAAGCTGCACCCCTGTCGGAAGCGGGTGACGCCCAGGCAGGCACCCTGGTGTGCTTCCCCTGCGTCGGCGGGAACACGGACGAGTTCCGGACGCTGGCCGAGGCCCTGCAAGGCACCGGACCTGCGCTCTACGCCGTCGCACTGCCCGCCCCCGGCACGGTCGCGGCGGGTGAGCCCACCGCGCCGATGACGCAGGTGGCCGAGCAGGTCGCCGACGAGATCGTCACTCCTCCGCCTGACCGGGCTCCGGCTGTGGGGCCAGTCCTGGGGCACGGCGCTCGCCGTGGCGACGGCCCAGCGCCTGGAGGAGCGCGGGGTGGAAGTCCAACGCGTGTTCCTCGGCGCGCAGCTGCCCGGTGACAGCGTGCGTTTTTTTTTTTTTTTTTTTTTTTTTTTTTTTTTTTTTTTTTTTTTTTTTTTTTTTTTTTTTTTTTTTTTTTTTTTTTTTTTTTTTTTTTTTTTTTTTTTTTTTTTTTTTTTTTTTTTTTTTTTTGGACTGCCCGCCGGCGGTGAAGCTGTCCGCGCCGCTCACCGTGGTCGTCGCCGCCGACGACCCGTATACGGCGGGGTTCGCGCGGCGGTACCTCGACTGGCAACGGCTGGCCGAGCGTGTTGACCTCCACGAGCTGCCGGACGGCGGCCACTTCTTCCTGCAAACCCGTGCGAAAGACGCTGCACAGGCGGTGCTGTGCGATCTCGAACGGCCTGCATCTTCCCGGGCCGCGACTGAGAGGAGCACCACGATGTGTCCTCACTCCCGATCTCACTGCCAGACTGGAACGGGGACCCGGCAGTCCGCCGATGCTGCGGGTCGGGCCCCCACCGACGGTGCGGCGAACTGGGCAGCCGCGCGGCGGGACGCTCTGCGCGCCGTCGTGGCCGAGCACGGTTCGGTCGTGGTCCGGGGCCTGGGCTGCGCGACGCGGCGGAGGTCGGCGCCGTTCTTCAGGGCCTGGGCGTCGCCCCGGTGACCGAGAGGGAGGCCTTCGCCCTGCGGCAGACCTACTCCGAGGTGTGTACTCCTCGTCGAAGTGGCCGCCGACCCAGCCGATGTGCATGCACCACGAGCTGAGTTACACCCTGGAGTTCCCCGGCCTGATGCTGTTCGCATGCCTGGGCGCCCCCACCGAGGGCGGCGCGACCGCGGTGGCCGACTCGACAGCCGTACTCGACGCGTTGCCCGCGGCCCTGACGGAGCGGTTCGAGCGGGGGGGTGGCTGCTGACCCGCAGCTACAACGAGGAGATCGGGGCCTCGTTGGAGCAGGTGTTCGGTACCGAGGACCGGGGTGCCATCGAGCAGTACTGCCACGCCCACGCCATCGAGTCGCCTGGCAGCCCGATGGCGCACTGCGCACCAGACAGCGCCGCAGTGCCGTGGTGCGCCACCCCGTCAGCGGCCGGCGCTGGTTCAACCAGATCG